>CAWARF010000011.1:0-7826 GCA_963784385.1 uncultured Acidobacteriota bacterium | reverse complement strand
GCGCTGCCGGTAGGATTTGTCGAGCGCCGCCCGGAAATTCTTGTTGCGCTGCAAAATATCGAGCACGTTGCGCAGCATCTCGAGCATCGTGCAATCCGTCTCCGCGCGCACGGTCGCCGAGCGCGGATACAGGCTCATGCAGGTCATCTCGCCGAAAAGATCGCCGGGGCCAAGCTCGCCGACGGGATTTTCATACGCGAGGTCCACGGGAGCATCAATCGGAATAAATCGCTGGCTCGTTTCCTCCTCGCGCTGGTCTTCCTTGCGCCGCACGAGCGCGCTCGTCAGCTTGCTGAGCAATCCGTGCGAGCCTCCGCCGGTCTTCACGTGCGCGATGGGGTCGAAATCGACACCCGCACCTTGCCTTCGAGAATGTAAAACGCAGTCGAGCCGTATTCGCCCTCACGGCAGATCACGTCGCCGCGCCGAAATGTCCGCCGCACCACGGCGCCGCGATTCAAGCTCAGAAACGTTCCGGAAACGCCCTTGAAAACGCTGAGCTGCTCGAGCTCTTCAACGCTCACCTGATCGGCGCCCGCGTCCGCCGCAAACGCAGTCCCGGCCGCGATCTTGTTTGTCAGTGCGCCCGTAGGGCACGAAACCATGCACTCGCCGCACGACACGCACGACGAATTGCCCATCGGCAAGTTATTGTCGAACGCGATGCCCGCGGTCCCGCCCTTGCCCATGCGCCCCAGTACATCGTTGTGGCGTATCTCGTTGCACCCGCGAATGCATCGGTCGCACAAAATGCACGCATCGAAATCGACGGCGATGCTCGGCGACGAATCGTCCTTCGTGCGCCCGCTCGACCGTCGCGGAAAGCGCGGTTGCCCCACGCCCATCTGCCGCGCCATCGTTTCAAGTTCGCAATCGCCCGTGTGCTGCTGTCGCGTGCAGGGGCTGCTGTGATCGGACATCAGCAACTCGACAAGCGTCCGCCGCGCGCCTTGCACTTTGTCTGACGCCGTGCTCACGTTCATGCCGTTTTCGGCCGGCCGGACACAGGAAGCGCTAAGCACACGCCCTCCGGCATCCACCACGCAGACGCGGCAAACTCCCACCGGCGTCTCGTTTTGCTGATGGCACAGCGTTGGAATTGAAATCCCGTTGAGCCGAGCGGCGTCGAAGACGGTCGTTCCTTGCGGCACGGACACTTTCTTGCCGTCAATCGTGAGGTCGATGATGGGCGCGGAACTCACAGCAGCCTCGGAACGGCCGCAGCCACCGCGGGCGTGCTGCGAGCGGGTGTATCAGAAAAACAAATCCCCGAGGGACATTCGCGCCGCGCGATATGCGCCTCGACTTCCTCGCGAAAATATTTCAGCACGGAACCAATCGGCGCGGAAACCACTTGCCCGAGCCCGCAAATCGAAGTCAGCACCATCGACTGCGAAAGCTCCTGCACCAGTGCGAGATCCTCCTCCGCACCTCGCCCCTGCGACCATCCCGCGAGAATGTCGACCATCTTCTGCGAGCCCACGCGGCACGGCACGCACTTGCCGCAGGATTCATTCCTGAAAAACTGTGTCGCGCTCAGCGCCATATCGAGCATGCAAGTTCCCTCCGCGCATACCACGACAGCGCCTGAGCCCAGCATCGAGCCCGCATCCGCCAGCGACTTGAAATCGAGGTGCACATCGACCATCGAAGCCGGAAGATAGCCGGAGGACGGCCCCGAAGGCGCAAACGCTTTCAATTTCTTGCCGCCGCGCACGCCTCCCGCGCGCCGGAAAATCAAATCCGACATCGGAGTCCCCATCGGAAGCTCGTACACGCCGGGCTTCTCAATATCGCCGCTCACACCGACAAACTTCAGCCCCGCCGTTCCGCTTATACCCTGCGCCTTGTACCAATCCACGCCGCGCACCAGAATCTGCGGCACATGCGCAAACGTTTCGACGTTATTGATCACGGTCGGCTTGTTCCACAGCCCCTGCTGCCCGGGAAACGGCGGCTTGTTCCTCGGCTCCGCGCGCTTCCCTTCGATCGCTTCGAGCAGCGCGCTCTCCTCGCCGCAGATGTATCCGCCCGGACTGACGAAAACCTCCAGATCGAACGCAAGATCAGTGCCGAGAATCTTCGCTCCCAGCAGGCCAGCCTCGTAGCAGCGGTGAATCTCCCGCTCGCAAAGGTGTTCCTGCGCTTCGTACTCGTGGCGGATGTAAAGAATTCCCTTGCGCGCGCCAGTGATCAGGCCCGCGACGATCATTCCTTCGATCACAAGAAACGGAAGATGCGTCAGAATGAACCGGTCCTTAAACGTGCCCGGCTCGCTCTCATCCGCATTGCACACGATATATTTTTCGGTCCCAGGCTGTTGCCGGACCAGCTGCCACTTCATCTCCGTGGGAAATCCCGCGCCGCCCAGGCCGCGCAGCCCAGCCGCCTTCAGCGCTTCAAGCGCCGCGTTCCACCCGCGCGACTCCACCAGCCGCCGCACAGCGCCGTATCGCTCACCATCAGTGTAAGGATTCGATGCACACTCCACGCCGCCATCGCGATGCGTGGATTTCGGCAGCTCCCCTTGCAGCAGCACGTCGCGGACGATCTGCTCGACGCGCGCTTCGTCCGCCGGCGCGAACACACGATCGTTGATCGACACCGCCACGGCATGATCGCACTGCCCCAGGCACGACACGCCGCGAATTGTCACGTCCTGCTCGCTCGCGCCCTTGAATCGGTCCTCGAGATTCATCCGCACGCGATCTCCGCCGCGCAAGTGGCACGACATGTCGCGGCAGATGCGCACGTCGGCCTTCGGCGGAGGCGTCAGGCGAAAATGCGGGAAGAAGCTGGCAACCTGGTGGAGGCGGGTGATCGGGACGTCAATCTTCTTGGCCAGCGCCTGAAGTTGATCGGCTGGCAGGAAACCAAACTGGGACTGGACCGCTCTCAGTTCCCGAACGATCAACCTGTATTCTCCTCAGAATGTCTGCGGCGATTCCGTGTTCAGTTGACTCCAACACTGGTCGAGACACCGAGTCGTGCAAGAGTGTATAGCAAGTTTCGCAAATCCGTCCACAGCCGACCGCGCCAAGGCAACCAGATTCGCAACACGCGGACCTCATCTCGTTGACATTGCGACGGAAGCCGATACTATAAGCGTCGAGACTCCACATTCTTGGCGGTTTCTCGCCGCTCGCTTGGGGGCGGCTATGCGCTCCGACCCGCTGAACCGACGATGAAACTGAGAATGGACGGAAGAAGGGCGCGCTTCGCCGGAGCGTCGCTGGCGCTTGCTGCCGCGCTCGCCGCAATCGCGATCTTTCCGTCGGCCATCCGCTCCCGCGCACTTGCCGCTCCGCCGAATGGCCCGGCCAGCCCTGCCGTCGACGAGCCCCATCAATACACGGGACCTGGATCTTGCAGCTCGACCACTTGCCACGGCAGCATCGGCCCGCGCACCGACAATCGCGTGAAGCAGAACGAATACAGCGTCTGGATCGTTCGCGATAAGCACTCCAAGGCTTATCAGGCGCTCACGGGCATGGTCGGCGAGCGCATGGCCGCGATCTTGAATATCGGCAAAGCCGAGGAAGCGCCGAAATGCCTCGCGTGCCACGCGCTGGATGTGCCCGCCGCCGAACGCGCCCGCACCTTCGATCTCAGCGAAGGAGTAAGCTGCGAAAGCTGCCACGGCCCCGCTTCCGCATGGCTCGGGCATCACACCGAGCGAGATTGGACGCACGCGCAGTCCGTGCAGGCTGGCATGACCGACCTGCGCGACGTGGCTTTGCGCACCGACAAATGCCTCTCCTGCCATCTCGGCAGCAAGGAAAAATTCGTTGATCACGAGATGATCGCGGCGGGCCATCCCGACCTTTACTTCGAGCTCGATTCCTTCTCCGCATCGATGCCCCGCCACTGGAGCGAACCCGGCGAACCGGGCGAAGCCGAAGGCTTCGAAAACAAAGACCAGTGGTATGAAGTCCGCGAATGGTCCGCGGGGCAAGCCGTGCAGCTGCGCCAGTCTCTGCTGCAGCTTGCGGATCAAACCCGCAGCACCGATTGGCCCGAATATTCGCAGCTCGAATGCTACGCCTGCCATCACTCGCTCGGCCCGGCCGAGCAAAGCTGGCGGCAGGCGCGCGGGTATCCCGATCGCCGCCCGGGCGATCCTCCCTGGAATGCTTCGCGCTACGCCGTGTTCCGCGAAATCGTGCGTGAGGTCGATCCGGCGACTGCGCAGAGTCTCGATTCCGACATTCTGCAGGTTACAAAATTGATGAGCACGCTGAACCCCGATCGCAACGCGGTCGCCACGGCGGCAACCAGTTCCGCGCAGCTTGCCGATCAGCTCGCCACAAAATTCGACACGATGCCCTACGATCGCGCGCTGACGCTGCGTGTCCTCCAGCGCATTTGCTCCGATGCAGATAGCATCTCGAATCAGGACGAGCACGCAGCGGCGCAGGCCGCCATGGCCTTGCAGTCGCTCTTCGTCGCGTACGATCGCAACGAAAAGCCTGCGAATGCTCCCGAAGTGCGCGCGGCCATCGCCGGCCTCTTCGACCAATTGCAGATTCCGTCGAGCTACGATGCCAACCGCTTCGCCCGCCAAATGCGCGAAGTAAGCGCCCTGCTCCCCTGACAGCCGATGGCCAAACGCTCGAAATCGCTCCTTCGCGAAGTTGAGCGGCTGAATGTTCCCGATGAAGGCGGCATCGCGCCGTGGCGCCGCTGGGGACCTTACATCAGCGAACGTTCCTGGGGCACGGTGCGCGAGGACTACAGCGCGAATGGTGATGCCTGGAATTTCCTCCCGCATGATCTCGCGCGCAGCAAGGCCTACCGCTGGGGCGAAGACGGCATCGCTGGAATCTGCGACCGCTATCAGCTCCTCGTCTTCGCGCTCGCGCTCTGGAACGGACGCGATCCTATCCTGAAAGAGCGGATGTTCGGCCTCAACGGCTCCGAAGCAAACCACGGCGAGGATGTGAAGGAGTATTACTTCTATCTCGACAACACGCCCACGCACAGCTACATGAAACTGCTCTACAAATATCCGCAGGCGGAATTTCCCTACGGCCGCTTGCTCGACGAAAATCGCGGCCGCGGCCCGCGCGGCTCGGAATTCGAGCTCCTCGATACGGGCGTTTTCGACGATGACCGCTATTTCGACGTCTTCATCGAATATGCCAAAGCCGGCCCAGAGGATATCTGCATTCGCATCGAAGCTTTCAATCGCGGCCCCGAGGAAGCCACGCTGCATCTGCTGCCGCATCTCTGGTTCCGCAATACCTGGGCGTGGACCGATCCCCCGGCGCCCGAGCCGCTCATCCGTCGCGCCGCCACGCGAGGAAAATTCCTGGCCCTCGAAGCTGATTCGTCAGAGACGCACCCGCTCGCGAATCTTCAATTCGAATACACGCTTCCCCTCATGCGCCTGTATGGCCCGCCGGGCGCTGAACTTCTGTTCACGGACAATGAGACGAATGGCCCGCGCGTCTTCGGCTCCGGCCACGCCGGCCGCAAGCCATTCGTGAAAGATGCATTCCATCGCTATCTGATTCACGGCGAGAATTGCATCAACCCGGAGCAAGTCGGCACGAAGGCCTGCTTTCACTACACGCAGAGCATCCCGCCCGGCGGCTCGTTCGTCCTTCCCATGCGTCTACGTAGCTCAGAGAAGGCGCCGCGCGGCGGCCATCCCCTCGCGGAAGTGGACTCAATCGTCCAGCAGCGCAAGCAGGAGGCCGACGAATTCTACGATTCGATCCACCCGCCCGGCGCATCTCCGGACGATCGCCTGATTCAGCGGCAAGCCCTCTCCGGCATGCTCTGGAACAAGCAGGCCTATCTGTTCGACGTAAGTCTCTGGCTCGACGGTGATAATCCCCGCTGCCCGCCGCCGGAATCGCGCAAACACATTCGCAATACTCACTGGCGTCATCTGAATTCCATGCGCGTCCTCACCATGCCCGACAAATGGGAATACCCATGGTTCGCCTCCTGGGACTTGGCATTTCACTGCGTCTCGCTCGCCCTCGTCGATCCGCGCACGGCCAAGCAAAATCTCTGGGTGCTGCTCTTCGAACAGTTCCAGCACCCGAACGGCCAAATACCCGCATACGAATGGGAGTTCTCTGACCTGAATCCGCCCGTGCAGGCGTGGGCGGCGTGGCGCATCTATCAAATTGAAAAGAAGCGCGCCGGAAAAGCCGATCGCGAGTTTCTCGAAAAATGTTTCCACAAGCTGCTCATCAATTTCGCGTGGTGGGTGAACAAGGTCGACAGCTCGGGACTCAACGTCTTCGAGGGCGGCTTCCTCGGCCTCGACAACATCACCGTCGTCGATCGCAGCGCCAAGCTGCCCAATGGCGCGATCCTCGAGCAAGCGGACGCAACCGGCTGGATGGGCTTCTTCTGCCTCCACATGATGCGCATCGCGCTCGAATTGGCGCGCAAGGACAATGTCTACGAAGGCCTCGCCGTGAAATTCTTCGAGCATTTCATCGGCATCGGCGCGGCAATGAAAAAGATGGGCGGCCGCGATTACCAGCTGTGGGACGAAGACGCCGGCTTCTTTTACGACGTTCTGCGCTATCCGAATGGCGACTTTCACAAATTCCAGGTGCGCTCGCTCGTCGGGCTAATCCCGATGTTCGCGGTCGAATTCCTCCGTGAGGACGAACTCGAGCACCTCGCGCACTTCCCCGGCAACGTCAACTGGTTCATCAAGAGCCGCCCCGATCTCGTCGGCAGCGCCTGCTACTCGGAGACGCGCGATGGCGTGCGCTGCCACGTTCTTTCGATTCTCGATCGCCATCAGCTGTCGCGCATTCTCGAACGCCTGCTCGATCCGGACGAATTCCTCTCGCCCTACGGGATTCGCAGCCTTTCGAAATATCATGAAAGCCATCCCTTCGCGTTCGGCGAGAGCGAAGTCCACTACGCGCCCGCGGAGGCGGATGTGGGAATCAAGGGCGGAAATTCGAACTGGCGCGGCCCGATCTGGTTTCCGACCACCTATCTCATCATCGAGTCCTTGCTGAAATTCGGCGACGCTTTCGGCCCGGATTTCGCAGTCGCTGCGCCCGCTGGCACTGGCAACGTGATGACGCCGCACGCCATGGCGCAGGAGATTGCGCGTCGCACGATCGGAATCTTCCGACGCGATTCCACCGGCATGCGCGCCGCGTTTGGCGACGCCAGGAAATTCCAGCAAGACCCCCTCTGGCGCGATCATGTGCTCTTCTACGAATATTTTCACGGCGACACGGGCGCAGGCCTCGGCGCGAGCCATCAGACTGGCTGGACGGCGCTGGTCGCAAACCTGATCGATGAATGGCGATAGATGAATCGCAATCCCGAATTTCGGAGGCCCTGTGCAGTCATATGATCTCGTAGTGATGGTTCCGGCCCTGCTGGAGAGAAAGCTGCGGCGCAGGCGGCGTACTTCGGAAAGCGCGTCGCGCTCGTCGAATCAGAGGCCGAGCCGGGCGGCGCATGCGTCAATTCCGGCACCATCCCCAGCAAAATTCTCCGCGAATCCGCGCTCTATTTTTCAGGCCTGAAGCAGCGCGGCCTGTACGGCATCGATTATTCCTTGCGCGAAGGGCTCACCGTCGAGGGATTTACCCATCGCAAGAACGTCCTCGTCGAAATCGAGCGCCAGGAAATCAAGAAAAATCTCGCCGCGCATCACGTCGACGTTTCGGGGCACCGGCTCTTTCGAAGACCCGCATACGATCGCCGCCACGTCTGCCAAGAGTTCGCCCGAGCAATTGCGCGGCGACGTATCCTGATCGCCACCGGATCGCGTCCCCACCGCCCTCCCGAAATTCCGTTCGACGACAAGTCCATCTTCGACTCCGACTCGA
>CAWARF010000010.1:0-258496 GCA_963784385.1 uncultured Acidobacteriota bacterium | reverse complement strand
GAGGAAGCCGAACTCCGTAGAAGCCAGGAACAGCAGTTCGAGAACTACACGGAAGCGGTGCCACGATTGTTCCCGTCCCCCTGGCCCCGCATCGCCTCTTCCAAGCGGCAGGCCGACTGGACGGAAGGATTCAAGGCGGAAGCCTGGTATTGGGGAATCGCGGCAGCAATCGTAGCGTTCGCCATCACGCTGAGACTCGTGCCATTTTTCGTGATTTTCGGCGCAAGCATGCTCCTGTTCTGGTTGTCCTCGGTCCTTCGTCAAAAAAAATCACAGTCGCAGCCCTGACCGCGGCACGGGCGCATTAGAATCGAATCCTCATGGACGAAACCGAGATTTATCCGATGATCGGCGAGGAAGGTTTTGCGCGCCTCGTCGGCGCATTCTACCGGCAGGTCCCGCACGACGAGATTCTCGGCGCGATGTACCCACGCGATGAGCTCGCCCCGGCCGAACAGCGCCTGCGCGATTTCCTGATCTACCGCTTCGGAGGCCCACAGCGCTATATCGAGGAGCGCGGGCATCCCCGCCTGCGCGCGCGCCATCTTCCCTTCCGCATCGATCAAGCCGCCCGCGACCGCTGGATGCAGCTCATGAGCAACGCCTTCGCCGAAGCCGCCCTGCCGCCCGAGGTCGAGCAATTTCTCCGCGGATTCTTCGAGCAGATGTCGACGTTTATGATCAATCAGGCGTAGCCCGACTTTCGCGTTTCGAGTTTCCATTTTCGAATTTCGCTTTGCTACTTGCCGAGGAGCTGGCGGGCGATCACCATGCGCTGAATTTCGCTGGTGCCTTCGCCGATGGTGCAGAGTCTTACGTCGCGGTAATATTTCTCGGCGGGATAATCCTTGATGAAGCCGTAGCCGCCGTGGATCTGCACGGCCTCGTTGGCCACGCGCACGGCGACTTCTCCGGCGTAGAGCTTCGCCATGCTCGATTCGCGCGTGATGCGCGTATCGGCAGCGCCGGACGCGATCGCCTGGTCCGCGAGCCACGCCGCGCGATACGTCAGCAGGCGCGCGGCATCGATCTGCGTCGCCATGTCCGCAAGCTTGAACTGGATCGCCTGAAACTCCGCGATCGCCTTGCCGAATTGCTTGCGCTCTTTCGCGTAGCGCACCGAGCATTCGTAGGCGCCCTGGGCCATGCCGAGGCCGAGCGATGCGATCGAAATCCGCCCACCGTCGAGAATCTGCAGGCTATTGACGAAGCCGTCGCCTTCGCGGCCCAGCAGATTTTCCGCCGGCACGCGGCAATCCGTGAATACCACTTCGCTCGTGTCACTCGCGCGCAGCCCCAGCTTGTTTTCTTTTTTGCCGGGGCGGAATCCCGGCGTTCCCTTCTCGATGATGAACGCCGAGATGCCGTGGTGCTTTTTCGGTGGGTCGGTCACGGCCATTGCGACGCAGATATCGGCGTAGTGGCCGTTCGTCGTAAACGTCTTCGCGCCGTTGATCACCCAGCCGCCGTCTTTCTTTGCGGCGACGGTGCGCGTGCCGCCGGCGTCCGAGCCGGCCTCGGGCTCCGTGAGCGACCAGCAGCCGAGCTTTTTCCCCTGCGCGAGCGGGACCACGTATTTCTGCCGCTGCTCCTCGGTGCCGAATTTATAGATGTGATTCGTGCACAGCGAATTGTGCGCGGCCACGATGATTCCAATCGAGCCATCCACGCGCGACAATTCCTCAATGATGATCGCGTATTCGACGTAGCCCATCCCCGCGCCGCCGTATTTTTCGGGGAAGATCACGCCGAGCAATCCCATTTCGGCGAGCTTGGGAATGATTTCGGAGGGGAATTTCGAGGCTTCGTCCCACTCCATCACGTGCGGGGCGATTTCGGCCTCGGCGAATTGGCGAATCGTGCGGCGGAGGTGCTGCTGTTCGTCGGTGAGCGAGAAATCCACGCCCTATTTATATCACGGGCGAACGGCCGTGATTCGCGATTGGTGAGCGGTGATTCGTGATTTTGCACGCCGCATTTTCTGCAATAACAGGGGCATCAATGATGCCCTCGTCGGGAGGTTAAACGGCCGCGAAATGGACGGAAAAGCACCCTTTTGGCGCGTTCTTGCGCCGACCGAAGGCAAGATGCCGCGCCGCCCCTCGAGGTCGTTCCCTTCCTGCGTCAGGGCAGGTCGGGCAAATGCTCCGGTGCCACATTTGCGCCTTTCAAGCCCGCCGTGCGGCGGTTTGACACGGCTTGGCGCGGGACATAATATGCCGCGCGTTCGGTTGAGGCATACGGAGCGTGCGATGAGACTTCCACCGGGGGTGAGCACCAAGGATTTTGCCGACGCGCTGAAACAGTTCAGCGAGGCGGTCGGCAAGGAATGGGTTTTCTCGTCCGACGAGGACGTTGATCTCTATCGCGATTCATATTCTCCATTCTGGCACGAAGCCGAGGAGCCGATTCCAGCGGCGGCCGTGGCTCCGGACACCGTCGAGCAGGTGCAGAAAATCGCGCGCATCGCCAACGCCTACAAAATTCCGCTGTGGACGATTTCGACCGGCAAGAATCTCGGCTACGGCGGCGCGGCGCCGCTGCTCGGCGGCAGCGTGGTCCTCGATCTGAAGCGAATGGATCGCGTGATCGAGGTGAACGACAAGAATCACTACGCGCTGGTCGAGCCCGGCGTGAGCTATTTCGATCTGTACAGCTACATTCGCGAGCGGAATCTCAAGGTGTGGATCGATCCGCCCGATCCCGGCTGGGGGAGCCTGGTGGGCAACGCGCTCGAGCGCGGCGGCGGCTACACGCCGATGCGCGACCACTTCGATTGCCACTGCGGCATGGAAGTGGTCCTCGCGAATGGCGACCTGGTGCGCACCGGCATGGGCGCGCTGCCAGATTCGAAAACGTGGCAGCAATACAAGTACGGCTTCGGGCCGTTCGTCGACGGCATGTTTTCGCAATCGAATTTCGGCATCGTGACGAAGATGGGCTTCTGGCTGCTGCCCGAGCCCGAGGCGTATCTTTCCGGCAGCGTTTCGGCGCCGAAGCACGACGACCTCTTCGCGCTCGTCGAGATTTTCGCGAGGCTCATCAATTCGAGCACCGTGCAGGCGACGACCACGGTCGTCAGCCCGCTGGCATTCGCGCGGCCGGGCTCCGAGCTTGCGGCGCTGCGGGCCAGCGGATCGGTCAAGGACCTCGAAGACTACGCCGCGAAAAATAATCTCGGCTACTGGAGCGTCTCGCTGCCGTTCTACGGGCCTGCGAAAGTGGTCGCCGCGCAGTGGGAATACGCGAAAGAACAATTCGCCGCCGCGATTCCGGGCGCGAAATTCGCCGACGGCGCGTCGTATCGCTTCCCGCTCGACGCCGATCAGCTGGCGAAGATTCGCAACCCGGTTCCCTTCGGCGTGCCGAGCTTGCAGACATTTTCGATTGGCGGGCCGCGCAGCGAGGGGCACATGTGGTTCTCGCCGATTATTCCGATGACGGGCGAGGCCGTGCTGGAAGCGCAGACCGTGTTCGATCAGGTGGCGCGCGATCTGGGAACGTCCACCGGCGCGCCCGCCGCGTTTCCGATCTGGTCGTTTTTTGCGCGCGCGTTCGTGATCATTTATTTTTTCCCGATCGAGCACGATATAGAAAAGAATCGCCGCAATCGCGAAATCTACAAGCGCCTGGTGAAAACCTCGGCGGAACACGGCTGGGGCGAGTACCGCACACATACGGCGTTCATGGGCGATGTCGCGGACGCGTACTCCTTCAACGACCACGCGCTGCTGCGGCTGCACGAAACCCTGAAGGACGCCGTCGACCCGCACGGCATTTTGTCGCCCGGCAAAAGCGGCATCTGGCCCAAGGCCATGCGTAAGGCAAAGGCGTGAGCGCGCAGAAGAGTCTCACCACTGCGCGCGGATCAGTAATTCACAGCGACGGAAGTAGAGCGTTTTGGTTTCGTCGAAGACCGCTGCGGGTTTCTTGCATAAGGAGCCGCACGAACCGTTTCTCTAAAATGTCACGTCAGAGCCATTTTCGTTTCTCTTCAATCATTCAGAGTTGAACCACGGAAAGGCCGGGCATCCTCTGGAAATCGCGGACGTTGAGCGTCGCCACCTCGTAACCGAGATGCAAGGCCGTCGCGCCAATCAACAAGTCCTCGAACGCAAACTGGACGCCTAACGCTTCCTGCTGACCTTCGATGCGTCCGGCGAGCCGGGCGATTTCGAGCGTCACGGGATGGACCGGCACGTCGCTCGATAGCCGCTCGATGAATTCCAGGCGTCCCTGCTGCTGCGTTTGGGTCCTGGTGCGATAGGCGCCGTGCACAAGCTCGGCGATCGTCACCACAGACAGGCCGATTTCGATTTCGCCCCGAGCGGCCTTCACTTGTTCCAGAATTTCGCGAACGGTGCGGCCTCTGCGTTCGGCGGCGATGATGACACTCGAGTCGAGGACTAATCCCACGCTGGCGGGTTCCACGGCTTGCGGTGGCTGAGAATCTCTTCTACGTCTTTTGCGAAGTCAGGATCGAGGACCGGGGCTTTGCCGGTTTCTTTTTCGTGCGCCGAGGCCAAGGCGATGCATTCGGAGATGCTGCGGCGCTCTGGCTCGGCGGCATGAAGAACCGCTACCGGACGCTCGCCATTTTCGATGACGACCTCTGCCCCCGCTCGCACCCGTGCCATCAGCGCACCGAAGTCGCTCGCCGCTTCCGCCTCCGAAACGCGGATCACATGCTTGGTCATGGGCGAATTATACACCCGTCGAGCAGCATACGGTGCGCCCCCGGGGGCGGCGGAGTCGTGTTTTTTTTCCTGTCCGTTTCCTGTACCGCGGGGCAATTGATTCGAAATCGCGCGGTGGTAGCGTGGTAGGAGCTATGCGCGAACGCGGCACGTTATCGGCGAGCAGGGGACGAAAAACATTCGGGCGGCGAGGAGTGCTCCTTCCCTGCTTCGGCCGGCAGCAGGCGTTAGCTCAACGATCGACGAATCGCGCCGCCCCCCACGAATCTCCAATCGCCAGTCACAAATCACGCCATTTCTAATCGACATTTGGCGATCAGAAATCGGTGCAGGTCGTTGGAGACAGGCGATGGGCGCACGTTCTAATCGACGCTGTAAGAGAGGGGCGCAAGGAGAGATTCTTCGGGCAAAGTTCGCCCTCAGAATGACGGATGCAGGCGAAAAGCCTCACCCCGGGAAAGCGGGGTGAGCTACATGAATTCAGGAACAAGGCACAAGCGGCCCACGCAACGGCAGAGGCGACGCGATGCGGGCGGGTTTGAAAGCCGCCCCTACGGACGCGCGTTAGTTTGCGTCGGCCTCCGCGGTCAGTGCGCGGCGGCGTGTGCGTTCCGCGATTAGTTTGCGGCGGATTGCTGCGACGCTGTGCGCGCGCGGGCGGGGCCCGACGCCCAGGCGATGGCGATGTCGAGCTCGTCGTAGGCGAAGCTTTTTACCTCGGCGTGGATGAAGATGTCGGCGACGACTGGGGCGATGCCGGCGAGCTTGCTGTCCGCTGCGAATGCGATTCGCTTCACGTGACGCTGATGATCGCGGACGAAGCGGAGGTGGCGGAGCATGCTGCCCATATTCTCCCAGCCGGGAAATTCACGGACGTGGATCACGAGCCCCTGTAAGTCGCCATGCGTTTCGATCCAGGCGTCAGCGGTCATCGCGAGCGCGTCGAAATCCTGCGCGCGCAGAGCCTGCTTGACCTCAACGACGATGACGCCGGACTCCGGAATGATCTGGTGAGAAACGGCGGGGCCCTCGGGAAGGGCGGCGAGCCATGCGACGGCCTCGCCGAACTGCTGATTGCTGAAAACCTTCGCGGGACATGGCATGAAAAATCCCATCACGCGCGCGGATTCGCGGATCCAGCCTACGTCCGTGACGATGGCGCAGCCGTCGAAGAGGCGCATGGACTGGAGGCCGATCTTGGCGTCTTCCCAGGCGGCGCCGGGAGTGAAACCCGTGAATTCCGGTCCCAGCTGATAGAGAAATCGAAGACGGCGCCCTTCGCGGCGGGCTTCTTCCATGATTGGGACGCAGACCTGTTCGTAATCCTCTTTGGATATTTTACCGACGGCTTTCAGGCCGTCGATTCCATTCGGGAGATCTTTTACTTTTTCGAGCATGGGTGTCTCGCTTCTGCTGCCGGGCAACAGCACGACTATGATAGCACCGGCGGACCAAGCGGGCGCGGAAGCAAATGCGAAACCGGCTCACCGCAGAGACGCAGAGAGCGCAGAGAAGAAAACCGTCAGGGCTAAATCGCGAGTTCGGCGACGCCGGAGGCGCGAAGGCGGTGGCAAAGGCGAAACCGGCTCACCGCACCCTTCGTCTTCCAACAAGCTCAGGGCAGGGAGACGCAGAGAGCGCAGAGAAGAAAACCGTCAGGGCTAAATCGCGAGTTCGGCGACGCCGGAGGCGCGAAGGCGGTGGCAAAGGCGAAACCGGCTCACCGCACCCTTCGTCTTCCAACAAGCTCAGGGCAGGGAGACGCAGAGAGCGCAGAGAAGAAAACCGTCAGGGCTAAATCGCGAGTTCGGCGACGCCGGAGGCGCGAAGGCGGTGGCAAAGGCGAAACCGGCTCACCGCACCCTTCGTCTTCCAACAAGCTCAGGGCAGGGAGACGCAGAGAGCGCAGAGACTAGAAGTCGTCTCATAAACGTTCGCGGTGGAAGCGAAGGGTGTCTTCAGGGGCTAAAGCCCGGCTTTTCTTCGCCGTGAATGTCGGAGCTCAAGCTTCCGACCCCCTAACGGGCATTTATGAGATGGCTTCTGGAGGGCGCGAACTAGATGGCGAGTTCGGCGACGCCGGAGCGGTGGCCTACGGCGCGGAGGGTGAGGTCGGCGAGGGCGCGGATGAGCAGAGGCGAGTCGTTGAGCGCGGGCATCATGTGGAAATCGCGGATGCCGAGCGACTCAGCCTGCTCGCGCGCCTCGATATTGATTTCGTGGAGCGTCTCGATGTGCTCGGTGAGGAACGAAATCGGGATCACGAGCATGCGGCGCACGCCTTCGCGGGCGAGCTTTTCGATCGTGCCGGTGAGCGGCGGCTGCAGCCACTTCTGCGGGCCGACGCGGCTCTGAAAGCAGAGCGTGTGCGGATTGGGCCACGCGCCGAGTTCGCAGACGAGTTTTACGGTGGCCGCGATCTGCTCCGGATACGGGTCGCCCTTCTCGACGAGAGCCATCGGCAGGCCGTGGGCGCTAAAGAGAAGATGGACGCCGTCGGGCTGCGGAAGCTGGCAGAGGACGCTGTTGGTCCGCTCGACGATGCCGGCGAGGTAATCGGGATGATCGAAGAAATGATCGATCAGATGGACCGGGACCTTCGGCTTGTAGAGGCGATTCCATTCCTTGAGGCTGCTGCCGGTGGTGGCGAAGGAATAGTGCGGGTAGAGCGGAAGAAGAACGAGCTCGTCGAAGGGGCCGGCCTCAAGCGCGGAAATTGCCTCGACTGTGTTCGGATGCCAATAGCGCATGGCGACGACGACACGCGCGGGGATCAGCGGGCGCAGCGCGGATTCGAGAGCGCGTCCTTGCTGCTCGGTGAGGCGGCGGATCGGCGAGCCACCGCCGATTTCGGCGTATTTCACGCGGACCTTTTTCGAGCGGGTGGTCGAGATCAGCTTGGCGAGAGGCTTGCGCGCGAGAAACGATCCCGGGAAATTGATGATATCGGGGTCGCTGAAGAGATTATAGAGAAACGGCTCGACGGCTTCCTGCGAATCAGGGCCGCCCAACTGGAAGAGCACGACAGCGATATTTCTCGTTTCTTGCATCACCCACGCTCTGACAATAAGATGCCACAAAGGCGCGCGGGGAAGCTACGAAAAGTCGGACCGGGCTAATCTTCGGGCGAGCGGTCCATTCGCGGGCGCAGAGGGGAGAAGAGAGCTTATCTTGGCAACTTGCGGCGCTCCGGTATTGACGCGTCCCGGCGAAGGTGGCTACAGTCGTATCGTGGCGGTGAAAAAAATCCAGATCGGGCAAGTTTGGAAGAAGGACGACAACGGCGAGTCGTTTCTGGTGACGAAAGTGTATAGCGAGGCGCTCGCGACCTTCGCCGTGCTGCGCAAGGCGGGCTCGGAAACCGAGCCGCCGGTGCGCGTGAAGGTTTCGAAGGCCGGCGCCGCCGCGAGCTTGCCGGGGTTTAGTTATACGCAGGAATCCGGCGAATTCTAGGCAGGTCCGCCTAGATTTGGCCGGCGAGAGCGGAATTTCCACTCGGCGAAGCCCTTCGACAGGCTCAGGACAGGCAAGCTTCGCCTGCAAAGGGCGGCGGCAAGCCGCCGCACTCCACACCAGCTTCAACTAGAAGCGAAAGATTACGCCTAGATTCGCCTGCCCCTGATGGGCGTAGTTGTTCACCTGCGCTGTGTAGCAACCATAATAGGGGTCGCAATATTCGCCGTATCCCTGCGTGGTGCGAGAGGGCGAATAGCGGGCTTCGAGGCGCAAGCCGAAATGCGGGGTGAAGAAGTACTTCACGCCGCCGCCCACGTTATAGGCGAACTCGTTGCCAAGATCGATGATCCCATTCGTGTTGTAGCTGGTGAAGCCGACGCCGGCGACCGCGTAGGGTTGGAATTTCGAGCCGGGCTGGAGAAACTGGTAGAGAAGACTCCACTGAAACATGTCGAGGCTGGCCTCGCCGATGCGCGATGAGCCGCTGCCCGGGATGTGCGCGCCGAGGACGGTGGGCTGGTTGTTCCACATGAACTCAGCCTGCGCGTGGGGAAAGAGATCGACATCGAGCATGGCGCCGTAGTCCCAGCCGCTGCGGATGGTGAGGTAGTCGACGTTCGAGACCTGGCTGGAATTCGCATCGATCACGCCGCCGAAACGCGTGCCGCCGAATGGCGTGATTTCGACTCCGCGATTCCAGAAGCTGCCGCCGTAGCCGCCGCCGCTGGAACTCCACTGTGCTTGCGCGCCGGACGCTCCCAACGTAAGAAACGAAACAAACAGTATGGCGAGATAAATGAATTTACGTGGCGACATTGAGCCTCTTCCCTTTTCCCTAGATTTGGGCCACATCCGCTGCGGGCGAGGAGCGGTACTGCGAGTGGTTCTCGCCGCGGCCGCTGGAAGCCCACTGTAATGAGATTGTCTTGCCGGGCCTTCGGTTGCATCGCGGGATGCCAGGCGCCAAAAAATGCGGCCCTGCCGAAGCAGACTCCGGCCTCGAGGTTAAACCCAGCGCCATGAGGAAAGTTGCGCGACGAATTCCGCGAAACGGAGGAGGCGGAATTTGGAGAAACTTAGGCGGCGCGTTTTTTGTTAGAATAGCCCCGCATGGCATCCTCTGGTTCGCCGGATTTCGTACACCTACATCTTCACACGGACTACAGTCTGCTGGACGGCGCTTGCGAAATCGGCGAGCTGACGCAGGAAGCCGCGCGCCGCGGGATGCAGGCGGTGGCGGTGACGGACCACGGCAATCTTTTTGCCGCCGCGAACTTCTATCACAAAGCCACGACGCACGGCGTGAAGCCGATCATCGGCTGCGAAGTGTATGTGGCGCCGGACAATCACAAGAATCGCGGGGCGGACGCGGAGCGGTCGAACCATCTGGTGCTGCTGTGCGAGAACGAAGAAGGCTACCGCAACCTCATCCAGCTAGTGTCGGCGGGTTTTCTTGAAGGCTTTTACTACAAGCCGCGAATGGATCATGACTTTCTGGCGCAGCACAGCAAGGGACTGATCGCGCTTTCGGCGTGCCTGAGCGGCGAGGTGGCGGATGCGCTGCTGAGCGAGAAATACGATCAGGCGCGGACGAACGCCTACCGTCTGCGGGACATTTTCGGCAAGGGCAATTTTTTCCTCGAAGTGCAGGACCAGGGGCTGGAAGTCGATCCGCGCATCAATCGCGACCTGGTGAGGCTGTCGAAAGAGAGCGGCATTCCGCTGGTGGCGACGAACGATTGCCACTACCTGACACAGTCGGACGCTCATGCGCAGGAAGTGCTATTGTGCATTCAGACGGGCAAGACGATGAGCGATTCGCAGCGGATGAAATTTGCGACCGATCAATTTTATTTCAAGACGGCGGAAGAGATGGCGCAGGTGTTCCGCGAGCTGCCTGACGCGGTGAGCCGGACCGTCGCGATCGCCGATCGGTGCAATCTGAAGATCCAGCGCGTGACGAATCCGTTCCCCGAATTCAAGGTTCCGGAGGGCTCGACGGCGGATTCTTATTTCGAGAGCGTGGCGCGCGAAGGTTTTGCGGCGCGCGTTCCGCTGCTTGAGCGGCTGGCCAAGGCGGGTCAGCTGCGCATTCGCTGGCGGAGTACGAACAGCGGCTTACGACTGAAATCCAGATGATCCAGAAGATGCGCTTTGCGGGGTATTTTCTGATCGTGTGGGATTTCATTCGCTACGCGCGGGCGCAGGGAGTGCCCGTGGGGCCGGGGCGCGGCTCGGCGGCGGGGAGCCTGGTGAGCTACGCGCTGCGGATCACGGACGTGGATCCGCTGCAATACGATCTGCTGTTCGAGCGATTCCTGAATCCCGAGCGCGTGTCGATGCCGGATATCGATATCGATTTTTGCATGCGGCGGCGCGGCGAAGTGATCGACTACGTGCGGCGGAAGTATGGCGAGAAGAACGTCGCGCAGATCATCACGTTCGGGACGATGGCGGCGAAGGCGGCGCTCAAGGATGTGGGGCGCGCGCTGGACATGCCGTTATGGCGACGTGGACAGGTTCGCGAAGCTGATTCCGACGACGCTCAATATCAGCTCGACGAAGCCCTGAAACAGTCGCCGCAGCTCGAATCGCTGCGCAAGACCGACGACCGCGTGAAGGAGCTGGTGGAAGTGGCGCTGCGGCTGGAAGGGCTGGCGCGGCACGCGTCCACGCACGCGGCGGGAGTGGTGATTTCGCCGCAGCCGCTGACCGATATCGTGCCGCTGTATAAGTCGAGCAAAGACGAAATCACGACGCAGTACGACATGAACGCGCTCGAGCGGATCGGGCTGCTGAAGATGGATTTCCTCGGGCTGACGACGCTGACGGTGCTTGACGATGCGGTGAAGCTGGTGCAGCAGAATCGCGGCACGACGCTCGATCTGCCGACGCTGGCGCTCGACGATGCGCCCACGTACGAGCTTTTCTCGCGCGGCGATACGACGGGCATCTTCCAGTTTGAATCGCACGGCATGCGCGACATTCTGAAGCGTTATCAGCCGACGCGGCTCGAGGATCTGACCGCGCTCAACGCGCTGTATCGCCCTGGGCCGATTCAGGGCGGGATGATCGACGACTTCATCGCGCGCAAGCACGGCAAGAAGAAGGTGACGTACGACCTGCCGGAGCTCGAGGAGTTTTTGGCCGAGACGTGGGGCGTGATCGTGTATCAGGAACAGGTGATGCAGATCGCGAACCAGCTGGCGGGATTTTCGCTGGGGGATGCGGACTTGCTGCGGCGCGCGATGGGCAAGAAGAAACCCGAGGAGATGGCGGCGCAGCGCGAGAAATTCCTGGTGGGCTGCCAGGCGCGGAAGGTGCCGGCGAAGAAGGCCGAGAAGATGTTTGACCTGATGGCTGAATTCGCCGGGTACGGATTCAACAAGTCGCACTCGTGCGCCTACGCGCTGCTGGCGTATCAGACGGCGTGGCTGAAGACGCATTATCCCGTCGAATTCGTGGCGGCGATGCTGACTTCGGAAACCGGGAACACGGACAAAGTGGTGAAGTACATCAACGAAGCGCGCAGCATGGGCATCACGGTGCTGCCGCCGGACGTCAATTCGAGCGATCTGAACTTCACGCCGGTGGGCGACAGCATCCGCTTCGGACTGGCGGCGATCAAGAACGTCGGCGAGAACACGGTGCGCGGGATTTTGGGCGCGCGCGAGACGCTGGGGCGATTCACCAGATTTTTCGAGTTCTGCGAATCGGTGGATGCGCGCCTGCTGAACAAGCGCGTGCTCGAGAGCCTGGTGCGCGCGGGCGCGCTCGACGGTCTGGGCGCGCACCGCGCGCAGATGATCGCTGTGATCGACCGCGCGGTGGAGCGCGCACAGAAGGTGCAGCGCGCAAAAGAGAGCGGGCAGCATGGACTGTTCATGGGCGGCGGACAGGCCGCGCCTGTGGAAGCGCCTCCCGAAGTGCTGCCGGACGTGGAGGAGTGGCCGGAACACGAGCTTCTGGCGGCCGAATACGGCACGCTCGGGTTTTATATTTCCGGGCATCCGCTCGACAAATACGCGGGGCGGCTGAAGGACCTGCAGGCCGTCGAGATTTCGACGATCGAAGGGCGGCGCAACGGCGAGGACATCGTGGTTGCGGGAATCATCGTCCAGACGCGACCGATGCGATCGCGGCGGGGCGCGCGGTGGGCGATCCTGACGCTGCAAGACCGCACGGGTGTGATCGAGGCGCTGGCCTTCCCCGAGGCGTTTCAGAAGCTCGAGCCGATTTTGAAGGCGGCGACGCCGCTGCTGGTGAAGGGGCGCGTGGCGGTGGAGGACGTGGGGACGCGAGTGATCATCTCGGATGCGCGGCCGATCGAGCGAATGATGGAGCAGAACGGGGCGAAATCCGCGAACGGCGGGAATGGTACGAATGGCGTGAACGGCGGGGCGCCGAGCCTGCTGCGGGTGCGCGTGGCGCTGCCCGCGATCGATCCCACGGCGCTCGACCAGCTGCAGGACCTTTTTTCGAGCCATCCGGGGCGATGCAAAGTGGCGTTTGAACTGGTGACGGACGACGGGAGCGAGGCGACGCTCGAGGCATCGAGCGCGGTGCAGGCGGATTCCGAGCTTGTCGATCGGGTGCGCGAAATCTGCGGCGACGATTCCGTCGCGGTGGTGCAGTGAGCGAAGAGACCGAGAAGCGGAAACTCGCGCGCGAGAGGCTGAAGCGGCTGCGGGCGGCGCGCGCGCAGCGGCTGAAGGAAGAGAGGGCGCGCGCCAAGGCCCAGAAGGACAACGCCGCTGCGAAGCCGGCTGTCACGCACGAGGCCAAGGCTTCACTTGCCTCCGCGGCAAAAGACCGGCAAAAGATGCGGCAGCTCGAGATCAATGCCCTTGAGCGCGACGTGGCGGCGCTCAGCGGGCTGACCGATCCCTCGGACGCGGGGGCGGTGGAAATCGAGCGCATTCGGCAAGAGGTCGACGAACTCAAACGCGATTTTTACGCGCACCTCGACGCGTGGCAGAAATTGCAACTGGCGCGGCACCCGCAGCGTCCATACACCGAAGATTTCATCCGGCTGCTCTTCGAGAACTTCAGCGAAATTCACGGCGATCGGCACTATGCGGACGACCCGGCGCTGCTGACGGGCATGGCGTGGTATCACGGCAAGCCCGTGATGGTGATCGGGAGCCAGAAGGGCCGCGACACGAAGCAGCGGTTGGCACGCAATTTCGGCCAGGCAAAGCCGGAAGGCTATCGCAAGGCGCTGCGGGCGATGCAACTGGCGGCGAAATACGGGCGGCCGATTCTGGTGTTTATCGACACTCCGGGGGCGTATCCGGGCGTCGACGCGGAAGAACGCGGGCAGGCAGAGGCGATCGCGCTGAACTTGCGCGAAATGTCGCGCATGGCGGTGCCGATCATTGTGACGATTACGGGTGAGGGTGGGTCGGGCGGCGCGCTGGCGACGGCGGTGGGCGACCGGATTTTCATGCTGGAGAATTCGGTGTATTCGGTGATTTCGCCCGAAGGGTGCGCCACGATCATGTGGCGCGACTCGACGAAGGCCGAGCTGGCAGCGGAGGCGCTGAAGATCACCGCGACCGACTTGCTGGAGATGAACCTGATCGACGATATCGTTCCCGAGCCGGATGGCGGGGCGCACACCGATCATGCCGCGACGGCACGCCTGCTCGATCCGGTGCTCGCGAATTCGCTGCAGGAGCTTTCGGCTTTGCCTCCGCAGCAACTGGTCGAGCAGCGCTACGAGAAATTCCGCCGCATGGGGCAGTTCTTCGCCTGAAATAGGGTGATCCTCGTATTGTCCAATTCTGTACAGTCAGGTACCGTCCTCGGATGCTACTTTTACTTTCACCTGCGGAGGCTCCTATGGGGACTTTCGATACGCGTCGAAAGATGCTGGGAGTGCTTTGGGTGCTCTACGGCATCCTTTGCTTCATCGAAGTTGCCTGGATAGCGGTGGAGGTAGGGGCGCTGACGGTGATGTGGGGCGCGCTACTCGACCGCGTGCCGGATCCCTATTCGTGGATGACGCTCTTCCACACGGCCCTGCTGATTACGGCAATTGTGCTGGCCCTGGCGGGGATATTTGCACTGATCGCGGGCGGCGCACTGCTGGCCCACTCACGCTCGAGCCGGAACATGGCGCTGCTGGCGGGGTTTTTCGGATTGGTGACCGGGCCACTCGGGCTCGCGCTGGGCGTCTACACGCTGATTCCCCTGCTGGCGCGGGTGGCGGACGAACGGTATGACCGGTTGGCGGCTGCTGCCTGAACGTTGATACTCTTGCCCGTTCACGAGATTGCATCTCGGATTTCTTCTGGTTCCCTCTTGGTTTCTGCGCTCTACCGCGACCCGTACGCCCCGGCGGCAATGCCGAGCTAAAGAACTCGGCCCTACGTTTAAACCTTAATCAAAAGCGAAAAGCCTCACCCCGGGAAAGCGGGGTGAGCTACATAACTGCAAGACAAACCCGAAAACGCGCGGCGGGCTTCGCTTTCTTGTCCATTGGAGCATTGAGCACGTTTGCGTGCCGTTGTGGTTGCTCCACATCGGGCGCTGCACTAACGTGGACGCAGTCGAGGGGCACACACCGATGGCACAGGGCGAATCACCACTGATGGGCGATGTATTCCGGCCGTACGAAAAGCTCGTGGAAATCACGATTCTCGGGAAGACGTTTCTTGTGCCGGAGCGCAATTCCCTGCTGCGCGCGTTTCAGTTCATCAGCCCGGAGACGGTGCCGTACGGGCGTTTCTGCTGGAACCAGGAGTGCCAATACTGCCGCGTGAATTGCCAGCTGGCGGATGACGATCAGGCGCGGCCGATTTTGAGCTGCAAGTTCATCGTGTCGGAAGGCATGAATATTTCGAATCTGGCGCCGGAGCTGGTGGGCTGCCTGCGGACGAAATTGGGCAAGCTGGCCAGCGCCGAGGAGACGGCGACGCCTGTGACCTCGATTGCGGCTGAGAATGCCCCGGTGGCGGAAGCGGCGGTTCCTCACGTCCCCGAGCAAGTAGGCTGACACCGAAGTTTTCCCAGGACTAAAGCCCAACCTTTTTCACGCCCGCCTTATGGCGGGGCTGCCCTTCGGCTTCGCTCCCATCCCGGCTGCCGTCCCACACATATTGATCTTCCGACGTTCTTTTCTTCCGCGGCCCCGGCCTAGACGATGGGCAGGAGCTGTCCTTGGAGACGGGCGGTTTCAAGGCGAAGCGGCAAATCCCGAAGCGCGCTTGGGCCGAATCGCGATTCCGCGAGCGCTGCATGGCTGTGTTAGAATCGCGAGTTAATCGAAGGTTCGGGAAAATCGGGAGTGACGATATGAAGGCCCGCGGAAAGTTTATTATCGGCTCGGGAATTATCGTGGCGACGCTTTTGGTCCTGGCGTACGCCGGATATACGCAGAGCAAAACCTACTACCATACGATTTCGGAGGTTGCGACGCTGAACGGGGCGGCGCTGCATCAGCGGATGCGCGTTTCCGGGAACGTGGCGGCGGGATCGATCGAGCATCTGGATGGGCGCATCGATTTCGTGCTGGAGGAGCAAGGGAAGAAGATGCCGGTCAGTTATACCGGCAGCGATCCGCTGCCCGACACATTTAAGGATGGCGCGCAGGCGCTGGTGGAAGGGCGGCTGATGCCGGACGGGCACTTCATGGCGGATCAGGTGCAGGCGAAGTGCGCGTCGAAATACCAGGCCACGCCGGGCCAGCCCGCCGCGATGAATACCGGAAAGAGCTGAGACCCTCGGGGGAACTCCATGGATGTATTCGGCTCGTTTGCGCTGCTGCTCGCGTTTATCGCGGCGGTGTATGCGTTTGGCGCGGGAATCGCGGGGATCATCACGCGGCGCCCGCTGCTGACGAAGAGCGCGCGCAACGCGGGCATGGCCGTCTTCGGGCTGATCACGCTCGCGGTCGGCTCGCTCGAATACTTTTTCTTCACGGACAACTTTTCGCTGGCCTACGTGGCGGAGCACAGCAACCGGGCGCTGCCGGCGTTCTATAAGTTCGCGGCGCTTTGGGCCGGGCAGGAAGGGTCGCTGCTCTGGTGGAGCTGGCTGCTCTCGATCTACGCGTTTTCCGCGCTGTTCCTGAACCGCAAGAAACATCCGGAGCTGATGCCGTACGTCGGCGTGATTTTGGCCGGGGTGCAGATTTTTTTCCTCACGCTGAATAACTTCGTCGCGAGCCCGTTCCACGTGCTGGGCGGCATGGGCGCGGCGGGCGCGATGCACGTGGCGACGCTTTCGGACGGCAACGGGCTCAATCCCCTGCTGCAGTATCCCGAGATGGTGATTCACCCGCCGATGCTGTATTCGGGCTATACGGGATTTACGGTGCCGTTTGCGTTTGCGCTGGCGGCGCTACTGGGGCGGTATCCCGGCGAGAAATGGATTCACATTACGCGGCGCTGGACGATGGTGGCGTGGTGCTTTCAGACCGTGGGTGTCCTTCTCGGCGCGCACTGGGCTTATGCGGTGCTGGGCTGGGGCGGATACTGGGCGTGGGACCCGGTGGAAAATGCGGCGCTGCTTCCGTGGATCACCGCGACCGCGTTTTTGCACTCGGTGATGATGCAGGAAAAGCGCGGGATGATGAAGGTGTGGAACGTCTGGCTGGTGTTCGTGACGTTTATGCTGTGCATTCTGGGCACGTTTTTGACGCGCGCGGGGATTGTCAGCTCCGTGCACGCGTTCGCGGAGTCTTCGATCGGCGGGTGGTTCGTCGGCTTTCTCGCGATCATTTTGGCGGTGTGCCTGGTGGCGTGGTACAAGAATCGCGATTATCTGCGCAGCGACAATCAGCTGGATTCGATCGTGTCGCGCGAGTCGAGTTTTCTTTTCAACAACCTCGTGCTGCTGGCGGCGTGCTTCGCGGTGCTATGGGGGACGCTCTTTCCGGTGTTTTCCGAATGGTTTACCGGGAACAAGATCAGCGTGGGGCCGCCATTTTTCAACAAGGTGAATATTCCGATCGCGCTGTTTCTGCTGCTGCTGACCGGCATCGGGCCGCTGCTCGCGTGGCGCAAGACTTCGTTTGACGCGCTGAGGCGGAATTTTGCTTGGCCGCTTGGGGTGGGCGTGGCGGCGGGCGCGGTGGCGTTTGTATTCGGGTTTCGCGATTTCTATGCGCTGATCTGCCTGATCCTTGGCGTGTTTGTGACGCTGACGATCTTCTCCGAGTTTTTCCGCGGCGCGCGGGTGATCTCGCAGCGCGATGGGACGAACCTGGTTTCTGCTGTGGGCGAGCTCACCATGCGCAACACGCGGCGGTACGGCGGATACGTGGTGCACTTCGGCATGGTGCTGATCTTCATCGGGATTTCGGGGACGGCGTTCAAGCAGGACATACAGAAACAGATGGCTCCGGGAGATACGCTGACCATCGGGCCCTACACGCTCCTTTGCCAGAACTTCGACGAGACTCAGAATGACAATTACACTTCGCAGCGGGCGACGCTGGAAGTGTTTCGCAACGGAAAATCCGAGATGATGCTGTATCCCGCGCGACGATTCTTTTTGGCGAGCCAGGTGACGGAGACGATGGTGGCGGTGGAGAGCTCGCCGCTGCGCGATTTGTACGTGGTCTACGCGGGGCGGAATCCGGACACGAATCAGCCGGTGATTCACGCGTACATCAATCCGCTGGTGAAATGGATCTGGTTTGGCGGGATTGTGGTTGTGCTGGGGACGGGGCTGGCGATGTTGCCGAACCGGAGGGCGGCGATTGTTTTGCGACCCGTGACGGAGCGGGCTTGGGGCGAGGGCGTATCGCCGGAGGCGGGCGGTGTGGTGACGGCGCCTATTCGGCGAACGGATTCGCATGATTAGCCATCGTTCAAAATCGCAGCGTCGCTTCGGAATTTCCGGCCTGCACCGATTGCGCCGAACGAAAACCCAAACATTACGCAGAGACCGCAGAGAAGGCGCAGAGGACACGGAGAAGCCTCGCATGTCCGTTTCGCTGCCTGGCACTACTTTCGTCTTTTTCATACTTTTCGCGACGGTGGCGCTGGTCATCGGGCTTGCGCCAGCTACGTTGCAGGCCCAGGACGCGGCCGCGCCAGTGGCGCAGCAGGAATCGCAACAGCTCGCGCCGAATGCGGCGCCACCGGAGGCGCAGGCGACCGTGCAGCTTACCGCCGAGCAGGCGGCGCGAGCGAAATCGCTGGGAAAGCGCGTGAAGTGCATGTGCGGCGGGTGCGACGATGCGGCGGGGATGTGCACACACAGCGGCGGGGCGTTCGCGGGGCCGTGCGACACGGCGAAGGCGGAATTGAAGGAGATTGACGCGCGGGTGGCGCGCGGAGATTCGGATTCCCTGATCCTGCAATCGTTCGTGCAGGAATATGGGCCCACTGTGCTGATCGAGCCGCCGAAAGCCGGGTTCGACTGGCTGGCGTGGATCATGCCGGTCCTGTTCCCGATCGTGGCGCTGTTTTTGGTGTGGCACGTGGTGCGGAAATGGCACCGGCGCGCGGCGCTGGCGCCTGCCTCGGGGCCGCCGATTTCGGCCGAGATGATGGGCCGCGCGAGGCGCGAGGCGGACAAGGAATCCGATGAGTGACGTCGATATCGTGGTGGCGTGCGCGCTGCTGGCTCTCGCTACGATGCTCTTCATCTTTCATTTGAGGCTCGAGCCTTCGGACACCGCGCCGCACCGGACGAAGCTCGATCAGATGATGGAGCGGCGCGACTCCATTTATGAAAATCTGCGCGACCTGCGATTTGAGTTTCGCGCGGGGAAATTTTCGGAGGCGGATTACGAGGAGACGAAGCAGTCGCTGGAGGTGGAGGCGGCGCGCGTCCTAGCGGAGATGGATTTGCTGACGGGCGGGACGCCGACTCCGGCGACGCGCGCGGCGGCGACGGGCAAGTCGAGAGCGGAGAGTTGAGGACGTTGAAAGTTCAGAGTTAAGAGTCGAAAGTGAAAGCGAGAGGCCTGATTGAGATTTGAAATTGGAGATTTGAGATTCTGCGGGCGCGCAACAGTGGTCCGCGCGGCGCGAGCTGTGCTGCGCGCTTCCCTGCTGACGTGCTTGCTTGCGGCGGCGGCGTTTGCGGGGACTGTTACCGGAACTATCACGGACGGGACTACCGGGAAGCCGGCGGCGGGCATCGACGTGATTTTGATTCAGCTGCAGGGGACGATGAAGCCCGTGGCGCGGACGAAAACCGACGCCCAGGGACACTACGAGCTCAGCAATCCGGCGCTGGGACAAGGACCGATGCTGATACGCGCCGTGTATCGCGGAGTGAATTACCACGAACCCGCCACGCCGGGAACAAATACCGTAAACGTGGAGGTGTTTGAGCCGACCGACAAGGCGAGCGCATTTGCCGTGACGGCGCATGCGATCATTCTGCAGCCGGAAGGAAACGATCTGGTCATAGGAGAAGAGTACAACGTTTCAAACAAGACGCAGCCTCCGGTTGCCTACTACCGGGCCAGCGGATCGTTTTTGTTTTCGATGCCGGAGGGTGCGCAATTTACGGATGCGTCGGTGGTCGGGACTTCGGGCATGTCAGTGGTTCAAAACCCGTTGGACAAGGGAACGAACAAGAAGGCTATCGACTATCCGTTTCGGCCGGGCGACAGCACCGTGCGCGTTGCGTATCGAATTCCCTACCCTAACAATCAGGCGCAGCTAAAATTCATTTCGCCGTACGGCGCCGACAAGCTTGCGGTGTTCGCCCCGCCGTCGGTGCAGGTGACGGGCGGAGGCTTTTCGCCAGCGGGGACCGAGCAGGGATTTAGCGTCTACATGCGCGAAAATGTGGCGGCGAACACGCCGATTGCCGTGTCGGTTTCCGGGACGGCGCCACCGCCGCAGCAAGATAGCAGCGCGCCGGATAACGGAGGCAACGCAGGGGCAGCGGGCGGAGATGATACGCAAAATCCGTCGGTGAACTCACGCATCGAGACGAGCGCGTCCACGCCGGTAGCGAGCCTGACGACCCTTGCGCCGCGGCTCGACAGCCTGAAATGGATTCTCGTGGCGGGATTCGCGGCGATTTTTGTGCTGGGCGCGCTGTATCTTTGGCGGCAGCCGCAGACCCTGGTGGCGGGCGGCGCGGGTGAAGCTATCGATGTCCCTGCCGCGCCCAAGGCTGCGCCCGCTCCGAAACAGCGAGTGACGCCTACGGCGACCGCTGCGGCTGCGGGACTCGACCGCGAGGTGCGAGGGAGCCTCGACGAACTGAAGGACACGCTCTTCCGCCTCGAATTGCGCCGCGAGGCCGGCACGATCTCCGAAGAGGATTACGCGCGGGAACGCGAGCGCGTGCAGAAAACGCTGCGCGACCTCGTGCGAGGCTGAGCGACTTCCCTTGTCCGCAACCAGCGCGACACCGGCTTCGGCGACGCGAACGGCACCGAGCCTCGGAGTTTCCTTCGAGAAAATCGAGAAGAGATTTGGAGCGCTGCAGGCACTGCGCAGCGTGTCACTCGAAATTTCTCCGGGCGAATTCGTCGCGCTGCTCGGGCCGAACGGCGCGGGCAAGACAACGCTGCTGCGGATCGCGGCGCTGCTGATGCGGCCGACGAGCGGCAGTGTGCGATTTACGCCGGAAGTTACGTCAGAGGCGCCGAAAGGGCTGATTGGTATGGTGTCGCACAGCACGCTGCTCTACGACGAGCTGACGGCGGCGGAGAATCTGACGCTCTTCGCGGAGCTATACGGACTCGAGGACGCGACGGCGCGAGTTGGAACGGCGCTCGACGCGTGCGGGCTGGCCTCGCGCGCGGGAAGCATCGTGCGGACGTTTTCGCGCGGGATGCGGCAGAGGCTGGCGATTGCGCGGGCGCTGCTGCATGGGCCGCGGCTGCTGTTGCTCGATGAGCCTGCGGCGGGGCTCGACCGGCAGGGGCTGGTGTGGTTCGGCCAAACGCTGGCGCGGCTGCGCGATGCGGGCGCGACCGTGATCATGAGCACGCATGCGCGGAATGAATCGCTCGATCTGGCGACGCGGGCGGTGGCGCTCGGCGGCGGGCGCGTGGAGCACGACAGCGGGCCGGGCGGCGATCCGAGGCCGCTGCTGGCTGCGCTGCGGGCGGAAGCTTGATGAGTACGGCGCGGAGCGCGGCGATTTTGCTGGCGAAGGAGCTGCGGCTCGAATTTCGGACGCGCGAGCTGCTGACCGGGACCGTGATTTTCGTGCTGGTCGTGATCGTGCTGTTTAGCTTTGCGTTTGATCCGACGACGGCGGATTCGCGGCGGTATGGGCCGGGCCTGCTGTGGATCGCGTTTTTGTTCGCGGGGTCGTTGATGCTGCATCCGTCGTTTGGGCGCGAGCAGGCGAACCAGACACTCGACGCGCTGCGGATGGCGCCGATCTCGGCGTTCGCGATTCTGCTGGGGAAGATGCTGGCGAATTTCATTTTCCTGGCGATCGCGGAAATTATTCTCGTGCCGGTTTTTGCGGTGCTGTACAACGTATCGTTGACGGGCGTGGCCGGGCGGCTGGCGCTGGTGCTCGCGCTGGGGACGCTGGGGCTGGTGATTACCGGGACCGTGTTTTCGGCGGTTTCGGCGCATGCGCGGATGCGTGAATTGCTGTTGCCGCTGTTGCTGCTGCCGATTTTGGCGCCGTTGCTGATTGCGGCGGTCGAGGCGACGGCGTCGCTCTTTGCGGAGCAGCCGGTGCTGGACCGGACGTGGCTCACGTTTCTCGGCGGATTTGATATTGTGTTCCTGACGGCTTCGTGGCTTTTGTGCGATTTTTTGCTGGAAGAGTGATTGCGGCGCGAGGTCGGATCTGGCGGTTGAGTCCGACGACCCGTGCGAGTATGGCGGTGGTTGCGGAGGACTACATGCTGCGGATAAACCTGCGCAATGGATGCGCGCTTCGCGCGCGGTTTTATGTCGGACCTGAAGGTCCAACTCCCTAAAGAGGGCGGGTTTGAAACCCGCCCCTACGGGAGCAAAGCGCAACCCAGACGATTTTCTCGGCGCGGGGACGATGGCTGAAGGGTAGGAACGGGGCGAGAAATGGCAGGATTGAGGGCATGAAACGATTTGGGATTACCGTTGCGGCGGCGGCGCTGATTTTCTTCGCGGGGTACGCTGCGCTGTTCATTGCGCCGGACGAGTCTACGATGCACGCGATCCAGCGCGTATTTTACATGCATGTGGCGCTATGGTCGGCGATGTATACGTCGCTTACGATCGCCTTTATAGCGAACATCGCTTGGCTGGCGACTCGGCAGATCAAATGGGACTGGCTGGGCGTGTCGGCGGTCGAGGTGGGGGTGGTTTCGTGCACGGGAGGGCTGGCGACGGGCGTCCTGTGGGGCAAGCCTGCTTGGGGCATCTGGTGGACGTGGGATGCGCGGCTGACGACGGCGTTCCTCTTGTGGCTGCTTTATATCGCGTACCTATTGCTCCGCGGGCTGCTCGAAGACCCTGAGCGACGGGCGACGCTTTCGGCGGTTTTCGGGATTTTCGCGTTTCTCGATGCGCCGCTGGTGTACGTTTCGAACCGGCTGTGGAGGACGCAACATCCGGCGCCGGTGATTTTCGGGGGGCCGGATTCCGGCCTAGCCCCCACGATGGGCAAGGTGCTGGTGGTGTGCATCTTCGCGTTGCTGGCGGTGATGATCCTGATGCTGGTGGACCGCTACCGGCTGGAGCGGATGCGGCATGAGGTGGAGGAATTGCGGCTGGCGGTCGAGACGCGGGCGGCCGATTCGAATTCGGCGGTTACGAGGAGCGCAGTATGAAGAATTTCAATTTCTTGTTTGCGGCGTGGATGGTGGTCTGGGCGGTGTTTTTTGTGTATGAGTTTTCGATTGCGAGCCGGCTGGGACGGCTGCGCGAAGAGATTGAGCGGCTGAAGCAGCAGTTGCGGGAGCGGTAGACGCGGCGGATAGGCTGACGAAGCGGCTCGGAGCGGCGCGTTGCTTAAGTCCCGTACAGCAGATCCCTCGCTGCGTCCCGCGCCCGCAGAAACCGCGGGAGGGCAAAAGCGCGCGGGACTTCACTCGGGATGACAGTTTCTTGAGCTTTTCACGAGTCTCACAGGGGCGCTGCGAGGCCCCTGCCCCATTCAGATCATAGCCTTCGTACGAAGGAACCAAATGGCGGCCTACCCGCGGGCCGGCCGGAAAACTCTTTGGGGGTTGGCGACATCGAAGGAACTATCGGATTGCCCGCTGGCGGGGTGTATAATGCGGGCGAGTTCCTGCCGGAGGTCTCGATGACGAAATCATTGGTGGCCCAGTGGATGGCGATGGCCGTGGTGGCCTCGCTTGTGATGTACCCTGCCATGGCGGCCGCGCAGGGCCAGCAGACTGGACCTTCGCAAACGCCCTCGACCTCGCCTTCTTCTTCAGCCTCGCCTTCGACGTCCCCGGCGGCAGCGCAGGATCAGACTGCGACTCCGGATTCGAGCACGCCAGCCTCGACGGCGCAGCCGCCCGCACAACTGGCGGCGCAGGATACGCCGATGCCGAACGTCAAGCCGGGCAGCGAAGCGGATGTGAGCGCCATCGGCGACCGGGGTGTGGGCAAAGGCATCGATTTCTATTCGCTCGAAAAAGAGATCGCGCTCGGGAAACAGCTGGCGCAGGAAGTGGAGAAGAACGCGAAATTCATCGACGACCCGGTGGTGGACGAGTACGTGAACCGAATCGGGCAGAACCTGGTGCGGAATTCGGATGCGCGGGTGCCATTCACGATCAAGGTGATCGATTCCGACACGGTGAATGCGTTCGCGCTGCCGGGCGGATTCTTTTACGTGAACAGCGGACTGATCCTGCATGCGGATGAGGAAGCGGAACTGGCCGGCGTGATGGCGCACGAAATCGCGCACGTGTGCGCGCGGCACGGCACGAAGCAAGCCACCAAGGGCGACATCATGCAGATGGCGTCGATTCCGGCGATGATTTTCATTCCGTACAGCTGGGCCGGATACGCGATCTACCAGGGCATGAACTTCGCGATTCCGCTGACGTTCCTCAAGTTCTCGCGCGACGACGAGCGCGAGGCGGATTACCTCGGAACTGCAGTACATGTACAAGGCCGGGTACGATCCGAACGCGTTCGTGGCGTTCTTCGAAAAGGTCGAGGCGGACGAGAAGAAAGCAGCCGGGCACGATCCCCAAGGTTTTCGCGACGCACCCGCCGACGCCGGACCGCATCGAGGCCATGCAGAAAGAGATCGCAACGATTCTTCCGGCACGCGAGCAGTACATCGTGACGACGTCGGAATTCGACAGCGTGAAGCACCGGCTGCAGATGATCGAGGCGAATATCAAGGTCGACAACAAGAATCCCAACAAGCCGACGCTGCGCAAGCGCACCTCGCAGAACAAGGGTGGCAATACGACGAGCGACACGAGTTCGGGCGGCGGAAACAACACGTCGACGAGCGGATCGGATCAGGGCCGAGTCGACGACAGCGACCGGCCGACGCTCCAGCGGCGTCCGGACGATACGAATCAACCGAATCAACCGAATCAGCCGCAGTGAGGCAGAAGGCAGTTTAGAGTCGAGAGTTCAGAGACGAAGGCGCTCGGATTTATTCCGGGCGCCTTTTTGCTTTTTAGGACCGTGCCGCGCGACGAACGATCAGGCGGTTTCGAGACGAGCGTGGCTACTCTGCATTCCGGGCCCAGATCAGTGGGCGTGGACTTCGGCGACGCCGAGGCGCTTTAGGCTCTCGGCATAATATTTGCGGTAGAGGATGTCCCACTCCTCGCTGCCTTCGAGGATTTCCTTCTTTTGCGAGGCGATCTTGGCGCGCACTTCGGTATCGACCTGCTCCTCGAGCTTCAGCAGCGACGTGAGGATGGTGACGATCTCCTGACGAATAGTGTCGCGGTCCTCAACGAAATCCACATCGGGGCTAGAAACGAGAAAGTCGATAATGCGGTGTGAAATCCGGACCGTTTTTTCGCGCGTGAGTCGCATGTCTCAATGGGCGCCCTCATTCGCGCCGTTGTACGCCACAAAGTCATCTGGGCCGATCGCCAGCCTGGTTTAACGAAGGATCAGCTTGCGCTCGCGGGCGAGCTGCCCTTTCACCTTCTTGTACATCTCCTGATAGGAGACGCCGGTATTGCGCATCTCGTCCGAATAGCGCGCCAGGATCTCGCGAACTTCCTCGTTGAGGCGGTCTTCGATGGTCACTTCTTCGGCCATGACCTGGCGGACCTGCTGCGTGAGATTCTCCACGTGCTTGGTTTCGATCATTTTGCCGGCGACGAGGCGCTTGACGATTTCCTTGGCCATGTAGCCGACGTAATCACGAGACAGAAGCATTCCAATGGGCTCCGCGATGCAAACACAAACAATTCAGTCTAAGGTTGCAGGCGAGGAGTGTCAAGGCAAGCGGAGACGCATCAATCGGTCAGCTTGCGGTTTTCCCCGCAGCGACTGGAATCTGGTGCCGCGACGGCGAGGCGGTAGGGGCGTCTTTTTGCCTTGCGCCCATTATCGCGATTGCGGTCAACGTCAGGACGATGGGATCGATCGGATGGCGGTAACGGAGCGACGCGTGGGTTATGTAATAGACGACCGGAAATACCAGGACGAACGCGGCGGCGGGAAGCAGATAGGGGCTTCGTGCGCGCCACAGTACCACGATCCCAGCGACGCTGCCGATTCCCGTGAGAAGACTGAGCAGCAAAACGGCCTGAAGCCATGTTTCCGCACCGGCGAAATCCTGCAGGGGACGAAATGAGCCGAGCCAGAAAGACATGAATCGCCATTCCGTGAGGCGCAGTTCCAGCCGCTTATGTGTTCGGATGAACTCGGTGGCGAGGTTCCATTTCTCCTGCATGAAGGCCGTCTCGCCGAGCCGGCTGTAGAGGCGGGACTGCTCGTAGGGCGTGACCCGCGCGTTGACGTCGGGCGAACTGAAATCGAAGACCTCGTTGTTTCCGAGCCACAGCTCGAACGGGAAGTTCGATCGCAATGGGATGAGGCGATGAAATTCCACGTAGTTCCGGATCGTCCAGGGGGCGCAGCATAGAATGGCGATCCCCAGCGCGATGGCGGGCCTTGCAAATCGTCCTCGTGGCTCGCGCTCGCGCTGCTCGCGATAGGCGAGCCAGCCGAGCAGAAACGGCAGCGCTGCGCCAAGCGCCGGATTCGTGAGCAAAGAGAAGCCCCAGAGAAATCCGTAGGCGCACCAATCGCGCACTCGTCGCGACTCGGCGAGCGCAAGCGTCGCCCATAGAATCGTCGCGGCCAGCAGCGCCGAGAGTGACGTCTCCCAGATCCATTGAAACGGCATCACGATGGCGCTGGGGAAGAATGCCCAAAGCCACGCCGCGAGGGTTCCCACGCCGGTTCCGGCGATACGCTTTCCGGCGAAGTAAATCGGCACGCACGTGGCTGTCGAGAAGAGGATGTTCATGCCGGCTGCGGCGCAAAACGCGTGCAGCGTGAAGATGCCGAAGACTCGGAAGATTGCCGCGATGAGTAGCGGATAAACGGGCGGGAGCCAGGCCGTCGGGCCGGTGTTGCGGCGCGTGGGCGAGCTGAATCCTTTTCCGGTCGCAAGCGCCATCGCAATGCTGCCCGTCTCTTGCGCGAAGGGCACCGACGCGAGCACGGCGGGCGGAATTTCGCGGACCTGCTGGTACGCGTAGCCCGCGCGGCACATGAGTGCCACCGGTACAATCAGCCAGAGTGACGTCACAACAGCGATGATCTTTTTTTTCACACTTGATCCGGGAGATTCCTAGCTGGCATCGAAAAAGGTTTTCCCGGCCGCTGCAGCAGCTTTCTCAACATCCAAGCGTTTGTTCTACTCGAAATCGTGAGCGTGCGCCACAGGGACCGACGCGGACGGGATCAGAGGGCGGAGGCGGCGAAGCGGGCGACTTGCAGCGCGTCGCCGGAATAGCGATCGCTGACCACCACGACCGTGAGGTCTTTGGTCTGGAGAGAGGCGACTTGTTCGGCGCCGAGTGTGGAGGTGTGCAGGATGCGACCGTTGTCGATCTCGCGCGGGCTGCCCGCCAGAGCCTCGGCGCCGCGCACGCGAAAGTAGACCGAGAATTCGCGCGTGCCGTCGGTGTAGACAGCATGCAGGAAGATACGGCCGTCGAGGAAACAGAGTTTGGCGCGCTGGAGGTGGTAGGGGCCGGAGGATAAGACGAAAGGCACCGACGCGGCAATTCCCTGCCCCTGGGCCAAAGCCGAAATCGCGGCGCGATCCAAAAGCCAAGAGCGAGGGTGCTGCTCGACGACTTCGAGGCGATGATCTTGCGCGGCATCGGCGTAGACGCGCGCGACATGGGGGCTCAGGAGGCCGCGATAACCCACCGCCGCGAGCAGCAGGACCGCGGCGATCGCCGTCGCGGCAACAATCCACCGGCGGCGGCGCGAGTGGGCCGGCGCCCCAGGCGAAATCGATGCGACTTTGTTGCGCGGCGCGGTCGAGATGCGCGCGCGAATCCAGCGTTCGACGGACGTTGCGTCCACGCGCTCGCCGGCGATCACTTCGCGCATGCGGGCGTCGAGCTGGGCCTGGCTCTCGATCTCGCGCATGCACGATGCGCAGGAACGCAGGTGAGCGTCGATCGCGCCCGCGCGCTCGCGATCGAGTTCACCGCTGAGATAGAGCGGCGCAAGTTCGCCAACTTGGTTGCAGTCCATCACGATTCCGAGTTCCTGAATGTCATCTCTCCGTTCATTTCGCGCTTGCCTGGGAGCGGAAGAGCCTGGGTGCGGCCGGCGCGAGGCTTTCGCGCAACGACTGGCGCGCGCGACTGAGGCGCGACATCACGGTGCCAATCGGCAAAGACAGGATCTCGGCCAGTTCGCGGCAGGTAAAACCCTCGACGACAGCCAGCAGGATCACCGTCTTGTGCTCCCCGGACAGATCATCGAGCGCCGCGCTGAGCATGGCGCTATCGAGCAACGAGAAATCCGTTCCGTTGCGCGCCGGCGCCTCGCGGCCCGTGGGCTGAAGCGGAACCAATAAAGGCGCCGAACGGATCTTCCGGCCCTGCGCGTAATATACGTTGAACAAAATCCGGAAGAGCCAGGCGCGCGCGTTGGTTCCCGGTTGGAACTGATCGAAGCTGCGCCACGCGCGCAACAGAGTTTCCTGCACGAGATCTTCTGCAATCGCCGGATCGAACGTGAGCCGGCGCGCTACGCGGAGCAGGCTTCGCGAGTGCGGCATGGCGATGGACTCGAATTCGTTCTGCCGCTTGCTCACGATTCTGGAGGTCAGCTCCGCGGAATGAGGCAGGCATTGGTCGGAGAACGCCTGCCTGCCCCATTGATACCACGGCTCGACCACCCGGCGCTAGTTGGCAGCGCCTTTCTGAAGGTCGGAGAGCTCCGCGAGCACCTGAGCGCTGTGCCCGGTCGGATTGACCTTGATGAACTCGTAGACGATTTTGCCCTCGGGGTTGATCAGGAACGTGTTGCGCGCGGCGATGGTCCCGAGTTGAGGCATTTGGGGAATCGTCATCTGGGAGCCGTACATGGCGGATACTTTCTTCTCTGCGTCGGAAAGCAGCTTGAAGTTCAGACCGTCCTTGGCGCACCAGTCCTTGTGCGACTGGACCGTATCGACGCTGACGCCGAGGACGACGGCGTTAATTTTGTGATATTTGTCGAGGTCGTTCTGAAAGCCGTGCGCCTCGATGGTGCAGCCGGGAGTCTGGTCCTTGGGATAGAAGTAGAGGACGACCCACTTGCCTTTGTAGTTGTGAAGGCTCACGGGGCCTTCTTGCGACTCCAACGTGAAATCGGGGGCCATTGTGCCTACCGCTGGAACGACCAGCGGCTGATCATCGGCCCTGGCCGTTTGGTGGCTGGTCGCGAACAGCGCCAGCGCCAAAAGCGCGCACGCCAGCATGGCGAGCGCAACGTTTCGTGAACTTTTCATCTTGTCGATTCTCCTCTTCGTCGGGTGCCCGCCCACATGGGCAAGCCTTACAGAGACTAGAATGCCGCGGACGGGCAAATTCATCCATTTGGCAGGATCGACGAACAAACGAACGGATGAGTCCGGGCGAAGGATCGCCGGGAGGTGCTAAGCGGTGGTGGCGGAAGACTGCGGAAGCTCTTCGCTGACGACCGTGAATTGCGTGAGATTCGCCATGCCAAATGAGGTTGTCATAGCGACGTTGGAGGCGTCGCGTCCGACGGCCATGAGCACGCGGCCGACGCGGGGCTCGTTGTGGCGCGCGTCGAATGTCCACCAACGATCCTCGAGATAGACTTCGAACCACGCGCTGAAGTCCATCGGGCATGGGGCCGGCGGCACGCGGATATCGCCCAAGTACCCTGTGGCGTAGCGCGCGGGAATATTCAGAGCGCGGCACAGCGTGACGGCGAGATGCTGAAAATCGCGGCAGACGCCGAAACGCTCGGTGAAGACGTCGAGAGCGGTTTTTGTGGGGCGGGCGTATTGATATCCGAAGCTCACCCTGGCGTGCACCCAATCGCAAACGGCCTGGACGCGCGACCATCCTCGGGGCACCCCGCCGAACAGATCCAATGCGATCGTAGCGAACCGATCGACCTCGCAGTACCGGCTGTTGTACAGGTAGCGCAGGGCATCGAGCGGCAATTCCTGGACGGGAACCTCGCGCGCGTAAGGACTTACGGGATCGGGCAGACCCGAATCGTAGACCAGAGTCGAATTGCTGAGCCGGAGCATGCCTTGCTGCGCGACAAATCGCGTCGAGTAATTTCCGAAGCCGTCGATATAACTTTCCATCTGGACGGCTGGCTCCAAGCGCAATTCGTCAGCGGCGCGCAGGTCCGCAACCCGGGAAGGATGCACGTTGAGCAGCGCAACCATGGCGACCGGGGCGGGAATCTGAAACTGAATGTCGTATCCGAGCCGCAGGATCATCGGCTGAAGCGAATATATGTGCGAGTGCATCGGGCCTCCGCGCTGAATTTCAGCCGGTTGAACGTTGTGGGCTTCATGGCAGGGCGCGGCGAATTCAGAAACACGATTACTGTTGCGGCGTGGGCGGCTCAGGGTCGGTCGAGAAGTCAAAGCCGCCCGTTCGCGCTTCCGATGACGTGTCGATTGATGCATCGAGGTCCGCGGGCTTCTCGAGCTTTCGTTGCTCGCGACGCTCGGCTTTCGCCTTCTGCTTTTCCTGGCGCTTCATTTCCTTCTGCCGCTTCTGAAAAGTGATTCGGCCCACGGGCGTCTCCTTTGCGTTCGAGGTTCGCTCTGCGAGCGACGTTGCTGCAACGGCAAGATGCGTACAGCGCTAGAAATCTTCGACGGGCTTGCGGGCAAACGGGCTCTTGGGCATTCGAGGGGCGTGGGTGCTACGGTAATCCTCAAGCTCGACAGCGGTGATATCAAAATGCGTCTCGGGCGGGTGATTGGCGTGGGCCGCGAGTTCCTGGCGCAGCTTGATCGAGCAAACGTCGGGGGCATCCTGAAAACGGAGGCCGCGCGCGTGGAACGCTTCGTTCGGGATAGCCAGCGTAAATTCGCGCGGCTCCATCGCAGGCTCGCGCACCGTGAACGTATATTCACGCACGCTCGGCTTCGACGAGAACCCCATGAACTGCACGATGGCTTCTTTGCTCATTTGGAAGCGGCCGCGGCGAGGACTGTCGCAGCTGCGGGCTTCTTGCGGGCTCGCTTCCGCTTGGGCGGCGTCCCTTCGGCGAGTTCGACGACCATGATGGTGGTGACGAATTTCTTCATACCGTGGAGATCGAAATCGATCGAGGTGCGCTCGGAATCGGATTCGGTGACCACACCAAGGCCATACTGAAAGTGCTTGATGTATGCGCCCTTCTGAAGAGCTTTCACGAAGCCTCCTTGGACCTTCGAGCCGCACTTGCAACCGGTACCTGGGATAGTATGCGAGCCCGCACTGGGCGGGCTCGCACTTGCCGTTTAGAGGGCGGAAACGTTCGATGCCTGCAGACCCTTGGGGCCTGTGGTCACTTCGAATTCCACCGCTTGGCCGTCGTTGAGCGATTTGTACCCCTCCGACTGAATCGCGGAGAAATGGACGAAAACGTCCTCGCCCGACATGCGCTGGATGAATCCGAAGCCCTTGCTGGCATTAAACCACTTCACTGTTCCTTGTTCTTTCAACTGTGTTTCTCTTTTCTGATTGAGCTATTTGATGCCGTTTCCAACCGCTCGGGCCAAAAAAAGGGACCGCAAGTGTGGACTTGCAGTCCCTTTAATGATTCCAAAGGATTTACAAGAGCAACAAACGCAAGATCATTATGCCATACTTTGGGTCTGCCGTCCAATGCTTATAGCCGATGGCAACTAACATGCTTAAGTTACTCGCCTTCAGTATGGACGGAGGCTCAGGGTTACCCACCCCGCAAGGCCGCCGCAAGGGCGGTCCCGCCGGGCTGCCGAGGCCAGTGCTGCGCCCCGGCCGCGCCGGAGGAATAATCTCCGTCGCTCTTCGTGGTGATATCGCGAATTTTCCAAGGCCTGCGGAGTCACGGGCAGGCCGCACTTTTCTAAGATAGAATCCCTCGAATGCAGCCCTACTTTTGGCACACAGCTCAGAAGATTATGGTCACGGGCGCGATCGTAGCCACTTACGGGATTCTCGCCAGTATTTATGCCAGGAGAGGGGTCACGGGCCGAAGGTACGGGCCGACAACTCTTAGATTTGGTGTCTCTGCCATCGTTTTGGGCATCTCTATTTTCTTGCTGGGGTTTTATCTCACGCGATAGCGCTCAGGGCCAGGACGGCAACACGCGTTTCCCGGCTCGGCCGATTCTGTTACTCTGATGTTGACCGCGTGACGATCAGAAGCAGGAAGCGGCAAATCGCAGAATCAGGGAGTTCACCGATCGTGAGTTCGAGAACTGTGTCCGGGGCTTCGGGTGTTGCCACGCGCGGCGTGAAGCGCGCATTTAACTTCAACGCGGGTCCGGCCACGCTGCCGCTTCCCGTGCTCGAGCGCATTCGCGAGGAGCTGCTGGACTATGCCGGCTCTGGCATGTCGGTGATGGAGCTGAGCCACCGGTCGCCCGAATTCGAGGCCATCAATGCGAAAACCGAGCAGGGGCTGCGGCGGCTGCTGAGCATTCCTGAGGATTACGCGGTGCTATTCCTGCAGGGCGGCGGGAGCGGGCAGTTTGCAATGGTCCCGATGAACCTGTACCTGCCGGGGAAACCGGTCGACGTGCTGCACACAGGCTCGTGGACAGCGAAAGCGATCGAGGAGCTGAAGAAGCTGGCGGAGTACCGGCTGGCCGCGTCGACAGAGGCGGAGAAATTTACGCGCGTGCCACGGCCGGATGAGATCAAGCTCGCGCCGAGTGCGTCGTACGTCCACATCTGCACGAACAACACGATCGAAGGCTCGCAGTGGAGCGAAATTCCGGATACGGGCGCGGCGCCCCTGGTAGCAGACATGTCGTCGGACATTGCATCGAAGCCGCTGGATGTGAGGCAGTTCGGGCTGATTTTTGCGGGGGCGCAGAAGAACCTTGGGCCTTCGGGCGCGACGATTGTGATCATGCGACGCGATTTGGCCGAGCGCGCGGGAGATAAGGTTGCGAAGATTTTGCAGTACAAGACGCACATCAAGGAGCATTCGCTCTACCACACGCCGCCCACCTTTGCGGTGTACATCGTGGGGCTGATGGTCGATTGGATCGAGGCCGAGGGCGGGCTTACGGGAATCGCCAAACGCAACGACGCAAAGGCCGCGAAGCTCTATGCCGCGATCGATGCAAGCGGCGGCTATTATCGCGGCCCGGTGGAAAAGGGCTCGCGGTCGAAGATGAATGTAGTGTTTCGCGTCGCGGGCGGCGACGACGCGACCGAGACGAAGTTCGCGAAGGAGGCCGAGGCAGCAGCGCTGATCGGCGTGAAGGGGCACCGGTCGATCGGCGGAATGCGTGTGTCGCTGTATAACGCGGTCACGCCGGAGGCCGTGGATGCGCTGCTGAGCTTTATGAGCGAGTTTCGGCGGAAGAATGGGTGAAAGGCCGCGAGTGGTGAGTAGTGGTGAATTAGTGGCCCATCCAGTAGCGATGGGAACCGGATGCCACAAAGTGTGGCGTCCTTACAACACTTAGCTTGACTTCGTCATTTGCCCCCATTATCGTCGTATTTCGATGAAATCAGCCGCCAAAACGACCTCCCGAGCCGATTATCGACCCTCTGCGTTGAAAGGGGCTCGCCACTCAGGCGCGCCGAATATGGCGCGGGATCCGCAGCCCCCGTTCGACGAATACTACAACTCGCTGTTTACGGCTTTCGGGCCGCAGCACTGGTGGCCCGGGAAGACGCAGTTTGAGGTGATTGTGGGGGCGATTCTGACGCAGAACACGTCGTGGACGAATGTGGCGCGGGCGATCGAGAACGTGCGAGGCGAAGGGCTGCTTTCGCCGGCCGCGATTGAACGGGTGCCGCTCGGGCGCCTTGAGATCCTGATTCGCCCATCGGGGTATTTCCGGCAAAAGGCGCGGAAGCTGAAGGCGTTCTGCGCGTTCTTGCGCAGCGAGTATCGCGGGTCGCTAAAGCGGATGTTTGAGACGCCGACGATCGTGCTGCGCGAGAAGCTGCTGGGCGTTTTCGGCATCGGGCCCGAGACGGCGGATTCGATTCTGCTCTACGCGGGAGAACATCCCGTGTTCGTGGTGGACGCGTACACGAAACGCATGCTGGCACGGCACGGCTGGGCGGGCGCGGAGGCGAAATACGAGGACGTGCGCTGGATGGTCGAGCGGCAATTCCCCGGCGATACCGAGCGGTTCAACGAATTCCACGCGCTGATCGTGAATACGGGGAAGAACTTCTGCCGCCCGCGGGACCCGCTCTGCGGCGAGTGTCCGCTGGGGCGCTACCTCGAGGAGGGCCGGTAGTATGAGGCTGCCGCCGAAGCGACAACTGTGGATGACGGTGGGCGGCGTGGTGGTGGTGTTGCTGGCGGCCGCCGTGTTTACGCTGGGCTCGCTGACGCTACCGCTGCACATCGAAGAAGGAACGTCGTTCGTCATCCTTTTTGCGCTGACGGTATTCATCTTTGCGGCGCTGCTGGTGTTTTCGCTGATCCTGACGCGCAGCCTGGTCCGACTGTGGGCGGAGCGGCGCAGCGGGCAGATGGGATCGCGTTTCAAGGTAAAGATGGTGCTGGGCGCGATGGGCGTGTCGCTGCTGCCGGTGGTTTTTCTCTTCTTCTTCAGCTATGCGCTGGTGAACCGGACTTTGAATTCATGGTTCCCGCGGCCGCTGGAAACCGCGAACGAAAATAGCCAGAGCCTGTTGGCGCGCTTCGGGCAATCGGAGCTCGAGCGCCTAAACCGGCTCGCTGCTCTGGGCGCGGCGCATGGCGAGCCGGACGAGAATTTTCTCCAGATGAGCCATGCGGTCGATGCGATGTGGGTTTTGGGACCTGATGGGAGGGTGACGGCATCGAAAGATTTCGCGGCGCCGGCGGCAACTGACCCACAAATCGCGAAGCCGAAAGCAGCTCAGCTCGCGGCGCCGGCGAAGGCGCTCGCCCCTGAGTTTTTGCAGACGCTTCGCGGGGGCGGACCGGTATGGAAGGCCAACGGGCAGCTCTATATCGCGGGCGACGCGCCCGTGACGGGAGGGACGCTCTACGTGGCGCGGCGGCTGCCAGATGATTTTCTGGACCGATACGCGGAGATTCAGGCGCAGACGGACACGTACCTGCAGCAGAAGCAGCATTTGCGGGCCTACAAACGCGAAATTCTGGCGGCGCTCATGCTGATCACGCTGCTGCTGCTTTTTACGACGACGTGGGTGGCGCTCTTCCTTTCAAAGGAAGTCACCGTGCCGATTCAGGCGCTGGCCGAGGCAACCCGGGAAATTTCGCACGGCAATTTTGATTACCGAATCGAGGACGTGCGGGCGCGCGACGAGCTCGGGATGCTGGTGCGGTCGTTCAACCGGATGACCGAGCAGCTCGGCGAAGGGCGAAAACAGATCAACGAGTTCACGCAGAGCCTCGAGCAGGCCATCCAGGAGCGCGAGCGGCGGCGGAAACTGATGGAGGCGATTCTCGAAAATATTCCGACGGGCGTGGTGTCGCTGAACGCGTCGGGCGAAATCGCGCGGGTGAACACGGCGGTGACGTCGATCCTGGGCGACTATGCGCGGACCGCGGTGACGCTGCCAGAGTTGCTGGGAGAAGATGCGGCGCGGGACGTGCTGCACCTGATGCGGCGGTCGCTGCGGATGGGTGCGGCGTCGCACGAGATCGAAATCGCCGCGGGTGGGCGGCTGGTGCGGGCGGCGGTGACGGTGAGCTCGCTCGGGCCCCGCAAGGCGAATCCGGGCTTTGTGGTAGTGATCGACGACCTGACCGACCTGCTGCACGCGCAGAAGACCGCGGCGTGGCAAGAGGTGGCGCAGAGGATCGCGCATGAGATCAAGAATCCGCTGACGCCGATCCAGATTTCGGCGCAAAGGCTGCTGAGGTATCTGGATCGCACTCCGGCGGCGAAATTAGGCGGCGCGCGTACGGAGTTTGAAAAGCTGGCGGCCGAGTGCGCGAAGCTGATCGAGCGCGAAGTGCAGACGCTGGAATCGCTGGTGAACGAATTCTCGCAATTCGCGCGCTTCCCTGCCGCGCGGCTGGCTCCCGCCGATTTGAACGCCATTGTGACGAGCGCGCTCGAGCTTTTCCGCGGGCGTCTGGATGGCGTGACGCTGCGCACGGAGCTCGCCGCTTCCCTGCCGCCGGTGAAGGCCGATCCGGAGCTGATGCGGCAGGTGATCGCGAACCTGATCGACAATGCGGCCGAGGCGATGGAAGGTTCGCCGCTGCGGCGGCTGGGCGTGGCTACGCGCGTCGATAGCGACGGCGATGCGGTCGAGATCGAGATTTCCGATAGCGGCCTTGGAATTTCGCCGGCGGACAAAGACCGGCTCTTTTTGCCGCACTTTTCAACCAAGGATCGTGGCACGGGATTAGGGCTGGCGATTGCGAGCCGAATTGTCGCCGAGCACAACGGAACGATTCGCGCAGAAGACAATCTGCCAGTGGGCACGCGCTTTGTGGTGCGATTCCCGGCCGTAGAGCCAGCCGCAGTGCCGGCTACGGCCCCGGCGGGAAGCTCGGTGAGCTAAGCCATGCCGGCATCCATTCTCATTGTCGACGACGAGAGCGGAATCCGCGAGTCGCTCGGCGCGCTTTTGCGGGACGAAGGCTACGATGCGGAGGCGGTTGCGTCCGGCGAGGAATGCCTCGACCGGTTGAAGCGACGGAGTTTTGACCTGGTCCTGCTGGATGTGTGGCTCAACGGAATGGACGGACTCGATACGCTCGAGCGCATGCAGGAGCAGGGCCCCGCGCCGATGGTGGTGATGATCTCGGGGCACGGAAACATCGAGACGGCGGTGCGCGCGACGAAGCTGGGCGCTTTCGATTTCATCGAGAAGCCGCTTTCGATCGAGAAAGTGGTGCTGGTGGCGCGGAACGCGCTGGAATATTTGCGCCTCGAAGAGGAAAACCGGCGCTTGCGCGCGGAGCTCGAAGAGCGGCATCAGATTCTGGGCGCGAGTGTCCCGATGAAGGCGCTGCGGCAGCAAATCGCGCTGACGGCGCCGACGAACGGGCGCGTCCTGATCTACGGCGAGAGCGGGACGGGCAAGGAACTCGTCGCGAGGGCGCTGCACGCGAACAGCCCTCGGAGCGCGATGCCGTTTGTAGAGGTAAATTGCGCGGCGATTCCGGAGGAATTGATCGAGTCCGAGATGTTCGGGCATCGCAAGGGCAGCTTCACGGGGGCGAGCGAAGACAAGGTGGGGAAATTCCAGAAGGCGGACGGCGGAACGCTCTTTCTCGACGAAGTCGGCGACATGAGCCTGAAGACGCAATCGAAGGTGCTGCGCGTGTTGGAAGAGCAGCGCGTGGAGCCGCTCGGTTCGAACCGGCAGGTGAATGTCGACGTGCGCGTGATCGCGGCGACGAACAAGAAGCTCGAAGACGAGATCGGGCGAAACGCGTTTCGCGAGGACCTTTTCTACCGGCTGAACGTGATCCCCTTTTACGTGCCGCCACTGCGCGAGCGAACAGAGGATTTGCCCGTGCTAGCGGCGCATTTCCTGAGCGAATTCTGCGACGCGTATGGAAAGAAGCCGAAGGATTTTACCGGTCCTGCGATGGAAGTGCTGCTCGCGTACCCGTGGCCGGGCAACGTGCGGGAGCTGAGGAATTTGGTCGAGCGGCTGGTGATCATGTGTCCTTCGCCGAAGATCGAGCCACACCATCTGCCGCCCGAGCTTTTCCGCGGCGCATCGAAAAGCCCGCAGAAGCCCTACGAGAGTTTGCAGGAGGCGCGGTCGGCCTACGAGCGCGATTTCGTTCTGCGCAAGCTCGAAGAAAACCGCTGGAACATGACGAAAGCCGCGGCGGCGCTGGGCCTCGAGCGCAGCCACCTCTATCGCAAGATGCGCTCGCTCGGAATCGCGCCGTCAAAAGCCTCGTAACACCGATTACTCTCCCTGTTGCGTTTCGATTGCGCGATACCGTGAGCCCCTAGGGCTCGGTTTCTTCCTGCTGGATTTCGCCGAGTTGTTCGAGCTGGCGGTGCCAATCGAGTTGGCGGACGAGGACCGAATTCTGGCGCCAGTTGGCCTGGACCTTCACGAAAAGCTCGAGAAAAATGTGGGCGCTGAGGATCGATTCGAGCTCTTTGCGCGCCTGCGTGCCGATTTTCTTGATGGTCTCGCCGCCCTTGCCGATGAGAATTCCCTTCTGCCCATCCCGCTCGACGTAAATCGTGGCGCGAATTTTGATGAGTTTCTCCGATTCGTCGAACGAGTCGACGAGCACAGCGACGGCGTGCGGAATCTCTTCGCGCGTGGCGAGGATGGCTTTTTCGCGGACGAGCTCGGCGGCCAGGAAACGCTCGGGCTGGTCGGTAAATTGGTCCTGCGGAAAGTGTGGCGGAGCCTCGGGCAGGCGCGCGAGCCAGCCGCTGACGAGACCGGGGCAGCCTTCGCCCGTGAGCGCGGAGATCGGGAAAATCTCCGCGAAGTCGAACGCCAGCCGATAACGCTCGATCAGCGGAAGCAAAAGTTGCTTGCGAATCGTGTCGACTTTATTGAGTAGCAGGAAGACAGGGCCGTGAAAACGCTTTACCCACTCGACTGCGAAACGATCGCCCGCGCCAAAGTCCGCGGTTGTGTCGACGATGAGCGAGAGGATGTCGATGCCTTCGAGCGACTGCTGGACTTCGTCCATCATCTGGCGACTCAAGACGCTATCGGGCTTGTGGATGCCGGGCGTATCGATCAGGACGATCTGCGCCTCATCGCGATTCACGATGCCTTGAATGCGATTGCGGGTGGTCTGCGGGCGCGGCGAGACGATGGCGACCTTGCGGCCGACGAGCGTGTTGACGAGAGTGGATTTGCCGGCGTTGGGGCGGCCGATGATGGCGACGAAACCAGATTTGAAGGGCATCTACGAGAATTGTACGCCACGAATGCGGCGAGAAGGGCGCAAAGCGCCCGGAGACAGAAAGGCGGCGCGGAGAGCGGCATTGCCGATGCCGCACCCACGCGCTTGGGACGCGGCTGCAGCACGCCCGGGCGGCAAGCGGCGGTGGCCAGCCACCGCACTCCGCGGCGTTGGGCATCCTGGCACGGGGGCACGAAACGATCCGTGGCGACGCGAACGGCTTACGCTGGCGGGTCGGGGACGATTTTGATGCGGAGGTCGCGGGTGCGCGGGCCGTCGAATTCTGCGAAGAAAATGGATTGCCACCGGCCGAGCGCCAGGTGACCGTTTTCGATGAAGATGCTTTGCGAAGAGCCGACGAGCGCTGTCTTGATGTGCGAATCCGAGTTGCCCTCGGCGTGTGTGTAATTGGCGGCGTGCGGGATCAGGCGGTCGAGCGCGGACTCGATATCGCGGGCCACGGCGGGATCGTCGCCTTCGTTGACGAGGATACCGGCAGTAGTGTGCGGCACGTAGAGGTGGCAGACGCCTTCGACGCAGCCTGAGCCGCGGACCAGGACCTCGATTTCGGCGGTGACGTCCTTTAGCTCGGTGCGGCGCGATGTCTTCACGCGAATCATCTGCGTGATGCTGCGACCCGGCTGCGTTTTCTGCGTGGCCATGAAACGAAGATGCCATCCGCAGCGGCAAAGATCAATATAGCGAGTTTAGAGGGATTGGATCTGGATGAGGCCGGGGGCCGGACGGTGCGGCGCCTGCGCTCCAGAGGCGCGCGCGAGCATCCCCGCTGTCGGAATTCCGGTACGCACGAAGGACTTTTCGCAATCGGCCGTGGACGGTCCGCGCATGTTGCCTTCCATGTAGGCGAGCCCCGGGCAGCGAGTGCAGGTGCCGAGATGCGAGCACGACGAGCACGTAGTGAGGTGCTTGCCGCGAATCGAGCGGACCTCGGCAAGCTGCGGTGAATTCTTCCAGATGTCGAGGAACTTTTGAGTGCGCACGTTGCCGCACGCCAGCGGGAACTGCACGCATGGATAAAGATCGCCGTATGGAGAGACGTAACACGCCGTGTGCCCGGCGCTGCAAGGAAGGCCTTCGCGGATACCATCGTCAACGGGCGGAGGCGGAGCGCAGAAGCTTTCAGCATCGCCGACCAGAGTCGGGTCGTTGAAAACCGCGCGCAGGTCGTCCGCCGAGATGCGATGTTCCAGAACGGAAGTGCTGCCGTCCATCATGGGAGTGATGGTGGGATCGAGCGTGTAGTGCGCGCCGACTTCGGCGGCGAGTTCGCGGACGCCCTCGCCATCGTGCGAGTTGCTGCGCATCAGGACATTCGCCAGCGTGACCTTCAGGCCGGCGGCGCGCATCAGGCGAATTCCGGCAACGGTCCGCTTGAGAGAACCCGGAAGCTTGGTGATGGCGTCATGAACCTCGGGGCGGTGCGAATAGACGCTGATCTGCACCTGCTCGACGCCCAGAGCGCGGAGGCGTTGCGCCTCTTTTTCGCGGACCATCACGGCGTTGGTCTTTAGCTTCACGTTGAAGCCCAGGGTGCGGGCATATTCGATGATTTCGAAGCAGTCGCGGCGGACGAGCGGCTCGCCGCCGCTGAGCACGAGAAAGAAGACGTTCGCTTGCGCAAGGTCGCGAAGCAGCGCGCGGATTTCGGCCGTGGTCATCTCACCGTGATCGTCGTGATCGAGGTAGCAGTGCTCGCAGCGCTCGTTGCAGCGATAGGTGATATCGAGATGAACGCTCAGCGGAATGCCCATGCGCAGGGCCTTGGCGTTGAGCTGTTGCATCAGGCTCATGCGGTCCTCTGGGAACCCGGACCGGCCGCGATTCCAACTGGCGGCTCATCCGCAGCGATGGGTTCGCTCGACACGCGGAGAATCCCGTGGTTAGCCAGGTCTTCGACGAAAGCCGCGGCGTCGCGGTAAGCGGCGTCGGGCGCGACGTCGAATTCCGCGCAGATGCGGCCGCGGATGATCTCGGACAACGGCGTGCGTCCATCGGCGGACTCCCAGATAATGGTCGCGACTTCGCTCAGGCTAAAGAGCGTCGAATCGACCGCCGACATGATGACGATTTCGCCGTCGAGAACGCGCGAGGCCACCGCACTGCTTCGCGCGATGTAGATTTCGTTCATCCGATCAGCCTCCATACGCGCTCGTCCGGCGTGAAGATCAGCCGGGCTGTGGCGACGCCAGCAACGAACTCGAAAGCGGAGTCGAATACGCGCTTGACCAGTTGCTCGTCGTGGGAAAAGAAGAGGATGTTGCGCAAAAGCGCCCGAGTGGCCGCGCGATCGTCGATCGGCTCGATCCTGTTGACCGGACCCTTCTCGAGAAAGTAGACCGCGCCGAAGGGAGCGGAGAGGTTTTCACCCACGCGCGCGAGTTCCCCGGCGAAGGGAGTGCCATAGGCGCGATAGCCGCCGGCGCGCCGCCGGATATACGAGATTTCATCCGTGAGGACCGCGGCGTCCGGGGGCGCAAGGCGCGAGATCGTGGTTTTGCCAGCGCCGGAAACTCCGGTGAAGATGAAAGACTGGCCCGAGCGAATCGCGCTCGCCGCATGCAGCAGGAAACCGCCTTCTTCGGCAAGCACCAGGGAGTGAACGATGCGCAGGACTGTGTCGATTGCGTAAGGATTCGGCGCCTGGCGAACCCAGCCCCGCCGCGTCCGCGAGTCCCACTCGGCGTGAAAATCGCCGCGCTCGAAAAACCAGAGATTGTCTTTCTTCCACACACGCGCGTCCTCGTCGGAGGGCGCGGAGGGAGGATTCAGGTCGATCTCGAATTCATATTCGGCGGAGGCGAATGGGTTGACGAATCCGGCGTAGCGTTGCTCGATCATGCCGCAAAACTCGGCGTTGCCGGAGCGCAGGAAGATCGGAATGCCGCCGATTTCGATCGTAACGCCCGCCGGCGGCCTTGCAACAACGTGCGAGTCAAGGATCGCCGCAGAAGAGATCGCGCTCATTACAGGCACTCCGCCACCTTTGCCGGGATTCTCGTTCGTGCCTCGCGAGCGGGCGAAGAGATCCGAGTGCGCAGGCAGTGAAGCCACAGAACGCCGGTTGCGATCGCGTCCCAATTCCTGACAGCCCACCGAAGGAAGCGCGAACTCTTCAGGTCGACCGGACCGCCAAGCTCGATCTGCTTCCGGCAGCGAACGACAGAGGTTACCCGGCCGAGAATCTCCTCGTGAGAAAATGCGGGATCATCTGCGCGGAGAGCATCGCCGCGCGTGATGACGCGGGGAGCCCCGCCGATAGCGGTCAGGCGAGCGATGCGATGGGCGACGAAGCGCCCTCCGCGCGAAGCAAGGACGACGTGGCCGGGGCGAAGACGCGCGAGCGGGTCGCGTTCGACCAAGAGAATGTCGCCCGGAAAAATCGCAGGGATCATGCTCGAGCCGCGCGCAACGATCCGCAGCTTGCCGTAGGACCTCAGCACCTCTTCGGCGAGCGCGATCTCAATCGCTGTACGTTCTTGCATTGGCTCTCTGCTCTCCATGGCCTAGGAAGTCTTCCGGTTGAAATGGCAGGTGAACTGTGTCGGCGAAAGCTTGCCGCACGCCAGCGCCATCGTTTCGAAGACACGCTCGTGCTGGAAGGCAGGCTTCTCGTAGGCCTTCTTCCGCGGCTTTGCGGCCTTGCCGGATCCCGTCTCGACGTCACCGGGACGCCCCTGGAGTTTTTCGCTCATAGAAGTGCCGCCTGGTTTTTTCCCTGTCTGCCGGCGGCAAGCGTCGCCGCCGCGCGAAACGAATTGACGCTAAGGAGCCCAATCTTCGGACTCCGGTTCTGGAGCACGGTGACAACTGATTCTCGTTCCAGGGAGGTTCCAGCGGAGACGAGCCGCCTGAATCGGCCGTCCAATCGAGCGCGGCGAGATGTCATATGCTTGTTTTCGTTCATCCCACGCCCACGGCTGCCCCAGCCGTGGTTTTGCCTATCTGCTACGCCGGCTCGATCAAGCCCTCTTGCGCCAGCGCGGCAAGAAACTGCCTGGTATCCTCGGCCGCCTGTTCGGCCGAAATGTCGTATTCGGACTCAAGGTAGGCGGCGACTTCCGCTGCGCTGCTCCCGCCTTCGATCATCGACCAAATGGTTGTGCCCGACTCGTTGAACGTGTACACGCTGTTTGGCTGTGCGGACCCCTCGCGAATCGGCACAACGATGGCTTCCTCGGCCACTACACGAGAAACGACCTTGCGACTCCGTAGACTCACAGCCAAGAGCTGCTCCCCAGAGACATCGTGCCGCTTTTTCCGAGACCGTTTTGCCCGTGCTCGCTTTAGCAAGCGGCCGCGAGAATTTGTCGCACCTGCCAGCAATCAGAAGCACGGCTGAATTGATATCAATGTATTAGGACGCGGCTCCGCGGACAACGCCAAAGTGTCTCCAGTGGAGCGAAAAGTGCACTCCCCCTTGGGTTTAGCTGCAAGACGGGACAGGGAAACTACGGAAGCACACCTTTAGGTAACTGCACGATACGTGGCTAGAAATATACGCTATATCGTATACCGAGCAGAATCAATAGAATCCGTCAGGCGGGACAGTTCTCTGGCGAATGGGCCCTAGTGGTGGGCACTGCCGGAAAGCTCGCGGACGATATCGCCGACAAACCCTTTCGCGTCCCCGAAGAGCATCAGCGTCCTATCCAGGTAATATAGCGGGTTATCGATTCCGGCAAAGCCCGGACTCATGCTGCGCTTGATGACCATCACGGTGCGGGCCTTATCCACGTCCAGAATCGGCATTCCGTAGATGGGGCTGCCGGTGTCGGTGCGCGCGGCGGGATTCGTCACGTCGTTTGCGCCGATGATCAGGGCGACGTCGGTTTGGGGAAGTTCGGAGTTGATGTCGTCCATTTCGAGCAGGCGATCGTACGGAATATCGGCTTCGGCCAGCAGGACATTCATGTGGCCGGGCATGCGCCCGGCAACGGGATGAATGCCGAACTTCACGTCCACGCCCTTCTTGGTCAGGACGTCGTAAAGTTCGCGGACTTTGTGCTGCGCCTGCGCCACGGCCATGCCGTAACCGGGAACGATCACCACCGTGCTCGCAGCGGCCAGAATCCCGGCGGCCTCTTCGGGGGAAGCGCTGCGGACGGTTCTTCCTTCGGTGGTCGCCGCGGCCGAAGCCTGCACCTGGCCGAACGCGCCGAACATCACGTTCGTGAACGAGCGGTTCATCGCCTTGCACATGATCACCGAAAGAATGAAGCCGGAAGAGCCATCGAGCGCGCCCGCGACGATCAGCACTTTGCTATTGAGGACGAATCCGAGGAGCGCGGCGGAAAATCCGGCGTAGGAATTCAACAGCGAGATGACCGTCGGCATGTCCGCGCCGCCGATGGGCGTCACCAGCAGCACGCCGAAAATCAGCGCGACTCCCACCATGATCGGAAAGAGAAAAGTCTGATTCGGATTGACGGCGAGGGCAATCGCAATAAGAAGCGCCGCGGCGAGGGTCGACAGGCTGACGATGTTCTGCCCCTTATACGTTATCGGGCGCTGCGGCAAGAATCTCCTGCAGCTTTCCGGCAGCGATCAAGCTTCCCGTGAACGTGAGCGATCCGATAATCACTTCGAGGCCGATCTCGCCCATTCCGAAGCGAGTAACATGGGGAACGCCGACGTAATATTCCGCGATGCCGATCATCGCGGCGGAGAGCGCGCCGAAGGCGTGGCTCAGGGCGGTCCGCTGCGGCACGGCCGTCATGTGGACCATGCCGAGAGGAATGCCGACACCCGCGCCAACGATCAGCGCAATGACGATCCACCTGTATTGGACCAATTCCGGGTTGAGCAGCGTGGCGCCGACGGCGAGCGCCGCGCCAATTTCGCCCGCCAGAACGCCCCGCCGGGCCGTAACGGGCGAGCTGAGCCACTGAGCGCCAGAATGAAAAGAGCCACAGCGGCGATGAAAGCGAAATCGAGGAGCTGCTGGGTGGCGAGGGAGTCATGGTTTTTTGGGCCTGCCCGTCTTGAACATGCGGAGCATGCGATCGGTGATGAAGAAGCCGCCGACCATGTTGCTGAACGAGGCAGCCACGGCGATCGCTCCGAGGGTAGTCGAAAGCACCGTTTCGTGCCGCCCGGCGATGATGATCGCGGCCACCACGACGATCGCATCGAGCGCGTTGGTGAGCGACATCAGCGGCGTATGCAGCAGCGGCGAAACGCGCTTGATCAGCTCAAATCCGACAAATCCCGCCAGGATGAACACGTAAAGATTTGAGATGAAATCCGCCGGCACGATCCCTCCTTACGACGATTGGGCCACCAGAGCCGGCAGGCCGATAAAACTCCCGCACGCGCGCGTTGGCCATTTCCCCGCCCCGGGTCACCAACGTTTCTCGGATGATTTCGTCCTGAAGATTCAGGTTCAGCTTCCCGTCTTTCACCAGGAGCAGCAAGAAATGCGGTCAGGTTGCGCGCGTACATCTGGCTCGCGTGATACGGCACGGTGCTCGCGAGATTGATTCGGCCGATGATCGTGACGCCGTGGTCGACGATCGTCTCGTCCGCCGCGTAAGTTCGCAATTCCCGCCGCGCTCGGCCGCCAGATCCACGATCACCGAGCCGGGCGCCATGCCGTGCACCATTTCCGCGGTCACCAGCACCGGCGCTTTCTTTCCCGGCACGACGGCCGTGGTGATCACCACATCGCTCTCGCCGACCACTTTGCCCATCAACTCGCGCTGCCTGGCGTAGAACGCTTCGTCCTGCGCTTTCGCGTAGCCGCGCGCGTCCTGCGCGTCCCTCGCTTCGATCGGCAACTCGACGAAGCGCGCGCCGAGGCTCTGCACCTGTTCCTTCACGGCGGGCCGCAGATCGTACGCCGGATACGACCGCGCCGAGGCGCCGCGCTGTGGCAATCGCCTGCAATCCCGCGACGCCCGCGCCGATGATCAGCACGCGCGCAGGAGTGATCGTGCCCGCGGCGGTCGTCAGCATCGGGAGGAACTTCGGAAGGGTGTCCGCGGCGATGAGTACGGCTTTGTAGCCGCACACGGTGGCCATGGACGAGAGCGCGTCCATGCTCTGCGCGCGCGTGGTGCGCGGCATCAGCTCGACCGAGAAGGCCGACACGCCGGTCGCGGCGATTTCCTGCACGATTTCCTTTGAACCGAGCGGCCGCAAGAAGCCGATGAGTACCTGATCGCGGCGCAGAAGGGCGAGATCCGCTTTGCCGGTGCGGTCGTTCGAGCCGTAGCAGAGCACCTGGGCGACGATGTCGGCCTGTTGGAATACGGAGGCGCGATCGGGGAGAATCTTGGCGCCTCGTTCGACGTAGAAAGAGTCCGGGTAGCCCGCCTCGCTGCCCGCGCCTGTTTCGATCACGACTTCGAGGCCGGCCTTCGCAAGATTCGGGATCACCAGCGGCACTAGCGCTACCCGCCGCTCGCCCGGAAAAGTCTCCTTGGGGACCCCGACGATCACTAATGTCCTCCCAAGCCTCTGATGCACGCCGGCAGTCGCCGGACGCGCCGTTCTGCAACGCGCCATTCTATACTTGCCGGTCCATAAGTCCACCCAAGTCTTACGAAAATATGCGGGCGGCCTTGGCTGTGGCCTCGGGCGAAGACGTAGCGAAAAGCGCACCTACACCCTTGACAGCATGGCAGACGGAAAGGCGCCTGCGTATAATCGACCGGCGCGCGAAGCAGGTTCGCGCGGAGTCCGTTACGAAGGAGATTCGTTCATGCCCGCATCCTCGTGGAAAGGCTTTCTGGCCTTCGGCCTGATTTCGATCCCGGTGCGCCTCTCGCCCGCCGCGCGCACGGAGCGCGTCAGTTTCAATCAGCTGCACAAGGTATGCCACACGCGCCTGAAGCAGCCGCTCTTCTGCCCCACGTGCAACCGCATGGTGGAGCGCAACGAAGTCGAGAAGGGCTATGAGCACGAAAAGGATCAGTATCTGCTGTTCACCGAGGAAGAAATCGAAGCGGTGGAACCGGAATCGGCGCGGACCATGGAAATTCTCGAATTCGTAAAGCTGGGCGAAATCGATCCGATCTATTTCGACGCGTCCTATTATCTCGCGCCGGAAGACGAGGGCCGAAAGGCATATCAGCTGCTGTTGGCGGCGATGCGCGAGTCGGAGTATGCGGCTATCGCGAAGGTTAGCATGCACAATCGCGAGTACGTCGTGATCATCCGGCCGCAGGAGAAGGGGCTAACTCTGCACACAATGTTCTACGCGAATGAAATCCGCCCGGCTGTGGAAGCGGGGACAGACAAAGTCGAAGTAAGGGAACAGGAGCGCGCGCTGGCCGAGCAGCTGATCAAGAGCCTCGCCGCACCGTTTGAGCCCGAAAAATATCACGACACGTATCAGGCGGCTTTGCAGGAACTGATCGACGCGAAGGCCAAAGGCATGGAGGTCACTGCCGCGCCGCACCTGGTGCGCGCTCCCGTGATCGATCTGATGCAGGCGCTGAAGAACAGTCTCGCGGCCAAGCCCGGGCCCGCCGCCGAGCGGAGGTCGCTGGTCCGCGCTGTGCCGAAGGGCGAAGCGGAGACCACAGCGAAGAAGAGCAAGCGCAGAGCGGGCTGAGGGTCAGCCTCGCAGTGGCTGTGCCGCACATCGAAAATTCCGCGCTCAATCCTTCTTTCCTACGACTTGCGCGTGGCCCAGCGCGGCAACAAGCGACACGCCCCCGGTGATGTTTCCCAGCAGCGTCGGAAGGAAAAACGTCGTCAGGTACGTCCCCACGGAAATCGTTTTCGCCGCCACAAGATAAAAGACGGTGGTCGAGCCGGCGATCACGTGGCTGAATCCGGCCAAACCGATCAGGTACGTGATGATGATGATCACGCTCACGCGCGATTGCTCCGCGCCCGGCAGCAGCCACACCATCAACGCGATCAGCCAACCCGCGAAGATCCCCCGCACGAAAACGATTCCGAATGAAATGCCCAAGTGGCTGCCGCCAATCTCGCCGAGACACCTCTGCACCTGCGCGTCGAAAAGTCCCACGTGCGCAACGCAAAACGCGAAAAGAAACGTTCCCGCGAGGTTCGCGGGCAGCACGATGCCCCAAAGCCTCAGCACGCGGATGAACGTGCGCATGTCCTTTCGCAGCAGCAGCGGCAGAATAACGGTGAGCGTGTTTTCGGTGAAAAGCTGCTGGCGGCCGAGAACGACGATCAAGAATCCGACGGCGTAGCCCAATTTGACGACCAACGGCCGCCATGGCTCGTTGGGAAGGTACGCCTGCAGCAAGGCCTCGGCGATGAAGGAGAATCCCATCGACAAGCCCGCCGCAATCCCGGACCACGCCAGGGCCGCCGGCGCGCGGTCGAGTTCCTCTTCGCCCTCGCGCCGGATCGCCTCGTAGACGATATGCGGGCCGATGGCGACGCGCTCTTCGACCTGCTTCCGCTCCTTCGCGGTCGAAATCGGCGCGTCCGGAGGAGTTTCCGGGGCGGGTTTCTCGTGCTCCTTCGCTTTCGGCATTTTGGCTGTCGCAGCCTCGTAATAACCGCGGCGCTGTGCATTGGACTCCGCAGCAGGAGGCGAAGTATCGCACGGCCATTAGGTCTTGCGCGACGCGATGTTCCGGGCGAACATGGATTTGAAATCTCGGGCGCGGTATGCCAGCCTGAATGCACTCTTTGCGGTTTTGACACTGAAATTAAGGAGCGGAAACGTGCTGCGTCTAGGGATTGTCGGCTGGCGAGGGATGGTCGGGAGCGTGCTTCTGCAGAGGATGCGGGAGGAAAACGACTTCACGAACATCGACCCGGTCTTTTTCTCGACGTCCAACGCGGGAGGCGCGGGCCCACGAGAGGCCAATGGCGAGCCATTGAAGAATGCCGCCGACCTGCGCGAGCTCGCGGCCTGCGATATCGTGATCAGCTGCCAGGGCGGCGACTACACGAAGGAAGTCTATGCGCCGCTGCGCAAGGACGGTTGGAAGGGCTATTGGATCGACGCAGCCTCGGCCCTGCGAATGGCCGACGACGCGATCATCGTCCTCGACCCGGTGAATGCGGACGTGATTCAGGATGGCCTGCGCCGCGGGATCCGCACCTTTCCCGGGGGAAACTGCACCGTGAGCCTGATGCTGATGGCCGTGGGCGGGCTATTCAAGGCCGGGCTCGTCGAGTGGATGACCACGATGACGTACCAGGCAGCCTCCGGAGCGGGAGCCGCGACCATGCTCGAATTGGTGAAGCAGATGGAATGCCTCACCGACGCCACGCGCGCCCATCCTTCCGAGAGCGCGCTCGAGGCAGACCGGATGGTGATCGAGGCGCAGCGCGGTTCCAGTGTGCCGACGAAGGAGTTCGGCGCGCCGCTCGCGGGCAGCCTGCTCCCCTGGGTCGATAGAGATATGCCCGGCGGCCAGACCCGCGAAGAATGGAAAGGCATCGCCGAAACCAACAAGATTCTAGGCCTCGATCCGCCGGTGCCCGTGGATGGCATCTGCGTGCGCGTAGGGACGATGCGCTGCCACAGCCAGGGCCTGTGCATCAAGCTCAAGAAGGACGTTCCACTCGCCGACCTCGAAGGAATGCTTGCCGAAGCCAACGCGTGGGTGCGCGTGATTCCGAATACCAAAGAATCGACGCTCCGCTGCCTCACGCCGACCGCAGTTTCAGGCACCTTGAATGTTCCCATCGGGCGTTTGCACAAGCTGAACCTCGGACCTGAGTTCGTCGGCGCCTTCACGGTGGGCGATCAGCTGCTTTGGGGAGCCGCCGAACCCCTGCGCCGAATGCTGGGAATTCTGCGCCAGCACCTCAATTCCTAAAGAAGTGCGCCAAGCCGCCGCGGGTGTATAATCCCCGCCGCTCCCCTTGGGTGCGGCCGCTGATTGAAACAACCGACGCACAATACACGTATAGGAACGCAGGAGGTGGTCCATGGATCGCAAGTTTCTCGTGATTTTGTTTGGCGCGGCAGCTCTCGCAATGCCCGCCCTGGCGCAAAACGGCGCCAGCATGAACGGCACTTGGACGCTCGATAACGCGAAGAGCAGCTTCGGGCAGTTCCCGCCGCCGCAAAGCGAGACGGACACGATTCAGATCAACGGCTCGGATTTCGAGCAGCATGTGACGAGCGTCAGCGCACGCGGCACCCAAAACTACACGCGGGCGTGCACGCTCGACGGCAAAGAGGTGACCTTCGCGCCGGACGATCCGAAGGCGCAACTGATGCCAGGTCTCAAGCTCAGCAAGATTCAGTGCGGCTGGGATGGGGACTCGGTGGTCGTCACCGAGACGGTTCCGATGCAGGGCTCGGAACTCACCGATAAGCTGACGTTCTCCGCGGACGGATCGACGCTCACCATGACTTCGCACATCTCCTCCGCCACGATGAATGGCGATCGGAAGCTGGTCTATGACAAGGCCGGCTCCGCTGCAGCCGATGCCGCGCCGGCGGCGGGCGGGATGGCCGCCACGCCAGGAGCTGCTGCCATGATCCACACGGGCGGATCACAACCCAACCTGAGCGGCACGTGGAAACTCGATACGGCGAAGAGTAGTTTCGGCCAGATGCCGCCGCCGGCAAGCCAAGTGGACACCATTACGGATGACGGGTCGTCCATCAAGATCGCCGTCGACCAAAAGGGCGGCCCGATGGGCGATACGGCCTATACCGAGTCCCTCACCACGGACGGCAAGTCCGCGACGTGGCCCGGCATGGGCGGTACACAAGTGACTGGCACGGCTCAATGGGACGGCAGCGCTCTGGTGGTTGACTCGAAAACCAGCTTTCAGGGCAGCGACTTCAAGATCAAGGACACCTTCACGCTAAGCGCCGACGGCGGCACGCTCACGGACGTGACTCACATCGAAAGCGGTATGGGCAATTTCGACACGACGAGCGTCTTCACCAAGTAATTGCAGCCTCGACAGCGCGGGTGGGGCGGCAGCGCCCTGCCCGCGATGTTTCTCCCTCGCGAAACGGCCTTCCCATGCCTAGCGAGGCGAGAATCTGTACCAAACGGCGACAGTTTCACAAGGGCACGCCGGCGTCCCGCATATTTACTGACTCAGCTACAACCTCAATGAAAATAATCCAGGACCTGCCGATATCCTCTAGCATAAGCATCTGAGACATTCCTGGTCCGGCCTTCCTCGGCGTGACTTCCGGAGCCGCAATGAGCGCTTTGCCTAAGCGAACGACACCAAACAGCCTTCAGATGCGCCAGATCGAGAGACGCGAGTGGTCCCTTTCGTGGGCCGCGATCGCTGTGACATTGCTCCTAACGGCGGGATTGGCATCGTTTGCCCTGGCCGCTCTTCATCCCCATTCGCCGGAAGTCGGGCGAACCGACCTGGTAATTGCAATTCGGGGGCTCATTGGCCTGGTGCTGGTGTTTGATTTGTACGTGGTGTACCAGCAACTGCAGATCGGACGAATGCGGCGCCGGTTGGTGGAACGCGAACAGTTCTTCCAGCTGATCAGCGAAAACGTGGTCGATATGATCGCCGTCGTCGATTCCAGCGGGAAGCGCATATACAACAGCCCGTCTTACCATCGAATCATGGGCTACGCACTCGACGAACTCGAGGCTACTTCGTCGTTTGATCAAGTCCATCCGGACGACCGGCAGATCGTGGTGGATGCGGCGGCTGATGCGCGGCGCACGGGCGTGGGGCGGAGAGTCGAATACCGGATGCGGCATAAAGACGGCAGTTGGGTCTACCTGGAATCTACGGCGAGTCCGGTGATGAACGCCAAAGGCGAAGTCGAAAATCTCGTCATCGTCAACCGGGACATCAGCGAGCGCCGGCGCCTCGAAGGACAGCTCCGGCAATCTCAGAAGATGGACGCCATCGGCCGCCTTTCCGGCGGCGTGGCGCACGATTTCAATAATCTCTTGGGCGTCATTATCGGTTACGCTGAAATCCTTCAGGAGCACATCCCGGAGACCGACTCGATGCGCGCCCCGGTCGATCAGATCATCAAGGCAGGCAGCCGCGCTTCCTCGCTGACGAAACAACTTCTCGCCTTTAGCCGGCAGCAAGTGCTGGAGCCAAAAATCCTGCTTCTCAACGCCGTGGTGTCCGACACTGAAAAGATGTTGCGGCGCCTCATTGGCGAAGATATCGAGCTTCTGACCAGCTTGGACCCGGCGCTCGGCAAAATCCGCGCCGACCAGGGTCAGATCGAGCAAGTGATCATGAATCTCGTGGTGAACGCGCGGGACGCGATGCCCGAGGGCGGCAGGCTCGTAATTGAAACCGCCAACTTCGAAATCGACGATACGTTTGCGCGGCGCTACGCCTATCCCGTGCTGCCGGGCCCATACGTCCTGCTAACTGTGAGCGACAACGGGACCGGAATGGACACGGCAACGCAGCAGAGAATCTTCGAACCGTTCTTCACGACCAAGGAAAAAGGGAAAGGAACGGGCCTCGGATTGTCGCTGGTCTACGGCGTCGTGAAGCAGAGCGGCGGATACATCGACGTCGTGAGCGCCCGCGGCAAAGGCGCCACCTTTAACATCTACCTTCCGTGCGTGGGTCAAAACGCCGTCGAAACGAAACCCATCGACCCCGACCGCCCCGAAGAGCTCCGGGGAACGGAGACGATCCTGCTTGCGGAGGATGAAGACACGCTGCGTGCCTTGACGCGGCATTTGCTCGAACTGTACGGATATCGCGTCCTCGAAGCGCGCGACGGAAACCAGGCGTTGCGCTTGAGCGAGCAGACGACGGACGAAATTCACGTGCTTCTCACCGACGTAGTAATGCCCGGCATCAGCGGGCGCATTCTCGCGGACCAACTCAAGCAAACGCGCACGGACGTGAAGGTTGTTTTCATGTCGGGCTATACGGGACAGCGCGTGGGCGAAAAGGCGATTCTCGAGCCGGGGAGCCTCTTTTTGCAGAAGCCGTTCACCCGGGAAGGCCTGGCGCGCAAGATTCGGGAGGCGTTGGATGTTCCCGCCGTGGCGCCGGTCGCGTGACATTGAGAAGCAGCGATAGCGGAAAAACAAAGACTGAATCGAGGATTCGACGATGGCCAAGATCCTGATCGTGGATGACGACGCGGACATGCGCAATCTCCACAAGATGCGCTTGAGCGACACCTACGAAATTCTGGAGACGGAGGACCCCGAGGAAGCCCTGGGACTGGCTCTCGAGCACAAGCCCGCCGCCATCCTGCTCGATCTTATGATGCCGAGGCTTTCGGGCTTTGAGCTGTGCCACACGCTGCATACCCTGAGTTACACCTCGCGCATTCCGATCCTGGTCATCACCGGCGAATCAGCGGCCAAGTACCAGCAGCATTGCGAGGGACTAGGCGCGAGCGCATTTTTCGAAAAGCCAGTCGACTATAAGGAGCTCAAGAAGAAGATCGCGGAATCGATACAGACGAACCAGCCCGAGCGCCGGGCGCACGTGCGCGTGAAGATGCGCGTGGTATTGAAGCTGCGTGGCGTCGATTCGACGGGTAAACCGTTCGAGCTGCCGACCGTCACCGAGAACGTAAGTCCAGCCGGCTTTCTCGCAGGATGCCTGGCGCCTCTGAACCAGGGAGCCGTGGTGGAGGTTTTTGTTTCCGGCGAAGCTGAACGCTTTGCGGGCCGCGCCAAGGCCGTGCGATGCGAATCGCGCGGCGCACCGTGGCAGCGCTACGGCTTCCAATTCCTCGAAACGACTTCGGAGTGGGTGTTGCAGGGGAACTGATAGCGCTCACGCGCTCCGGATTTTCCCTAGCGCCGCCAGGCCGCGGCCGTTTACATATGCGCGGCCGGCGTTGCGCCCGTTGGCATCGCCTCCGGACAATCAGATACAGACTCCGTAAAAGGTCCCCCACGCGCATTTCGACGGTGTCGCGGTAGCTAATGATTTCTTGAAACGTCTGCACGCCCAAGAACACAATATAGTTGCAGGCTCCGCGCGGGATACACGATAATTTGCGGATCGAGGCGGGGGTCGTGTCCACGCTTCCCGGGCCCATGTCAGTGCCATGAATTGCCCTCAGTGCAGTACCGCCAACCCGGACTACGCCGAATCTTGCTCTCACTGCGGGAGCATGATCTCCGGGAGTACGGAAACCGTTCAATTCACGGACACCACCGCTCTCTCCGCGGGCGCTGATTTCGGCACGCGCTATCGCATCGTCTCTCTGCTGGGGCAGGGCGCGATGGGCCGCGTGTACAAGGCCTTCGACAAGGACCTCGAGCGCGCCGTGGCGATCAAAGTGGTTCGCCCCGGGATGATGGCTGAGTCCGATGCGCTCAAGCGATTCAAGCAAGAGCTGCTCCTGGCAAGCAAAGTCTCGCATAAGAACATCCTGCGCATTCACGACCTCGGCGAAGTAGGCGATACCAAGTTCATTTCGATGGCCTACGTCGAGGGCAGCGATCTGAACAAGGTGATTCGGGAAAGCCCGAAGATGGCGTTCGATCGCATTCTGAGTTTCTCCGAGCAGCTCGCGGATGCGCTTGCAGCCGCCCACGCCGAGGGCGTGATTCACCGGGACCTCAAGCCACAGAACATCCTCGTTGCGACGGACGATCATCTTTACGTTTCGGACTTCGGCCTCGCGAAATCTTTCGAGAAAGACGCAGTTGGGATGACGCGCACGGGCGTCTTTCTCGGCACGCCCCTCTACATGTCACCCGAGCAGGTGGAAGGAAAGCAGGCTGACCAGCGCAGCGATCTCTATTCCTATGGCCTGATCTTGTATGAAATGGCGACCGGCGCGGTTCCCTTCACCGGCGATTCCACCTTCAAGGTGATGTACGACCGGCTGAAGACGAAACCCAAGAGCCCGCGGCTGCAGAATCCGGAAATTCCCGCATGGTTCGATCGCATCGTCATGCGCTGCCTCGAAAAAGACCCAAACGACCGATACCAAACCGCGGCTGAAATTTTCACGGATTTGCGAGGATCGCGCGCCACGGCCTCCGCAAGCCGATCGATTCAGATCACGCTGCCGCAATTCACGGAACGGAGCTGGATGTGGTGGGCCGGGGGCGGCGTGTTGCTCGTGGTGGCGCTCGCCTTTGGGATCCCGCCGGTGCGGCACCTGATCCTGCCGCACTCAGGCGGCGGGACGACGGGCTCCCAAGTGGCGGGCGTGCCCGCCTTATCGGCCGGCAAGTTCGTAGCGATCCTCCCGTTCAAGGTGCTCGGAGATGAACAATCACTCGGTTACGTGGCAGAAGGCTTGAACGAAGCGCTCTCGACAAAGCTCTTTCAACTGCGCGATCTGCACATGGCTTCGGACACGAGTCTTGCGACTATTTCAGACAAAGATCCGCTCGAAAAGACGGCTCGGCGGCTAGGCGTCAACCTGATTATCGACGGCCTGATTCAGGGCGATGCCGATAAAATGTCGATCATTGTCACCCTGCACGATGTGGCCGACGGGAAAAAGCTGTGGACGCAGCAGTTTTCCGGCGTGCCCAAGGACATCCTGTCCATTGAGGACCAGATCTCGACGCAGCTCGTCAGCGCGCTGCAAATCAAGGCGACGGATGAGGAAATGGCGCGCGCGGCGGAAAGGCCTACCGAAAACATCGAGGCGTACGACCTTTACTTGCGTGGACGCGAAGCCTTAAAGGGGCCAGATCGCGAAAAGGCCCCCAAAGCGGCACTCGATTATTTCCAGCAAGCCATACAGAAGGATCCGGGGTTCGCCCTCGCGTACACGGGCATTGCCGATGCTTCTCTCGCCACGTATCAGAACAACAAGGACAGCTTCTGGGCCCAAAAGGCCATCGACGCCGCTCAAAGAGCCGAGCAGCTCAAAGAGGATCTACCCGAAGTCCATTTCGCCCTGGGGAGCGTCTACCAGCAAACAGGCAAGACGTCGGAAGCGATTGCCGAACTCAATCGGGGACTGAAGCTCGCGCCAAATTCCGATGCGGGTTACATGCGCCTGGGGCAAGCGTATGAACAGGCGGGCCAAGAGGATCAGGCCATCGCGACGTTCAAGAAAGGCATCGACGTTAACCCTTACTACTGGGGCCTCCATAATGAGCTCGGGCATACCTATTTCTCGATCGGTGAGAATGACAAGGCACTGGAAGAGTTCAAACGGGTCACCGAGCTGGAGCCCGATAACGTAGCGGGCTGGAACAACGTCGCCAGCATCTACGAGCGCATGGGCCAATACCAGAACAGCATCCCCGCGTTTCAGAAGGCGATCGAGCTATCTCCGACGTGGATTGCATACTGCAACTTGGGCAACGTGTATACCGTCCTGAAGCAATATCCGGAGGCGATCGACGCGCTCCAGAAATCCGTGGCCTTGGGGCCGAATCAGGAGGCCTGCGTGGGCAACCTCGCCGATGCGTACCGCTATTCCGGGCAAAAAGACAAGGCGAATCAGACATACGAGACCGCAATTGCCCTGGCCTTTAAGGAGCTCGAGGTTAACCCGCAGGACACGGACGACATGGGCGACCTCGCGCTATACCTCGTGAAAAAGGGCGACCCCGCCCGCGGGATGGAGTTCATCCAACGAGCGCGCGCCATCGACAAGCGAGACGTGGAATTGATATTCACGCAAGCAACGGTCGAAGCACTCGCGAACAAGCCGGCGGACGCGATGGCGACTCTCCGCGAGGCGCTGAGCAAGGGATATCCGGCGAGAGACGTGGAGTCGAACCCCGATTTTGCGGCCTTGCAGAATCGGCCAGATTATCAGGCCCTCATGAAGCAATACGCCAGCCAAGCGAAATAAACCCGCACAGCCTGCTCTTGCCAGCGAGCACCCCTGCGTGATGAACTCACGCGGGCAAAAAAAAGCCCTCCCGGAAATCCCGGGAGGGCCGAAAGCCAAAGCAGCTACCGCTGTGCAGCGCGTCGACGCAGAAACGCCAGAGGCAACAGTCCAACCAGCAGCAGGGCCAAGCTTCCCGGTTCGGGGAATGGTATCTCGCCGCTAGCGCCGGTGGGCGAAAAACCGAAGTAGGCGTCCGCCGCGAAAACCTCGCCGTTTGAAGTGCTTGCGCCCTTCGGGCTGCTGAACGTGACGTTGCAGCCCGCGGGAATGCCCAGTAGATCGTCATCCAGATCGCAGTCTCCGTCGCTATAGTCTTTCGTAGGCGGACCAAAGTACGGGTCGCCGCTCAGCAACAGGTACAGATAGGTCGCTCCGCTGATGGACGTTGGGGCGGTGTACGTGCATGTTGACACCGGAACCCCACCTAGAACCGTTGAGCCAGACGTGGCCGTCCAACCGATCTTCTGTAGATCGGACTGGCAAGAAAGGCTTGGCGTCGCGGATCCCGGCGCCGCCAGCAAATCCGCAGTCGGAACGTAGAACGTGAAGGTCGTAGAGGTCGACCCTTCGACGGTGCAATCCGCCGAGATCGTCCCATTTGAGTTCGTGAGGCCTTGAAACCCCGTGCACGGCGGGCTGCCCGGCGGAGTCGTGGCAATCACAACGCGCGAATCCCCGTCATCGGTCGTGTCATCCGCACGTACCGCGTTCGCCGCGAACAAAATCAGTGCGGCTACCACCAACGCATTGATCAGCTTCAATGGCCTATCCTCCTCGGGGTCACAGCAACACGACCTGATGGTGACCATAAGGCACGTCGGATGCCAAACCGTCGCTCCGAGGAGTACCCTAAACACCGTATTTTCTTGCCACCTCCATGCACCATCTCGACACCATATCCTGAGCATGCAAACGTTTGCATATGTCGGGCACTTCAACAGCGTGAAGCGGCAAGAGTCAGCCCCTAGGCAGATCGGCGCCTTTTGAAACCTTCGCGAGGCAACGCACCCTCAACGCCTCCCCCTGTCGCAGCACCTTACCCCGTGTTACAATCCCGCCCGCGTTCCCGCAAGGATCAGCCGTACCCATGTCTGTCGACCAAGACACGAGCATCGAGCTCATCGCGCCCGACCGATCGCGGCAAATCGTTCGCATCGCCGCGTCTCCGTTTCTGATCGGCCGCGGCAGCGACGGCGGCAACCACGTCCAGCTCAACGACCGCCGCATCTCGCGCCAGTGTGCGGCGATCATCGCCGACGGCGGGCACTACTACATCGAAAACCGGGGGCAGAAGCTCGGCATTTTCGTCAACGGCGAAAAAATTGACCAGCGCCAGCTGAATGACGGCGACGTGATTTCCTTCGGCCTCGCCGATTCCTACGAAATCATCTTTCGCTCTTCGAGCAACGGCGCCGTGGTTCCCGACATGATGACGCTGATCGGAAAAATACCGGACACACAGGTCGCACCCGGCGCGGCGCGGGCTTGAGCAAGCTCAATCTGCTTCTAGAAGCAAGCATGCTCCTGCACTCGACGCTTCCGCTCCAGTCTGTCCTCAGCACGGTGCTCGACCACGCCATCGCCGTTACCGACGCGGACCGCGCGCTTCTGCTCGAGCCCGATGATGAGGGAAAGCTCCGGCCCCGCTTCGCGAGGGGCGCAGGTCTCGTGCGTTTGCCGTCCGAGAGCTTCTCGCCGAGCCAGACGGCGCTGCGCATGGCCCTCGAACAGCGATCGAGCATCATCACCGAAGATCTCGCGCAGGCCGACAGCGGCCTGCAAGCCGCGCAGAGCATCGTTTCGCAGCAGCTTCGCGCCGTCGTCGTGATCCCGCTTTATTCCGGCGGCCGCACGCAGACTTCGGAATCAGGCACTCGCCACCGTGGCGATCTGCTTGGCGCGCTGTATCTCGATTCGCGCCGCCGTGCCGCGTTTTCGAAGCTGGACCGCCAGATTCTCGACGCGCTCGCTGTCCAGGCCGCGAGCATTCTCGACAACGCGCGCATGGTCGAGAGGGAACGCCAGCGGCAGCGCCTCGAACAAGAGGTGAACATCGCCCGCGACATTCAGCAGGCGCTCTTGCCGCGCGGCCTCCGCGATTTCCCGCATCTCAAGGTCGCCGGCATCAACATCCCCTGCCTCGCAGTCGGCGGCGACTACTTCGACGTGTTTAAAATGGCGGATGGCCGCACCGCATTCCTGATCGCCGACGTTTCCGGCAAAGGCCTTGGCGCTGCCCTGCTGACGACGATGCTCCAGGGCGCTCTTTCCGGCTTGATGCTGGGCGCGGACCCGGCGCCGATGTTTCGCCACCTGAATAATTTCCTGTGCGAGCACGCCGAAGTCGGACGCTACGCCACCGTATTCTTCGCCATTCTCCACAACGACGGTACCCTTGAATACATCAACGCCGGGCATCCATCGCCGCTTTTGCTTCGCGCCGGAGACGCCACCGAACCGTTTACAGAAGGCTCGTGCCCGGTGGGCTTGCTGCCCGACGTCGATTACCACGTGGCCCGCGTAAACCTTCATCCCGAGGACACGCTGATTCTCTTCAGCGACGGCATCACCGAGGCGATCGACGTCCAGGAAGACATGTACGGCATTGACCGGCTTCGCGCGCTCTTCGCGGGCCAGGCCAACCCGGGCCTCGATTCCCTGCAGCAAACCGCGCTCGCCTCGCTGCGGGAGTTCACGCGAGGCGCCAGCCAGGCGGACGACATTACGCTGCTCCTGGTGCGCTACCAACCCTCGAAGGAAGAGGCCGCGGCGGCGCCGCAATAGGCTGCCTGCAGTAACACGCCACCAATGTGGCTGTAATGTAAATTTAACATTGCGCCGAAGAAACATTCGCTACAATCCGGCGCCATGCCTAACGACAAAATGGAAATCGTTACCATCGTGGGAGCGCGCGCCGGCCAGAAAATACTCGCCCTCAAGGGTCCTTTGACCATCCACACCATCTTCAACTTTCAGACCGCGGTGCGTGAGGAGTCGGCCGCAGCGGTGATCATCGATTTCAGCGGCGTCCCCTTCATGGACTCGGCGGGGCTCGGCGCGCTCGTCGGCGCTCGGGTGGCGCTGCAAAAGGCGAATCGCCAGCTGGCGCTTGCAGGCCTCAACACCCAGGTTAGTGCGCTGCTCGACATGTCGAAGGTGAGCCAGTTTTTCCGCATCCTGCCCACCGTCGAGGAGGCTCAGGCCGCCGTCGCGTGAGTTCGGCTGCTCGCGCCCCGGCGCAGATCCGCTTTTCTTTCGCTTAATTCTTGTTATCCGGAGATTTGTTTCTGAGGAAGTCGGTCACATCCGGCATCGCAGGCTCGCCGGGGTTTGCCGGCATTCCTGAGTGAACACCGTCCGTCGGCGGATGCGTGAACTGCCCGTCGCTCGGCTGGCCGCTCGTCACCACCCAGCCGTTGCCCTGCCGTTCGAGAACGTACGACATCGCCATCCCGGTGCCGCCCTGCTTCGGGCTAAACGCCGCTTCCGCGTGCGCTTGATTTCCGCTGACGCTTACGGACTCGACGCTCATCTGCAGCATGTCCATATTGACGCTGCGGTCGTTGCGCACGTGCTCTTCGATGGCCGTGCGAATTCCGTCCGTGTCGGCACTCGACGCCTGCTGCGGCCCTCCCGCCGCGGATGTCACCGCCCGATTCGATTTCGAGCAGCCGCCCGCGCAAATCGCGGCGACGATCGTCGCGATCGCCACAAAGCGCACGTTCATGGCAGTCCCTTCACGGATTGCGGCTCGCCGTTGTATACGATCACCGGAACGGCCCATTCGCTGATCGGATGCGATCTGCCGCAATCGAGACAGCCCGTCACCGCATACTGGGCGCCGCACCGCGGGCAAACTCCTTGCGTGCGAAACATGTCGAAACCGCTGCCGCACTTCCCGCATCCCCAAAAGTTCCCGATCGGCGGCGACGCCTTGCACGACGGGCAAGCGAATCCCTGGTGCCGCGGCAGTTTCGCGAAACGCGCGAGCGCAAACGCGTGCTGCAGCCCGCTCCAGCAATTCAGCACGATAAACCCGCAGATAAGCCCGTCCCACACGGACTGCTGCCAAACAGCGAATGCGATGAGTCCGGCCACTCCAATAAAACCGACGACCGTCGCCGCCATCAGGCTGCGCGCGCGTCCCATCGCAAACCAAAGCAACGACCTTAGAATCTGTCCGCCATCGAGCGGATAGATGGGCAACATGTTGAAGATCAGCAGAATGACGTTGATACCTAAGACCGCGTACACCAAGTGGAAGGCATCGGGCATCGATTCCGCCCATCCCGCCGAACGCCCCCACATGTACAGCCCGAACAAAATCGGAAATAGCGCTACGTTCACCAGCGGCCCCGCCGCAAGGCTCCAGAGCGTTGCGCCCGGCCGCGGCGGCGGATTCACGTAGGCCACGCCGCCGAGCGGCCACAGCACAATGTGATCCGACGTCCCGCCCACCTGCCGGCCCGCCAGCGCATGGCCGAATTCATGCATCGTTACAATCACAAAGAGAGCCAGATATTCGAGGACGCTCCACGCAGGCGAGGAATAGTTCTTCGCCTCCAGGCTGATTATGTAGGCCGCAGCCAGAAACCACGACCAGTGCATGAACACAGTGATCCCGAAGACGCGGAATAGCTTGATCGAACCTTGGCGAATGTTCACTGATTAAATTTTATAGCATAATGCGCGGGGCCCAAAGCGGGCTTGCCTCAGCGTCTCCGTGGTCTCAGTGCATTCTCTGTGCTCTCTGTGTTTAACTGCCGCTGATGGAGGCTGGTGTTGACACGACGATCCGCCCTGAAAAGCAGTACCGCGTTGCTATTCGCACTTCTCGCCTGGACGCTCTTCGCCCAGCAGCCGCCCGCGCAGCTGACCTCCGAGCAGGATCATCAGCGAACGATGGACCTGCTTCACATCACGTCTCTTCGCCAGGGCGCCGACGGCGGCAATCCCCACGCGCCGAACGCCGCCAACTACGATGAATCTAAGGCGAATCCGTATCCGAATCTGCCCGATCCTCTCACTCTAAGAGACGGCAAGAAAGTCACCACCGCAAAACAGTGGTGGCATCAGCGCCGCCCGGAAATCGTCGAGGCTTTCGACCGCGAGGTCTACGGCCGCGTTCCAAAGGATATCCCGCCGGTCCATTGGGAGCTTGTCAGCACCACGCATGAAATGAACCACGATGTTCCGGTCATCATCCGCAAGCTTGTGGGTCACGTCGACAATTCCTCCTACCCGCTCGTCACCGTCGACATTCAGTTGACGCTGACGACTCCGGCCAACGCGACCAAGCCCGTCCCTGTCATGATGGAGTTTGGCCTCAGCCCCGAAATCATGGCGATGTTGGCCAAGCGATTCCCCATCGCCGCGCGGCCGCCCTCCGGCCCCACATGGCAGGAGCAGGTGCTCGCCAAGGGATGGGGTTACGCCGAGTACATTCCCACCAGCGTGCAGCCTGATAGCGGCGCCGGCCTCACCCAAGGAATCATCGGCCTGGTGAACAAGGGACGCCCACGATCGCTCGACGATTGGGGCGCGCTACGAGCATGGGCCTGGGGCGCGAGCCGGGTGCTGGATTATTTCGAGAGCTGCCACTGCGGCGTGGATGCGAAGCACGTCGGCATCGAAGGCCATTCGCGCTACGGCAAGGCAGCGCTCGTCGCCATGGCCTACGATCCGCGTTTTGCCATTGCGTACGTCAGCTCATCCGGCATGGGCGGCGCGGCGCTCTACCGCCGCCATTTCGGTGAGCTGCTCGAAAATGTCGCCGCCACAAACGAATACCACTGGATGGCCGGCAATTTCCTCAAGTATGCAGGTCCGCTCACGGCCAACGATTTGCCGGTCGATTCCCACGAACTCATCGCGCTCTGCGCACCGCGCCCCGTCTTCATCGGCGCCGGTTCGGTCGAAGGCGGCGACGGTTGGGTCGACGCTAGAGGCATGTTCATGGCCGAAGTCGGCGCAGGATCCGTGTATGAACTTCTCGGCAAAAAGGGTTTGGGCACGACCGAGTTCCCGCCCATAGAAACCTCCCTGATCACCGGCGGCCTCGGCTTCCGCCAACACAGCGACGGCCACACCCCGGCCCCCAACTGGCCCACATTCCTTACCTTCGCGCTTCATTACATGTGGGCGGTTGCTGGCCGTGTTCGAAACTGCAGTTGAATCGGATCACTCTCGCCCAGCAAGATCAATCACACGCCCAATCACGTTGTGCGCTGCGCGCTCAACCCTAAAATTTCGCGGACGCGGGCGCGCTGCATCACATCCCTTGGGGATCGCGCGGGCCGTTCGAGCCATGCGTGAAAATCCTTCATTGCCACCTGATGCTCCACCGCGACGTTGGTCACCGCGACGCGCACGGTATTCGGCCCTTCCCCGACGCCCGCCACCCACTCCTGGCCGCGCAGTGACGCCACGCCCAGCGCCACTGCCTCATACAGCGTCGACGCCGTCACCTGTACCGAGTGATCGGTGCCCTCCAGATCGCGGATCGTGACGCGGCAGGATCGGACCGGCATACGGCGGAGGATAACAGTTTCGCTTTATCTTCGCCAGTAGGATTTTCGCTTCCGCCGGAGCGCCGGACCGACTCGCGAGATATCACGCGCTTCCCCGTTGATCTCTTTTCTTCGGGAAAAAACGGATGGATATGACTCTGCGGCATGCGAACATCACGCTCCGCGTGAGCGTCGCATCGCATCCAGACGACGAACACCGACGCTTTCTCGATGCCGCAGGCTGGGCAGGCGCGAGGCAGCATTTTCGCGCCTCATCGCCCGCCCATCAGGGCGTGCAATCTCCGATTACGGCTAGTGCTTGATGTAGATTCCCACGTCAAAACGGCTGTGATCCCAATCTGCGTGGTGCTCGCGGCACCAGTTCCGGTCGCTGTCCATACGGGCAACGTCCCTCTGCACTTTCGGGCTGTCCTGGCCATGTTTCGCGGCATCGTTGTCGATGCGTGCGCGATCGGCTTCAAGCTTTCGATGGCAGTCGGCTCCGACGTTGCCGAGCGTGACGTGGGCGGCTGACAACGTGAACGCGATCGCCAAAGCAGAACCGACAGCTAGACGAACGATTTGCTTTTTCATTCTTGCCTCCTCGAGATTAAAGTGCCAGGCCCTGAGCTTCCTGGATCGCTTGGATCGAGCTTCTCTCGTCGCACTCCAAGTCTTCCCCTGCTGCGGCCATTCTAGAAAAACGCGAATTGGGCAGCCATAACGGAAAACACCTATCCGGTGAGCCATATCCCTGTAGGAACCATTTCGGCACGATTCCCATGACATTTTCGCCAAGCCAATGGACGTTCCACCACGGGATAAACCATCGAGGCGCTAGAATGATCCTATGGAGAAGAAGGTCTTCTGGGCCAGTTTTACTGTCCTGGGAATAGCCGCCGACTTGTTCCTGCCGCTCTGGTGGGCGCTCTTTGCGACGATTCCGATCGGCTTCATGAGTTGGTGGATTGCCTACCGCAGCGGCTGGTTCTGACCTGCGAGCCTCAGCGCCGCACGATCTCTCGCGAGGGTACTTCGATACTCAGTTCGGACCGATCATTTCCCTCAGAATTTCTCCTCGCCGCTCCCTAGCCAGTGCCATTGATCACCGAACCGTCCGGGGTCCGCATTTCGTTGGGACGTTCGTCCGTCATGGGATGTTTTGCGGCGAGCGCCTCATCGACTTCGATACCCCAGCCGGGCTTTTCGCTGATCCATGCGTAGCCGTCCTTCACTTCCAGGTGCCCCTGAAAAATATCCTGCACGAGCGGCGTGTAATCGAAGTGCTCGTGAATTCCGAAATTGGTGTTGGTTAGATCGAGCGTCAAGTTGGTCATGTGGCCGACGGGTGAGTTCGGGCCGCCGTGCCAGGCGAATTTCACTTCGTAGTTCGAGGCGAACGCGGCGATTTTCTGCGCCGCTGTGAAACCGCCGATATGCGAAACGTGATGGCGGATGTAATCGATCGATCGTTGTTCCACCAGCGGCTGCCATTCGTGCGGATTGTTCCAGAGTTCGCCGATCGCGAGCGGTGTGGTGCACATCTGCCGGACGATTTTGTAATGACCCGACTCTTCCGGCGGAAACAGATCTTCGCAGTAAAAGAGCTTGAAGGGCTCGACGTCCTTGCAGAATTCGGTCGCCCGGATGCTATCGAGCAGCGAGTGCACGTCGATGCCCAGGCCGATTTCGGGCGGCATCTGTTTTCGGAACGTCTCGCATGCGGAGAGGACTTTGGCGATCTCTTTGTCGCGATCGAAGGGCACCGAGCCATCGTCGAATTTGGGCTGGCCGTAGAGATTGTTGACGGCGCCATCGCGAACGAAGAGCGCGATCAGCAGATTGTGGCATCCCCCGTCGACGAGCTTCATCGAGCTTTCGATCAGCCGCGTGTTCGTATCCTGCGGGGCGAGAAAAACATGCAGATAAATATCAGCTGCGTCGCGCACCTTGCCGCCAACCAGCTGGTAGACCGGCATTCCCGCCTGACGGCCCTTGATGTCCCACAGCGCGTCGCAGACGCCGCCGATCGCGCAGTTCTGCACGTTGTCGTTTTTGTAGTAGGAGCTCATGTAGCAGAGCTGCCAGATCTGCTCGATCCGGTCGGTCGTTCGGCCCATTACCAGCGGTTTCAGATATTGCTCGACCGCAACTTTGACGAGTTTCGACCGGCCGCCGGGAAAAGTGGTCGTCGCGCAGCCGTAGCCATAGAGTCCCGGCTGGTCGGTCGTGACCTTGACGACGGTCGAATCGTTGTTGCCGCCACCGCCGACTTCAATCACGCTCACGTCTTTAATCCGCGGCGCCGGCATCCCTCGCGTCGCGCGGTCAAGTTTTTCCTGCCCGTCTTGCTCCCTCGGCGTGGGAGCGGCATCCGCAATCGGCCCAGCGAAGAGGCTTGCCGCCGCCGCGCCGCCGCCCAACAGCGCCGCCTTCAGCATGGCGCGCCGATCGCGATGATCCGATTTCATGTTTGTAGTCATGAGACCTCACCGTCATGAATGCGAGAATCGCCCAGCCGTTGATCCGGCCGCATCCCCGCGCATCGTACGCTTGTCTCGCACGCGAAACAACGGAGTCGATTTACTTCCAGATGTGGGGGTGACTATGGCGTGGTAGTATGCGCATTCAGGGAACGCAAGCCGGACCGCCAACGGGAGGCTGAGAGTGGCGACATTGGGATCCGCGCAGGTGCCGCTGGATGCTGGCGCGCCAAGTTCTGCCTCCGCCGTCTCCGCAGCGAAGGCCAGTCCCCGGCATTCCGTACTCGTCCGCGTGACTCACTGGATCATCGCACTGTGCTTTTTCGCCCTGCTCCTCAGCGGAGTTGAAATTCTGATTTCTCATCCTCGCTTCTATTGGGGTGAAACCGGCACTGTATTGACGACGCCTTTATTTCAGCTGCCGATTCCCTCCTCAAGGGACTTGGTGCAGACCGGCTACGGATACGTGCTTCCGGATCAAAATGGCTGGAGCCGGTCTCTTCACTTTGAAGCTGCCTGGATCGCGGTATTGACCGGCTTGCTGTATGGAATCTACGGCTTCGTTACCGGGCACTTCCGGAAAAACTTGCTCCCGAATAAAGCCGATCTTTCATGGCGCGGGCTCTCGACCGCAATCGCCGGCCACTTACGCTTCGCACGGCCGAGCGAGGCGGAAGCATGGTCGTATAATGGGCTCCAGCGGCTCGCCTACCTGTTCGTGATCGTCGTTCTGTTCCCGTTGGTAATCTGGACGGGCCTGGCCATGTCGCCCGCGTTTGTTTCCGCGTTTCCGTCCTCGGTCACTCTGTTGGGTGGCCGGCAATCGGCGCGCACGATTCACTTCTTCGTTTCCATAGCTCTCACGCTCTTCCTGGTGGTCCACCTCGTGATGATTTCCCTTGCCGGATTTTGGAGCCGGACGCGAGCGATGATCACGGGCCGGGCCGGCGCACGCACGGAGCGCACATGACGGATATCTCGCGCCGCAAACTGATCGTAACCGGGCTCGCGGCCACGGCGGGCACGGCGGGTTTGGGCGTGGCTGCACGCCTTGCCGAGAAGTATGGGCTGATCCCGCCCGATCACGGCGGGATCTGGGGCCTCGGCGAAACGCTGGACTATGCTTCCCAACGCCTGCTCGCGAGGCACTCGTTGGCCCCTGAATTTCCGCGGAGCCAGATTTCGAAGCGCCCACTCGCGAACGAAATCGCGCCGCCGAGTGAAGCGTTCAAGCGCCTTCAGGCCGGAGGCTTCGCGGACTGGCGGCTCACCGTCGACGGCATGGTCGACCGCCCCGCTTCCTTTTCGCTAGCCCAGCTGAAGAGCTACCCATCGCGCAGCCAGATCACTCAAGTGATCTGCGAAGAAGGCTGGTCGTACATCGCCGAGTGGATCGGCGTGCCTCTCTCGCACGTGCTGAATCTCGTGGGGGTCCAGCCACAAGCCCGATACGTTGTCTACTTCTCGATCGAGCCCGACTGGTGGGACAGCATGGATATGGACGACGCAATGCATCCGCAGACTTTCCTCACGTATGGAATGAATGGCGATGTTCTTCCCGTGGGCAACGGCGGCCCGCTTCGCATGCGGCTCCCGCGCCAGCTCGGTTACAAGAGCGTGAAATTCGTCACGCATCTGACGATCACCGACAGCATGAAGAAGTTCGGCAAGGGTCTGGGCTCAGCAGCTCCAGAAGGCGGCTATGCCTGGTATGCCGGCGTCTGAGCGGTTTGCAGCAGGCGTAGATGAGCAGCATCGCACCGAATAAGGCGCGGTGACAGATCGTAACGTTACGCCGTCCCATTTGTCTTGGGGGAGGGAGTGAAATTCCAGCAAGGTGTTTGCTGGCCGAGCGGTCGGCATTAAAGAAAGCTCAAGACGATATCTGCCTGGTCCGTTTTGTGGATCACGATCTGGGGTACTTCGATCGGGAAACTCGTGTGTTGGAACCGCTGGAAAATCCCTTCGGCCCAAAAGTGTCACCCGTGTCTTAAGTGCGTTGGGTAACCATGTCTCGGCGTTGGATCCGAGAGTGAAGTGGCGGGCCTGAGAGGATTCGAACCTCCGACCCCGTGCTTCGTAGGCACGTGCTCTAATCCAACTGAGCTACAGGCCCCGCCGTGGTTTCAATCGTAGCATATTGGCGGTCGTCCTTGGACCGGTTCTGATGACGCCAATTGACGACGTGAGAAAGCGATTGGGCCACCACGATCGCTGTCAGCAGCGGAATTCACGTTCCAGGCGCGAGAGGAAGCGGAGAACGTCCGGCGGCGCCGTTAGAAAATAGCGGGCACGCGTACGATTTGGCAAACCGACCTTCACCGTGATCTGATTCTTGAGGACGGCGAAAACGCCCTCGTCGGTTTCGTCGTCGCCGATGTAGACGGCTGCTGTGCCCCGCGGCATCTTCGCGAGCGCCCCCCGCACCGCCGCAAATTTCCCCGGCACCTCGGGCGGCAAAACTTCCCAAGTCTTCTTTCCGCCGAGGACGTGCAGCGATCTCCCCCACGGGGCCAAAACCTTCTTCAAGATTTTCCCAGCCTTACGGCTCGTAGCGTCGTCGGCGTTCCGGTAGTGGACGCAGAAGCTGAACTCTTTATCCTCGACCCAGATCCCTTTGAGTTTTCCGAGCTGCGCTTCCGCCTCGCGCTTGGCCCGCGCGAGCGCCAGTCGCGACGCCTTGCGCAGCCTGACGGGCCGGCCGTCGCGTTCGCCGCCATGCAAACCGAAATAGCGCACTCCCCGCACGGGAAGCAGCCGCCGGAGGTCGCTCGCGCGGCGTCCGCTAACGATGGCCAAGTGGAGATTCGGATTGCGCTCGATCCGTTCGAGAACGCGATTGACGCGAGCCGAGGAGCGCACGACGCGGGGGCTGCGCTGGATCTTTACGAGTGTGCCGTCGAAATCGAGGAAGATCGCGCGACAGCGCGCGCGGCGAAGCCGGGCGAAGATTTCAGGCCAGGCGTCGAAGGCGCAGACGGCCGCACCGTTCCTGCGCGCACGCGCCTTCACGATGATTGCTTCACGGCGGGCTCGGACTCGGTTTCATCGATACGTATATCGGAAAGCTCGGCGATCAGGCTGCCGGCCCATCGGTAGACGTTGTGCTCCTTCACGACCCGGCGCATGTGCTGCATGCGGACGGCGCGCTCGTCGGAATCCATCTCTAGCGCGGTGCGGATGGCTTCCGCCACCTGGTCGGTGTCGTAGGGATTCACGATAATGGCATCGCGAAGCTCGCGCGCCGCGCCGGTAAACTGGCTCAGGATGAGCGCTCCCTCGTCGTCCATGCGCGCGGCCACGTATTCCTTGGCGACGAGATTCATCCCGTCATGCAGCGACGTGACCATGCAGAAATCGGCCGCGCGATAATACGGCAGGATCTCCTTGTGGCTGTGATGCCGCGTGAGCAGGGCGATCGGCCGCCAGTTGCCGCTCTGGAAGCGCGCATTGATGCGCGCCGCTTCCACCTGCACCTCGTCGAAGAGATCGTGGTAGCGCGGGATGGTAGTGCGGCTCGGCGCGCCGATCTGCACGAACGTCAGCTTGCCGACATACGCGGGATATTTCTCGAGAAAGCGTTCGATCCCGCGAAAACGCTCGATGATGCCCTTCGTGTAGTCGACGCGATCGACGCCTACGCCGAGAAAGCTCGCCTCGATGCCCAGATTCTTCAGCAGCGATGCGCGCAGCTCGTAGGGAGAAACGGCGAGTTCGCCCGGGTCGGCCTGCATTCCTCGGCCGTCGACGCTGATGGGAAATGGCCGCACGAACGTGCGATGGCCTAACCGCCTGACGGAAAAGCGTTCCCACTCGATGCGAGATTCCAAGACGGCATCGACCGTCTCGAGGAAATTGTTGCAGTGCGACTGCGTGTGGAAGCCGACGAGATCGGCGCCGAGCAGGCCGTTGAGCAATTCGCGCTGCCAGGGACAGATGCCGAAGGCTTCCGGATTCGGCCATGGAATATGCCAGAAGATCGCGATGCGAACATCCGGCCGCGCCTCCTTCACCATGCGAGGCAGCAGAGCGAAATGATAATCTTGGACAAGCAGCAAGGGATGCTCGGTGCCGGACATCTCTTCGAGCACGGCGTCGGCGAATTTGCGATTCACTTCCTGATAGCTTTCCCAATCGGTCGTGCGAAAGAGCGGCCGCGCGTGAGCGATGTGGCACAGGGGCCAGAGGCCTTCGTTCGCAAATCCGTAGTAGTAACCCTGTTCCTCTTGCTTGGTCAGCCAGACGCGGCGAAGAGTGTACTCGGGCTTGTCGGGCGGCACTCGCAGACGATCGTGGCGATCCACCACTTCGCGATCGGCCGCTCCGGACCCGTGAGCGATCCACGTGCCATCGCAGGAACGCAAAACCGGCTCGAGCGCGGTGACGAGACCGCTGGCCGGCACCACCGCCTCGATGTCCTTCCCCCGATGCTCGTGCATGTAAGGCTCGCGATTCGAAACGACGAAGAGAGAGCCGAGCATCTTCGTCTGAACGCTGATGCGCAAGCGTTCGGGCGTCCAGAGCGACTCGCCGCTTTCGCGCAGACGCGCCTCCTGCTCCGCGGCAGCCCGCGCTTCCGTCAGGCTGCGGGCAAACTTCACCACTTCTTGCGAAAAAGGAGCGAGGAAGGCTTCATTCGGCAACTCGGGACGAGGGCGCACGCGGCCGCCGCGCAGGTCCTTCATCCATTGCGCCGTGCGCGAAATCGGAAGGACGATCGTCCAGCGAATAATCAGCACCGTGAGGAAGACGATGAGGAGAACCTGCGCGACCACGTGCCATATCGTCTCGCGCCAGATGCGCTTGCTTTGGGCCTCGATGTAACTGGCGTCGTGAAAGATCGCGAGAATGCCCTGGAGTTTGCCGTTGTCGTCATACATCCCGAGGTAGTACGCGTTCATCGGCTGACCGCCGAGCGTGACGAATTCGCTGACGCCGTTGCCTTGCGCGGTCAATTGGCTCAATGGGACCTGCGGGGGCGTGATTCGATCCGAAAGACTCGAACTCTCGGCAAGGATTTTCCCGGAAGGGTCGTAGACGATCACTCCGGCAAGGCGCTGGCGATTTTCGAAGCGGTCCACGATACGGCGCAGCTGCGTGTGTGAGCCACGCTCGACGGCGGGCTCGACGATTTCCCCGAGGCTCTCGCCCAGAATTTCGGCGCGCCTCTCCAAATCGGCGCGGAGGCCGCGCTTTTCGGAGCGAACCTGATTTCTCGAAATGAAGAAGGTAACCAGGCTGATTCCGATGACCAGAGAAAGAATCAACCGTAGGCTGAGTCTCACAGAGGATCCTTTGTGTCTGTTCCGGCACGCAAGTGCCAGGCGAAAGGTTTCACCACGACGGTGGATCGCGATCCACCGGGCTCGTGCCGGTGAAATTCAACGCTCGCGATCCGGAAACCACGAACTTCGAGACAGCGGACGACGTGAGAGCTTGCACTGCGGAAGAGGGCGGAACTCCCGCGGTTCCAGTGGGCCGCGTCGTGCTTGGACGGCTCCGCTCCCGTTCCCCTTCAGGCGAGCGTTGACTGGCAACTTCAATTATAGCAACGAAGTGTAGTGGAGGCCACGACAAAGGCCGGTTGCCGCAAAAAGCGCCGGCTAATCGCCCGTGCGGGGCAAGGGAGACGGATGCACATCCGCAGCGCCGCGCACGCGGGGACGAACTTCCTTGCGCCGCGACCAGCGGGCGCGGAGACGGTCCATATAGAGGTAGACGACGGGAGTCGTGAACAGCGTGAGCATCTGGCTGACGATCATGCCGCCGACAATGCTGATGCCGAGAGGGCGGCGCAACTCGGAGCCTGTCCCTGTGCCGAGCGCGAGCGGCAAGCCCCCGAGGATCGCGGCCGCCGTCGTCATCATGATGGGCCGGAATCGAAGCAGGCACGCCTGATAAATCGCCTCTTCCGGCGACTTCCCTTCCTTTCGCTCCACTTCGAGGGCGAAGTCGACCATCATGATTGCATTCTTGTTTACGATGCCGATCAAAAGAATGATCCCGATGATCGCCATTACGGTGAGATCGTTGTGCGTGATGATGAGAGCGAGAATCGCGCCGACTCCTGCCGAAGGCAGCGTCGAGAGAATGGTGATCGGATGGATGTAGCTCTCGTAGAGCATGCCGAGAACGATGTAGACGGCGAATAGAGCCGTGAGGATCAAGACCGGCTCGTTCTCGAGCGAAACCTGAAATGCCTGCGCCGTCCCCTGAAACGTGGCGCGAATGGTAGGCGGCATGTGAACTGCGTCGGCGACGCTGTTTACGGCGTTGACGGCTTGGCCAAGCGAAACGCCTGGAGCAAGATTGAAGGAAATCGTGACGGCGGGAAACTGCCCTTGATGGTTCACGGCGAGCGGAGTGTTCAGCGGCTCGAAGCGCGCAAATGCGCTGAGCGGCACCTGCGTGCCGTTCGTGGAGCGCAGGTAAATGCTCTTCAGCGCGTCGGGATTGCGCTGGTATTCGGGCGCGACTTCCATCACCAGATGGTATTCGTTCAGCTGAGTGAATACGGTCGAGACCTGGCGCTGGCCAAAAGCATCGTACAGGGTGTTGTCGATGGTGGCCGCAGTGAGGCCGAGCCGCGAGGCGGTGTCGCGATCGATGGCGAGGTTTGCCTCCAGGCCCTCGTCCTGCTGGTCGGTTGAAACGTCCCTCAATTCCGGCAGAGCCTTCACCTTTTCCAGCATCACCGGCGACCACTGGTCGAGATCCGGCAGGCTTTCGGTCTCGAGCGTGTATTGGTACTGTGCGTTGCTCGATCGGCCGCCGACGCGAATATCCTGGTTCGCCTGCAGATACAGCGTGGCGCCGGACACCACCGCGAGTTTCTTCCGAAGCCGCTGGATCACCTGATCGGCGCTGATCTTCCGCACCGAGAGCGGCTTGAGCATGATGAACATGCGTCCGTTGTTCATAGCGTTGCTGCCGCCAATGAAGGAGATATCGCTCTGGATCGCAGGATCCGCCGTAACGATGCCGGTGAACTGCCGCTGCTTCACGCGCATTGCATCGAACGAAATATCCTGCGAGGCCTGGATCGAGCCGTTCAGCAAACCCGTGTCCTGCTGCGGGAAAAAGCCCTTCGGCACGATGATGAAGAGAAAGATATTTACGCAGATCGTGGCGATCATCACGGTGAGAGTCAGCGCCTGATGCTTAAGCACCCAGCGGAGGCCGCGATCGTAGGAGGCCAGCAACTCGTCGAACAGCCGCTCGCCCAGCAGGTAAAGCCGGCCGTGGCCTTCTTTCGCGGAGTGCTTGAGGAACTTGGCGCACATCATGGCCGTGGTGGAAAGCGAAACACCCAGCGACAACAGGATCGTGGCGCTCAGCGTGACCGCAAACTCGCGGAAGAGGCGTCCGACGATTCCGTTCATCAACAGAATGGGGATAAATACGGCGATCAGAGAAGTGCTCATGGAGAGCACGGTGAAGCTGATTTCCTTGGAGCCGCGGAGGGCAGCCTGCATGGGCGAAAGCCCCTCCTCGTGGTAGCGGGTGATGTTTTCGATCACCACGATGGCGTCGTCGACCACGAAGCCGGTGGAAATCGTCAGCGCCATCAGTGAAAGATTGTCTATGGAATATCCGAGAAGATACATTACGCCAAACGTACCTACCAGCGAGACAGGCACGGCGACCGCGGGAATCACGGTGGCCCACACATTCCGCAGAAAAACGAAAATCACAAGGATCACGAGAACAACCGTGATCAGCAGCGTTATTTGAACGTCTTTCACGCCGGCGCGGATGGTGGTGGTCCGGTCGATGGCCACGGTGAGATCGATCGAGGCCGGAATCGAAGCCTGCAGCTCCGGGAGAAGCGCACGAATCCGATCCGCCGTGCCGACGATATTCGCGCCGGGCTGGCGATTGATAATCAGGAGGACAGCAGGCTTGCCATTCACGAGCCCAGCTGTGTGGACATCTTCGACCGCGTCCTCCACGTCGGCGATGTCCTCGAGGCGCACCGGCGCGCCGTTGTGGTAAGCGACGACGATGGGCCGATAGTGATTCGCGTCGAACAGCTGATCGTTGTCGCTGATCGTCCACCGGACAATTCCGTTGGCGACTTCTCCCTTCGGTTCATTTGAATTGACTCCCGAAAGCGCCGTGCGGACGTCTTCGAGCCCAATTCCGTAATTCCCCAGCACCGTTGGATTCAGCTCGATGCGCACCGCAGGCCGGGCGCTTCCTCCAACGGTCACCTGGCCGACGCCTTCCACCTGCGAAAGCTTTTGCCCGAGGATCGAATCGGAGACGTCATACAGCTTGCTGAGGGGCAGGACGTCCGAACGCACCGCGAGGATCATTACCGGAGAATCCGCCGGATTGATCTTGCGCCAGAACGGCCGACTGGGCAGATTCGCAGGCAACTGGCCTTGGGCAGCGTTGATAGCCGCCTGTACGTCGCGGCCGGCTGCATCGATGTCGCGATTCAAATCGAATTGCAGAGTGATCGAGCTTGATCCAGCCATGCTCGTCGACGTCATTTCGGTGACGCCCGCAATTTTGCCGAACTGCCGCTCAAGCGGCGTCGCTACGGACGAAGCCATCGTCGACGGGCTGGCGCCGGGGAGGCTCGCGGAGACGGAGATCGTAGGAAATTCCACTTGCGGCAATGGCGCGACAGGCAGAAAGCGGTAGGCGATCGCGCCGGCGAGCAACACTCCGAAGGTGAGGAGCGAAGTCGCAATCGGCCGTTTGATGAAGGGTTCGGAGATGTTCATGATCGTCGCCGCAGCGTGGCTCTCAATTCCCTTCGATCAATCCGCGTGCATTTCGGCCTCGACCGGATTGCCGATGCGGTGGCGAGCCACGCGGCGCGCGAGCCGGTCGAAGGCCAGATACACAACAGGCGTCGTATAGAGCGTCAGCACCTGGCTGATGATCAAGCCGCCCACGATGCTGATGCCAAGGGGACGGCGCAGCTCTGATCCCGTTCCCGATCCGAGGGCGAGCGGCAAGCCGCCTAGCAGCGCCGCCATCGTCGTCATCATGATCGGGCGGAATCGCAGCAAGCAGGCCTGGTAAATCGCTTCCTCGGGCGGCTTCCCTTCCTTGCGCTCCGCGTCGAGGGCAAAGTCAATCATCATGATGGCGTTCTTTTTCACGATGCCGATCAGAAGGATGACGCCGATCAGCGCAATGACGCTGAAATCTTCGCCGCAGATGATCAGTGCCAGAATCGCGCCCACGCCGGCCGAGGGCAGGGTCGAAAGAATCGTAATCGGATGAATGTAACTTTCGTAGAGCATGCCGAGGACGATGTAGACCGTCACCACTGCGGCCAGGATCAGCAGCGGCTCGTTCGCCAGCGAATTGAGAAACGCTTGCGCGGTGCCTTGAAAGCTGGCGTGGAGAGAAAGCGGCATGTTGAGCTGCTGCTCGACTGCGTGGATCGCGTCGACTGCGTCACCCAGCGAAGCGCTGGGCGCCAAATTAAACGACAGCGTAACGACGGGAAATTGGCCCTCGTGATTCACGGCCAGCGCCGCTGTGGTCTGCTCGAAATGCGTGAAGGCGCTCAAGGGAACTTGCGTTCCATTCGATGAATTCACGTAGATACTCTTCAGCGCGTCAGGATTCTGCTGAAAGCGCGGATCGACTTCGAGCACGACGTGATACTGGTTGAGCTGCGTAAACATCGTCGACACCTGCCGCTGCCCGAAGGCGTCGTACAGGATGTTGTCGATCGTGGCCGGCAGAATTCCGAGGCGCGAGGCTGTGTCGCGATCGATCACCAGGTTGGCTCCGACCGCCTGGTCCTGCTGATCCGACGCCACGTCGCGCAATTGCGGCAGATCTTTCAGCTTGGCCTCGATCCTGGGGGCCCACTGCGACAGCTCTTTCGCGTCCGCATCCTCGATGGAATACTGATACTGCGTGCGGCTGACGCGGTCCTCAACCGTGATGTCCTGCACGGGCTGCATGTAGAGAGCGATTCCCTCCACCTGGGCGACTTCCGGCTGCAGGCGGCGAATGATGTCGGAGGCGGAATCCTTTCTCTCATCACGCGGCTTGAGATTGATCTGGATCCGCCCGCTGTTCGGCGTCGTGTTGGTGCCATCTACGCCAATGAACGACGACAGGCTGACGACATCCGGATCCTTCAGGATGACGGCAGCGAGCGTCTGCTGGCGTTGAGCCATCGCGGAAAACGAGATGGACTGCGGCGCGTCCGATATGCCGAGAATCACGCCGGTATCCTGCACGGGAAAGAAACCCTTGGGCACGTAGTAGTAGAGCAGGATCGTCAACACGAGCGTGCCGACGGTGACGACGAGGGTGATCGTCTGGTGCCGCAGCACGGTTTGCAGCGTTCGCCCGTAGAAATCAATCATTCGCTCGAAGGCGCGCTCCGAAGACTTATAGAGGCGCCCCTGGCTCTGCGGATCCTGGTATTTCAGCAGCTTCGAGCACATCATCGGCGTCAGCGTAAGCGATACGAACGCGGAAACGAGGATCGTGACGCCGAGAGTGACGGCAAATTCGCGGAAAAGCCGCCCGATAATATCACCCATGAACAAGAGCGGAATCAGCACGGCGATCAGCGAAACGGTCAGCGAGACGATCGTGAAGCCGATCTGCTCGGCGCCCTTCAAGGCCGCCTCGAGCGGCCTGTGCCCTTCCTCGATGAACCGCGAGATGTTTTCGATCATCACGATGGCGTCGTCCACCACGAAACCGGTGGAAATCGTGAGCGCCATCAGGGAAAGGTTATCGAGGCTGTAGCCGCACAAATACATCACGCCGAAGGTGCCGACGATCGAGAGCGGCACGGCAACGCTCGGGATGATCGTGGCCGAAACGCTGCGCAGGAAGACGAACATCACCATCACCACCAGCGCGATCGTGAGCATCAGTTCGAACTGAACGTCTTTCACCGATGCGCGGATGGTGGTCGTCATGTCGGTGAGCGTGGTCACCTGAATCGACGAAGGCAGCGACGCCTGCAAGCGCGGAAGCAGGTCCTTGACGCGATTGGCCACGCCGATGATGTTAGTGCCGGGCTGGCGCTGAATGTTGAGGATGACGGCCGGCTTGGTGTTCATCCACGCGGCTTGCAAGTTATTTTCCGCGCCGTCCACAACGGTAGCGACATTCGAAAGCCGCACGGGCGCACCGTTCTTATAAGCGATGATCAGCGGCCGATAAGCGGCGCTCGTAAGGAGCTGGTCGTTGTCCTGGAGGGTGAACGATTGGCGCGGGCCGTTGAGCGTGCCTTTCGCCTGGTCCACATTCGCACTGCCAAGCGCCGTCCGCAGGTCTTCGAGGCTCAGTCCGTAGGATGCCAGAGCCGTGGGATTCGCCTGCACGCGCACGGCGGGCTTTTCGCCGCCGCTGATGGTCACCAAACCCACGCCCGAAAGCTGCGAAATCTTCTGCGCGAAATTGGTGTCGGCGAAGTCCTCCACCTGTTCGAGGGGTAGCGTATCCGATGTGAGCGCGAGCGTGAGGATGGGCGTGTCGGCCGGGTTTACCTTGCTATAGACCGGCGGATTCGGGAGGTCGGGGGGCAGGTAGGTCGCCGCAGCGTTGATCGCCGCTTGCACCTCCTGCTCGGCGACGTCGATATTTTCAGTCAACTCAAATTGCAGCGTGACGAGCGATCCGCCGTAGGAACTCGTAGACGTCATCTGCGAGAGGCCCGGCAGTTCGCCGAACTGACGCTCGAGCGGCGTCGTGACCGCGGACGCCATTACGTCCGGGCTGCCGCCCGGATAGAACGTCAGGACCTGGATGGTGGGATAGTCGACCTGCGGAAGCGCCGAAACGGGCAGCTGCAGATAGGCCACTGCCCCCGCCAGCATGATGCCCACCATCAGCAACGAAGTTGCGACGGGGCGAAGGATGAACGGCCTGGACGGACTCACGGTTGCTGATCCGATGCCGCGCTTGAACCGGCTGCGGAGTTGCGGCCGACTGCGGATTGATGCGGCGTGACCGTCGATCCGGACTGGAGCTTGTCCGCTCCGTCGACGACGACTGTTTCGCCCGGGGTCAGGCCCTGGCGGATCACGGAGATATTGCCTTCACTGAAGTCCACCTGCACCGGGCGGACCTGGGCCTGGTTGCTCGAATCGATCACGTACACGAACGACCCCTGTGCTCCGGCTTGAATCGTGGCAGACGGAACGACAACCGCATTTTTCTTCACGCTCAGAAACAGCCGCGTGTTGACGAACTGGTTCGGCCAGAGCGACAGATTGGCGTTGGCGAATTCCGACTTCAGTTTGATCGTGCCCGTCGTCGGATCGATCTCGTTGTCGAGGGTCAGCAGCTTGCCGTCGCTGAGTTTCGTCTTGCCGTCGCTGCTGTAGGCGTCAACGACCAATTGCCGGCTTCGCATTTCGGCAACGACCTCCGAGAGATTATCCTCGGGAAGCGTGAAATCCACCGCGATGGGCTGCACCTGCGTGATCACAAGCATTCCGTTCGTGTCCGTGGCGTGAACGATGTTGCCGGGATCGACCAGGCGGAGCCCGACGCGTCCATTGATTGGCGACGTGATCCGGCAATAGATGAGGTTCAGTTTCGCGGCGTCGATTTGGGCGACGTCCGATTTAATAGCGCCCTCGTATTGCCCCACGGTGGCCTGCTGGGTATCGAGCTGCTGCCGTGCAACGACGCCATCCTGCCAGAGCGTCTGATAGCGGTTCAGGTCGACCTTCGCGTCGTTCTGCGATGCCTGGTCCTTTGCAAGCTGCCCCTCGGCCTGATCGAGCGCCACCTGATAGGGACGAGGATCGATTTCGATGAGCAAATCGCCCTCGTGAACGAACTGCCCCTCTTTGAAAAACACCTGCATGATCTGGCCATCGACGCGCGTGTGCAGCGTCACCGTGTTGAACGCCGTCACCGTGCCGAGGCCGGTGAGGTAGTACGAAACGTCACGATGCTGAACGGAAACCACACCCACGGAAATCGTCTGATTGCCTGATCCCTTCTTGGAGGCGGCCTCGGAACTCGAGCGCAGGTGGTAGAACACGAATCCGACGCCGACGAGCAGAATCAATACGATCCAAATTCCATAGTGATGCCGGGGTTTGGCGTCCTCACCATGGCGCGGCCCCAGCGGCTGAGGTGCGGGAGGATCGCCGCTGTCTGTTCGCGGCGCTCCCGACGAAGAGGATGATGGATCCGAAGATGATGATAAAGGAGAAGACATATATATGCCCCTATCTGGCCTATTTTTTCACAAGTCTTAGACGTTCGGAAATCTTTCCCGGATACAGCATTGTCTCCCGCGTGTTCTCCGGGTTACAGGCGCGTTCGAGATGCGGCTCACTGCGAACTCTTATGTGAGTTCCCATCGCCCAAAACATTTCGATGCACAGTACCCCAATGGATTCCTGCCCGAACAAGGCGGAGTTCCAAAGTTTCAGTACTTTAAGACCCCATTCATCCGGAGTTGATTTTGCCAAGAGAATCTGGGCGGTCGGGACAATCGCGCCCCCGGCATGAATGCGAGTTTTGAAAGTTCGAGTCTTGGAAAGCCGACCCTCAAAGGTGAAAGAACTGGTTCTAATCGCATTTGCGAGCCTCATCCTCGCTCCATGCCAGGCCGTTATTCGAGCGCAGAACGCATCATCGAGGGATGTTTGCAGCCGGCCCGCTGCAGGCGCCGCGGTTCCCGAACCGGCAGACCTGCGGAGCCGGAACGGTGTGCTGAAAGTCGACCTCACGATTCACAATTATGCCGAGCCTGATGGCACGACCCGCTATTGCTATCTTGATACGAATGGCAACGAATCCCCGAATTTGAGATTGGAGCCGGGCGATCTGCTCATCCTCCATTTGAAAGACGATTTGACGAATTCCGGTCCCGCGCCGGCGCAGTCGAACCACATGCATGCCGAGATGCGAGTGGGAAAGGACGGCACTCCCTGCGGAGGCCGCATGATGACCTCCACCTCCACCAATCTTCATTTTCACGGTTTGACGGTTCCCCCGGTCTGCCACCAGGACGACGTTTTGAAGACATTGATCGATCCGGGCGATCCGCCATTCGAGTACCGGTTTCGCATTCCCGAAAACGAGCCGCCCGGGTTGTATTGGTATCATCCGCACGTCCACGGATTCACGAAACTGCAGGTTCTCGGCGGCGCGTCGGGCGCGCTTATCGTCGAAGGCATCGAGCGCGCGGATAGCGCAGCGGCAGGCCTGCCGGAACGAGTGCTGATCATTCGCGATCAAGACCTCGCGAACCCCAGCGCGCCACCCTCCAAGTCGGAGCCTGTGGTGCCGCGAATGCTTTTCGATCGCGACGGCGATGCCGCCAATACAGGTACTGGCTTTGGCAAGCCGGCAAAGGATCTCTCGATCAACTTTGTGCCCGTTCCCTACCCTGACTATCCGCCCGCCTCCATCGAGATGCGCCCGGGCGAGCGGCAGCTGTGGCGCGTGCTGAATGCGTCAGCGATTACATACCTGAATTTGGAAGTTCTCTTTGATCGCGTGCCGCAACCACTGGGCCTCATCGCTCTGGACGGCGTACCGCTCAACGAAAACGGAGCAGCGCGAGACTTTGTCGACTCGCAAACACATCTCGGAGTGCCTCCCGGCGCGCGCGTGGAATTTATTGTGAAGGGTCCTCCTGTGGGCGCTCAGGGACTTTTCGTAACGCGCAGCGTGGATACGGGCCCGGGCGGCGAGAACGATCCGAACCGCGCGCTCGCCACAATCACGGCGTCGGAAGATGCACCGGAGCCGCGTTCGACCCTTGCCGCCTCACCCAAGCCGCTGCCTCCGGCGCCGTTGCCATGGCTCGGGAATGTGACTCCTGTGATTACGCGCAGGCTGTACTTCTCGGAAAAGCTCGACGATCCGAACAATCCCAACAGCGCGACCGAGTTTTACATCACCGTCGAGGGACAAACTCCCAAGGAATTCGATCCGGCGTCAGGCGTGCCGAATATCATCGCGAAACAGGGCACGGTGGAAGATTGGATTATCGAAAATAGATCCAGCGAATTGCACGCTTTTCACATTCACCAACTGCATTTCATGCTGCTCGACTATATGCGAAGACCCGTCAACGAGCCGTTTCTCCGCGATACCGTCAACGTCCCCTACTACGACGGCAAAGCGCTTGTGTATCCCAGCGTGCGGCTACGTATGGATTTCCGCGATCCGAATGTCGTCGGCGATTTTGTGTATCACTGTCACCTTTTGGAACACGAAGACAACGGAATGATGGGAATGATCCGCGTCGAGCCGGCGGGGTCGGCCTCCAATCACGCTTCCAACCGCCGCGCGGCGGCGAAATCATCTTCTCGGCTCGCCGGCCGTCTGTGCGGCGCCGCGGTTCGTTCCACCTATCGAGGAAACTGAATACTCTTCCGCATCGGGAAGCGGACTGTAATCTGCCCTTCACATTCGCGAAATCCTGCGGCAACAGCAGCGTGTGCTCGGCTCCGGAACTTTCTTCTTGCGCGCTTTGTTCGACCATTCACGAAAGAAAAATCTGACGGCAACAGAAATCGATTATCAACGTGGCGCGCAGTCGCAAAGCATTCCAAACACATGGAGGCTAAATGTACTTAAAGCATGTTGCAACAACCGCAGCGAACTGCCTACGCGTAGGGCTCGCTTCTCTTGCCCTTTTCCAGTTCACGGTTGGCGCGTCTTTGGCCAACGCGGCTCCTCCTCCGCCGTCGCCATCGAACGACGCAAAAACTATCACTCCGATCAAGCACGTCATCGTGATCATCGGCGAAAACCGCAGCTACGATCACGTGTTTGCCACCTACGTGCCCAAGCCAGGCCAGTTCACTTGGAACCTGCTTTCGGAAGGGATCGTAAGATCCGACGGCACGCCCGGCCCCAATTTCTACAAGGTGGAGCAAAAGGCCGCGGTGGACCAACCCCCCGACGCCTTCCTGCTGAGCCCGGATAAAGTTTCGTTCCCGAATCAAGCACTGCCGGCGCCGCTCGTTGGCGGCCCAGACCAAGCCGCATCTTATATTCCGAGTGTCAATCCGATCACGGGAGTGCCGTACACTTCCAAGCAGCTGATGACTTTCGCCGCGCAGACGGAAAACGGCCTGCCACCGAGCTACAGTCCGTTGATCCTTACCGGTGGCTCGCTTGCGCCGTCCAAGACTCCCGACACGCGAATTGCAAATGTTAATTCACTTCCCCCGGGCCCGTTTCAGTTGACCGGAAGGGCGTTCTCTTACGACGACTATGCCGCAAGCCCGGTGCACCGCTTCTACCAGATGTGGCAACAGTTGGATTGCAGCCTGTCACACGCGAGTTGGGAGAACCCTTCTGGTTGCGATGCGACCCTGTTCCCATGGGTAGAAGTCACCGTCGGCGCCGGCACGAATGGCTTGCCGCCAGCCACGAACTTCAGCACCGAATACTCGCCCGGCGCGAAGACAACGGGTGAAGGTTCGACGGCCATGGGCTTCTATAACGTGCAGAAGGGCGACGTGCCGTATTTCAAGAGCCTCGCAGACACGTACGCGATGAGCGACAACTTCCACCAGTCCGTCGATGGCGGCACAGGCGCCAACCACATCATGTTCGGCCACGGCGACGCGATCTGGTTCTACGATCCCAACAGCAAGACGCCGTTCGTGCCACCGCACAACACGACGTCGGGCCAGTTGGACGAGGTCGAGAACCCGAATCCGCTGGGCGGCACGAACAACTGGTATACAGAAGACGGTTATGGCGGCGGTTCCTACGGCTCACCTGCCTACGGCGGAGGTTCTTATAGTGACTGCTCTGACTCGTCGCAAGCCGGCGTCGGCCCGATTCTCGCGTACCTGAAGTCCGTCCACGTCGATCCGCGTTGCCAGGCCGGCCACTACTACTTGCTGAACAATTACAACCCGGGCTATTTCGGCCTGGGCGAAAACGCCTATACCGATTCGAGCCCGTTCAACACCATCTTCACAATTCCACCCTCCTCCACGCCAAGTATCGGAGACGACCTCATCGCCCACAACGTTTCGTGGAAGTATTACGGCGACCAGTGGGACAACTACGCTGGCGTTGGCAATCCAAGCCAGCCCGCCTGTTCGCCGACAGTAACCACCAACTGCTACGTTCCGGAGGACAAGTACCAGATCAATTACGGTCCAAGCGGCTCGGCGAATGAGCTCGGGAATGCGATCATTCAGTATCCCGACGAGTACTGCAACATCTGCAACCCGTTTCAGTACGACACTTCCATCATGGCCAATCCGACCGTCCGTGAAGCCCACATCCAGGACACGGCCAACCTCTACTCCGACATAGCAAACGGAACGCTGCCGGCCGTTTCCATCGTCAAGCCCAGTGGCATCGTCGACGGCCATCCAGCGTCATCGAAACTCGACCTCTTCGAAGGCTTCACGAAGAAAATCGTGGATGAAGTCGAGAGCAGTCCGTATGCAGGTGACACCGCGATCTTTATCACCGAAGACGAGGGTGGCGGCTACTACGACTCCGGTTACGTCCAGCCACTCGACTTTTTTGGCGATGGCACGCGTATCATATTCCTCGTTGTGTCTCCCTTCTCAAAGGGCGGCCACATTGCCCACGACTATGCGGATCACGTTTCGATCGATAAATTCATCGAGCGAAACTGGAGTCTGCCTCCGATCACAAACCGCAGCCGGGACAATTTCCCGAATCCAGTCGCGGAATGGGGCAATCCGTATGTACCTATCAACGGTCCGGCGATCAGCGACCTGTTCGAGCTCTTCGACTTCGGCCCTCAATGGGGAGGCGACGGCGGGCGATAACCAGAACCAATCCCTGAAACACACGCGGGTTGAGCCGAGAACCAGGAGTATGCGGTTCTCGGCTCGATCCTTTTCGAGGCCCCTTCGCGCGGCACTCGCCTTGACCGCCAGCGGCGGCGCTGCGTAAAATCAGACATGGATGCTTTCACCTGCGCGATAATCTCTAAGGCCTGTTGTCGTCCGGTCACAACTGGCGCGGGTGTCTGATCCGAGAGTCTGAAGACAGACTGAATCGCAAGCCCGCCACCCGGAACAGGACCTGGTGAGCGGGTTTTTTGTTTAGTGCCGATTTGGATGGCATAAGGGAGAAAATGACGCGGATTCCCACAGGGACGGTGCACCTCGTCGGCGCAGGCCCGGGCGATCCCGAGCTGCTGACCGTCAAGGCGCATCGCTTGCTCGCGCAGGCGGACGTCATCCTGCACGACGATCTTGTGCCCGCCGCCATTCTCGCGCTCGCCGGGCCGCACGCTGAGGCAATCAACGTTGGAAAACGCTGCGGCGCAAAAGGAATCACCCAGGCCGAGATCGACGCGTTCATGATCGATTTCGCCCGGCGCGGCCTGGATGTGGTGCGCCTCAAGAGCGGCGACCCTGGAATCTTCGGCCGTCTCGCCGAAGAGATTGACGCGCTTTCGGCAGCCGATGTGCCCTTCGAAGTGATTCCCGGGATCACGGCTGGGCTCGGCGCGGCCGCCTCGCTCGGCGTTTCGCTCACGGATCGCCGGAAGAGCGCCCGAGTGGTCGTCGTAACGGGCCATCACGCGCAAAAGGGCACCGCCCGGCAGGAGAAGCCCGACTGGAAGAATCTCGCCCACGGGAATGCGACGCTCGTCATCTACATGCCGGGCCACGATTTTGCAGGCCTGCGCGACGAATTTCTCGCGGCCGGCCTCGCCGAAGATATTCCCGCGGCCATCGTTTCGCACGCCACCACGCCGCGGCAACAGCATCAGTACACGACGATCCGCGACCTGCACAAGCTCCCGCGCATGGATTCGCCGACGATCCTCCTCGTCGGCCGCGTGCTCGAAGACGCCCGCTTGCGCGATGCCGGGAATCCCTTGCTCGCGCTCGATGAAGCGAGCCTGATTTTCACTTCGCGATAGCCGGCGCCGGCTTCGCCCCTCGCGCTCGCGGCAACGCAATCTCACTCCTCGAAACGAAACCGCCTCCCCTCGTGTTAGATTCGTGTGGGATTCGGGTTCATCTCCCCTGGGATTTCGGGGAGCACGCTCGCGACATGCTCGACCGCAAAAAATCGCCGATCAGCTGGTTCGACGTCTCTCATATTGCTTTTGCTGGCCGGCCTCGCGGTCCTGCCCGCGGAAGACGAACTCCATAAGGAACTCATCCTCCTCGTTATCGCCGTCTTTCAAATCCTGGAAGGTCCGCTCATCGCGCGAATGCCCGGCCGCGGGCGCACGTACAGCGTTCTGCTGAAGATTGCGCTCACAACTCTTCTGCTCGACCACACCGGCGAAATCGGGATCAACAGCGCCTACTGGCCGATTTACTTTTTGCCGGTACTTACAGCGGCGATCTATTTCGGCCCTCTGGCAACGCTCGCATGGACCACGCTTTCCTCGCTCGCCTATTGCTCGTTTCTGATCCCGGCATTGCGCGAATATGAGATCGGAAAAGAGGGCGCCACAGTTCTGGCCATTCACATTCTTTTCTTTTTTCTCGCGGCGATGCTGGTGAACCGCTTCGTCATGGACAATCGCCGCCAGGTCCAGCGCTACCGCGAGCTTTCCGAGCGCCTCGAAGAAACGAACCTCCAGCTGCAGCGCGCCGAAGCCGATGCCCGCCGCTCCGAACGCCTCGCCGCGCTCGGCCAGCTTTCGGCCGGCCTAGCGCACGAAATCCGCAACCCGCTCGGCGTGATCAAGGGCTCCGCCGAGATGCTCCAGAAAAAGTTGCAGGGCTCGGAGCCGCTCGCGGGCGAGCTTGCGGGCTACATCTCGGCCGAAGTCAATCGCCTGAATGCCCTCGTCGCGCGATTCCTCGATTTCGCCCGCCCGGCGCATCTCGATCTGCACGCGCAGCGCGTCTGCGACCTCATCGAGCGCTCGCTCGAATCGGTTCTCGCCCAATCGCCCAATTCGAAAGTGCGCGTCGAACGCCACTATTCCCCGGTGCCTGAAATCTTGGCCGATGAACACCTTTGCGAGCGCATCTTCGTGAATCTGATTCAGAATGCATTCCAGGCCATGGAGGCTTCGCCCGGCGGCCGCGAGGAAGTGCTGACCATTTCCGTCGCGCCGGAAACTTCGGCCGGCCGCTCCGGCGTCAGCGTCGCAATCGAAGATACAGGTCCCGGTGTGCCGCCCGGGGCGCGAGAGCAAATCTTCAATCCTTTTTTCACGACGAAAAAAGACGGCGTTGGCCTCGGCCTGGCGGTCGTCGCTAAAATCGTGGACGACCACCGCGGTACGATTACACTGGAGAACGACTCGCGCCCCGGCGCTCATTTCCGGGTTTTTCTTCCGGCGGCGCCTCAAAACTCATGAGCACAATATCCGCGTCAGATGGCGGGTCAATATGAAACGCGAAAAACCATCGATACTCATCGTCGAGGACGAAGCCAAAATGCGGCGCCTGCTCGAGCTGCAGCTCGCCGACGAGGGATTTCAAGCTCGCACCGCGCCGGACGCTGAAACGGGGTTGCAATTTCTCAATAAGGATCCGTTCGACCTCGTGGTCACCGATTTCAAATTGCCCGGCATGAGCGGACTCGATTTCCTCCACGCCGTGAAACGAGTCGATGCGGAAATGCCGGTGGTGATGATGACCGCCTACGGCACCGTGGAGTCGGCTGTCGACGCGATGAAGGCGGGCGCGAGCGACTACGTCCTGAAACCGTTTTCGCTCGCCGAACTCGTTCTCGTGATTCGCAAGGAGCTCGCCGCGCACGAACTGCGCGCCGAAAACCGCGATCTTCGCGAGGCGCTCGGCCGCCGTTACGAATACAAAAACATCGTCGCGCAGAGCGACAAAATGCAGGCCGTGCTCAGCCTCGTCGAGCGTGTCGCTCCCACTAATGCCACCGTGCTGATCGGCGGCGAAAGCGGCGTTGGCAAAGATCTGATTGCGCGCGCCATCCACGAGCATTCGCAGCGCGCCTCCGGCCCATTCCTCAAAATCAACAGCACCGCGATTCCCGAAACCCTCCTCGAAAGCGAACTCTTCGGCTACGAGAAGGGCGCATTCTCCGGCGCCACATCGAGCAAACCGGGAAAATTCGAGCTGGCCGACAAAGGTACGCTCTTCCTGGATGAGATCGGCGACATCCCACCCGCAATTCAGGTAAAGCTGCTGCGCGTGCTGCAAGAGCGCGAATTCGAGCGTCTCGGCGGCACGAAAACAATCAAAGTAGATGTGCGCCTGATCGCGGCCACCAACCGCGACCTGCGCGCCGCGCTTGAGGAAGGCACGTTCCGCGAGGATCTCTACTACCGGCTCAACGTCGTCGCGATCGACATTCCTCCGCTGCGCGATCGCAAGGAAGACATTCCGGCCCTCACCACCTTTTTTCTGGAAAAGTTCGCGCGCGAATCCGGCAAGCCGACGCCTCGCATCACGCCCCAAGCGATGAAGCTGCTGATGGATTTTCACTGGCCGGGAAATATCCGCGAACTCGAAAATATCCTGGCGCGCAGCGTCACGCTCGCCGGCGGCCCCACGCTCGACGCTGCCGATATCCACCTCGATAGCGCGCGGCCGCGCCCTCACGCCGATTCCGCTGCTCCCGTGCTGCCCGAGGGCATCACGCTCGAGCAGTGGGAGGACGAAATTATTCGCGAGGCTCTGCGCCGGGCCAACGGCAACAAGAGCCAAGCCGCGCGCGCACTCGGCCTCTCTCGCAATGCGCTCCGTTATCGCCTCTCCAAAATGGGCGTCCCCGATCCGCTCGAAACGGAAGGGCCGTAGTTTGGCGCCGGTCCCGGGTCTCCGTGCGCTCGGCGATCTTGATCGCTGCCCGCCCACGCACGAGAGCTGTCATCCCGAGCGGAGTACCGCGCCTCTTTGCATTTCCCGCGTTTCTTGCGGGCGCGGTACGCAGCGAGGGATCTGCTGCTGGTTTTGCGGGCGGCGCAACACCGAGAAGGTACTGACCGCGCTCCGTCGGTGGCACGCCGCTTGCGGTTGGGCCGGTGGTTGAAAAGCACCACCTCTGCGTGAAAACCACCGAGCCTCACTAGGTTTTCTTAACCCTACGCTGCTGTGCCAACACAACTAAGCTCTTACATAGCAACCACATAGATACATTATCCCCGTGCTGCCCCTGTTTGGCACTGGCCCTGCATTACCACGGGCGGATTCAAGTGGTTTTCTGGCAGAGGTTCGCCAGGGGGAAATTATGAAAAAGCATCTCGCGAGTCTGGCAGCGATTTTCCTGACGCTGGGCGTGATGTCCGTGAGCGCGCCGCTGAGGGCTCAGGATCAACAAGCCGGTGCAGCGCCGCCTCCGCCCGATCAAGACTATTCTCAGCAGGCCGATCAGCCCGATCAGTCCGGCCCCGCGCCGGGCGTGGCGCGTGTGAGCGTGATCGACGGCAGTGTTTCCACGCAGCGCGGTGACAATGGCCAATGGGTCGCGGCAACCGTGAACACCCCTGTCGCGGTCGGCGACCGCGTCTCGACGGGACCGGATGGTCGCGCCGAAATTCAACTCGATTCCGCAAACGTTCTCCGCTTGTCCAATAACGCGACCGTCAAGATCGCAAGCATCAGCCGCGAAAATATTCAGGTGCAGGTTGGGCAGGGTCTCGTCACCTATGCGGTCGTCCGCCCTGGCGAAGCGAACGCGGAAATCGATACGCCCAACGCCGCCATCCATCCCGATGGCACGGGCGAGTACCGCATTCAAGTGAACTCTAATGGCGAGACCGAAGCGATCGTTCGCGAAGGTTCGGCGGATATCACCGAGCCCCAAGGAAGCACGCATGTGAACGCCGGACAATTGATCACGATCCAGGGAACGGACAACCCTCAGTACAAGACAGAGTCCGCTCCGAGCGAAGATGCATGGGACTCGTGGAATATGGATCGCGATCACCGGATCACCAGCGCAAAAAGCTGGAAAGATACCGACCAGTACTACACCGGATCGGAAGACCTCGACACATACGGAACTTGGAGCGAGGTTCCGGACTACGGTCAGGTCTGGATTCCGCAGCAGAACGCGAATTGGGCCCCTTACAGCGATGGCCGCTGGGTTTGGGAGCCTTACTACGGCTGGACGTGGGTTTCCTACGAGCCTTGGGGCTGGGCGCCATATCACTATGGCCGGTGGTTCGTTTATGGCGGTAACTGGGCGTGGTGGCCGGGGCCCGTCGTTGGCTATCCGGGTTACTACCCGGTCTGGTCGCCAGCATATGTGTCGTTCTTCGGCTGGGGCGGCGCGGGATTCGGAGTCGGATTCGGTTTTGGCTTTGGAAATATTGGCTGGCTGCCCTGTGGCCCGGGTGACTGGTATCACCCGTGGTGGGGCCGCTGGGGCGGACGCTTCAACACGGTCGGCGTGCGCGGCAATGGATTCCACGACGGATTCCGTCCCATCGGTCCCGGTGGACGCGGATTCTCGAACGTGAACGAAGCTTTCCACAACGACCGCGTGCGGTCCGGCATGGTCTCGATGAACTCGAGCCAGTTTGGCCGCGACGCAGTGCACGGCGTCGGAACGCATATGAGCGAGGCGTCGTTCCGCCAGGCGAGCATGGTGAGCGGCAGAATGCCGATTTCGCCTTCACGCCAGAGCTTCAGTGCGTCGGGCCGTGCCGCCAATCCGGCGTCATTCCGCAACGCGCCTTCCAGCTCGCAGCACTTCTTCAGCGCTTCGGGGCGCGGGTCGAGCGGATTCGCCGGGCGGTCGGTAAACAACAACGTGAGCGGGCGTGAATCGTTCAATGGCAACCGTGGCGACTCCGGCACGCGCTCTTTCAGCGGCTCGGCCAATGAGAACCGCGGTGCGGTCACGTCGAGCCGTCCGGGATGGCATACCTTCACGCCGCCGCAATCGGGCGGCAACCGCGGAGAAGCGGGCAACAATTCCAGCCGCGGAAATGCCGGAGCGCAGTCCGAGAATCGCAGCGGCTGGGAGCGCTTCAATTCCCAGTCGCAAGAATCGAACCGAGGTTCCCAGTCCGATCGTTCTTATAACTCGCCGCAATCGACGTCACGAGGGGGCTACTCAAATTCATACTCTCATTCATACTCTAGGCCCCAACTTAATATGAGGCAGCCCATCGTGACGCCGCGCGGCGGCGGATATGGCAGCAGTGAGTATGGTCGCGGTTCGTATGGCGGCTACAGCCAGCCGCGTGGAGCCTACAGTGCTCCGCGTGGCAACTATAGCGCCCCGCGCGGCAACTACAGCGCGCCGCGTGGTGGAGGCGGAGCTTCCCGCAGCGGCGGCGGAGGCGGTGGTTCCCACAGCGGTGGCGGCGGCCGTTCCGGCGGCGGGCATGGACATCGCTAGATCGTACTCAGTCGTGTCAGAAACACGCGGCCCCGATTTTTTCGGGGCCGTGGCGTATAGGGACAAGCGGTGGTAGCGAAACTCGGAGTTCAGTGGCGTGTTGAATGAGTAGGAGGCTAGACACCCATGTCCTCAATGCGTGTTGCCGCATGGTTTACATGGTTCGCAGCATGGAATTGGCTGATGCGAACCGCTATGCTATCAAGACAGCGATTCGCCAAGGGAGTCCGTTCATGAGAAAAGCCGGTTTGCTGCTCACGTTCCTCTTCGTTGCCTTCGGCCTGGTCTCGGCATTTCCGAATTCCGCCGCCGCGCAGGACGCCGATCCTCCGGGCCGTGTCGCCCGCCTGAATTACATTCAAGGATCTGTCTCATACCAGGTATCGGGCGATCAGGATTGGGTGCAAGCCGACCCGAACCGCCCGCTCACCACCGGCGACAATCTGTGGGCGGATAAGGATTCGCGCGGCGAGGTTCATATCGGCAGCACCGCGATCCGGATGTCCAGCGAAACCGGCATTTCATTCCTTACGCTCGACGATCGCACCACGCAGCTTCAGCTCGCGCAGGGCACGATCGAAGTTCACCTCCGAATTCTGCCGAGCGGCGATGCTTTCGAAGTTGACACGCCCAATCTCGCGCTCACGCTGACGCAGGCCGGCGAATATCGCATCGAAACCGATCCCAACGGCGGTTCCACCGCGATCGTCGTGCGCGAAGGTGCGGGAGAAGTCACGGGCGGCGGCGACACGTGGGACCTGGGCCCCGGCCAGCAATACACGTTCAACGGCACGGATCAGATTGCGTACGACGCCTCTCCGGCGCCCGGCTTCGACGATTTCGAGGACTGGTGCCAGTCGCGCGATCAGCGCGAAAACAACGCAGTGTCCGCGAAATACGTTTCGCGCGATGTCGACGGCTATTACGATCTCGATGACTACGGCTCGTGGCAATCGGATTCCGATTACGGCGAAATCTGGGTGCCGAGCGGCGTTGCCGTCGGATGGTCACCCTACCAAATGGGCCATTGGGTCTTTATCGAACCGTGGGGCTGGACCTGGGTTGATTCAGAGCCGTGGGGATGGGCGCCATTTCACTATGGCCGATGGGCCTACGTCGGCGATCGCTGGGGCTGGGTTCCCGGGCCGGTTGTCGTGCGTCCCGTATATGCGCCCGCCGTCGTTGGATTCGTGGGCGGAGGCGGTTTCGGTTTCTCGGTGGCGTTCGGCGGAGGATTCTCCGGGGTCGCATGGTTCCCGCTCGGGCCGCGCGATGTTTTCGTGCCGGGATATCGCTGCAGCCCGCGCTATTTTCAAAATATCAACATCACAAACACACGGATCGTGAACATCACGGATGTGAGGAACGTCTACAACACGGCCGTGGTCAATCATGACGTGACGCACGTGAACTACATGTACGCGAACAACGAACGCGCCGTCACGGCTGTCTCTCGCGATACGTTTGTGAACGCGCGTCCCGTATCCAGCGGGCTCGTGCGCGTCAACGCAGAGCAGATCCGCGGCGCGCGCGTGGTCGATTCGGCTCAGATCGCACCGACGCGTGAGAGCTACGTGTCGGCGACCGCACGCGTCTCGACAGCGAAGCCCTCGTATTCCTTCGCGCAGCGACCCGTGGTCGCGCGACTGAACCCCGCGGTCGAAACCGAGCGTCGCACGCCGGAATACACCAACGACAGCAAGCCATTCAATCAGCCGCGCGTCAGCAACAGCAATCCGCCGCCGGCCAACAATCAGACCGGCAACCAGCAGGAATCGCGCGACGGCTTCCGTCCGTTCACTCCTCCTGGGTCGAATAACCGCACGACGACTCAGCCCGACAATCGGAATGCGTCCACTGAGGTCAATCAGCCGCAAGGCCGGCAAGACGAGGAGCGGCCGGCGATGAAATACACGCAACCGACAAAAGCGCGCGACGATATGTACGACGTTCATCCGCCGCTGAACCGCAACCAGCCTCAACCCAAGCCGGCTGAGCAGCGGCATTCCGCGCCCCCGTCCCATTCAGACGGACAGTCACCGAAGAAGTAGAGTTTTGCGCGGGGCAGTGTGCTACAAGCCTGCCGCCTCGAAGGTTTCGCCCAGCCCGTTTGCAGTTCCGGAAAAAACTGAGGAGGATCAGTCATGCGAAGTGGACTTGGCACAATGAAAGCTGTGAGCACGCGTGTGGGAACGCTTTTACTGGGCCTTCTTGTGGCTGCGGCGCTTTTGTTCGCGATTCCGGGCATGGCTGCGGCTGACGATGATCCTCCGGGCCGCGTCGCGCGGTTGAATTACATTCAGGGATCGGTGTCGCTCCAGCCCGCGGGTACGCAGGACTGGATCGATGCAAACCCGAATCGTCCGCTGACTACCGGCGACAACCTCTGGGCCGATCAGGACTCGCGCGGCGAACTTCACGTGGGAAGCTCGGTCCTGCGCCTCTCGGGACAAACGGGCGTTTCGTTCCTGAATCTCAACGACCAGATCACGCAGCTCCAGCTTGCGCAGGGATCGCTCTACGTGCGCGTGCGGCAGCTCGATGAAGGCGAGGCATTCGAAATCGATACGCCGAACCTCGCGTTTTCGATTCTGCGGCCGGGGCAATACCGCGTGGACGTCGATCCCAATGGAGGCTCCACGATGATCTCCGTTTGGGGCGGCTCGGGCAGCGTTACCGGCGGAGGCCAAGCCTTCACTTTGAATCCCGGCCAGCAATTTGCATTTTCTGGCACCGATCAATTGACCTACGACGCGCAACCGCTGGGCGGCCGCGATGATTTCGACAATTGGTGCGCCTCGCGCGACCAGCGTGAAGATCAATCCGCGTCCGCGCGCTACGTTTCGCGAGACGTGATCGGCTACAACGACCTCGATGATTACGGCGCGTGGAGCAACGATCCGCAATACGGCGCGGTGTGGATACCGAGCAGCGTCGCCGTCGGCTGGGCCCCGTATCACTACGGCCACTGGGTTTTCGTCGCGCCGTGGGGATGGACGTGGGTCGAGGACGAACCTTGGGGATTCGCTCCATTTCATTACGGGCGCTGGGCAGTATTCGGCGGCCGGTGGGGCTGGGTGCCGGGTCCCGTCGCAGTGGGCGTTGCATTTGGCGGACCCGTGGTACGCCCGATGTACGCGCCGGCGCTTGTCGGATTTGTGGGCGGCGGTGGATTCAGTTTTTCGATCGCCATCGGCGGCGGCGCGGGCGTGGCGTGGTTCCCTCTCGGGCCGCGTGATGTTTGGGTTCCCGCATATCGCTGCAGCCCGGTGTACGTGCAGCACGTGAACGTCTACAACACGCGAGTGGTGAACGTGACGCAAGTGACGACGGTGTACAACAACGTCTACGTGAATCACGACCGGGCCAATTATACGTATTCGAACAACGTTCGCGCGGTGACCGCTGTGGACCGCGACACGTTTGTGAACGGACGGCCCGTGGGCCGCGCGTCGGTGCAGATCTCGCAGGACCAGATCCAGCATCCGCGCGTGATGCAGCAGACAGCCATGCAGCCGACGCAGCGCAGCGCTTTCGGCGGCCAGGCGAACGCACGCGCCCTACCTCCGGCGTCGCTTGCAAACCGCCGAGTCGTCACCAACCACGCACCCGCGCCGAATGTAGTTCCCATCGGCCACACGCAGCCGCTTGGGCGCGGAAACAACGGCACGTTCGGCGGCCAGCCCGGCAATCAACAGGGCAACCGGCCCGGATTCCAGCAATTCCACCAGCCGAATGGAAACGCGGGCAACGCAAACACCGGTGCCAACGGCAACGCGCATCCCAACAATGGAAACAATAATGCGCGCCCCGGATTCCAGGCGTTCCATCCGCCGAATAGCAGCACGAATGCGAACGGAAACGCCAACGCGAACCAAAGCAAAAACCCGAATGGAAACGCGCCGTCCGACCGGAATGGGCAGCCAAGCAACAACGTGCGGCCGTTCCATCCGCCGTCCTCAAGCAATGGAAACGCCAATGGAAATGGGAACGGAAACGCGGATCGAGGATCTAACGGCAACGTTCGTCCGAACAATGGCGAGAACGGCGCGCGTCCCGGCTTCCAGCCTCCGGCGCATCAGCAGAAGGAAGCGAAGCCACCTACGCGCAACAATCCGCCACCGAAAGAGTCGAAGCCGCCGAAGGAAGATAAGGACAAAGACAAAGACAAAGACAAGGACCACAAGGACTGACGCGCCGCTTGAATTCGGCGAATGAAGAAAAAGCGAAACGAACCTGCTGTAAGTGGGGACTGGAGCATCCCCCTAGCGGGGCCTTAAAACCGGCTTAGTTGGACGAGAAAAGCCACTCTTGGCGCGTTTCTTGCCACAAAGGAACATCCACCCCAAGGCCCAGGTTCCTAAACCGAACCTGGGGCACCCTCCGCGTTTTTGTCGTCGCAGGAAACGTGGGAAATGGAGACTTTCGGTCGACCAACCTCGAAATGCGAAATCTAGCGCGGGGCTGGCGTGGAGTCGGCCGGGGTTGCGGGCGCTGGAGCAGGAGCCGTGGCTGGATTCGGGGTTGGTTCGGCCTGGGCGAGGGCGAGGTAGGCGCGGCCGAAGGCTGACTGCTGGGTGCCGGCGGCGATTACGACGGCCTGCACCGTGTAGCGGCCGGTGGGGAGCTTGGCGAGCGGGAGGCTGATGCGGAAAGACGCGGTGTGCGTTTTCGCATCGAGCGCTGTGGGCGCCAGGAGCGGAGTGGAATTGATCTGCACGCCGCCGCGGAAGAAGACGAGACCCGCGCGCAACGTGTTGGCGTCGAATGCGCTTTCATTTCCGCCCTTCTCCGGATAGTAGGCCTGGAAGAAAACGTAGAGGGTTTGCGGCTGCGTGAAGTAGCGCGTGACGCTCGGGATGATTTTGGTACCGTCCATTTCGAGCGGCGTCGAGGTGAGCTTCGCGCGAAGCCCCAAAGTTTTATCCTGGACCGCGTCCGTCTTTTCCACGGGCACGATCTGGCTCGACAGCAAGACGGAGCTCAGCATCATCCGAGTAGACTGGCGCTGCGGCACGACAAGCTGATCCTCGAAGGTCCCCATCTTTCCCGATTCGTTTTCCCGTGCCACGAATTTGAGGCGGTAGGTGCCGGGCGCGAGAACGACTCCGCCTTGATACACGAGATTGCTGCGGGTGACCTGCTGGTATTGCTGCTCGTCGAGGTGAACCGTGATCGTGTCGCGCAATGCGGCAACGGTCTGTCCTGAAGGCACGCCTTTCACTTCGGCGGCAAAATCGAATTCGGCAGTGTGGAGGCCGCGCTTCTGGGCCCATTCGAGGGCGCTCGAGGAAAGCTTTGCAGAGATGGGCACGTAGACCTGGCTGTCGCTCAGGCGGAACATCGCCGTTTCGACGGCGACAGGCAATTCGACCTCGGGATTTGGCGATTCGAGCGCGTCCTCGAGCTGCTGCTCCTTGTCTTCTTTTTCGAGATGCTGGAAATCGCGCGGCGCGTAGTATCCGTTGCGGTAGCGAACGTGCGCGCCCGGCGCTTTCACTTTGACGGCGACAGCGCGCCAGCGACCATCGCGTTTGACGTCGGGCGGAAGATTGTAGCCGACGAGGTAGTAGCCGCCGTTATCCTGCTGAATCTTCGGGAAGGCATCGCTCAAGTCGCCGAGGTCGAAAAAGGCGCGGCCGCCCGTGTCGGTTGAGAGGGTGGCAAGCGTGTCGCGCGAATCCTCGCGCTGGTCGGTCTGATGAAACACGGAAGCGCCGCTGAACATCGACGTGCCCGTGGCGGCGGCCGTGGTGACGTCGCCCCCCGGCGGCGTGGCAAACATGCCGCGCGCATCGATCGAATAGATCGAGACGTCGGCGCGGTTCGCGTCGTCGGTCGCGGCGGTCAACTCGGCGCGATTCTCTTCCCCGGTCTGGGTGATGCCGCCGGTGAATTCGACTAGCGCTTTGCGGCCGGGGATCGCCGCCAGCACATTGGTGATGCTTTCGATGGCGATGAGCTTCTGGTCGGTGTTGAAGACGTTGAATTCGGTCTGATCGGGCGTGTAGGCGGCCTGGGTATCCTGCTGCACATCGTATTCGCCATTCTGCGCGGCGGCGTATTGCTGATCGGCGAGCTGCGAGGCGGCGCCGGGCATGATCTGGGCGACCGCTTTCTCGAGCACGGCGCGATTGTTCGTGAAATTCGCGAGCACCGAGACTTGCGTGTTGAAGACGACGACCGAGACGAGGTCGGCGGGCGTCATCTGCTTCGCCAGGAATTTCACAGCCGCATCATGGGCGCGAATGATGTCGTCGGTTTCCATCGAGGTGAGGTCGAAGAAAAGAACGAGCATGCGGCGGTCGCGGACCTGGTCGCTGACGGTTTCCTTCGCGCTCGGCGCGCCGCCATCGACGGGAATTACGACCGGCTTCGCGTCTTCAGGCCCCGCGGTATCGATGCTCTCGATATCGGAATACGAGAAGCTCGAAATCTTCTGGGGCTTGCCGTTGTCCGTGACCGTGAACTGATCCTCGCGGAGGCCCTTGAGAGGCTTGCCGGAGCGGTCGGTGACCTCGACGTTGATGCGCACCAATTCGGATTCCGCGCGGAGCACCCCAGGATTCGGCTGATTCAATCGATGGGTGGGCAAGGGAGCGGTGGGAGCGGCGACGACCGTGGGCTTTCCGGATTGCTGCTGTGCGGCGACCGGCAGCGGCGCGAGGATCAAATTCGCGGCGGTGACGCCGACGAGCAAAGCCCGCGCAAAAGATTCTCCCGTGTTTGGCATGATGCGCCTCAAAAATTAAACCTTACCATCAAATCCATGGTACGCATCGAACCGGCGCTCGTCACGCGGCCAAAGAACGACGGCTGGCCCGAAACGACGCCGCAGCTGATGACCCCTGACTCCGAGGTGGAGCAAGGAAGCGCCGTGCCGATACCGGTGTAGTTGGCTGTGTTGGTGAGGTTCTGGACCTGCCATTCGATATTCATCACGTGGCGCTGCTCGGGCCCGAAGCGGAAGGATTTCGAAAGGCCCATATTCCAGTTGAACGTGCACGGACCTTCGATCGAGCCACGCTCCTCGTCGCCGTAGGTGAGATTTCCGCTCGCATCGGTGGGCAGGGCGAAGGCCTTGGTATTGAAAAATGCCGCGGGCGATCCGCCGCAGATTCCTTGATTCGGATCGCCGACGATGTTGGGGCGCAAAGAGAAATTCGCGCCGGTGCCGTTGTCGGAGGCGACGCCGCCGAGCAGCGCGGTGAAAGGCGTTCCCGTTTGCCAGGTAAAGATATTCTGCAGCCGCCAATTGCCGAATACGGATTGCTTCCACCCGTGATTCGCCAGGCGGTTGCGCTGTCCGAAGGGCAATTGCCACATCGAGATGAGGCGGAACTGGTTGCGGATGTCGAAGGTCGAAAGGCCGTATTCGGCGTGGAGGTTGCCATCCTGCTGCTCGACGGTGCCGCCTCCACCGGCGCCGCCGATCGAGCTCGCATCGTCGAGCGACTTGGCGTAGGTGTAGATTCCCTGAAGCATGAAGCCCTTGGTGAAGCGGTGAACCACGCGGGCCTGCAGAGCGTTGTAGATGGAATTGGCGCCAGATTGATCGTAGGTGAACCCGGTGGCCTGGTTGTCGATGCGGTTGGCCTGAATCTCATCCGACGGAGTGCCGAGCGGGGCGCGATTTGGAGCGCGCAGGACGTTGAGATCCGTTCCCTTCGTTCCCGTGTACGTGAGGTCGAGAATCCAGTTCTGCGAAAACGATGTTTCGGTGCCGAGGCTCCAGATTTGTGCGTAGCCGGGCTTGTAGTAGGGATCGACCGACTCGGTATTCGAGATCGCGATCAGATTCGACGAGCCTCCCATGAAGGGATTCTCGAAGGTCAAGGGTTGGTTGGGCGGCGCGGTGGTGGTGAGCGTTTGAGCGGTGGCGACGGGCGGCTGGTACGCCAACTCGCGCGCGAGCGTGTTGTAAATCGACTCGTTGTAGAAAATCGAATAGCCTGCGCGGACGACGGTTTTCGGCTTGATGGGCGGCTGCCAGGCGATGCCGATGCGCGGCTCGAAATTGTGATAATCGCCGTGAATCAGGGAGCGCGGAACGCCCGGCGCGCCTGGCTGGACCTGCGTCACATGGGCGAGATCGGTGATGTCCAGGTTCACGATGTTGTTCGCGATCTCGACCGGCGGCGTGACGGCATCGTAGCGGAGGCCAAATTGTGCCGTGAACGTCTTGGTGACGCGAAAATCATCCTGCGCGTAGAGGTTGAATCCCCAGGCGCGAAAATAAGTGTTCGGATCGCCAAATTGCTCCGTGGTATTGAACGGCAGACCCTCGAGGAAATCGGCGAAGTCGCTGCCGGTGGCGATGCCGGTGAAGACGAAGCCCGCGCGCGGGTTCGGGTCCGATTGCGTATTCAGCTCGACGCGCCGGACCTCGCCGCCGAAACGCATGGTGTGTTTTGTGCGCGTCCAGGAAAGGTTGTCGTCGACTCGAAGCGTCTGATTTCGCACCAGCGACGGAATCGGATCACTGAATCCGGAATAGTTCGTGAAGCTGACCTGCGGGATGCCGTAATCGACCGGCGGCAGGACCACGCCAGGGCCGAGGTCGATGCCCAGGCTGGCGGGTGAAAATGCGGGGTTGTAGGAATTGTCGCTCAGCAGTTTTATGCGGTTGCGGCTCCAATTCACGCTCGTGTTTTCGACGACGCGCGACGACCAGTTGTGCGAAAGCCCCAGCGTCAGATTCTGGCTGCGGGTCGATTGATTCCCTCCGATATCGGCGAAGTTGCTGAGGGTGTTTTCGCGGTCCGAGTTGAAGTTGTACGTGCCGTTTACGTTGAATTTTCGGTTGATGGTGTGGAGGATCGTGCCATTCACGCGGTCGGTGTTATCCGGCGTGGTGGCTTGCAGCAGATAATTCTGGGTGATCGCGTTTGGAACGGTCGGGCCGGGAATCAAGGCAAGGAGCTTCTGCGCAACAGGATCGATAGGCACCTGGACGTCGCCCGTTGGACATATCGCCGACGTGGTGGTGACCGGCGTGGTAGTGAACGGGTCGAAGACGCTGCCTGCGGTAAAGCACCCGTTTCTCTCGTCGGGCGTGGGCACGGTCGAGAACGTGTTGATCGGATTTTGCACCGTCTCGTGCTGGTAATTGACGAAGAAGTAGGTGTGATCGGCTCCGTTGTAGATGTGCGGAATTACCAATGGGCCGCCAATGTTGCCGCCGACGCGCTCGTCGTAGTGGCCGATCTTGGGCGCAGGCGTTCCCGTGATGGCGTAGGGGCGCGCGTCGAAGGCCGAGTTTTCGTAGCGGTCGTAGAAGCTGTAGCGGATTCGGTTGGCCTGCTGGCGGAACAGACGGCCCAGCTGCCCGCCTCGTCCGCCTGCGACGGTGTTGAAGATCGCGATACCGCGCGCTGCGCGCCCGCCGCCTCCGAAGCCACCACCGCCTGCGCCACCGCCGGGACCTCCGCCACCCGGCCCGGCGCCAGCGCCGAACATTTGTCCGGCTGCGCCTCCGGGCTCTTCGGTATCTCCACCTGCGCCACCGGGTCCGCCTGGGCCTCCGGGACCGCCCGGTCCGCCGAAACCTCCGCCCGGAACGCCGCCTGCGTTGTAGGAGAGCCCTTGGCCAACCGTTCCCTGCAGGAGAAACGAATCGGACGATCCGCCTGAGGCTGGCGGCACGGGGGCATTCGCCTCGACGCCCTCGTCGCCCGCTCCCGACGCGCCGGTGACATCGGTCTGCTGAAAACCGCCGCCTGCCAGGCCCTGCTGCATGGCGTTCAACAAGCCCTGGGGAAGCTGCCCTCCTCGCCTGCCGCCCTGTCCGCCGCGTCCGCCCGGAGGACCGGAACCTCCCGGACCGCCATTCGCCGCGTTCTGTCCGGCACCCGGCGCGCCGCCGCTGGGCCTTTGGCCGCGACCGCTCTGGGGCGGATTCGATCCGGCCGGGGCGGCGAGCTCCGCCAGCGTCGCCACATGCACGGAAAGCTGCAACGGTGGCGGCTCGGGCGGCGGAGCGGAGAATTGCGCTTCGATCGACGAAGAGACGAAGCCTAGCTGCGTGGCTTCGATCGTGTAATGCCCCGGCGTGATCGCCGGGAACTCGAACTTGCCCGATTCGTCGGTCCAGCTTACCCAGACCTGCTTCGTGTCGGCATTGGTCAGCCTGAGCGTGGCGCCGGGAACGGGCGAGCCATCTGTGGTTTTAACGAAGCCGGTGGCGGTGACGGAAGCCTCCGGCGCCTGTTGCGCGGCCGGTGCGGGAGCCGACTGCCCGTTTTGCGCCGGCTGCGAACTTTGTTGGCGGGCGAGACTCGGAGTCGAGATCGCAAGAAGCGACAAGAGCAACCATGCGGCTCTTTGGCAGATTCGGCGATGCACGACCATCTCCTTGCTGATTATCTTACCTGCCAAACAACCGATTAAACCGCGCGAATATCCCTCTTCGACGCCCGACGCGGAGAATGGGTTACCCACGCCAAGCGAGCTCAAGCAAAATACCGCCGACACGTTGACGAACCGAAGTGGCACAGTGGGCGATTCTTCGTCTATGTGGCGCCCCGGCCCGCGCGAGACGCACCGGGTGGGAGCGCCTCGGTCCTGATCTTCGAGCGGGCCGGGACATGGGAGCAAAGCGCACGCCGCTATTCGCTTCCGCCTCCATTGGCGCTGGCGGCGTCGTAGACGAAGCGGAATGTGACCGGCTGCTGGAGACGCGGATTATCCATTTTCGTGGTGACGTAGAGCTGCTTGCCATCGGGAGAAAGCTCGTAGGTGCGCGTGGTGGAGCCTCCGCGCCTGCCCTGCGTGACGGCGACGAGCTGAGTGCCTTGCCAGCTGGCAACGGCCGGCTCCATTTGCCTGCCGCCGCGGCCGGCGCCTTCGGAGTCGCTTGAGTCACTCGAATTGTTGTTCGAATTGGCGGTGCTGCCGGAATCGCTTGGCGCGCTCGACGTGGAGGAATCGAAGATCGCGAGGACGCGACCGGAAGAGCCGGTGATTTTTGCGGATGTGGGCGTTTGCGCGATCGTGAGCTGCGAGAAATCGGCGAACGTATCGCCCTGACCGCGGCCGCCGCCTTGGCCGCCGCGCCCACCGCCATAGCCGCCACCGCCGCCCATTCCCCCGCCGCCTCCGCCGCCGTAGCCGCCGCGTCCGCCGCCTGACCCGCCGCCCATCGCTTCGCGCATTTTCGCGCGCGGATCGTCGCTCTGATCTTTGTTCAGCGTCCAATTGCCGGCGAGACTGGGGTGGCCGCCGATTTGCGCCGCCGTGCTCGGCGCTGGCGACGATGCCGGCGAATCGGACGGAGTGGCGCCTGGCGCGGGCCCTGCGGGCTCTTGCGCCGCCGCACGACCTGCGGAGAAAGCGAGGCCGAGAGTTGAAAGCGCGAGAATGCAAAGCCATGTGCGGATTTTCATTCGAAATGCAATTTTTTCTGGCATAGCGAAAATGACCTCGTAAATCCCGCCCGGCTGGGATTCCGGCGCGAGTCGACAACACTTTTCACAACGCTAATGATTCCTTTCAGGGCACGCAATGGTTCCACAATGTGGCGGAAGGCTTTGGCGGGCGGTGAGTCCTCCTGTATCATGCGGCATGCTTCCTTTCAGATGGCTTTCATGGTTCTCATGGTTTGCGGGGCGACCGTGCCCGGGACGCGAGCAGCGAGCGCGTCGATAGCTCGAACGCGCGGGGGAATCGCGCGGCCTTCCTGATCGAACAGCCGATAGCGCGAAAGGGGAAAGATCGAATGGCAAAATTGAGCCAAGTGCGCCTGGCCGTGATCGGCGCGGGGAAAATGGGCGGAATTCTGATCGAGGCGCTCGTGAAAGAGGGGCTCGTCTCGCCGAAGAATCTGTTTGCTACGGTGGCGCATGGCGGAGCGAGGCGCAAGAACTTTGCGTCGGCGATTTCGCTGGGCACCGACAACCGGGCGGCCGCGAAGAAGGCGGACGTGATTCTGCTGTGCGTGAAGCCGCAGGTGGTGGGGCGCGTGATCGACGAAATTGCGCCGAAGTTGAACGCGGACAAGCTGCTGATTTCGATTGCGGCTTCGGTGCCGGCGGAGTACATCGAGCGGCGGCTGAAGGCGAAGGCGCCTGTGATTCGGGCGATGCCGAATACTCCGTCGCTGGTGGGCGCGGGGATTACGGCGATCTCGCCGGGGAAGCATGCGGCGCCGAAGCATGTGGAGCTCGCGAAGCGGCTCTTCGATGCCGTGGGCAAGACGGTGGTGGTCGATGAGAAGAACATGGACGCGATTACCGGGCTTTCGGCGAGCGGGCCGGCGTTCATTTACATTATTTTGGAATCGCTGGCCGAGGGAGGCGTGAAGGTTGGGCTTTCGCGCGAGCTTGCGACGCTGCTTGCAGCGCAGATGACGCTGGGCGCGGCGAAGATGGTGATCGAGACGGGGCACCATCCTGCGCTGCTGAAAGATACCGTGACTACGCCGGCTGGATGCACGATCGACGGGATTCTCGAACTCGAGGAGGGCGGGTTGCGCGTCACGCTGATCAAGGCGGTGGTGAAGGCTGCGCAGCGCGCGAAGGAATTGTTGCTCACGGACGAGCGCGCGTAGAGGGGACATCGATCAGGGGCGCCGTCGTGGCGGAAGATCGCACAGCTGAAGGCATGGACATGCAGGAAGGGCTTTGCGGCGACTGTGCGTTTGCGCGGAGGATTGAATCGGCGCGCGGGTCGCAGTTTGTGCTCTGCGAGAGATCGCGCACCGATCCGGCGTTTCCGAAATATCCGCCGCTGCCTGTGATCGCGTGCGCCGGATATGCGGCGAAATCCGAGGGCGAGGAACCAGTGGGCCGTTAGAGTGTCGACGTGGCAACCGCGGCGAAAGACCCACCCTCAAAAACGAGGGTGGGGCACCCGAAAATTCAAAAGCGAAGACTCGTCAGCCCTTGATCAGGAGGACGTTTACCGCTTTTACGACGACTTCGACTTTGTCGCCCTTTTTGAGGCCGAGTTCCTTCAGGGATTCGATGGTCATCACCGAGGCCATGTGCGAAGGGCCGGAGACATCGACGTGCACGATGGACATTAACGAGCCCTTCTTGATTTGCGTCACTTTGCCGACGATCCTGTTGCGCGCTCCGATTTTCATTTTTCCCCCGTATGTTCCAGTAAGTGCAGGTAACAGGTTACTACGATTCTTCGCGCTTGCCGCGATCGAATCCGCGCCGGATAATTGCCCCGCTTGACAAGGAGAGGGTGAATGAAAGCGATACGCGCCATTCGAGCGGGTGATCCGAGCGTTTTGCAGTTGGAAGATATTCCGCAGCCGAAAGCGGGGCCGGGCGAGGCGCTGGTTCGCGTACACGTGGCCGGCGTGAATTTCGCGGACATCTACTACAGAAACGGCTCCGCGCGCACACCGATTCCCTTCCCGTTCACGCCTGGAATCGAGGGGGCAGGCGTGGTGGAAGCGGTAGGTGATGGCGTGAGCGAGGTGAAGGCGGGCGATCGCGTCGCGTACGCTGGCGGCCTAGGATCGTACGCCGAATATCACGCCGTGAAAGTGGGGCACCTCGCGCCGCTGCCGAAGGAAATGAGCTTCGAAGATGGCGCCGCCGTGATCCTGCAGGGACTGACGGCGCACTACTTGCTGCACGAGTTCTACCCCGTGAAGCGCGGCTCGACGGTGCTCGTGCACGCTGCCGCAGGCGGCATGGGGCTGCTGCTCGTGCAATGGCTGAAGCATTTGGGCGCGGTCGCGATCGGGACCGTTTCAACCGAGGCGAAAGCGAAAATCGCGCGCGAGGCGGGCGCCGAGCATGTGATCAATTACACGACGCAGGATTTTGTCGAGGAGGCGAAGAAACTTACCGGGGGTAAAGGCGTCGACTACATCATCGACGGCGTTGGCAAAACTACATTCACGAAAAATCTTGACGCGTTGCGGCATCGCGGCTGGGCAACGATCTTCGGAATGGCGAGCGGGCCGGCGGAGGCGGTGGTTCCCAATTCGCTGATGATGAAAGCGCTGACGATTTCGGGAGGGTCGCTCTTTAATTTCATGGTCACGCGAGACGAGGTTCTGGGCCGGGCGCGCGATGTTTTCGCCGGCGTGCGAGAAGGGTGGCTGAAGCTGCATATCGACCGGGCGTTGCCGCTTGCGCAGGCTGCGGAAGCGCATCGGCTGCTCGAATCGCGGCAGACAACCGGCAAGCTGATCTTGAAAGTATGAGGCTCTGGCTCGTGGAGGGAACGGCCCGCGGCTAAAGCCGGTTTCTTACGACACCTTTTTCGCGGGCCTGAAGGCCCACGCTTCCACCGGCATGCCGGGTCGCAAAAGCGGCGACCCGTCGCTACAAAAGCGGGGAGCACACGAAAATTCAGAGGCGAAGGCGCTTCATCGGTTTCCGTTGGGGCGCGATATTTGCACGGCGGAATGAATCCCCAGGTTGACCGTGTCGCTCACATGCAGGATGAAGGTGCTTGGATTCTTGAGCCCCCATTTCACGTAGGGGACTTCGAATTTTGTGGATGCCTGGAACTGGCCGCTCTGGTCGCTCCCCGAAGCGGGCGCGACCGTTACAGGGATGGTCAGCGCGTGATCCTGGCCGTGGAGGCGGAAGACACCCGCGACCTGTAGCTGCACTGGTTTTCCTGCAAGCATGTCCGCCATCGGGCCCGTTACCTGCGTCGGGGAGAATGCAATCTCGGGGAATTTCGCGCTTTCGAGAATCTCGGCGTGCATTTTCTGGTCTCGAGAGCTGTTGTCGGTGTTGCCGCTGGTGGCGTCGAGGATCACGGCACCGCCCGCTTTGCCGGTCGTCGGATCGAAGTGGATCTGGCCGCTCCTCAGCTTGAAAACACCGTGGACGGCGTGGAGCGTGGCTGCGAGCGTGAACTCGACCTGCGTTGTGGCGGAATCGAAATGGACGACTACATCCTGCGCGCGCAGGGCGGGTGCAAACAGGAAGGCGGACGCGGCGAGTGCGACGACGTGGAGGCAGCGTCTGGATGGGGCGATCAGGCCCACAGCGCGCGCCAGCCGAGATCGAGAATTTGCGCGGCGCCGAGCCCGTCGGGCAAGGCCTGGCCCGCATGAACCGAGATCAGCTTCGAAAAGATGCCTGGGTGCGCGGCGAAAAGGCGCATGGCCTTGCGGCGAATCGTGGCGCTCGAGCTCATCAGGAGCAAAAGGCGCGTCATCCGCGCGGCATTGCGCATGATGCGACGATGCGCGGCCTCGTAAAGCGCGAGATCGCCGCGGGCGAGCGCTTCGCCCAGCTCCTCGGCCTGCTGGAACGCGAGGCTGAGTCCCTGGCCGGCGATGCCATCGACCGTGCCGGACGCATCGCCGACGAGAGCGATCGTGCCACTGGTCACTCCGCGGGCACGGCCAAGGGATGTGATGGCGCCCGCTTGCGCCGAGACGGGTTGCGCATCGCGCAGGCGGCGCGCGATTGCCGGAAATTCACGAAGCGCGCCATCGATACGCAGACGCGAGTGGCTCGCAAAGAGTGAAACGCAGATTTCTTCGGCGCCCGTGGGAGTGATCACCATCTGGCAGCGTTTGCCCCAGTGGACTTCGACGAGATCGGTCCAGGGAGCAACGGCGTAATGGCGGCGGAAGCCGAAGCGCGCAGGACCACGAAGGCCGCGCCCGAGTTTCGCAAAACGCCGGACGCTCGATTGCTGACCATCCGCGCCAATCAGCCAGCAGCAGCGAATCCATTCGCCGTTTACTTTTGCGCCCGCGGCGTCCAATGCGGAAACCCGCGCGCCCCACACCAACGAGACGCCGGCCGCGGCGGCGCGGTCCGCGAGCAATTTGTGCAGGATCGTGCGACGTACGCCAAAGGCCGTTCCACGAGGAAATCGCGCGCTCACGGAGGAATGTTCATCCGAGAAGCGAATCCCCGCGAACGCGGTTGGGGATGCAGAATCGAGATCGACGCCGAGATTGCGCAGCGCCGCCACCGCTTCCGGCAGCAAACCCTCTCCGCAGGCTTTATCGATGGGGGGCGTGCGGGAATCGACGAGCGTGACGCGCAGGCCCCTGGCTCGCGCGGCGATGGCAGCCGCCAGCCCTGCCGGGCCGCCTCCGACGATCAACACGTCCGTATGGACTGTGTGTTTCAGATATTCCTACCATCGGAGGAGAACCAATTCCGAGCAGAAGCCTGGGCCCATCGCCGCCAGAATGCTTAAAGTGCCGGGCGCTGGGCGCCGGTGCTTATAAACATCCTCCAGGACCAGGAGCACGGAAGTGGACGAAATGTTGCCTACTTTTCGGAGGGATTCCCAGGAAGCTTCGAGGTCTTTCGGCGTGAGCCCGAGCGCGTCGGCCGTAGCTTCGAGGACTTTCGGACCGCCGGTGTGCATGACCCAGGTTTTGATATCGCTACGGCTCACTCCCTGTTCGCCCAGGAATGTGTCGACATCTTCACCGAGATGCTGCCGCACCGTATCCGGCACTTCGGCGGACAGAACGATCTTGAAACCCTTCTCGGAAATGTCCCAGCCCATCGTGCGCTCGGAATTGGGATACAGGATGGATTTCGTGGCAAGAATCTCGGGCCCTTTCGATTCGCGGGCGGCGCCGGTGATGACGGCCGCTGCGGAGCCATCGCCGAAGAGCACGGCGGAGATCAGGTGCGCCATGGAAACGTCTTCACGCTGGAGCGTGAGCGAGCACAACTCGATGGAGAGCAGCGCCGCGGCCTGATCGGGATATGCGCGCACGTAGTCCGCGGCGCGAGAGATTCCGGCCGCGCCAGCCACGCAGCCCAATCCGAAAATCGGGATACGTTTGATATTGGGGGAGAGACCCATGCGATTGGCGAGACGTGCATCGAGGGAGGGGGCCGCAATACCGGTGACCGAAGTGACGAAAATGGCGCCGAGATCACGCGGCTCGATACCGGCGGCGGCCAGGGCGCGGCAGAGGGCCGTTTCGCCGATTTCCATGCCGGTTTCGATCCAGACGTTGTTGGCCTCGCCCCAGGTCTGCATGTCTTCATAAAAACTGATGGGGCGGGCGAGGAAACGCCCATCCACCTTCATGCTGTCGTCAAGTCGATCGAGAATGTCAGGGTTCACCAAGCGATCTCGATAATAGCCCTTCAAGGCCGTCACAATAACGTCCTGCTTGAAGTAAAGTTTTGGGAAAGCGCTCCCAACGCCGGCGATTCTCATCAACATGGCTCCTGGATGAAGGCGAGATGGGTCGGAGCTTCCGGCTAAGAGCCGGGCCGACTCTCACTTGGCCTCTTTGCGAGTTTCGCGCGGGCTGAAAAGCCGTGAATCGCTCACACGAATAGAGACACTCGTATAGCATATGACCTACGCACATGTCATCATGGCATTCCTTGATATTGCAGAAGTGTCCAAAATAGGACACTTTGGGCACATCAGCATTCGTCCTTTAGGCGGCCGTTTTGGCAGTTTCCGACACCGAAAAGGAGTGCCAAGCGAAGAGAAACCCCGGGTCTGAGGGGTACAGGCCCGGGGTCGGGGTGAGGGGGCTATGGGCCGGAAGCTTGGTACAGTAAATCTGCTGAATTCGAGACTTTTTGCTGCGGATTGCCGCCAGGCCTCAGTAATTCCACCGTCGAAGCAGCATGAACGTCCTAAAAACGAGCTGAATGCTCAGGACGATCATGGTGTCGCGGATGGCGGCCAGCTTTTCCCGCATCGGCGATTCCTCCACAATCGAGGCGGGGGAGAGTCGCGCTGGCAGGCCATCGTTTTGGGCGTTCCAAGCGGGCCTGGCAATCGCGCTCATGGCGCCTCCCCGTTAATTCACAACGTAAACCGGGTTGTCGTGCTCGACGGCAACCACCATGGACTTGAAAACGTCGACATCCCAGCTATCGGCGATGCGCAGGCGAATCGCGTCATCGGTCTCCGACAGCAGGCGCCCGCGCAGCGGCACCCGGAGATCTCCCGCGGCAATTCGTAGAATCACGGGCTGCCCCATCCAGACTGCGTATCCACCAACCATCAAGTCCTCCCTCAGAAGAGCCTTATCTCCAACAGCTGCATCTTCGTAGAGGGGGCCGGGCTGGCCTATGGTACAGGGAGCTAAAACCTCTGGGAGCAAAGTACTACGGGCATCCTGGGACCTTCCGGCTACGAGTTTTTCTGCTATTGTGGGCCTGGTTTTATGAAGCAACTCGCCCAAAACGCCTTCCGTAAAGCGCTTGCAGGCATCGACATTGGGGCGGCGCTCGAAAGGCACCTCGATCGCGACGGGCTCACAATCCGGGCGGGCGACGCGACCATCGACTTACGGGAATTCAGGACGATTCTGGCTATCGCTTACGGGAAGGCGTCCCTCGCTATGGCGCGGGGCCTGGCGGGGATTCTTGCGCCCGAGTTCCCGGTGGAGGGGATCGTCGTTGCGCCCTCCGCCCCAGCCGTGCCGCTGCCGGGATGGCAGGCGTTTACAGGCGGGCATCCGATTCCGAATGCCGGGAGCTTTGCCGCCGGGCGCGCGATTCTGGACCGGCTGGCACGGTGCGATGAAAAGACGCTGGTTGTCTTCCTTGTCTCGGGCGGGGGCTCGGCGCTGGTGGAGCAGCCGCTCGATCCTTCGATCAGCCTGGCCGATTTTCAGGCGTTGCACGTCGCGCTGGTGACTTGCGGCGCGCCGATCGAGGAGATCAATATTGTGCGCAAGCACCTTTCCGCGACGAAGGGCGGGAGGCTGGCTGCGGCGGCTCCACGCTCGATGAAATTGACGCTGGCGATCAGCGACGTGCCGCTTGGGGAAGAGTCCGCGCTCGCATCCGGGCCGACGCTGCCCGATCCCAGCACGGTGGCAGATGCGGAGCGCGTGGCGCACACCTGCGGACTGGCGGCCAAGCTTCCGCTTTCCCTGCGCGCGGTTTTCGAGAAGCATGCGCTGCGCGAGACACCTAAGGACGGCGATCCGGCGTTTGCGCGTTCGCACTTCGTGCGGGTGCTCAGCGTCCACGACCTATTTCACGCCGCGCATCACGCATGCGAGGCGGAGGGGTTCGTCTGCGTGTGCGACGATTCGACCGACGGATGGTCCATCGAGAAAGCGGCGGACTATTTGCTAGCGCAGCTCGCGGCGCAGAAGAAGGCGAATCCGCATCATCGCGTGGCGGTGCTGGCGGATGGGGAGCTGAGCAGTCCTGTGACGGGTGATGGAATCGGGGGGCGAAATGCGGCGTTCGTGCTCGCGTGCGTGGCGAAGATTGCGGGCAAGGACATCACGGTGCTGAGCGCCGGGACCGATGGGATCGACGGGAACAGCCCGGCCGCTGGAGCTGTGGCGGACGGAGAGACGTTTGCGCGGGCGCAGAAAGCCGGGCTCGGTGTGGAGGATTTTATGCGGCGGAGCGACGCTTACAGCTTCTTCGAGCGGCTGGGCGATGCGATTGTGACAGGGCCGACCGGCAACAATTTGCGCGATCTGCGAATCCTGATGGCGTGACGCGCCGAGCATGCAGGGTCGCTAATATCGCCGGCTCGCCGCTACAAAGCACGGCCGAAAGCCCGGGGCTGAAAGCCCCTATCACGGAGCCGCTTTTCGCGGGCCTGAAGGCCCACGCTTCCACCGATATGCCGGGTCGCAACGGCGGCGACCCGTCGCTGCAAAACCGTTAGGTTTCCGGGCCTGCGGATGCGCGAACCTATCGGGCGACTTGGGACTTCAAGACTGCGAGCGATTCTTCGATATACGGCTCTTCGCCCTGCGTGAGCTGGCCGCTCTTCAGCATATTTTCGAGAGGAGCGACGGCATCCTGGTCGCCGCGCCGGCCCAGAGCGAAAATGGCCTCGAGGCGGATGTCGAAGCGCGGGTCCTGAAGATACGACACGAGCGCTTCGGTGATCGACTTATCACGCTTATCGAGCGCTGCCATGGCGCCGATCGCCGCCTGGCGGCAGCGCAACGGTTTTCCCGCGGCCGACCAGGCGAGAAGGAGCGGGACGCTGCGATCGTCGCCAAGCATGCCAAAAGCGTGAAGCCCGGCGCGGCGAAGAATGTCGTCCGGGGAGTCGGCCTTTACGGAGGCGGCAATGATGTCGTACGCGCCAGGGGCTTTGATGGCCGCGAGCGATTCGATGGCCGCGGAGCGGACCGTATAGGCGGGATCATTTGAAGCAATTTCCTCCAAGCGAGACGCCGCGGACGAGTTCTCCTTGAAGCTTGCGAGGACGCTGGCCGCCACGTCGCGGACCCATGGCTCCTTTTCGCTATTCAGCACCGCGAGGACTCGGGCTTCGGCGTCGTCGCCGCCCGTCCTGCCGAGGGCGTGCAGCGCTTCGACGCGAATTCCCCAGAAAGGATCGTGCGAGGCGGCGTCGCCCAGCGCGGCGATGGCCTGCGGGTCATCGCGATCGCCGCTGAGAGCGACCGCCGCTTCCGCGCGGTCGGGAGATGTCTCGCCATTCTTCAACTGATAGATCCAAAGCGCGGTGCTCTTGCGGAAGTCCACTTTCTTGAAAATTTGGTCGCCCCTGTCGAAGATCACCATCAGAGGCGCGCTCTCGGCCGGGAAAGTGAAGCTTTGATCCGCCCGGCTGACATCGATGGGATAGGTGTTTCGACCGGCGGCGGTAGCGATTTCCACCTGAATGGGCACGTCGAAGAACTCGACGAGGCCGCTCGACGTCCTGAGTTTGCTTCACGTCCATATTGACCTGATGCAACGCCGGATCGTAGGTGTAGCTGACTTCGAACTCGGGAGCGCCGGCGCGATAAATCCACTGATGGAAGAATTGGTCCACGTTGATGGAGGTGGTCTGTTCGATGGACTTCTGCAGATCGGCGGTGACGACGTTTTGGCCGCGATTGGTCTCGAGGTAGTTGTGCAGGCTGCGGAAGAAATCGTCGTCGCCCAGCTTTTCGCGGAGCATGCGCAGGACCCAACCGCTCTTGTTGTAAACGTTGCCTTCGTACTCGGTGGAATCGTCGAAATGGCGGTTGAGGATCGGGACGGGGAAGAAGCGCGGCTGGTGGAACCAGGCATTCTGGTCGCGCCAGAATTCGTAGTCGGCGTCATCGACGCCATAGTGCTGCTCCATCCAGTAGTGCTCGAAATAGGTGGCGAAGCCTTCGTTGAGCCAGAGATTCGCCCAGTCCTTGCAGGTGACGAGATCGCCGAACCACTGGTGGGCGAGCTCGTGTGAATTCACGTCGTCGGCGCCGATGCGCTCTTCCGACGCAAGCTTGGGATTGACGAGATCATCGACGGCGAGCGTGGTGGCGCTGGCGTTTTCCATGCCGCCCTCGACGAAATCATCGACGGAAGTCTGCGCGTACTGCGCCCAGGGATACGGAACGCCGAGCTTGGAGGAGAAAAGGTCGAGCATTTCCTTGGTGCGCTCGAAGGTCGGGTCGATCGTGGGACCTTCACCGCGCGGGACGACGTAACGCAGGGTGAGTCCATGCCACGTATCGTCTTTCTCGACAAAATCGCCGGCGATTGCGGAAATCAGATACGTCGAGATGGGCTGGGATTCCTTCCAATCCCAGGTTTTCGTGCCGTCGGCTTCGTCTTTCACGCCGACCAGACGGCCATTGGAAACGGTGATCCAGCTGCTGGGAACCGTGAGGATCATCTCGGATGTGGTGCGGTCGTTCGGGTAATCGTAGAGCGGAATGTAATAACGGGTGTCTTCGGCCTCGCCTTGCGTCCAAATCTCGCTCGGCTGCTGGGGATAATTCCGGTCCGGGAGGATGAAATAGATGCCCTTCTTCGGCTGACCTTCGTAGTGAATCTCGATTTCGCGGCGGTCGCCGCGGTTTGCGGGACGATCGAGCGAGACGACGAGTTTTTTCGGGTCGACCGCAAATTTGGCGGCCTTGCCGTCTACCTCGACGCTTTCGATCTTCAAGTCGACTGAATCGAGCGCGAGCTGCGAAACGTTGTCGCGAAGCGCGGAGATGCTTTCCGTCACTTGGCCGCGGATCGAGCGCTGGTCGAGATCAAACCACAGGTGCGTGCGGATATCCTGCAGCGCGTAGTTGCGGCTGGGCGCGTACGGCTCGTCCGCGCGGCACGAGCGCGCGACGATGGCCGGCAGCAAAAGCCCCGCAGCGCATGCCACCGCCGCGAGGCGCCGCCGGGCGTCGAGTCCCTTCATCATTCGCATATCCTCAGGAAGAAGAAATCGCCCCGAACAAAACAACTTATTATATCCCGTGCCGCCGAATCTTCGCGCCCGATATGTTGCCGCTGCTCGGGGCGCCACGCACGACGCGCGGATGAAATCGGAATCGCCTTGTGCCGCGAATCGGGCTGCCACTAAGATGCGCCATGAGCCTTACCGGCTGGTTGGCTGCCATCGTGATGTTTTTGCAGTTGCCGATCCCGATCTACTGGTTCGCGGTGCATCCCTTCGGAAGGTTTTGGTGAGCGCGTCCGGCAGCTGCATTCGCGACGGGCTTATTGGTTTCGTGGCCGCCGGTGACGGCGTGCTTGATTCTCTACCGGCGAGAGATTTTCGGCGCTCGGCGGCCGGCGGTAGCGGCGATCGTCGCGGGGCTCATCCTGATCGCCCTCGAGCTTTGGATTTTCTGGCGCGTGCACCGCGACCTGGGCACGGCGCGTCTGGTGGGAAAAACGGAAGTGTCCGGGGCGGGAGAATTGGAACGCCAAGGAATCTACGGGCGGATTCGGCATCCGCGATACGCAGGATCATTCCTCGCTCTGGCGGGGGCGTGCCTGCTGGCCGGCACACGCGTGGCGTGGATTGTGGCCGCGGTGTGGACGGCGCTGATGCTTGCGGCGATTTTGATGGAAGAGAGAGAATTGCGCGCACGATTCGGGGCGTCTTACGAGGATTATTGCCGGAGGGTGCCGCGATTTATTCCGTTGCCGGGCAAGGCGGCGAATTTCTAGAGGGCTGAAAGCTGTCTCGTGGATGTTGGCCGCGAAAGATTCACGGCGCGAATTGCCGGCTTATTCAGTGCACTTCGGCTGTGGGCAGCTCTCTGAACCCTCGACGTAAAGAGCGATGCCGCCACCTGCCACAAGCAGAATCGGTATTGCAACCTCGGCGACGCGCTTCCAGTTGGTGCCAGTGCCGCCGACGCCCTGAACCTTCGCATCGGTGCCACCCGCGCCGGCATCGGAATTCATCGTGCCGATGTAGCTCTGGCCTTCGTCGATCGTCTTCGACACGCCTGCAGCGTCGACAACCACCAGCGTTCCTTTATAGGAGGTGACCTCAATCTTTTCCGCACTCGTATTCGGGGAAGTCAATAGCGCAATTTGGCCGAGCACATGCGAACCATCCGCACCGCGCACCACGCCAAAGGGAGTCTCGACCGCGAGATTATCCGGCGCCGAAGTGGAGAATCCGACCGTGCCGCGATACATCTTGGCCTCGATTTGGCCCTGGTTCTTGCGGAGCACGGCTTCGCTGTTTTCCAAGAGATAGACTTGGCTCGTCCCCACCGCCAAGCGAAGGGAGCCTCCGCCCGTCGTCACCAAATCATCGTCGTAATATACATCCGCTCCGGGGACGGCATCGGCGTTGGCCAAGAGAGCCGCCTGCGCAGACACCACAGTCGCGAGAGGCAGCGAGCTTGCGCCCATCGCGGGCAGGCCAATGAGGCCAGTTATAAGAAGAGCTACCAGGCTGGATCGAGCGCCAAGGACGATCGAACGCACGCTTTTTCCTCCCTCAGGTACCGGAATGATCCACTACAACGCGAATGTACGCGCACCCCCTTGCGGTGTCAATACCTTAGAGGCCGTATGGATGGCTTCCGAGTCTCCGAAACGACAGAGGCCAAATTCCAGGAACGGCAAAGGCCAACCTTAGCCGGTCCGGACCTGAGAGGGTCGCACGGAGGTGCCAGCTGGTGGCATGGTCTGATATATTCGGGGCCGCCAGTATCCGGCAAATGAGGGGGCTGACATGAACCGATTCGAACGCGCGGTGTATGACTGCATGATCCCTACCGCGAAGCTTCTGGCCAGCACGACGAAGCCGCTGCATCGGGCGATTCTCCTCAACTTCTGGCGGCATGTGCACCTGGAGGGCGCGGGAGAGTACGGCAAGATCACAGCGCCGGACATGATGGTGGACGACCCAGTGTACCGGGTGAGCTGGGGAGCAAATCCCGCCGTTGTGGAAGGCAAGAAGGGCGTGATTGGGTTTTACAACAGCGTCGGCGAGGCGGTGTTGTGGCACTCGGACGATCGGCTCGCGGTCGCGGACTGGGGACTATGCGATGAGATCGTCTTCCACCAGCTCGCGGCAGGCTCCGACCTCAAGGCCATCGGCTATGACGTGGAGCGCGCGGACAGGCTCTATCACGTGTACAGCTGGCAGGCGTTCGTCTGGCTGTACGACGAGCGGGCGCGGCTGATTGGCGAGCACCTCTATGAGGACAAGACCAGCCTCAAGATCGAGGAGGTCGATCGATCGGAAGCCATCACGCCGGCGCGCGTGCGCGAAATCCATCGCGAGCAGCTGGGGAAACTCGAAGCCGAACGCGGGCCGAATTTCTGGGTGCTGGAGAGGGCCCGAGTTCTCGCGTGAAGGCCCCACATTTTCGAGGAGCAATCGCAGACACGGCGAACGGCACCGTTGCCTCGCGGCTTACGGGTCGCAGATCGCACAAGAACCTCGATGCTCGTGCTGAAGTTCAACTAAATCAATGATCGTTTTCTGATGAATGAGCAATGTCTCAGCGAATATCGATTTTGTTTTCGCTACCGTGGCATCTTCCACGATCTTTCGCAGTGCGTTGCAGGTTTTGCCGCATTGGTCGATGGCCTTGGAAATGTCTCGACTGTACCCGCATTCGTTACGCGTCATTTGTCGTTCTCCGTGGGGAATGCACGGCGCGGAATGCCGGTACGTAAGATGCCATCGTGGCGCCGAAAGCTGGAGCATCGGGCTGGGCCTACGCTTTCTTGACGGACATGGGGCGACTTTGCAGGAACGCGATGACCACCGCGCTATGTACTTTCAAGCCTCCGTTGTAGCTGACCAGGCCCCTCTTCTTGAAATCGTTCATGAATTTACTTACCCTCGGGCGCGTGGTACCAACCATCTCCGCCAGGGTTGATTGGCTCACCTTCAAGGCCGAGTCCGACTTAGATTCCTTGCTTATATCCCCAAACAACAACAGAACCCGCGCCAGCCGCCTTTCGCTAAAATTGAAAAATTGATCGATCAGGTCTTCTTCGATTCGAACAACCCGCGACAGCAAATATTCAACGAACAGAGCTGCAAACTGCGGGTCTTTCTTGAGGGCGCGAACAGTGCTCTCCTTTTGCAGCCGAATGACATTGGATTGTCCAACGGATCTTGCCGTGCAAATCCGCAGAGATTGCCCTGCCAGACAGCCTTCGCCCAAAAAGCTGCCTCGCTGCAACATGGCGATTATAGCTTTCTTGCGCGTAGTGACCGCCGTGAGCTTCACCATCCCGCTCTCGATGTAGAAAACAGAGTCAGCTGGGTCCCCTTGCGGAAAGACGACCTCCTTGTCTCGGTAGTTACGGAAAGTCATCCCAGCACCGAACTTCTTGCGCAGAATCGCGTGACTGATGCCGAGAGTACGTGAGCTCGCCATTCGGATCTGCTCCTCCATTAATCCAGGAAAGTCGTCCAGCGGCGGCAATCGTAGACTCATGGGAGCACACCCGTCTAGATGACTAAAATTGACCACATGCCAGGTGTGCAAATTGAACAACGGAAGTGGGACGGTCGGCCATACTGGGCCGTCCGGCTAGTGGTTCCGATCGCGCGCCGATCGGCGCCGAACAGACTCGACTTGGCCTGCCTGATCGCGGCGAATGACCGAAATGGCGGAGAGGGTGGGATTCGAACCCACGGTAGAGTTCCCCCTACACTCGCTTTCGAGGCGAGCTCTTTCGACCGCTCAGACACCTCTCCGCGGCGTGGTCGGTTTGGTTAGATTAGCAAAGGCGTCGGAGAGTCACAACGGAGAACGGGCATGTGGAGATCTTCGACGCCGCGCTAGATGCAAACGGGTTGGTGTCGCACCTACGGTCGCTTTCCGTATTCGATTCCCCACCCTGCCGGGTGGGGCTAACTTGTGTCGCGCGTACCGCGCTTGGGCGGAGGGATCCGGTCAACGGCGGGCGGCGAAGAAATCTTTCAGGACCGCGGCGGCTTCGTCGGTGCAAACACCCGAGGTGACTTCGACGCGGTGATTGAGCTGCGGGTGGTCGAGGATGCTGAAGCAGGAGCGGATGGCGCCGGCCTTGGCGTCGTCCGCGCCGTAGATCAGGCGCGCGATGCGCGCCTGGATCATTGCGCCTGCGCACATGGCGCAGGGCTCGATTGTGACGTAGAGCGACGCGCCCAGCAGGCGGTAATTCCCGAGAGCGCGCGCGGCTTCGCGCAGGGCGATGATTTCAGCGTGCGCCGTGGGATCGCAATCGGTGATCGTGCGATTTCCGGCGCGGGCGACGATGCGGCCCTCGGCTACCACGATTGCACCGACAGGCACTTCGCCGCGCTCGGCAGCCGCTCGCGCTTCGGCGAGCGCCGCTTCCATGAATGTAACGTCCGCTTCCAATTCAGCCATGGCGAGCAAGAATAACATGGCGGAATCGCCTGTCGTCACTGCCCTGCACAGACAGGATTATCTGTGCCACGCTCGCAAAACTTTTCGGGTTCGTGCAGAATAACCGGCGATGCTGACGGACGCGCCTCCTCGCAAGAAAAACGGGACCTTTCTTGAAAGCGACCGGATGCAGGCGATGCCGCTGCCGCCGGACGAGAGATTGCCGCGAATCGCGCGGGCCATCGAGAAGGCGATCGCGGATGGGATGTCGGGCGACGTGCGCCACACATGCGAAGAGTTCGTGCAGTGCGCCGGGGATTTTTACAAGGTGCCGCGTTGCGGGGTGAGCGTGCTGGCTGCGAGGCCGCTGCGGGTGCGCGAGCGTTCCACGACCGAGTTATTCGGAGATTATCATCCGGATTCGATGTCGATCCGAGTGTGGATGCGGACGGCGATTCGGAAGGACGTTCACGTCGTTCGGGACATTCTTCAGCACGCTCTGCCACGAGTTTTGCCATCACCTCGATTTTCATCGTTTCGCGTTTGGGGACTCGTGGCACACGCGCGGCTTTTATCAGCGGACTGCCGCGCTCTATCACCATTCGAGGGGGACGCCGATGAAACGGCTGGTCTGGGCGCCCTTGCCCCGGCGGCGATGGCGGATTGATTGGCCGCGGACCAATCGGAGTTAGGCGGGGCTGCTCTTCGACTTCGCTCAGGGCAAGCCGGCGCTACTTTTACACCTTCAACCTCGGGGACTACGCAGGTTTCTCCGGCGCCACGAGATGGCTCACGAAATAGAGGACCGCGCCGGCGGCTACGACTGCGATGCCGATGACGAGCTGATTCGTGGCGCCGGCGAGTTCCCTGCTATTGCGGACGACTGCTGCGATCATCAGGGCGAGCGGCGGGACGCCGATGACGATTGCGCCGAGGAGTCCTCCCGGCACGCGGTATGGGCGCGCGAGCTGCGGTTCGCGGATGCGCAGCGCGGCCAGGGCCCAGAATTCGAGCAGGATGCTCAAGCCGGTGAGCAGCACGTCGAGGAACAGGCTTCGCTCGAAACCTATGGGATAGCACACGGCCCAGAAGCCCGCGCACGCCAGAATTGCGACCCACGGAGTGCGCGTTCGCGCATGCTGCCGCGCGAAAACCTTCGGCAGGTAGCCGTCTTCGGCCATCACGGCGGGCAGGCGCGTGAACGACATCATCAGCGTGCCGAAGGTGCCGAGCGCGCCGATCACTCCTGCTGCCGCGATGCCGATCGCGAGCGTTTCGCCGCCGACAAGGCGGCCTACGTCGACCCAGCCGCCGGTGGTCCACTGATTGGGATCGATTCCGGTGCGCGCGACGGCGGCCACGGGGATGACGTAGCCCACGACGACGAGAATCACGGCGCCCAACATTGCGCGCGAGTACGTTTTCTGCGGTTCAGAGACTTCTCCGGCGATGGTCGAGAGATTGTCCCAGCCCATGTAGTTCCACATCGCGATCAGGATGCCGCCGAGCAGGTCGGCGTGGCGCAGCGGAATCGCTCCGGCTCCGGCGCTCGCCGCCGCGTGTCCGGCGTGCAGTGCGAAACCGACGAGCGCGACAAAAGGCAAGAGCAGCGCGACATTCAGAATAAGCGAGCCTTCGCCCACAGCGCCCGCGCCGAGAATGTTCCACGCGGTGCACAGCGCGATCATCAGGAAGCCGAGCATCAGACCGCGGTGCCCCGCCACCATCGCCGGCGACAATCGCCCGATGTAATCGACGAAGAGATTCGGATACAGCGCCATCTCGAAGACGCTGCCCGCGAGCGTGAGCCAGGTCTCCTGATATCCCCAGAAGCGACCCATGCCGCGGCGCACCCATATGTAAAAGCCGCCCTCCTCGGGAATCGCGGTGGCGAGCTCGCTGACCATCATGGCGACGGGAACGCTCCAGAGCAGCGGCGTGATCAGGAGGATCAGGAGCGTGGCGGTGTAGCCGGTTTTCTGCACGATGTCTTCGAGGCCGTAGGGTCCGCCGGCCACCATGAAATAGGTGGCGGCGATCATCGGCAGGACCGTCATTTTGCGGACGGTTGCGACGGCGCCATGGCGATTTCTTGCGCTCAGCTATGTCCTCCTTTTCGTGCGCGAAACTCGCACTTGGGGCGCAGTGTAAAGCAAAACTATTCGGCAGCAGCAAATAATCTGCGCGGCGGTTAGGAGTTAGAGCTGAGAGATAGAGCGCTTTTTTCGTGAAGCCTGGAAGCTTGCGCGCTTCCACGGGCAACCGAGTACTAGGCGGGTCGTTCTCTATTCGTGGCGGAGGATTTCGGTATAAGATGGCGGTTTCAACTTACAGACAAGGGCCCATGGAACTACGAAAAGATCCCATCACGCGCAGTTGGGTTGCAATCGGACATCCGGAACAGGAGGAAGCGCAGGCTGGGGCGTGCCTGCTCTGCCCTGAAAATCGCATCGAGACCCACATCCTTTTAAGCCTGCCGCCCCACGGCCCGTGGAAGGTGCGGGCGTTCCCGCACCTTTGGCCGCTCTACCGCGTGGAGGGCGATCCCTCGCGCGCTGCCGACGGAATCTTCGACCGCATGGAGGCGATCGGCGCGCATGAGGTGATCGTCGAAACGCCGGATCATACGCGGCAACTGGCGCAGCTATCCGACGAAGAGATTCAGCATGTGCTCGAGGCCTGGGCGATTCGGATTGCGGACCTCAAGCGCGACGCCCGATTCAAATACATCACGGTTTTCAAGAACCAGGGCCCCACGGCGGGCGAAGAATGGCCGCATTCGCACTCGCAAGTGGTGGCGACTACTTTTGTGCCGCGGCGGATTTTGTACGAGCTGCGGGCTGCGCGCGACTGGTATCGCGACCGGGAAAGGTGTGTCTTCTGCGATATTCTGCGGCAGGAAATCCGGCAGAAGGTGCGCGTGGTGGACAACGTGGGGGATTACTACGCGTTTTGTCCTTATGCCTCGCGCGTACCGTTTGAAACGTGGATTATGCCGAAAACACACAATCACCTCTTCGAGATACCGTCGGCGGGCGAAAACCGCCGGCATCTCGCGGGCTTGCTGGGCCGCACGCTGCGCCGCCTGCTGAACGTGACGGACAACTACCACCTGGTGCTACACACGGCGCCGAATACGCTCCAAACCAAGGGCGAGTTGAGCGATTACTGGCGCACCATCGCCGGGGACTACCACTGGCACATCGAGATTCTGCCGATCGTCCCGGCGCGGACGAAGTCCTACAGCATCAAGGAAGTCTATTTCAACGAAATCCATCCTGAACAGGCGGCCGAGCGGTTGCGCCAGTTCGATCCGGCGAAATAGTGTTTCGCTTCGAAGGATTGACACCGCGCGGCGGACGCAATGCACAGCGCGGCGGAATCATCTTCAAGTTCCTGCTTCTGCTTTGCTTCCTTGGCTTCGTTTTCGTGATTTACCTGGCCCGGCATCCCTTGCTGCGGCTCGCGGGCGGATTCTGGATCGTAGATGACGGCCCGGCCTACTCCGATGCGATTGTGATTCTGGGCGACGACAACTATGGCGGAGACCGCGCGGCGGAGGCGGCCAAGCTCTTCAAGGCGGGTTGGGCTCCGCGCGTAGTGGCGAGCGGGCGATTCCTGCGTCCCTATGCCTCGATCTCGGAGCTCGAGGAGCACGACCTAAAGGACGACGGCGTGCCGCAGGAGGCCATCATTGGTTTTGAACACCACGCCGACAACACGAAGGAAGAAGCGGCCGCGCTTCGCCAGCTGATCCTGCAACGCGGCTGGAAGCGGATTCTGCTGGTCACGTCGAATTACCATACGCGCCGGTCGCGCTACATCTGCGCGCGGACGTTCCCGGCGGGTACCATCCTGCGAGTGGTACCGGCGCCCGATTCTGAATACGACCCGAATCACTGGTGGGAGACGCGGCGCGGCGTGGTGATCTTCACGCACGAGTTCGCCGGCATGATTGTTTCGCTCTGGGAAATGCGCCATCAGGACGATCAAACCACGGACTCCGCGCTACTTGTTGTCCATTTCGTCATGGGGCCTGGGCGATTCAGGAATTGACACCCGTTTACAGCTCGCAATCGCTGTACTATAGTGCCCGTACCGTATAGGACGCCTGCCACCCCAGCGCAGCGCGTGGCTCATCTGGAGGATTCATGTGGCATAAGAACGATGGCAAGCCGTCCCCGGAAGCGCCCCAGCCGCCGGCTGGAGGAACGACGAAATCGCAATTCACGCCGGAACCGCCCGCAACTTCAGCTGTTGCACCGGCGCCGGTAGCACCGACTTCGGCTCCGGCGCCCGCTCCCCGCGTGATAACGCCTGAGCCACCTATCACCACGGCGCCGGCAGCGAGTGGCGTCTCCCGGATCCATGCCGGCATTAAGATTCATGGAGAAATCTCGGGAAATTCCGATCTATACATTGACGGCGAACTCCAGGGCAAAATCCGCCTTGGCGGCGCCCGCGTGGTGATCGGGCCCAACGGGAAGGTGCAAGCGGATATCGAGGCGGGCGGAGTCAGCATCGAGGGCTCCGTAGAAGGCAATATCAAAGCCAGCGAGAGCGTGCGGCTGGGATCCGGCAGCCGCGTGCAAGGCAGCGTGTTGACGCCCCGCATCGGGATCGACGACGGCGCTCGCTTGCGGGGAAAAGTGGAGATGGTCAAGGCAGGCTCGCCGGCGAGCGCCTCGACAACCGCTGTCCCGGCAACACGCGCTGCCGAACCCGAAGCTCCCCGGCCTATCGCCGCGAGCGCAAAAGCCGAATAAGTCGCGACATCGCAGGACGAATCGGGATATCTTAGGAAGCAAATAGTAGAGTTGACGATGAACTGGATGGCCAAAGCCCGGCCCAGCAACCCCGCGACTAAGCCGGGGAATTCCGCCAAGGCGCCCGCGCCGGCGGCGACCGCCGCAGCGTCAAAAGCGACGGCGAAGCCGGGGCCGGCCGCGTCCGCAGCGCCAGCGGGGAACGTCCGCATCTCCAACGCCCTCAAGGAATTCCTCTGGCTTCTCAGTGACGTGCCGCGCCCGCGAATTCTCGATCTCGGGGCCGTATCTCAGGCGACCCTCACGTTTTTCATCGAAAAGGGCTACCGCGTGTCGACGGAAGACATGCTGCGCGAGTGGAAGGATTTCCTGACAACCGAGGAAGAGCGGCTGCGGACGGCTCCGATTGGCGAAGAGGTTGAGCGGCGATCGCTGCCCGCGCTGGCGGAGAAATTCATCGATACCGCGCTGAACTATCCTGAGCAAAGCGTGCATGGCGTGCTGATTTGGGACCTGCTCGATTACTTCGATCCCGCGGTTGTGCCCGCCCTGATGAACCGGCTCTACACCATGCTCCATCCCGGCGGCATGGTGCTGGCGCTGTTTCACAGCCGTTCGGCCGAGCGCTTTCACCGCTACCGCATCATGGACAGCCAGACCGTGGAGCTCCTCCCTGCTCCCACGCTCGCGGTCCATGCGCATGTTTTCCAGAACCGCGAGATTCTCGATCTCTTCGGGAAATTCCGTTCGTCGAAGACGTTCGTGGGGCGCGACCAGGTCCGCGAAGCCCTCTTCATCAAGTAGCTTGACACTTCCTTCAGAGACGTTTATTTCTTTAGATGTCGCGCTTTGGCCGCGAGCTCCATCTAAAGGGTGACCGGCACGACCGGGAGGACCCATGCATTCAGCCGAAAGCGCTCCACTTCCGCAGTCGCGGCATTCCGTATTTGCAAATGACGATTCCCGCCGTCCGGCCTTCGTGAGCTATTTCGGATTGCGCGAGAATCCTTTCCGCAGCACATCCGATCCTCGTTACCTGCTGCTCACGGGCCAGGCGCGAAAAGCTTTGGACGGACTGATGGAGGGCATCAGCTCGCGCGCCGGCCTGCTCGTCCTTACGGGCGAGGTGGGCGCGGGCAAGACGGTGCTGCTGAACCGGCTGCTTGACCTGCTGCGCCAACAAGGAACACCGCGAGCTTTCATTTTCAATTCCCATCTCGAAAGCGATGCGCTCTTCCAGATGGCTTTGGCTGACTTCGGAGCGTCTCCCGACCTGCGAACGCACGCGAGTCCTACCGCACGCCTCCAGCAGTGGCTGCAGGATTCTTACCGCGCGAGCTCGAACCCCGTGCTGATCGTCGACGAAGCCCAGGGCTTGAAAACCGAGGTTCTCGAAGCGATTCGCATGCTCCTGAATTTGGAAACGGGGAGCGAAAAGCTCCTGCAGATCGTGCTTTCGGGCCAGCCGGAATTCGATACAAGAATCAATCTGCCCGAACTCCGCCAGCTGCGCCAGCGCATCGCCGTTCGTTACCGGCTTGGGGCACTGACGCTCGAGGAAACGTGCCTTTACATCGAGCATCGCCTGCGCGTCGCAGGGAGCGCCGGGGAATCTCCTTTCGAACCGGAGACGCTCGCCGCCGTTCATTACTACGCCCGGGGAACTCCGCGAGTGATCAACGCGCTTTGCGAGCAGGCGCTGATGAAAGGGTGCGCCGACCGGGAACGGCCCATTCCGCCGAAAACGATCGAAGAAATCGCGTTTCAGCTGCAAGTCGACGGACACAAGCCCACCGGCGCGCCCGCGCAGCTCGGCGACCTGATGATGATGAACGCCGTCGCCGCTCGATCGAGGCGCGCGCAAGCCATGTCAGCGGAGTCCGCATCGGCAAGTTCCAGCGCCGCTAGTTTGCAGCCGGACTTAAAGATTCCTGAGCCGTGGGCCGGCCGAGAAGAAACGCCGACGGATCCCATCGGCTTGGCGGCCGGCACGGCCCGCCCCGAAGACTCGGCGGCGACCCCAGTAGCGCCCATAGCATTCAGCGTGTCCGCATTGATGAAACCCGTTGTTGAGGCTATCATCCGTCCAGTACCACGGCCTGCTTCGCCCGTTGCCCCGAAGGAACCATCACGGAATCCGATTCCCTTGCCAGTTGTTGCAGCAAACTTAGAAGATATCGTGCTGACGCCGGCAAGTCCCGTACCAGCGAGCGGGCCCTCCCTCACGAAACGGGCCGTTGTTGAGGTGCGCGATCCTCCATCACGAACGCATGGTCCGCCGCCCGTCCGAAAAGTCGCGGTCGCGGCGCCCCGGCGTTCCAGCACGGCGGTGCACATGTCCAAAGCGCAGCTTTCCTTGGCCGCTTCCCTATCGTCCATCGAGCGAGTCGCCTCCAATTGGCTTCGCTGGCTACGCCAGCCGGCGAGTTTCAATCGCGGCGGGACGCGCGGGAAGACTCGCTGACGCGAAATTTCCGCTTGCGTTGCCGCCAGCACGGGCGTATTACGGAATTGCAGGAGCTAAGACACGGAGGAAAGGAATGACTCCACCGGACTTAGATTCTTGACACCGATCTGCACACCGCTCTTGCGGTGCGAACCGATGGCGCGGCTTTCGGCCCGCCACGGCACAGAAAAAGAACAAAACGGGGAGCTGCCAGGCTCCCCGTTTTGCATTTCCGGCGACCTCGCGCCGCATCTATGCCGCTAACTTCTTTTGGCGCGCACCCGCAAGGCGTGAATTCCGGCCGGCAACAGAGACAAGACGATCACCGCGGCGATGATGTAGTGAATCTTCGAATCGACATTCGGCACGGTGCGGCCGAGCGTGTATCCGACCAGCACCATGCCCCAGACCCAGAGGAAACCTCCGCAAATGTCGTAAATCAAATAGCGCGGGTAACTCATCTTCGCCGCGCCCGCTACCGGAGGGCAGAATGTCCGAATGATGGGGACGAATCGCGCGATTACGATCGCCCTCCCACCATACTCCTCATAGAATTTGTGCGCTTCCTCGAGGTGGCGCTTCTTGAAGAATCGCGAATCTTCGCGGCTGTAGAGAGTCGCGCCCGCCCTCCAGCCAATGAGGTAGCCGAGCTGATCGCCCGCGATCGCGCACAACGTGACAAGCGAGAGCAGCCACGCGAGTTTCAGATGGCCTGCGCCCGCGAAAACCCCCGCGGTGACGAGCAGCGAATCGCCCGGCAGGAAAAATCCGACGAAGAGACCCGTCTCGGCGAAAATGATCAGACACACCGCGAACGTGCCGCCCCACTCGATCATGCCGCGCACATCCGATATGCGGGCGAAAAGATGCTTCAGCAGTTCGACCATTCGCGGGTTGTCCTTTTGTGCTGACGCCGGCTTGCGGGGCTCAAGACTTGGCTTTCTCGAACGCAGCGGCGCCGGCCCGCGCCACGTCGAGGTCCTGATCTTCCGTGCCGGCGCTCACGCCGATCGCGCCCACCACTTCCCCATCGATCAGCAGCGGCAGGCCGCCGCGGATCGGCGTTTGCTGATCGGGCCCTGCCGACGCCAGGCCCAGCGCCAGCGCGACGTTTACTTGAGCGCCCGACATTGCCGGGCCCGTGGGAGCGCGACGCATAGCCGCGGCCCGCGCTTTCACGAGCGCGACCTTGATGGAGGCGGGCTTCGCGCCGTCCATGCGCGCGAAGGCCAGGAGGTGCGCGCCGTCGTCGACGACGGCGATATTCATCGGGATCTGCATTTCGGTTGCGTGGAGCTCGGCGGCGGCGAGAACGGCCCGCGCGCCTTCGAGCGTCAGCTTTGCGTGATTGCGTGTGATGAGCGGCAATGATTCCTCCGTGAAATGCCTACAAACTAAAGCCCGCGGCTAAAGCCGGGTCATCGCAGTTCGCTTTTCGCGAGCCTAAAGGCTCACGCTTCCACCCGCAAACCTTGACGCTACCGCGCCTACCCCTCACGAGCATCTAAACGGCGCACCGGTCGAGGGATATCAACAAAGCCTTCTAGGAGCCGAGCACCTCGGGATTCAGTGGGTTCGCAGGGCGGCGGCCTTCGAAGAGAGCGGTCGCGTTGTTCGCCGCCATCACCGCCATTTTTGTGCGCGTGTCGACCGATGCGCTGGCGATGTGTGGCGCGAGAATCACGTCACGGCGCGGTACAAGCGCCGGATGCACCTTGGGCTCATGCTCGTAAACGTCGAGCGCCGCGCCCGCGATTTTCTTTTGTTCGAGCGCTTCGATGAGCGCGGCTTCGTCGACCACGGGACCGCGCGCCGTGTTGATCAGGTATGCGGTCGGCTTCATCTTGCCGAAAGCATCCTTCGAGATCAGGTGCCGCGTCTCGGGCAATAGAGGAACGTGCAGCGAGATGAAATCCGATTCGCGGAGAAGCCGGTCGAAATCGACAAACTCAGCATGCAATTCCCTTTCGACGTCGGCCGCGACGCGGACCTGGTCGTGGTAGAGCACGCGCATTTGAAACCCCTGCGAGCGTCGCGCCACGCCACGGCCTATGCGCCCAAAGCCAACCACGCCGAGCGTCTTTCCCCAGACGTCGCCGCCCAGAAGCTGATCGAGATCCCACCCCGGCCATGTGCCCGAGCGCATCCAGGCGTCCCCTTCGACCAGGCGTCGCGCAACTCCCATGAGCAGCGTCCAGGCGAAGTCGGCCGTCGTGTCGTCGAGGACTCCGGGCGTGTTCGTCGCCACCACCTTGCGGCGGGTGCACGCAGGCACGTCGATATTATCGAAGCCCACCGAAACGGTGGATGCGACGCGTAGCTTGGGCGCGGCGGCAAGCAGCTCGTCATCGACTTTCTCGGTGAGCAATACGACGAGCGCATCCTTCTCCGACGCGCGCGCCAGCAATTCTGCGCGCGGAATGCGCTCCGGCCGTGTCCAGTATTCAACATCGAAATGCCGATCGAGGATCGCGCGTGCCTCCGGAAACAGCGGCCGCACCACAAGAGCTTTTGGCTTGCTCACGTAAACACTCCGCCCGGCGATTTCGCCGGCCCAACAGGATACACCAGAGTGAGCGCTCGTTGCGCCCGCTCGCGCGAGCGACTATAGTGCCGGAAGACTGCTCATGGCGCTCGCGACAATCGATCCACGGCTTCTTCGTGACCTGCAGAAACTGCTGGGGCGCGACGCGGTGCTCTACAAGGCCGAGGACCTGCTGCTTTATGAATACGATGGCTCGGTCGAAACGGCGCGGCCGAATTGCGTCGTGTTTCCGCGCACGGCGGATGACGTGGTCGGCATCGTGCGCCTCGCCAAGCGGCACAACACGCCTTTGGTCGGCCGCGGCGCCGGTACGGGCCTTTCCGGCGGCGCGATCGCGCGCAACGGCGGCATCATTACTTCCTTCGCGCGCATGAATCGCATTCTCGAAGTCGACGCGGAAAACCAGCGGGCGCGCGTGCAGCCCGGCTTGGTGAACTCAGACTTGAGCTTGGCGGTCGAGCATCTGGGCCTGCATTTCGCGCCCGATCCTTCGAGCCAGAAGGCTTGCACGATCGGCGGCAACGTTTCCGAGAATTCCGGCGGGCCGCATACCCTTGCCTACGGCGTGACGACCAATCACGTGCTGGCGCTCGAAGTTGTGCTTCCGAGCGGCGAGCTTGTTGAATTCGGCAGCAGCGCGCTCGATGCGCCCGGCTACGATCTCACCGGGGTTTTCGTCGGCTCGGAAGGCACATTTGGACTTGTCACCGAAATCACGGTGAAGCTGACGCGGCTGCCTGAGGCGACGAAGACGTTGCTCGCGATCTACGAGTCTGTCGACGACGCGACGGAGACTGTTGTCGAAATTACCGCGCGCGGAATCACACCGGCCGCCTGCGAGATGATGGACGGCTGGACGATTCGCGCGGTCGAGGATTACGTCCACGCCGGATTCCCGCTCGACTGCGCCGCGGTGCTGCTGATCGAAGTCGATGGCCTGCGCGAGGCGGCGGAATACGAAGCGGCCGAGGTGGCGGACGTTTGCCGGTTGCATCGCGCGCGCGAAGTTCGGGTGGCTCGCGATGCACGCGAGCGCGATCTGCTCTGGAAAGGCCGCAAGAACGCGTTCGGCGCGGTCGGGCGCTTTTCGCCCACTTACTACACGCAGGATGGCGTGATTCCGCGCACGAAATTGCCTGCCACGCTGCGCCGCATCAGCGAGATCGGCACGAAGTACGGCTTCTCGATCGGCAACATTTTTCACGCAGGCGACGGCAACCTGCACCCGATCATTCTCTTCGACGCGCGCGACCCGCAGCAGTTCCGCAACGCCGTCGCGGCATCCGATGAAATCATCCAGTTCTGCATCGACGTGGGCGGATCGATCACCGGCGAGCACGGCGTCGGCATGGAGAAGGATCGCCTGATGCCGCTGCTCTTCAGCGAGGTCGATCTCGATCTGATGCGGCGCGTTCGCGACGTCTTCAATCCCGAGGGGCTGCTGAATCCCGCGAAAGTTTTTCCGTCGGCGAAAGGCTGTGGCGAAATTCATGTGCGCCCGGCCGCAGCCACGGCCATCGGCTCGGTCTCGGCATGACGATCGCGAGTACGGCTATTTCCGCGCGCCTCGGCGATATCGCCGATTCACAGAACGTCATCGGCGATCCGAATGGCCTGGGCGCGTATGAGATCGGCGGCAAGATTCCTTCGGCCGCTGTCCGCCCGAAATCAGCGGCGCAGATCGGCGAGATTGTGAAATTTGCGGCGGCCGAGAAGCTGGCGATCGTTCCGTGCGGCGCGCGCACCAAACTCGACATGGGAGCGGCGCCGCGGCAATACGATCTCGCGCTCGATCTGACGCGCCTCGATCGCGTGATTGCATACGATCCCGGCGATTTGACGCTCAGCGTCGAGCCCGGAATTCCGCTGCAGCGCATCGAAAGCGCGCTCGCGGAACATCGGCAGTTTCTTCCGCTCGTCGTGCCGTTCATGGATCGCGCGACCGTCGGCGGCACGATTGCGTCCGGCGTCGATTCGCCGCTGCGGCAGTTTTACGGCACCGCGCGCGACTACGTTCTCGGCATCGAATTCGTCACTGGCGATGGCGCCTCGGCGAAAAGCGGCGGGCGCGTGGTGAAAAATGTCTCGGGCTACGACCTGCACAAGCTGATGATCGGCGCGTTCGGGACGCTCGGCGTGATCACGCGGATCAACTTTCGCACGTTTCCGCTGCCGGCCGCGACGCGGACGACGATCGCGACATTCGACGATGCCGCTCGCGCTGTCGGGCTGCGCCATGCGATTGCGCATTCGGCGCTTCGGCCGCTCGCGCTTGAAATCCTGAGTCCCAGCGCCGTCGAACTGCTTTCTGTCGCCGGTTCGCGTTCGAGTCGCGGCTGGTCAGTCGTCACGAGCTTCGCCGGAACGGAAGCGTTCTCGAGCGCTGCGCGCGGGACCTTCGCCAGATGGCCGAGCAAAATGCTGCCACAACGTTTGCTCCGTTCCAGGAAGAGCGGCTCCTCGCCGCGTCGGGCCGGATCGGCGAGTTCGTCTCCGTGGCACTTGCATCGTCACACGCAGCCACGATTCTCAAGCTGGGCGTGCTTCCCGCCGACATGCGGGCGATTGTCGAAGCAGCGGCGAAGGCCGCTGATGCGGCAGGGCTGCCGTGGGCCGCGCTCGCCCGCGGAGTCGGCATCATCTACTTCGCGCTGTTGCCGCTCGAACAAAACGAAGACACATTCGCGCGCGTCGGCCGCGCAACCAGCGAAATCTTCGCCCAGTGCGCGGCGCTCGATGGAAACGCTACCATTCCCTGGTGCCCGGCCGAATGGAAGAGCGCGTTGCCGATCTGGGGGCCTGAGCGCGGCGATCTCGGTCCGATGCGAACGCTCAAGAAAGTCTTCGATCCGCACGGCATCCTCTCGCCGGGACGCTTCGTGGGAGGAATCTAGTTCAATGGCCGCGCAGCCCAGCGGATTTTCCGGCGCCGACAAGCCGGACTACGCGGATTACTCGCGCTGCGTTCACTGCGGCCTGTGCCTGAATCATTGCCCCACGTATCGCCTGTGGCACGAGGAGGCGGATTCGCCGCGCGGGCGGATCCGGCAGATGCAGCTGGTCGACCAGGGGCGGCTGGAGCTGGGCGAAGGTTTCGTCACGCACATCGACCGCTGCCTCGATTGCCGCGCGTGCGAGACGGCGTGCCCCTCGGGCGTGGAATACGGCAAGCTCGTCGAGCTGGCGCGCGCGCAGATCGAGCAGAATTACAAGCCGCCCGTGGCCCTCGCGCTTGGCGCGCGATCTCGTTTATCGGCGGCTGCTTCCCTATCCGCGCCGCATCGCCGCGGCTGCGCGGTTGCTGCGGATCTATCAGCGCTCCGGCTTGGCTGCGCTCGCGCGCGGTGCCGGGCATTCTGAAGCTGCTCGGGCTTGACGACCGCGAACGGCTGCTGCCGAAGATCGATTCGCGAATTTTTCTTCGGCGAGCTCGGCAAGAACATTTCCGGCGAAGGGCGCGCGCCGCGCGCGCGTGGCATTTTTCGCCGGTTGCGTCGCGCAGGTCACTTTCAGCGACCTGAATCGCGCGACGATTCGCGTGCTGCAGGCGAATGGCTGCGAGGTCGTCGTGCCGGCGGCGCAGGTCTGCTGCGGCGCGCTTCCCGCGCATGCCGGCGTGCGCGACGTGGCGCGCGACCTGGCGCGCGCGAATTTCGCCGCGTTTCGCGACGGATGATTTCGACGCGATCCTCACGAATGCGGCGGGCTGCGGCTCGACGCTCAAGGAATACACGCATCTGTTCGCAGCGGACGATCCCGCGTACGCGCAGGCGGCGCGATTTACCGCGAAGATGCGCGACGTGACGGAGTTTCTGGCGGAGCTAGGGCTCGCCGCGCCGATGCGGGATGTGCCGCTGCGCGTCACTTATCAGGATTCGTGCCATCTTGCGCACGGCCAGAAAATCCGCGAAGCGCCGCGCAAGCTGATTCGCGCGGTGCCGGGCGTGGAATTCGTCGAAATGCCGCTCGCGGATCAGTGCTGCGGCTCGGCGGGCGTCTACAACGTCACGGAGACGAAAACGTCGCTCGAATTGCTGGCGCTGAAAATGGAATCGGTGGGCGCGACGAAATCGCAGGCGATCGTCACCGCGAATCCCGGCTGCATCCTGCAGCTTCGCGCCGGCGCCGCGATTCATCGCACCGGCCATGAAGTGCTGCACGTCGTCGAACTGCTCGATCGCGCACTCGCCCCAGATTCCTGAAAGGAAATTTACATCTCGCCGACGATGTAGCGGCAGCCGCGCGGGCCCATCTGGGCCGAATGCACGGCGCCCGCGGGAACGTCGCAGCGGTCGCCCGCGCGATACGTCTGCGACGGCACCGTTCATCGTGAGCGTCATTTCGCCATCGAGAATGATGTGCGCGGTCAGGCCAGCGTGCGTGTGATCGGGATAGAACGCTTTCGGACCGTCCTGCCAGACGAAGGTGTGGGAGAAGCCCTCCGCCTCAAGTTGTTTCCGCAGTTCGCTCTCGTTCATCGCCGCCATCCGTTTCAGCAAAGTATAGCAGCGACGGCCAGGGTGAGGCCCGGGGCTGAAGCCCTTTTTTATTACGGCCCGCTTTTCGCGGGCCTGAAGGCCCACGCTTCCACCTAACTGCTGGGTCGCGAAAGCGGCGACCCGCCTGTACGAGAGTGTCCCCGGATGCGAACGCCTGCTGAAACTGGAGGGGGGAGACTTGCGGGCGGAGCGTGGTGGGGACCGCCCGCAAGCTGGTGCTATGAGGAAAAGCGGTTCGCTCGAATTGGCTACTGCTCGAGACGGCCTCCGGCGCGGAAGGCGAAGTTCGGCGGGCCCTGCTTCACCGTGTAATCCGAGGGCACCGCGAAGAGGCTCGCATCGGGCTCGCTGCGTTGAATGTTGGTGAGCTGCGTGATTGTTTCGCCCGTGCGCGGATCGTCGTGTTTCCGCAAGACCACCATCTGCAGGTCGGGCGAATACCATTTCTCTGTGGTGATCACGATCGGATTCTGATTTCCAATCGCGCCCGCGGGGATGGTGCGCGTGTAGCGCGTGCCTTCGGCCTGGACGCCGTTGATCGTCTGCGTGCCGAGCGAAGTCGTCACCACGTCTTTCCGGCGCGGCCCCGCGTCATCCGGCCCGGCGTCGTCCGGCGGCGGGCCTCTGTGCTCGAAAGCGCCTTCCCGGCCGCCCCGGTGACGCCCGAATCGCGGCGGCTGCACCTGGCGCGCGATCTTGGTGTTGGGATTGAGAATGTACTGCGTGCTTGCGACCACGTCGTTGATCATGATCACGTGCGGCGCGGGCTTGTCCGAAGCGGCCCACGGCCCGATTCCCGCCAAGGTCACGTCGCGGCGCGTGCGGCCCTGGCTGTCGCGCGCGATGGTTCCGGTGGTGCTGCGCTGGATCTGGTTGCCGTCGGCCAACGTCTGGGTCTGCTTCGTAGTAAACGTCGCTGTGAAGGGCGCGCCCATCACCGTCTTGCCGCCCACGCTGCCTTCAAAGCCCATGATCGCGATGGCGTCATCCGGCCCCATGCCGACGCCGGGACCGTCGCCGCCCCGGAACGGTGGCGGTCCCTGCTGCGCGGGCGCGATGCCCGGCGCGAGCAGCGCCGCGATCGCCAGAATTCCGATCCACGTTCGCGTCTTCTTATTCTTCGTGTTCATCTTCATCGCCAATCTCTCCGCATCGACTCCGTCAACTCCGTGGCCCTGGAATTTCTAGTTCGCAGCTTCCTGAGACACCAGCCGGATCGCCTGCGGCGTTCCGTCCTCGCTGACCATCAGGTCCGCCGAAATGTTGCCGGAAGATCCCGCCAGGCTCACCGGCATTCCGAGTGACGCCAGCGCCGAACCTGAAAGCTCCACGCGCACGACTGTGCCGCCTTCCGATCCGTCGGGATCGTCCGCATAAGGCAGCGCGACGAAACCCGACGTCGCTTTCGACGACGCCCATGTGCAGTTCTGGTTTGCGTCGCCACCGAAACATTCGGCTGCGCGCCTTCTCCAGCCCCCGTGCCATTCGCGCCGGGCGCGAACCGGTGCAGCGAAAGGCCAGCCGCCAGCAGGACCGCCGCGGCCATGCCGAGCGCAGCGACGTGCCGCGCGAAGCCGGATTTCGGCCGCGCCCGCCTTTCGCCGCACTGAAATCGCGCAGCAGCTCAGATTCCACCACACGCGCGGCGCTTGCTGCTCGCCTTCGGTTGTCGCGATGGCATGCAGCGCCAGAATCGAGCGATTCCGTTTCCGTCAGCAGCCGCGCGCACGGGCTGCACGACTCCGCATGGGCCAGCGCGCTTTCCCGAAGAGCGCCTTCCGGCATCCCCGCACGATCAAGATCGTTGACGATTTCCTCGAACGCCATGCACTCCATCGTTATTCATTTCTTCCGTTTCGCTCATTTGCCCACCGCCGGACGCGCGTCGCACTGTTTGCGCGCTCGCGCAATTTTTCCAGCAACATCGCCCGCGCCCTGTGCAACCGCGAACGAACCGTGCCCACCGGGCAACCGAGTGCCGAGGCAGCTTCCTCGTAGCTCATCTCTTCCAGCTCGCAAAGCACAACCACCTCGCGGTAATTCTCCGGCAACGTCCCGATTGCCTGGCGCACGCGGCCGATCGTTTCCGCGCGACGCAAATTCGTCGCTGCCGCCGGGCATGCGCCATTGCCGTTTCCATTCGCGGTGCGCGCTCATTCCCGCGACACATTGCCGGCAGAGCCATTCCCATTCGGCGAGCGCTCCCTGATTTCGTTCGCGTCGCCATCAGAAGGCCACCAGCCGCCGGTCCTGCTCCCAACGCTTCCGCAGGAAATTGCGCGCGACGCCGAAAAGAAATGCGCCAACCGTGCCTCGCGCTGGATCGAATCGCTTGGGGTCGCGAATCAGCGTCATGAAAACCTCTTGCGTCACGTCCTCGGCGATGGATGCGTTGCCGCTCATATGCAGGGCAAACCGATAGATGGCGGGATGCTTGCGGCGATAAAAGAGCGTGAACGCCTCCTCGTCGCCGGCGATCATCCGGCCAAGCAGGCCGTCATCGGTCAACTCGGTGGCCTTGGTCATCTCAGGTCTTTTCAGCGGCCTGTCCGGGCACTCAGTAGGTATTCCCGCACGCAGCCCCCTTGGTTCCAGAAATTAGAATGCCCTGCCTATACTTAACACACAAGTTGAGGCGCGGTTGCGGTCCCAGCCTTCGCTCGCGCAGCCGAGCGAAGGCTGCCGCACCGTAGCCCGTCGCGCCGGGCGAAGGCGGGCTCCGACTGCAGGAGCTACGCTCGGCTAGCCAGCCTGTCAACCAAAGTAGAAGTGTCCAGTTTCTTGCCAGCCGCCCGGCAAGCCAGCCTTGACCAATGCCTCTAGCTCCAATAACGTATTGCCCGGCCAAGAGGTTTCGTTCGCGCCCGAGCGGGCGGCCCGGCGGCAGGCGTCGCGAGGAGGAACAATGCTGGAGTTCGATCCCCACGTTCTCGATGAGAAGCCGATCCCGCCGCCGGAAGAATTCAGCAAGCGCGCCCACGTAAAATCGCTCGAAGAATATCGCAAAATGTACGAATACGCCGCGCTCGATCCGGAGGGCTTCTGGGGCGAGCAGGCCAAGATGCTCGACTGGTTCGAGCCCTACACGCAGGTGCTCGAATGGAAGCTGCCGCATGCGAAGTGGTTCGTCGGCGGCAAGCTCAACGTCTCCTACAACTGCCTCGACCGGCACGCGGAGAGAGAGCCGAACAAGCCCGCGATCCTCTGGGAGGCCGAAGACGGCGCGACGCTCGAATTCACGTACGCCGAACTTCTTGAGCGCGTCTGCCGCTTTGCGAACGCGCTGATCAATCTCGGCGTGAAGGCCGGCGATTGCGTGGCAATCTACCTGCCGATGGTTCCCGAGCTGCCGATTGCCATGCTTGCCTGCGCGCGAATCGGGGCTATCCATTCGGTGATCTTCGGCGGATTCAGCGCCACGGCGCTCGTCGACCGCATCGCCGACGCCAAATCGAAGATTCTCGATCACGGCGGACGGAGGCTATCGCCGCGGCAAAGTGATTCCGCTCAAGGATACGGCCGACGCCGCGCTCAAGAATTGCCCGACCATCGAGAAGTCGATCGTGGTGAAGCGCACGGGCGAAAAAGTCGCCTGGGAAGACGGCCGCGATCTCTGGTGGCACGAACTCGAGGAAGCCGCCTCGAAGGATTGCCCCGCTACGCCATTCGATTCCGAGCAGCCACTCTACATCCTCTACACCAGCGGCACCACCGGCAAGCCCAAGGGCGTGCTGCACACGTCGGCTGGGTATCTACTGCAGGCGATGTGGACGGCGAAGCTCGTCTTCGACCTGCGCGACGACGATATCTATTGGTGCACCGCCGACATTGGCTGGGTGACGGGGCACAGCTACATCGTCTACGGGCCGCTCGCCAACGGCGCGAGCATCGTGATGTACGAGGGCGCGCCCGATCACCCGCGCAAAGACCGATTTTGGGAGATTGTCGAGCGCTACAAGGTCACCATTTTTTACAGCTCGGCGACGGCCGTCCGCGCATTCATGGCCTGGGGAGCGGAGTGGCTTGAGCGCCATAACATTTCGAGCCTTCGCGTGCTCGGCACGGTCGGCGAGCCGATCAACCCCGCCGCGTGGAAATGGTATTTCGAGGCCATCGGCCAGAATCGCTGCCCGATCGTCGATACGTGGTGGCAAACCGAAACCGGCGCGATGATGATCGCCCCGCTTCCCGGCGCGACGCCGACGAAACCCGGCTCCGCCACTCTGCCGCTTCCCGGCGTGATCGCCAAAGTGGTGAACATGAAGGACGAACCGGTCGGCCCCGGCGAAACCGGATACCTCACCATCCAGAAGCCGTGGCCCTCGATGTTGCGCACCATCTATGGCGACGACGAGCGTTACTCCCGCGAATACTGGCAGCGGATTCCCGGCGTCTATTTTGCGGGCGACGCCGCGCAGTGCGACAAAGACGGCTACATCTGGGTTCTCGGCCGCGTGGACGATGTGATCAAGGTGGCGGGCCATCGGCTCAGCTCGATGGAGATCGAGAGCGCGCTCGTCAGCCACCCATCGGTCGCCGAGGCGGCCGTCGTCGCGCGACCGGACGAAATCAAAGGCGAGGCCATCGTCTGCTTCGTCACGCTGCGCTCGGGGCACTCGCCTTCCCTGCAATTGCGGTCGAATCTGATGGAGCATGTGTCGATTGCGATCGGCACAATCGCGCGGCCCGCCGACGTTCGCTTCTGCGATCTGCTGCCGAAGACGCGCAGCGGCAAGATCATGCGCCGCCTGCTCCGCGAACTCGCGCATAAAGGCGTGCACAAAGGAGGCATCTCGGGCGACACGACGACACTCGAGGATATGGGGGTGATCGAGCGCCTGGCTGCAGCGCAGGGGAAGGAAGAAGAGTGATTTCTTGGCTCAGCTAAGAGCCGGATTGCCGCCGAATTTATGCGCTAACCGTTGCGAGTCCGGGGCCTTGCGGTAACGTCAAGGGCAACAGAAACTCCTGCAATCGCCCGCTATCGGCCGGCGTCAAATTGTTCAATTGAATTGCCATCCGATTTCCGGAGAGAATCCGCAGTACGTGGCCGGAACCGACGATCGGTTGCATCTCCGACGACAAATAAATGCTCACATCCACGGCCGATCCTGCCGGAAAGTGGCCTTCGGCGCGGACCAGCATCCCATTGAGACTGATGTCGATTGTTTCGGCCTCCAGATTTCGCTCCGCGAAGGCCAGGTTTACGCGCGATTGCAACACGACGCGGCGGAAGCGGCGTTTCTTGGGTTCGCCGGCGCCCGAAGTCGCGCGCACCAATTTGAGCAAGCGCTCCTCGTCGACGGGCTTATACAGGAAGAAGCTCACGCCCGCCCCGAATCCCGCGGCGACCGCGGTCGTGCTCTGATCGTCGCTCATCAGGATGATCGGCGTCGAGCGGTTGAATACCGATTCGCGCGCCTGGCGCGCCAGCGCAAAGGCTTTCGGCAGCGAGTGGAGATCGAGCACAAACATCGAAAACTTTTCGTTGCTGAGCAGGACCGGCGCGTCAGCGCTCTTGGTCAGGGTCACGGAATCCATGTCGACCGACTTCAAGACAGCCTGAATCAGGTCCGATACCGTAGGACCTTCATCCACGACGACGAGTGCACGTTTGCCCATTACAACCCCCTTTTGACGTATTCTAGTTCTCTTCGCCCCGCGGTTGTCCCTTAGAACTATGGGACAGGTGACCAATCGACAGATAACTAGATGGCGTCAAGCGCGGCGCCCGCAGCCCCCGGCCGACGCCGTCCCGATGCCGCAAGCGATCACCGTCTGGCAAGGCTGGCCTCCGGTTTCTCCTGTAGAATCAGCGGCAAAAGGAACTCCTGCAGTCGCTCGCTATCCGCCATCGACAGGCGTTGCAGATGAAGTCCTAAGCGGTTCCCCGGGAGTGCGCGCATCACGAGCGCCGAGCCGACGATGGGTCTCATCCCCGGGATCAGATGCAGGGTCACCTGTACCAAAGAGCCAGCCGGCACGCTTCGCTGCGCCTGCACCTGCATGCCGTCCAGGCTCATGTCGATCGTCTCGCCGCGTATCTCCTCGCGATCCAGCGTGAGCTCCACCCTCGAGTGAAGCGCCACGCGGCGGAATCTGCGTCTCTCGTGTTCGATTGCGCCTTGCATCGCCCGCGCCAGGCTTAGCAGGCGCCCTTTGTCGATCGGCTTGTAGAAAAAGAAGCTGGCGCCGGCCGTAAATCCTTCGGAAAACGCCTTCGTGCTTGGATCGTCGCTCACCAGGATGATCGGCGTCATGTGATTGAGGCCCGGGCTGCGCGCCTGCCGAGTGAGCTCGATGCCGTCCGGAGGTGCCATGCGCACATCGAAAAAGAGAACCGCGAACTTTTCCTCGCGCAAGAGCGGCGACGCCTCGGCTCCCGTACCCAACGCCAACACGTCCATCCCCGTCGACCCGAGCACGTTGCGGATCAGCTCACACACGGCCGGATCGTCATCGACGACCAGGGCACGCCTCTCCCGTTCCATGCACCCCTCCTGATCTGTCTATCGGCGGGTCGGGCGAGTTTCTGCAGGCGATTTTCGGCTTGTGCGGAAGTCACGACGGCGGGAATCCGGTTGGCACGGGGCTGCGGGGGGCATATACTGCGTCGGCTCGCGGCGGGCCGTGGGAAGGACAGCCAGTCGCGACTGCTCGCGCAACACACAACCGACCTCGGGGGGATCACTGGTGCGTCTCACGCAAACGTTTATTCTTGCCTGCATTATCCTGCTCGTCGTATCCGCATATCCGGCTCAGGCCCAGGACTCTCGCAGCGATGCGGACTGGCCGATGTACAACCGCGATCTGGCGGCCACACGCTATTCGCCGCTCGCGCAGATCAACACGACAAACGTCGCGCAGCTCAAGGAGGCGTGGTCTTATCTGCCGCGCGCGGGTGGCAAGGGGCCGGGCGCGATCACCTTCAGCGAAGTGACGCCGATCGTGGTCAACGACGTAATGTATCTCGCCGCGGGCGATCGAGTCGTCGCGCTCGAGCCCGAAACCGGCAAAGAGATTTGGCACTTTCAGGTGAAATCAGGCCTCGTCCCGCAGCGCGGCGTGGCTTACTGGCCCGGGGATGCCGATAATCCGGCGCGCATCATCTTCACCAACGAGCACAAGCTCGTCGCGCTGGTCGCCGCCACCGGCGCGCTCGATCCGAAGTTCGGCGAGGGCGGCGAAGTGACCATGGATGTGCCTTTCGCCGAAGTCCCCACGATCTACAAGAACATCATCATCGTGGGCGCAAACGTCTACGGCCCCGGCGAGCGGAACATGCATCCCCAGGATGAAGTCTGGGAGGGCGTGCCCGGCGACTCGCGCGCCTACGACGCCCGCACCGGCAGGAAACTCTGGACCTTCCACACGATTCCCTGGCCGGGCGAAACCGGCCACGATACCTGGCCCGCGAACGGCTGGAAGGGGCGCGGCGGAAACAACGTCTGGTCGATCACGATGTCCGTCGATGCGAAGCACGGCATCGTTTACATGCCGTGGGCGGGCCTGCGGCGAACTATTACGGCGGCGATCGCGCGGGCAACAATCTCTTTTCGAATACCCTGGTTGCCGTTGACGCGAATACGGGGAAACTCAAGTGGTACTTCCAGACGGTGCACCATGAACTTTGGGATTTCGATCTGCCGCCTGAGCCTGCGCTGCTCGATCTCGACGTTAACGGCAAGAAAATTCCCGCCGTCGTACAGACCGGCAAGAGCGGCTACATGTTCATCCTGAACCGACTCACGGGCAAACCCGTGTTTGGCGTCGAAGAGCGCCCGGTGCCGAAAGGCGACGCCCCCGGTGAAGTCTACTCTCCCACGCAGCCGTTTCCTTTGAAGCCGCCACCGCTTGCGCGCGTGTCCATCAGCGAGCAAGACATCGTCACGCCTGAAGACACCACTCCCGAGCACTCGAAGGCCTGCCACGAGCTTTGGGACAAGAGCAATTTCGTGACGGAAGGCCCATTTACGCCATGGGTCGTTCGCTCCAGCCCCACCGACACGCGCACCACGCTCATCTTCCCCGGCGCCACCGGCGGGGCCAACTGGGGCGGGACCGCTTCCGATCTCAAGCTCGGCTACGTCTTCGTCAATATGCAAAATCAGGGGTCGAGCGGCTGGATCGAGAAAAATCCACGCTACAACCCGGCCGATCCCGGCAAGGAAGTCGCGTATCACCGCGGCAGCGGCGCGGGCAGCCAGTATGGCTCCTTCAGCGCCCCTGCAACGGACGCGAATGGCAAGGTGCTCGGCAACTGGCCGTGCCAGAAACCGCCATGGGAAACCCTCGCCGCCGTGAACGTGAATACCGGCGAAATCGTCTGGCAGGTGCCGCTTGGCATCACCGAGGGCCTGCCCGCGTCGAAGGAAGATACCGGGCGTCCCGGCGCGTTTGCCGGCCCGATCGCAACCGCGGGAGGGCTGGTTTTCATCGGAGCAACGAGCGACGATCGCTTCCGCGCGTTCGATTCGAAGACGGGCAAGGAACTCTGGGAGGCCACGCTTCCTTACGAGGCTAGCGCAGTGCCGATGACGTACGAGGGCAAGAACGGCAAGCAGTATGTGGCGATCGTGGCCGCGGGCGGCGGCGCGGGCGATCAGCAGGGCCTGATGGTTTTCGCCCTGCCATAGTGCCGTTCGCAAGCCGAGCGCTTGGCTCGCCGAGCCGTAACTCGCGCGGTTGGGCTCGCCTTCGCCATTCGGCTACGGCGCGGCAGCCTTCGCTCGCGCAAGCGTGCGAAGGCTGGAGGTGCACATGAATCTATCTTGCGTCGATGCCCCGAAACGAGCGTCGCGCCGCGATTTTCTGAGGCTGACCTCGGCCGGCGCGGCGCTGGCGGCTTTCGGGGCGAGGTCTCTATTGGCCGCGCAGGCGCAGCCAACCCTCGGCATGATCTTTCCTCCGGCAAACCTCCCGGTGCCTCCCGAGGCTTACGAAATGTACCCATCGGGCGTGCAATTCCTGGCGCTTGGCGTCGGGCTCGAGCGCATGACGCCGGAAGGCTACGATCAGGTGGTCGGCCGAATCGTCCCCGCGGCGAAAAAGCTCGCAGCCGACGGCGCGAACGCCATCGACGTGATGGGGACGTTGCTCACGTTTTACAAAGGCGCGGCGTTCAATCAACAGCTGAAGGAAAGCATCACGAAGGCAACCGGCCTGCCGGCCACGACGATGAGTACCGCGATCGTCGAGGGACTCAAGGCGGTCGGCGGGCATCGCCTCGCGGTCGCAACCGCATACAACGACGAGGTGAACCACCGGCTGCACACTTTTCTTGATGAATCCGGGTTCGAGATCCTGGCCATCAAAGGGATGGGCATCGAGCGGTTCGAGGATCGCCCGCCGGTAACGCAGGCGGAGTTGATCCAATTCACCACGGGCGTGTGGAAGACCGCGCCGAAGGCTGATGCCATCCTGATCTCCTGCGGCGCCCTCAAGACGCTCGAAATTCTTGCGCCTCTCGAGCAGCGCTGCGGCGTCCCGGTCGTTTCGAGCCTGCCGGATGCGCTCTGGGCCGGCGTTCGCCTGCTCGGCCTCAATGGACGCGCGCCCGGCTACGGCATCCTGCTCTCGAAAACATAGGCCGCGTCGCAGCCTATGCAGCCTCAGATACCCTGGACGAGGACGGCGCGATATTTCGCGCCCTTGAAGCGATGCTCGCGGGCTTCGCGATAGGCCGGGCTGTCGTACCACTTCTTCGCGTCCTCGAACGTGGGAAATTCTACGATCACCACGCCTTCGACGCTTGCACCCTCGAGCACCTCCTGCTTCCCATACGCCGCGAGGATTTTGATCGGATGCCCGGCCCCGGAAGCGCGAGCCATCGGCGCGTATGTCTCGAGCTCTTTCGGATCGGTCGTGCTGTCCCGCTGAAAAACGATATAGGCTGGCATGTTTCCTCCCAGGTTTCCGCCGACTAAGATACACGAAGAACGAGCCGCAATCTGCGTGGCGTGCACGAACACAGACTGTGGCGAGCGAAGGGTGTTCGCGATTCCCGGCAGCCCTGAAATGGTGCAATTTTCTGTGCAATAACAGGGGACTGGAGCAGCCCCCTAGCGGGAGGTTAACCGGCTCCAATTGGTCGCGAAATGGCGGGTTTTGGCCGTTTCTGCCGGGGCCGGGGTGCGGCTTTCGGGGCCTCGCCAAGGAACCGCGCTTTCCCTGTGCCGGTTGCGGTGTTAACTTGCGTCATGCCAAAACTGAGCGCGGGATTGCTGATGTATCGCCGGAGAGGCCGCGCACTTGAGGTGTTTCTGGCTCATCCGGGCGGGCCGTTCTGGAAGAAGAAGGACGACGGCGGGTGGTCGATTCCGAAAGGCGAATATTCCGAGGGCGAAAGCGCGCTCGATGCTGCTCGCCGCGAATTCCGCGAAGAGACCGGCTTCGAGCCGGGGACCGATTTCGTCTCGCTCGGCGAAATCCGCCAGCCGAGCGGGAAAATCATCAGCGTGTGGGCGTTCGAGGGCGATTGCGACCCCGCCGCGCTGCGCAGCAACACGTTTTCGATGGAATGGCCGCCGAAATCCGGCCGCACCGCCGAGTTCCCCGAGATCGATCGCGCCGACTGGTTCCCGCTCGAGGCCGCCCGCGCCAAGCTGCTGAAAGGCCAGCTCGGCTTCCTCGATCGCCTCGCCGCAAAGCTCCGCTCGCCCACCCCATAGCACTGGTTCCCGCAACCAACTTTCTGCATCTAAACCCAAGCGGTCGAGTCGACTTTTACTTACACTTACATAGGGCCCTCTGTTTCCCACTTTCAGGAATGCAGGGAGGATTACGATGATCAGCTGGGCATTCCGAACTCTTGCTGGCAAATCGTCCACCCAAAAGAAACTCAAGGGGCACTTCGGTGGATTGCCGCTCGTCGACATAGTCACATCCGCTCGTACGTTTCCGGTTGCGTCCAAGGTCGACGCTCAAAAAGCGCTCGACGCGTATTTTGCTGGCCGCGAAAAGACATCCCTGCTGGGAATCCACTCCGGCATCAACCACGAGACTCCGACTTTGGCTCATATGCTCGTCCCTGGACCATGGCCGGTCGAAATCGGCCCTCTGCAGCACGATGAGGTGGATATCGGCGAGCCAACCCCCGCCCGCTGCCTGAAGAACGCCCTCTGGCTTTCCGCTGAGGGGGCGCTGCCTTTCGCCGTGTTACTCGCCCCAGCGATGCAGCACGGCCGAGTCGGAGGCGTTCACGTCGAGCTGGCAACGCCGAAGGGCGAGCGGGGTTTGGAGTTCTCGCGGGACTTCTTTCGCAATCTGGAAATACAGATCAACGCTGGCCGCACCTACCGCGGCAAAGTCCTTTCGCTTGAGAGCCATCACGATTATTCAGGCAGAGGCGGAGCGGTGAAGATCCACAGACTCCGTGCCGTGCGGCGCGAAGAGGTGATACTGCCTCCGAAGACTCTGGCCCTCCTGGATCGCAACGTCGACAGCTTCATTCGGGCGCGCGACCGCATCAAGGAATTGGGCCTTTCGGGCAAGAAGGGATTGCTCTTCTACGGACCGCCAGGCACCGGCAAGACGCACACGATCCACTATCTCGCATCACAGCTGCCCGAACATACGACGTTGCTTATCACGGCCGAACAGGTGGGCCTACTCGGGGAATATTTCCGCCTCGCGCGTTTCTTGCAGCCCTCGATCATTGTGATCGAGGACGTGGATCTGATCGCCCGTGCGCGGGAACAGATGGATGGCGCCTGTGAAGAGTTGCTGCTGAACAAGCTCCTCAATGAGATGGACGGCTTGCGCGAAGACGCCGACGTTTTGTGCATTTTGACGACAAACCGTCCCGACCAGCTGGAACCAGCCCTAGCGTCGCGCCCGGGCCGCATCGACCAAGCCATCGATTTTCCGTTGCCGGACGAGAAAGGTCGTGCCAAGCTCGTCGGACTTTACGCGCGCGGCTTGGAGCTTCCGGAAGAGCTTGTGAATCTCATCGTTCGCAGGACGAAAGGCGCGAGTCCGGCCTTCATCAAGGAACTCATGCGGCGAGCTGCCCAGTTTCAGTTTGAAGCTGGCGGAAGCGGTGCTCTGCAACAGGCCGAGGTCGACGGCGCGTTGGAAGAGATGCTCTTCAGCGGCGGAACTCTGAACTTGAAGGTCCTTGGCGGGTCAAGCACAGAGCTTACCGCAGCGGCGGAGCCGACCTCCCAATCACTCAAGGCGAACTGATCCGCAGCGCTCGGACACGGCTCGGCCGCCCCTTCGTCATTTCTCGCTGGAGTTTTCGGGGCGCATCATCTTGGCCGCCATTTTCGCGATGAATCGGCGAGGCGCGAGGCGCTCCGCTTCCACCATCAAGTTGTTTCGCGCGCCGGAGATTACGCAGCTCTTCCCTGCCGCGAGGCCTTCGAGGCCGACGCGCGCCACTTTGTCGGCCGTTTCGGCCGAGCGAAACGCGCGATCCGGCTGGCGCGCTACCTGCTGGAACTCGGTGGTCGTCGATCCGGGGCAGAGCGCGCAGACGCGCACGCCGAATGGCCGCAGCTCCTCGGCGATGCCCTCGGCAAAGATCAGGTCGAAGGCCTTCGTCGCCGCATATGCCGAAATGAACGGCACCGCCTGAAACGCCGCCGTCGACGCCACGATCATCACGTCTCCATGGCGCCGCTGCACCATCCCGGGCGTATACAGCCGCGTCAGATGGACGACGGCCGCGCAGTTGACCTGAACCATCTCGAGCAATCGCGCCTCGTCGCCCTCGTGGATGTAGCCGAAGACGCCGAAACCGGCGTTATTAATCAGGAGCTCGATCTCGATCCCTTTGCCGTTCGTGAAAGCGTGGATCTCGCTCGGAGCGCCGGGCTGAACCAGATCGGCGGCGAAGGCCTCAGCCTTGATCCCATGCTTCGCGGACAAGTCGGCGGCCAGCTTCTGCAACCGGTCGGTCCGGCGAGCGGTCAGCACGAGATTTGCGCCTCCGGCCGCTAGCTGCTCCGCTAGCGCCCACCCGATTCCGGCGCTCGCTCCCGTCACCAGCGCCCATTTCCCCGCCCAACGGCCTCGCGAGCTTCCATTTGGATTGCCGGACACGAATGCCTCCCTCGAACGAGCCCCAAAACGCCATAGCACGAACAATTGGGGGCAACGAAAAGATGAAAGCACACTTGCAGATGCTTCGGAAGCGGGAAAAACGGTGGTTCAGAACGGAAAATGCTTGCGGAGCAGGAAGACGGGATCAGGCGGCGCGATTTGCCGGCGGAAAGACGGTGTTGCGGAACCGCGCGCTCTGATGCTTCACGTGATCGAGCAGGCGCCGCGCCCAGACGAACTCAGCGGCCAGCACGCCGAGGGCGATAATGATGGTGAGTGTGCCGGGTCCCGGTGTGGCGATCATCACGACCCCAATCGCGAGCAGCGTAAAGCCGAAAACGATCCGAAAGAACCGCTTCGCCTGTTGGAGTGTCCTGACCATCATCGCTGCTTCACCTTTGGCCCGTGGCCCTGTTTACCAGGTGCTACTCCCTGCTACTGGTTGATATCGGCCGACGCTCGACTTGGCTTTACTCTGTGTCCACCGTATCGAACTTTTCAGTAGCTCGATACTTCTTCGATGCGTCGCCCCTCATCAGAGGCTCACATTTTTGTTAGCACGCGTGCTGCCAATGCATCAGCAGCTTGCGCCGCTGCGATATGCTGCTGAATAATGGACTTCGCCTGCTATTCGGCGGAAAGGCATTCGATCGCATCCCAAATGTGGGAATTTTCTTCATCATGAGGATGAAAAAATGGAGCTTAGCAGCATCCGCATGCAGATTCCCGACGGCGCAAATCTCATCCTGGGTCACTCGCACTTCATTAAAACCGCGGAAGACCTGTATGAAGTCGTCGTAAACACTGTACCCGGCGCGAAATTTGCGGTCGCTTTCAACGAAGCCTCCGGTCCGTGCCTCGTCCGCGTGGAGTCAAACGACGACGAGCTTCGCGCCGCCGCCATCTCCAACGCCCAATCCATCGGCGCAGGACACACCTTCGTGCTTCTGGTCCGGCACGCTTAGCCGATCAATCTGCTGAGCCGCATTCGCGATTTGTACGAGGTCTGCTCGATCTTCTGCGCCACCGCCAATCCGGTCGAAGTAATCGTCGCCGGCACCGAGCAGGGCCGCGGAGTGCTAGGCGTGATCGACGGCAGCTCCCCCAAGGGCGTCGAAACTCCCGATGACGTGAAAGTCCGGCGCGAATTCCTTCGCAAAATCGGGTACAAGCTGTAGGAAGGCGAAGTCCGGCTGCGATGCGGGGAACCTGCGCCAATCTCTATTTCTATTGTTTGAAGACGACGCCGAAGGAGATCTTGGGGCTGTACTGGTAGGTGCCGTAGAAGCGCGAGCCGACCATGTCGGCCTCGAGGCGCAAGCTCACGCGCAGGCGGCGCGGCGAGATGTCAATTCCGCCGCCCGCTTCATAGCCGAATGCATCCTCTCCGCCGTAGGCTGTCTGCGGGCTGAAATGCGCCTCGCCTCCCAGGCCGTGAATCCACACGGCCGCCTCGCCCAGCGGATGCCGGTATCGCAATCCGCCCATGCCGAGAAAAAACTGCGAATTCTCTCCGGTATAGGTGCCGCCCGTCACGGCCAGTTCGCCGTCCACGGCGACCCTATCGCGGAAGTAGTAGGCAATCGAAAAATCGACCCCGTTGGTGTCGTCTTCGACGCCCGGAACCACGTAGAAGCGCAGAAAGGTGTAGCCAACGTAGACCTGCCATTTGTAGCTGGGAAAAACCCCATACACGCCCACGGGCGGCTGGTCCGCGCCCGATCCGGAGGGAGGCGCGTCTGTCTGGGAAGCAGGCATCGCTGCTGCTGCCGGCATTGCTGCCGATGCCATCGCAAACGAGGGGATTGCCGGGGCAACGCCAAGCTCAGCCACGAAGGGTTCCGCGATTGTGGGGCTGGCCGTCGAGTCAAACGTCGCCGGGCCGGCCGCCACCGTCTGCGCCGAGGCGGCACACGACGCAATCAGAATCGCGAAAACAGCTCCGCAAACTATCGCAGCCTGTTTCATGGCGTGCTTCCCCCAGTATTCGCCCCTGCCTCTACCCTTTGATTAGAACTGGCGGGACAATTAACTGTCTACTCATTTGAGCGGCTTGGTCGCGAGGGAATTACTGGCCCGAAGCACAGGAAGCCTCGGAGAGCCGTTGGCGGGCAAGCGACCAGAACTCGAAGGCCAACATTCCGTTGACGCCTTCAAGACACACCCCCTAAGATGACTCGCGTCAATGGATTCCGATCCCTTTCTCGGCCGGAGCGTATCTCACTACCGGATCGTCGCCCGGGTGGGCGGCGGCGGGATGGGGGTGGTATACCGCGCCGAAGACACGACGCTCGGCCGGGAAGTCGCGCTGAAGTTCCTGCCCGAGGATTTATACCGCGACCGGCAGGCCCTCGAGTGGTTTCTGCGGGAGGCTCGCGCCGCTGCCGCGCTGAACCATCCGAACGTTTGCACGGTCTACGAAATCGGCGAACACGACGGCCGCCGCTTCATCGCCATGGAGCTGCTGCAGGGGCACACGCTGAAGCATCGCCTGGCCGCGGGTGCGCTGCAGACGAGTGTGACCGTCGATCTCGCTCTGCAGATTGCCGACGCGCTCGACGCCGCTCATTCGCGCGGCATCATTCATCGCGACATCAAGCCCGCGAACATCTTCGTCACTGACCGCGGCCACGCCAAGCTGCTCGATTTCGGCCTCGCCAAGCAGTTGGCTCACGAGCGAGCACCGGCGCACACATCGATGGGCGACGAAACCATCGAAGACGACGCCACGCTTCTGACCAGCCCCGGCACCGCCGTCGGCACGATCGCCTACATGTCGCCCGAGCAGGCCCTGGGCGAGGATATCGACGCGCGCAGCGATCTCTTCAGCTTTGGATTGGTGGTCTACGAAATGGCCACGGGCAAGCAGGCGTTCTCCGGGCCGACGTCCGCGGCCGTCTTCGACGCAATCCTGCACAAAGCGCCGGCCTCGCCCGTGCGGCTGAATCCCGACGTGTCGCCGGAGTTCGAGCGCATCCTCAACAAGGCGCTCGAAAAGGATCGCGTCCTGCGTTATCAGCATGCATCGGACATGCGCGCGGACCTGAAACGCCTTCAGCGCGATTCGGATTCAGGCCGGCAAGCCGCACCGACGGCCGCCGCATCCGCTTCGCCACCCACATCAGTGCCTGCTAACGACAGCACGCCCGTACCGGCATCCGCGTTTCCGGGCGCCGGTCCAGCAGCATCCTCTGGCGGGGCGCCGCTTGCTGTGCCCCCGAGCGAAGGGCACGCATCCAAAACAGGCAAGCGCTGGCTCGTGGCCGGATCAATAACATTGATTATCGTGGCGGCTCTCGCCGCAGGCGCCTACTTCCATTTCCGTCACGCGCCGATGATGACCGAGAAAGACTCCATCGTAATCGCCGATTTCGCGAACACGACGGGCGATCCCGTGTTCGACGGCACGCTGCGCCAGGGCCTCTCCGCGCAGCTCTCGCAGACGCCGTTCCTCAATATCATTACGGGCGACCAGATCGCACAGACCCTGCGGCTGATGGAGAAGCTGCCCGATACTCACCTCACGCCGCAGGTGGCGCGCGAGGTGTGCCAGCGCCTCAACGCCACCGTCGACATCGAGGGGTCGATCGCCGCGCTCGGCAGCCAGTACGTGATCGGACTCAACGCCGTGGATTGCGAGACCGGCGCGCCTCTCGTGCAGGAGCAGGTGAGCGCCGACGGCAAAGAAAAGGTGCTCGCCGCGCTGGGCGACGCCGCTTTCCAACTCCGCGCCAAGCTCGGCGAATCCCACGCCTCCATGATGGCATTCAACGCGCCGCTCGAGCAGGCCACCACATCTTCTCTCGAGGCTCTGCAAGCCTACGACCTCGGCGACAAAACCATCAATCAGGCGAATGACTACCACGCCGGAATCCCGCTCTTCGAGAAGGCCATCGCTCTCGACCCCGACTTTGCCATGGCGTATTTGCGACTGGCGGAAAGCTATCAGCCCTTGGGCGAACTCGATCGGGCCGCCGAGAATGCCCGCATGGCCTATGAGTTGAGCGAGGGAACGAGCGAAAGCGAGAAGCTGGCGATTTCTTCTTTCTACGACTTCGTTGTGACGGGAAATCTGGATGACGCACGCACGTCGTATCAGTTATGGGCGCAAACGTACCCCCGTGACGACGAGCCGCAATCGAATCTGTGGCTCATTAACGCCTTCCTGGGGAACTACCAGAAGGCTCACGCCGCGGCGCTCGAGGCCGCGAAGCTCGATCCCAACAGCGGCAATAATTGCACGAATCTGATGTACAGCTACCAGTGGCTCGACAAGCTCGAACAAGCAAAGGCCGAGGCGCAGAAGGCGCGCGCGCATAACGTCGACTCGCCCTGGATTCCGCTCGTTCTTTACAACATCGCTTTCCTTGAACACGACGCGGCCGGGATGGAGCAGCAAGCCGCCAGCGAGACCGGGAAAGCAGGAGTCGAGGATCAGATGCTCTTCCTTGAATCGCAAACGGCGGCGTATAACGGCCAGTTCGCCAAGAGCCGGCAGTTGACGCAACAAGCCGCTGATTCCGCGCAGCGAGCGGACGAAAAGGAAACGGCCGCGGAGTTCCAGGCACACTCCGCGCTCCGCGAAGCGTTGGCCGGAAACGTAGATGCCGCGAAGCAGGAGGCCCGGGTTGCCCTCGCGCAAACAAACGGCAGACAGGTCCAGGCACTCTCGGCCCTCGCGCTCGGACTTGCGGGCGAACCCGAGCAGGCCGAGCAACTCGCCGACGATCTGAACAAGCGGTTTCCCGAAGATACGATCCAGCAGTCCAATTATCTGCCGATGATTCGCGCCGCGATCGCGCTCCGGAACCGCGATGGCGAGCGCGCAATCAACGCGCTGGCTGCGGCCGAGCCTTACGAACTGGGTGTGACAAACTCCTCCTTGACCTTCGCGCTGTATCCCGTTTACCTGGGCGGCGAAGCCTACCTCGCAGCACATCAGGGAACGCAGGCCACCGCGGAATTCCAGAAAATTCTCGACCATTCAGGGGTCGTTGGAAATGAACCGATCGGCGCGCTGGCGCATCTGGGCCTCGGCCGCGCCTACGCCCTCACGGGCGATACCGCCAAGGCGCGCGCCGCCTACGAGGATTTCTTCGCGCTGTGGAAAAACGCCGACCCCGATATTCCCATCCTCGAGCAAGCCAAAGCCGAATACGCGCAGCTCCAAACCCGGTTGCAATAGAGAAGTGAGAATGTGCGGCGATTGCTGCGAGACGAACGAGCTAAATCGCAGCGCTCGCGGCGGCTGGGGCAGCGAAAGAGGCGCCGCCACCGATGAGATCCTTCACGATTCTCAGCAGATCGTCGCTCGCGTTGCTTTTCGAAACGTATGCGTGGCCGCCGGCAGCGTGCACTTCCTTCTCCGTCTGGTCGGAGTCATGGACTGTAAAAACGAGGATCTTGGTTTGCGGGGCGCTGCGCAGGATTTGACGCACGGCCGCCAGGCCGTTCAACACCGGCATATTGATGTCGAGGATCACCAGGTCCGGGCGCAAGGCTGCCGCCTTGTCGACGGCATCCTGTCCGTCGACAGCCTCGCCGCAAATTTCCCACTCGACCTGCGTTTCGAGCATCGCGCGGATGCCTCGGCGCAATAGTTCGTGGTCGTCGGCGATCAGGATTTGCTTTCGCAAACGATCGCCCTTCTCGACCGACGATCCGGCTTGCCAATCCGGCAGAAGCGAGGCCGGCTCCGCTGCGGCGGCGGGGGCTTCCACGCGGGAAAGAGGAAGTGTCGCAATCACGCGCGTGCCGCCGTCAAGGCGAGAAACAATCTCAAGTTTCCCCGCCAGCTGGCGCATCCGCTCCTTCATTCCTTGAATACCAACGCCGATGGGAGCCACGGCTCCGCTGGCTGCGTTCAACATTTCAGGGCTGATGCCTTTGCCCGTGTCTTTGATCTCGACTTCGATCATCTTTCCCGGGGTCGACCTCACGCGCACCCAGGCATTTTGGCTGCCCGAATAACGGTGAACGTTGTTGAGGCTTTCCTGGACGATCCGGAAGAGCGTCACCTCGACGTCGGGTGGCAACCTCGGGAAATCCGAGGCAACATCGACGTCGACTCGAATCCCGGTCCTCCGTTCAAAGCCCTCCGCGTACCATTTCACGGCCGAAGAGAGGCCGAGTTCATCGAGCAATGGCGGGTGCAAGACATAGGAAAGCGTGCGCACTTCTTCGCCGATCTGTTTGCTCAGGATGATGCACTCCGAGAGGAGGCGCTTCCCATCGGCGTCGAGCCCCTCGCGGCTTAGCACGTTCGACAAGGCCAGGGATTGGGCGGCCAGCTTCTGGCCGGTGATGTCGTGCAAGTCGCGCGCGATGTGGCGGCGCTCTTCGTCCTGCAGCTTCAGCAAGCGGGCGGAAAGCTGCCGGAGCGATTCTTCATTCGATCGCAGCGCTTCATTCGCTTCCACCAGTTCGGTCAGCTCCGTGGCCACCACGCAAATATTCTGGGATTCGGAGTTATTGACGGGAGTCAAGGCCAGACGCACGATGCGCGAACGTTCTTCCCCTGCATTCAGCGTGATTTCGCCCTGCGCGCTGGCTCTGCCGCCCCGGATAATCAAGTCGCGCAACATCTCGCGATCGGCGGGCGAAACGTGAGCGGCGAGGCAGGTGCCGATCGCGCGGCTGGTAGGAAGGTGCATGATTTCGGCGAAACGATTATTGACAAACAGAATTGTGCCGTCAGGATCGAGCGTCGCCACGCCGTCGTTGATTGTTTCCACGAGCACGCGATACGGATGATCGGAACCCTGGAGCGTGAGCACCTGTTCGCCCTCGGACCCTTCGATCACCAGAGCATCGACTCTGCCGCGGCGGATGGCGAGTACGATCTCCCGAGACTCATTCGCGTGTCCGCGATTCCGGGCTCCACGCAGCGCGACTGCCCGTTTCGGCGGCCGCTTCGACCTGCGTGCTTTGCTGTTATCTTTCGCCATGCTTTGATTCTGTGCGCTCGTTTAGCTCTCGGATATCGGGGCTATCCTGTACTCGTGCTTACGATCTTCTCGGCGGCATGATTTGAAGGCCCACCACCACGCGCTCCGTATCGGAAAGGTCCCCGATGATCTTGCGGATCGGGACCGGCAGCCTGCGAACGAGCGTGGGAATTGCCACGATTTGATGATCCCTCGCCAGCGATGGGTTTTTTATAAGATCAATCACCTCAATGTGATACCGGGTTTTCGAATCGTTGGCGCAGATCTTTTTCAAATTGGAGATGGCCGCCAGCGACTTGGGCGTCTGCCCGGCCACGTACAGTCGCAATTCGATGAGCGGCGGTGAACGCTTCGCTGTCTTGGGCTTGGTTTTCATGAGCACAGCCTCGTCATCTCTCTATCGTTCCAGGGATCGATGAATCGCGAACCGCTTACTGTTTAGAGCCGCGGCTCTCGGCCATTTTTTCGCGGTCGAGTTTCAGTTCGTCCTCGCGCTGCTGTTCTTCGACGCCACCCGCTTGGCCTCGTCCTCAATTTCCGCCAACTCAGCTTGGAGTGATTCGATCTGTGACTCGAGGGCGAGCCTTTTCCGGGCGAATTGCTGCTGCTTGCGCTGGGCTTCCTCCTGCCGCGCAACTGCTTCAGCCTTTCCTTCGCTTCCTGTGCTACGCGCGAAGAACCGGTGAGCACGCCTCCCGGGCCGATGTATGCGGGAATCAACTGAATGCCGTCACTGCCCATCCTGAATTCGCGAAGCTGATTGGAGTGGGCCATGCCGCGCGACTTCAGGACGTACAGGCAGCGGTTGCGTTCGCCATTCAGCTCGACGTCTCGCAGCAGAATCCACGTGTCGGTGAGCGAGGAAATTCCGACGTCGTTTTTTCGAGCGTTTCACCGCCCGCGGTGAGGCTGACAAACACGGCGGTGATTCCCGCGCTTTTCATGAAGTCCATCAGGCGCATGAGCATCGAATAGACTTCCTTTTCGCTGCTGCCGCTGATGAGGTTCGTGATCGGATCGAGGATTACGCATTCGGCTTTACTTTTTCGATCAGCTTGTGAATGCGCAGCAAGTGCATCTCGATGCCGAACTGCGTGGGCCGCCACGCTTCGTGGAATAACAGCCCTTTTTCGGACCATTGCGCGAGGTCGATGCCGACGGATTTCATATTGCGCGCGACCTGCTTCGGTGATTCCTCAAAATCGATGTACAGGCAACGCTCGCCGCTTCGGCACGTGGCGTCGGCAAACGAGGCGGCGAGCGTGGTTTTGCCGCTGCCGGCCGTCCCGCTGAGCAGAATCGGTCGAACCGCGAAAGTAGCCCTTGCCTTCGAGCATCTCGTCCAGATCGGGCACGCCGGAAGACATGCGCTCGTCGGAGACGGTGTGCTGCAACTGCAGCGAAGTGATGGGCAGAACGGACATTCCGCGTTCGTCGATGAGGAAGGGATATTCGTCCGCGCCGTGCTTCGTGCCGCGGTATTTCACGATGCGCATGCGGCGGGCCGAAATCTGGTCTCGAATTCGATGATCGAGCAGGATCACGCAATCGGAGACATATTCCTCCAGGCCGTGACGGGTCAGAGTGCCTTCGCCCCGCTCCGCGGTGATGACGGTGGTCAGCCCGCGATCCTTGAGCCAGCGGAACAGGCGGCGAAATTCCGCGCGCAGAATGCCGGGATTTGAGAAGCCGCTGAAAAGAGCTTCGAGGGTATCGAACATCACGCGCTTGGCGCCGATCGTCTCGACGGCGTTTTGCAGGCGGATAAACAGACCCTCGAGGTCGTAGTCGCCCGTTTCCTGCATTTCGCTGGGCTCGACGTAGATGTAATCGAGGAACAGTTTCTTCTGGCGGCGAGATCTTCGATATCGAAGCCGAGCGAGGCGACGTTTCGGGCGATATCTTCGGGCGTCTCCTCGAAGGCCATCAGCACGCCGGGCTCATCGAATTCGAGAGCGCCGCGGACGAGAAACTCGATTCCGAGCATGGTCTTGCCGCAGCCGGGACCGCCGCAGACGATTGTGGTGCGGCCTTGTGGCAGGCCGCCGCCGGTGATCTCGTCGAGACCTCCAATGCCGCTCGGCGCTTTCTGTAGCGGCGTCAATTCATGAGCGCGAGGCTTGGTTCGCCTTTTCATCGTGAGCAGGGGTCCACCGGCGGGTTGGGGGCCAAAGGATACTAGATGAAATCCGAGGATATGGCAAGGCGAGCCAACACTGTGTTAATCGCCTGGTAGAGCCGGCGAGACGCCGGAGCCATCGTTCTGCCCAGGCTTTCTATTGACGAATTTACGCGGCTTTTGCTAGGATTTGCCTGCTGCTGACGAGGCAGCGCTTATCCAGAGTGGCTGAGGGGACAGGCCCTGCGAAGCCACAGCAACCTGGTGCAATTGCCAAGGTGCTAATTCCTGCCCAGTGGGGAGAGATAAGATCCTCAACTGATCCCGGTCTCGGGATCGATTGAAGATTCAACTCCCAAACTGAAGTCGAAGAGCGCGGCGATCCGCTTTGCGGATTCCGCCTCACACTATGGCGCACCGGCGTGTGCGCGGGCTTTGCCGCATCTGCACAGTCCGTTACGCGGCGCCGGGCGCGAAAAGGGAGTGACGCTGATGAAGTTCTCGACGAAAGCAATCCACGTGGGCCAGCCGTCGGAGCCGGAAACGGGCGCGCTCGTCGCTCCGATTTTCCAAACCTCCACGTACGAGCAGGAGTCGCCCGGCCACGACAAAGGCTTTTCGTATTCGCGCACGAATAATCCCACGCGCCAGCGCCTTGAAGGAATCCTCGCGGAACTCGAGAGACGTCGCCCACTGCGCCGCTTTCTCTTCAGGCATCGCCGCCGAAAACGCTGTCCTGCAGGCGTATTTGCGCCCCGGCGATGAAGTGATGATCCCGCACGACGTGTACGGCGGCACCTACCGGATTCTGAATCGCGTGTTTCAGCCGATCGGCGTGGTGGTCCGGCAGATCGATACGGGCGACCTCGCCGCCGTGGAAGCGGCGATCACGCCGAAGACGCGCTTCGTCTGGATCGAATCGCCCACGAATCCGCGGCTGCTGATCACCGATATCGCTGCTGTCGCCAAATTGGCGCACGCTCGCAGTGCGCTGCTGGTGGTCGACAACACGTTTGCCACGCCCGTCTTCCAGCAGCCGTTTGAATTGGGCGCGGACATCGTGGTGCACAGCGTCACCAAATATCTTGCCGGGCATTCGGACACGGTTCAGGGCGCGGCCCTCGCGAAGGACGCGGCCGTTTTCGAGCCGATCAAATTTTTGCAAAACGCGACGGGCGCCGTGCCTTCGCCTTTCGACTGTTGGCTCACCATGCGCGGATTGAAAACTCTCGAACTGCGGATGCAGCGGCACGAGGAAAACGCGGTCGCTATCGCCAAGGCGCTGAACGGCCATCCGCTGGTGCGCCGCGTCTACTTCCCCGGTTTGCTCGATCATCCGGGCCATGACATCGCGCGCAAGCAAATGACCGGATTCGGCGGGATGGTTTCGTTCGAGCTCGATGGCTCGATGGATGAAGTGATTTCGTTCGCGTCGTCGCGCCGCTACTTCGCGCTAGCCGAAAGCCTGGGCGGAGTGAAAGCTTTGATCTGCCATCCGGCGACGATGACGCATGCGTCGATTCCCGCGGAGGCTCGCGCGCAACTCGGCCTATCGGATTCGCTGCTGCGCCTGTCGCCCGGCTGCGAGAACGCCGAAGATCTCGTCGAGGACTTGCTCGAAGGTTTGACAGAACTCGAGCGCGCCCGCGCGACGCGCAAACCGGTGAGCGCTTCGGCTCGCTAGAAGCTGTCTCGCGGCGGATGCGAAGAGTGTCTTCAGGGGCTAAAGCCCAGTTTTTCTTCGCTCTGAATGTCGGAGCTGAAGCTCCGACCCCCTAACCGGCATTCCTATTCATCGGGCGGGGCGGGCGAATATCCGGCGAACGCAAACCTGCTCCGGCGGGAGCATCAATGATGCTCCCGTCGGGCGGCTAAAAGCAGCTTAGGTGCCGCGAAAAAGCCAAGTTTGGATGGTTTCGCCGCGATGGCGGGGGCCGCGTTGCCTTTTCAGTCCGGCGCCTGTTTAGGCGAAGACGTGGGGTGCCACCAGGCTCAGAAATTCGCGCGATGTGATGATTTTCGTTTGTTTCCAGTATCGCGGAAAGTGGCGGACATTCCCTGTGATCAGATAGTCCGCACCGGCAGCGTCCGCGCACTCCACAAATATATTGTCGCTTGAATCGCTCGTGACTTGAAGCTGCCGCGCCGCAGCGACCAAACGAGCGTTCTTCTCGATAAGTTGTAACAGCTGCTGCCGACGACCCTTGCGAATCCGAAACTCCGGCCGCGAGAGCACGGCCCGATATTCTTCGACAATCGGCGCCGAGACGTAGAGGCGGGCTGGTTTGGTTAGTGCAAGGAGAAGGACCGTACGTTGCAGGCCTTCGGGCTTGAGAGCGGCAGAGACGACGATGTTCGTATCGAGAACGAGACGAAGCGGAATCATTTGCGCTTCGTTCGCTTGGCGCGCGTCTCCCGGATGATCTTGTCGATCTGCTGCGAGCTCAGTTTGTCCGTGCCCTTTGCCTCTGATTCCGCGCCAATGGCTCGCAGAACCTCGGGCTCCGGAGCGGCAAGCCGCACGTAATCCCGCAGGCTCAATAGCACGGCACGCGGCCTTCCGCGCTTTTCGATAACCAACGACCGACGTTCGTCTTCCACCCGCCGCAGAAGATTGCCGAAATTCGTGCGGGCGTGAAGCGCTGAGACGACAATACCCGCGCTCTTATTCGTTTTTGACATGGAATGAAGTCTCCAGTTCAATTATATCAACTGAACGGTTACGTCGGTTCACATTTTGATAGGCTGCGGTCGTGCTTGCTACCGTGGGGCGGGTATATGTTGGCGGAGACCCACGAAGGCCAAAAAGACCGAGATGGGATAGGATTGGCGATGCGCGCGCGGATTCGCGGGCGCGGGAGGCAGCGGTGGCGCGACGAGTGCGATGGGGGGTGCTGGGGGCGGCGTCGATTGCTTTGCGGCGCGCGATTCCGGGGATGCAGAAGGGCGAATGGTGCGAGATTGCGGCGATTGCGTCGCGCGATCTGGCTAAGGCGCAGCGAGCGGCGCAGTCGCTCGGTATTCCGAAGGCTTACGGTTCGTATGACGAGCTGCTTGCCGATTCGACGATCGAGGCGATTTACAATCCGCTGCCCAACAAGCTGCATGTTGCATGGAGTACGCGTGCGGCCGAGGCTGGGAAGCACGTCCTGTGCGAGAAGCCGATCGGCGTGAGTGCGGCGGATGCCGAACCTTTGATTGCCGTGCGCGACCGCACCGGCGTGAAGATCGAGGAGGCGTTCATGGTGCGGACGCACCCGCGCTGGCTGCGCATTCGCGAGTTGATTCGCGGCGGACGCATCGGCGAGCTGCGCGCCGTCTCCGGATCCTTCACCTATTTCAATCGCGACGCGAAGAATATTCGCAACTCGGTCGCGGATGGCGGCGGGGCGCTGCTCGATATCGGCTGCTACCCGGTGACGCTCTCGCGGTTTGTGTTTGGCGACGAGCCGGCGCGCGTGCTTGGGCTGATTGAGCGCGATCCGGAGATGAAGACCGACCGCTTGACCTCGGCGATCCTCGATTTTCCGAGCGGCCAAGCGACGTTCACTTGCAGCACGCAGCTTGCGTATAACCAGCGGATGACGCTGCTGGGGACGACGGGGCGGATTGAGATTGAAAGGCCGGTGAATCCGCCGAACGACCAGCCGAGCCGGATTTTGATCGACGACAATCCCAGCGATCCGACGGGCGCGGGCGTTACGGCGGAGATGATTCCTACGTGCGATCAATTCACGATTCAGGGCGATCTTTTTTCGCGGGCGATTCGCGAGGGCGGCGATGTGGCCGTGCCGCTGGAGGATTCGGTGCGGAATATGCGGGTGATTGATGCGATTTTTCGGTCGGGAGAATCCGGGCGGTGGGAAGCGCCGTGAAGCCCGCGGTTCGAGCCGAAAAAGAAACAGCAGATCCCTCGTCGGCCAAAGGCGGGCCTCTGTCGGGATGACAGCGCGCGAGTGAGTGGCTGCGCTAGGGTTTGCGGGCGGTGATGACGCTGTAGTCGAGGATGACGTCGCGATAGTCGAAGGCTGTGAAGCCGCCTGCGGCGGGGCGGTGGGAAGCGCCGTGAAGCCCGCGGTTCGAGCCGAAAAAGAAACAGCAGATCCCTCGTCGGCCAAAGGCGGGCCTCTGTCGGGATGACAGCCCGCGAGTGAGTGGCTGCGCTAGGGTTTGCGGGCGGTGATGACGCTGTAATCCAAGACTACCTCGCGATAGTCGAAGCTGGTGAATCCGGCTGCGCCTAGAAATTCCTCGATTTCGGCGATCGAGTAGTAGCGGCCTGCCGTGCCTGCCATGAGGAAGACCGAATGCGCGGCGATGCGGAGGGGGCCAGTTTTCTCGCGATTCAAATGGCGGTCGTGGACGACGATCATTCCACCCGACGGCAGCGCCGCGAAGGATTTCGCGGCGAGTTGCTTTACGGTCGGCGCGTCCCAATCGTGAAAAGCGTTGGACCAGAGATGGACGTCGCAATTCGCGGGCAGCGGATCCTGGAACATGTCGCCCGCCGCGACGCCGACGCGATCGGAGTAGCCGCGCTTGGCGATTAGCTTCGCGGCGACGCGGTCGACGGGCGAGCGGTCGTAGACCGTGGCTTTCATGTGCGGGTGCGCGGCCACGATGCAGCAGGCGTAGATGCCGGAGCCAGCGGCGATGTCGAGGACGTGGCGATAGCTCTTCAGGTCGAGGCGATTCGCCATGATCGGGCCGACGTAGACGCCGCGCGCGTCCATCGAGCCCGTGAATTCCTGGGCGAAGGCATCGTCCTGCATGGCTTCGGCCCACGGCTTTCGCGCTTTCATGCCGGACCAGCCGCCGGGCTTATCCGTGCGCAGGGTTTCAAGCAGCGCCTGATACACCGGGCGATCCTTGAAATAGGCGAAGTACGGGCCGACGAACCAAGGCGAATCGCGGACGAGAAATTCGCGGGCGAGCGCCGTGGGCTGGAATATCCCGTCTTTCTTTTCTAGGTAGCCCATCGCGCAAAAGAGGGTGAGCATCACGTCGACGGGGCGCTCGGCGAGACCGAGCGAGGCGCAAATCGCGGCTTTGTCGGAGGGCGATTTTTCCAGCGAGGAAAAGAAATCGAGGCCGAGGGTTGCTGCGGCGACGAGTTCGGGCGCGTACATTCCGTCGCGTTGAATGTAAATCTGCGTTGGATCGGTTTCGGGCCTGCGAGTGAAATCTTCCATGCGAAGATGATAAAGCATGCCGCGCGAAGAACCCTTTCAGTTTTTCGACGTGGCGGTTAGATTTTGAAAGTGCGGCGCCCAGACAGTTTCCTTTGGCGAAGACCCACCCTCACACACCGAGGGTGGGGCACCCGAAACGTCAAAGTCCAATTCCCTACTTGGCAAAAGATGCAGACGTTGCGGCCCGCAAAAGTTCGTTGAACGTTCAAATCGAGGGTGTGGGATCGCTCGCGGTCGTAGTATCTTTGAGGGCCGACGAGGGCCGCTACCAAATGGACATTCGCCACGACTGGACGCGCGAGGAAATTCGCGGCATCTATCATCTGCCGCTGCCCGAGCTGATTTTTCAGGCGCAGACCGCGCATCGCGCTTTTCATAAGGCAGACGAAGTCCAGCTGTGCCGGCTGCTTTCGATCAAGACGGGCGGCTGCCCCGAGGATTGCGCGTACTGTTCGCAGAGCGCGCATTACAAAACGGACGTGGCGCGCGAGGAGCTGATGAATCCGGTCGCGGTGCGCGAAGCGGCCAAGCGCGCGAAGAGCGAAGGCGCCACGCGATTCTGCATGGGCGCTGCGTGGCGGCAGGTGACGGACGGCGAACAGTTCGAGCGCGTGCTCGATATGGTGCGCGGCGTGGCGGCGCTCGATATGGAGGTGTGCTGCACGCTCGGCATGCTGACCGAATCGCAAGCGCAGCGGCTGAAGAGCGCGGGCCTGACCGCTTACAACCACAATCTCGATACGTCGCCGGAATTTTACGGCAACGTGATTACGACGCGGGTCTACGAGGATCGGCTGAAGACGATTGCGTACGTGCGCAACGCGGGCATTACCGTGTGCTGCGGCGGGATTCTGGGCATGGGCGAGACTGATGAAGATCGCGTTGGGCTGCTGCACGAGCTTTCGCGGCTCGATCCGCATCCGGAAAGCGTCCCGATCAATATGCTGGTGCGAAATGAGGGCACGCCGCTGGCGGATGTGGAGGAACTTGATCCGCTGGTGATGGTGCGCGCGATCGCGACCGCGCGGATTCTGATGCCCGCGTCGCGGGTGCGGCTGGCCGCTGGGCGGAGACAGATGTCGGCTGAGGCTGTGACGCTGTGCTTTCTCGCGGGCGCGAATTCCATTTTCACCGGCGAGAAACTGCTGACGACGCCCAATCCTCTGCCGGACTCCGATCAGCAACTCCTTGAGAATCTTGGCATGAAGGCGATGCAGGGTGCGTGACGCTCGGGATGGCGCGATGGAACGGCGCATCGCGCGCGAACTCGATTCGCTGCGCGAACAGGCGCAATTTCGCACGCTCGAAATACTGGACGACGCGGCCGGCTTGAATCTCTGCTCGAACGATTACCTTGGGCTTTCGCTCGATCCTCGGCTCAAGCAGGCGACGATCGAGGCGGTTGCGCGGGCTGCGCGGGTTGGATCGACGGGTTCGCGGCTGCTCTCGGGCAATTCGCGCGAGTGGGAAGAGATCGAGGCGGAATTCGCGGCTTTTGCGGGCACCGAAGCGGCGCTTTACTTCGGCTCGGGTTACGCGGCGAACATCGGGCTGCTCGGTTCCCTGCTGCGGCCCGGCGATACTGTTTTTTCCGATGCGCTCATTCACGCGAGCTTGATCGACGGCATCCGGCTTTCGGGCGCCGCGAAAGTGATCTACCCGCATGGCGATCTGGAGTTTCTCGAGGGCGCGCTGCGCGATTCCGCGCACGGTGCTGGCACGCGAGTGATCGTGAGCGAGACTGTTTTCAGCATGGAGGGCGACATTGCGCCTCTCGCGGCGCTGGTGGCGCTCGCGCGCAAGTACGATGCGGCGGTGGTTGTCGATGAGGCGCACGCTACCGGAGCGTGGGGACCCGAGGGACGCGGAATCGCGGCTGAGATGGGCGTCGAGCGCGAAATGCTCGCGATCGTGCATACGTGCGGGAAGGCGCTGGCGAGTGCGGGGGCGTTTGTGTGCGGCGGCACAGCGCTGCGGGAGCACCTGATTAATCGCGCGCGGACATTTATTTTCAGCACGGCGATGCCGCCGTATTTCGCCGGGCAGATTCGAGCGGCTCTTGCATTGGCGCGCGCCGCGAATACCGAACGCGCGCATCTTCGGGCGATTGCTTCGGCGCTGCGCGAAGGGCTTATGGCTGCGGAATTGACGTGCGGTACGAGCGTTACGCAGATCGTGCCCGTGATCCTTGGCACGAACGAAGCGGCGCTGCACGTGGCGGGTGAACTTCAGCGCGGCGGATTCGCGGTGAAAGCGATCCGGCCGCCGACGGTTCGGGCCGGGACCGCGCGGATTCGTATCTCGCTGACGAGCAAGGTGACGCTCGACGATATTCGGCGGCTCGTCTCCGCCATTTCCGCCGCGCACAAATCGTTGCCGCATTCTGTTTCCGCAAGCGTCGTGCATGCCTAGAAGAAATTGCGCAAACACACGGGACGCGGCGTCGCTCGCGTCGCTTGAAACGAAAAGGCGCCCGCCTAAATTCGAGGCGGCCGCTACAAAACCTCGGTCCGAGCGGAAAGGGATCGGTAACTGGGTGCGAGAATGATCTGGTCGCGGGTGCTTGCCCAAAGGTCCACCCTCACAAAACGAGGATGGAGCACCCGAAACGTCAAAGGCGAAGGCATGGCCGGAGTTTCTTCAGGGGCTAAAGCCCATTTTTGCCTGGGCTCAATGTCGGAGCCCTTCGAGGCTCTGGGTGAACTAAAGCTCCGGCGCCCTAAACAGCCCGCGGTCGGAGAAAGCTGCGATCATCCGGAAAGCGTTTTGTGAAATGAGTGCGAGGCGATTTTTTGTTACCGGAACGGATACGGGAGTGGGCAAGACCGTGGTTTCGGCGCTGCTGTGCGCGGCGCTGGACGCCATTTACTGGAAGCCGATACAGACCGGCACGCGCGAAGGGGCGGACCGCCCTACCGTGATGCGGCTCGCGGGATTGCCGCGCGCCCGAACTGCGCCCGAGGCGTACCGGTTTACGCCGCCCGTTTCGCCGCACCTGGCGGCGCGGCGCGCCGGAGTGCGGATCGATCTGCGGAAGATCCGGATGCCGGCGATTGGGCCGCGCGAGAATCTGATCGCGGAAGGCGCGGGCGGGGCGCTGGTGCCGATCAACGATACGCAATTGATGACCGATCTGATGCGGCATTTGGGGCTGCCCGTGCTGCTGGTGACGCGGACCACGCTGGGCACAATCAATCACACGCTGCTTTCGATTGCGGCGCTGCGCACGGCGCGGCTCGAAGTCCGGGGCGTCATCATGGTGGGCAAGGCGAATCGCGATAATCGCGAGGCGATCGAGCGCTATGGAGGAGCGGCCGTGGTTGGCTTGGTGCCGCGGTTGGCGCGAATCGACTGCGGCGCGCTGCTGCGAGTTTTCCGCGAGCATTTCGACGCGAAGGCACTGGAAGGTGTCGCATAAATGTACGCGAGAGAAAGCGAAGAGTGTCTTCGGGGGCTAAAGCCCATCATTTCTTCGTTCGAAATGTCGGAGCTCAAGCTCCGACCCGCTAAAGAATATTCATGAGGCGGCTTTTGGACGCATGAACACTGGGCTGCAAATCTGGCATCCGTTCACGCAGGAAGCGCTCGACCCGGCGCCGCTGCGGATCACGAAAGCCGAGGGCGTCTATCTATATACGGAGGATGGGCGGAGGCTGATCGACGCGATCTCTTCGTGGTGGGTGAATATTCACGGGCATGGGCATCCGGCGATCGTCGCGGCGATTGCGGCGCAGGCGGCGCGAGTCGATCACGTGCTGCTCGCTGGATTCACGCACGACGCCGCCGGGGAGCTGCGCGGCTGCTTGCGGAAGATTTTGCCGGCCAATCTCTCGCACATTTTCTTTTCGGATGACGGCTCGACCGCGGTGGAAGTGGCGCTGAAGATGGCGGTGCAGTACTGGCAGAATATCGGGCGGCCGGAGAAGAAGGCGATCGTTGCGCTGGATCACGCGTATCACGGCGACACGGTGGGAGCGATGTCGGTGGGGGCCGCTTCTTCATTTACCGATCCGTTTCGCGAGCTGCTGTTCCCGGTGCACCGCGCGCATTCCGCTTATTGCTACCGGTGCCCTGTGGGCAAAACGCGCGCGACCTGCTCGATCGATTGCGTCGATCAGCTGCGGAGGCTGCTCGAAGAAAAGGGCGGCGAGATTGCGGCGGTGATTGTGGAGCCGCTGCTGCAGGGCGCGGGCGGGATGATCGTGCATCCGGTGGAATTCCTGCAGCGCGTGCGGCGGCTGTGCACGGAACACGATGTGCTGCTGATCGCGGACGAAGTTCTCACCGGATTCGGGCGGTGCGGCACGATGTTCGCATGCGAACTCGCGGACGTAGAGCCTGACCTGATATGTCTCTCGAAGGGGATCACGGGCGGCGTGCTGCCGATGGGCGCGACCGTTTGCACCCCCGAGATTCACGAGGCGTTCGTGAGCGACGATCGCGCGCGGACTTTTTATCACGGGCACTCCTATACGGGAAATCCGATTGCGGCAGCGGCGGCGGTGGCAAGCTGCGGGATTTTCCAGCGCGAGCCTGTGTTCGAGAGGATCGGGATGATCATCGAGATTCATCGCGAGCGGCTGATGGCGATCAAGGATCATCCGGCGGTGGGAGATGTTCGCGCGATCGGGACGATGGCGGCGATCGAGCTGCGCGCGGACGATCCGGGGTACGCGTCGAAGCTGCGGCCGAAGCTCTACAAATTCTTCATCGACTCGGGCGTGCTGCTGCGGCCGCTGGGAAATATTGTTTACATCCTGCCGCCTTATGTGATTAGTTCCGATGAACTGAATTTCGTGCACGACCGGATCGCGGAGGCGCTGGAGCTGTGCCGAGAGTGGGCGTGATGAAAACAGACGAGGGAGATCGATGAATGCAGCGCGTAACGGCGCGCCGCTGATCGTCGGGATCGGCGGGACGACCCGCGAGGTGTCGTCGACCGACCGGGCGCTGCGCGTGGCGCTGGGCGCGGCGGAAGAAGCGGGGGCGCGCACTGAGATTTTCAGCGGGGCTGCGCTCGCGCGGCTGCCGCACTACACGCCGGACGGGCGCGCGCGCAGCGACGAACAGCGACACTTGGTTGATATGGTGCGGCAGGCGGACGGGCTGATCGTCGCAAGCCCCGGATATCATGGGGGAGTTTCGGGGCTGGTGAAAAATGCGCTCGATCTGCTGGAGGACTTGCGCGACGACGAACGGCATTATTTGGATGGGCGCGCGGTCGGATGCATCGTGACGGCGGCGGGATGGCAAGCGTCGGTGACGACGCTTGAGGCGCTGCGCGCGATCGTTCATGCGCTGCGCGGGTGGCCGACACCGTTTGGCGCGACGTTGAATACGTCGGAGCCGATCTTTGACGCGGCGGGCGGGTGCAACGATCAGAAGATTCTCGACGCGCTCAGCGTGGTGGGGCGGCAGGTGGTGGAGTTCGCGCGCGTGCACGGGCGTTCGGTGTGAATCGGGCACAAGCGTGATGGGTAATTGAGATATGAGCACGCGCCAGCATGGTGCTCATCGCAAAGACCCCACCCTCACAAGACGAGGATGGGGCACCCGAAACGTCAAAGGCGAAGGCCCGGATGGCGCGCCATCCGAAGCCTTGGCGGAGGATGGCGGAGAGGGTGGGATTCGAACCCACGGTTGAGTTTCCCCAACACACGCTTTCCAAGCGTGCTCCTTAAACCGCTCGGACACCTCTCCGTCGTGAAGGCGTTGAGAAGCCTAACAAATTGGGGGCGGAGCGGCAAACGGGGGGATTGCGGCCGGGTTCGCGCAGGATCAAATCGAGAGCTAGTCTGCTACACTTTCTTGCGCTACTCCGGGGTAGTGCAATTGGTAGCACGCCAGCCTTTGGAGCTGGTTATCCTGGTTCGAGTCCAGGCCCCGGAGCCAATCTTCGTGTCAGCGCGAATTCGCGGCGCCCCCCGGAATGCATCGTTGATTGCCAGCAAGGCAGAGTGAGTGCCCTATTTTTGCGACATCCGTTCTCGTGGAAACCGTTTTGCTCGCGCACCTGCTTTGGTGTGCGTGGGTGGCGCTGGGGTGGACGGTAACGCGCGGGCGGCGAGTGTTGCGGACGCTGCACATCGCGTCGCTGATTTACGCCATTTTCATAGAATCGGTGCCGTGGCCGCCGTGCCCGCTGACGTTAGCGGAAAACTGGCTTGAGTTGCGCGCGGGGATCGAACCGGCGCGCGGACCATTTCTGGTGCGCGTACTCGACGCGACCGTATATCCGGACGTGCCGGAATGGTTCGTGGTGGGCGGTGCGGTGCTTGTTTGCGCGGCGATCCTCGGAATCTACATGCGGCGGTATCTGCGCCGGACGGCGGATGGCCGATGGTGAGATATACCGCCGCTTCCAGTTTCTCGCAACCCCCGATGCCGCGGCGGATGCGCGCTGGGTTACTGGGGATTTGGGCCCTGGGTGACCTGCACCAGATCGTCTGGGCGAATCCACTTTGCGAAGGCGGCTTTCACCTGCTCGGGCGTGAGCGCGACGTAGTGGCGCGAAGCGACTACCGGCTCGTCGAGCGGAAGGCCAATCGTCGCGCGGCGAATCCAGCCGCTGGCGATGCTATCGACGCTGGCCTCCGAGAGAGGCACCTGGCGCAGCAGCGTGGCTTTCGCCTGGCGCAACTCGTCGTCGGTGACGAGCGTCGACTGGATCGCTTTCAGGTCGCGCACGACGATCGCGCGCGCTTTCGATACGTTTTGCGGATCGCAGGCGTAATCGACGCTGTAGATGCCGCGCGTCTTCCCGACGTTGAATGAAGAACCCACGTAGTAGACGAGCCCCGCATTTTCGCGCAGGTCGCGATAAAACCACGTCGAGTAGAAGCCGCCGCCGAGGACGTGATTGCCCAGCTCGAGCGCGTAGTAATCGGAATTGAAGCGGTTGAGCCCGAGCGTCTCGCCCAACTGCACGTTGACCTGCACGCGGCTTTTATCCGGAACGGCGGTGACGTGCGGCTGATTCGGCGGGACGGTAGGCAGATCTGTGGGCGGCGGCGGGCCGGACGCTTTCCATTCGCCGAAATATTTTTCGACTTCCGCGCGCGCGTTTTCGGGCGTGACGTTGCCGATCACGACGATGGTCGCGAGATCCGGGCGGAACACGTGCTGGTAGTAGGCCTGTACGTCGGGAAGCGCGAGCGCGGAAACGGTTTGCGGCGTGGCTTGCCGCAGCGACGGATCGGTGGAGGGAAACAGGCTCGCATCGAACGCACGGCGCGTGAGGTAATCGGGACTTTGCAGCTCGCCCGCTACCGATTGCGCGGTTTCCTCCTGGACGACCTTGAAAGCATTTTCGGGCAGCGCGGGATGCAGCTCGTTATCGGCGAGCAGGGCCATTCCCTTGTCGAAGTGGTCCGGCAGCACCGCCAGCGAAAAATCGGCGCCAGCGGATTCGTTTGCGCCGATATCGTCGAGCGCCTTTTGGTAGGCGATGCGGTCGAGCGTCTGCGTGCCATATGGGAAAAGTCCTTCGAGCACGGCGCCGACGCCTTCTTTCCCTTCGGCCGCCTCTAGATCGGCATTGTTCTTGATATGCCCGGTGACGGTGATCGAATTGCTGATGTTTTCCTGCTGCACGATCAATTTGAGGCCGTTGGGCAAAGTGCTGACGACTGGATTCGTGGTGAGCTTCGGGATATCGAGACGCGCCAAAGCTGCGGATGCCCATTCCGGCAGCGCGACGGGGCCGGTTGGACTGCCTGCGAGCGATTCGGCGCTGCCAAAGGATTTTGAGGAGATCGGCTTGCCCGAAGGCTGCGGCGTAAGGACGGCGGTGATCGCGACATCCGGATTGAGATATTTCCGCATGACGTCGTTCACTTGATCGACGGTCACTTTCGAGATCGCGGCGATGTCTTCTTCGGGAGACCGGCGTCCTTCGACGGCGACGGCATTCGACCATTCCATCGCGAGGCCTTCGATCGAGTTTTTCTGGAACTCCTCATCGGCGAGTTCATGACGCTTTGAGGCGTCGACGAGATCGGCGGGCACACCGTTCTTCAGATCATCCGCGAGAATCTGCGAAATCTCCTTGGTCAGGCCCTCGCCGTCGGCTCCTTGCGGGAACGCGCCGATCGCGTAGGCGACGCCTGCCTTGGGCATCACATCGAGCTGGAATCCGGCGTACAACGCCTTTCCTTCCGGCACCAGTGAATACAACGTGCCTCGCTGGCTGCTGAGAACGTCGCTCAGAATGTTGAGCGCGGCGAAATCGGGACTGTCGGAACCGGGCACGCGAAAGGAAGTGACGGCAAGGCCATAGGGCAAATCCGTATCGAGCTTGAGCGTGGCCGCCGTGACCGTGCCGAGCTGAACCTCAGGGCGCGCGGGAATCTTCTTTGCGGGAATATCGGCGAAAAGCGAATTGATTTCATCCAGGGCTTTTTTCGAATCGACGTTGCCCGCGATGATCAGGACGGCGTTGTTGGGCGCGTACCATTTGTCGTAGAACTGGTGGAGCATCGCGCCCGTGGTCTTATCGAACGACGGCCGGGTGCCGAGCGCATCGTGATCGTAGGGCGTGCCGTGAAACATCGCGTCGAGCAGCTTGGTGTAGAAAACGTACGTGGGATTCGAGAGGTCCTGCGCCACTTCCTGCTCGATCGCGCCGCGCTCTTTATCCCACAGCGCGTCCGTATCGAGCGTGCCCTTCATGCGGAGCGCCTCGATGTGCAGCGCGACATCGAGATCTTCGCTCGGCACGGTGAAGAAATACTGTGTGACGGTCTGCTGCGTATCCGCGTTGAAATCGCCGCCCATCGCCGCCGCGATGGCCGCCAATTGATCGGCCGAAAGATCCGGATTGCCGCGAAACATCATGTGTTCTTGCGCGTGAGCCATGCCGGGGAATCCATCGGGAGCTTCGTCGGAGCCGACCATGTAGTTCATGACGGTGGTCGCCACGGGCGCCAGCGGATCGGGGACGATGATGACGCGGAGGCCGTTGGGCAACGTCACGCGCACGACGTCAGCCGCCTGGGGCGGGCGCGCCTGGGCTGCGGGGCAAGCGATGATGCATAACGCCATGGCCACCACCGCAAGGGCTGCCGATCCCGCAAATCTCTTTCGTCGCAAGCATCCGTCCATAGTCTGTTTTCTCCGGCGCGCAGATGGGTACTCCTTAGATTTGACTCCCCAAGCGCCCTTTTGGCTCTCGCGATTCGGACTTATCCGGCGCGGGAATAGCGGGGCGCGCGATGCGGCACAACAATCCTCGCGCAAAACGGGCTACTTTCCAAGTTGATCGGCGGATTATCGCGCGATCGAAAAGGGCGGCCTGCGCGACAAGGGGCGCGCCTTCAGGGGCAGCCGCTGGGAGGTCGTGATTTCCGAGGCGCGCTGAAGCAAGCTTTCCAATTCGCGGTCGCGAATGGATACTTGGAGGAGCCGGCCTTTGCGTTTCATGACCATCGGCTAATCCTGGCCCGGTTGCACGACGATGCTAGTGCCGCGGAGATTATTCTCGGCACCGTTGGGTGTCAAGGGATTTTTGCCGCGCGCTCGGGCGAGTGAAGCGAAGGACTGCCTTGCAGAGACAGGATTGTCTGTGCCACGGAAGGATTGTACTAATCTGAGATCGAGACACCGCCCAATGCGCGGCTGAGGCGGCAAATTGCGTTAAGGGTGGTATCCTCTGGCGTTTGCGTGCATGCACGAATTTCTTGCGGAGGGCACATGCTGCTCACGGGGAGAACGGCGATTGTTACGGGCGGGGGGCGAGGCATTGGGCGCGCGATTGCGCGGAAGTTGGCCGGCGAGGGTGCGGCGGTGATTGTTGCATCGCGGAGCGGCAAGGAGATCGACGCTGTGGCGGCGGAAATTCAGCAGGCTGGGGGGCGCGCCAAGGCGGTGGCAGCGGACGTATCGAAGGCGGCGGAGTGCGAGAAGATCGTGCGCACGGCGCGCGAGGCGTTTGGCCCGATCCATATTCTCGTCAACAACGCCGGGATTCTCGGGCCGGTGGCTCCGGCCGAAGCGACTACTCCCGAGCAGTGGGACGAAGTGATCGCCATCAACCTCACGAGCGCTTTTTTGATGTCCCGGCTGGTGGTTCCCGGGATGTATGAGGCCAAGTGGGGGGCGATTGTGAACATCTCGAGCGTGGCGGCGAAGGCTGCGTTTCAGATGAACAGCGCGTATGCCGCCGCGAAGGCGGGCCTACTAGGGCTTACGCGGACATTGGCCGCCGAAGGCGCCCGGAAGGGCGTGCGTGTGAACGGGATTGCGCCGGGGCCCACCGACGGCACGAATATGTGGAAAGATCTCGCGGGCCGACTGGGCCCCATGAGCTCTCACGTGGTTGAAGGGATTTTGCAGGGACGGCTGCAGACGACCGACGAGATCGCCGCAGCCGCTCTATTTCTGGTTTCCGATCAGGCCAGCGCGATTACCGGGCAGACTCTGAACGTGGATGGCGGAATGGCCTTTTACTGATTTCCTCTTCAAGCGCCAGGTATCCGCGCTTCGCCGATCCGGCGATGGCGCGCACGCCGACTTCAGTCCATGCGAGCCCCCGCTCGCCAATGGACCCGAGCGCGTAAGCGATTCCCACCACCGCGAGAATCACGAGAAAGAACATCACGAAAATGAGTTCGGCGGCGATCAACGCGCGCACGAAGTAAAGTTGCAGAATGAAAAACGCGGCGGCAATGGACAGAAGTCCCTTGCGCACTTTCGCCTTTTGAATCAGATCCTTCGCAAATCCCTCCAGCTGGGCTAGTACCGTGTTCATCGACTTTCAATTCCCTCCACTTGGCTTGGATGCACAGGGGCTACCAAAGGAGTCTGGAGTAACTCATTGAAATGAAATGAGCTATGAAAGTCTCAGAGTGAGCCAGCGGAAATCTGCTTCCGAAAGACGGAAATGAGAGAGGAAGATTGTACAAAAGCGAACCAGAGCGGCACAGCGCCAGTTCGTGTCTACATGAAATCCTGGATCGGGTCAGCGGCCGTCGAAGGGATAGCGATCCTGCGCGAGAACGGCGTCGGCCATGCGGCGGCGAATCGAAATCGCGTCGATCGGCGCGTGCTTGGCGAGGCGGCGCAGGGCTGCGAGCTGCGTGGTGAGCATATCGCCATCGACGATCGCGGCGAGCGCCGTGCGCGCTTCTTTTTCGATGCGATCCATCGCGTCGTAGGTGAACGCGACGGTCGCCTGGGCCATCAGCGCGGAGGACTGTCCTTTTGCGGCGGCTGATTTCTGCGCGCGGCGCAGCGATGATTCGATTGCGTAGACATCCATCACGATGTTGGCGAGCGCGCCCACGATTTCCTGCTCGTTGGCGAGCTGATCGCGGAATTTCTGCACCGCCGCGCCCGCGGCCAGCAGGAAGATTTTCTTGGCCTGCGCGAGGGATTTTTCTTCCTCGGCGAATGGGCCGCTCGGGGTTTCTTCAAACGACGGCCCGGACAGGAGTTCCTCGCCCAGCTTCATGGCGGCCGGGATCAGCGGCAGGACGCCCGACATGGCGCGCTTCATCAGCATCTGGATGATGACGAGGCGGTTGATTTCGTTGGTGCCTTCGAAAATGCGATTGATGCGGCTATCGCGATACATGCGCGCGACGGGATAATCCTCGTGGAAGCCATAGCCGCCAAAGATCTGCACGGCTTCGTCGACGCAGTAGTCGAGCGTTTCGCTGCCGACGACCTTGCTGATCGAGCTCTCGATGGCGTACTCCTCGAGGACCTGCATGGCCTGCTGGACTTTGTCTTTGCCTTCAGCAGAAACCGCGGCTTCGATGGTGCCCGCCGTGCGGTAGATCATCGATTCAAGCGCATAGGTGCGAATCGCCATTTCGCCGAGCTTGGCCTTGATCAAGCCGAACTCGGAAATCGATTTTCCGAAGGCGGTGCGCTCCTTCGCGTATTTCGAGGCGATCGCGAGGACGCTTTTGGCGCCGCCGACGCAGCTCGCGCCGAGCGAAAAGCGGCCGGCGTTGAGCGTATTGAAAGCGACGATGTGGCCGCGGCCGATTTCGTAGAGCAGGTTTTCCCTGGGGATCGCCGCGTTTTCGAAAAAGAGCGGGACCGTGGAGCTGCCGCGGATGCCCATCTTGTTTTCTTCGGCACCCACGGAGAAGCCGGGCGTCTTGCGGTCGACGATGAAGCAGGAGAACTTTTCGCCGTCGACTTTCGCGAATACGATGAAGACATCGGAGAATCCGCCGCTGGTGATCCACATCTTCTGGCCGGTGAGGAGCCAGCTCTTGCCGTCGGGCGAGAGCACTGCGCGAGTGCGCGCCGCGAGCGCATCCGATCCGGCCTGAGGCTCCGAGAGCGCATAGCAGGACAGCCATTCGCCAGTTGCGATCTTCGGGAGGTACTTTCGCTTTTGCGCGTCGGTGCCAAAATAGATGATGGGAATCGTTCCGATGCCAGTGTGCGCGCCGAACGAGACCATGAAGGAGGGATAGGCGCTGAGCTTTTCGGAGACGATCGTCATCGAAATTTTGTCGAGGGCGGCGCCGCCATATTCTTCCGGAATTCCCGCGCCGAGAAGGCCTACCTCGCCCGCCTTGCGGACCAGCTCCGGCATGAGACCTTCTTTGTGCTTTTCGAGCTCGGGAATGTGCGGGACCACTTCCTTTGCGAGGAATTCCTCGAGCGTGCGGCCGAGGAGGCGCTGATCGTCGGTGAGATCGGCGGGCGTGAAGACATCTTCCGGGCTGGTCGATACGACCAGAAACGCGCCGCCACGATTCAGGGCCTGGGAAACCGGTGTTGTCGCCATGCTATTCCCTCGCTTGTGACAAGACTTGCGTGTACGGATTCTCGCGCCTCGAAGCGCGCAACGCAATGGGCGGTGTGCGAGCGCGATAACGCGGGGGCCCGGGGCTGAAGCCCTTTCGTTAGAGCGAGCTTTTCGCGAGCCTAAAGGCTCACGCTTCCACCTTTCGCGCTTCGCGCGTGATCTTTCGTCGGGGCAAAGAGCCACGCGGTCACGGCGCTGGGTCAGTTTAAGGGCTGAAACCAGCGGTTCCACGAAAGAGCCGGCGGGACGCCGGCGCTACTAGGCGACGCGCTCGAAGATGCCGGCTGCGCCCATGCCGCCGCCGATGCACATGGTGACCATGCCGTAGCGGGCGTTGCGGCGCTCCATCTCGCGCAAGATCGTGGCCAGGAGCTTTGCGCCGGTGCAGCCGAGCGGGTGGCCGAGCGCAATCGCGCCGCCGTTTACGTTGACGCGCGCCGGGTCGAGGCCGAGCGTCTTGATGACGGCAAGCGACTGGGCCGCGAAGGCTTCGTTCAACTCGATCACGTCGATCTGATCGAGCGTGAGGCCTGCGATCTTGAGCGCTTTCGGAATCGCGTAGACCGGGCCGATGCCCATCACCTCGGGCGGGCAGCCTGCCGTTGCGAAGGAAACGAAGCGAGCGAGCGGTTTCAGTCCGAGCGAGCGAGCGCGCTCGGCGCTCATTACGACGGATGCTGCGCCTGCGTCGCTCGTCTGCGAACTGTTCCCTGCCGTGACGACGCCGCGCGCGTGAAAGACGGGCCGGAGTTTCGCCAGCGCTTCGAGCGACGTATCGGCGCGCGGGCCTTCATCCGTGTCGAAGACGATTCTCTGGGTCTTCGGCTTGGCGCTGTTGCTTGAGCCATTCGCGCCGCCTTCAATCGAAGTGTAATTCACCTCGACCGGCACGATTTCATCCTTGAACTTGCCTGCGGCGATTGCCGCCAGCGCTTTTTGGTGGCTCGCGTAGGAAAACGCGTCGGCCTCCTCGCGCGTGATGCCGTATTTTTTCGCGACGTTTTCGGCGGTGAGCCCCATGTTGAGGTAGGTATCCGGGTAGTTGTCCATCAGCCAGGGATTCGGAGCGATTTTGTGACCGCCCATCGGGATCATGCTCATCGATTCGGCGCCGCCGGCGATGGCGACGTCGCCCTGGCCCGCCATGATGCGCTCGGCGGCGAGAGCAATTGTTTGCAGTCCGGAGGAACAGAAGCGATTCACGGTCATCGCCGAGGAGCTGACGGGCAGGCCCGCGCGCAACGAAGCGATCCGCGCGATGTTCATGCCGGCTTCGGCCTCGGGCATGGCGCAGCCGATGATGACGTCTTCGACTTCGGCGGGATCGAGGCCTTTTACGCGCGCCAGCGCTTCCTTGATCGTGAGCGCGGCCAGATCGTCGGGACGCGTGGCGCGCAGCGTGCCCTTCGGCGCCTTCCCTACTGCCGTGCGAACCGAGCTAACAATGACGGCTTCTCGCATCGTGCACCTCGCTTCGCGGCGAATCTTGCGCCCGAAACTACACTATTGGATGACAGCAGGGAGAAAAAAGCAACCGCGCGGGAGCGGTTGCGAAAACGAAGAACAAAGACAGGATTATCTGTACTACCACGTTGCGTAGGCTGCGCGGGTCAGCGGCGAAACTGAATCGTCACCAGCATTTCGACGGAGATCGGACGGCCATCGAGCTTCGACGGGATGTATTTCCTGCCACGGAGCGCGTTAACCGCGGCGTCGCGCAGCAGCATCGGCCCGGAGAGTGCTTTTGCGTCCGTCACGTTGCCCGACTTGTCGATCACGATCCGCACCACGACATTGCCGTCGATGCCTGCCTGGCGCGCAATTTCAGGATAGACGACGGCGGGCGACGAAAGCGGCTGCGGCGCCTTGACCTGCCCCCCAACGGGTAACGGACCTTCAGGCGCAGCCTGCGTCACAGGCGGCGGGGGCGGCGGGAGATTCGCCGGCGAAGAGTCCGACGGAAGCGCGACGCCCTGGCTGCCGGCGGCGAGCGCGCCACCGTCGATCGATGGGGCCGCTCCGCCTTCCGCGGCGCCGCTGCGCACCGCCGTAGAGGGGTGCGCGTTCAGCGCTCCAAACATGTCGGGCACGGCGGGCGCGGGCTTCTGTTTAGCCGATTCGGAAGCTCTTGACTGAAGTGGCGATTGAACCGGCTTGCTCGGCGCAGCCTCGCCGGCATTGCTCGGTTCCGGTTGACGCGAACGGGATTCCGCCGACGGAGGTGGCGCTGGAGCGGCGCTCGGCGCGGCCGCAGCCGGTGCTTGCTGCACGGGCGCTGGAACCGCCGCCGGGTTCGCTGCGACAGGGGCTATCGCTGCAACGCGCTGCGTGGCTGGCCGCTGGTGGAGAAAGTAAAAGCCTCCGCTCCCAGCTGCTACCGCCAACAGACCAACGCACGCGGCGATGAGCGCCCAGTTCCTGCCCTCTTTCTGATTCTTTTCGGCCGCCGTTCCGAGCGGGCTGTATTCAAGGCCCGCCCCGAAGGCTGGGCGCGCCGGAGCATAGTCATCGCCGGACCCAGCGCTTGCGGCGAAACGGCCGAACGTGGGCGGCTCGTGCGCGGCGGGAGCTTCGTGCGCTGCGGAAGATTCCGTTTCATGATGAGTTTCTGCCTGATGCAGCTCAACGCCCTTCACTCGCTCAGCGGTCTGGAACGGCACAGCAGGCGCCGCGCTCATATCTCCGCGCAGTTGGTCGAGCGAAAAGGATGCTGAAGCGGGCGTGCTCGCCGGCACTTGAACTGTATGGCTGCTCGGCGGCGCTACGGGCGCAGCCGTTTCAATCGCGGCAGGCGCGACGGGAACGGGCGGAGCCGGCTTCGGTTCGTTGATTTGGATTCTTGGGATTTCAACCTTTGGCGCAGGCGCCGAAATCGGAGCTGCTACAGGCGTGACTCGCGCCGGAACGGCCGGGGCGCTGGCGGCGGGCGAGGCCACCTTCTGAGATGGTTCCGGGCCATCCGACGGAAAGCGAACGCCCCAGTATCCCGGTTGAGGATGAGAGAACTCGACTTCGACGTAGGAATGCAGGTTGGGATTGGTGCGCGTCTTGACGACGCGGCAAATTGCATCCTGGCGCGTCTTCAGATTCGTGAGAACGATCGCCTGACCCACGCTGACCTGCGTGGCCATCTTGAGCACGCCGCCGAGCGGGAACACGATCATGGTGCTGGTCTCTTCTTCAAATGGCTCGGTGTGCGAGGTCGTTGCGCGGATCACTTCGACGACGCGCGATCCGTGCACCTTTACGGGCACATCCAGCGAAACGGCGTCGGAGCGCAGATGGCCGGAGTCGGGCTTCGGGCGGCTTCCCTCCTGGGAAACCGGGGCCTGACCAATCTCCAGCGTTTCTTTCAGTGGGGTCATGATAGGTAGTACGAACGGCCCAGCGCCGTTCCCTGAAAAGTCGCGATTTTACTTGGCCTATTTCGATTCTCGAAGCGATGGCGTGGGGCGGCAATAGTACTTTGGTACTTGGGTGTTTTTGTTTATGACACGCGGAAATTTCGCGCGAAATCTTTAGAATTGCCGCGCGATCATGGCTGTCGCGACGCGCTGCCCGTCGATTTGGACGGCGAGAGCCTCGGTGTTGCTCACCACGTAGTAGGCGAGCGAGTAGGATGCGGGGTGCGTGTCGAGAGTCAGCGTGCCGCGGCCGTTCAAATCAGGCGCGACAATCGCGCTGGTATTCTCGATGGGCGTTCCCACGGTCAACGTGCCCCTGTCGTCGACGTCGATATTTCCCTGCGGGATGATAACGCCGCCCGGCACCGCAATCTGGCCGATCACGTCTTCTTCCTCGAACGAGCTCGTATTGCCGTTACTCGTCAAATTGAAGGCGAAACTTCCCTGCGGAATGGCCATGCTGGACTGCAAGTATGCCGTGCCGTTCGCTTGCAGGTCCGTATCGAGCTCGATCATTTCGACCGTTCCGCTCGTGGTTGTGTAGCCGGCGAAATAGCGTGTGGAGGATCCGATGGTCAGCGTGAAGAGAATCCGCCCGAGGCTGGTATCGACCGAGTACGAGGAAGCGGTGAGGGTGAGATCGTTGCCCAAGTTCCCGTCGATCACGCCCGAGCTCACACTGCTGCTTCCGCTCGTCACAAGAACGCCGCCGATCGCATATGCCTTCGTGCCGCTTGGGTTCGATCCGTTGAGCGTGAAGGCGTAGTTGCCCTTCGGAAGGCTCGACGCTGAAAACGAACCGTCGATATTCGGCGCGCTGTAGAGATCGCCCGCAAGCTGCGCCGTCGCTTTTGCGTCGGTCTCGACCATCTTCAGGTGCGTGGCGTCAACAATATAGAAGGCAAACGTAAACGTGGTGTTGTCGAACGCAGGAATTTCGGCGGTCGAGCCGTAGATCAACTGAAGCGTCCCGCGCCCATTCGTTGCCAGGGTATTCGGATTAGCTGTATCAGCCTGAAAGAGCCCGTGCAGCGTCGTATCGGCGGCAGCTTCCGTATTGGTGCCGGCGTCGTTGATATCGTCCTTGCACAAATTCAGGCCGATTACGCCGACGCCATCCGCATGGAGCATGCCTGTGATCTGCAATGGCTTGCCGCTCGCGTCGCGGCCCGAAAGATTGAAGGCGTAATTCTGGTTGAAGGATCCGAGGGCGAACTTCGTCGTGTCCTGCATGTCGGCTTCGCCGCTCGCTGCGGCTGTCTTGTCGAACCGGACCAGGAGCGCGCGCGGCGACGGCTGTCCCTGCGCGCTTCCGACGAGCGTGAGATTCCAGGTCGCCGAACCGCCCGCCGCGGCGTCGGTCAGAGTGGCGGTTGCGCTGCCATCCGGGTTCACGGAATATGTGCCGCTGACGGGAGAAGCAGTGACCGGGGCTTGCGCGGTGCTGTTGTAGTCCTCGATGCCGGTGATGGATGCCGCCGAAGAATTCGCCGTGAAGCTGCCGGCCACCATCAACGGCCCTTTGCTATCCTCGCCCGAATAGGAGAAAGCGTACTGGCCATTGAGCGATGCGTTCGAGAACACCACGACCACCGTCGCGGTGGCCGAATTGCCGCCGCTCAGCGCCGTGACCGCGGTCGAGCCGCCCGGAGGAGGAGTGAGCGGCGCTGCAAAATTGCCGTTGAGATCGATAAAGCCGTGGATTGAGTCGCCGCCCGTGATTCCGGCGACCTGCCAGGTGGGCGTCACGGGATTTCCGTTCGCGGTGGCCGAGAATTTGAACGGCGCTCCTGCCGGGACCACTACGACCGCCGGAGTGATCGCGACTCCGCCTGCGGGCGCCGCCACGATCGTGACCAGAGCCGTGCCTGTGGCGCTCGAACTCTTCGCAGTGATCGTGACGGTGGCGGGAGATGGGATTGATGCGGGCGCGGTGTACAAACCGCTCGAGCCGTCAATCGTGCCGCCGGCGGACGATACGCTCCATGTAAATGTGGCGGTCGGGTCGCTTGCGAGGAATGCGCTGAACTGAGCCTCGCCGCCGACAGGCACGCTTACCGTTCCGGGGAATATCGCGATCGGGCCGGTGGCGCTGGGCGTCGGCGTGGGCGGAACGGGAGTCGAGCCGCTGCCTCCGCCACAGGCTGCCATGAAGAACAAGCCCGCCGCTGCAACCGCTGCGGGCAGAAGCAGCCCGATATGATTCCGCATCCTCATCTCATTCGCCCCTGTTTTTCGCTTTATGATTCGAAGAACCCGCGAGTTGCGCGCGTCCGGACTTCCGCACGCTCCTAAGAATCTGCCGCACCCGAAAACGTTGCATCGACCGACTGACCGAACTCAGGCCTGCGCCCCGGCAAACCTGTGCTTCCATTCCTTCCAAATCGCAAAACCGGCGAGAGAGCCGAAAAGGAACGAAAAGGGCAAGCACGTCGCCACCGGGAACGCACCGAACGAAACGAATTCGATCATCAGCAGGGGCACAACGCCGGGGATCATACCGACGTTTGGGGCGTGCACGGGACTGTGCGGAGACGCAGCGAGATAAATCGACGCCAGGATGTAGAAGGCCTCGAAGCCGCAAAAGGTCGCCGCCAATCCGTACAAGCCAGCTTTCGCCATCGTCTCAAGGGGCCGGGCAGCGGCCCGGCCTGAGCGTCTTGCGAAGAAATCGACTAAAGAAAAAGGCCGCTGAGACTCCGGTGACCACTGGAACGGCGATATTGGTCAACGGCGCATCAACGAATATCCGGGAATTGGCTGGCGAGCCGGCGTACTCCAGATGGACCCACCACCTCCAGACCGAAAGGTGTAGGAACGCTCCAAAGACGAAGAATGCCGCCGTCCATGATGCTCGGTATCTCTCGATCTCGATCCGGAAAATCTTCAATCTGGACTCACCAGTGTTTAGCCGATAGAACGTAGCATAAAGCCAAAGGGTGAAACGTGCCTCTAATTCCGCAAGGGCTTGCCGGTCTTCAGGGTGTGCGCGATGCGCTCCTGGGTCTTGCGCTCGCCGCAGAGGCTGACGAATGCCTCGCGCTCCAGGTCGAGCAGGTACTGCTCCGGCACGGATTGCGCCGCCGTGATGCCGCCTCCGGCCATGATGTAGGCGAGCTTGCGGGCGACAACGGCGTCGTGCTCGGTGGCAAATTCGCCGCGGACCAGCATGTGAATCGCGAGCTTCGCCGCAGCGAAGAATTCCTCGCCGAGGACGCGAATTTCGGCCGGCGCCGGCGGATGATACCCCGCGCGGACCATCGCAAGGGCCGTTTCTTTTGCGTCAGCCACCTGGCGATCGCGATTCATCGCGATCAGGTCGGACGGGCGCAGGTAGCCGAGCGTGCGCGCCTCTTCGGCGCTGGTCGAAACCTTTGCCATCGCGATATTTTCGAAGACGGGCCGCAGCGCGTGCATGAGATCGAGATTATCACCGCCGGAGGCGTGCTCGTTCGCACGGATGAGCATTTCCTTCGTTCCGCCGCCGGCCGGGATCAGGCCAACGCCTGCCTCGACCAGGCCGATATACGCCTCCGCAGCGGCGTGAATCCGCGCGGCGTGGAGATTGATTTCGCAGCCACCGCCGAGCGCGAGACCCTGCGGAGCGGAGACGACCGGCCGGGGCGCATATTTGAGCGCCATATTCGCGCGCTGGAACTGGCGGACGGCGAGGTGCAGATCGTCCCACTCGCCTTCCTGCGCGGTCATCAGCAGGAGCATCAGATTTGCGCCCGCGGAGAAATTCGGCGCCTGGTTGGCGATGACCATGGCCTCGAATTCGGTTTCGAGGCGCGCGACGCCCGCCGCCAGCATGGCGAAAATGTCGCCGCCGATCGCGTTCATCTTGGCGTGGAATTCGCAGCAGAGCACGCCATCGCCGAGATCGATCAGGCTCGCGCCGGAATTTTCCTGCACGACGGGCGTGCGCTCTTTCAGCGATTTCAGGATGAGGATTCCCGGGGGCTCTTCGAGCGGCTTGAGCGCTGAGGAGGCGAAATCGAAATAGCTCGTGCGGCCTTTTTCTGTCTGGTAGAAGGATTTCGCCGGGGACGCGAGCACCTTCGCGACGAGCGGCGGTAACTGCTTCCTTTCGCGCTCGACCGCCTTTGCCATCCGCTCGACGCCGATGGCGTCCCACACCTCGAACGGGCCGAGTTCCCACGCGAATCCCCAGCGCATGGCGCGGTCCACGTCGACGATGCTGTTGGCGATTTCGGGAATGCGGCGCGCGGCGTAGAGGCAGGTTTCGCTGAGGCAATTCCAGAGGAAGCGGCTCGCCTTGTCGCCGCCTTTGCCTTCGAGCGCGGGCGCGGTGAGCACGCGAATCCGCTCGCGCGTGTCTTCAATCGCCTTCCCTGCTTCGATCGAACCGAGTTTCGCCTTTTTCGCGCGGGCGATATTCCATCTTTTTCCAGTCGAGCGTGAGGATCTCGGAGTCGCCGCCCTTTTTGACGCGCTGGTAGAATCCGCTGCCGGTTTTTTCGCCGAGCCAGCCTTTCGCGATCAGCGCTTCGAGCAGCGCCGGGACGCGGTACATTTCGCGCGATTCATCGTCCGGGACGCTTTCGTAGATGTTTTTCACGACGTGCGCGAGGACATCGAGGCCGACGATGTCCGCGGTTCGGAACGTCGCCGAATTGGGCCAGCCGATTGCGGGGCCCGTGCAGGCGTCGACTTCCTCGATCGTCATATCGAGCGCCTGCATTTCCGAGAACGCCTTCAGGATCGAGAACGTGCCGATGCGATTGGCGATGAAGTTCGGCGTGTCTTTCGCGACCACCACGCCCTTGCCGAGCGTGACGTCGCAGATTTCGTCGAGCGCGGCGATCACTTCGGGCAGCGTCTTCGGCCCAGGAATCAGCTCGACCAATTTCAGGTAGCGCGGCGGATTAAAAAAGTGCGCGCCAGCGAAATGCTTTTGGAAATCCTCGGATCGGCCTTCGGCCATCCGATGGATCGGCAGGCCGGAGGTGTTGGTGGTGACGAGCGTGCCGGGCTTACGCACGGTTTCGACGCGCTCGAAAAGCTTGCGCTTGATTTCGAGATTCTCGGCGACTGCTTCGATGATCCAGTCCGCGTCGCTGCACCAGGCGATGTTGTCTTCGAGGTTTCCCGGCGTGACGAGGCGCGCGGTTTCCGGCGCAAAGAATGCGGCGGGCTTCGACTTCTTCGCCGCTTCGAGCCCGGCCAGCACGATCCGGTTGCGGACCGCCGGCTGACTGAGCGCGAGGCCCTTGCGGATTTCCTCGGCGTTCAATTCCCGCGGGACGATATCGAGAAGATAGACCGGGATGCCGGCGTTGGCGAGGTGTGCGGCGATTCGTGCGCCCATCGTTCCGGCGCCGAGCACCGCCGCCCTTTCGACCGGGCGCCTCATCGAACAGCCTTTTGCCGCACGTGCATCTTCGCCATTTTCGCCGTTTTCGCCAGAAGCTGTCTCACAAATATCCGCGGAGGCAACAAAGACTTTCTTCAGGGGCTAAAGCCCAGCTTTCCTTCGCGCTGGATGTCGGAGCTAAAGCTCCGACCTCCTAACGAGTATTCAGGAACCACCTTGCAGTGGCACATGGTTGCAAAAGCGCCAACGAGGGTCAACCGGAATCCCCAGGCGTTCCCCAACTTTGATAGAGTTGCAGTCGGTGGGTGAGGGCAACGGCACATGGCGCAGGGGTCGAAATGGCTGACCAGGGCCGTCCAAGGCCTTAGGTCGTTTGCTTACGCAGGCAACGGCGAGCGCCCGAAGGTAGGCGTCGCGCTGGGCGGAGGATTCGCTCGCGGGATTGCCCATATCGGCGTGCTGCGCGTCCTCGAAGAAAACGATATTCCCATCGACTACATTGCAGGCACCAGCGTGGGCGCCCTGATCGCCGCCACCTACGCCAGCGGCACGTCGCTTGCGACGATGGAGCTGCACGGCAGCGAGACCACCTTCCGCGATTTCGGCCGGTGGACGCTCTCGCGGATGGGCATGGCTTCGAATGATCGCCTCGACCTTTTCCTGCACAAATTCACCACCGTCAGCGACTTCAGCGAGATGAAGAGACCGCTGAGCATCGTCGCCACCGACATCATTGCCGGCGAATCCGTGTATTACACCAACGGCGAAATCGCGCCGGCGCTGCGGGCATCGTGTGCTTACCCGGGGCTGTTTCTCCCCGTCGAATATCGCGGGCGGATTCTTGTGGATGGGTTCCTGACCGAGGCGGTTCCCGCGCCGGCGGCACGACGGATGGGCGCGGAAGTCGTGATCGGGGTCCATCTCGAGCCCGGGCTGATCGGCGACCGCCCGCGCAATACGATCGAAGTGATCAGCCGGTCTTTCTCGATCATCCAGATCGGCGCGATTCAGCCCTGGCGCGCCGCTACCGACATTTTGATCGAGCCCAACGTCCATCACGTGCTGTGGGACGAATTCGCCAGGACACCCGAGCTCGTGGCCGCGGGAGAAGCCGCTGCGCGAGAGGCGCTGCCGCGAATCAGGGCTGCGCTCGCTCGCGAACCGGTTCCTTATACTGGTCCCGAGCGGCGCGCGAGCCGCCGCTTTTGAATCGGCTTGCCGAAGGCTAACGATCCCGCGGCTGCAGCGTCAAAGCTATCAGAGGGGCTGGACTCGCGGCGGTGACCGCTGCAACGCCCCAATCATCGCAGGCGAGTCCAGCTCCTCGAAATTGATTCTGCGAGAAGCGCCCCCTCAGTCCGCTGGCCGTAGCACCACTTTGACCGCCTGTCCGTTCCCTTTGCCGCGCTTGGTGAACCACTCGCTCATGGCGGCCGCGAGGCGCTCCGGATCGACGCTGAGGCCCGCCTCGAGGCGGCCTTCGGCTGTCGACAGCGTGTCGTCGAATTCTCCCGAGCCGGTAAAATTGCGCATGCAGAAGCTATCGAGCCAATCGAGCGGGACGGGCCGCCGCTCGCCGGCTATCTCCATCTCGGCTTGTAACTTCCGGGCATACATCGCGGCGCGAGTATAGCATCCGTCACGCGCGCGAGGCTTTCCTCCCCGTTTCCTTGCATTTCGGGAAATCGTGTCCTAAAATTTGTTCTTACATTTACGATTGGTTTTAATTGCTTTCATAACGCGTAGGCCCGCACGAATAGGCGGCTTTCCCGCGTACAAGCCCAGGAGGCATGGTGTCCACACCGCTGGAAAAATGGGTGGAAGAATCGGCAAGTTTAACGAAGCCCTCAAAGATCGTATGGTGCGATGGCACGGAGGCCGAAAACGAGCGCTTAACGGATGAAATGCTCCGGGATGGCACGTACACGTCCCTGAATCAGAAGACATTCCCCCATTCTTACCTGCACCGAAGCAATCCCAACGACGTGGCCCGCACCGAAAATCTCACCTTTATCTGCACTCGCCGCAAGGAGGATGCCGGCCCCACCAACAACTGGATGGCACCGGCCGATGCGAAGGCCAAGCTGCGGCCGCTCTTCGATGGCGCGATGAAGGGACGCACGATGTACGTGGTGCCCTACATCATGGGCCCGGCGAAATCGCCGTACAGCAGGATCGGCGTGGAGATTACGGACAGCGCGTACGTGGTGGCCAGCATGCGGATTATGTCGCGCATGGGCAAAGTGGCGCTCGACCGGCTCGGCAATTCGGAAGATTTCGTCCCCGGGCTGCATTCGCTCGCCGATCTCAATCCCGATCGACGGTTTATCGTGCACTTCCCCGAGGAGAAGCTGATCTGGAGCGTGGGTTCGGGCTACGGGGGCAACGCGCTGCTCGGAAAGAAGTGCTTCGCGCTGCGCATCGCCAGCTGGATGGCGCGCGAGCAGGGCTGGATGGCCGAACACATGCTGATCCTCGGTCTCGAAGATCCGTCGGGCAAAGTGACGTACATGGCGGGCGCGTTTCCATCGGCTTGCGGCAAGACAAACCTCGCGATGATGGTTTCGGCGCTCGAGAATCAGGGCTATCGCGTGTGGACCGTCGGCGACGATATCGCGTGGATGCACGTTGCCTCCGACGGCACGCTGCGCGCGATTAATCCCGAGGCTGGATTTTTCGGCGTGGCGCCGGGCACCAACTCCAAGACCAACCCGAACGTGATGACCGCGGCGCATAGCAACACGATCTACACCAACGTCGCGATGACCGGTTCGCGCGAACCGTGGTGGGAAGGCATTGACGGCACGAATGCGACGCCGGACGGCATTATCGATTGGAAGGGGCAGCCATGGACGCCCGCGAATGGTCCCGCCGCGCATCCCAACGCCCGCTACACCGTTCCTGCCTCGCAATCGCCATCGCTCGATAAACACTGGCAGGATCCGGAAGGCGTGCCGATCTCGGCTTTCATTTTCGGTGGGCGCCGCGCGCACTTGGCGCCGCTCGTTTACGAATCGCGCGATTGGCAGCATGGTGTTTTCGTCGGCGCGACAATGGCCTCGGAAACGACCGCGGCCGCGACCGGGAAAGTCGGCGTCACGCGGCGCGATCCGATGGCGATGCTTCCCTTCTGCGGCTACAACATGGCCGATTATTTCGCGCACTGGCTCGAGATGGGGCCGAAGCTGAAGAAGCCGCCGAAGATTTTCCACGTGAACTGGTTTCGGCGAGACGCTGACGGCAAATTCCTGTGGCCCGGCTACGGCGAGAATGTTCGCGTGCTGAAGTGGATGCTCGACCGGATTGAGGGCCGCGCCGGAGCGACCGAGACGCCGATCGGCTGCGTGCCAACGCCGTCGTCGCTGACGCTCGATGGGCTTTCGATTTCGCGCGGCACGCTCGAAGAACTGCTATCGGTGAATCCGAGCGATTGGACTGACGAGGAGCGCGGCGTGGACGAATTTTTCGCTAAATTCGGCGACAGCCTGCCGGAACCGATTCGCAAAGAGCAGAAGGCGCTCGCCGAGCGGCTGCTGGCTGTGAGTTCGCGCTAACATTTACGCTGAGTGCGCGATCCTGCACGTAGCGGGCGCAGCAAGCAGCGCCCCTACAGTCTCGCATCTTTGAAGCAGCCTGAAATTTGGCGCGTCGCTTCGGCTTTTCTGCACTAAGATGGCGGCATGAAAACTATTGCCGGCGTCTCCTTATTTCGTGGCTTCCTCATCGCGCTTGCGATCGCCGTTCCACTCGCGCTGATCGGATCGAGCGTTTCATCCGAATCATTCACGCTTGATGTGGCTCCCGACCTCGCGCAACGGCTTGCGAAATTCAAGAAAGTGCACATGGCGTTCGATTCGTCGCGGCTGACGGATCGCGAAAAGCAGATGGTCGCGAAGCTCGTCGACGCGTCCGGGCTGCTCGACTGCATCTACTGGCGGCAGAGCGACCCCGACGGACTCAAGCTCTATCTGTCGCTCGCCCACACCACGAACCCGCAGTTCCAGATGCTGGCCGAGTATCTCAAAATCAACGGCGGGCGTTTCGATCTGATCGACGACAACAAACCGTTTGTCGGCACGGCGCCGATGCCGCCGGGACGCGGATTCTTTCCTTGGGGCATGACGACCGACGAGTTCAACGCCTACGTGACGGCGCATCCGGACCAAAAAGCGGCGCTTTACAGTCCTTACACGATGGTTCGGCGCAAGGGCGATTTGCTGGAGGCGGTTCCCTACCACGTTGCTTTCGCCCAATTCCTGAAGCCGATGGCGCAGGACCTGCGCGACGCGGCCGCGCTCAGCGACGATCCGGCGTTCGCCAATTTCCTTCGGCTGCGCGCCGACGCGCTGCTCACCGACGACTATTACAAGAGCGACATCGCCTGGCTCGATCTCAAAGATCCGAAATTCGACGTGATCTTCGCGCCGTATGAGGTGTATCTCGACGGCCTGCTCGGTGTGAAGACTTCCTACGGCGCGTCGGTGATGATCCGCAACGACGCCGAAAGCAAGAAAGTGGAAGTCTTCCAGAAATACGTCCCCGAATTGCAGGAATCGCTCGCGCTGCCGGCGGCCGATCTGCCGTCGAAGCACGGCAAGCAATCGCCGATGGAGGTCGTCGATGGAGTCTACCGCGCGGGCGATCTGCTGCACGGCTATCAGGCCGTCGCCGACAATCTGCCCAACGATCCGCGCATCCATGAGGAAAAAGGCTCGAAGAAGATGTTTTGGCAGAATTTCATGGACGCGCGCGTGAACTACATCATCCTGCCGCTCGCGAAGCAACTGATGCGTTCCGATCAGGCGAAGATGGCCAGCACGGAAGGCCTAATGGACTTCGTGATCCTGCACGAAGTGTCGCACGGCCTCGGCCCTTCTTTTGCGCATACGGCAGCCGGCAAGGTCGGCGTCGGCGAGGCGATCGGCCCGCAATATTCGTCGCTCGAGGAATCCAAGGCGGACGTGACGAGCATGCACAACGTGAAATGGCTGGTCGACCACGGCGTGATTCCAAAATCGAAGCTCGACGGAATCTACGCGTCGTATCTTGCGGAGACGTTTCGCACGATCCGATTCGGCATCGCCGAGGCGCACGGCCAGGGCTCGATGATGCAGCTGAGCTATCTGACCGAGCAGGGCGCGATTCGCCGCGATCCCGCTACTGGGCGCTACGAAGTGGATTTCGACAAATTCCCTGGTGCCATCGAGGCGCTGGATAAGGAATTGCTTGAGCAAGAAGCGACCGGCGATCGCGCGCGCGCTGAGGCGTGGTTCAAGAAATACGCCGTGATGCCGCCGGAGCTGACTACGGCGCTGGCGAAATGCTCGAACGTTCCGGTGGACATCGATCCGGAATTTGATTTTCACCCGCCATTGCGGTAAGAAGGGAGAGCCGCATCCCACCCCGGCGTTTCAGGAAACCTTAACCCGCCGGAGCCAGCTTCATTCTCCGGCCCTACCTCGCAAAGGAGACAACCATGGCAAAACACGTAGGTCCCATTCCACGCGGCTACCACACGGTGACCCCATATCTCTCTGTCCACAACGCGGCTCAGGCGCTCGACTTTTACAAGCGCGCGTTCGGCGCCGAGGAAGTGATGCGCATGAACAATCCACAGGGAGCGGTTTCACACGCGGAAATCAAAATCGGCGACTCGATCGTGATGATCGCCGAAGAAGCGGCCAGCACCGGCCTTCGGTCGCCGCAGTCGCTCGGCGGCTCGACAGTCAGCATCGTCCTCTATCTCAATGACGTTGATACGACGTTCAAACAGGCCATCTCGGCGGGGGCTAAGTCGCAACAGCCGCTTGCCGATATGTTCTGGGGCGACCGCTACGGCCGGTTGATCGATCCCTTCGGCCACTCGTGGTCGCTCGCGACGCACATCGAGGATGTGGCGCCGGAAGAAATACAGAGGCGCGCACAGGAGGCGACGAAGGCCACGCAACACGCCCGCGCAGCCGGCTCGTAGACGCGCTCGGACGGTCCCAATTCTCCCAGGCCCGCGTTTCGTCTCGCGTATTCTTGTCCCGCTGGTTGCTAGAGGATGCTCTGAATCTCAGCGTCGATGGAAACGTGGGTCTGGGGGAATCCGTTGATTTGATAGTTCGCGCCCGCCGAGCACTGGAAGTGGAGGAAGCGGCTGATGTGATAATCCTCGTCCAGGGCGCCGAAGGCAGCTTCAATCTCTTTGGCCGAAAGGCCGAGGGCCGAAAGCGCCACCGGCTTTCCGTAGCCGCCCGCGACGGCGAGATATTTCTGCACGATTTGGCTCAATTCCAATTTCGCACCGGGGTCAGATTGTGTCATAGGCGTCAAAACCCATTCAAATCGAGGTGTTTGCGGGCCGCGCTTGCGTTTCCGGGATAACGCCCCTATACTAACTTCCAGGCGAGCATTTGTCGAACGAACCAGTGGGCGCGAGCCCACTTTTTTGTTGGCCGGTCTTTGTTGAAGAAACGACGGGGCCGGGACGCACGCATCCCCTTGGGGGATAAACGCCGTCCACAGAATAGTATGGACTTGGACAAGATTCGTGAGGCAGCGGACCGCGTGGCTGGCTCGTTGGGCCTCGAGATCTTCGACGTGGAGTGGAAAGTAGGCAAGCAGCGTTTGCTGCGGGTCTACATCGACCGGCCGCCGGGTCCGGCCAACCCGGAGAGCTTGGGAATCAGCCACAAGGATTGCGAACGCGTCAGCGAGCAATTGAGCGTAATCCTCGACGTTGAGGATCTCGTGCCGGGACCGGCCTACGTGCTGGAAGTGAGTTCGCCGGGGCTGGATCGAAAGCTGATCAAGCCTGGGGACTACGAGCGGTTTGCCGGGCGGCTCGCGCGGATTTGGCTGAATGAGCCGCTGGAGAATCAGAACTATTTCGAAGGCCGGCTCGCGAGTTACGCGGACGGCGTCGTGAAGTTGAAAGTGAAGGAACGCGAAATCGCCGTGCCGTACGCCGGCATTCGCAAAGCGAATTTGATGGTGGAACTCTAAGGGTGAGGGGGCGGGGAGAAACGCGATGGCGAGTCTGCTGTTCCAGACAATCGAGCAGATCAGCCGGGAAAAGCACATCGAGCCCGAGATCATCGTCGCGGCAATCGAAGACGCGATGGTCGTGGCGGCGCGGAAGTATTACCGCACCGAAGAGGATCTCCGTTCGAAGTTCAATCCCGAAACCGGCCAGGTGGACGTTTTTACCGTCCACACGGTGGTCGACGAAGTGGCTGACCCGACTCGCGAAATCTCGCTCGCCGAGGCTCGCAAACAAAGCCCCAGCATCGAGGTGGGCGGCGAAATCTCCCATACGAAGCCGACCGACGTGCTCGGCAGGATCGCGGCGCAAACCGCCAAGCAGGTCATCCTGCAGAAGGTGCGCGAAGCCGAGCGCGACACGATTTACAATGAATTTCACACGCGCGTCGGCGAGCTGGTGAATAGCGTCGTGAAGCGCATGGAAGGACCGGACATCATCGTCGATCTGGGCCGCACCGAAGCGCGCCTGCCGAAGCGCGAGCAATCTCGCCTTGAGGCGTACAACGTGGGCGACCGGCTGCGCGTCACGATTCGCGCGGTGGAACGCGCTGCGAAGGGGCCGCAGGTGATTGTATCCCGCGCCGATCCCGCTTTGGTGCAGCGTCTATTCGAAATGGAAGTACCCGAAATTTACGACGGCACCGTGCAGATTCGCGCCGTTGCGCGCGAAGCCGGCGAGCGCACCAAGATTGCGGTCGAAAGCCGCGACAAGGACGTTGATCCGGTGGGCGCGTGCGTCGGCATGAAGGGCATGCGCGTGCAATCGATCATCCGCGAGCTTCGCGGCGAGAAAATCGATATCATTCCATTCAACGAGGAAACGGTCGCTTTCGCGCAGAAAGCGCTGAGCCCGGCGAAAGTGACGCGCGTGCAGATCATCGACCCGGAAGAAAAGCGGCTCGAGGTGATTGTCGAAGATACGCAGCTTTCGCTCGCCATCGGCAAAAAGGGGCAGAACGTCCGGCTTGCGAGCAAGCTGATCGGCTGGAACGTCGATATCAAGAGCGAAGAAGAAAAGCGGCGAGAGATCGAGGCGCAGATGGCCGCGCTCACGGCGCCCGGCACCGCGCTGACCGAGCTTGCAGGCGTTGGCCCGAAGACGATCGAGAAGCTCGAAGCTGCGGGCATCACATCGATCGAGAAGCTGGCGGACATGACGCCCGAGCAGTTGGTCGAGATTCCCGGCATCGGCGAGAAGATGGTCGAGAAGATTCACCAGTCGGTCGCCGCATATTTCGAAGCGCTTGAAGCGCAGGCCACCGAGGCGCCGGCCGAGGCTGTCGCCGAAGAGCCGCCGGCGGATCTGCAAGCCGAAGCGGGCGCCGAGGCTGTGGCCGAGGAGCTTCCGGCCGAGGCGCAGGCGGAATCGAATGCCGAAGCCGCGGCAGTGCCCGCGGATGCGGATGCGGGCGACGAGTCCGCGGCGGAGCTCACAGAATCCTACGAACGCGAAGAATCCGTGACCGAGAAGTCGCATGTCCCGGTGGCGACGGACGAATCGCAGGCGGAGCGCCTCGAAGAAGAACAGCGTCCCACGAATGAAGAAAACGAGGAGCAGCGATAAACTAAGGCCGAATGTCAGACGCTAATCAAATCCGGATCAACGAACTCGCGCGGGAACTCGAGGTCAAGGCGAAGGTGCTGATCGACTACCTGCCCGAGATCGGCGTCACCGAAAAAAAGACGCACTCAAGCTCGATCGACGTTCGAGCATGCGGAGCTGGCGCGCAAGCATTTCCAGGATCTCGCCGCCGCCGAAGCTGCTGCTGAAGCCGCAAAAACCGCCGCGAAAAAAACCCCGCGCACGGCTGCGCCTGCTGCTGCGCCGCGTCCGGCCGCATCTGCGCCGGCTCCGAGCGCTGCGCCTGTGTCTGCTGCCCCTGCTGCTGCGCCTGCCGCTGGCACTGCGGCTGCGCCGCCGGCTGCTGCTCCCGGTGTGGCTCGCCCTGGCGGTGTCCCGCCGCCGCGTCCTGCCGGTGCTCCTGGCGCTCCGTCGACTGCGGCTCCGGCTACAGCGCGACCTGGCGCTGTGCCGCCAGCTACTGGTCCGAGACCCGGGATGCCTCTGCGTCCGACAGCTCCCGGTGCAACTCCGAGCGGAGTTCCCGGTCAGCCGGGCGCTCCTGCTGCGCAACGTCCGGCAGCCGCGGCTCCGTCTGCTCCTGCTGGGACCGCTCCCGGCGCACCGAGGCCTGCGGGCCCGGCGCCAAGCGGCCAAAGATTTCCGTCGTCGCGTCCGCCGACGCAGCCCGGCCAAGGATACCAGGGTCAAAGACCCGGTGCGCCGCAAGGCATGCGTCCCGCGGCTGCTCCGGGTGGCGCGCCTCGCCCCGGTGGTCCTCCGCGACCAGGCGGTGCTCCGCGTCCCGGTGGTGGTGCTCCCGGAAGATTTCCGCAACGCCCCGGCGGTGGCGGCGGTGGTGGGCGGCCGAACCAGGCTCCCATCGGCAGCCAGCGACCCGGCGCCACAGGCGGAGTGCCGAAAGCCGAGCCGGGCAAGCCGCTGTATGCGCGCAAGCCTCCCGCAACGCGCGGGCGGCCGCTCATCGAAAAGCGTTTTGCCGAAGGCGAACGCCGACTGCATCCGGTTCGCACGCGTGCGGGTGCAGGTCCAGGCCGCACGGTGGTCGAACCCGTGGCGCCCGTGCAGCGTGAGCCGCGCGCGGTCACGGTTACCGAGGGCATCACGGTCCGCGAGCTGGCCGAGAAACTCGACATCCGCGCCAAGGATTTGCTGAAGACGCTGCTCGATCGCGGCGTTTTCGCCAGCATCAACCAGGCGCTCGACGTCCCGACCGCGACGAATCTCGCCGAGGCCTTTAATGGCATCGTGCAGGTGGTCACGTTCGAGGAGCAAGTTGTCCAGGAAGAAAAGATCAAGGAAGAGCGCAGCGGGAACCTGCAGCCGCGCGCGCCGGTGGTCACGGTGATGGGACACGTCGACCACGGCAAGACGAGCCTGCTCGACGCAATTCGCGAAACCGAAGTCGCGGCGGGTGAGGCCGGCGGCATCACGCAGCACATCGGCGCGTATGAGGCGCACGTCGGCGATCGCCGCATCGTTTTCGTCGATACCCCGGGCCATGAAGCGTTCACGCGGATGCGCGCACGCGGCGCGAAAGTTACGGACATCGTGGTGCTCGTAGTTGGCGCCGATGACGGTGTGATGCCGCAGACCGAGGAAGCAATCGCGCACGCACGCGCGGCCAAGGTGCCGATCGTGGTCGCGATCAACAAAATCGATAAGCCCGACGCGCAAGCCGAACGCGTAAAGCGCCAGCTCGCCGATCGCGGCCTCATGCCCGAAGACTGGGGCGGCGAGACCGTGATGGTGGAAGTCTCGGCGAAGACGAAACAGAATTTGCCGCGCCTGCTCGAAATGATCCTGCTCGTCGGCGATCTGCGCGAATTGAAGGCCGATCCGGATGCGCCCGCGAGCGGCACGGTGATCGAATCGCGCGTGGACCGCGGCCGCGGCCCCGTCGCGACCGTGCTCGTGCAAAATGGCACGCTCCACGTCGGCGACGTTTTCATCGTCGGCGCCGTCTACGGCAAGGTTCGCGCGATGTTTGACGATCGCAGCCAGCCGATCAAGCAGGCTGGCCCGTCCACGCCCGTCGAGGTGCTCGGATTGCAAGGCGTGCCCGAAGCGGGCGATCAGTTCCAGGTGGCGGACGAAGCGAAAGCGCGCCACATCGTCGAATACCGCCAGTCGAAGCAGCGCGAAGCGTCGCTCGCCAAGACCGCTTCCGGCAGGCTCACGCTCGATCAGCTGCACGAACAGCTTCGCGCCGGTGAAATGAAGGAGCTGCCGGTCGTGGTGAAGGCGGACGTCCAGGGCTCCGCCGAAGTGCTCACGGAAATGCTGCCGAAGCTCTCGAACGATCAGGTGACGCTCAAGGTGATCCAGTCGGGCGTCGGGGCGATCAACGAAAGCGACGTGATCCTGGCCTCGGCCTCGAACGCCATCATCATCGGGTTCAACGTTCGGCCCGAGCGCAAGGCCTCCGACCTCGCCCAGCGCGAAGGCGTCGACATCCGGATGTATTCGATCATCTACGAACTGCTCGATGAGGTGCGCAAGGCCGTGGCCGGCCTGCTCGCTCCGGTGATCAAGGAAGCATACATGGGCCGCGCCGAAGTGCGCGACACCTTCCGCGTGAAGGGCGCCGGCGTGATCGCGGGCTGCTCGGTGCAGGACGGAATCATCAAGCGCGACGCGGACGTTCGCGTGGTGCGGGACGGCGCGGTGGTCTACACCGGGCGCGTGATCTCGCTGCGGCGCTTCAAGGACGACGTTAACGAAGTCCGCGCCGGATTTGAATGCGGCATCGGCATATCGAATTTCAACGACGTGAAGGTGGGCGACCTTCTCGAGTGCTTCAAGATGGAAAAGTCGCAGCCGATGGAAACGGTGGGAGCCGCCGATCGCGGCGGCGCTCGCGAAGGCGCCGAGGCCCGCCGCAACTAGCCCTCGCCGGCTTCGGTGTTTCCCGGTGTCCTCTGGTTCGAGAACTTGCGGGGTGTTATGCCGATCGGCCTCCTCACCCTGGAAATTCACATCCCCGACGCGCGGTCGCTCAAGGACAAGCGGCAGGTGCTTCGCAGCCTGAAGGATCGCCTGCGCGCGCACTACAACGTGGCCGTCGCGGAGCTGGAACATCAGGAACTCTGGCAGCGCTCCCGCGTCGGCGTGGTCAGCATTTCCGGGGATTCCAAGTATCTCGAGGAATCGCTCGAGGCGATCGCCGCCGAATCTGAACGGATTCTCGGGCGCGATCTGGTTTCGCAGGAGATTGATTACTTCGAGGGCAGCGAATGACGGTCGCAGGGTTTCGCCACGAAAGAATCGCCGAGGAGATCAACCACGAAGTCAGCCTGATGCTGGCCGGTGAGCTCAAGGACCCGCGCCTGGCCGTGCCGCTGACCGTGACCGAAGTGCGCGTGGCGCCCGGCCTCCGCACCGTGCGCGTCTTCATTCAGGTCGAGGGAAGCGACGAAGAGCGCGCCGAGGTCTTCGCCGGATTGAAGGCCGCCGCCGGGTACGTCCGGCACGAGCTTCTCGAGCGGCTGCGCCTGCGGCGCGCGCCTGAAATACTTTTCATCGCCGACAAATCCGAGCAGTACGGCAACCACATCGACGACCTCCTGCGCAAAACGCAGCATCCGGAGAAATCCTAGTGCGCTGCCCCGCAGTTTGCTATTTGCTTTTGCCGGCTAGCCTCTAAGGACAACGCCCTTCATGCCCCGCACACCGCAGCCGCAGCTCGACGGAATTCTTGTGATCGACAAGCCGTGCGGAAAGACGTCGCACGACATCGTCGAAACCGTCCGCCGGCTCATCGGATTCCGACAGATCGGTCACTTCGGCACGCTCGATCCGCTCGCCACGGGGGTGCTCGTGCTTGCGCTCGGCCGCGCCACGCGCCTCGCGCGTTTTTATTCCGGGCGCCGCAAGCGCTACAGCTGCGCCGTGCGTTTCGGATTCGCCACGGATACGTACGACGCCGATGGCGAGCCGCTTTCGGAGGATTCCTCTCCCGCGCTCGATGCCGAAAAGCTTCAGGCGCTCGCCGCGCAGTTCATGGGGAAAATCCAGCAGACGCCGCCCGCCTTTTCCGCGAAGAAAATCCACGGGCGTCCGGCGCATGAGCTCGCGCGCAAGCACAAGCCGGTAAATCTCGAACCCGTCGAAGTGGAAGTCTTCGAGTTTCGCCTCACGGGCGTCGAAGGATCGATCGCCCGGTTCGTCGTGGAATGCGGGGCGGGAACCTATATCCGTTCGCTCGCCCACGACATGGGAAAGCTGCAGGGCGCCGGAGCGCACCTTGCCGAAATCGCCCGCACTGCGGTGGGAGAATTCACGTCCGATCACGCCGTGTCGCTCGAAGACCTCGCCGCGGATGCGAAATCGGGGAAGATCGCCTCGCGCGTGATCCGTCTCGAAAGCCTCCTGCCCGATCTGCCGCGCGCGACCGTCCTGCCCATCGTCGAAAAGCGCGTGCGCCACGGTGCGAAGTTCAATCTCCCGCTCGCGCAGATTCAGCCGGGACAGGCCACGGCCGCGCAGGGCACGCCCGCGCAACTCGATTCGGGCGACTGGAAGCCTGCGCGCCTCCGCGTCTTCAATCAGCAGGGACAGCTCATCGCCATCGCCGAACCTGTGGTTCCGCGCACGTATCAACCCCTCGTCGTCCTCGAAGCCACGCCGTAGCCGCGAAGACGCGAGACCTTCAGGGCTCAAACTTACTTGCTGGATCGGCTGCGCGAACTGTGGCGCCCGCTATGCGATCCGCCGTGGCTGTGCCCGCTGTGAGCGGATGCCGTCACGTGCCGGGTTCGCTGCGAGTGCCGCCGTCTATGCTGCGCCGTGCCGGCACCGGCGAAAAGGAGTATGGCGGCTAGTGCGACGATGAGGCGTTTCATGGGAAGCCTCCGAGTCGCTCAACGTAGCGCGCGAGGCCACCGGCGACAAGAGAACGAACGTACGCACGGTCTGAGGACGAAAGTCTTCAGGGATGAAGTGACATTTGTGCCGCCGCCCCAGCTACCGGTATGGCGGCTTGTTGATTGGGACCGGGCCCGGCTGTGGCGGAGGCTGCGGCTCCTGTCCCGGCCCCGTCTGCGGTGACTCGGGCGTCGGTTCTACCGGCGTCTCGCCGGGAGGCGCCGGCTGAGGCGGCGCAGACCTTTCCTCCGCCGGCGGGATGCCGCCGGGCGCGCCAAACCCTCCGCCTGTCGCCCCGGCATCGCCCGCCTCCGACCCTTGCCCTGCGTAGACCACGCGATCCTTGCGCGGTGCGAGCCGCACCATGCGCGGCGTCACGAGAATCAGCAATTCGCTGGTCTGGTTCTGTGCGCTCTGGTCGCTCGCGATCAATCCAGCACCCGGAATCTCGGCAATGCCCGGCGTGCCGGCAATGGCGTTGGTCAGATCCGATTGCAAAAAGCCGGCGAGCATCGCGGTCTCGTTCTGCTTGAGCCGCAGCGTCTGCTCCACGGTTTCGTTGCTGATCACGGGGATCGCATTCAAAGCCGTTCCCGTGAGGCTGCTGATGTCCAGGGCGAGCTTCAGCGTCACGTCGTCGGGATGGATGCGCGGCGTCGCTTCGATCTTCAGGCCCACGTCGAGATACTCGACGCCGGGATACGGCGTGCCCGAAGAGCTGAGTCCGCTGCCGAGCAGGCTCGCCGTATTCAGGATCACGGTAGTGTTGGCCGCTCCGTTGTTCGCCGTCGCGATGTCCGGCCGGCCATCGGCGTTGAAATCCGCGGTGGTGACAGATACCGGCGCCGTATCCACGGGCAGCTCGACATTGGCGGCAAACGCCTCGCCGCCGAGATTCAAGATCACGGAAATGGCGTTGTCCGTCTCGTCAGAAACCACCAGATCGGCGAATCCGTCGAGATTGTAATCGGCCACGGCAATCGAGGTTGGTCCGTTCCCTGCCGGGAAATCGCGCGTGGAGCCCGCTAGAAACGTCCCCGTGGGAATGTCCTGATTGCTGATCTGGTTGTAGTAAATGCTCACCGTGTTTGCAGTGTTGTTTGCGGTCGCGATGTCGAGTGCGCCATCTTCGTTGAAGTCGCCCAGCGCCACGTACACCGGAGCGGTCCCCGTCGGGTAGTCGGTGCGCGTCTGAAATGTCCCGTTGCCGTTCCCGAGCAGCACTGAGAACGTGTTGTTGCCCTGATCCGCGACCACTAAATCCTGGTGCCCGTCGCCGTTCAGGTCCGCTACGGCCAGCGAGGTAGGCTCGAATCCAGCTGGCAGGACGATTAAGGTAGGCGTCTTGAATGTGCCGTCGCCATTGCCCTGGAAGATCGAAATCGTGTTGTCGGCTTGATTGGCGACGGCCAGATCGACGGCGCCGGAAACGCCATTGAGATCGTTAAAGTTCGCCGAGACCACGGACACCGGCGCCCGGCCAGTTGGGATGTCGGTTTTTGGCTGAAACGTGCCGTCGCCGTCGGCAGCGCCCAGCAGAATCGAAATTGTATTCGCCGCTTTGTTGGCTACCGCTATGTCGGGAAAATCGTCGGCGTTCGTGGCTGTCGAACCGTCGTTGAACTGCCCCGTCGCGATTGACACCGGATCGGTCCCGGTCGCATACGTCACCTGCGACGCGAACGTGCCGTCGCCGTTGCCGAGCAGCACCGATACGGTGTTGTCCGCCGAATTCGCCACGATCAGGTCGTTGACCGCGTTGTCGCGCAGGCTCGTCGTCGCGACGAACGACGGCGCGTTGCCCGCCGGGTAGTTCACGATGGGATTCGCGATCGTACTGCTGCTGACACCTTGCCCCGAAACGAAGCTCGATGAGTACGTTGAAAGCGAAACGGGAATCCGCTGTCCGACGAAAAAGGTGGCCTTCTGCCCGTCCCGCGCCCGCAGCAAAATCCGCCGTCCGCTCTTCACCAGCGAGAGCATCTCCGAGAAGTTCGCCGTGGCGCCGGGAAGCGTCGCGAACTCCGTGGTCAAGCCTCCGCCGAATGCGATCAGCCCCGGAATGGCGGTCGACCCGAATACCTGCTGGAGGACGTTGAGCAAACCCTCCTGGGACGCCTCGGCTTCCTGAATCTGCGCGGTGCTGACGCTGAAAGTCTGCGCCGTCTCCGGAGGCGTGATGCCCAATTGCCGCGCGTAGTTTTTGTCCACTTCGAGAATCTCGATTTCAAGGACCATCTCGCCGGTCGGCTGCTCGAGGTTGTCGATCAGGTCCGACGCCACGGCCATCGCTTGCGGCGACGCGCGCAGCGTCAGGGTCCGGCTGTTCACGTCCAGGTCCGAACGCGGGATCACCGCGATCTCGCGCACGAGCCGCGATATTTCCGTCATGTCATCGGGCGTCTCGGAGGCGGGCAGCAGGATCGTTCGCACCACCGACACGTCGTAGTCCTTGCGCTTCTGAGGCGTATTTCCCGCCACGAAAAACAGGCGTTTGCCCAGCGGCCGCCAGAAGGTTCCGGTCATGTCGCCCAGGAGCCGCACGGCGGTGGGAAAATCCACATCGTCGACCTGAAAATGCACTTGGCGCGATGGGAGGTCTCCGTCGAACGCCACTTCCACGCCGAATTGCTTGCCGACTGCCTCGTACGCGCCTTGCGTATCGCCGCGATAATCGAAGCTGTGCGTTCCCTGCTGGTATTCGAGCTGCACGGGGCCCGCGAGATCAGGCTCCGTCACGGAGTGAGATTGGCCCGGTTCCAGCGCGATCAGTTCCGCCAGCCTTTGCCGCAGCACGCGGTTTGTGGGATCGAGGTAGGTGGCGGACAGCAATTCCTTGCGGGCTTCGTCGAGCCTTCCTGAAACTGCATCGCGCTCCGCAGCGTCCGCCCTTTCCTGCACGACGCGACTCTTCGCCAGTTCGCGATGAATGAAATAGTCGCGATTGTTCGGCGCATAATTCACGGCATCCGAGTACGCGGTGTAGGCGGCGTCCCAATCCTCAGTGCGCTCGGCGCGGACGCCCTGCTCGTAGGCCTGTTTCGCTTTCTTGGCGTCGGGCTTCCCCTCGGGAGCCAGTCCGTTTTGGGGTTCGGGTGGGACCGGGGATGCCGTCGCAGCAGCATTCGGCGTTTGCGAGGACTGCGCGAATAGGCCGGGACTCGATGGCCGGCCGAGGAATACAACGATCGCAAACGCCGCAGCGAGCGCGGCGGCGCGGACGCTAAACGATCGTCGATTCCCTTCAGCCATCGGCTTGCTCAGCCACGCTTTCCCTCGACCATGCGAATCTCAGATGCACATTCTACAGTTAATGTCCCGGCGCTAGATGATTTTGGCCTCGAAAAGGGGCAAAATGGCAACGGTTTGGGACCTCTCCACTAAGCGGCGAGGTAGTGAATTTTCTTGTTTTTAGGTGTGGTGAGCGATACACTGGCTTTTCTAGTTGTAACTGGGTAACAACTAGCTGCTCTCATGATTTCTGCTCTTTTAGTCGCTCTTCGCGAAGGCGTCGAAGCCGCCCTGATCGTCGGCATCGTCCTCGTGTATCTGAACCGCACCGGCCGGCGTGCCTTGCGCCCCTACGTCTGGGCCGGCGTGGCGCTCGCCTGCGCCGCCAGCATTGCTGCCGCCATTTTGCTTCAACGCTGGGCGATTAGCGAGGACGGCTTCGAGGGCATTCTGATGCTGGTGGCCGCGGGCCTTGTGGTCACCATGATTGTCTGGATGAACCGCATCGCCCGCACGCTGCGCAAGGAGATCGAGCAGCGCATCGAGACGTACGCGCAGCGATCGTCGCGCGCCGCCGGTTGGGCGATTGGCGCGTTTGTGTTTTTCATGGTGGTGCGCGAAGGCGCTGAGCTGGTCCTCATTTTGCGCGCGGTCGAGCTATCAAGCGCGGGCGTGCAGACCTGGATCGGGACTGGAATCGGCATCGCGATCGCCGTCGCCGTCGGCGTCTTTTTCTTCGAGGGGACGCTGCGCATTCCCCTGCACCGCTTCTTTGCCGCCACGAGCATCATTCTGATGGTGGTCGCCTTTCAGCTCGCGCTTACCGGCGTGCATGAGTTGAGCGAAGCGGAGTGGATCTGGTCGAGCAGGACCGAAATGGCCACCGTGGGTCCGATCGTCCGCAATGAGGTTTTCTTCTTCGCGGTGATTCTTGGCGTGGCCGCGCTTCTGGTGGTGCGCGAGTATTTTACGGCGCAACGTCCGGCCGCCGATCCCGGCATGAATCCCGCCGAGCGCCGGATGCGCGATTGGGAATTTCGGCGGCAGCGCCGCTGGAGTTTCGCCGCTGCGATTCTGTGCGTGCTGGTGATCGTCTCGCTCGCCGCCGAATTTGCCTACGCGCATGCGATGAACGCGCCGACGCCCGCCAAGGAACTGACCGCCGAGGATGGCGAGGTGCGCATTTCGCTCTCCGATCTCACCGATCAGAGCCTGCATTTCTACGATGCCGACGTGAACGGCACCGAGATTCGCTTCATGGTGATCCACCAGACCAACGGGAACTATTCCGTCGCGCTCGATGCCTGCCAGATTTGCGGCTGGGCCGGCTACAAGCAAGAGGGGCAAAACGTCGTCTGCAAGAATTGCGGCGCTACGATTTACATTCCTTCGATTGGCGACAAGGGCGGCTGCAATCCGATCCCGGTGAAATCGGAAGTGTCGAACGGCGAGGTGATCGTCGATCTCGCGGCACTCATCTCTTCAGCCGCACAGGTGCACAAATCCTAAAATGTTCGCGAGACTCGTAGGCGAATCGTTCGTGCGCAACCCGCGCCGAAAGCTGCTGACGGCTGCCGCGCTGGTCCTCGGCATGGCCGTCGCCACGGCTACGCTTACCGTTGCGCTCGAAGTCGGTGATCGCATGGCGCGCGAATTTCGCAGCCTGGGCGCGAATCTTCTGGTCACGCCGAAATCGGATACGCTGCCGCTCGAAATCGGCGGCGTCGATTATCGCCCCGTCGATGAAGGCGCGTATCTCAACGAGGCCGACCTCGGCAAGCTCAAGACAATTTTCTGGCGCCACAATATTCTCGGCTTCACGCCGTTCCTCGACGTGCCAACCGTTGTGTCTGGCGATAAACCCGTAAACACGACGCTGATTGGCACCTGGTATCAACACGAAGTGCCGGTGCCCGACGGCACGAAATTCGAGACGGGCCTAAGCGCGACGCATCCATCCTGGCAGATCCGAGGCCAATGGTTCCGCGACGGGGCAAACGAGGCCGTGATCGGCGCCTCACTCACCGCCAAAGATCCCGATACGTTCGCCATCGGAAAAACGATTCAGGTTAGACGCTCTGAACCGGCGAGCGCCACGTCAAGCCTCGTCATCACCGGGATTGTTTCTACGGGCGACACTGAGGACAATGCGGTTCTCGTCCCGCTCTCATTCGCACAGGAATACTCAGGCCATCCCGGGCAATTCCGGCAGCTTTTCGTCAGCGCGCTGACGAAGCCCGCCGACGCGCTGGCGGCGCGCGATCCGAAATCGCTGACGCCGACCGAATACGACCGCTGGTTCTGCTCGCCGTACATTTCGTCGATCAGCTACCAGATCAAGCAGGTGCTGCCGGGCACAGATGTGCACGCGATCCGCAAGGTTGCCGATTCCGAGGGGCGCATCCTGACGCGCATCAGCACGCTGCTCTGGATCGTCACGCTGGCCGCGCTGATCGCGGCCGCGCTGGCCGTCGGCGCCACATCCGCAGCCACCGTGATCGAGCGGCGCGGCGAAATCGGCATCATGAAGGCGATCGGCGCCACGAACGCGCTCGTCAATTCGATTTTTCTCACCGAGCAACTGATGCTCGCGCTCGCGGGAGGCGCAGTCGGTTTCGTCTTCGGAGCCCTGCTCGCCCGCGTGCTCGGCTCGAGCGTCTTCGGCTCGCCTGCCCCGCCGCGGCTGGTTCTTCTGCCCGTCGTGCTCGGGCTCGCCGCGCTCGTCGCGCTCGTCGGCAGCCTGATTCCCTTGCGCCGCGCCGCGCATTTCGATCCTGCGCCGATCCTGAGGGGCGAATAGTGTTTGCCCGCATCGTCTGGAAAATGCTGCGCGGCGGCAAAGGCCGGATTTTCGTCGCGCTCCTCGCGGTGACCAGCGGCGCCGCCGTGATTTCCGCGCTCCTGAATGTCCAATTCGACATGCAGCACAAGCTGGCCGAGGAATTCCGCACACTCGGCGCGAACATCGTCATCGCGCCACGATCGGGGGCGCAGGCGACCAACCTCGGCAATTCGCCGAGTGCCGGAACAGCCGCGGTTCCTATACTGTTGAATGAAAGCTCGATCGAATCCGGGTTGGACGCCAATCGCACGCCGGACGTTGTCGCTTCTGCGCCGTTTCTTTTCGTCGTTGCGCGCGCGAACGGGACGCCGGTCGTTGTAGCCGGCACCTGGCTCGATCAAACCTCCCGGCTCAATCCCACGTGGAAGCTCGAAGGCAGCTGGATCGCATCGCGCGATGATGCAACGCAATGCCTCATTGGCCGTAGTGTCGCGCAGCAATTTCAGCTTGCGCCGGGCGGTCAGCTGACGCTCGCTTATCTTGGCCGCACGGCGCAGCTTCGCGTCGCCGGCATCATCGATTCCGGCGCGGCTGAGGACGATCAGGTCTTCGTGAATCTTCCGGTCGCGCAAACGCTGGCGGGCACACCGGGCGGCATCGGCTTGTGGCAACTGAGCGTGAGCGGCACGTCGGCCGGCATCGGCGCCTACGCCGAACGCCTCGCGGCCGCGCTTCCAGGAGCGAGCGTGAAGCCGATCCGCGAGGTCACCGAAGCCGAGGGCAATTTGCTGCATCGCACGCGGCTGCTGATTGCGTCGATGGTAGCGCTGATTCTGGTGCTGACAGCGCTGTGCGTTCTCGCGACGATGGCAGCTCTCGCGATGGAGCGCCGGGAGGACGTGGGGTTGATGAAGGCGCTAGGCGGATCGATCGCGCGGATCGTGAGCCTGTTTCTCGCCGAGGTCAGCGTGCTCGGCGCGGCGGGCGGATTGATCGGCTGCCTTATCGGCATCGTGCTCGCGCAGTGGATGGGGCAGCGCGTTTTCGACACGTCGATCGCGCCGCGCTGGGAGATTTTTCCGCTGACGATTGCGATGATGATTGCGGTAGCGCTCGCGGGCGCTCTGCCGTTGCGCCTGCTCGGGAAAGTGAAGCCCGCTGTCATCCTGCGAGGCGAATGAGAATGCGAACGAATTGCACAATGGCCGGCCGTAGGGCCAGATTCCGTAGGGCCGGGTTCTGTAAGGCCCGGGTTCGTGGGGCCGGTGGTAGGGCCAGGTTCCGTAGGGCCGGGTTCTGTAAGGCCCGGGTTCGTAGGGCCGGGTTCTGTAGGGGCGGGTTTCAAACGCGCCCTACCGCTGCCGCCACGAGCAATCGCTAGAAAATCTATGCCGCCTGTGGTCCAAATCGAGAACCTGCGCAAAGAGTTCGGCAACGTCCGCGCGCTCGACGGAGTCTCTTTCAGCGTCGAGCCTGGCGAATGGATCGCGATCATGGGACCGTCGGGGTCGGGCAAGACCACGCTGATCAATATTCTCGGCGGGCTCGATACGCCTACGTCCGGCCAGGCAATCGTCGACGGCACCGACGTGGCGCGCCTTGACGAGGCCGGGCTCACGCGGCTCCGCGCCGAGAAAATCGGCTTCGTCTTCCAGCAGTTTCATCTCGTGCCGTATCTCACGGCGCTCGAAAACGTGATGCTCGCGCAGTATTTTCACAGCACGACGGATGAGTCGGAAGCGCGCGCGGCGCTTGTGCGCGTCGGGCTGGCCGACCGCGTGACGCATCTGCCCTCGCAGCTTTCGGGCGGCGAACAGCAGCGCGTCGCCGTGGCCCGCGCGCTGATCAATCATCCGAAATTGATCCTCGCGGACGAGCCCACCGGCAATCTCGACGAAGCGAACGAAGAAATCGTATTGCGGCTGTTGCGCGAGCTTCACGCCGAGGGCCACACGATCATCATGGTCACGCACGCGGCTTCGATCGGCCAGTTGGCCGACCGGCGCATCGACCTCGCGCACGGCCGCCTCGCGCAGATCACCGAAATCTCCGAGGCCGAGGAAGTCGATTTCGATCACCTGCTCGAGCAGGTCTGGATTCTCGACGAAGAAGGCGTGACGCCCGAACTCACGCGCATTCGCGAAGGCGGCGTGAAGGATACGCCCGCGCTGATCGCGCGGCTCAAGGCGCTCGGGCTGCTCGAAATGCGCGATAGCGAAGTGGCGCTCACTTCCATCGGGCAAAATCGCGCGCGCGATATCGTCCGGCGGCGGCGGCTCGCGGAGCGGCTCCTCACCGACACTTTTTCGGTGGCCGACTCCGAGGCCGATTCGCACGCCTGCAAGTTCGAGCACATCATCAGCCCCGAACTCGATCAGCGCATCTGCACCTTCCTCGGCCATCCGAAAACGTGCCCGCATGGCAATCCGATTCCGCCGGGCGCCTGCTGCCCGACGCGGTAAACGAACGACGGAACGCACACACCCAAAACCTAAACATTACGCAGAGGACGCAGAGAAGCGCAGAGGGCGCGGAGAAGCCGAGGATCGATTACGAGCCGGTGAGGAATTTGTATTGCGCGGCGTTTAGCGGGACGACCGAGAGGCGGCCCTGGCGCACAAGCGGCGAATCGGCGAATAATTTCTGGGCTTTGACTTCGGCGAGCGTGACCGGCTTCGCGATGGGCTTCCCCGCTTTGATTTCGACCGCGGGGCTTTTCGGATTCGACGCGTCTACCGAAACCACTGTCGCCGTGCCTACCGCGGTTTTGCGATCGCCCGTTTCATAAATGACGAGCTTTGCGCCGGGCGCCATCTCGCGCAGGTTTCTCAGCGCGACCGGATTCGAGACGCCGTCCCATTCGGTCTGGCCGTCGCGCTTCAGATCATCGAATGAATATTCGGAAGGTTCCGTTTTCAGCAGGTAGTAGTCCGCCACGACGAACTCGCCTCCGCGCCCTGCTCTCGCTTACCATTTCCCAATCGACAGCCTCATCACCAGGGCGACGAGACCTACCGATGCGAGCATGCCAACGATCGGCAGTATTCCCCAAAAAATATCCTCGATAATTGCTTCCACATCGATTTTCTTATTCATGCACGCCCCCGTCGTCCAAAATGCCGCCGATCGCCGCTCCATCTTCGCTATGAATACGCGAACAGTATCCGCCCGCCGTCGTCAATCCGCAACTGCGCGCTGCGCAAATTCATCGCCGGGTATTCTTGGCAATCCGGCAGCCGTGGCACGGCCGGGATTAGGGCTTCTGCGCTGCCTTTTCGGACTTTCGATGAGCTTCTTGCGACCACTCGAAGGCCTTCTTGGCATGCTCCAGCGCTTGTTTCGAAAGTTCGTGTCCGGTGAGGTGATCTTCCTTCCCGTGATGTACGGCGGCAGCGCGATGCGCGTGCGCGGCGAGTTCGTGGAATTCGGCCGCTCTCTGGTGCGAGTCGTTTGGCATGGCGTTTCTCCGATAACCGCGGTTTTGCGCTAGTCGTGCAGGACCACGCTGAGGAGCGAGGTGTTGACCTGTATCTCGCCGTTGTATTGGATGAAGCCAAGTTTTCTGAATTTGTTCATGAAGAAATTCACGCGCGAACGCGTTGTCCCCACCATCTCGGCCAGCGTCTCCTGCGATATTTTCGCAAGCACCTTTTGCGGCTTGTCTTCCTCGCCGTAGCGCGCCAGCAGCAGCAGCGTGCGGGCCAGCCGCTTTTCGCTGGAATTGAAGAGCTGATCGACCAAATCCTCTTCGATCCGGATGTTCCTCGAAAGCATGTACCTGATAAAACGGTCGGAGAATGCGTGCTCGGAATGAAGGACGCGAATCATCTCCTTCTTTTCAATCACGAGAGCCGTGGTTGCCACAATCGCCGTGGCGGTCCCGATCCGAAGCGGCTGGCCTGTGAGACATCCCTCGCCGAAAAAATCGCCCGGCGCGAGCACCGCTACGACGGCCTCTTTGCCGGTTTCATTGATGACCGAAAGCTTCACGCCGCCCTTTTGAAGGTAAAGGACGTGCTTACCTTCGTCGCCTTGCGAGAAGATCGTTTCCTTTTTCTTGAACTCCACAACTTTGCGGGCCACACCCGCAGAGTCAAGAAACGCCTGGGCGTTGAATGCCGCCCTGGGATCGGCTTTCCGGCGATTTCGGGCTGTAGTTGCCATGCTTTCCCGTCGTGTATGGTAGCACGCGGCTGCGATTCAAGATACAAATGTGTACATAAGTGAACAGACGTCAATCTCCGCTCCGTCTAAGATGTTGCCTGTGATTAAAGCAATTGAGACCGGGGCGAAACAAGCCCAAGAGTTTCGGTTCGAACAACACTGGATGTCGCAGGTTCCTTCCCACTCCAACCGGCACTAGCAGTTCCCGAGTCCACACAGAAACCGGTACGGCGCCCTGGGCCAGTCGGAGTGTCTCCCTGCGAAGAGAAGGAGAAAGAAATGCCGCTACTTCAGATACTGCTGGTTCTCGTGGTGATCGGTGTCCTGCTTTGGCTGGTCAACAGCTTCATACCGATGCAGGGCACGATCAAGTCGATCCTGAATGCTGTCGTGGTGATCTGCACCGTTTTATGGCTTCTCAATATTTTCGGGCTGTTTCATTCGTTCTCGCATTTGCACGTTGGGACGTGAGCGAGCCCGATAACACTGGCGCGAAATAGCGCACGAATTACCGCAATGGAGGCAACACACATGAAGGCATTTGGAATCATCAGCACGGCAACATTGTTTTTGCTTCTCGTAACCGCCGTTCCTGTCTTAGCGCAGGACGACCACCACGACGAAGCCGCCAAGCCTGCCCAACACGAACAACAAGCAAAGCCCGCGAAACAAGAAACCAAGTCCGCAAAGCAGGAGCCGCAGAGCAAGCCGGCACAGCGCGAGCAAACGGCCAAGCCGGTAACTCAACAACGCCAGGCGAAGCCCGAGCAACGCCAGGAACAGGCCAAGACCACCAAGCCGGAGACACGGACCAAGCCGGTAACGCAGGAAGCACGCGGCAACACGGGCGCAAATGGGCACGTTCAACGAACCGCGGCTGCCGAGCGGACGCAACGCGCGCAACCGGCGCTGCGGCTCAGCGCCAGAGGCGACAGTCGCATACCGGACGCTCGCTTCCGTTCCAATTTTGGCCGTGGGCACGAATTCCGCATCGGCAGTCCAAGGCTGGTTGATGGATATTCGCGCTTTCAGTATGGCGGCTATTGGTTCGGATTCGTCCAGCCATGGCCGGTGGACTGGTATTACACCGACGACGTTTACGTTGACTACATCAATGGTGAGTATTACCTGTGCAACCCGTCGTATCCCGGCGCTCAGGTTGCCATCAGCGTCGTGCTCTAAACACTTTTTCCATGGGACTTCCGGGGCGGCTGCGACGCACGCGGATCGAGCCACCCCGGCAGCCTTGGAAAAAGCGGCCCAAAGACATTCATGGACCGGCTGTGGAATAGCGAAAAGAGGAGAGCGCAATGCTCGCAACGATATTGATCGTGGTTTTGGTGATGGCGCTCCTGGGGGTGCTTCCGAGATGGCCGCATAGCCGAAGTTGGGGGTATGCACCGACGGGAGGAGTGGGACTGATTCTTCTCGTAATCGTGATTCTCCTGCTACTCGGCCGGATCTAGCCCATCGCGAGGCGAGGGATTAGCGAAGTTTTCTGTTGGGAACGGCTGGAAGATGATTTCCGTTCAACGGCTTCCCCCGACTCACCGGGTGGTTTCAAGCGCCCTCACAAAGGTTCCGGAGACCACGCATCCGCAGCCGCAATTCTGATCATGGAGGTCAGCGATGATACGTAAATCACTTCTTCTTCTCTGCGCAGGACTGATTGCCACCGCACCACTCTTTGCGGCGAACAACAAAGAACAAGAGCGGCTCCACAATGCCGGCGTCGTGATGCACGAAATTATGAACGTACCCGACAACATCCCTCAGCAGGTGATCGAAAAGGCCGAATGCGTCATCGTGTTCCCGTCCGTTCTTAAGGCGGCGTTCGTGGTCGGCGCAAGCTACGGCCGCGGAGCGATGGTTTGCCGCACCGGGAAAGACTTCAGAGGACCGTGGGGCGCGCCGGCAATGTACGCGCTGGAAGGCGGTAGCGTCGGATTCCAAATCGGCGGGCAAGCGACCGATCTCGTCCTGCTGGTCATGAACGACAGGGGCGCAAGCTCGATTCTCGCAAGCAAAGTCAAGTTGGGCGGCGACGCTTCTGTCGCGGCTGGTCCCGTGGGCCGCGACGCTGCTGCAGACACCGATGCGTACATGCGGGCGGAGATACTCAGCTACTCGCGCACGCGCGGTCTCTTTGCCGGCATTTCGCTCGAAGGCTCAACGCTTCGGCCCGATGACGACGCCAATGCCGATGTGTACGGCCAAAAGTTCACGGCAAGGCAAATCGTGATCGACGGCGAAGCGCACATTCCTCCATCCGGCCGGCTCTTGGTTTCGGTGCTCGAAAAGCATTCACCCCGGAATGAGTCCGCGGGCAATTAAGCGCCGAAGATTTGCCGCTCTTCTCGGATCGAAGCGGAAGTGGGCTTCGGGAAGAGCGGCGCTCGGCTTCGTGATTCGAGCTGCATGAAGGAGGCCAAGTGCGAGACACGTTGAAAGCGGGCAGTGTCCTCATAAAGGAAGGCATCCTTCTACCGAAAGCCTTGCAGATCGGAAGCGACCCCTGTGTTCCGGGATGGAGGCTCGTCAGGAATTTCGATGGCCCCGCATTGGATAGTGCTGTTCGCCAGGCCGGCTGGACTTTCTTCTGCCTGGCCGGGGAAATCAAGTCGACCGCGTTCGGCTTTGATGCCGAGAAAATGGCGCGCCGCGCAGTCGCGCGGATTCTGGCGAAACCGAGATCGAAGCAATTCAATTCTCTGGCGATCACCGAAGTGGTCTCGAAACGCCTTCTCGGAATACCTTACGTGCGCGTTGTCGCCCAGTCGCGACACATTCAGGAAAGCCTGTTTCTTTTTTCGCCCCGGCGCATCAAGGACGCAGCCGGTGCGCCACCCGCCGCGACTCAGACGCAAGCCTGGGGACTCGCACGCGCGAAGGAAGTCGCATCCGAACCGGCGAGCAGCCACGCAGCCGTGGCTACGACCCCAAATCCATAACTGGATCGCGCCGGCGACCCCTGCCGTGCGCCAACGTCGGGGAGCAGGCGGTGTATAATGGTTAACGGCCAGGATCGCGTCGCACGCGCGAGCCTCGGCCTTTTCCACGACCATGCCACGGGCCCACCGTATCCCGATGTTCGCCGTCGCGCTCGCGATCCCTTTACTTGGCGTCGCCCAGCAGAAAGACCAGGGCAAGCCGCCTTCCGACGCATCTTCCGTTTTGCAAAATGCCGCGCCCGCCGGGCCCAAAAGCTGCGACGCCCGTTCGATTCTGCTCAATTTCCCGATCTACCGCGACGGCGAGCCGGTGCGCGAGGTGCCGATCTGGCGGCTCGGCGATAGCACGCCCTACTTCTTCGCCGCCGGCATGACCATCGATGCGGACGGCTCGCCCAACGCCTACAATCCCGAAAATACTGGCCTCGACGACATCGCGAATGCGGGCCAACCGGGCCATTGGGACGGCGTCCTGCAGGATCGCGACGGCGATCCGCTGATGCAAGGTCCGGACGATCCGTTCCCCGGCTACTACATCTCCTGCACGTCGCTTGCGGATCGCACAAAGCGCCCGCTCGATCCCACACGATTCGTGGACGCCTCGAAGATTCCATACGTGGTGCTGCCGCAGGAAGTCGCATTCGAATCGGGGACGCGGCTGGGAGATTTCGCGGTCGTCATGAACTTGCACACCGGCGCGTGGTCATATGCCATCTTCGCTGACGTTGGAACGTTCGGTGAAGGCTCGATCGCGCTCGCCGATAATCTTGGCATACGGTCGGACGCGCGGCGAGGCGGCACGTGGGGCGGTGTCTTTTATCTCGTCTTCCCGGGATCGGGTGATGGACAGCCGCGATCGGTCGAGGAGATGAATGAAGCCGCCGGCAAAGCCTTTCAGGATTGGGGCGGGGTCGAACGGCTCAATTCCTGCGCCGCGAGTGAAAGGCCCGCGACCTGGCCGTGGTTTCGATGATTGGTAGCTGCCGTGCCGGCCTGCTTCCTCGCCATTTGACCGTACGCGATACGTGCGGGCGTACAGAGTGCACAGGATCGGTCGTGAGGCAATTGCAAAACAGATGAGCCTCTGATCCGAATTGGAACAGTAAGCCACGCACCTCTCACGTCAGGACTCTGCTAAAATCAGCTTTACATGCCGCTCCCAATTGATTCCCGCAAGAAGCCGTCGGACCTGAAAGTGCATGTGACCACCGGCGAGGGCGTTGAGGTTACGTGGTCCGACGGGCACGTGAGCCGCTACGATTTCCCATATCTGCGCGATCATTGCCCCTGTGCCACATGCAATGACGAACGACTGAAAAAGGAAGTCAACGCGGGCAAAGCCGCGGCCAGCGACGTATTCCCGATGTACAAACCGAAGGTGAAGGCCAAGGCCGCTGCCTCCGTGGGGAACTACGCGATTCAGATCGAATTCACCGACGGCCACGCCACCGGCATCTACAGCTTCGATCATCTGCGGGAGATTTGCCCCTGCGACGCCTGTTCGCGGGAATTTCGGCCCGCGGCGAAGGAGTCCACAGCATAGAAATCCGCGCCGGAGCCATTCAAAAATACGATGCGCACGATTCGCAAATGAGATCGGGCGGCCCACTTCCTTTTTGGGATGTGCCAACGTATAGTTGCTCCCCGCATCTGTAAAATCCTTATGGCATCCAGTCCGACGGGATCTTCCATCTCGCAAACTGTTCGCCCGGTCGCTAAAGTTCTCGTGGCGACGACGGCAATGCTCGCCTTTATCTCGTATTGGCGCGCTGCGGCGATCGTCCTCAATGACCTCGGCTCGTCGGCATTCTACGCAGGCGCCATCGCCGAACACTTCATCGGCAAGACCGCTCCGTGGTTCATTCTCGCCATCATGCTGTTCGCCTTCGCGGTTCAGCAGCTCTATTACGAGAGCTGCGGGATGTTCGTCCGCGGCGGCGTTTACCGCGTGGTGAAGGAGGGGATGGGCGCGACCCTGGCCAAGTTTTCCGTGTCGGCTCTGATGTTCGATTACATTCTGACGGGACCGATCAGCGGCGTGTCCGCGGGGCTGTACCTCGTCGGCCTTTTGAACGAGCTATTTCGGTTCACGCATATCCAGCTCGTTCTTCCGATGAACGCGTCGGCCGCGGTCTTTGCGGTGATCGTGACGCTCTATTTCTGGTGGGAAAACATCAAGGGCATTCCGGAATCCAGCGAAAAAGCTCTGCGCATCATGTACGTGACCACCGTGATGGTGATCATGATGATCGTGTGGTGCGGCTACACGCTGATGGTGCGAGGCGTCCATCTTCCTCCGTGGCCCCATCTCAGAAATCTCGTTTACGCGCCCGATGCGCTGGGCTGGCTGAAGCATACCTCCCTGCCCTACACCGTCGGACTGATCGGAATCTTCATCGGACTCGGACATTCCGTGCTGGCCATGAGCGGTGAAGAAACCATGGCTCAGGTGTATCGGGAAATCGAGCACCCCAAGCTGCCCAACCTGAAAAAAGCCGGACTCGTGATCTTCCTCTACAGCCTGATTTTCACGGCCGGCACCGCGTTTTTTGTCGTGATGATCATTCCCGATTCCGTGCGCGGAAACTTCTCCGACAACCCGATCAGCGGCCTGGCAATGCACCTCGTTGGACCGTTGTCCCTCCGGCTTGGGTTCCGGATCTTCGTCGTGGTGGTCGGCGTTCTGATGCTGGCCGGAGCCGTTAACACCGCCATCGTGGGCTCGAACGGTGTCTTAAACCGCGTTTCCGAAGACGGGATCCTTCCGGATTGGTTTCGCAGCCCGCATCGCCGCTTCGGCACCTCCTACCGCATCCTGAACCTCGTCGTGGCGCTCCAAATCCTCACGATCGTCCTCAGCCGCGGGAACATCTTCCTGCTGGGCGAGGCTTACGCATTCGGCGTGATGTGGAGCTTCGCCATGAAGGGGCTGGCCGTTCTCGTGCTGCGCTTCAAGCAGCCGGGCGAACGCGAGTTCAAGGTACCGCTCAATCTCAGAATAGGGGGCGTCGAGATTCCCATCGGCGTGGCGCTGATTACGCTGGCCCTGTTTGCCCTGTGTTTTATCAACCTCTTTACGAAGCAGGTTGCCACCATATCGGGAGCCGCATTCACGATTATCTTCTTCGGGGTTTTCGAGATTTCGGAGAAGATGACTAAGAGCCGTAGCAAATCCCACGCCGAGCTCGACAAATTCAATCTCACGCAGGCGGGCGACCTCACGCCGGAGAACGTGGACGTGAAGCCGGGCAACGTCCTCGTGCCGATCAGCACCTACTATGCGCTGTATCCGCTCGAGGCTGCGCTGCAGCGTGCCAAGAAGAGAGAAGCGGAAATCGTCGTGCTGCACGTGCGCATGCTGCGCCGCGCCGCTTCCGGCGAATACGATCTTGCACCCGACCAGCTTTTCACCACCATCGAGCAGTTGCTCTTCACAAAGGTGCTCGCGATGGCCGAAAAAGAGGGCAAGCCGGTGCGCCTGGCGGTTGCCGCCGCCAACGATCTCTGGGAAGGCATCCTGCGCTCCGCCTGCAACCTCCAATCCAGCGCGATCGTCGCTGGCAGCTCATCGAAAACCGCCGTCACCGAACAGGCCCGGGAAATCGGCCTCGCCTGGGAGCGGATGCCCGATCCGCGCCCGCGCGTCACGCTTGAGATTTTCACGCCCTCGGGCCACGAGCAGGTCTTCTACCTCGGCCCGCATGCTCCTCGGCTTACGCCGAAAGAAGTCGATTTGTTGCACAAAGTCTGGCTGGATTTTGCTGATCACCTTCCCGGCGAAGAGATTCACCACCACGATATCGTTCATTTCGCGCTCACCGAACTCGAGCGCGAAATCGCCCAGGGACACGGCGAGGAAACGCTGCGCCGCCTGCGCGATCATCTCCACGAAATCGAGAACCGCCGCCAGATTCCTTAGATGTGTGCAACGTGTCGCGGCCGAGGCCGGGATTCCGCTGGAACGCTCTCGCCAGTCCCTACGTCTGAAAGATTGGGCCGATTTTCGCAACGTCGCCCCGTAGCCGGAAATGTAGCGGCGTCGATGCTTTGGCGGTGTCCCGCACGGGCGCGTCGTGGCTGGGCTGCGGGATGGTATAATTGGGAGTACTTCGGCGCTGAATCGCAACGGCGCTTCTGTGTATCCAATCGCTTGGGAGAATTCAGTGTACAAGGTCATCATCATCGGTAGCGGGTGTGCGGGGTTGACGGCGGCCATCTACGCGGGACGCGCGGATTTGACCCCCTTGGTGCTCGACGGCTACGAGCCCGGAGGCCAATTGGCCCTCACGACGGAAGTGGAAAACTTCCCCGGATTCCCTGAAGGGATTCTCGGCCCGGAACTCATCGAGCGCACTCGCAAGCAGGCCGAACGCTTCGGCACGACGTTTCGTTCGGGCACCGTCACGAAAGTGGACCTGAGCAAGCGCCCGTTCACAGTGGAAGTCGGCAAGGAAGTCTACGAATCCGAGGCTTTGATCGTCGCGGCGGGCGCTTCGGCCCGTATGCTCGGCATCGAGTCCGAGAAACACCTGCTCGGTTATGGCGTTTCGACCTGCGCCACGTGCGACGGCGCGTTTTTCCGCAATCGCGAAATCGTGGTGGTCGGCGGCGGCGATACCGCGATGGAAGAGGCGACGTTCCTCACGAAATTTGCCAGCAAGGTGACGCTCGTTCACCGGCGCGACGAGTTTCGCGCCTCGCGCATCATGCTCGACCGCGCGCACGCCAATCCGAAAATTACTTTCATGACTCCCTACGTCGTCGAGCAGGTCCACAACGTCGCGAATAAAGCCGTCGACAAAGTGGAACTCCGCAACATGGAAACCAAGGAACTGAAAACGATCGCCACCGAAGGCGTTTTCGTCGCCATCGGCCACGACCCGAATACCAAGGTCTTCAAGGGTCAGCTCGAAATGGACGAAAACGGGTACCTGATCACGCATGACGGTCCGAAGACCAACATCGCGGGCGTCTTCGCCGCGGGCGACGTGCAGGACCATCACTATCGCCAGGCGATCACCGCCGCGGGCTCCGGCTGCATGGCGGCCATCGAAGCGGAGCGCTTCCTGGAAAACGGCCACGCCTGATCCGCGTCCCGCTTGCGCGAAGCCCGCTCCGCATGCTCCGGCTTTATTCTTCTGGGACCGTAGGGGCGGGTTTCAAACCCGCCCTCTGGAACGACCGGTCGGCACCCGCGTAACGCGTTTTCCCCGACCTCCCTGCTTTCCCTGCTCTACCCAATCGACTCCCCCGGCTTCAGCGCGTGAATCTCGAGCCCCGCGACGGTCTGCGTCAGCTTCTTCAGTTCCTCCGGATTCCCTGTCAGCGCCGGGAACGTGCCGAAGTGCATCGGGATCACGTGCTTCACGCCCAGCAGACGAATCGCCAGCGCGGCCTCGCGCGGACCCATCGTGAAATGATCGCCGATCGGCAGCATCGCCACTTCCGGCGCGTAGAGTTCGCCGATGATTTTCATGTCGCCGAAAACCGCCGTGTCGCCCGCGTGATAGACCGTCAGTCCGCCGGGCAGCCGGATCACGTAGCCGCAGGCCTCGCCGCCGTAAACGATTTTGTCGCCGTCCTGGATGCCGCACGAATGAATGGCGTTGACCATCGTCACTTCGATCTCGCCGACCTTCTGCGTGCCGCCCTTGTTCATCGCGCTGGTCTGCGTCACGCCTTTCGACTCCAGCCACGCGCACGTCTCGTAGATGCCAACCACCTGCGGCTTGAACTCCTTCGCCAGCGATACCGCGTCGGCGATATGGTCGAAATGCCCGTGCGTGATCAGCAGCGTATCGAGCCGCTCGAATTTCTTCAGCGCATCAGGGCAGGCAGGATTCGATTGTATCCAGGGATCGATAACGATGACTTTTCCGGAAGGAGTGGTGATGCGGAATGCGGCGTGGCCCAGCCACGTAAATCGATTTCCTCGCGCCTGAAACATCCGTCCCCCAAGACAGCCCTGCCTCGGCGGCAAGCTGCTAATTTCCCGCGGACGGACTTCCCTTCCCGCGATTTTCCGCGTCGGTCGTGATCATGATCAGGCGGATCGCCTGCACGAAAGCGTCGCGCGCTTTTTGCCCCACGAAATACCGCGCCAGATGTCCGTCGCGCGCATAGAAGTCCGTCTCGGGCATCGTACCACGCCAATCCGGATTCACGCCCTGGTAGAAGGCATCGATGTCGATTCCGGTTTTCTGGCGATAATTCTCAAATCCGGGATGACTGTCGGCGAGAAACCTTCGGGCGAGCGGCAAATCGGCATCCTCATCGATGCTCACGCCCACCACGGCCAGCCCCTGCGGCCCATATTCCTTTGCGAGCCCGATGATCATCGGAAACTCGTCGCGGCACGGCCCGCACCACGTCGCCCAGAACGTGACCATCAGAGGCCTCCCGCGATATCCCGCGACCATATTCTTGTAACCGGCGAGATCGATCACCTGCAGCCTCTCTGAATCGTCTTTCGATGCGGCGGCTTTCGCCGAGGCGCTCTGCGGCCGAACAACGCCCAGCGTCGCGGCAAGAATTAACCCAAGTGCCCCGATCCCAAGCAGTGCACGCGGTGGCATGCGCATAGGACTTCCCCCCATCCTTCAATCGTTTCCTATGCGCTATCTTATCGGGTTCATCATCGCATCCGGTGCCGGCACGCCTATCCGCTATTGCCTGTTTCGCACCTCCGGAGTGGCCCAAGCGCGCCCCATTTCGGGAGGACGCAGTCTCCCGCTCAGACCTAGTTGGTCCGAGGCACATCTTCGCTGCCGGCGAAAATCTGGTCCATAATGTGTTCGAGGATTTGGACTCGGCGTGAAAGCGGTTGGACGCGAATCGTGCGGCCGAGTTCGAGGCACCGATCCGGTTGCGCGGCATACGCCGGCCACTCGGGCAAACCGGGGCCGTTGGGATCGCCGGTTTTGGCGAATTGTGTCCAGTATCCACGCAGCGCCTCAGCGAGCGGTTTCTCGGCTTTCTCGTGTTCCCAATCGCCGGGGAATGAGTTGCTCAAAAGATCGAGCTCTTCGCCGTGATAAGCCCCGAGAGGCGCGCGATTCCCCGCGTCGGCGTAGGTGAAGCAATATAGGTATGCGTTTTGCCCAGCTCGTGTCATCGCTTGCGCCAGCGAATAGGCTCCGTAGGCAAACCAATCGGCCTGGACGCGCAGATACGCCGCCGGGACGTCGGCATTCTTCAAGGCCGGATAAGCCGCGAATTCCTCGCCGGCATACTCTCCGGTGTCGTTCACTAAAGCCTGCTTGTATTGGTTGAGAGTCTTCGGATCCCCGGGACTTTGAAAAGTCGACCACTCATCCGCGTTGCTGCCGACCAGCACTGGGACATGCATTTCCCGCCCTTCCGCGAAAATTCTTGCGGGCTGTTCCGGAACAATCCAGCCGTCGACGATGACATCGAAGCGAACTTCCGGATGCCGAGTCCATACCTCCAACAATTTCTTGGCTGGAATGCTGCGTAATTCTTGCAATGTGTCCGGGCCTTTGCCGACTCCCAGGTCGTCCGCAAAGCGCTGGCCTGCGCTTTCGCCACTGCCGAAAATCGAGTTGTAGGGAATCGGTGCGCGAATATCCTTGTTGAATACGCTCTGGCACTCTCCGCTCTCCATGATTGCCCCCTGAAAGAGTCCTGCCGCGAGCGGCGAAGCCATGAGCAAGCAGATGTCGAAAGCCCCCGCAGACTGCCCCATGACGGTTACGCGGTTCGGATCGCCGCCAAATTGCGCAATATTTTGCCGGACCCACTGGAGCGCCTGGATCTGGTCAAGCAATCCATAATTCCCGGATGAATGGTGCGGAGATTCCGCGGTGAGCGCCGGAAGCGCCACGAAACCGAGCGCACCGAGCCGGTAGTTTGCGCTGACCACGACGACACCCAACCGCGAAAACACCGGCCCAAGAGGAGACGATTGGCTGTAGCCGGCAACGTTCGATCCACCGTGAAAAAAGACGATGACCGGCAATTTCGAGGTCGCCGAGAGTTGCGGCGTCCAGACATTCAGGTAGAGGCAGTCTTCATTCCAATCGACATGCGGCAACCAGTTTGCCTCGAGCTGGGGGCACGCCGCGCCGAATCGCTTGGCCTCGCGCGCTCCGCTCCATTTCTTCACCGGCTCCGGCGGCCTCCAGCGGAGATCGTCGACGGGCGGCGCAGCGTAGGGTACGCCCAGAAAGGCAGCAGCATCCTGCGCGGGGCCGAAATGTTTTCCTTCGAGCGTGCCCTCTTCCAGCGTCACCGTTGGAGGCGCAGGTTTCGGCGGAAGAGCTGCGGCGGTCAAGCACGCGACAGCGAAGAGGATGCAAAGTGCCCCTCCAAGCCACCGGAATCGTCGGCGCATGGACTTCACCTCTCCAAGCCGAAGCAGTCTCGGCTTACCGATTCGTGCGGGTGTACTTCCCCACGAAATACCGCTGACCACGTGGCGCCATTATCCGTCGACTTGCCCCAAATTTGCTCGACCTTATCCGGCGTCACACGCGGTGGCATGCGCATAGGACTTCTATCCCCAATCCTTCGATCGTTCCCTACGCGCTATTTTATCGGGCTCGTCATCGCATCCGGCGCCGGCACGCCTATCTGTTCTGCCTTGGAAGCACAGGGGTTAATTACGGGCGTAGCCCTGCTCGCAAAATCCTTGATCCGGATGAGCCAGTTTCCCGCCGCTTCTCGCTTTATAGGGTGAAGGCACGATGCGGACTTCGACGGCGCAGACGCAATCGGCCAACACACGAGAGGAGAATTAAAATGAACGCAAACCATAAGGGCTATTCAGCCGGATGGAAACCATTCCTGGGCGTTTTGCTGGCAGTCTGTTTCCTTGCGACCGCGGCTCATGCCGACTCGCTCTTCACTGGCACGTTCACGCTCACGCACCCCGTCCGTTGGGACAAGGCCGTGCTGGCCCCCGGAAACTATTCGCTTGTGCTCGATCGATCGAATCACACCTTCATCATCCGCGACGCCGAAACCGGAAAGGGCGTGGCCCGCATACTGGCCCAGGCCGACAACAGCCTGGATAGCCGCGACGGCAGCGAACTCCTCATCACCGTCCGGGGAGAGCAGAGAGCAGTGTGCGCTGTGCGGTTAGCGGGCCTTGGCAAGGTCTACCAAAAGGCGCACCCGTTCGCGGGAAGCGAACGTGCGGTTGAAGAAGCCCGCAACACGGAAGCGATCCCAGTCGAAATGGCCCGGAAATAATGGCCATCGTGACACGCCACTTGGGGGCCAGACTCCCTCCCTGGCCCCCAAAGCTTTCTGAACCGCTCATCGCTCCCTCCGCGACACGCCTTGTACCACCCCGGATTTGATGGTATAAAAATTCTTCGAGCATCGAACGCTGGATGCCTCGTGGTGTACGGCGTCTCGCGATGAAAGTCCCTCTAGGAGAATAGTTCAATGGCGTATGTAATTGCCGAACCCTGCATCGGAACCAAGGACGCCGCGTGCGTCGACGTCTGCCCGGTGGACTGCATCCACCCCCGCAAGGACGAGCCCGAATTTGAGGGGGCGAAACAGCTCTTCATCAACCCCGATGAGTGCATCGACTGCGGCGCTTGCGTCCCAGTCTGCCCGGTGACCGCGATTTTCGCGCTGGAAGATCTGCCGGAGAAATGGTCGAGCTACACGCAGATCAACGCCGACTACTACAAGAAGGTTTGACGCTCACACCCGCGGCGCGTATCCGCGCCTGGCATGAAGCTGGATAAGGCTTGCGCGCGGCGGATCACTCATCCGCCGCGTTTTCTTTTTGTGTCCTTTTGCGGCGTCACACGAATCTTCGGCACGTCCCGCGATCCGGAGTTCTTATGGCTCAGCAATTTCTCCCACGCCTCGGCTTCGTCTCGCAATTTCGCAATCGCCACCCCTCGATAATCGTCGGGACATCCCGCCAGCTTCGCGATTCCCGCAATTAGCAGCGACCGCGTCCCGCGCGCATTTCCCCGCCCATGATGATGGAACGCCGCCGCGACCTGAATCAGCCCCTGCAGGAATGTCTTCTCCGGCTCCGCCGCCGCGAGCCACAACTCTTCCCACACCTCATGCGCCTCGAAAAACCGCCGGGCATTGAAGTCCGTCACTCCGCGCTCGAATTTCTCGTTGTCAGTCATCGCCGCATACTCTTCTCCCTGCTGCGGGGTGCCCAACCTTTCGATTTCAAGGTTCGGGATTTTGGGCTAATGTGGAACGCGAATCCCAAAAGTCTCAACCAACCGCCCATGCAAATTCAAATCGAATTGCCCGATGTAAAACTCGGCGTTGTCGAAGCGGACGGCGTTCGCTTCGCGCTCGTCGACGAACCCCTCGCGGCGCTTATGGACGAAATCTGCGAACGCAAGCGCCGCGAGTTCACGGTCGAAAGCCTCGCCGAGGCCGAGCCCACGCGCGCCGTCCGAGCCATGTTTCGGGCCTGGGGCGTCGATCCATCGAAGTATCGCCCGTCGTCCGAGGCTCTTCTGCGCCGCGTCGTGCAAGGCAAAGGACTCTATCGCGTTTCGAATCTCGTCGACATCGGCAATCTCGGATCGATCGAGACCGGCTGGCCCTACGGCTGCTACGACCGCTCGCGCATCGCGCCGCCGATCGTGTTCCGCCACGGCGCGCCCGGCGAATCCTACGAAGGCATCGGCAAGCGCACCTGGCACCTCGAAGGGCGCCCCGTCCTCGCCGACCCGCAAGGCCCTTTCGGCAGCCCTATCAGCGATTCGACGCGCAGCATGATCGCCGAATCAGCGCGTGATGTTCTCGTGGTGATTTACGCCCCGTTGGGTGCGTCCGACGCCTCTGTGGAATCGGCGATGGCGCGCACCGCTGAGCGATTCTCTCAATTCGCCGCCGCGAGCGCCACGCGCCTGATAATTTGTCGCCGGGAATAACGTCTTCGGAAAGCACTGCGGGGATTTCAGGAGACTGAAGCGATTCGCCCGCTGCGGCGCTTGATTCTAGAATCGACTGCGGAGGGAGTGGAATCCGCTGATGAGCGCCATTCGAGGAAACGATGAAGGCCGCCGTTCCGATGCCACCTCGACCTGCGTTTGCGCGCTTGCGTCCTGGAGCAATTGCCACGTCTCCCTGAACTCGGGCAGCGTTTCGCGCCGGCGCGCGGAGCTCTTCAAGGCGTCGTTCACATTGGCGAGAATCACTTGATACGCGAGCGTCCGGTCTGAGCCGTCTGCGAGAATGTTGCTCGGCGTAAGGCCCACGCGCGTAACGCGGCCATCGTCTTCCCGCACATTCATCCACAACTCGCCGTGTTCATCCAGAAACGGCTCGCCCTTCGAATTGATTTTCTCGAACACATGCCCCAGCGCATCCCGCCCGCTCAGCCTGCCATCCTGAACGGCCTCATCGACAATCGAATCAAATTGCGCCTGATAGTCCTTCCACTGCTCCTCGGTCCCGACAACATCCGCCCGCTCCCTCGTCTCCTCGGCTTTCAGCTCGCCGGCGATTTCCAGCTCGTCGTCGTCCTTGGCCAATTTGAGCTGATTGCCGAGCTCGGTCTCGCGAATCGAGGCGTGCTGCTCGAACTCGCGCTCGGGATCGAATCTTCCCGTCAGCAGGTAGGAGCCGGTGACGATGGCCAGTTCGTGGGGCAGGAAGAAAGCCATGGGCACAAGCAATTTCTTCGAGCGATACAACTGCTCGGTGCCGCTACGGCATTCGCTGCTGCGCTTGATGGTTCCCGGAAGCTGCGCGAAATGAATCACGCTGTATTGCACGTCCGGATGGTGGTGCGCCCAGTGAGCGAACGACCGCGCGACGGCCTTCGGGCTGGTCATGCCGAAATCGTTGATCGGATCGCGATGCGCGGCGTGCGGGAAATACGTGTCGATGATGCGCTTGGTGAAATCGGCGCAGTTGCGCGTTATGCCGTTGAAATGGTTTACGTTCGGAAGCGAATTGAATTCGTCGATGAGCTTCTGGTCCTGCGCCACCGTGGTCGACGCAATCAAGATGTAGAACGTCCGCTCCGATTCGGCGCTCACCATCTCCCGCCACTCGGCTTTTCCGCTGGTCCGGCAGGCCTCGCTCTGGCAATAATCGGCGAGCATCTTCTCGCGATACGCCTCCTCGAGCGCGCCCTTGATTTTTGGCGACGCAAAGAGCGGCCGGTCCGCCGGATCCTCGACGCCGTAGACGTAGACGTTGAGCGGCACGACATTCCATTCGAAGGGCTGATCCTCGCCCAGCGTCGTGTAGTTGCTGATCACCGACCCCTCTTCGCCGGGCCTGCAAAGCCGCAGCTTCACCGGAGACGCCGGGCAAATCCGCGAAAGATACACGGCGGTGTGTCCGGAGCCGGTAATGCGCGCCACGCTCGTATCGAGCGAATCGTTGAGGATCACGCCCACGTCGGCGCGCGCCCGTGCGCTAGCCAACAGCGTCACAATCAGGGCCACGAAAATGGAGTACTTGCAGCGCACCCGTTTAGTCTCTCCCAGTCCTAAATCAACCTCGCTATTTCCTCTTGTTAGATGCAGATTATTCTGGCGATGTGACGTTGCGGGAGTCCAAAGCACGCAGCTGTGTCGAGATGAGAACCTCCGTGCCCTTGTGTTATCCACTGCCCTGCGAATAAGATACGGGACCGGGTACCAACTCGAACCCGGGCCTATGGAACTTTTTACCCGGCTTTTGCGTTCCATGATTGAGGCCGGAAGATAGTGCAACTCACGAGGCTAGGAACGATTGGAGCCCGACGCCCAACTGATTCAGTCCTGTCTCCGGGGCGACGGGCCGGCCTGGGAGGAACTTGTGCGGCGCCACACGCGGCGGGTTTATAACCTCTGCTACCGGTTCACGGGCAATGGGGCCGCGGCCGAGGATTTGAGCCAGGAGGTTTTTCTCCGCGTGTACAAGACGCTCGGCAGCTATCAGCCGGTCTACGGCGCCTTTCCGACTTGGCTCACCAGCGTCACGCGAAACCTGCTGGTCGATCATTACCGGCGAACGCGCCGCGACCGGATCACCGATTCGATTGACGACGCAATGCCGCAGTTGGAAGACACGCACTCGCCGGTTCGCTCTCCCGATCGGATGATGCAGGCGGCCGAGCTGAGCGAGCAGTTGCAGCGGGGCCTGGCGCGATTGTCGCCCGAGCTGCGCGAGGCGGTGATTTTGCGCGATTTGCAGGAGCTCGACTACAACGAGATTCGCATCGTCCTCCAGGTGCCCGAGGGGACGGTGAAATCCCGAATCAACCGCGGCCGCATCGAACTGGCGCGCGTGCTTCAGGAAATGGGAGTGCGTCCGGCGTAGGCCGGATCGATAACGATGAACTGGAACTGCACACTAACGGAAGAGCGGCTCACCGATTATCTCGACGGCGTGCTTACGCCGGAGGAAGCGGCGGCCTTCTCGGCGCATACGGCTGGCTGCGCTGCCTGCGCCAAGATGGTGGCCGAGGTGAGCGCCCTCGTGAGCCGGATGCAGCAAATCGAGCCGCTCGAAGTCCCCGTACATCTCCCCGCGAAAATCCTCGATGCCACGCTCGGCCCCCGAACGCAGGCGCCGGATTGGCGTAGGTGGTTCGATTGGGTCTCCGTGGTCTGGCAGCCGCGTTTCGGGATGGGAGCGGCCACCGTTGCGGCTTCGTTTGCCGTTCTGTTCCATGCGTTTGCGCCGGTGGGGAAAAAGGTCACGCTGGCCGATTTGAATCCGATCGCCATCGCTCACACGGCCAACCGGCAGGCGCATCTCACGTACGCGCACGGCGTGAAGTTCGTCAACGACCTGCGCGTCGTCTACGAGATTGAATCGCGCCTCGGACCGCAGCCTGCGCGAATCACCCCGGTGAGCGAACCCCAGGCGCCGCAGCCTTCGCACCCTTCAAATGACCCGCACGAGAAGTCGCAAGCAGTGCCGCACTCTGGCCGCCGGGATGCCGCCGGCGACAGCTTGCTGGCGTTCGCCGAGGCGAATCGCTGGCCCGACGACAGCACAACGAGGAGTCGCCCATGAAATGCGCCGTACATCCGGAAGTGGATGCGACCGGCTTTTGCCGCAACTGCGGTAAAGCGCTCTGCCCTGCGTGCACGCGCGACGTGCGCGGCGCGCTCTACTGCGAGCCGTGTCTCGCGAATATCGTGGCGCCCCTGCCGGCGGCGGTGGCCGCCGCGCCCGCTCCTACCGGGCCGAATCCGGGCGTAGCGCTGGCTCTCGGCTTCATCCCCGGCCTCGGTGCCGTCTACAACGGCGAATACATCAAGGCGCTGATCCACGTGTTCGTTTTCGCCGGGCTGATTGCCGCGCAGAGCGGCGACGTCTCGGCGGGCTATCACGCTTTTCTCGGAATCGCTCTCGGCTGCTTCTATTTCTATATGCCGATCGATGCATACCACGTCGCCAAGGCGCGACTCACGGGCGCGCCGCTTCCCGCGCCCTTCGGAGAAGTAGCGGGAACCCCTGCGGAAGGGCACAAACCGGTCGGCGCAATCATCCTGATCGCTCTGGGCGCTTTTTTCCTGCTCGCGAATCTTGGCCTTCTCGAATGGGACTGGTTCGGCAAGGCGTGGCCGCTGGGCCTGATCGTATTGGGCGTTTGGCTGCTCGCGGATCGATTCAAGAAAAACGCTTAGGAGAAACGGATGACGGACCAAATGAGGCCCCGATGTTCCTGCGCCCGTTGCCGCATGCACTCGCTCATGGGGCCGGTCATCATCATCACCATCGGCGCAATTTTCCTGCTGAGCGAATATACGCCGTACGGCATCGGGCATCTCTGGCCCTTGATTCTGATCGTCGTGGGGATCTTCCGGCTCGCCGAATCGATGGTATCCAACGCGGGCCATACGGGATCGTGAGAGGCGCGTGAGCAACGGCCGACCATATCGGAGCTCGCTTTTCGCCGGCCTGCTGCTGATTCTGCTCGGTGTGATTTTCTTTCTCGATCGCATCTACCCGGGCTTCGAGATCGGACGCTTGATTCGCCTCTATTGGCCGGTCCTTCTGATCCTGTGGGGCGTCGCCAAGCTCCTCGACCAGCTTTCCACGCGCGGCACCGGGCAGCCGCGCCCCGGCATCCTTTCGGGAGGCGAAGCGGCCTTGCTCGTCCTGCTGGCGATTGTGCTGAGTACCTTCGTCTTTCGCGACTGGGTTCGCAATCACTTCCCCGGCATCAATATCGACTTGCCGGCGTTCCATGACACTTTTTCGCAACCCATTCCTGCCGCGTCGCAAACACTCGCCCCCGGGGCGCACGTCTCGATTGCCACCGGCCGCGGCGACGTCACCGTGCATGCCAGCGACGGCGACAGCCTCGTCGTCACGGCAACCAAATCGGGACCCGGCGCGAACGAATCGTCCGCGCAGGAAAGCATGAAGCAAGTCGCTATCGCGATCGATCCGCAGGGCAATGGCGTGCTCATCCATCCCATTCACACGGACGCGGCTCCCGGCGAGGTGAGCGTCGATATCGACGTCAGCGTGCCGAAATCCTCTTCGCTTGCGATCGACGCCGCCCACGGAGACGTCAGCGTTTCCGGCGTCTCGGGAAGCATCGACGTGCGCTCCGGAAACGGCGACACGCAGGTTCACGATGCGGGCGCGGATGTCAGCGTGGAATCGGAAAGCGGCGATATCAGCATCGACGGAGTCGGCGGGAATCTCAAGCTGAGCGGGCGCGGCGACGACGTTGAAATCGAGAATGTCGCCGGCAATGCCTCCATCGACGGGGCGTTTAGCGGTGATATTGAAGTCCACGATGTCGCGAAGGCCGTGCACTGCGCGACGCAGTTCTCCGATCTCACGCTCGGCCAGCTCACCGGCACCATGAAACTGGATTCGGGCGACATCTCCGTCTCGGGTGTCACCGGCGATGCGAAGATCGTGACGCGCAATAAGGACATCGCAGCGGATCACATCGCCGGCCAGCTCTATATCGTCGATTCGCACAGCGACGTTGACGTTAAATACGCCACCGCGCCGCTCGCCAATATCAGCATCGCCGACGATTCCGGCGACATCGATCTGACGCTGCCCTCAAACTCGAATTTCTTCCTGTCCGCGATTTCCCGTTCCGGCGCAGTCGACAGCGATTTCGGCGGCTCCGCGCTGAAGCCGGTAAACGAAGAAGATTTGCAGCAGCTCGCAGGACAATTCGGCACCGGCGGCCCGAAAATCGCAATCGCCACCACCTACGGCACAATCCAGCTCAGCAAATCCAACTAGAAGTCGTCCCGCCAATGCTCGTTAGGGGGTCGGAGCTTCAGCTCCGACATTCGCGCGAGGAATAATGGGCTTCAGCCCCTGAAGAAACTCTTCGAACAACGACCAAAGGAGCTAAAGCCGCCCATTTGAACCACTACTGGCAGTCCGTAGTGATTGTTGACCACTCACCTAAATGATTGCTTGTCGTCTCGCAATGTAGCCGAGCGGGGCGCTGGTAGTTGGAAGGCATTGGGAGGGTCGCCAATTGATCGACGAGGGCGTTGTAGCGATCGGCCAGTCCACTGAACTTGCTCTGCAACTGTTCATTGGAATCAAAGAGATAATCACTAAGAACTTTCGCCAAGGCTTGGTCTGCAAACTGTTGGACCTGCCTCAGTGTCTCAAGGTATAGCAATTGTTGCCGGACGAGCTGGGTGTCGTCGGTCGACAGTTCGCCATGTAACATTGTGGCCAGCACGTGCCAAACACCGTCATAGGAATGGGCCGCTTGATCGCGGCACTCGTCAATCGTGCTCTGCGTACGCGTCACCTCTGTCGACGGAATTGGAGGTCCATTTTTGCCGAGCAGGACTAGCTCTTCTTGCTGGCGAATTATCGCCCAAGCTTCATCGGAGCAGTTGCTCAGGGTTTGGTTCTCCTTGCTATCGAAAAACCCATCATGGGACACCTGTGCTTCTTGTATTTGCTCCTGCGTTGGCGCTTGTGCGGCAGCGCCGATTGTTCCCACCAGGACTGAAACTAATAGGGCGAATGTCTTTGTCATCGTGGTCTATCACATCCTCCGGGCAGCATGGGCGATATAGCTACTTGCTCTTGGCAAATTGCTTCTCCACGGCCCGCGCTAGCATGCTCTCAATGTCCGGGGCAGGGACAATCATGCATGTGTCATGTCCGGTTATTACGGCTCCCAGTTCCTCCAACCGCTTCCAGAGTTCAAACGCGACGCGGTTCAGGCTAACGCCATCTAGCCGACCGTGATCCTGCGCCCGTCTTATCCAATTGTCGATTACACTGGCAGGATACTCCTTGCCTTTTATGGACTGGATTTTGCCATTCGCCGACGGCAGGTTACCCTCAAGTGACTTTACGAACGCAGCTAGCCTTTCCGACGTTATGCGGTCGGCGGCTCTCTTAACGGCCTCAAAGGCTTTCTTGCTTGTCGCCATTGTTGTGAATGCTCCCTTCGGCGCGCATTCTATCATGTAGCAGGAAGCGCAGGGCCAGCCCACAAGACGACGGCTGCGGCTCCGTGGTCTACGCCTTCGCCGCCCCGCGCAATTTATCCAGCGTCGCAAAGAATTCCGGAAACGACACCGCCGCGCACTCCGCATCGCGAATCGTCGTGTCGCCTTCCGCCCCCAGCGCCGCCACCGCCAGCGCCATGGCAATCCGATGGTCACCCTGCGGATCGACTTTCGCCCCGTGCAGCTTGCCCGCCGCGCGTCCCTCGACGCGCATCCCATCTGCAAATTCCTCGACGCGCGCGCCCATCGCCCGCAGCCCCTCGGCCATCGTCGCGATGCGGTCGCTCTCCTTCACGCGCAGCTCCTGCGCGTTGTGAATCTCAATTCCCTTCTCAGTAAACGGCCCGAGCGCGCCCAGCATCGGCAGCTCGTCGATCATTTCCGCTACCTGCGTGCCGGAAATCTCGCCGCCCGCGAGCGCCGCGTGCCGCACGGAAACATCGCCCACCAATTCCCCATGCCGCATCTGCACGGACGCCACATGCACCGGCGCGCCGATCGATATCAAGAAATCGAGCACCCGCGCGCGTGTGGGATTCAGCCCCACGTTGTGCAGCATCAGCGACGATTCCGGCAGCACCAGCGCCGCCGAAATCAGAAATACCGCCGCGGAAAGATCGCCCGGCACCACGAGCTGCTGCGCCACGAGCTTCGGCCGCGGATGAATGCGAATCGCGTTTTTCGTTCCGTCGATGGCCGCGCCGAATTCCCGCAGCGCCACTTCCGTGTGGTCGCGCGTCGAAACCGTCTCGCGCACGGTCGTCGGCCCGTCGGCGTATAGCCCCGCCAGCAGCACGGCCGACTTCACCTGCGCGCTCGGCGTCGGCGGCGTGTAGTCGATCGCGCGTAGCTGCCCGCCGCGAATCTCCAGCGGCGCGCGATCACCCTCCTTGCTGCGAATCTCCGCGCCCATCTGCCGCAGCGGCTCGACCACGCGCCGCATCGGCCTGCGCCGCAACGACTCGTCGCCCGTCAGCGTCGAGGTAAACGGCTGCCCCGCCAGCGCGCCCGCCATCATCCGCATCGTCGAGCCGGAATTCTCGGCGTCGAGCGCGTTTCGCGGCTCCTTCCATCCATTCAGCCCCGCGCCCATGATGCGCACCGTCCGATCGCTTTTTTCGATCTCAACCCCGAGCCGCCGCAGGCATTCGAGCGTGCTCTGGCAATCCGCCGCCGAAGCATAGTTCCCGATCTCGCTGCGGCCCTCCGCCAGCGCCGCAATGATCGCGTAGCGATGCGAAATCGACTTGTCTCCCGGCAGCTCGACCACTCCGTCGATGATCCCTCCGGGTGAAATCACTCGTTTGCTCATATGGAAAAAGATTCTAACACGCCCATTCCGGCGCCCCAGGAGCTTCCCGTCCAAGGTCTCGCTCAATCGCCCCTCCGGAGCTCCGCTTTTCACGCACGCGATGCCCGGCACTCCGCTGTGCTGCGTGCCGGACTCAGTGCAATCGCCGCTCCGCGGCTTTCAATGCGGACCCAACACGATTCCAAGCGGGATGCGTGGTGAACGCACCAAGCGCCGGAGGCGCGATTGTACCCAGCCCGGCATGAAGCGGAGCGGAATGCCGGGAATGCGGCAGCAGAATCCGCAGTCCCGGAGGGACGGTTGACACTTCGGCCTCGCCAAGGGCATATCATCTGACCGGGCTCTCGCACGCCATGGATTCCGTTGACGAAACATGTGATTCCTGCTAAAAACGGTGATTCTGCTGGGGGAATGTTTCGCACTGGCGGCTCCTGTTCAGGGGGCCGATTATCCGGAGGAAGGGCTCTGCATCTGACGAGCACGTGGTTTGCGGGTGTGAACACTTTCGCTCGAATGTATACCGATACCAGGCTGGGAAGAATATCCCGATAAATCCTATGAAAAACTTTGATGGAGGATTACTGATGCGCAGCGGAATTGTGGGCGTCCGACAGGCCGGGGCCCGATGGATAGGCGCATGTCTGCGCCGTTTTGGCAGAATCTCCGCGGCTGGCGCCGCGCTGCTCGTCGCGCTGATGGGCGTCTCCATGCAAGCGAGCGCCGCGCAGGAGTCCGCCGGCGGCGAGGCCAGCCTCAAGCTGCCCGATCTCTCCTCGGTCTCTTTCCTTGGTAACAGGTTTGACGGCCACAACCTCTTGCTCTGGGGGTTGCTCTTCTGCGTCTTCGGCCTGGCCTTCGGCATGACGATCTACGTGCGCCTGAAGAATCTTCCCGTCCACCGCTCGATGCGCGAAATTTCCGACCTCATCTACGAGACCTGCAAGACCTATCTCATCAATCAGGGCAAGTTTCTCTTCCTGCTGTGGATCTTCATCGCCGCCGTGATCGTGCTCTACTTCGGCGTGCTGCGCCACCACGAACCGATCATCGTTGCGATGATCCTGTTCTTCAGCGTCGTCGGCATTCTCGGCAGCTACGGCGTGGCGTGGTTCGGCATTCGCGTGAACACCTTTGCCAATTCGCGAACCGCCTTTGCCGGTCTGGCCGGCAAGCCGTATCCGATCTATCAGATCCCGCTGCGCGCGGGCATGAGCATCGGCATGATGCTCATCAGCGTCGAGCTGCTGATGATGCTCGTCATTCTGCTTTTCGTTCCCGGTGCTTACGCCGGGCCATGCTTCATCGGCTTCGCCATCGGCGAATCACTGGGCGCCGCCGCGCTGCGCATCGCGGGCGGCATCTTCACCAAGATTGCCGACATCGGCTCCGACCTGATGAAGATCGTCTTCAAGATCAAGGAAGACGACGCGCGCAACCCCGGCGTAATCGCCGACTGCACGGGCGACAACGCGGGCGACTCGGTCGGCCCAAGCGCGGACGGCTTCGAGACCTACGGCGTCACCGGCGTCGCGCTCATCACGTTTATCATCCTGGGCGTCGCGAGCCCGGTCGTGCAGGTCCAGCTGCTCGTATGGATTTTCGTGATGCGCATCGCCATGCTCGTGGCCAGCGTGCTCGCGTACTTCCTCAACACGGCCATCGCCAGCGCGCGATTCAGCAAAGTCGACAAAATGAATTTCGAATCGCCGCTCACGTCGCTCGTGTGGATCACATCCGTCGTCTCGATCGCCATGACCTACCTGATCTCCTACTACATCATTCCCGACCTCGACGGCGACACCACGCAGTGGTGGAAGCTCGCGACGATCATTTCCTGCGGCACTCTGGCCGGCGCGATGATTCCCGAACTCGTGAAGGCATTCACCTCCACCGAATCGCGCCACGTCCGCGAAGTGGTGGTCTCGGCGCAGGAAGGCGGCGCATCGCTCGGCATTCTCTCCGGCTTCGTGGCCGGCAATTTCTCCGCCTACTACCTGGGGCTCACGATGGTTGCCCTGATGTCGGTCGGATACCTGGTCAGCCTCGGCGGGCTCAGCTCCGTAATGATCGCCGCGCCCGTGTTTGCGTTCGGCCTCGTGGCCTTCGGATTCCTGGGAATGGGCCCGGTGACGATCGCGGTCGATTCCTACGGCCCGGTCACCGACAACGCGCAATCCGTTTACGAATTGTCGCTGATCGAACACATCCCCAACATTGCCCGGGAATTGAAGAAGGATTTCAACATCGACGTCCAGTTCGAGCGCGCCAAGGAGATGCTCGAAGAAAACGACGGCGCGGGCAACACCTTCAAAGCCACCGCGAAGCCGGTGCTGATCGGCACGGCCGTCGTCGGCGCGACCACCATGATCTTCTCGATCATCATGGCGCTCACCAACGGCCTTACGACCGACGTCGACAAGCTTTCGCTGCTGCACGCCCCATTCGTCCTCGGCCTGATCACCGGCGGCGCCATGATTTTCTGGTTCGTCGGCGCTTCCACGCAGGCCGTCACCACCGGCGCCTATCGCGCGGTCGAGTTCATCAAGGCGAATATCAAGCTTGAGGGCATCGAGAAAGCATCTGTCGAAGACAGCAAGAAAGTGGTCGCCATCTGCACGCAGTACGCGCAGAAGGGCATGCTCAACATTTTCATCGCGGTATTTTTCGCCGCGCTGGCGTTCGCCTTCGTCGAACCCTTCTTCTTCATCGGCTACCTGATCTCGATCGCGATCTTCGGCCTCTACGAGGCCATCTTCATGGCCAACGCAGGCGGCGCATGGGACAACGCAAAGAAGATCGTCGAAGTCGAGCTAAAGCAAAAGGGCACGCCGCTCCACGATGCCACGGTCGTCGGCGACACGGTCGGCGATCCGTTCAAGGACACGTCTTCGGTCGCGCTCAACCCCGTCATCAAGTTCACCACGCTCTTCGGTTTGCTGGCGGTGGAGCTGGCGGTCGACCTGGCGTCCAAGAATCCCGAGCTGACGAGAATCCTCGCGGCGGTTTTTTTCCTCATCTCGTTCTTCTTCGTCTACCGGTCGTTTTACGGCATGCGCATCAAGGGATCCGAGCTCAATTAAATGTAGCTCACCCCGCTTTCCGGGGTGAGGCTTTCACGGCGTGTGCCTCGCGAACGCGAAAGCCAGGGACGCGGGCGACTATTGCTTCTCGCTGGACGCGGCCCAGCCGCCCGGAAGCCCTCCATACAACTACATGCCGTCCGATTTCTAGCGCAACTAGAATCGTCATTCCGAGCGGAGTCCTGCGCGGTTTTGTTTTCCCCGCGTCTAGTGCGGGCGCGGGACGCAGCGAGGAATCTGTTCCTGTCCTCCGGCGGAAATGGGAAATGCAAGGTGTAGGGGCGTACTCGGCTGGAAATGGGAAATAGAGGGTGTAGGGGCGGGTTTCAAACCCGCCCGCCGAGGCTGCCCTACGAAGCGCTACGTCTTGATCAATCCGAGGAACTGCCGCGGATCATTCTCGAATCCTGGGAAAACCGTCTTCAAATCGCGATCCCCGAGATGCTTCATCATGATTTCGCTGAGAACGCTCCGATAATCCGTGGTGACGGCGAGGTCGCGGCCCTGGTAAAGCTGCCCGTCGCTCATTCCCGGCCACCGCGTGTAGACTTTGCCGCCCTTCACGTCGCCGCCCATCACGAACATGCAATTCGCGTGGCCGTGGTCCGTGCCGCGGTTGCCGTTCTCGTGCGCCGTGCGCCCGAATTCCGACATGCTGACGAACACCACGTCCCCCATCCGGTCGCCCATGTCCTGATGAAACGCCGCAATTCCCTGCCCCAGATCGCGCAGCAGATTCGAAAGCTGGCCCTGCACGCCGCCTTCGTTCACGTGATGGTCCCAGCCGCCGCTATCGAGGAACGCCACTTCAAGCCCCACGTCCGCCTTGAATAGCTCCGCGATTTCCATCAGGCTCTTGCCGAATCGGCTCGTGGGATACTGCGCGCCGTTTTCCGGCTGGTACGCATCCGGATTGATTTTCTTGAGCTGGTCGATCGCCTCAAACGTTTCCTGGCCCACGCCGTGCAGCGCTTGATCCACCGTCTGCGCGTACATCGCCTCGAAGCCGCCTTCCACCGTCTGTTGCGGGCCGTACATTTTGAATTGCTTCAGGTCCGGAATCGCCACCGCGGGCGCGCTGCCCTCGAGCGTGCGCGGCAGATAGGGTCCGAAAGCGACCGCGCGGAATGGCGACGCGCTCTCCTCCGGCATCGACTGCATCGCGCGATTCAGCCATCCGTCTTCAGTGGCTTTCACGCCCGGCGTGCCGGATTCCATGAAATCCTGCGCGTCGAAATGTGAGCGCGTCGGATCGGGCGAGCCGACCGCCTGCACCACGGCAAGCTGCCCATTCTGAAAAAGCGCCTGCAGCGGCAGCAGGCTCGGATGCAGCCCGAAGAATCCGTCGAGATCGAGCGCCGCATCGAGACTGCCGCTTTGCGGCTGAGGAATCGCGATCGTCGGCCGCAGGCGGTAGTAATTCGGCTCGGCAAACGGCACGACCACGTTCAGCCCGTCCATCGCCCCGCGCTGAAACAGCACGACCATCTTCTTCTTGTTCGGCGACACGCTCTCCGCCACCGCGCGCTGCAGGAATGACGGCAACGACGCCATCCCAAGCATCGCGATCCCGCCGCCCTTCAAGAAATATCGCCGAGAAATATTCATGGCCGTCTCCGTTTCTTGCCGCGCTCGCACTGTCACTAAGACGCGCTGTCATCCCGAGCGGAGTCCCGCGCGGTTTTGCCTTTCCCGCGGTTTCTGCGGGCGCGGGACGCAGCGAGGGATCTGCTGTTTGCCCCGGACGCAACGCCAAAGAAAGAACAGATTCATCGGGCAAGATCGGCCCTCGGAATGACAGCACTCACAATTAACGCGCCATCACCGGCTGCCAACGCAACCGGCCTTAGGGGGTCGGAGCTTCACCACCGGCATAAAAGCCGCGCGAAGCGCGTACCATTGCGCAGCTTCACCCGCAGCATGTTTTCGCCTTTCGGCCTCGCGCTCGCGCAATCTGCAACCCGTCCCACCTATCGATTCCCTGCTTCCCTGCTTCCTTGCTTCGCTACCGCCGCTGGAATTCCGGCGTTCCGAGAACCAACCCCGAAAGCAGCCCTTCGTTCACCTGCTTGACGGGATCGTCCAGCCGTGCCTGCAAAATCTGCGGATCGTTCAATCGCGCTTCGAGCGTCTGCCGCGTCGTCGCGGCCACTTGCCCATCGAGGAAAAGATCGAGCGAGCGCGAAAGCGCCATCTCCGGGTCCTTCGACGCGTCCTCGCCAAACATATCCGCCAAATCGACGTTCGCTCCCGCCATGTGGTCGGTCGCAAATCCCAGCGCGAAATTCAGCCGGTTCAGCAGCGCGCCCGTATTCACCCACGTCGACGCCTTGTCCGAATACCCGGTCGGCGGCTGGCACAAGAACAGCGGCTCGCCCATTCGCCCCACCCACACGGCCAGCGGCAGCGAAACCGTCACGTCCGCATCCAGCGCGCGCGCCGTGCTCCCCACCAGCTCGAATGGCGTCTTCACCTTCGCCCGGTAAGTTTCCTTCGACCAGAATTCCGGCGAATAGATCATCGTCTTGAGCACCGTGCGAATATCGCCGCCGCTCGATTCGTAGCTCTTCGTCATCCGCGCCACAAGCGCCGGCGGCGGCGTGTCCGACACAAAATGCCGCGCCACCTCGGTCGAAATGAATTTCGCCGTGTGCGGATCTTTCGCCAGCATCGCGAGCGCCTCTTCGCCGTCCTTTTCGCCGCCGTAGTCGAACGTGTGGCCCATCACGACTTTCTTCCCCTCGGCGTGAAATTCCGGCTTGAAAACAAATTCCGGATCGCGCCGCGGCTCCTTCACGGTCCATCCAGTGAGGCATTCGGCCATCTCGATCACGTCCTGCTGCGTATAGCCCGCATCGACGCCCACCGTGTGCAGCTCCATCACTTCGCGCCCGTAATTTTCGTTCAATCCTCGGTCTTCCTGTTGTTTCGGACGCTGCTGCCCGCCCGGCGCTCCTTGCGCTCCAACTCCGAACCCGCCAAATCCGCCGCCGAACATCCCCTGATAGCGAGCGCGCCGCTCCGCCACTTCCTCCTGGTGCTCCTTGAACGCCGTCGGATCGACGCTCAGCCAGTTATCGAGAAAAAACAGCATGGCGGGGCTTTTCGCCGTCGCAGTCAGCAAATCCTGGAATTTGCCCATCGTGTGCGGCCGGATCGTATCGCGCACGTAAGACGTCAGCAGCCACCGGTCCGCGCCCTTCCCGGCAAACACGTTGAAATGGTTGAACCAGAAATCTTCCATCACCGCTTCCAGTTGCCGGTTGCTGTAAACCGCGCGATCGACCTTCGCCATCGAGAGCTCCGCGATGATGCGTCCCGGTCCCTGGATCTTCGCCAACGCTTCCTGCCCCTTGTCGACGTTGCCGTTGCCCGTCTCCGCCACATCCGACATCGCATCGCGCCGCTTCTCCTGCATCTGCTGCTTGTAATCTTCCTTCGTCTCGCCCGCCTGCTTCGCGGCCTGCGCTGGCGGCGGAAACTCCTCGAGCAACTGCTGCGACGACATCGCCAGCGTCGGATATTTCCCGAGCCGCTCGTCGAGCGCCGAATCGTCGATGGAATCGGGATCAAGCTGCTGGTCGATCCACTTCTCGAGGCCCATCTGCTCCACGCGCGCCACGTCTCCCGTCCGCGGCCCATACGCCAGCCGGTTCAGCGCGTGCATCGTGGCCTCGTCTTCGGTCAGCTGCGTGATCGGGAGCTTCCCCTTGAATTTTTTGCTGAGTTTCAGCGATGTGCTCGAATCATCGCCGGCCTTCGCGTCGTGGTCACCAGCTTTCACGGGTACCGCAATCGCGAGCGCGCCCGCCAGCATCGCCGCAAGCGTCGCGAGCACAAAGAAGCTTCCGGCCGCGTCGAGGCGACCAGAGGCGCGCGATGTTGAAAGGGTTGCTTTGCAGCGATTGGAACGTGAAGCAGACGGGGTCCGTTGGGCAGCTGGTCTCATTTCCACCAGTGTAAACCCTGCCCGACGCCAAAAGTTGCGTCGGTATACCTATAGTTATCAGGGGGTTCGGCGAATACCCAGCAAACGGCCCGAATGACAGACTCAGTGCGTCATCGCATAGACGACGTAGTTGACGCCGATGCGAAAGCCAAGATCGGAAAAGCGCTCGGGATATTGCGGGCGATCCGACCATTCCCATGAATCGCCGATATCCGAATTGAACGAAATGGCGACCATGATGCGTCCCTTATCGTCGCGAATGGCGAACCAGTGCGCTCCCTTTCCATCGTCGGGCCCTTGCGGATAGTCCGGCACTTTGTAGCCAAGCGTCAGATGCGCGGCGCCGGGAATCTGGTAACGGTCGTCGAGATCGTAAATCGTGTGGAAGATCGGATCGTTATTCGGGATTTCGGTGATTGGCCGATCCGGAAACACCATCCGGATGCGCTGCAAAAACATTTGCCACTCGTACGCGCCGTGGAAATCGTCCGCCATGAAGAAACCGCCGCGCAGCAGATAATCACGTAAGACGTTGGCCTGATGCTGCGTGAGTCCCCACTCGCCCACCTGCACGGCGTAAAGCCACGGCCAGTTGTAAACCTCGTCGCCATCATCGAGATTCACGTCTTCTTCCACCGAGCGCGCGTCGATACGCGTTAGCCGGCGCACGGCCGCGGCGAAGGCGCGATCGGCCGCCGGCGCATCCTGCGTCCACAGTGACATGCCCAGCCGCCAGTCGCCATCGAAGCGCCCGCGATAACCGTCGTTCGGCCCCGGCGGATACATCAGCCGCGCGAAAGCCCATTCGCCGGGTTGCCGCCAATCCGGCGGCACCGGTATCGATTCGCCGTATTCGACGGTCGGGTATTCCTTGAATGCGCGCTGAGCATACAGCACGCCGACGAACACGACGGTGCAAGAAAGGAGGACAAGGATTTTCGCGATCCGTGGATTGCGCCCTTGCATGACTGATCTCGATCGGCAAACTGCTTTCAGCGCGCGGCGCGAAAACCGTCCAGCGTCCAGAAATCCTGCGCCTCATCATGCCGCAGGACGTAGTAGTTGCCGTCGGTGGCGAGCACGCGAAAATAGCTGGCGTCGGGTGAATACCAGCGGCCATCGAGCTCCTGCACCTCGAATTCATGCCCGCGAAGCACAAACCGCAGCGGCCGCTCCTCCGCCCGATACCCCGAGTAGCACTCGACGTGAATGTCGCTCATCGCGCGCTCCTCAGCCTTTGAAGTTCCGGGTGCCCCATCCTCGGTTTGTGAGGGTGGGGCCTTTGCGCCCAACCAGCACGTGCTTGCGTTCCGGCCGCCAAACACGGCAGCTACACCCAGCGGCCCTAGTGAATCGTCAGCGTCTTCGTTCGCCCCGGCGTCGCGGCCGCTCGCGCTTCCGCCAATGCCTCGCGCGCCTCTGCATTATACGCGGCGCCGAGCAGCACGATCATCGCCGTCAGGAACATCCACAGCAGCAGGCCGATCGCCGCCGCCAATCCGCGATACATCGCGTCGTACGGCATCTTTCTCACGTACCACCCGAAAACGATGTCGGCCGCCCACCACAAAATCGTAGCAACCAGCGCTCCGGGCAACAACTCCAGCGTCCCCGGATGCCCCGGCCGCCCGAGGCGATAGAGCACCACCAGCACTCCCATCGCCAGCACGAACACGACGATCCCGTAGAGTGTCAGCTCGAGCTCGTGCGTCATATAGACCGACCGCGTCCGCAGCAGCAGCCACGCGCGCGTCTGCTTGCCGAATACCGTTAGGATCACCACCGCCAGCATCGGCACGATCGTGAGGCACAACAGCGCGAAGGCGCGAAGTTGCCGCCACCAGTAACCCGGCCGCAGCAAATCTCCTTCGATCACACGGAAGCCCTCGATATAGCCGATCATCACCTGCGTTCCCGTGATCATCGTGCCGCCCATCCCCAGCACCATCCACTTCCACGTATGGACCGTCTTCCGCACGAAATACGCCGAGACCACGCCCGCGCTGCCCGGCGGAAGAATGAGACTCAGGCGCTCGGGAATCTCCTGCAGTGCGTCGTGGAAGAGGTGCGTGCCGCCAAGCAGACCAAGCGTGAAAAGCAGCAGTGGAAAAAACGCCAGAAACATATTGAAAGCGATGGCCTGGCTCAGCGTCACGCAATCCGGAAAAATCCGCCCCAGCGCCCGGACAAGCTTTGTCAGTACGCCTTCCATTGGCTCGGAATTATACGGGAACTCCAGTGATTCGCGTCTCTTTTCGCGAGTCGCATCGTCCCGATAGCTCCGACTCCGGCTTGCAGGTGGAAGCGTGAGCCTTCAGGCTCTCGAAAAGTGTGCGTGTTGTGAAAGGGCTTCAGCCCTGGGCCTTCGCACCGCCCCTTTGGCGCCCGGGGACATTTCAGGCGCACTTGCCGCCGTTCTGGTCAACCTGTAAACTCCGATTCGAGCCGAATCCGTTCCCCAGGAGTTTTCGCGTGACGACGCAACCCAAAGCGGCCAGCCGCAGCGAAGAGGTGGTGCGCAAGCACAAGGAATATCTCTGGCCGGCGGTCGCCAACTACTACCAGCACCCGCTCGTCGCCGATCACGCCTCCATGCAATATCTCTGGGACGTTGAGGGCAACAAATACCTCGATTTCTTCGGCGGCATCGTCACCATCGGCGTCGGGCACTGTAATCCCAAGGTCACGTCGAAAATCAAAGCGCAGGTCGATAAGCTCCAGCACACCTCGACGCTTTTCCCCAACGAAGCCATCGTCGCGCTCGCCGAAAAGCTCGCCGAAATCACGCCCGGAAAATTACAAAAGAGCTTCTTCACCAGCTCCGGCACCGAAGCCAACGAAGCCGCGATCCTGCTCGCGCGCATGGCCAGCCCGAGCTACGACATCGTCGCGCTGCGCCACGGCTATTCCGGCTCATCGGCGCTCGCGAAAAGCGTCACGGCCCACGCCGCGTATCGCAAGTCCGGAGTCATCAGCGTCGGCCTATCTCACGCCGTCAGCCCCTATTGCTACCGCTGCCCGCTGCACCTGAAATATCCCGATTGCGGCGTCGCGTGCGCGAGCGACGTGGAAGACCTGATCCAGACCGGCACCAGCGGCTCGATCGCCGCCTTCATCGCCGAACCGATTCAAGGCGTCGGCGGATTCATCACGCCGCCGCCCGAGTATTTCAAGATCGTCTACCGCATCGTGAAAAATTACGGCGGCCTCTTCATCTCCGACGAAGTCCAGACCGGCTTCGGCCGCACCGGCAAAAAATGGTTCGGCATCGAGCAATGGGAAGTCACGCCCGACATCATCACCTGCGCGAAGAGCATGGGCAACGGCGTGCCCGTCGGCGCCACGATCACCACCTCCGAGCTCGCCGGCAAGTTTCAGGGCCTCACGATTTCGACTTTCGGCGGCAATCCCGTCACGTCGGTAGCTGCGCGCGCCGTGATCGAAGTGATCGAGGAAGAAAATCTGCGGAAGAACACGTATGTGGTCGGAGGCTATCTCCGCCAGCAGCTCGAAGCGCTCCAGGCGAAGCATTCGCTCATCGGCGACGTCCGCGGCATGGGGATGATGCAGGCGCTCGAACTCGTTCGCGATCGCACGACGAAGGAGCCGGCTCCGGCCGAAACCAATCAGCTCCTCGAACGCGCCCGTGCCAACGGCCTGCTGATCGGCAAGGGCGGCCTGCACGGCAACGTCATCCGCATGGCCCCGCCCATGAATATCTCAAAAGCCGACGTCGACGAAGGCATCCGCCTCCTCGACAAATCCTTCGCCGAAATCAAATCCTGAGCGATGACTCGCCAGAAGGCGTCTGGCTCTGTTGACATCCTGTCTGGACGACATACGTGTGCGGATGTCATCCCGAATCCCCGCGCATTTGGCGGGGTGAGGGATCTGCTTTTCGAGCCAAGGCGTCTCATGCACGAGACAGCTTCTAGCCAAGCGTTTTGGCGTTGAAAGTGGCGAGATCGTCGTCTTCAACGGTAAAGCTGATCTCAATCGGCTTGCAGCACACTTCGCAGTCTTCGACGTAGGTTTGGCGCCCGACAGACAAATCCAGCACCATCGAAATCTCTTCGCCGCAATAAGGGCAGGTGAATTCGTGTTCCATGAAATCGCCGCGTATCCGCGCGATAGCAACCCGCGCGCGCAGGCCTAGGATGAACCTCAGAGGAGCAGTCGCGCTAGCGCAGGGCGTGCTGCAATCGCTTCGTGGTTTTCTTCAATTGTTTCTTGAGAGCTTCGACCTGCTTCGAAATCGCCGCAAGCTCCTTTTTCGCCATCACTCCCGCCTTGGCGACTTTATGAGCCGTGCGGTCCGCCTTCCCCATCACCGAGCCAATCTTTTCTGCTGCCTGCGTGAGCTTCGTCTTTCTCGCCATTCTGTTCCTCCCATGCACCACAAGATGAAGACGCGATCGCCGTCCGCATACCGGGGATTCTGCCGCTAGTTTGACGCGTCACCAGGACCCTTTGGCGCGATTTCGAGCGAGCCTGCGGGCGCAGGGCCGGTGCCCTGGTGTATCTGTGCCGATGCTCCGCCGCCCGGAATTTTAGTGCGCCTTAGCTTCTGCTGCGGAACGGCTTTCTTCCGCCGGCCGATCTTTTTCCGGCTCGCGGGCTTTTTCTTACCGGCTTTCTTCTTGCCAGTCTTCTTCTTCGGCATGCGCGAAGTGTACCATCGCTGCGGCTCGATCGGCTGAAATTCCCTAGCTCGCCGCCGACGAAGCCGCCGAGCCGTAGAAACTGAATCGACGCACGGCCCGCTCGAGCTGCGCGTAACCCGTCGTGCGCCCCGGCAGCCAGCGCCGCAGCCCCTCGAGCTCCATGCACATCCGAATTTCCGCGTCCTCAAACGACATCGCCAGCAGCGCATCCAGAAACGGCTTGATGCGCGCTTCGGGCAAATCGGCGCGCACGGTGAAATTGCAATGGTCGAAAGGAGGCGTCGTCGCGAGCACGCGCGTCGCGCCCGGCGCGAAAGTGCCGTCCTTCACGAACGCCGCGTAGTTCGCATCCAGCATGCACGCAGCGTCCGCCGTGCCCGCCGCCAGCGCCTTGGCTGCGTCGCGTTCGCCGCCCACGTGATCGCCATGCTTGCCCACCATCACGTTGTGATGCAGCACGCGGCAATCCTTCCGCGGATCGACGCCGGCTTGGGCGATCAGCTCAAGCGGGATCAGCGTAGCCTGCGGCGAATCCGACGCTCCTACGGCGATCGTCTTGCCCCGCAAATCCGCCGGCGCCGCCAATGCCGAGTCCGTGCGCACCACGATCTTCGTCGTCAAGTCGCGATCCGAGTCGCGCATGGCGATCGCGCGGCAGCCGCTCTTGCTCACGATCTGGCTCTTCACCCACGCCAGCGGCGAATTCCACGCCACGTCGACTTCGCCCGCCAGATTCGCTTCCACTTGCGCGTCATACGTCGAATACAAAACGTAGTCGATCTCCGCGCCGCGCTCGGCGAAATACGGCTTGAATCCTTCCCAGATCGTCACGACCTTCGGGTCGTAGGCCACGGCGCCGATTCGCACGGCGCGATTGCGTGAATTTTCGGTCATCGCTCTTCCCTCCTCGTCGTTCGACCTTCGTCCCTCGACCATCGCCCCTAAAACAGCGGCAGCCCCAGGCAGGCCTTGCCGATGAAATCCTTCAGCACGTCGCTCGCGGGCGCCATCACCGCGGCCGCCTGCGCGTCACGGAAATTGCGCTCCAGCCCACCGCGCTGGCCGAACGCCCAGCCCCCGCCGAGCGTCATCGCGCGCGATACCACGTTGAGGCACGCCTCCGCCGCCTTCGCTTTCACGCCCAGCACGTCGAGCATCGCCGCAGGATGCGCCGAAAGCGCCTTGCGAATCGTTTCGCCCAGATAGGCGCGCGCAGAGCTCAGCTCGATGAACATCTCCGCGACCAGGAATTGCACCCGCGGAATCGACGCCAGCGCCGCTCCGCCCGCGTGCTCGTATTTCCTCGCGCCCACGCGCGCCGCAATTTTCTCAAATGCCGCGCCGGCGATCCCGATGGACACCGAAGCCACGCCAATCTGAAAGTGCGGCAGCACCACTTCCATCATCGTCTGAAAGCCCGAGCCTTCGGAGCCAAGCATTGCCGCGTCGTCGACCGGCACATTTTCAAGCGTCATCGGTGCGCTGGCGTTTCCGGCGAGCCCCAGTCCCTCGAACCGCCCCTGCGCCGAAAAGCCGCTCGCGCCTTTCGGAACCAGATACAAATCGCATTCCGTGGGCGCCGCCGCATGCAGCGTCCGCGTCGACACCACGTAGAAATCCGCCTCGCCCGCGCTCGTGACAAACGTCTTCTTCGCGCTCAGCTTCTTCACGCCGCAATCCAGGCGGACTTTGCTCACCGGCGCGTAAAAGTGGCCGCCCGAACCCGCCTCGCTGAAAGCCAGCGTGGCGATGTGCTCGCCGCGCGCTGCCGCGGGCAGAATCTGTTTCTTCATCTCGCCGCTGCCCTTCGCCGCGATTACGGCGCACGCGCAATAGTGCATCAGCGCCACCATCGCGGTCGACGCGCAGCCCTGCGCTTGCGCCTCCAGCGCCTGCGACATCTCCGCCAGCGTCCCGCCCGCCCCGCCGAATTCCGCCGGGATCAGAATCCCTAGCACGCCCGCCGCGCCCAGCGCCTGCAAATTCTCGCGCGGAAACTTTCGTTCGCGGTCGATCTGATCGGCCCGCGCCTGCAGCACTTCCTTCGAAATCTTTTCGTTCGCCGCCAAAATGCCTGCCATGTCACTCATGGATTCTCGTTCCTCCGGAGCTCACTGGATGGTTTGCACCAACGTGTAATTCAGATGTGGCGGTGAATCGGAGGCGGCCGCCGGGCGCCCTTCACACGGCAGCTCAAGTAAACCCTTGCGGAATGCATCGCGGAGAAACGAAATCGGATCGTCGCTGGAAAGAGGGAGTCATCGTCTCAAGTCCCTGGCCGCAGCCAAGCTTCGGCCAGCCAAGGCGCACGCGGGAGTATAGACGCGGCCCGTGGATTTGCCAAGCCGCCTCAGCACCTCGACTCAAACTGTCTCGCGACCCACTCGGAACTCTTCGCCGTGGGTTTACCAGAAATATCAGGCGTCGGCAAACGTTAGTTGTGCTAACCCCTATTTCCCGGTGAAATAGATGTCTGACACTGCAATGTCCACTCACGACGCACTATTTCAAGAGGCGGCCGAAGCCCTGAGCGGCAAGGAGTACGCCAGGGCCGAGCGCTTGCAACGGCAAGGCCTCGAGTTGCTGCGCGCGCAACCTACGGACGAGTGGCAAATCGCCAGGGAATTAGAAAAGCTGGCGAGCATTCACTTTGTCCAAGCGAAATTCGTGCTCGCTGCCAGCGAGTATGACCAGGCGCTTAAGATCTACGAGAGCCTGTTGCCGGAGAACGGCGCTGAAGTACTCCAGGTGCTGTACTGGCTTGCAAAGTCCCAGTTCAACTCGCAGAAGTACGAACTTGCCGAGGCTACCCTGCGTCGCGCGCTGTCCGCGGCGGAGACCAAGGGCGATTCGCCCGATTCTCCCGATAGTCTTGCGCTTTATTCCTACGAGCTGGGCTTCCTGCTCTATTTCGTAGGGCGCTACCAAGAAGCGGAATCCTATCTTCTGAGGGCGCTCGCACTATATGAGACAACAAAAGGAATTTCCCACCCGTGGACCGTTGAGATCCTGGAGAGACTTGCGCTTACTTACAGTCAGTGTGCGGAGATCGGCAAAGACCCTGAACCGTACTTTAGGAAAGCGGTCGAAGTGATCAAGCCGGAAGGGGAAATGCGGCAGACGTATGTCGAAAATCTCGTTCGTCTCGCAGAACACGTCGCCGAGCGCCGTCGGTTCGAGGAGGCTGATGCGTTGTATTCCCAGATTCTCAAGGTCCTGGACGACTCGGCGCAACCGGGTCAGGTGAGTGAACACTGGGTCGCAAGTTCCTGTGTGGAATACTTCCGTATGCGGGGGAAGGGCGATTTGATCGCGCACTTAGCAGCCCGAGAGGCGAGCTATGATGGCTACGGCGAAATGGTGCGTACAGCCCTGGAACACGCCGAGCAGAAACTATCCGAGGATGACCCTAAACTTGGGGAAGCCCTGTTCAACGCAGGTAACAACGCGATATTTCGAGGGACGTACGAAGAGGCGGAAAAACTGCTTCATCGTGCCCTCAATGCCCGTCGGAAGGTTTACGGCGACGAGAGTGAGCCGGTCGCCGAGGTGCTGATTCGGATTTGCGTGGTGAGCCGACTCCTGAAGAAGTTCGATGAAGCAGACAAGGCTGTTCAGCAAGCACTGGACATGTCACGTCGCCGCTTCGCGGCCCTTCATGTGTTTCCGGCTTCCCTAGAGAACCTCGCTATGCTCAGGGAGGCCCAGGCGAGAACCGCCGAAGCAGCTCGGCTATATGAGGAGGCGGTGGCGGAATACGAAAGAATCCACGGCTTCCCATCCCACGAAACGGCGGAGGCCCTCTACCGGCAAAGCGCTTATCTCCTCAGGACGGGCGAGCCCAGCCCAGCAGAAACGACAATTCGTCGAGCCGTTTCTGTTATGGACGAAATCGAAACTCTTTCGGATTACGAGAAATCGGACTATCTGGTTGTGCTGGCCTCAGTCCTGGAAGCGACGGGCCGCGACGCCGAGGCTGCCGAGATCCAGAAACGTGCCCAAGAACTCTATGCACGAGCTCCGAAAGAAGCTGACAGGGACGCGTGAAGCTCGCCACTGAAACGTAGGAACCCTCGATCGCAAACGGGGCCTTCGCCTACCACGCAAATTCGCCTCCACTGATGTATTCTGCTTGTGAGTGAAACCGCAAAGAAGAAACGGGCGCAGCCTGGGAATCCAGCTCCTTGCCGCTATGGGCGTGTGCCTCGCCGCCAGCCTGTTTTCGGCGGGGATTGCGGGCGCAGCCGGCGACTCCGACCGCATTCACTGGAAGCAGGTCGACGAATCCGAGGTTAAGCTCGATGGCAAGCCGCCCATCGGCTCGAACGTCTATTTGCCGGACAAAAAAAGCAAAAAGAAGGATTTAGTCCTCATCCTGCTCGGGCACCGCTATCTGATGCTCGACACAAAATCGAGGTTCGTCTACGCGGTCTTTCTCACCGATATCACCAAGCAAGGCGCCGACATTGAAACGGCCGATCTCGCCGAGCCGTCTCGCATCATCCCTAGCACTGACTGGACGTCGCACGACGTCGGCCCCGAACAACTCATCAAACTAACTCTCGAGGATTACGGTCGCGTCCTCGAAGTCGAACTGCCGCATCCGGTCGATCTCCGCGCCCTCTACACCTTCTGATCCCCGCCGCTGGCTCAGACGCGGAAACGAGAGCTGTCATCCCGAATGGAGTCCCGCGCGCTCTTGCCTTTCCCGCGGTTTCTGCGGGCGCGGGACGCAGTGAGGGATCTGCTTTTTGCAGTAGAGTGGAGCTTCAGTTCGTCCTGAGCGAAGCGAAAGCTTCCGACAGGATCGGTGGAAGGGCGGGGTTTCAACCCCGCCAAAAACAGACCGCGCGAAGCGCGTACCCTTGTGCTGCCTCTATCGCAGCATGTATTCGCATTTTCCCGCGCCGATTTCGAGACAAACGGGGCCACGAAGAACGTCCTGTGCGGAAGTCCGAATTCTTGTCCTGAGGTTAACTCTGATTCGCTGAGGTAACCTGCACCGGCGCGTTTTCCGGCCGTAGGCTGCGGTAGACCATCCAGCCGGTCGTCGCCAACATGCCGGTCCAACCCAACACGCGCACGGCCATGGCGATCTGCGTGTCGTGCTGCAGGAGGCCGAGCTTGCCGAAGAGATAGTTCCAGTCGTGGATCACGTAGTCGGCGTCGCCTACCGTAAGCAGCGGCAATTGCTGCGCTCGCGCATCGGCCATATACGTCGCCACGGGGAGGAACTGCTCGAAGAAGAAAAACAGGCAGAAAGCGGCGCCCTGCACCTGCCGTTGAAAAATGAAATACGTCGCAAGCATCAGCGGAACACCCAGTTGCAACATCGTCCCACCGGCGATCCCGAGGAATTCGCCGCAAAAGCGGAACAGCAGGTGCCCACCCTCGTGGATCGGTATGAAGACAAGATCGATCATCAGAAAAGGGCCGCTGCCGCGCGCCTCCTGAAGCAGGAAAAGCAGGTAAAAGGCGCCCGCGATGATCAAAATCGGGCGCGGCACCGGCTTCCAATCCTCCTCAAGCGTCTCGAGGAAGGGCAGCCGTTCCGTCCATTTTTCCGGCAGGCGCATGCGGACTTTCCGCTCCCAAGTGGCGCGACGCGCCCTCGCAAACTGGGCATCGCGACAAATTCAGTCTAGCATTCGGGAATCAGCGCCGGGCCGCGCGCTTCGAGGGATGCGTCCTGGAATGCAACTGCCTGAGAATCGAGGCAGTGGGTCATCAATCTGAAATCTGGACGACGGCGCTACCCCCTCCCAAATCTGCCTGACTGCGTATGCGTCACGCACATTTGTTGCTGATTTACTGACTGTGTGGGTTTTGGCTCGGTACCAGACAGCGTGGTAAAGTGACGCGATTGGCAGGTGCGTGGTTTAGGCTTGGGGTCACTCCTTTCCCCAAAGGGTTTCCGTGCTGTCTGACGGAAAACCCGGTGCCCAACACCGGGTACTCTAAAGAAAGGAGAGAGTATGGAAGTAATTTCAGCAATTGCGACGGTTGTACTCGCCGTCGTGGCTGTACTTGAGTTGGTTCGCCGCAAGGCTCGCTAGCTCAAGGAAGGCTCTGAGGAAGTTCCCGACGCCAATCGGTGCTTCCTCATCCTTCAAAACCCACGCCAACTATAGTTTCTTCCCAGCATATTGTCAATCATCACTGCTACCACTACCGACCGACACTCGGTCAGGCTCTTGTTTCCTGACCCTAACCCCATCGCTCTCCGTCTGTTAGCATGTGGCTATCAGCTCTGGCTTTTACGACCCGCGGGCTACGGGTGGGAAACGCCGGAAACCCAGGGGATGCCGAGCACGCCGTCCTTCACCTGTATGCTGACGAGATCGCCCCGGGTGAAGCTGTCGAAATCCTCGCGCGTCACGGCGATGCGCTCAACGCGGTGCCCTTCCCTCCACGACGTCACGATCAGGCGCCGGCTGGCGACCGGGCCCGGCATCGAGAACTTGCTCACCACCTGCTCCTGCACGATCTGCGGCGCCCCGTGATCGAAGGCTCCATTTGCCAGCAGAAGCATGGACAGAACCCACGGCACGGGAATCAGCCCGTAATAGATGCGCTTGAGCGGTTCGACTTCCGTGTGTTTCAGCGCGCGCCGCTCGACCCAGATGGCCAGGCCCAGCGTCAAGAAAAAGAGCAGGCCGATGAAAATCAGGATTTGGTCGAGTTCAAGCGAGGGGTAGCGTTCGCTTGCCACCACGAACGCCAGCGACCCGAGGACGAAGATCGCCGTACGGTTCAGCAGCCGCTTCCGCAGAGAGAATTCCGCGGCCGACGGGCTTCAGCCCGCACGCATCGCAGATTTCCGCGGCACGCTCGGCACCGCAATTCATGCAGCGCGTCATTGAATTGGGCGAACGCTCGATGGCTGCTGATCGAGGCATACCATATTCTCCGTCCGGCCGTCCGAAAGCAGCTCGCAATCGATTTCCTGCGCGCTGCGGACGGCCTGGTCGTGATTTGCGCCGGCGGCGGTGGCGCAATGCGTGGCGCCCTTGAAGTTCATGCAGACTTCGTAGCGCGTTCGCGTCTCCTGATACGAAGAGTAGACCATCACGCTTACGAATACGATCGCCCCCACCGCGATGATCCAGCCAATGTGATTCGATTTTTTCGCCATTCGCCCTCAGACAGATTTGACACCGCTAACGCTCCGGCGGTTCCCCTCCGCCGGCCCGCCGCGCGATCTCTTCCGAGATCTGCTTTCTACGATGCGGCGTGAGCTCTTCGAGCGCCGAAATGTCCTTCAGGTCGCCCAGCGTGAGATCGGGAAGAAACTCGAGCACGCGCGCCGCCGGCGTGTGCGCGTTGCGGACCAGCGCCGCGCGGATATTGTACTGCCGCGACCACTTGGCGTCTTGTGCGATCGCGGCCACCACGCGTTCGGGGACGCCCGGCTTCGCCAGGACCTTCAGGATCTGGCTCTCGGTAAGAAATGGGTTCGCGAGCGCGAGCTTCACGGTCTGCGCGTGGCCTTCCGCGAGCAGCGCTCCCGCCACACGCGACGGCCCGCGTCGCGCCAGCGTGAGCTTTTGGCCCACGGGAATATGCGGCACGCGCGAGATGACGATTTCTTCCGCCACGCGCTTGATATCCGCCGGCGCGGACGGCAGCAGACTCAGCCGCACCAGATCGAAGAGATAGAGCTGCCGCGCCAGCGCGAGGGCGATGCGCTTGGGTGTGCGCGGATGCCGCGCCAGGCCCAGCCGGACGCTTTCGCTCGCCGCCCACTTCCCCTCCGCGCCGATCGCTCCGAGCACGTTGGCAGGCAGGTCGAGGCGTTCGAGCAGGCGGATCACATGCGTCTCGTCGAGTTTGGGATTTTCGAGCAGCGCGAGCAGCACGTCTTCGCCGGCTTCGTGGATCAGGGACTTGAGTTCGTCCCCGGAAGCTGTGCGCGCGAATTCGATGCGCGTTTCGGCGTCAGGCGGCATTGCCTTTGGCCCGCACCAGCTGAACCGCGATGCGCGCGGCAGCCTCCGCGGGAGAAACCGCGATTGGCACCAGGCGCACGCGGCCAAGCGAGCGGTTCAGCTCCGCGTCGATCGCGGCGTCGAAATACTTCGAGCGCCCATACACGCCGCCAACCTTCGCGATTGGAATTTCCCGGTTGCGCCATCCGAGCTGATCGACCACGCAGGCGGCGAGCTTCGCGAGCGAAAGCGCCGCAGCGGATAAAATCGCGCGCGAGACTTCGTCCCCGCGTTCGGCGAGCTCCGCCACCAGCGGGAAAGTTTTTGGGAATACATCATCCGGATTCTTCGAGACGTGATCGAGCAGCGAGTCCCAATCTCGAGCCTGGTGCCATTTGAAGAGGCGCTTCGAAAGAGCCGTTTCCGGGCCGCGCGCTTCTTCGGCCTCAACCACCGCTTTGAAAGCGCACCGGCCGATGTCGAAGGCGCTTCCCTCGTCGCTGAACCACGGGCCGCGACCGCCCGCGCGCGCCGTCTTGCCATTCTCGCCGCGCCCGAACGCGGCGGAGCCAGTCCCGGCAAGGAGGATGATTCCGTCGGCCGAGCCAAACGCCGCTTCCAGCGCGATTTCGAGATCGGTCGTCACGCGAACTTCAGCATTGGGGTAGCCTTTTTTGAAAAAAGTCGTCGCCTGACGTACGACTCCCGCGCGGCCCGCGCCTCCCAGTCCCGCGCAGATGCCTCGAATATGGCCTGCGCTAAGCTTCTGCCGGCTCAGCACCGCATCGGCTGCTTCGCTGAGAGCGAACCACGCCCTCGTATAGCCGGCGCGGAGAGGATTCGACGGGCCGCCCTGGGATCGCCCCACGACGCGTCCTTCGGAATCGGCCAGGACGCACTCCGTTTTCGTGCCGCCGCCATCGAACCCGAGAAAGTAGGTGGCGTCTGAAGCGGCGATCTTGTGTGGCATCGATTCCTTCCCCTGGCGGCGAAAAGCAGACGGCACTGGCAGGCCCTACCCGCGGTAAATGTCCCCGACATCAAATTCTACACGCCCGGGAGCCTTCCCCGAAACCCGTTTCGGCTACAGGAGCCGACGGAGCGCGTCGGGAATTTCAGCCGGGAAAAGCTCGGGATGAAATATGTGCGCCAGGAGCGCCACGCCATCCGCGAGCCGCGGACCCGGGCGCGAAAAGTAGCTATTGGCGTCGACCGCGAACACGCGGCGCGCTTTCACGGCGGGCAACGCATCCGCGCCGCGCGGAAGCTGGTCGAGACGGAACTCCGCAGCCACGCGCGCGGTGCCGTAGCCGCACGGCATGATCACGATCACGTCAGGCCGCGCAGTCAGAATCTCCTCGCCGGTCACCTTGTACGATGGCTGGCGCAGCCGGCCCAGCACATCCTCGCCGCCGGCCTTGTACACCATTTCCGGAATCCAGTGGCCTCCGACGAAATATGGATCGAGCCATTCCAGGCACAGCACGCGCGGCCGCGATGCCGCCTGCGCCGCGACGCTTTCGATTGCGGCGACGCGCTGCTCAAGCGCGGCAGCCAACGTCTCGGCCTCGCGACGGCGGCCAGTGGCGGCGCCCACGCGGCGGATGTCGTCCCACACTTCGGCGAGCGAGCGGGGCGTGAGCGAAAGCACCTGGGGCTGGCGGGCGAATCGCGTGAGCGCGGTTGCCAGATCATCGGGCGACGCGGCGCAGACATGGCACAAATCCTGCGTAAGAATCAGATCGGGGGAAAGCGAACTCAGCAATTCGGCGTCAACGGCGTAGATGCTTTCGCCGCGCGCGATGATCTCGCTCACCTTGCGGTCGATCTCGGCAGGCGATGCCTGCGGATCGACGCGCGGCCGGATCAGCGCTGGCTTGGTCGCTGCGTCCGCGGGAAAATCGCATTCGTGCGTCACGCCGAAAACGGAATCGCCCAGCCCCATGGCGTAGAGAATTTCGGTCGCAGACGGCAGCAGCGAACAGATGCGCATCGAATTTCACCCTTACTCTGCGGCAGTCTACCACTTCCGGCGAGATGCAAAGCGGAGCACGCCGGGAACGAAACATGCGCGATTCCCTCAATTGTGCCCCTCGGAAGCGTATGCTATACAAAAATCGAGACATCCGTGAAAAAGGCCCGGCAAAAACGCGCCAAAATCGTCCATTTAGGAAGCTTTAAGCGTTTTTACGGCTCCATTTTCGACCATCCTTGACCATGAAATCCGCCTCTTCTGCGCAGCGAAAACCTCGAAACAAGAAGCCCGTGCGAACCTCGCACGCCCAATGGGTGGAGCAGACGCTGAGGAAAATGTCGCTGCGCGAGAAATTGGGGCAGATGCTGATGGTTCCGTTTTTCGGCGGCTTTGCGTCGTCGGAAAGCGGCGAATACGCCGAGGTGACTCGCCAGGTGGAAGAAAATCGCGTGGGCGGCCTGATTCTGGCTACCGCGCGCGGGCCGCTGGGAATCAGACGAAGCCAGGTTTACCCGACCGCTGAGATCGCGAATGAACTGCAGCGACGCGCGAGGATTCCGCTGCTGATCGGCGCGGACTTCGAATCGGGCACGCGGATGCGGCTTGAGGAAGGCACGGCGTTTCCATCCGCGATGGCGATCGCGGCAAGCGGCCAACCGCATTTCGCCTACGTGGCGGGCAAGTTGACGGCGATCGAAGCGCGCGCCGCGGGCGTGCACTGGGTCTTCGCGCCCGACGCGGACATCAACAACAATCCGGATAACCCGATCATCAACGTGCGGTCGTTCGGCGAAAGCGCGCATGAAGTGGCGCGGTACGTCGAGGAGTTCATTCGCGGCGTGGAGGAAAACGGCGCGCTGGCGACGGCAAAGCATTTCCCCGGGCATGGAAACGTGAGCATCGATTCCCACCTCGCGCTGGCGACGGTGCCGGGAGATTACAACGAACTTCAAGAAAACGAACTTGTGCCGTTCGGCACGGCGATTGGCGCGGGTGTGAGCTCGATTATGCCGGGACATCTTGCCGTACCCGCGCTTGAACCGGATCCGAACGTGCCGGCAACGGTCTCGTCCAAAATCCTGACGGGGCTGCTGCGCGACGACATGAACTTCCGCGGGCTGATCGTTACGGACGCGATGGACATGGGCGGAGTCGCATCGCTTTTCGCCCCGGGCGAGGCAGCGGTGCGCGCGGTTGAGGCGGGCGCGGACGTCCTGCTGATGCCGCCCGTGCCCGATGCTGCGATTGCCGCGCTCGAGGAGGCGGTCAAGTCCGGCGACTTTCCACGGCGCGAATCGACGAATCGGTGCGGCGGATTCTGGGCGCCAAATCGCGGCTCGGACTCGATCGCGCGAGGCTGGTGGATGTTGCGAAGCTCAGCGAAACCTTCGGGCAGCCGGAGTTTGAAGCGCAGGCGCAGGAAATGGCCGACCGGGGCGTGACACTGCTGCGGGACTCGGCGCGCCTGCTGCCGCTCGATGCGACGCGGCCGCTCCGAGTGCTGCTCGTGGCGCTCGCGGCTGATCCCGACGCGTGTCCCGGAGAAACGGTCGAGCCGGAGATTCGCGCGCGAGTGGATTCGCTTGCGGTGCTGCGCGCGGACACGCGGTTCACGAGCGCGAGCGCGCTGAAGCTGCCTCGTCCGGACGCGTACGACGTGGCGATTGCAGCGCTTTTCGTGCGTGTAGCCGACCGCAAAGGTAATGTCGGATTTCCCGAGGATCAGCGCGCGTTCGTGAACCAACTGATTGCGGCGGGCAAGCCGGTGGCGATCGCGTCATTTGGCAGTCCTTATCTGATCGAGCGCTTTCCGAGCGCGAAAACATGGCTCGCCTCATTTTCGACGAATGGCGTGTCGCAGCGCGCGGGCGCGCGAGCGCTATTCGGGCAGGCGGCCATTGCGGGGCGTATCCCCGTGACGGTTCCCGGCACGGCGCGGCGCGGGGATGGGCTGCACGTGGATGCAAATCCGATGACGATCGAGCACGCGCCGCCGTTGACAGCGGACCGACTGAAGCCTGCGTATGTGCTGCTCGACGGCGCCGTGATGGATGGGGCCTTCCCCGGCGGCGTGCTGGCGGTCGGATGGGACAACCGGCTGGATGTGCATCCGTTTGGCACGATGACGCGCGGCGCGAAGGCACAACGCGTTTCGGCGGAGACGATTTACGACGTGGCATCGCTGACGAAGCCGATCGTGACGACAACCGCCGCGATGATGCTCTTCGAGCAGGGGCGGCTTGATCTCGATGCTCCGGTGGAGCGCTATTTGCCGGAATTTGCAGCGGCGAGCGCGGGCGATCCGGATGCGGCGTGGCGAGCGCGCGTTACGGTGCGGATGCTCTTGCTGCATGATTCGGGGCTGGCCGCGCACCGCGAGTTTTTCAAGGATGTGCGAGGTATGGACCCCGGGGCTAAAGCCCCCAAAAGGGCCAGCCTTATCGAGGGGCTGAAGCCCCACGCTTCCACCGATCGGCTGCGCCGGGTTTTCGTGGCTGAAGCCACGACCCGCAAGCGATCTGGTGGCCGAACCTCGGCGCCCGGGGCTCCCGCGACGGCAATGTATGAGGCGAAAGACGAGATTGTCGCGCGGGTGGTGGCGGAACCGCTGGTGCGCGAGCCGGGGACGCAGATCGAGTATTCGGACCTTGGATTCATTCTGCTCGGCGAGATTATCGAGCGGCTGACGGGGGAATCGCTCGACGAATTCGCGCGGAAGAATATCTTCGCTCCACTCGGGATGAACTCCTCGATGTTCAATCCGGCGCGAGGCCTTCGCGCGAGGATTGCTCCGACGCAAAAGGACAAGGCTTATCGCAAGCGGCTTTTGCACGGCGAAGTGGACGACGAGAACGCTTGGGCCATGGGCGGCGTGGCGGGGCACGCGGGACTCTTCTCGACGGCGGGCGATATCGCGATTTTCGCGCAGATGCTGCTGAATGGCGGCATCTACGCGCACCGGCGGCTGCTGGCGCGCGCGACGATCGAGCAGTTCACGGCGCGGCAGACGATCGGCGATTCGGCACGCGCGCTCGGCTGGGATGTGCCGATGCAGCCGTCTTCTTCAGGCGCGCATTTTTCTGCGGCGAGTTATGGCCACCTCGGGTTTACGGGCACGTCGCTATGGATCGATCCCGAGCGAAAGGCGTTCGTGATTTTGCTGACGAATCGCGTCCATCCGACGCGGGCGAACGAAAAGATCAAGCAGGTGCGGCCGGCGCTGCACGATGCGGTGATGGAGGCGCTGGGAGCGGGCTAAAGGCAAACGGAATCGCGAAGGCGAACGACGTGCTGTTGCGAACCGTGCGCATGGTGTGTGAATCAATCGCCCCTCCGGGGCTGGAATTTGGGCGTACGGGACCCGGCGCTTCGCTTCGTGCCGGGCTACGTACAATCGCCGCTCCGCGGCTTTGGATGTGGCTCAGCACGCTTTCGACGTGGCCCAGCGCGCAGACAACGAAGAAACTGCGGCTCGCCCAGCTGACCACGAGACTCAATTCGATTCTTCGCAGTTCGCGATGAGCCGGCGGCGGCTCGAACCGGGCGTATCGTGTGTGAATCAATCGCCCCTCCGGGGCTGGAATTTGGGCGTACGGGACCCGGCACTCCGCTTCGCTTCGTGCCGGGCTACGTACAATCGCCGCTCCGCGGCTTTGGATGTGGCTCAGCACGCTTTCGACGTGGCCCAGCGCGCAGACAACGAAGAAACTGCGGCTCGCCCAGCTGACCACGAGACTGAATTCGATTCTTCGCAGTTCGCGATGAGCCGGCGGCGGTTCGAACCGGGCACATCGTGTGTGAATCAATCGCCCCTCCGGGGCTGGAATTTGGGCGTACGGGACCCGGCACTCCGCTTCGCTTCGTGCCGGGCTACGTACAATCGCCGCTCCGCGGCTTTGGATGCCGCCCAGCGCGATCCCACGCGAGTCCCGACCGAGGCTCAAATCGATTCTTCGCGGCTCGCAATGAGGCGGCGGCAGCTCGAAGTGGAACTCGCCGGCGATTATTTTCAAGCGCCGGTGGCGCGTTTGTTCTTAGTCCGGCATGGAGCACAGCGGAATGCCGGGATGCGTCAAGAAAAGTCCACAGTCCCGGAGGGACGTTTGAATAGCGGCAATAAGGATCGCTGCATCCCAGCGGGCGAGCGAAAGGGTTCGACGGGTGCACCCGACGCTACGTCTAAGCCTTCAGAGTATGGACGGCGGGCCGATAACTCCTCGTGCACAATCGGCATCCAAATCCAATTCCCCAGCACGAGACTGCGTTCGCGCCCCGCTATAATCCCTTAGGCTGATTGGGGCGTGAGGAGCTTTTGAAACCGGTTAGGACAGAGCAGCGCAACCCGCGTTCGCGCGGCCTCGATCGGAAATCAACGCTCGAAATCCTGCGCGCCCTGAACCGCGAAGACGCGCGCGTGGCTCTGGCCGTGCGGCGCGAATTGCCGAAGATCGCGCGGGCCGTGGACGCGATCGTGAAGGCGCTGGGCGCAGGCGGCAGGCTTTTCTACATCGGCGCGGGAACGAGCGGGCGGCTGGCCGTCCTCGATGCGGCCGAATGCCCGCCGACATTCGGGACGCCGCCGCGAATGGTGCAGGCAATTATTGCCGGGGGCGCTCGGGCGCTGCGGCACGCGTCCGAGGGCGCGGAAGACTCGGCGGCGGGCGGGGCGCGCGATTTGCGGCGCGTGGGGCTGACGCGGAAAGACGTGGTGGTAGGGCTGGCGGCGAGCGGGACGACGCCGTATGTGCTGGGCGCGCTGGCATTCGCGAAACGACGCGGCGCCGTGACCGTCGGCGTGACGGCAAATCCGCGGTCGCCGCTGGCGCGCGCGGCACAGATCGGCATCGCGTTCGACACGGGGCCCGAGGCGATTTCGGGTTCCACGCGGATGAAGGCTGGGACCGCGCAGAAGCTGGTCCTGAACCTGCTTTCTACCGCTGCGATGGTGCGGCTTGGCAGGGTCTACGAGAACTGGATGGTTCACGTGGCGCTGACAAATCAGAAGTTGCGGCGGCGAGGCGTTAGGATTCTGCAGGAGGCGACGGGCGCGAGCGCGTCCACCGCCGAACACGCTGTGCGGCAGGCGGGCAACGATTTGGCGACGGCGCTGGTGATGCTGAAAACCGGCGGCAGCGCCCGGGATGCGCGCAAGTGGCTGGCCGCGGCCGATGGAAACGTGCGGCAGGCGCTGGATGCGGCGAACAAGCGGCGCGGCGACGGCTAAGAGTGTCCTCAGGGGCTAAAGCCCCGTCACTCGGGCCGGGGAATGTCGGAGCTGAAGCTCCGACCCCCTAAACGGCTCGCACGCGGAGGCTTGGGTTAGTGGGCAACAATATCGAAAGAAACCAACGGAGCTAGGGACGAAACATGGATCGATTGGAAATTCACGGCGGCAAGCGGCTCGAAGGTACCGTGCGGATCAGCGGGGCGAAGAATGCCGCGCTGCCGGAAATGGCGGCGGCGCTGCTGACGGCTGAGCCGGTGCACCTGAAAAATATCCCGCACGTTCGCGACATCATCACGATGGCCAAGCTGCTCGCGCACATGCGGTGCACGGTGTCGAGCCCGGATATTCCGCCGAGCGAATTCACGTTTCGCGCGGAAACGATTTCGCACGCGGAGGCGCCGTACGAGCTGGTGAAGACGATGCGCGCGTCGGTGCTGACGCTGGGGCCGCTCGTCGCGCGATTCGGCTACGCGCGTGTTTCGCTGCCCGGAGGCTGCGCGATCGGGGCGCGGCCGATCGACCTGCACATCCAGGCGCTCGAAAAGCTGGGCGCGAAGATCAACGTGGATCACGGATACGTGGAGGCGCGGGCTGCGCGGCTAAAGGGCACGACCTTTCGGTTTCCGAAAATCACGGTGACGGGCACGGAAAATATTCTCACGGCTGCGGTGCTGGCCGAAGGCGAGACGATTCTTGAAAACGCGGCGCTCGAGCCGGAGATTCCCGATCTGGCGGAGCTGCTGACGAAAATGGGCGCGAAGATCGAAGGCGCGGGCACGCCGACGATCCGCGTGCAGGGAGTGGAAAAGCTGCACGGCGCGACGCACACCGTGATTCCCGACCGGATCGAGACGGGGACGTTTCTTGTGGCGGGCGCGATTACGGGCGGCGAATTGCTGCTGACGAATTGCGAGCCAGCGCATCTGGGCGCGGTGATCGAGAAGCTGCGCGAGTGCGGCGTCGAAATCAAATGCGAGGGAAACGGCACGATGCGCGTGCGCGCCGCGAAGAAGCTGGTGGCGGCGGACATGGGAACCGCCGAGTTCCCCGGGTTCCCCACCGACATGCAGGCGCAGTTCATGGCGCTGGCGACGCAGGCGCAGGGAGTGTCGCGCATCCACGAGACCATTTTCGAGAATCGGTTCCTTCATGCGAGCGAGATGATGCGTATGGGCGCGAACATCACGATCGACGGAAACTGGGCGATCGTCACGGGGCCGACGCCGCTGACCGGCGCTCCGGTGACGGCTTCGGATTTGCGCGCGAGCGCGGGGCTGGTGCTGGCTGCGCTGGTGGCGCAGAACACGACCGTGATCGATCGCGTTTACCACATTGATCGCGGGTACGAGCGCATCGAGGAGAAGTTGCGCGGCGTGGGAGCGAGCATCGAGCGGATTTCGTCGCCGGAATAGGCTGTTGGCGTAATCGCTATCGCGTCGCCCTCACGTTTCAACTACATGCTGCGACAGAGACTGCGCATAGGGACGCGCTTCGCGCGGTCGTTTAATGTCGGAGCTGAAGCTCCGACCCCCTAAAAAGCAAGAAACACCGACGCCTGAAGCACGTTTATCTGACTGGCTCGCACGCCGCGCGGAAGGGACCCCACAAAAAGCAGATCCCTCGCTGCGTCCCGCGCCCGCAGAAACCGCGGGAAAGGCAGAACCGCGCGGGACTCCGCTCGGGATGACAGCTTCGTTTGAAAGTCACCTCGGAAATGCAACGTGCGCTGTTGGCAGAGAAAAACCGCCCGCCTGAAAGCGAGGCGGCCGCTACAAGGCCGGCTCCTGTGAGCAGGTGCGCTGAAGCTCGTTCTCGCTGCGGATCGAAGGGCGGGTTTGAAACCCGCCCCTACGGGCGGCTCGATTGATCGGCAGAAGCAAACAGCGCCCCTTCGGCAGGCTCAGGACTGGCGGGAATGCGCTCGGATGACAGCTCTCGATTGGGCGGCCGGGCTGGAAATATCACGTTTGCTGCTGGCTAAGAAAAAGCGCCCGCCTGAAAGCAAGGCGGCCGCTACAAAACCGGCTCCTGTGAGCAGGTGCGACGAAGCTCGTTCTCGCTGGGGATCGAAGGGCGGGTTTGAAGCCCGACCTTACCGGAGCTTTGTCGAGGGTGCGTTTGGATACGCCCCTACGGCCCGGAATCGCCCGGCTGAAAGCGAGGCGGCCGCTACAAAACCGGCTCTCGTGTGCGGGTGCGACGAAGGTCGTTCTCGCGGGGGGCGAAGGGCGGGTTTGAAACCCGCCCCTACCGGAGCTTTGTCGAGGGTGCGTTTGGACGCGCCCCTACGGAGGGCTTGGTCGAGGGTGCGTTTGGATACGCCCCTACGGCGGCTTGGTGGTCGAGGGTGCGTTTGGATACGCCCCTACAGCCCGGCTCGGTCAAAGGCGGGGTTGAAACACCGCCCTTTCATCACGTTCGCCGCTCGTAGAGAAAGGCGGCCCGCCTGAAAGCAAGGCGGCCGCTACAAAACCTGCGCCGCATTCCGTCCGTGAGGAGCATAGCGATGCGATCCGTGTGCGCGAAAGAAAAGGGGAGGCGATGATTTCGCCTCCCCTTTGGTTATTGCGTAAGCTGAATGCCGGATCACAGCGACTCGCGATCCGCCGCTACGAGTGCGCCAACCGAACGCTTAGCCAGCGGCTTCGCCTTTGGCTTGCTTGTCGCGCTGGTCGCGTAGGACGGCTTTGCGGCTTAGGCGGATTTTGTTGCCTTCGATGGCGAGGACTTTCACCAGCACCTGATCGCCTTCTTTCAGTTCATCGCGGACGGCGCGGATGCGCGCCTCGGCGATTTCGCTGATGTGGAGAAGGCCGTCGGTGCCGGGGAAAATTTCGACGAAGGCGCCGAATTCGGCGATGCGGACGACCGTGCCGAGATACGTCTTGCCTATTTCGGCTGTGGCGGTGACGTTGCGAATCATCTTCAGGGCTTCCTCGGCCGCTTTGCCGTTGTTCGCGAAGACGTGGACCTTGCCGTCGTCCATCACGTCGATTTTCACGCCCGTGACTTCGATGATCGCGCGGATTTTCTTTCCGCCCGGCCCGATCAGGTCGCGAATCTTGTCCGTGGGAATGCTGAGCATGTGGAGATGCGGAGCGTAAACGGAGATTTCCGTGCGTCCGGTGGAGATCGTGGGTTCCATCGTGTCGAGAATCTGGAGACGCGCTTTGCGCGCTTGCTCGAGCGCTTCCCGCATCATCTTGACGCTGACGCCGCCGACCTTGATATCCATCTGGAGCGCGGTGATGCCCTGGCGCGTGCCGGCGACTTTGAAGTCCATGTCGCCATAGTGATCTTCGGCGCCGGCGATGTCGGTGAGGATCGCGTACTTGTCGCCTTCGACGACGAGACCCATCGCGATGCCCGCGCAAGGAGACTTGAGCGGCACGCCCGCGTCCATCAGAGCGAGCGACGCGCCGCACACCGTGGCCATCGACGACGATCCGTTGGATTCGAGGATGTCCGAGACGACGCGCATGGCGTACGGAAAGTCGGCTTCCGTCGGAAGCAGGTTCGCAATCGCGCGCTCGGCCAAAGCGCCGTGGCCGATTTCGCGACGGCCCGGGCCGCGCAGGAATTTCACTTCGCCGACCGAGAACGGCGGAAAATTGTAGTGCAGCATGAAGCGCTTGAACGACTCGTCCTCGAAGAGGAGGTCGAGGCGCTGCTTGTCTTCCTTGGTGCCGAGCGTGGTGGTGACGAGCGCTTGCGTCTCACCGCGCGTGAAGAGCGCGGAACCGTGAACGCGGGGCAGCACGCCGACCTCGCAGGTGATCTGGCGGATCTGGTCGAAGGCGCGCGCATCGGGACGGCGATGGCGATTCAGCATGTCGTCGCGGAAGATATGCTCGCGGAGGCGCTCGAAGGCGCGATAGGCGAGCTTCTTCTTGTCGTCATCATCCTCGGGGATCGCGGCGAAGATTTCCGCCTTGATCGTGTCGACGAGGCCATAGCTTTCAAGCTTCGGATGCTTGGCGGTGTCGAGGGCGTCGCGGAGGCGTTCGCCGTACTGCTGCGTCATTTGCTTGTAGAGCGCTTCGTCGAATGCGGGCGGCGTGACGGCGACTTTCTTCTGGTTGACGCGCGCGCCGAGGTCTTTAATGGCGGCGACGATCTGCTTGATGGCGGCGTGGCCGAATTCGAGCGCGTCGGCGACAGTGTCCTCGGAGACTTCGAGGGCGCCCGATTCCACCATGACGATGGCTTCGGCGGATCCGGCGATGACGATATTCAGCAGGCTCGTCTTTTGCTCGGCAACCGTGGGATTCACCACAAGCTTGCCTTCGAGCAGGCCGACGCGCACGCAGGCGATGGGATTCACAAACGGAAGTTTCGAGATGTAGAGCGCGGCGGAGGCGGCGGTGACGCCGATCACGTCGGGATCGTTTTCGCTATCCGCGGAGAGCACCATGGCGACGACTTGCGTTTCGGTCGACCAGCCCTCGGGAAACAGCGGGCGCAGCGGGCGATCGATCAGGCGCGACGTGAGAATTTCGCGCTCGGAGGGACGGCCTTCGCGCTTGAAGAAGCCGCCGGGAATTTTGCCGGCCGAATAGGTGTACTCGCGGTAATCGACCGTGAGCGGGAGAAAATCTTTTTCGGTTGGCTTGTTGTCCATGCACGCAGTGGAGAGCACCACGGTGTCGCCATAGCGCGCTACGACGGCGCCATGAGCCTGGCGGGCGATCTTGCCCGTTTCGAGGGTGAGCTTGCGGCCGCCCAGATCCAAACTTACTTGTTCAAACATGTCACTTCCTTCTGTCCCGGATCACCGGGAACGTCGTCAGATACGAGAGAGTGTCTCGGAAAGCATCTCGAAGAGGTGAGGGCGAATGCAGTGGGAGATTATTGGGCAGACGAGCTCGCGCACGGCGGTTCCAATGATCCGCAAAACGGCCGACAACTCTGCTTCGTGCTGCCGTGGAGGGGAATGCGACCGGAGCGGCCGCTAAGGAAATCCGCACTACTTGCGCAAACTGAGTCTTTCAACAATCTCGCGATACCGATCCGGGTCGCGGCGATTCAGATAGTCCAGCAACCGGCGGCGCTTATTGACCATCATAATTAAGCCGCGCCGCGATGCATGATCCTTGGCATGGGACTGGAGGTGGGTCGTCAGGTAGTTGATCCGCTCGCTTAATAGGGCAATCTGCACTTCCGGGGAGCCCGTATCTTTTGTGTGTGTCCGGAACTGCTCGATTACGCCAATTTTGGCTTCGATCAACTGTTCACCTCTGGCTGAAACGTCGTACCCCTACTCTGCTCTCTTTAGCCTCTTCTTGACTTAATGATGCTAGCACACAGCTTTCGGGCATGCCACAGGGAATTTGCGCGCTTGCGGGCCGCCGCTCTCGCGAGATTTCGCGCCGAAGGGCATTGCGGACAAGCGCTTACGGACGCGATGGAAATCGGCGGGCAACGCTTGGGCTTGCGAAAAGTCGTCCAAGGTATACTGGATTAAAGGCGCGCGAAATACAGCGATATGGCCCTTGCATACACAATCCGCCGAAGCAATGCATTCCGCATTGGCGCGCTCATGTTTTCGCTGGTGGCGCTGCTCGCCGCTGGGATTTTCGTCACGAGGGGGCACGCGCAGGCGAAAGCCCCGATCACGTATCCACAGGAAATCAGCCGAGTGACGTTTGCGGTGGCTGGCGATGTGCTTCCGCACGAACCCGTCATCGAGGCTGCGAATGCCGCGGCTGCGCCCGGCAATCGCGACGGATGGGACGCGCTGTTTGCGAACGTCTCGGATGTATTTCGCGACGCCGATTTCGGCTTCGTGAATCTGGAGACGCCGGTTGCGCCGAAGCACTCTCTCGGCACGAAGGCGTTTCAGTTCAATGCGCCCGTGGCGCTGCTCGATTCGCTGAAATTCAACGGCGTCAAGGTCGTCTCGTTCGCGAATAACCACGTGATGGACCAGGGCTGGCCGGGATTCGACGAAACGCTCGAGCACCTGCGCGAGGAGGATCTGCTGTTTGTGGGCTCCGGCGCGACCGCGGACGCGGCGTGGCAGCCGGTGATCCTCGAGAAGAATGGCATTCGCATCGGATGGCTCGGGATGACGCGCTGGCTCAACGGCAATCGCAACCCGGAGAAAGATAGCCAGCCGCACGTGGCGTTTTTCCCGTATCCGGGCGAATCGATGGGCGCGCCGGGCCGCGACGAGGCGGGCGTGCTCGAAGCGATCAAAGCGGCGCGCGCGCAGTGCGATCTGCTGCTCGTCTCGATTCACTGGGGGATCGAATATTCGCCGATGCCGCGGCCGGAGGACGTTGAGGCCGCGCATGCATTTCTCGAAGCGGGCGCGAGCGCCGTGATCGCCCACCATCCGCACGTCCTCCAGCCGATCGAGACCTACGTGACGCAAGATCAGCGAAAGACCGTGATCTTCTACTCGCTTGGCAATTTTCTCTCGAATCAGTCCGCGACCTACGTGCAGGACTTGATGCCGGACAAGACGGCCGAGCCGCGCGAATCGATCATCGCGAAATTCGCCGTCGTGAAGAAGGATTACGGCCCGGCGGGAACTCGCGTGGAATTGAGCGCAGTGGGGATCATGCCCATCTGGGAAGAGAACAACAGGCTCGCGCTTCGCAGCGGGAGCGCGAAAGCGCCCTCGATTTATCCTGTGTTCATGGACCGCGTGATTCCGCAGCTGCAGGCGCGGGTGGATCAGTTGAATCAAATCGGGGCGCAGATGACGGACGAGCAGAAACAGGAATTCACGCAGGTTTCAAATCAGCTCGCGATGCTGAAACATCAGCGGGAGATGGTGCTCGATCGCACGGGGGACGAGTACGTGGAGGCTCCGCCGGCTGTCACCAGTGCGCCTCCGTCGCCCGCGACGAATACCGCAAGCCATTGATCCCGCCAGCGGGCACTCACCGCAGAGGCGCAGAGAACGCAGAGAAATTCGTGCATCCTGGCAATGAAATTCCGCGAGTTACGCATCGCGGGACGGAACCGAGTCTTTCGCTTTCCCGCCTGCGAGTCACGGCTCGCCCTCAACCGTCCCTACGGGACTGTGAATCCTACTTACGCGTTCCCGGCACTCCGCTGCGCTGCGTGCCGGGCTGCCTACAATCGCCGCTCCGCGGCTGACATGTTCGCGGGCGAAATCGTGCCAGGGCATAGAAGAAGGCGATGACTTTCGAGCATGCAGCACCACCTTCAAACGAAGCAACAGCAGATCCCTCGCTGCGTCCCACGCCTGCAAAAGACGCGGGAAGGGCAAAGGCGCGGGACTCCGCTCCCTTCGCGAGAGCTCAGGGCAGGCGGGATGACAGCTCTTAGGGCGCTAGGATTTGCCGCTGCGGATCAGCGAGGGG
>CAWARF010000009.1:0-14886 GCA_963784385.1 uncultured Acidobacteriota bacterium | reverse complement strand
ACGGATTGCTCCTCGGCGGCTGGAGCTCCTAGAGCGTTTCCAGCGGAATCCCGTGCGTCTTCGAGAAGCTCACCTTGTCCCAATAGCCGCGCTGAAAGGCGATCTTCCCGTTGCGAATGTGAAAGAATCCGCAGCCGCGCAGCCCCTTCGGATCGCGCCACTCGAGAATCGCCCATTCGCCATCCTGAAAAAGATTCTCGGGGATGCAGACCATCCGCGCGGCCCCAAAGCCCCTGGCGAACATCTCGCGAATGGCAGCGCGGCCATTCACGGGACTCTCCGCCACCTGATGATTCACGGCGTCCTCTTCGTAAAAGGACGCGAGCGCATCCACATCCGCTCGATTGAACGCCTCGACCCACGCGCGCACCACGTCTCTTGGTTCCATGTGCATACGCTATCGCATCTCGCGAGCCTTGCAAACTGCGGTGATTGGCGCGCGCTCCCGGTGTAAACTGGCGCGGCAAAATCGAAACGGGGGTCTGCGATGTCGATCGGGACTGCATCGATGTCATTCGTTTGCGCGACGTTGGGTGCGCTGATCGTGGCGCCGCTGCCGGCTTTCTCATCAGGCGCGCCGCGCGCAGGAGGCGCGGACGCCGCGGCATCGCGGAAGTTCGCCGCGATGAGCGACGAGTTCATAAAGGAATCGCTGGTCCTCGCGCCGACCACCGCATCGTCGGCCGGCTATCATACGTACGTCGATCCGAAAACCGGCAAGACGATCGCGCTCGATGCCGAGCTCGACGACATGAGCCTCGAATCAATGGCGAAGCAGCGCGCCTTCTACGCGCACTGGCGCGAGCGCTTCCGCGCCGAGACGCCGCCCGCGTCGCTCTCGCCGCAGGACGCGGCCGAGTGGCAGCTCATCGACGATCAGATCGGCCTCAACCTTCTCGAATTCGACAAGATCCAGAACTATCGCCACAATCCCACGGTGCCGGTCGAGCTGATCGGCAACGCGCTCTTCCTGCCGCTCACGCAGGACTACGCTCCGCTCGATGTGCGCGTCGGCCACGCCCTTTCGCGCGTCCAGCAGATTCCGCGCCTGCTCGATCAAGTGAAGGCGTATCTCGATGATGCCGACCCGATCTTCGTCGAAACCGCCATCGAGCGAAAATGACGGCAACATCGACATGATTCAGAATACGATCGCGGAGGAAATCACCGTACGGCTCGCCGCTCGAGGCCGAATACGAGCGCGTCGCGCCGCCCGCCATCGCTGCGCTGCAAAACTTCTCGAAGTGGCTCGCGGACGATCTCGGCAAACGCCCGTCCACGCGCACCTGGCGCCTCGGCAAAGATCTCTACGATCAGAAATTCCGCCTCGTGATGGAAACCGACATCACGCCCGATCAGCTTCTCGCCGATGCCGAGCAGGAGCTGAAAGCCGTCCGCGCCGAAATGCTGCAGCTCGCGCTGCCCATGCACGCGCAGATGTTTCCCGGCCACGGCGACCATTCCGATCTCACCGGCCGCGACCGCGAAAACAAAATCATCGGCGAGGTGCTCGACAAAATTTCCGAGGAGCATCCGCAGCGCGGCGAGCTGCAGCAGGATATCGAGGCCGATCTCGTCGGCATCACGCCAGTTCATTCGCGAAAAGAAAATCGTCTCGCTGCCCTCGCGCGACAACCTGAAAGTGATTCCCACGCCGCCCTTCATGCGCGGCATCTATTCCGTGGCGGGATTCCACAGCGCGCCGCCGCTCGAGCCGCAGGCCGAGGCGGAATACTGGGTCACGCCGATCGATCCGAAAATGCCCGACGCCCAGGCCGAATCGAAGCTCCGCGAGTACAACAACTACACGCTCGAATGGCTCTCGCTCCACGAAGCGCTGCCCGGCCATTACGTCCAGGTCGAGCACCTCAACGACATCCAGCCCGAATCGCGCCGCCTCGTGCTGTCGCTGCTCGGCAACGGCGCCTACATCGAAGGCTGGGCGGAATATGGCGCGCAGGTGATGATGGATGAAGGTTTTCTCAACAATAGTCCGAAGTTCCGCATGATGATGCGCAAGATTCGCCTGCGCGTGCTCGCAAACGCTATCCTCGATATCCGCATGCAAACCATGGGCATGACGGACGAGCAGGCCATGGACCTGATGACCAAGGATGCGTTTCAAACGCAGGCGGAAGCGGAGGGAAAATTTCTGCGCGCCAAGCTCAGCTCGACGCAGCTGCCGACATACTACGTCGGCCTTCGCGAATGGCTCGCATTTCGAAAACGCTATCAAGAAACTGCTGGGAAAAATTTCGACATGCTGAAATTCCACGATCTCGTGCTCGACCAGGGGCCGCTGCCCGTTCCCGTGGTCGAAAAGCTCGTGATGCCGACCGCACATCCGTAGCACGGGCCGATATGCCACCCATTTCGCGTTTACACAATCTTAACGATGGTTGTGGTCTTCTATCGAGCCATAATCGTGGTTGCCTTTAACCTAGGGGCCTCCCAGGATCATGCCGTACCGTCTCATCCAATTCGCGCCGTGGATTCTCTGCGCGCTGCTCGTATGTTTGGCCGCGCCGCGAGTGGCGTGGGCGCAAGTCGCCGCCTCCATCCAAAGCCAGGACGCGTCCCACGCGCCCTCGCAAGACGCTCAAACGCAGCAGGCGAACGCGCCATCAGGCCCTCCCGCGGCGTCCGATTCGAGTTCTAATTCCGATTCGAATGATCCGCTGACGCTTTTCCCGCACTCGGATACCAGCCGCTACTGGATCTCGGGGCAAGCGAACATCGTGTTGCAGTGGCACGGCGCGTTTCCCGCGAAATATAGCGGCCCGAACAGCCTGCGCCCTGTGGGCGAAAATGGGACATCGAAGGTCTACACGCTGTATCTGGGCTACGAGCTCACGTCCACCACCGAGGTCTTTCTCGATATCGAGAGCGCGGGCGGCCACGGCCTCAGCGACGCGCTCGGTCTGGCGGGCGTCACGAATCTCGACGTCGTCCGCAATACGACGCTCTCGCAGGATCCCTACGTCGCGCGCCTCATGCTGCGCCAGATCATTCCGCTCTCCGACGATCGGATCGAGACCGAGCGCGACGAGCTCCATCTCGCCACATCTCTGCCGGCGCGGCGGATCGAATTTCGCGTCGGGAAATTCGATCTCGCCGACTTCCTGGATTTGAACACCTGGGGCCAGGACAGCCACCTGCAGTTCCTGAACTGGACGGTCGACAACAACGGCGCATGGGATTACGCGGCCAACACGCGCGGCTACACCGACGGCGCCCTCGCCGAATACGACGACCACTGGTGGACGGCGCGATTCGTCGAAGCGCTGATGCCGAAAGTGGCGAACGGAATCAATCTCGATGCGGATATCGCCCGCGCGCGCGCCGAAAACCTCGAGCTTGAGGCGCGCGGCAATCGGATCGCGCACCGTGCGGGAGTCGTGCGGCTGCTCGGCTACCTCAATCACGCGAATATGGGCAATTACGAGGAGGCCAACGCGGATTATCTCGATCACGAAACGCCCACGCCCGACATCACTTTCACCCGCCGCCAGGGACGCCGCAAATATGGCTTCGGCCTGAATTTCGAGCAGGCCATTACTTCGCAGGTGGGCGTTTTCGGCCGCCTCGGATGGAGCGACGGCCGCAACGAGTCCTTCGCCTATACTGAGGACGATCGCACGCTCGAGCTGGGCGGCTTCACGATGGGGAAGGCGTGGCACCGCAAGAACGACCGCGCCGGCGCCGTCTTCGTCGCCAACGGAGTCGTTGCTGCGCACCAGCAATATCTCGCGCTGGGCGGCCTCGGCTTCCTCCTCGGCGACGGCGCGCTAACCTACGGCCCGGAAAAAATCTTCGAGGGATTCTACACCGCGCATCTCTGGCGCGGCTTCTTCGCGTCCTTCGATCTCCAGCACATCAATAATCCCGGCTACAACCAGGCGCGCGGTCCGGTTACCGTGCCAGGTCTGCGCTTTCACGTCGAGTTTTGACGATCCGGCGAGGATCATTGCGGCGGCGCGTTGCCGCCGTGATGCTCCTTCCCCATCATGGGTTTTACATTCTCCGGCGTCAAACCGGAGCCGCGAGCGGCACTCCCCGGAGCAGCGGCCTGCGAATGCGGAGGCGAAGCCGACGGAGCGGCCTGGGAAGTCGGAGACGTGCCGTTTGCCGGCGGCGGAGGCGGCGGGAAGAGCGGCTGCTTCAGCAGATCCATCACGTCGGGCGGCAGCTTGTCCGCGCTGGCAACGAGCGCCGCGATCTGCCACATCTGGTCGTCCTTCAGCACGCTCTCGAAGCTCGGCATGGCGGTCATCCGGATCCCGTTCTTGATCTTCCAGTAGGTGACGCCCACGGGATCGTCCGTGACGTAGCCATCGGGAGTGAAAAGCTGAGGCGGCGATGGATACATCTTCGGCTGCGGGAAGTTGCGCACCTCCCCAGGCAAGCCGTGGCATCCGCCGCAATGCCGGCGATAATCCTGCGCGCCCGCGAGGAGGTCGGCGGGAGTAAAAGTCGAAAGATCGCGCTTGGGCGCGTCGCGATGGACTCGCGCTTCCAGCGCGCCCCCGGCGATCAACGGCTCGAGCGGAAACGGATGATCGGTCACCGCGACCGGTGCAAATCCGCCGAGGAAATAGACCGCGGCGCATACGGGAAACAGGATGAGTCCTATGATCAAACCGCCAAGAAATTTTCCCACGGGTGAACCTCCTGTCAGGCCAGTGCCCGCTTGTGTGAATAGCACACTGAGTTGATCGGTTGCCACCGATTTCTTGCCCCTCCCAGCCGCGCACGAAGAAGGTTCGCGACGCATTTTTGGCAAGAGTCTCGCGCGCGCCGCTGGATCATGTCGACCCGCCGACAGGGATTTTCCTTGCGGGAAAAATCTTCTGCGAGCAGAATTGGCGGGCATGAATTCATGCTTGCGCGATCGCGTCCTTCTGCGACGCATGTAGCGCTCTCGTAAACCGCGCGCATTCAGGTCTATCCGATATCGATCACCCTGACGTTATACCAATGGACCATCGATAGCCCTCTTGACATACGATAAGGCCATCGATATAGTTCCGTGGGAACTTGGTGCGATGGACAAAGCCAGAGTCAAAGTTTCTCCCAAATTTCAGGTGGTAATCCCCAAGGCTCTCCGCGAGGAGCTCAAGATCGAGCCGGGGCAGGAATTACTCATCTTCGCGCTCGATGGCGCGCTGCGCCTGGTGCCTCGCCGCTCGATCAAAGAGCTTCGCGGCATCGCCAAAGGGATGAGATGGAAAGACGAGCTTCGTGAGCACTCGGAGCGGTTCTGAAACCTATCTGGTCGATTCCTCCGGGTGGCTCGAGTATCTGACCGAAGACTCGAAGGCCGCCGCGTTCGGCCACTATCTCGAAGGCGATGCTTCGGTTATCGTGCCGTCGCTCGTCCTCTATGAGGTCTACCGGCACCTCGCGAAGCAGCGCGGCCGCGCCGTCGCCGACCGCTTCGTGGCGCAGGCGCTCCACCGCCGCGTCGTTCCTCTCGACGAGACGATCGCTCTCGCGGCGGCCAACGCCAGCCTCGACCATCGCCTCTCGGCAACCGACGCGATCATCTACGCCACCGCACGCGTCTGCCAGGCCCAGCTCGTCACCGCCAACACCCACTTCCGCGGCCTCCCCGGCATCATCATTCCGTAGCTGTGGCGTTTGTCGCCGGCGGGGGTCCTCGAAGAAAAAAACAGAACCTGCGCCTCTCTGTCCTTTTTGATAGACTCCTTCGTGCCGCACTTGGGGGAAGGACATTAAGGGGTGGGGGCCAGGACTCAAAAATGGCCGCGCCTCAAGCTGCGCCCGAACTCATCCAATACCTTTTGCTGAAGTTAGCCGCGCTCGGACAGGCTCCCGGCAAAAGTTCCGCTGAAGCGCCATTCCTGCAAGTCGCCCAGCCGCTGCTCCGCAACTACTACCAGAAGGAACGCCTCCTCGGAAAATATCTCTGTCCCGCCGACGCGCGCATTCAATCCTTCCTCGACGATTACCTGCGCGACTGCGCCCCGAGCGGCGCCGCGCGCCTTCCGGCGACCACCTTCGTTCTCGACCGGCCCGGCCTCGCCCGCACGCTCTCTCTGCCGCCGGACTCGAGCAGCTTTACCTCGCCCTATCTGCGCTCGTATCGCGTGCGCCAGGGCGTGCTACACAATCCCGCGAGCGACCGCCGCACCACGCGCGGCGTCTTCCACATCGCCGAAGGCGGCTTCCCGGTTCCCGCGGATAAACAAGCGGTGCCGAAACAGGCTTTCGCGGCGCTGCTCGCGGCAGCCCTCCGCCCGCCCGCTGATGTCTTGACGCTTCCCTTCACCGCGCACCACGCGTCGCCCGCGCGCCTCTTCGTTTCACTGCTGCTGCGCCCCCTGGTTTGCCCGGCCACGGGAACCGAGCCTGCCAAGATGATGGAGACGCGCTTTTTCGCGCCGGGCAGCCTCGTCAGCAATCTTGATTTCGTGGAATCGATCTTCGGCAATGGCGGCGATCCGCATCTGCCCGAAAACGATGCCGCTCTCGACGTCGCGCACTGGACCGGCCACACCGGCTGCGTGATCCTCGCGCCGCATCTTGTTGGGATGAAAAAAGCCGCGCTCGGCCTGCCGCATTTCGATCAGGCCACCGAGCGCCAGCGCCGCGACGGCATGTGCTGGCGCGATCCCGACGAGCTCTACAACGAAGGCTCGGCCTTCAAAATCTGCGCGCGCGACCATCGCGGAGTGATGGTCACCATCCTCGCGGACAACTATTACGGCTATTGCAAGAAAGAAGTGAAAACGCAGATCAGCTTCGCCGCCAATCTCTTCGGCCTCGCCGAGGAAGAGCACGCGGGCGGCGCCATCGCCTTCGCCACTTACGTTCTCGGCCAGGATTTCTACGCCGACCGCACCGTGAGCCTCAAGAAAGCGACTTTCGAGCAAGCGATGCAGATCCTCGGCCCGCTCGTCGAACGCCGCCCCGAGGGCTACGCGATCGATCGCCGCTATCCTGACATCTACTACGTCCCCGAAGATTCTGCTTTCCTCGTGCGCGAAGGCTTTGTCCGCTGGCAGCACGACGGCCAGACGCATCAACTCACGATCCGCCCGTCGGCCACCTACGTGCTGCCTTCGGGCTTCCGCATTCGCCTGGAAAAGCAGCTTGCCGGCAACGCCTGGAGGCTCATCGGCTCGCGCCCGAAAGGCGCGCTGTGCCACAAGCCGTCGACGGTCTCCGGCGGCGGCAAATCCGAAATCTCGAAATCGATCGCCCACGCCCTGCTGAAGGGCCCGGTCTACGTGGGCGACTACCAGGCGGACATGGACCTGATCGACGACATCCTCGAGCGCGATTTTTCCGCCGTCTACAAAAACCGTCCGCCCGACCAGCGCTCGCGCCGCCCGATCCTGAGCGCCGAGCGTTCGCACGGCTCCGTGATTCAGCTCTTCACGCCCTCGCCCGAATACACGGATAAGCACAACGAGTGGCTCCGGCGCCTCCCGCAAACCGCGCGCCAGCTTCTTTTCACCGTGAAGCGCTACTACCGCCCTGAATGGGGCGACAACTGGCGCGAACATTTCACTGTCGACCGCGTCAACGGCTCGCTCGGCCACGAGCTGAAACTCGATGGCGAAACGCTCGTCAGCAATTATCTGCGCGTCGGCTACGATCGCGACGGCTCCTGGCGCATCTACAAGCTGCGCCCCGATTTTTATCCGGCGGAAAAAGTTCAGGTGGAGGACGACATCACCGCCTCGGTCGTGCTGCCCGCCGCGAGCCTCAGCGATCTCGATCGCGAGTCCAGGCAACAAAGCGTCAAGCTCGTCGCCAACTGCGAGACGCTGCTTTTTCAGCGACCGGACGATGCCATTCGCCCCGGCGTGGACTGGCAGGCGGAAGCGGACATGGCCGGCCCGGGCGTTTTCATGTCGAATTACGAGCCGCTCGCGCCGCCCCAGGCCAGTGCTCTCGTCGATCATGTCGTCGAGTTCGACCGCTACACCGATCCGATGAAGCGCCTGCTCGAAGATTTCGTCGCGGACGCGCAATTGGAATCGGCGAACGATGTCGCGGGCTACGTCGTCGCGTCTTCGCACCCGCGCATGGTCAACGGCAAACCCTCGCAGAATCCGCGTTACTTGCAGCGGCGCCCCGATCTCGCCGCGCCGCGCGAAACCTATCTCGCCGAAATCGCCACGCGCCTCGAACGCGACATTCCCGCCGCGCGCCTTGTTTATTTTCCCGTGAGCGCCGTCCTAGCCGGCCGCCGCAACACGCTGGCGGACCCGGCCGTAGGTCTTCCTCCGCTCGCCATCTACGGCCCCATCCACTATCAAGAGCTGCCCGAGCTCTTCATGGAGCTAATTTCGAGCCTCACCGGCAAATCGCCCGCCACCACGGGCTTCGGCAGCGAAGGCGCGCTCACGAAAGGGCCGTTCAATGCGCTCTGGCCCGTCGTCGATCTGAATAACGCGCTCGTTTCCGCGATCCTCACGGGCGACAACGGCTTCACCACGTCTGCCGGCTACATCGGCCCGCACTTCCGCGTGGATCACGACGTCAGCGCGCTCGTCCCGGAAATCTGGTGCCGCATGCGCGTCGCGGAACGCGACCCGCAATCCATGATTGCCGCCGGGTACCTGGAAAAAATCGAGGATATTGCGTTCGGGGGCCGTACCGTGCAGGCCAGCCGCCTCGGCTATCGCATCAGCAAAGCGTTCGTCGACCACTTCCTCGGGCGCATTTTCGAGACGCCCGACGCGGTCTTCCCGGTCGAGCTGCTGCGCCCCGAGCAGCAGGATTTGGAGATGTTCGCGGCGGGTGTGGACGCGATCGTCGAAACGCAGCGCCGGGTCGCAATGAACTATTTCGAGGACGGCAGCGTCGAGGCGGCCTGCCCGCCCCTGCGCGCGCTGCTCGAAATCATGGTGCACGGCTCGTATCAAGGTAAGGGTGTAGACGATCCGGAACTTCGCGCGATGTTCACGCGGGAGGCGCTGCTCGCGAGCGATTGGTACCGCGAGCGCCTGCGCACAAAGCAGCAGCGCGATATCGCGCTCTGGCAACGCCACGTCCACGCGCTGGAAGAATTTCGCGTAGCCGAGCAGGAATTCCCGCCGCAAGACGACATCGACTTCGAGTCGCGCTCAGCCCTCGCGCGCTCCCAGCTCGCCCGAGTCAGTTCCCCCGCCTACCTCGACGAGCTAATCGGCACCATCGGCGCCGACCCCTTCCACGGCCAGACGCTCGCATCGGGGTCGGCGTAATCCGCGAAATAATTGCTGTATCCCGTATTTGCCAGGTGGCTTTGTTCGTCGGGTCGTCAGGCAGTCCGGTGATAAATCAACGACGCGCCCCTGAACCACAGCAGCACGCCGACAAAACCGGACGCCAGAATGAACGATTTCGGCCAGTACGGGAGATGAAAAAGCATCTTCGTTACATACCAGATGACCACCACGGAACCGGCCCAAGCGAAGAAGACGATGCTGCCCTCCATCAGCGTTCTCAACGCGGTTTCCACCCAGGATCGTCGCGTTAGAACCGTCTGCTGCTCTGCTCCGATAAACGTGTGGGAGGAAATTAGCGTGTCAAGATTGGTTTCGCTGAGCTTGGGGATAAACTTTCCGTAGCATTCGCGGATCGCCTCCTCCAAAACCATGGTCGTCGCCAGCGCCGCTGAGAACACGTATGACAGATACCCCAACGCGACTGGGCCCATGATTAGAAGCGGCTGGAGGTTCTTGAGCTTGATGCCGCCGATGTCCGCTTCATCGACCAGCCCTTTCCCGATCAGGTAGATCGATGCCCAGACAAAAAGAAACGCCAGAAACCAGCGGACCGAAGCCTTTTCCGCGCTGGTTAAGCGTTCGGAGAGCCCCGATATGAAGTCCTGCGCCAATTGAAATTGTCTCTCGTCCAGTTGATCGAAGGCGAGCGCGACCTGTTCCTTGATTGTCTTCTCTCGCATTTTGTCTCCCGTTGTCGATTCGCGGTCGGAGTCGGCTCATCAGAAAGGCAGCCACTCGTAGGGGAACATCTTGCCCGCCTGCGTCGGATCGAGCTTCGCGCCCGCCAGTTCGACCGCTCGCGCGAGAACGGGATCCTGGCTCGTTGCGAGATCCTGCCCCGTCGGCAGGATCACTTCGTCCGGCGTCACGCCGACGTGCTCGAGGCTCGTGCCATCCTTCATGATCAAGTCCGCCTCCGTGACCGAGAAGCCGTAAGAGATGATGGTGTCCACGCCCTGCTCGTAGCTGTATCCGCGCGCTTCCATCACGCTCCCGGACGTCCGGTCGCCCAGAACCGTCCCGCGTTTCTCGAGCTGCATCACGCGCGCGAATAGCTCCGCGGCAGACGCCGACTCGCTGTCCACCAGCACGATAATCTTACCTGTGAAGGCCTTGTCGCCTGCGGTCTTCGCAATCGTCGGCTTCAGTTCCTTCCGGCCAATCCGGTCGGCCACTTTCACGTCGTGATCGAACACGCTCCCCACCATGCGCTCCAGCGTCGAGATAGCGCCGCCGGGATTGCCGCGCAGATCGAGAATCAGCGCCTTGTGCTTGTGGACGATGCCGAACATGTGGTCCACCTCGTCGTTGGTCATGAAAAACTCCGGCATCTTCCAGATCATGATGTCGCCGCTCTCTTCATAGCGCTGGCGGACCGTGTGATCCTCGTTTTCTTCCATGCGGACGTACTGCTCAACGTCCTCTCCCTCCGTAAGGTCGAGCGTCTTCTTTCCCTGCTGCATCTTGGAATCGACCATCACCCGACGAACATTGCCGTCCGGGTCGCGCAGGTCGAGTTGCGTCTTCACCTGTGGCATCAGGTCGCCGAAGGTATACGAAAGGTCGTGGAAGTCAGTGCGGTTCACCGAGTACGTGTCGTAGGCGACGATCTCGTCGCCGGGGTGGACTTTCGATTCCGCATCTGTTCCGGGGCGCACGCGCGCGATGAACGCGTTGTTGCCGATCAACTCCATGCGAAAGCCGGCGTCCAGCTGGTACGGCCGCATGGGCGGCTCGAAAAACGTGTGGCTGTCCTTCAGCCCCGATAGAAACGCGGCGACCATGCGCATCCCGTTGTTCAGGTCGGGCGCCGCCTTGATTCGATCGTCGTACTCCTTATAGCGCGCGTCGATGTCGACGCCATGGTATTTCGGATCGTAGTAGTATTTTTTCACTGCGTCGTGGGCGTCGCGCAACATCCCGCGCGCTCGGTCCATATCCAGGCTGTTCATCTTCTGCTGCGCGTACAGCGTTCCGGCCAAGCACGAAAGAATCAAGGCGCCGCAAACGCGGGCCAGCGGATAGCGGGTTCGGCGAAGAGACATGAACGCACCTCCAGTGACACACGACGTCATTTTGCAGACTCGTATACATCAAATCGGGTTGTAAGCCAACTGGGTACTTGAGAGAAGGGTAGCGGCGCGGCAACCGCGGGGTCACGCCGCGATTTCGTGCGGACTCTCCGTTTCAGGCGGACACTACCGAAAGCGTGCCGTGGTCTTTGCGCGTCGGGCGAACGGTGATTTCAACGTCGCGGCGCAGCGCCGTTAGAAATTCCATCAGTCGCCCGACTGAAAAGTTGCCCGCGCGATTGCGCATCAGCAAAGAGACCTGAGGCTGATGCACGACGAGAATCCTGGCGATCTCGGCTTGCGTCATGTGGCTGTCCCTGAGGATCGAGTGGATTTGCAGCGTTAGCTGCGCCTTTAGCAGCTCTTGCTCGGGATTGGCGAGCCCCAGGTCCGCGAAGACGTTCCCGCTGCTCTCGGTCACGCGGGATGTGTTCTTGCGTGTTTTCCAGGCCTTAGGCTTCATTTTCTCGCTGCCTTTCTCGATGGTCTTACTCGGCGTGGGCCAGCCGTTTTCGGACTAGTTCGATTTCCCTGGCCGGGGGTAGCAATGCCTTTCGTCGATTTTTTCTGAAACGCGTGCAAGACATAGATCGCGTCCTGAAAGCGCACCGTATAGACCGCCCGCCAGGCATTGCCTTGATAGGAGCTCACGATCTCGAGCACGCCGGCTCCGCCAAAGCCCTTCAGCGGCTTGGCCGCGGATCCATCTTTCCCTGCTGGGCCGTAAAAAGCGCTTGTCCGATGTCGCTGCGAACCGCCGGAGGGAACGAGCGCAAATCCCTGAGGGAGGTTCCGATCCAGCGGATAGGCTTCAATCCCTCGGCCAAGGTCATCCGATTATACTTATCTTAGTATATCGCGTCCAGAGCCTACTTCGCGTTGCTTGCGGATGTCTTCACTGCAGGGGCACGATCGTCAGCGGATTGAGGCTGATCGCAAACTCGCCTTCGTACAGCAGATCCCGCCCCTTGGCGTCCGTCAGTTGCACGAGAACGCTTAGGTTCGGCGGCACCGGCGCAAAGCGTGACGGTCGAATTTCGACGCGTTCCCTCCCGGCCGCGTTCGTGCGCACCGTTTCCAGGACATAGAAACCGTCGTCCCTGCTCACGCCGGCAATCAGGCCCCGCGTGTCGTTCGAGTTCAATTTCGCCTGGTCGTGGCCGTCCAGCCAACTGCCTTTGATCCGCAGAATTTCTTTTCCATCGGCGCGGTAAATCAAAAGCGCCCTGGCGACGGCGTTCTTGTTCGTTCCCGAATCTTTCTGGACTTCGTTCTTGAACTGGATTACGGCGCCCTGCTGCCCCTCGTCGTGCCACGTCCATTTTCCAAGCTCGCTGATCGGTGAAATCCGGATCGGTCGCAGTTCCGCCACTCGGATGTGGGCGCTCGGAGTGATCGCGGTTTTCGGTTCCTGAGGGGCTGCGTTTGCTGGCGCCGCGGTTGCCAGCGCCGGCTTTGGGAGCTTGGACGCTGTCTCCATGCGTGGCTGGCGGCTTGTGCCTTGCTTTTCCGGTGGCACTTGCAGCGTTTGGAAGATGAAGCATTCGATGGTCGAAGGACTGATATTTCGCAGAGATACTTTCGTCGATTCAACCGCGATATCGCGCGGCGGCGGAGCCGGAGAATTGAACGAGTTCCTCGAAAAGAGCGCTTTGTAGCTCGGACCGCCGCGCAAATCCTTCGTCTGCGCTTGCAGCCTCGATGCGACGTTGATCGCCCGGCCCAGATATTCCATCTGCTCGTTCAGCTCCAGCCGAATCAGCTCGCCCGCGTCGTCGGCGAGTAGGTACCCTCGTGTCCCGCTGCCTCCGAACGCATGAAATCCCTTTCGGATCGTGCTAGTCTGAGCAGAAGACGTTCGTGGAGGCCTCAATGGCACGCTTCGCGAAGACCGCGCGGCAGATGTCGAGTTTTATCGTCCTCGGATTATTACTCGCCATGTCCTCAGCCCGACTGCCCGCCCAAAGCCACGAACCGCCTCTCGGATCGCCCGAGTACGAGTATATACAGCTTCAGATATTGAGCCCAAGCGAAGGCGCCGACTTCGAGCCCTATGCACGCAACGTGCTTTTCTGGATAAGGCGCAAATGGACTGAAAACCTCCCGTCCGAAGCGCTAAGCGGGGAAAAAGCAGAAGTTGTGATCCTGGTGACGATTCACAAGGACGGCACTATCGCCGACCCGGAACCCGCCATCGAGATCAGCTCCAAGACGAAAGACTTGGACGACGCCGCGCTTCATGCTGTTCGAGGCGCCGCCCCGTTCAAGCACCTTCCTCGAGGCTTTAGCGGAACCGAAATGAAATTCCGCATCTATTTCCTCTACAATCTCCCTCCAGGGAAACTGAAGCCTATAGCCACAGGTGGGTGAAATCGCTTTCTGATCGTGCTAGGGTAATTTGCTGCCCTTCCCGTCAAGGGTGATTGTAGAAATACGTCAACTGCGAGCTGGATTCAGCGCGGGACGCGAGACACAAGTTAGCCCGGCCCGCAAGGGCTGGAAGGATGTAGAAATGAAGGGTCCGAGCGCCGCAGGTGTGGCACCGGACGTGCCGCTCTCTAATCGACACGGCTCCCGGGAGCAAAACGAAGGCTCGAAAAGGAAAAATGGCCACACTTCAAATCACGCTGCCCGATGGAGCCACACGCGAAGTCCCGAGCGGAACAACCGCCGCTGAAATCGCGCAGCAGATTTCTCCGCGCCTCGCCAAGGAAGCGCTCGTCGCGCGCGCCGATGGCGAGCTGATCGATCTTTCGCGCCCCCTCGACCACAATGTGAAGCTCGCGATCCTCACCTCGAAGGATCCCGACGCGGTGCAGGTGCTGCGCCATTCTGCCGCGCATCTTCTCGCCGCGGCCGTCATCGAGCTCTACCCGGACGTAAAACTCGGCGTCGGTCCGCCGATCGAAACCGGCTTCTTCTACGAATTCCTGCGCGAGCAGCCGTTCACACCGGAGGACCTCGAAAAAATCGAGGCCAAGATGCGTGAGATCGCCGCGAAGGATGTTCCCAACGAGCGCAAGCTGATCCCCAAGCCCGAGGCGCTCGACCTCTATCGCAACACCAACCAGGAATTCAAATGCGAGCTGGTGGAGGAAAAAGCGATTGAGCCGATGGTCTCCTTTTACACCACCGGAAAATTCATCGACTTCTGCCGCGGCCCGCACATCCCGTCCACCGGGCGCATCAAGGCATTCAAGCTGATGAGCGTCGCAGGGGCCTACTGGAAGGGCCGAGAAGGCAATCCGCAAATGCAGCGGATCTACGCCGCGTGTTTCGTCGATCAGAAAGAACTCGACGAATATCTCCACAAGCTCGAAGAAGCCAAGCGCCGCGACCATCGCCGCCTCGGCGCCGAACTCGATCTTTTCAGCATTCAGGAGGAAGCCGGCCCCGGCCTGATCTTCTGGCACCCCAAGGGCGCGATCATCCGCAACCAGATGGAGGACTGGCTGCGCAAGGGATTGCTCGCGCGCGGCTACGATCTCGTCGTCACACCGCACATTATGGACCTGAATCTCTGGAAGACAAGCGGCCACGCGAATTTCTATCGCGAGAATATGTTCGGC
>CAWARF010000008.1:0-199934 GCA_963784385.1 uncultured Acidobacteriota bacterium | reverse complement strand
CGCAGCGCGGCGCTCATCTCGCGAGCTTTCAGCCGCCCGAGTATGTAGCCGGTAACGGCCAGATGCAGCCGCGGGCGCAGCCCCACCGCGAGATAGTTTCCGCGGATGCGCGCCAGCTTGTTGAGGCTGTCGTAATCGGGCTTGCGCCGCTGCAGTTTCGGGTGAATCGCTTCGAGCAGGCCATGCGATTCCCATAGCTTGAGCGCTGCGACGGGAGCATCCTCGCGCGCCACGGCGCGAAGCTCGTGGCCCACCTCACCACCCTCCAGATTAGCGTTCAATCCGCGTTCCATGGCGAGATCGAACCACTCCTGCGTGCGCGACTCCATGTTGAAACCCATGCGGGCGCTATAGCGTAGGATGCGCACAAGGCGTATCGGCTGGTTCGTGAAAGCATGAATGGAAAGCGCGCGGACTTCCTGGCGTTCGAGATCGGCGAGGCCGTTCGTGGGATCGAGCAGCAGGCCGCGCGACTGCGCGTTGAGCGAAATCGCGATCGCGTTGATCGAGAAATCGCGGCGCCGCAGATCCTCCATGATGCCCGCGAAGCGGTATTCGGGTTTCGCGCCGGGCTTTTCATAGACGTCGTCGCGCGCCGCCGAAATCGACCCGTCCGCGTCTCCCGCGAACACAATCTCGTAGTGGCGGAGCTTTTCGCTCTCCGACGTGATTTTCGCGCCGCCCTTTTCCAGTTCGCGGACCATCCGCACCGGATTGCCTTCCACCGTGAAATCGAGGTCGCGGATCGGCTGGCCCGAGATCAGGTCGCGCACCGCGCCGCCGGTGAGATAGATATTCAAATCGAGCTGCCGGGCCAACTCCTGCACGCGCTCGAGCGCGGCGCGTTGCTCCGGCGAAAGCCTGCTTTCGAGCAGGAACATGTAATCAGGCATGAGGTCGTGCGCCTCCTGGCAGCCCCGCGATGATCATCAGGCGCGCGGGTGGTGCGCCTTGTAGACGTGCTTTAGTCGTTCTTCCATTACGTGCGTGTAGATTTGCGTTGTGGAGATGTCCGAATGGCCGAGCATCATCTGGACGGAGCGAAGGTCCGCGCCCCGGTCGAGCAGGTGCGTCGCAAAGCTGTGACGCAGCATGTGCGGCTTCAGCGGCTTCCGCAGTCCGGCCTTGCGGCCGTAGGCGCCGAGCAACTTCCAGAAAGTGATGCGGTCGAGCTTGCCGCCCCGTTGATTGAGAAAAAGATACGGCGACGAATTGCCCCGCAGCAGTTCCGGCCGGGCCGCACGAAGATATTTGCGGACCGCCGAGAGCGCCTGCTTGCCGACGGGAACCAGCCGCTCCTTATTGCCCTTGCCGATGCACCGCAAGCACCCGGGGTCCATCTGCAGATCGTCGACGCGCAGCCCGCACAGCTCGGAGACCCGCAGGCCCGCGGAGTACATGATCTCGATCAGTGCGCGATCGCGCACGCCGACGACGGTGGTCACGTCCGGTTGCCGGAGCAGTCGATCCACTTCCTCGATGCTCAAGAACGAGGGCAAGCTCTGGCGAAACCTCGGCGACTCGATGGTGGCCGCCGGATCGTCGTCGATGTAGCCCTCGATGAGCGCAAACCGGAAAAAATTGCGGATCGTCACGAGATGGCGCGCCACCGAGCGGCTGTCGAGCCGCCGCCGGTAGAGCGAGGCGAGGAAATCGACCACGTCGCTGCGCGTGATTTCCTTGGTGCCAAGCCCGCGCTCGCTGGCGAATGCGGCGAATTTCTCGATGTCGCGGCGATAGGCCAGGATCGTATTGTCCGAGAGGCCTTTCTCGACGCGCAAGCAATTCACGAATTCGCGAATGTGCCCTTCCATTTAGACCTCACCCGCGGCGAGCGGAGCCGTGCTGGGCTCCGTCCGCCGAAGAAGTTGCCAGAACTCGCGAAGCTCCTCGCAGCGGAGCAGCCAGGCGAGGCCGAAATAGACCGCCGTCGACACCAGAACCACCGCGACGAGCAGCGCCGCCTGCGTCAGCAGATGCCCGGCCGCCGAAAAATGCGCCATCTGCAAGCCGTAATACGAAATGAACGCCATCGCCACGGCGCACACCGCGATCTTGATCAGCGATGCCGATAGCCCCTTCGCGCCCAGCCGGCCGTAGCGCTTCCGAAACAGCAGAAACAGCGCGCCGAAATTGAAATAGGCCGTCAGCGAGCTCGCCAGCGCCGGGCTCCCGTTCGAAAGCGAGCGGTAAAAGAACAAAAGAAAAATTGTGTTGAGAAGAATGTTGCTGCCGAGCGCCCACGCTCCCACCCGCGCGGGCGTCCAGGTGTCCTGCGTCGAATAGTACATCGGCGTGATCAGCTTGATCGCGGCATACGCCGGCAGGCCGAGCGAATAGAAGAAGAGCGCGTGCGCCGTGAGCGACGTTGATTCGGCCACAAATTGCCCGTGCTGAAACAACACTTGCACGATCGGCCGCCGCAAAAGGATCAGCCCGACGGCCGCCGGGATCGTGATGAACGAAACGATGCGCAGCGAAAACCCGAACGTGTGCTTCATCTCGTCCCATTTGCCCGCGGCAATCTGATGCGACATTGCCGGCAGAATCGCGGTCGACATGGCGATCGCGTAGCTGCCGAGGACGAGTTGCATCAAGCGGTCCGCCACGTACAGCGAAGTCACGCTGCCCGACGGCATCCGCGGCGAAAGCGCGAAGATCGTGTCCACGAAGAGATTGATCTGGTAGACGCCCATGCCGAAAAACGCCGGTCCCATCAACCGGCCGACTTTGCGCACGCCTGGGTCCGAAATCGAAAGCTCGGGGACGAAGCTCATGCCCCTGCGTATCAGCGCCGGGATCTGCATGGCCAGTGCGACGGCGGCGCCCGCCAGAATCCCTGCCGCAAGGGCCACGGCCGGAGTACGATAGGCCACAGGAACCCAGTGCATCAGCGGCCGGTAGATAAAGCCGAACGAAAACAGGATGAACACGAGATTGAAGAAGATCGGGGTCGCCGCCGGAAGCCCGAAGACGTGAAAGCTGTTCAAGAGCGCGGCCGCAACCGCCGCGAGGCCAATGAAAAACACAGCCGGAAAAATGATCCGATTGAGGAAAATGGCCAGGTTGTTTTGGTGCGCGCCCAGGATCGTGAAGATATAGACCACTTCGCGCGAAAAGACGGCGCCCAGAGTGGCCACGACGGCGAGTAATACCGCCATGTCCCAAAACACCTTCTGGGCGAAGGCCCAGGTATCGCGAGGCGACCGGTTGCGGATGTAGCCTGTGAAGACGGGAATCAGCGAGGCGCCCAGCGACCCTTCGCCAGTCATCCTGCGGATCAAGCTGGGGATGCGGAAGGCGAGGATGAAGGAATCGGCGGCTGGCGAAGTCCCGAGCAGCAGCGCTACACGTTGATCGCGTAAGTATCCGCAAATCCGGCTGATAAGGGTGACAAGGGTTATGACGGAGGCCGATCGAAGGATCTGTCCTTTGTTGGTCAATCGGCGGAAACTCCAGAGCTAACCCTTTAAACACCAACAAGTTGACTCTGTCCCATGAGAAGATAACATAACGTGAGCCAAGATATCAACTCCCGGGCGCTGAAAAAGCCCGAAAAGTGGTCGGAAGCGTGAAAAGTCGCTCTCCATCCTCGACGCTCAAGAAGGTCGTCGTCCTGCTGCTCGATGGCACCTCGTTGCAGGGCTATCTGAATCCCGGTTCGCTCGGCCAGGCGGAAGCGGTCGACCTTCTGACCCTCGATGGCGAACACCAGTCGACCGAGCTGGAGCAGGTAAAGTGCGTCTACTTCGTCCGGGAGTTCAAGGATACATTCGAGTTGGAGCGAAAGACCTTTCTCAGCCGCCCGAAGCTCGACGGCCTCTGGGTCCGTCTCCGCTTTCGCGACGACGACGCCATGGAAGGCATCGTCTCCAACAATCTGCTCGACCTGCTCGACACCGGCGTGCACCTCACCCCTCCCGATCTGCATGGCAACGTCCTTCGCATGTTTATCCCGCGCTCGGCGCTTGCCGAGATGAAGGTGCTGGGTGTGGTCGGCGTAGCGCGGCGGACGGCTCGCGCGACGCGCGGAATTGCGGCCGTCGCCGAGGCCCAGTCCAAGCTCTTCGGCGAATAGCGGCGGAATTAGCCTCGACGAAACACGCACTCCGGAAGTATCTTCCTCCATAGCCAAATTGGCTCTTTACTAGGTGGCGTTGTACTCTATATTGGCCTATAGGAGAGAGCCAATGCTGCCTCTTCATTTACAGCCCGAAAGCCACATTCCGCTCTACGTGCAGCTCCGCGACCAGTTGCGCGCGCTCGTCCACTCCGGCGAGCTTCGCGCGGGCGATCGCATTCCCGCCAGCAGGGAATTAGCCGGCCAACTCGGCGTCCATCGCACCACGGTGGCCAACGCATATGCCGAACTCGAATCCGAAGGGCTGATTCAGGGCCACGTGGGCCGCGGAACCTATATCTGCGCGATTCCGGCAAAACAGTTCTCGCCTCCGCCACGCTCCAACGGCAACGGAAACGGCCACAACGGCCCGATGCGCTGGGAAGCCCTCTTCGCCGACGATCGCGCCGAAGAAAGCCTCAGCCGCATGATGCCGCGCGTTCCGCCGGGCGCCATCGCCTTCACCGTCGCGCGGCCTCCTGATGAAACCTTTCCGCTTGAGGAATTTCGCCACTCCGCGAACGCCGTGCTGCGGAGCGAAGGCCGGCGCATCCTCCAGCTGGGCTCAACGGACGGCTACGAGCCGCTCAAGCGCGAACTCATCAGCCTGTTTCGCGGCGAGGGCCTGAATGTAAAGTCCGAGCAATTGCTGATCACCGACGGTTGCCAGCAGGCCATCGATCTGATCTGCAAAGCGTTTCTGCGGCCGGGGGATTCGGTGGCGCTCGAAAATCCGGGCTATCCGGGCGCCATTGCAATTCTGGCGGGCGCGCGGGTCCGTCCGTTGGCCGTCGGCGTCGAACCGAATGCGACGCGCACGGGCCACGTGGGGCTCGATATCGACGCGCTCGAGACCGTCCTCATGCAGAACCGCGTAAAGTTCATTCTGATCACGCCGGATTTTCACAATCCCACGGGCACTGCTTTGCCGGTCGCGCGCAGGCGCGCGCTTCTCGAACTCGCTGCGCGTTTTCAGGTCCCGGTTGTCGAAGACGGCATCTATGCCCGCCTGCGTTTGCGCGGCACTCCGATTCCGTCGCTCAAAGCCCTCGATACCGCGGGCAATGTGATCCATATCGACAGCTTCTCGAAGACGGCGTTTCCCGGGCTGCGCGTGGGATGGTGCATCGGTCCCGAGAGCGCCATCGAGCGCCTGCGCCTGGTGAAGCAATCGACCGACCTGCACACCGATCAGTTTTCGCAAGCGGCGATGGCCGAATTCATGCACCGCGGATATTTCACCAAACATCTCGCAAAGATGAAAAAGGTGTATCGCGGCCGGCTCGAAGCGATGGAGCAGGCGCTCGAAAAGCACATGCCGGAGGAAACGTCGTGGACGCGGCCCGAAGGCGGCATGAGCCTCTGGCTGACGCTGCCGCCCGGCTTCGATGCAGGTGAGCTGCTGATTCACGCGCGCGAACGCGGCGTCGTCTTCTTGCCCGGACGTTATTTCTATTCGCAGCATCCGCAGCCGAATACGCTGCGCCTCGGATTCTCGGCGGTCGATGAAAAGCGCATCGCGAAGGGCGTCGAAATATTCTGCGACCTGCTCAAGAGCGAGCTGCGCAAGCGCGAGCGCGGCGCGAGAAGCGATTTGACCGCCCGCGTGGCGCTCGTATGAGTGCCGTGCGCACGAAGGGGCACGCGCGCCTATGCTGCTGAAACCGAACGAGACGAATCATTGCTTCGGCTGCGGTGGCGCAAACGCGCATGGCATGCAGCTCACCTTCGAGCAGGACGACGCGGCGCGGCGGATTCGCGGCTCATTTCGCCTCAGCGCGGATTATCAGGGCGGGACGGGCTTCGTTCACGGCGGGATCGTCGCGACGCTGCTTGATGAGGTGATGGCCAAGGTGAGCCGCTTCAGCGGCGATCATGCTGTGACGGCCGAGCTGACGATCGAATACGTGAAGCCGGTGCCGGTCGATGGAGATCTCATTGTGGAAGGATGGGAAATCGCCAGAAACGGGCGCAGCTTGCTGCGCGAAGGCGAGATTCGCGACGCTTCGGGCGCGCTTCTCGCTCGGGGCAAAGCGCGTTTCGTGCAAATCGATCCAGAAGTGCTGCGCAGAAAGCTGAGCGCTAGTGAGCAGGCGAAACGTCAATAGCGTCGACACGGTTGGAGGGCCGCAGCTTATGCCGGGTCGCCGGGCGCGGCAGGGAAGCCTAGCCTCGGGACTGGTCGTGGGGGCGCTGCCTACTGCGCCCCGCTACATGCAGTCGCGAGCGGATGACCAGGGGAAAACTCGATTTTCAGCTGCAGTCGCATCGAGCGACCGCAATAAAAAGGGAGCGAGAAATGGACCTGATGAATAACAGTTTGTGGCGGGTGAAAGTCGGGTTGGCCGAGATGCTGAAGGGCGGCGTGATCATGGACGTGACCAACGCCGAGCAGGCCAAAATCGCCGAAGATGCGGGAGCGTGCTCGGTGATGGCGCTCGAGCGCGTGCCTTCGGACATCCGCAAGGAAGGCGGTGTAGCCCGCATGGCGGCGCCGCGCGTAATCCGCGAAATCATGGAGACCGTGACGATCCCCGTGATGGCCAAGGTTCGCATCGGCCATTTCGCCGAGGCGCAGGTGCTCGAAGCGCTCGAAGTCGACTACATCGACGAGAGCGAGGTCCTCACGCCGGCGGACGAAGAGCACCACGTGTGGAAGCACGGCTTCAAGGTGCCGTTCGTCTGCGGCGCTCGAAATCTCGGCGAAGCGCTGCGACGCATCGCCGAAGGCGCGGCCATGATTCGCACCAAGGGCGAGGCGGGCTCGGGCAATATCGTCGAGGCGGTGCGCCACATGCGCGCGATCGTCGGCGGCATGCGCAGGTTGACGACGCTGGGCGAGGAAGAGCTTGTGCACGAAGCGAAAGAACTCGGCGCGCCATTCGAGCTGGTCGAGTGGGTCGCAAAGCACGGCAAGCTGCCGGTCCCGAATTTCTCGGCCGGCGGAATCGCGACTCCTGCAGACGCGGCGCTAGTGATGCACCTCGGCGCCGAAGCAGTCTTCGTCGGCTCCGGCATCTTCAAGTCCGCCGACCCGGCCCAGCGCGCGCGCGCCATCGTGAAAGCGACCACGCATTACAAGGACCCGAAAATCGTCCTCGAAGCCTCCGAAGAACTCGGCGAAGCAATGAAGGGCCTCGATGTCCGTCAGATCGAGGAAAAGGATCTACTGCAAACGCGAGGATGGTAGGAAGAAGTGGCGAGTGACGAGTGGCGAGTGGCGAGACACCGCGAGTGGCGCGCGGAAGCTGGGCGTCCCGCAGTAGAGGCCGAGAGTCCACCGCAGAGACGCAGAGGGCGCGGAGAATTCACGCTTGTCTCTATCGTCTTCTCTGCGCTCTCTGCGTCTCTGCGGTGAGTTCTAGGGGTTTCTCTGTGAACTCTGTGGCCGTTCTCAGTGTCCTCTGTGTTTAGTTCGTATTCGCGAATGGCGGGATCGAGCAACGCGCATGACGAGTGAACCAAGAATCGGAATCATCGCAATCCAGGGCGACTACGAAGCCCACGGCAAGGTCCTCGAAAGCCTGGGCGTCGAGCACAGATACGTGCGCGTACCCAGTGATCTCGCAGGCCTCAGCGGCGTAATCCTGCCGGGCGGCGAGAGCACCACGCACCTAAAAGTGATGCGCGAAGAAGGCCTCTTCGAAGCGCTCAAGCAATTCGCTAATAATGGAGGCGCATTCTTCGGCACCTGCGCGGGAGCAATCCTGCTAGCCCGCGAAGTCCACGGCCCAGCCCAAGACTCGCTCGCCCTGCTCGACATTGTCATCCTGCGCAATGGCTACGGCCGCCAGCTCGCCAGCGACGTTCACATGAGCGCGACCAAGCTCCGCAAAGAGCCGCTAGAAATGGTTTTCATCCGCGCACCGATCATCGAATCGATCGGCAAGGAAGTGGAAGCGCTAGCGGAAGACGCGGGCCATCCGGTGCTAGTCCAGCAAGGCCGAATCCTGGCCGCGACATTTCATCCCGAGCTCACGGCGGACACGATGGTCCACGAATATTTTCTTCGCCAGTTGAATGGCAACGCCGCGACTGGGTAGGGGCACCGCGGTTATCTTGTAGGGGCGCTGCTTGCTGCCCCCAGCGGCGTGACGAACTAGAGGCGTCCCGACCTCCCGCCCCATTCCTCGGGTGCCACATCCGCGATCGACTGCGAAAATGTCCAATAGCGTCCCGCGAAATCCTCGGCGACGTATTGGCGTTCGCCGTACTGATGATCGGCGGGCGGCTGAACAATCCGCGCTCCGCGCTGGCGCGCGCGTTCGCAGTGGCCGTCCACATCGGCGACTCGCACCACTACGGAATCTCCGAGTTCGCCCGGTTGGGAGCCTTTGATCGATGGCTGCTCGACCAAAACGATGGCGCCATCGCCCACGTTGAGCTGCGCACGGTGGTTCCCGATTCGCAGCCGCAGGCAAAAGCCGAAAGCGTTGCACAGCCAGTCGATCGCCTCGCCCAGGTTCGGATAGGCGAGGACGGGAATCACGGTAGCGCGCGGCATCGACCGGTTGACCAGCATGAAAATCTGAGTGTAGCGCCGCCAGGGGTCCGAGCACAGCCCAAAGGCAGCACGGCATATTGATCGATACTTTTTGCTCCCTATGGGTGTCAAATGGTAGGGTATCCTACAATGCGAGTCCTCATAGCGGACGACAACAAGGGCGTCAGAAAGACTCTTCGCTGGATTCTCAAGCAGTGGCCGAACCTGGAGGTTTGCGCGGAAACGGTTAACGGACGTGAAGCAGTTGAAACTGCTAGAGCTCTACGGCCGGATTTGCTTATTCTCGATGTTCGAATGCCCGAACTCAACGGGATCGAAGTCGCCCTGATCCTGAAAGAGAGCCTGCCGGAAGCCAAGACGATTTTGTTTACGATGTATGATGACCGTGTCGGAAAACAAATCGCTGCTACAGCAGGTGTCCAGTTCATTCTTGCTAAGGCGGAAGGCTTCGGCGGGTTCAAGAACGCAATCGATTCGATACTAGGCAGTTAGAACCTCTCTCCCGGCCTCGTTGAAGGAGCGTTCCTTAATCGTAGTATTCCGCGCCCAAGTGCGTAATCAGCTCTTCACCCATCATCCAGCGCAGCGTATTTTTCAGCTTCATCAACTGGATGAAGAGGTCGTGCTCGGGGTAAAGCTCTTTGGCGCACATCGGCGACTTGAAATAGAAGCTCAGCCATTCCTGAATCCCGCGCATCCCGGCGCGCTTGGCCAGATCGAAAAAGAGCGCGAGATCGAGCACGATCGGCGCCGCCAAAATCGAATCGCGGCACAGGAAATCGACCTTGATCTGCATCGGGTAGCCGAGCCAGCCGAAGATGTCGATGTTGTCCCAGCCTTCCTTGTTATCGCCGCGCGGCGGATAGTAGTTGATGCGCACCTTGTGCGTGAATTTCCCGTACAGCTCAGGATAGACTTTCGGCTGCAAGATATATTCGAGCGCGCCGAGCTTCGATTCTTCCTTGGTCTTGAACGAGCCGGGATCATCGAGCACTTCGCCGTCGCGATTGCCCAGAATATTCGTCGAAAACCAGCCATTGAGTCCGAGCATCCGCGCCTTGAATCCGGGCGCGAGCACGGTCTTCATCAGCGTTTGCCCCGTCTTGAAATCCTTGCCGCCGATCGGGACTTGCTTCTCCTTGGCGAAATCCTCGAGCGCCGGGATATCGACGGTCAGGTTCGGCGCGCCGTTGGCGAAAGGCACGCCTTCGCTGATCGCGGCGTAGGCATAGAGCATCGACGGCGCAATCGCCGGATGATTCGCCTTCATGGCCTTCTCGAATGAGCCGAGATCCTGGTGCACCGCCTCCGGCTTCATGAACACTTCGGTCGACGCGCACCACACCATCACCAGCCGGTCGAGCTTGTTCTTCTTCTTGAAATCGCGAATGTCTTCGCGCAGTTGCTCGGCGAGATCGAATTTCGTCTTGCCCTTCTTGACGTTCGTGCCCTGCAAATTCTTCACGTAGTTCTGATCGAAAGCCGCCTTCATCGGGCGAATCGTCTTGAGGAATTTCTGCACTTTCGCGAGATCGCGCGAATCGAGCACGCCGGCCTTTTCGGCCGCCTTGTACGCATCGTCGGGGAACACATCCCAGCCGCCGAATACGATATCGTCCAGCGCGGCCAGCTTCACGAAATCCTTGATCTTCGGAATGCGCGATTCGGTGCGCTTGCCCAGGCGAATCGTTCCCATCTGCGTCAGCGACCCCACCGGCGTCGATTCGCCGCGGCGAACCAGCTCCGTGCCGGCCATCAGCGTTGTGCTGACGGCTCCCATTCCCGGCGTCAGCACACCGAGTTTCCCTTTTGGCGGAGCAATACTCACGGGCCTGCGCATTCCACGTCCCCCTTGTATGTTCTTTCGGTGAAATTGGCGCTCGCGTACCCGGCGCGATGCGCCGGCCCTGCGACGGGCCAGTTGGATCGAAGTAAAACATCATGCGGCATCAGCCGCCGATTTGCAAACCGATTGTCGCGTTTTCAGATCGGGTCGCCGAGAGTCTCCGAGTTCATGCCGGTGTCGTAAGCATGCCCATGAGGCGCATCGGAGACGCTCTGTTACACTGGTAGCACGGGGCGCCGCACGGGCGCCCGGAACGCTGAAAAAAAGGAGCATCTCTGTCTATGTCGAAACAAGAAGAAGCCGGCCTTATCCTCAAACTGTACGAGCTGCGTCGCGAAGATACGATGCGCAAAGCCCGCGACTGGTATTTTCAGGAGTTCAATCCGCAATCGATGGCGGACTTCAATAATGCGATGTATGGCGAGCACAGCGGCCATTTGCGCATGGTCATATCCTATTGGGGCATGGCGGCCGCGCTCGTCAACAACGGAGCCATCAGCCTCGAGCTTTTCAACGACGCTAACGGCGAGCAAATTGGCGTCTTCGCGAAGATCGAGCCGCTGCTCGCCGAAATCCGATCTGCCAATGGGCCGCACTTCGCCGCCGATTTGGAAAAGCTGATTGACGCAACGCCGGATGGCCGGAAGCGCGCCGCGGCCAATCGCGAACAGATGAAAGCAATCCGCGCTCGGCTGGCGAAACAGGCGAACGCCGCGAGCTAGCCGGCCTCCCTGACGGGATCGGGTTCCTTTGGGCGATTGCCGTCCGGGAACCCGCCCCAACCACCTCAAATCGGGTCGCGATCCCCCAGGCGGCTAGAAGCCATCTCATAAATCCTCGTTAGGGGGTCGGAGCTTCAGCTCCGACATTCACGGCAAAGAAAAGCTGGGCTTTAGCCCCTGAAGACACTCTTCGCTTCCGCCGCGTACGTTTATGAGATGCCTTCTAGTGCTCTTGGTAGCTTCGAGGCGCGAGGATTTCGCTCAGGTAGTCATGCGTGCCCGGGACGCGTTCCAGATGCGGGTGGCGCACCCCTCCCGCGTAGTGAATTTCGTACGTTCCCACCGAGTCGAAATTTCGAACGACCAGCGAGATTTTGCCGTTTTGCGGATGCGCGATCGCTTCGTCCAGCACGTCGGCGGAATACGCGCGGCCGTCCACCGCGAGGATCGTCATGTGCGGCCCGAGGCCCGCGGCGTACGCCGGGCGTGCCGGGATCGACGTTGAAGGTCGATCCGTCTTTATTCACGTCGATTCCGATTGAATATTCGGCGAAATATTCGATGGGAACCAGATCGCCTTCGAAAGTAGCGGTATTGGGCGTGTCGTTGTAGACGAGCCGCCAGCCCGCGGCCTCCAGCCCCTCCGTCGGCGGCTTGCTATTCACTTGGTAGACCTGCTTCTCGATGAATGTGTGCCAATCGTACGGCCACACTGCCAATAGCGCCGCCTCGACGTCCTCTCGCGTATAGGGCGCCACAATCGGCCCCGTATCGCGCTGGCCGAGAAAGCTGCGCAGGAAATCGTCGAGCGAACGCTGGCCGTGCGATTGCTCGCGGATCAGGACATCCGCACGCAGCCACATGAGAGCGCCCTCGTCGTAATAATCCTGGCCGCGGCGCAGCGAATCCCACCCGTCATGTGCGTCACGCAGCACCCAGTTCTCGGTCGCCGTGTCGATCAGAGGCGAGGTATCGCGGCCGGCTTCGTGCGCGGACACCGCGGTCGTCCTCGCGAGATACTCCCGCATGTAGGCATCATCATTGAAGCCGCTGCGAGTGGCGAGTAGCATCCCGATATATTCGTTCAATCCTTCGTAGACCCACAGCAGCGTAGTCCGCTCGGGGCCCTGATAATCGGGCTTCGAATATAGCTCGGCTGGGCGCCGGTACTTGCCGTCCCAGGAGTGCGATTGCTCGTGCGCGAGAAGCGGCCAGCCGAATCGTTCCAGCTCGCTTCTCTTTGAGAGCCCCGCGTCGCCCACGAGGTTCCACGGCGAGTCCTCATGCTCGAGCCCGTCGAAGTCGTGTGCGTGTTGTGAGACGAGAATGTGCATCTTCTGCCAGTGCCGGAAGCCAAACATAGCCCGGTCCTGGTCGATCAGCTTCCCAAACGTCTCGAATGCATGCGCGTCATCGGCATCGTCCACGGCGGCCTGCGTATCGCCCGTGATGTCGAGTTCGGCGGGCCAGATCGATGCCAGCGGCACCTCGCGGAAGAAATCGCCCGCCAGCACCGGCGAATCGATCAACCGTTCGAGCGATACCGGCGCAAAATTCACGCGGTTTCCGCTCGCACTGGTCACATGCAGCGAACTCCCCTGTTTCCAGTTTGCAGGCAGCAGAACCGACGGCTGAATCATCAGCTCGCGCTTGTCGATGCCAAGCGGGTAGAGGACAGCCGTGTTCCACGCGAGCAGCAGCTGGTGATCCGAGATCGTGCTTTCTAGAAGGGAATCGAAGTCGACGGTGATTCGCTCGGTGCCCGCCGGAATTTCCACGTGAAATGTGAAGATATCGCCGGGATCGCGCGTCCAGGCCAGCACCGAGTTTCCCGAATGAATCTGCAGCGCGGCGAAATTCTGGATCGGGCCGGTTGGCCCGTGTTCGCCGGGGATCCAGCGCGGATACGCCAGCGTCAGCATGCCGGGTCGCACCGGAATTTCCTCGTGGACGAATGCGATCTGCCGCGCGGCCTGCGTTTCGTCCACCACCAGCGTCATCGGCGGCGCCGGCGCCTCCTGCGCAACCGCCATCGCCGCAACCGCAGCCATCGCGGCGAGCAACGCCACAAAATGCTTGGAGGAGAATAGCCTCTTCATGCGCACGCCCCGTGCTCGTATGAAATGCAGCGGCCCGCATTCTGCCAGAAGCCTTCTCGTATTGCCACGCGAAAGCTCCGCCATCCTGCTCGAATCACAGCGGAAAATGTTCCGGTCAGAACGCACATACAGGTGGTGTTTCGCCTGCAGTGATTTCAGGGCCCGCTAGGAGGCGTTGCACCCGCTGGGGCGGAGGATTCCTTCTTTTTCTTTTCCGGCGCCGCCGCCACCGAGAAATTGGCCGCAAGCCGCGTAAGCGCCGCGTCGAGCGTCATCTTTCCTTCCAGGCGCGGCTGCCAATCCCTCACCAGCGCCGCACGATAACCCGTTTGCGAGTGCTCCACCCAAAGCGCATAGTGGTCCGCATACGGCGTGTAGTTCGGATAGAGCTGTTGCACCAGGAAGCCCGACGTAAACCACAAAATCATGTGCGTGATTTCCGGTGGAGGATTCCTCTTCGCCTTTTCGTATGCTTGATTGACGGTCGCCGAAATCGGGTCGATCAGCACGCCCGATGCCGCATGAAGCAGCACCTCGAGCGCCGCGACGCCCTGATTGCCTCCGTCGATGCTCGATACCGTGATCCGCGATGGATGCAGCGTCGTGTACGATCCGGCGTAGTTCGCGTACGCAACCACGTCGACGCGCAGCGGGCGATCGGGCCACGGCGTCTCGAACGCGGTCGCGACCTGCTGCGCCAGCGCCGCTCCCTGCGTGTCGACCACAGGCATCACCGCCGCGATCCACGCCTGATTCGCCTTGTCGTGCAGAAACCACCAGTGGGCGCGATAGATCGGCGCAGCCTCGTCGAGGACGGCAATCAGCCTCGGATCGAGATCGCTGTTATCCACGGTGCTCGCCTCCTCCATATCTTCCAGGCGGTTCTTGATCTTCACCATCTCCTCGTCCGACGCCAGATCCTGGTGCAGCATCTTCGCGCGGTAGTAGACCAGCGCATCCGACCATGTTTTCGATTCGTCTTCGGAAAGCCCCACCCCTATGCTCGCATCCGTCGATAATTCGGCCTCGTGGGGCGTGCCCTTCGGCCCGGCCGTCGCAATCGCCGCCTGCTCGTAGAGGAAGTGGTGCAGGTTGATCCAGAAGCCGCTATGAAACTCGAAGAGGTTATCCGAGGAGGTCATGGGAACCGAGTCTTGCGCAGCCGCATTCGTCGAAAAGCAGCTCGGCCAGAGCAGAAGCGCGCAAACCGCCAGACCAACCCACCGCGCCACCTTCGCCAGGAGCCGCCCAGCTTCGCCTCGCGTGCCGCTCACGCCGCGCCTTCGCGAAGCAGCTTTTCGACTCGCTCGATATCCGCCGGCACATCCACGCTCACCGCGTCGTACTCCGTTTCGACGACCTCGATGCGAAAGCCGTTTTCGATCCAGCGAAGTTGCTCCAGCTGTTCCGCTCGCTCCAGGTCACCCGGTGGCAGGGTCGGGAATTCGAGCAGCGCGTCCCGGCGAAACGCGTAAAGGCCAAGGTGCTTCCAGTGGTGGACAGCCACGTGTTCGGAACCCTCGCGCACCCATGGAATCGGCGCGTGCGAAAAATAGAGCGCGTTGCCGTCGAAATCGCGCACCACCTTGGTGACGTGCGGGTCCATGATGTCGTTCTTCTGCGTGATCGCCGCGCACGCCGTCGCGATCCGAATGGATTCGTCCTCGATCATCGCCGCGGCCACCGCATCAATCGTCCCCGGATCGATTAGCGGCTCGTCGCCCTGCACGTTGACGTAAATATCGGCCTCGCGATGGATCGCCACTTCGGCCACGCGATCCGTGCCCGTCCGATGATCCGCACGCGTCATCATGGCCTCGCCGCCGAAGCCTTCCACCGCCTTCTTGATCCGGGCGTCATCCGTGGCCACCAGCACATTCGTCACCAGCCGCGCGCCGCGTATCCGCTCCACCACGTGCTGAATCATCGGCTTTCCCGCGATCGGCGCAAGCGCCTTGCCTGGAAAGCGCGTCGACCCATGCCGCGCCGGGATCACCACGAGCACGCGTGCCTGGGGACTCTTCAACGTTGGGGGATTTGCCATAGGCGGCGCAGCCTTTCCTCGGGCCGGCAAAAACCATACTAACACGGCCGCGCGCGTGCCCCGCTGTGCCGGAAAAGCACAGATGCAATATCCCGGAACCTTCCCTTGCTTTGGGCTAGCTCAGTGGTAGAATCCCGCCATGTAGGCGTATGGGGGTTCCTTGAAGCACCGCGCCGCGCTGCCGGTTTGGAGCAAAACACTGGCGGCTGTTTGTGCGGCCCTCGCCCTTTTGCTTCTTTGCTGCTCGGGATTGGCGTCCGCCCAGGAAGGTCCCGGCCCTGTACCTGTTCCTCCTCCCGCTCCTCAAGTAAAGAAAGGTCATCCTATCCGCATCGAAACGGACCTCACGCTCGTTGGCGTGTCGGTCACGGATCCGCTCGGCCGGCTCGTCACCGGGCTCGAGCGCGAGAATTTCCGCGTCTTCGAAGACGGCACGGAACAGGAAGTCGTCGAGTTCTCCAGCCAGGATGTTCCCGTTTCCATTGGCGTGATCTTCGATATGAGCGCAAGCATGTCCGACAAGATCGACAAATCGCGCCAGGCGGCCGTGCAGTTCTTCCGCACCGCGAATCCGGAGGACGAATTCTTTCTCGTGAATTTCAACGACCGTGCGCAGCTCGTCAGCGAGTTCACCACCAGCGTAGACGACCTGCAAAACCGCCTGTTGTACACGAGCGCGCACGGACTGACGGCCCTTTACGACGGAGTCTATCTCGGCCTGAGCCAGATGCGTGGAGCACACAACGCAAGGAAAGCTTTGCTCATCATATCGGATGGGGGAGATAATCATAGCCGGTATTCGGAAAACGAAATTCGCAAGTTCGTTCGCGAGGCCGACGTTCAGATTTACGCCATCGGCCTCTTTGAACCGGACGGCGGCCCGACTCCGGAAGAGCGAAGCGGTCCTTCGCTCCTGGCGGACCTGACCGAGATGACCGGCGGCCGTGAATTCACCGTCGGAAATCTCAACGAACTCCCGGATATCGCTACGAAAATCAGCATGGAGCTTCGCAATCAATATGTCCTTGGATATCGTTCGGGCAATCCGGCCCACGACGGGAAGTGGCGCAAAATCAAGGTCAAGCTCCGTCCGCCCAAGGGCCTTCCGCCGCTTGCCGCCTACGCAAAGAGCGGATATTTCGCGCCGGGCCATTAGCGGCTTCGCCTTTTTTCTCGTGGCTCTGCTTTCGATCTTCGCCGTCCCGGCGGCGAAGGCCCAGGAACCGATTCCTTCCGTCGCGGCGCCGAATATTCCGCCGCCCCCCGGCGCTTCCCAGCAGGGGCAGCGTCTCAAATCCGACGTTGATCTGGTCGTGTTGCATGTCACCGTCACCAACCAGAAGGGCGACTTTGTTCCCGACCTGACCCGCGGCGAGTTCCAAATTTATGAGGACAAGATTCCGCAAGACGTCTCGCTCTTTTCGCGCGACGACATTCCCGTCACCATGGGCCTCGTGATCGACAATAGCGGCAGCATGCGCGAGAAGCGCGCTCAGGTGAATGCCGCCGCGATGACCTTCGTCAAAACCAGCAATCCCCAGGACGAAGCCTTCGTCGTCAATTTCAACGACGAGTTTTACCTCGACACTGACGGCGATTTCACCAGCGACGAGCGAAATTTGCAGGACGCCCTCGCGCGCATCGATACTCGCGGCAGCACCGCCCTCTACGACGCCGTCATCGGCTCGCTCAATCACCTCAAGAAGGGCCACGAGGACAAGCGAGTCCTCCTCCTCATCACCGACGGCGACGATGACGCCAGCCGCATGAGCTTTGAAGACACCATCAAAGCGGCCGAGGAATCGAACGCTACGATCTACACGATCGGAGTTTTCAGCGCGGACGATCTCAAGAACGACAAAAGGATGGTTCGCCACTCGAGGAAGGTGCTGACCGAGCTTGCCGACGCCACCGGCGGCCAAGCCTACTTCCCCGCGGATCTCGATGAGGTCACCCCCATCTGCGAGCAGGTGGCCCACGAAATCCGCAATCAATACACCATCGGCTACTATCCCACCGACAGTTCGAGGGACGGCACGTTCCGCGCCGTCCAGGTGCGCGTGTTCCCGCCGAGAGGCACGGGAAAAGTAATCGTCCGCACGCGAACCGGATACTACGCTCCCAAAGCCTCCGCCAACGGGGATTAACCGATCGCGTTTCGATCGCCCACGCCACCCCGCAAACTCGCCGCCACCTGCCTGATTGTCATCCGTTCCATCCTGCCACTGCTGCTCGGACTCGAAGCTCTTCTTGCTGTCATCCCGAACCCGGTTTTTGGGTGAGGGATCTGCTGTGCGTACCGGCCGCTATGACCGTCGCTAAGCATCCACCGAGAGTTCGGCCAAGTGCGTTGCGCCGGCCACGCCGGTGCCTCGGGAAGTCTCCGTGCTTCTCTGCGCACTCTGTGTCGAGCTGGGGTTCAAATCCGCCACGGTCACGCCACCGCGCACTTTGGTTCCTCGCTCGCCCGGTGTAGAATTCCGGATTCCCAGCTAACCATCGATGAAACCTCAGGAGAAACTCATGCGACTCCCGAAAAGCAGCGTCGCCTCGATCGGCATCCCGAAATGCATCCCCGCGCTCACGCTCCCGCTGATCCTCTTAGTTGCCGGTCTCGCGGCAGGCGCAGCTCGCGCGCAGACCAGCGCACCGAAAGGCGCGCTCAACGAAGCCCAAATCCTCGCGCTCCAGAAGAAGTTTCAGGCCGCGAGCATGGCCGCCGATCTCCCCGCGCTCTCGGCTCTGATGGCCGACAACGCCATATTCATCCACGGCAGCGCCGTCGTGCAGACAAAAGCCCAGTACATCAATTCCATCACCAGCGGCCAGATGAAGCTCACTACCTACAATCTCAAGGAAAGCAAAGTGACCTTCTTCAAGGGCGGCGCCATCGTCGTCGGCCTCACCGACGTCGGCCTCGCCCCGCCTCGCAACGCCGCCCCCGGCACCCCGCCGCGCCTCATTCACATGCGCGTCTCGACTGTCTGGCTCCGCAAACTCGACGGCTGGCAGCTCATCCTGAATCAGGGCACGCCGCTCGCCGAATCCAGCCACTAGAAGGCGTTTCGGACACGCTGGTTGGGGGGTCGGAGCTTGAGCTCCGACAGGTCGGGTACCTTTTCGCGGTCAGATCCTCTTTGCTCACCGGCGTTTGCTTGTCGGCGACGCCGATTCCAGCTTCCAGAAGTCTTCCGCATCCAGAATATCCAGCCCGACGAGAAACTGGGAAAAGCCCGTCTTTTTCGACCACGCAATTCGCGCAAGGGCTTTCAAATCGCCCACGGGCTTTTGGATCCATGCCTTATCGCCAATTTCCCACGAGCCCTTCGTCGTGATACAAGCGCCCCGTTTGCTCACGTCGATCGTGTTGGTCAGCTCCTGGGTCCCGGTGGAATCGGCGCGGCTCACGAGCACCGGCATGTTGCGCGCCAGCCTCGGAGGCCTTTGCGCGCGTTTAAAAAGGTGCATCGCGGATTTCGATAAATCGAGGAACTGGTCCCTCTGCCCGGGCTCCAGGGATTTCGCGTTTGTAACAAGCATCGTCGCCTGCGCAATGATCTGCGACAGGAATTCCGGAGCTTCGTTCCGGCCGCCTTCAGCCGTCTCCGTTGTTTGCAGGCGCCCGCGATACTCCTCCATGCGCTTCATGGCTTTGTCGTAGAAATGGTTCCGGCACAAAGAAAGCTCATCGAGGGTCGCTTCCGCGAACTTGCCGCAGCCAAACGCTCCGCATACAACCGCACCACCCATCTAAGGCCTCCAGTTTGTAAATGTCTTTCATTGCCGCGGAGAACGTTTCCGGTCCGCCGCCCGCTCAAGATACGGGCGAGGTGCAAAAGGCGCAGCGGCGCGCGCCAATGGGAATTTCGCTCAAGCATTCCGGGCACTTTCGCGTCGTGGGGTCGGGCGGCGGCTCCTTTTTCATCCTCGCGATCAGCGCGTTGATGGGCAGCACGACAAGGAAGTACACCGCGGCGGCGATGATCAAAAAGGAGAGCAAGGCGTTGACGAAATCGCCGTAAGGAAATTTGCTCCCGTTGATCGAAAATGCCAGCTTCGAGAAATCGGGCTGCTTCACGATCGCCGCAATGAACGGCGTGAGCAAGTCCTTCACCAGGCCCGTCACCACGCTGCCGAACGCCGCCCCGATCACGATGCCCACCGCCATGTCCACCACGTTGCCTCGCAGCAGGAACTGCTTGAATCCCTTCAACATGTTCCACCTCCATTCTTTCGCGACTGCGACTTGGCGAGAGTCTCATACTCACCCGCGTCTTGCGCAAAAAATTGGCCTTCGGCATCGGCAGCCCGAGGCCGCCGGCCCGCCCTTGACAATACCGCCCCCGAGGAGTTTATTGCCTCTTAATACCTGACGCAGCAGTCATAGGGGGGAATATGAGCGAGGCAACGCAACGAAAGCGGTCCGCCGACAGCAGCGCCTACGGCCGGCCTCTGCAGCATCCCGATTTCGAACTCACGCAAGTCGGCCCCGGCACTCCCTGCGGCGAACTCATGCGCCGCTACTGGCAGCCGGTCGCCGCATCCGCCAACGTCACCGCTCGCCCGCAATACGTCCGCATCCTCGGCGAAGATTTGATCCTCTTTCGCGACAAGCGCGGCCGCCCCGGCCTTCTCTATCCCCGCTGCATGCATCGCGGCACCACGCTCTTCTACGGCAAGGTTTCCGAAGAGGGCATCGCCTGCTGTTATCACGGCTGGCTCTTCGATGTCGAAGGCCGCTGCCTTCGCCAGCCCTGCGAGCCCGATGGCGGAAAGAATCTCGATGTCGCCCGCCAGCCCTGGTATCCCGTCGAAGACCACTACGGCATGGTCTTCGCCTACATGGGCCCGCTCGAAAAAAAGCCCGCCCTCCCGCGCTTCGACATTCTCGAAGGCCTCGGCCCGGATGAGGAAATCCGCGCGTACGTAGGCGCGTTTGGCTCAACCGGCGACAACAGCCTTCCCATCGCTCCCTACAGTTGGCTGCACATGAACGACAATGTGATGGACCCCTATCACGTCTACGTGCTGCATTCGACCTTCACCGGCGTGCAATTCGCGGAGCAGTTCGCGCTGATACCCAAAGTGGATTTCTTCCCGACCGAAAACGGCGTCTGCTACTCGGCCAAGCGGAAACTCGACGATGGCCGCGAGTACGATCGCATTTCTTCGTGGATCATGCCCAATATCATGTCGGTGCCCAATCCGATCGACATCACTCAGGTCCGCTCGAACATGATTTCCTGGTCGCTGCCCGTCGATGATTCGCATTTCACGATGGCCACCGCGTCGCGCATGCCAAAAGGCGCGCCCGATTTCTTCGGTAGCGGAAACGGTTTCCGCATGAACGGCAAACTCTGGGGCGAAATGAAGGAGGCGGAGCATCAGGACACGCCCGGCGATTACGAAGCCCAGGCCGGCCAGGGCCCGATCTCGCTGCACTCCGAGGAACATCTCGCCTCGAGCGACCGCGGCATCATCATGCAGCGCCGGATGCTGAAGGCGCAGATTCGCGTCGTGGCCGAGGGCGGCGATCCCGTCGGCATCACCTTCGACCCCGCGCCGGCGCCCGTCAACGTGCGCTCCGGCAATTTCTACAACGCGCCCCAGCCCGCCTAGCGCGGCCGCGCCCGTGTGCTTTCGTTTGTCTGTAGGGGCGGGTTTCAAACCCGCCCGCGCCGCAATGTAGCTCACCCCGCTTTCCCGGGGTGAGGCCTTACGGCCGCCCCGCCGCGTTGTTCGCTGAGGACCGGGAGGTTCCGCCTTTGCATTCCGGCTTTGCGCGTGCCCCAATGCGTTGTCATCCCGAGCGGAGTCCCGCGCGCCTTTGTTTTTCCCGCGGTTTCGGCGGGCGCGGGACGCAGCAAGGGATCTGCTTTTGTCTTCGGGCGTCATCCCGCTCGCGCCGACAAACGAGCACTGACGGTCTCTCTTTAGGGGGTCGGACCTTCAGGTCCGATATAAAGTTCGCGCGAAGCGCGTTCCTGTGCGCAGGTTCTATCGCAACAAGTGTTCGCCGTTCGGCCCATCCGTGATTTGCATTTGGGTTTTCCCCGCCACCGCGTATAGAATCGCCGTGCCTCGAATGAAAAGGGGAGGGAATCGCATGTCGCATTCGAAGAATCGCCTGATGGGAACACTCGCGGCCGCAGCGATGCTGGCGACGTTCGTCGTCGCCGGAATCGCTATGCGTGCGAACGCGCAAAGCTCGGCACAGGACGAAGTCGTGGCCATGCAAAAGAAATTCTCGGACGCCTGCGTGGCCGCCGACGGCGCGACGCTCGCAAGCCTGATGGCCGACAACGCCATCTTCATCCACGGCAACGGCGCCATGCAGTCCAAGCCGGAATTCATCGACGCCATCACCACCGGCAAGCTCGGCGTCTCACAGTACGACCTGAAAGATCCCAAGGTCGTCGAGTTTGACGGCGGCGCGATCGTCACCGGCCTCGTCGATTTCGGCATCAAGCCGCCCGCAGGCTCCGCGGCCCCGCCGCGCGTTCTGCACTTCCGCGGCTCCGCCGTCTGGCTGCACTCATCGGCCGGCTGGCGCCTGCTCTTCGACCAGGACACGACGCTCGCTGGCCCTCCCGGCCCGCCGCCAGCGCACTAGCGCGGATTTGCCAGATGACGCAAACGAGCCAATTGTCATCCCGACCGGAGTCCCGCGATCTTGCTTTTCCCGCGGTGTTTGCGGGCGCGGGACGCAGGGAGGGATCTGCTTTTCGCTCCTTGCCGGGGCGCTGCCCTCGGAAGCTTGGCGCGACTTCTACTAAATGATTCAAGTCGCCGAACTCCTCCACATCGGCCTCCCGCACTCCTCGTAGCATGACTCCGGGCAGCCCTCGCGCGGCTCGCCAGTATTTGCCTTATGTAGCTCACCCCGCTTTCCCGGGGTGAGGCTTTTCGGCGCATCCCCTTCCATCCGCCGGCCCGCCGAGCAATTTCTCCCAAAACGCGCCTCAGGGGGATTTTCGCAAAGTGACTCATATTGGACATCTTTAGAAAACAGCCCGCGCCATGCTGTTTCGGTGGCCTCTCCATCCGCGCAACCCGCAGCAGCAAAGCAAGCGCGGGCAAACGAAGGATGATCGGGCAAGGTTGGGAAAAAATGCGCACTCTTCGCTCGGCTGGTTTTCTCCTGCTTCTATCGATACTCGTCCTCATACCGATGACATGCTTCGCCCAGTTTGGCGTCGCGATCACAGTCGCTCCGCCGCCGCTGGTCGTCTACTCGCAGCCCGTTTGTCCCCAGGAAGGCTATCTCTGGGCGCCCGGCTACTGGGCGCGCAGTGACGAGGGCTACTACTGGGTGCCCGGCACTTGGGTCGAGCCACCCGCCGTCGGCTTGCTCTGGACTCCCGGTTATTGGGGTTGGGGCGACGGTTCATACAGCTGGAACGAAGGTTACTGGGGCCCTCAAGTCGGCTTCTACGGCGGCGTCAACTACGGCTTCGGCTACGGTGGCGTCGGCTATCAGGGCGGCTACTGGCACAACAATCAGTTCAGGTACAACACGTACGTGAATAACGTCCGCGGCGGCAATTTTCACAATACCTACAGCCGGACCGTCTCCAACAGCAGAAACTACGTCAGCTATAACGGCGGATCCGGCGGAATCAACGCCCGCCCCACTGCCGCACAACAATCGTTCGCTCGCCAACACCACGACCAGCGTACCGCCGCACAAACCAGCCATGAACGCGACGCCAGCCAGAACCATGAACTCTTGGCGTCCGTCAATCACGGCCATCCGGCGATCGCGGCAACCTCCAGGCCCGGAGAATTTTCCGGCAAAGGCGTCGTAGCAGCCGCGGAGCCACGGCCGAGAATAGAACCGCCGAGCGCACCGCCGCTACCACTCACGCGAGCGAAACCAAGGCCAACGAAAACAGGGCCGCCGAAACTCGTGCAACCGAGAACAAGACAAACGAAAACAAAGCTGCTGAAACTCACGCAACCGAAACCAAGGCAAACGAAAACAAGGCCGCTGAATCTCGCGCAACCGAGAACAAGGCCAGCGAGAACAGAGCTGCTTCAAATCGTGCAACCGAGAACAAGGCCAGCGAGAACAGAGCCGCTTCAAATCGTGCAACCGAGAACAAGGCGAACGAAAACAAAGCCGCCTCAAATCGTGCAACCGAGAACAAGGCCAGCGAAAACAGGGCAGCCGAGAACCGGCGCGCTCAGCCGGCTGCAAGAGCCGAGACGCCGCGCCCCGAGGTCAAGCCCGTCCGCGCCAGCCCGAGCCCACGCCCGGAACGTCAGGCTGCTGCTCCCCGCACGGAACGTGCGCCAAGGGCTTCCGCCCCGCAACATCAAGCCGCGCCAAGGCCCGAGCAGTCGCACGAGAGTGCCCCAAAAGAAAAAGAAGAAAAGCCCGCGCGCCCCTAAAACATAGTGGCCGCAGGCCCCCAATTCCACCCACCCCACCCAATGAGCGGCTCGCAGAAAAACCCCGGCGAGCCGCTCATTTTTTCCGGAAGTCGCCCTCGTAGCGGCTTGTCCTGAGCGAAGTCGAAGGGCCACCTTCTTACCCTGAAGTACGTGAAGGGCAGGCGGGCGTTTTTTGCTTCATGGTCTGTTCTTGGTTTGCTTTATGGTTTGTTCTTGGTTTGCTTGTCGGTTTATTTTCTTAGCGCGGAGATCTTGGGCTGGTTGATTTTCAGGCGCCGCGCGGCGGCCACCTGCGAAAGGTCCTGTCCTGCAATAATTTGATTGATGGCCACGGCGAGCCGCACCTTCGTCTGCTTCTCTTCGGTCTGCGGCAGACGCAGATCAGCGAAAACGTTCCCGGAACTCGGAGTGATTTGCGGTTTATTCCTCCGCGTTGCCATACGATCCAATCCCTGAATTCAAATCGGCCGCCTTTGCCGTGAGGCTTTTCGGCCCTGCCTTTGTAGCGGCCGCCTTGCCTTTCAGGCGGGCGATTTCTCCCTGTCAAATTTCAAATCTGTAATTTGAAATCTGGACCCGCGCGCTCCCTGCCTCCTTGCCTCCCTGCTTCCTTGCCTCATTCGCTCGTCACGAATTCTTCCGCGAATCGCGCCGAATCTCCCGCAATCAATTTCTCGCACAGCCGTGCCAACGTCTCCTGCTCCCGCCCTCCAAGCGCCGCCATCTGCGCCCGAATCAATCTCGTGTGTACCGGAACCAATTCCGCGGCCAGCTTGTTTCCCGCCAGCGTCACGCGAGCTGTCTGCTTCCTGCGGTCGCGCTTGTCCGTCCGCGAGGTGACCAGCCGCCGCCTCTCAAGTTCTTTCACCATGAGAGCGACCGCGCTCTTGCGTCGCAAAATTTTTCTCGCCAGGCTCATGTGGCTCATGGGACCAAACTTCGCCAGCGCCCCCAGCACCCGCCCCTGGCTCAGCGTCAGCCGCATCGGTTCGAGCTGCATCTCCAGCAGTCCCGTGATGGAATCCGCGGCCCGGATCAAACCAGCGTAGGCCCTCAGCGCCCGCTCGCTTCGCTCATTTGCGCCATCCATATTCACCTCCCATTCGCCCGCAGCAGGCCCCAGCCCACCGATGGGCCCCAAACCGAAAGCTGCCGATTTATCCCGTTTTAAGCGCGTTTCCACGCCCAAAAGCCGCCAAAATTGGCCCCGCTAGGGGGCTGCATCATCCCCCACGGAATAGTGCAGCACTAAACCATTCCGTGCAAGCTTCGCAGGCCATCGTCGTTGCGTTGATGCAAGCCGCCCGCTTTCCCGAGCTAAGCTTTCCTGCTTCTCTGCGCCCTCTGCGTCTCGGCGGTAAGGGCCTTCAGAATTTGACTCGAAGCGCCTGCCAGAAAGTTTTGCGTTTTAGGAGCGCGATGCATAGAATGAAAGGTCTTCAACGCAACGGAACGCAGGAAAATACGATCACACACGGCTGATGGCGCCAAATTCCACTCCAAGCTCCCGCGGCGTTTACCGCTTTGCGGTGGCGACAGCATCCTTCACGGTCCTGCTGCTGATGGCGGGCGCGCTCGTGACCAACAACGACGCCGGAGACTCCGTTCCGGATTGGCCTCTCGCCTACCACCGGCTGATTCCTCCGTTCGTGGGCGGCATTCGCTTCGAATATTCCCACCGCGTGATCGCCGGAATCGTCTCGATCATGACGCTCATCCTCGCCGTGTGGATCACGGCCAAGGACCGCCGCCCGTTGGCCAAGCGCCTGGGCTGGATCGCGGTTGCGCTCGTCCTGGCGCAGGCCGTGCTTGGCGGAATACGCGTTCTCGAAGGCGACCCAATCGTGTCTGCCACCGCTCACGCGACGCTCGCGCAGATTTTCTTCATCACGCTCGTGGGAATCGCGCTCTACGTGAGCCCATGGTGGCAAAGCGAGCTTCCGCAACTCGAAGATTCCGGCTCGCCGCGCGCCACGACGCTTGGGTGGTGGACCACATTTGTGATCCTCGGTCAGATTCTCCTTGGCGCCGCATTCCGCCACGGCGCGCTGGGGATTGTGCCGCATCTGATCGGCGCGGGCGCGGTGGCCGTGATGGTGATCTGGACGGGCCTCGTGGTGAAGCGCCGTTTCCGCGGCGTGCGTGACCTTCGGCGGCGCGTGATGTGGCTGCACATGTTCTTCGGAATACAGATTCTGCTGGGATTCGCTGCGTGGTGGGCGATGACTTCCGGAATCGCCGCCGTGCAGCCGACCTTCCTCTACGTCACGCTGACGGCAGCCCACGTGGTCGGCGGCGCGCTGACCATCGCCGCTTCCATGCTGCTCACCCTCACGTGCCAGCGCCTCACTCGGCCGGCGGGCGCGGCGGCAGTGGCGCATGCTCGCGAAAGCGTGAGGGCCGCGCAATGAACGAACGCGCCGCGACGATCGCGACCTACGAGAAGCCGTGGGCGTACGTTGTGCTCATGAAGCCCGACGTGACGTTCCTCGTCGTAATCACGACGGTCGCGGGATTCTATCTCGGCTCGACCAGCGCGATGAACTGGGTGTTGCTGCTGCACACGGTTTTCGCGACCATGCTCGTCGCCGGCGGCACCGCCGCGCTCAATCAATACATCGAGCGCGAGATGGACGCCGTGATGCGCCGCACGGCCGCGCGCCCGCTGCCCGCCGGTATTTTGCAGCCGCGCGAAGTGCTGATCTTCGGGGTCGCCACGATTGTGGTCGGCGCCGTCTGGCTTGCGATTGCAGTGAATCTGCTCGCATGCCTCGTCGCGCTGGCGACGTCGCTGCTCTATCTCGGTCTATACACGCCGCTGAAAACGCGCACGCCGCTTTCAACCGCCGTCGGTGCAATCCCGGGCGCCCTCCCTCCGCTGATCGGATGGGCCGCCGCGCGCGGTTCGCTCGGCCTCGGCGGCTGGGTGCTCGTCGCGATTTTATTTTTCTGGCAATTCCCGCATTTCATGGCCATCGCGTGGATGTACCGAGAGGACTACGCACGCGCGGGGATTCGCATGCTTCCGGTGGTCGACCGCTCCGGCGATTCCACGTTCCGGCAAATCGTCTGCACTTCTGCGATTCTGGTCTGGGTGAGCGCGCTGCCATCGGTGATCGGGATGGCGGGCAAATTCTATTTCTTTGGCGCGCTGGTGCTGGGAATGCTGCTGCTGCAAGTCGGCCTGTGGGCAAATCGTTCGCGGACCAACGCCCGCGCGAAATGGCTGATGCACGCGACCGTGGCGCACATCCCGCTGCTGCTCGGGTGGCTGATCCTCGATAAGCTGGTCATGCGCTAGTCGCATGACGCTCGTCGCCGCTCTTCTGCCGATTCGATCTCTCCCCGCCGTGAATGCTTCGCTGAATGGCGCGTGCGCGGTGCTGCTCGTCTGCGGCTACGTGATGATCCGCAGCGGAAAGATCGCGATTCACCGCTTCTTCATGATCGCGGCGTTCTGCTGCTCGACGCTTTTCCTCGCCCTCTACCTTTATTTTCATTTCAGCGCGGGAGTGATCCGCTTCGGCGGGCAGGGCTGGATTCGCCCCGTGTATTTCACGCTGCTGCTCACGCATACGACGCTCGCGGTGGTGATCGTCCCGCTGGTCCTGATCACGCTGACGCGCGGCCTGAGCGGAAAATACGCGGCGCATCGCGCGATCGCCAAATGGACGCTGCCTCTCTGGCTCTACGTGTCGGTGACGGGCGTGATCGTGTATTGGCTGCTCTATGTCGCCTACACGCCCATCTGGCCTGCTGCCGGCAAGCTTCAGGGACTCTGACCCACCCGCCGCCGCTGCCCACGAAGAGAGATTCTTCGACGAGCAAACGGCGCTCGTCTCAGGATGACGATCCTCTTTGGGTCATCATTTGTAGGAGACGACGGCCTGGCCGTTCTCGATCTGAATGTCGCTGATGTCGTCGGGAAGTTTCATTTTCTCGCGGTTATCGGGCGACGACATCAGCTTATCCACTGCCGCGTCGAGCACGGACTGCGGCAAGGGCAGGGAACCGAGCTTCCCATCCACCGGCTCGAATTTCAGGTACCCATTCTCGTTGACCAGATGCCCATCGAGATCGAGCGACATGTCCTGGCCATGAAGATTGAAGATGATGTGCGCCTTGATGAGGTCGCCATCCATATCGACTTTCACGTCCTTGACGGCGGATGCGACTTGCTCCTGCGTCATCTGGCCCACGTCAGCCAGCGGGTCGGCCGGCGTCGCGCCATCGGATGGCGCGCCAGCCGAAGCAGCGGCGGAATTCGCGGGCGACGCCCCCTGCACTTGCAGGTTCTGCTGCAAATAGGAATTGAGTTCGGTGCGATCCATCGAGACTTTCGCGGGCTGGCCGGCGGCCTTGGCCTGATCCGCGGCAGCGAATTTCTGCTGCACGCGCGCCGCGGCGGCGGAATCGTAGGGGACGTTGGGCTCGGGTGATTTGCGGAGCACCAGGAGCAGCATCAAGGCGAGTCCGGCGGCGCACACCCAACCCAAGCTCTGGTAAATGCGTTTGCCAATCGACGCGCTGGGCATACAGTCCTCCTGCAACTTTTATGAGAGGGCGGCGATGACCCCGCGCGGCCCTGAATCCACCCTCAACGGTACAGCACGAGTCTGTGGCTGACACTAGTACTTGTCGTTGGGTGCAACGCGTTAGCCGCTAATGAGTTGCGGGGAGCGCGGTCAGGGGCGAAAGGCCTTTGCACCGCAGAGACGCAGAGGACGCAGAAAAACCCCAAAGCAGATCCCGTTCGTTCCAGCGACGCCGAAGAGAGGTTCTTCGCTTCGCCCCCTTCCTTCGCCAGGCAAGCAGAATGATGATTCTGACGGGAGCGCGGACGAAATGACGTTATGAGCGGACGCCGACTCCGAGCTTGCTGATCACAGCTTCGGTGAACTGCGCGGTGGTGGCTGTGCCGCCGACGTCGCGCGTGAGCGAGCGGCCCTCGCGGTAGACTTCATGCAGCGCCGCATCGATCCGCTGCGAGGCCGACACCTCGCGGATGTGGTCGAGCATCATGATCGCGCTCATCAGCAGCGCTGTGGGATTGGCGATGCCTTTGCCGGCGATGTCCGGCGCGGTGCCGTGCACCGCTTCGAAAATCGCGGACTCCGCCCCGATATTCCCGCTGGGCACCACTCCCAGGCCGCCGACAAGTCCCGCGGCAAGATCGCTCATAATGTCGCCATAGAGGTTCGTCAGCAGCAGCATGTCGAATTGCGACGGGTTGAGGACCATCTGCATGCAGGCGTTATCGACGATGAGTTCCTTGTACTGGATGTCCGGATACTCCGCAGCGACCGTGCGCACCGACGAAAGAAACAGGCCGTCCGACAGCTTCATGATGTTCGCTTTGTGGATGGCGTGAATCTTCTTGCGGCCATGCTTGCGCGCGTATTCGAAGGCATAGCGCCCGATGCGCGTGGAGGCGCGTTCGGTGATGATCTTCAGGCTCTCGACGACGCCCGGCACTACAGTGTGCTCGAGCCCGGCGTACAAATCCTCGGTATTCTCGCGGATCAGGACCATATCGACGTCCTGATAGCGGCAGGGAGCGCCCTCGAGATTCTTCACCGGGCGCACATTGGCGAAAAGGTCGAGCGCCTTGCGCAGCGCCACGTTGATGCTCGGCGGCCCGCTCGCGACGGCGGTCGCCAGAGGTCCTTTGAGCGCTACGCGATTCTTGCGGATCGATTCGACGACGGCAGTCCGGATCGACGCCGCGCCCTGCTCGTGGATGTCGCCTTTGGCCTCGGTGTCTTCCCACTCGACTTCGACGCCAGCGGCCGCGATGATCTCTCGCACCGCGCGGGAAACTTCGGGTCCGATTCCGTCACCGGGTATGGATGTGATCTTGTGTTTCATGTAGCTCCTGGGAAAAGGATATTTTAGAGTGTCGGCGGGCGCCTTGTACACGGGGATTGGCGAGTGCATTTCGTACCCGGCAATCAAAGGCCCGGATTACACGCGCGGATTAATGGGCGCCTTCCGGGCGGCGCTGCGAGGTCAGCGCGACCACCAAAATCATGGCCGCCGCGATGGTAAGGGACGAGGCGATCCGGCCAAGGGCCAAGCCGCCCTGCGTATGTGGTTTGGTGAGGGTGTCGCCCAGGGTTGCGCCCAGGGGGCGGGTCAACACATACGCGGACCAAAACAGGACGCTGCGCGGCAATTTGGTGAGGTAGTAAGCCGCCGCAACCAGCGCGATCAGCCCCGCGAACACCAGGGCCCCGCGCTCGAAGCCCAGTCCCGTATCCGCCGTAAAATCGCCTACCGCGGTGCCCAGCGTGTTGGACACCAGGATCGTGACCCAATAGAACATTTCATTCTTGCGCGAAACGATATGGTCGACGCCGATCGCGCCTGTGGAGAAGTGCCAGATCACCAGCAGCACGAGCACGAGCGAGAACAACATCAGAGAAGACCGGATATAGCCCAGCCCAACGGTGCGATCCAGGTAGTCGGAGGTGGTGGTGCCGACCGTGGTGGTGGCGACTACGACGGCCCAATAAAACACGGCGTGGTAGCGTTTCGACCTCAATTGAAGAAACAGGGTGACGACGAAAAAACCCAGGAAAATCAAGCTGCTGACCGCGTATCCCAGATTCAGCGTCATCGAAAGCGCGTCGCCCCCGGTTTCGCCGACCGTGGTGGCCAGAATCTTGGCGGTCCAGAACGACACGTTCGCGGGCGGCACCTTGCTGGCAGCCGCGTTTTCGGGATTCACCGTTCCGGTATCGTGCAACGCCGCACCCCCGTGGCACTATGGCACCGAACGAAAATATCACTCCGTGGCGGCTCAGGCCAAGCAACACCTTTCGGAACCGTCGCCGGGATTGCACGCATCTGATATAATGTCCTTGGGATTCTGGTGCGCGTCGGCAAGTGCCTTTTGCGCGCAATCTTTGGGAGGATTCGAATGGTTCAACTTACGCCGGTAGCTGTGACGAAGGTGAAGGAAATTTTGTCGGCGCAGACCCCCGCGCCCACGGGCTTGCGCGTGGCCGTGGTTGGTGGCGGCTGCTCGGGCTTTAGCTACCACATGGCTTTCGAGAACCAGGTCAACGAAGCCAGCGACAACGTGTATGAATTCGACGGCCTCAAAGTGCTCGTCGATCAGATGAGCGAGATGTACCTCGAAGGCGTATCGATCGATTACATCGAGACGCTCGAGGGTTCGGGCTTCAAGTTCAATAACCCGAACGTCAAGAGCACGTGCGGCTGCGGCAGTTCGTTCACGGTCTAAGCGACCGCGGAGGCTGCGTGCCCGGCCCGATCGCCGGGCTGTTCAGTCGCTCGCGCGCGCTTGCGGTTCGCGCGGCTGGTTTTATTTGGTTCGAGGCTCCCGAGGTCAATGGCTCCGGGAGCCTCGTTGTTTCTCGGCCCCTTTTGCGCCTCTTTTGCCGCATCGACCTTGGGATGATGACTCTCGACACTCCTGACGACCCCTCGCAGATTGAAAAGCCCCGCTGCGCCCCGTATGCTGTTTGCTTCCCATGAAGATCGCGCTCGCTCAGTTTAATCCGACCGTTGGGGACTTCGAAGGCAACCGTGCGCGCATCATGGACATGGCGCGGATGGCGAAGGCGGGCGGCGCGGACATGGCCGTTTTTTCGGAGCTGTGCCTGTGCGGCTACCCTCCGCAAGACCTGATCGAGCGGCCATCCTTCGCCGAGCGCAATCAAAAGGAACTCGGCTGCCTCGCCGAGCAGGTACCGCTGCCATCGCTCGTCGGCTTTGTCGGCAAGGCGCAGGACAACACCGGCAAGCCCGTCGCCAATTCCGCCGCGCTGATCGCCGGCGGAAAAATTCTCTTCGAGCAGCGCAAGATGCTGCTGCCTACCTACGACGTGTTCGACGAGAGCCGCTACTTTCAGCCCGCGCACACGCAACACGTGTTCGCTCTGGGCGCGGATTCGCTCGGCATCACGATCTGCGAAGACTGCTGGAACGACAAGAATTTCTGGGTCAAGCGGCTCTACGAACGCGACCCTGTGGCGGAGCTGGCCGGGAAGGGAAGCACGCTGCTACTCAATATTTCATCGTCGCCGTACACCTTCGATAAGCGCGCCTTCCGGCTCGAGATGCTGCGCGCGGCGGCGCGGCGGCACGGGCGGCCATTCGTTTACGTGAATCAGGTGGGCGGCAACGACAGCCTGGTATTCGATGGGTCGAGCGTCGCGTTCCTGGGCGATGGGCGGATCGGCGCGCTGGCGAAATCGTTCGACGAAGATCTCGTGTTTTTCGACACGGTGACGGGCGAGGGCGATATCCGGCCGCAGATCGGCGAGGAAATCGAGGCCGTGTATCGCGCGCTCGTGGTCGGCACGCGCGATTACGTCCGCAAGTGCGGATTCAAGCAGGTGGTGATCGGGCTGAGCGGCGGCATCGATTCGTCGCTGGTTGCGGCAATCGCGGTTGACGCGCTGGGCCCCGAGAACGTTACCGGCGTGGCCATGCCGGGGCCGTATTCCTCCGAGGGCAGCCTGCGCGACGCGAAGGCGCTCGCAGAAAAGCTCGGCATTCGCCTGCTGACCATGGGCATCAACGACGAGTTTCACAGCTACCGCAAGACGCTGGCACAGACCTTCGCGGGACTGCGGGAAGATGCCACCGAGGAGAATTTGCAAGCGCGCATCCGCGGCAATCTCCTGATGGCGCTCTCGAATAAATTCGGCTCGCTCGTCTTGAGCACGGGAAACAAATCCGAAATTGCCGTTGGCTATTGCACGCTCTACGGCGATATGGCGGGCGGACTCGCGGCAATTTCCGATGTGCCGAAAACCATGGTCTACGAGCTCGCGGCTTTCGCTAATCGCGAGCGGCGGCGGATTCCCGAGAGCGTATTCACGAAGCCGCCCTCAGCCGAGCTGCGCGCGAATCAGACCGACCAGGACAGCCTGCCGCCATACGACGTCCTCGACAAAATTCTGAAGGCGTATGTCGAAGACCTGCGCTCGCCGAGCGAGATCGCATCAGAAACGGGAATCCCAATCGAGTTGGTGCGGTCCGTCGCACTCCAGGTCGACCGCAACGAGTACAAGCGCAAGCAGGCCCCGCCGGGGCTAAAGGTGACGTCGAAAGCCTTCAGCGTCGGGCGGAGATTCCCGTTGGCACAAAAATATTCGGTGTGAGCAGCGCACGCTAAACACAGAGGACACGGAGGAAGGCCACAGAGGGACCGAAGAGCTTTACCGCAGAGACGCAGAGGGCGCGGAGACTGCTTGGCGATCTAATATCCTGCCCGGCGGGATCCATCCTTCTCTTCTTCTCTGCGCTCTCTGCGTCTCTGCGGTGAATCGCCGCAGGTTTCTCTGTGTGCTCTGTTGCAGTTCTCCCTGTCCTCTGTGTTGAGCTTTTGCCTTAGATCCCGAGGACGTTCACCAGCTCGCGCACCGAGGCCGACGATTTATCGAGCGCGGCCTTTTCCTCCGGCGTCAGCTTGATCTCGATGATCTGCTCAACGCCCTTTGCGCCCAGCTTTACCGGCACGCCGACGAAGAGGTTTTTGATCCCGTACTCGCCTTCGAGATACACCGCGCAGGGCAGAATCTTCTTCTTGTCCTTCAAGATCGCCTCGACCATTTCGACGGCTGCCGCTGATGGCGCGTAGTAGGCCGAGCCCGTCTTCAGCAGGTTGACAATTTCTGCTCCGCCCTTGCGGGTGCGGACGATGATGGCTTCAAGCTTTTCTTTCGATATCAGCTCGGGGAGGGGAATCCCGGCGACGGTCGAGTAGCGCGCGAGCGGTACCATGTCGTCGCCATGCCCGCCGAGCACGAATGAGTGCACGTTCTCAACCGATACATTCAATTCACGCGCCACGAAGGTACTCATGCGCGCTGAATCCAGCACGCCGGCCATGCCGAGGACGCGATGCTTCGGGAAGCCGCTCACCTTGAATGCCGCCTGCGCCATTGCGTCGAGTGGATTGGTGACCACGATCAGGATCGCATTCGGCGAGAGCTTCACCACGGCTTCAACCACTGCTTTAATTACGTCGTAGTTGGCCTTCAGTAGATCGTCGCGGCTCATGCCGGGCTTGCGCGGGAAGCCGGCCGTGATGACGATGATGTCGCTATTCGCGGTTTCGCTGTAATCACCGGTAGCCGTCGAAATGCCCGCGGCGTGCGCATCCGAGCCGAGAATCGGCGCGGACTCGGCCATATCCAGCGCCTTGCCTGCGGGCACGCCTTCCAGAATATCCGTCAGAACCACATCCGCCAGCCCGGCATCATGTATCCGTTGAGCTGTCGTCGAGCCGACAAATCCGCCGCCCACAACCGTCACTTTCTTTCGCATTCGGAAATCTCCTTGGATTTATGGCTGAATGATCGGGCGCAGGAAGCAGCGCCCCTACGAAACATTGGCCGTCCGAGCCACAGGACTGCCAGGCCAAGAGCAAAAGCAGATCCCTCATGCCATCCGCAAACGGCGTGAATGGATTCGGGATGACAGAGCGCCCTATCCCACCAGATTGATTAGCGGCCAACGGAAACGGGGGCCTTCATGTTGTCGATGATGGAGGCGGCGAAATCCGTGGTGCTGACCTTGGTGGCGCCCTTCATCAGGCGCTCGAGATCGTAGGTGACGCGCTTCTGCTGGATCGTGCGCTCGATGCCCGTCTCGATCAGCTGGCCGACTTCCTGCCAGCCCATGAACTCGAACATCATCACGCCCGAAAGGATCACCGAGCTCGGGTTGATCACATCTTTGTCGGCATATTTCGGCGCGGTGCCATGCGTCGCTTCGAAGCAGCCGTAGCCATCGCCGATGTTCGCGCCGGGCGCCATCCCCAGGCCGCCCACCTGCGCCGCGCACGCGTCCGAGATGTAGTCGCCATTCAGATTCGGCGTCGCGAACACCTGATATTCATCCGCGCGCGTCAGCACCTGCTGGAACACGGAATCGGCGATGCGATCGTTGATCAGCACCTTTTGCTTCCACTGGCCGCGGCCGTGCGTGGCGTAGAGCGAATCGAGCGTCTGCTTCACTTCCGCGTAGCTCTTTTGCTTGAAGTCTTCGGTGGCCTGCTCGAGCCCCGGCTCGATCAGCGCGGCATTCTTCTCGATCGAGATGCTCGAGTCGCGGTCCTTGTTATCGAGAATCCAGCTCTCGCGCTCGGTGACGATCTGCTGCCGAAATTCCTCGACCGCAAGTTCGTAGCCCCAGTCGCGAAATGCGCCCTCGGTGAACTTCATGATGTTGCCCTTGTGCACCAGCGTCACGATGCGGCGCTTCTTTTCGAGCGCGTGCTGGATCGCACGGCGCACCAGGCGCTTCGTATTCTGCGGCGAAATCGGCTTGATGCCGATGCCCGCGTTTTCGGGCAGGCGCTTGCCCGTGCCCTTCAGCATCTCGTTGTTGATGAAGTCGGCGAGTTTCTTCACCTCAGGCGTGCCGGACTTCCACTCGATTCCGGCGTAAACGTCCTCGGTATTCTCGCGGAAGATCACCACATTCATGCGCTCAGGATGCAGCACCGGCGTCGGAACGCCTTCGAAATAGCGTACCGGGCGCACGCATGCGTAAAGGTCGAGCAATTGCCGCAGCGTCACGTTGAGCGAGCGGATGCCGCCGCCCACAGGCGTGGTCAGCGGACCTTTGATCGCGACGCGGAAGTCGCGAATCGCATCGACGGAGTCCTGCGGCAGCCAGTCCTTGAATTGATTGAATGATTTCTCGCCGGCGTAGATCTCAAGCCATGCGATCTTGCGCTTGCCGCCATACGCTTTCTCGACGGCCGCGTCGAACACGCGCCGCGACGCCTTCCAGATGTCGCGCCCGGTGCCATCGCCTTCGATGAACGGAATGATCGGCCGGTCGGGAACGTGAAATTCGCCGCCGCTGTACTCGATCGCCTGGCCGTCCTTCGGGACCGCCACGCCGCTGTATGAATTCTTCATGGATCGGTGCCCCCGTTGCGCTCCATGGACTAGAATTGCGAATGCGAGCGCTCTTCACCGAAGCCAGCTACATTAACACAATCTGCATTTCCGTGGCACCGTCGAGCGCACCGGACCGTCGAAAAATCGGGCTAAGAAAGCTTCTTCGGGATACGGGAACCGTACGGCCTGCCAAGAAAATCCAATGCTCATGTTTCACTTGAGCCTCGGGCGGCAGCTTCCCGGCGTATGATGAATGCGGCGAAACGTAAACGAGAACTCGAGCTGTCGGCAAGCCGACGAAATCGGCAAACCTCAAGCGCCGCTTCAATCGCTCGGAAAAAGAATCCCGAACCTCACCGGGAATAGTAGTAGGCGGGCCGCCGCGATTGCATCGCGAACGCCTTCACCAAAAGCATGCCCAGCAGAAAGCCTCCGACGTGCGCCCACCACGCGACGCCGCCATTGTCCATCGAATGGAGCGAGGCCACGCCGCTCACGAACTGCATCAGGAACCACAGCCCGATGAAGATAACCGCGGGAACTTTCCACAAGAACCAGATGATGAGCAGAGGAACCAACGTGAGGATTCGCGATTTCGGGAAGAGCACGATGTAAGCGCCCAGCATGCCCGAGATGGCGCCGCTAGCGCCAATCGACGGGATGTGCGACCCCCAGGAAAACGCCACCTCCGCAATCCCCGACCCGAGTCCGGTAATCAAGTAGAAAGCCAGATAAGGTAGCGGGCCCATGCGGTCTTCCACATTTGCGCCGAAAATCCAAAGAAACCACATATTGCCGATGATGTGGAGGAAGCAGCCATGCAGAAACATGCAGGTAAGGAGAGGAAGCAGCGCCTGTTCGAGCGTGTAGTGGTGCCCGGCGAGCGCCAGGCTGATTTTCGAGGGCACGAGTCCGTAGGTTTTAATGAAGAGATCGCCCGCGGGCCCCGGCAGCATCAGCTGGTGAATGAAGACGACGACGTTGATCGCGATCAGCAGCAACGTCATCACGGGAAACGACTGCCGTGGCGTCATGTCCTTCAGCGGAATCATTGGCCGGGCCTAACGCCGGAGCGCTGAGCCCCTCGCGCGGTCGAAAGCGCAGCCCGCGCAGCTTCATCCAACTCCGCGGCCGGGTACGCCATCTCGGAGCGCTTGCCGGAGCGGCGGAGCTTTTCTATTTCGGCGAGCGGAGCGATATTGCCGCGAGCGCCGGGAGCCATGCAGTTGAACGCAGCCGCGGCGCAGGCGAATTCAAGTAGTTCTTCAATCGGCCTTTTCTTGGCGAGGCCGTAGACAAACGCCCCGTGAAAAATATCGCCCGCTCCGGTCGTGTCGACGGCATCCACGCGGAAGCCGGGGCAGAGGATGAATCGAGCGCCGTCCCATGCGAGCACGCCGAGCCGGCCGAGCGTTGCCGCCATCAAGCGACACTTGAATCGCCGAAAAATGGCAGGCAAAGACTTCAACAAATCATTCTCGCCCGTCAGCCTCTCAGGAAAATCCTTCGATGTGACGGGGAAGTCGGTGAGTTCGAGCACAGCTTCAACTCCCGGATAGCGATTGTCGAAATCGCCCACCACTTCAAGTCCTTCTTGCTTTGCCCATCCCGCGGTCGTGGCGGAAGCTTCCGTGTCGTGCCCGTCGATCAGCAGGATGCGCGCGTCCCAAATCCACTCGCGCTTGAGATCGCCCGGCCTTAAAGCAATACTTGAATCGCGTTTCCACAGGACCGTCCGCTCGCCCGAGGATTCGTCGACGAGAATGTACGATGACTGGCTCTCGCGGCCCGGAGCGGTAATCCAGCGCGCCTCAACTCCCTCGTCTTCCATTTCGTCGATCTGCAGCTGCGCGGCGGCGTCTTCGCCGATTTTCCCCACGTAGCGAACGCGCAGCCCCCAGCGGCGGCACGCCACCATCGCGCTCGCGACTTGCCCGCCCGGCATCATCTGCGACGAGATGATTTCGACCTTGGAATCAAGCGTGGGGAAGCGCGGCAACCGGATGATCGTATCGGTCGCGTTGATGCCGACGCCCACCACGTCCACAGCCTTCGATGACTCGGACGCACCCATGATGAAAACACTTTATCCGAGCGCGCGCGATTTTCAAGCGAAGGGATCGAGGATTCTTCATTCCCGTGATTCGATATCCGGCGCGGCGGCGTTTAGCAATTGCGCCGCTTGCGCGGCTGTGATAAAAATTTTCTTCCGGTGCATGCGGCTCACGCGGACTGTTCCGGCCCGATGAGGTCGTTCATTCAACACGCGAATCACACGGGCAAGACGCGCGCGAGCGGCCCACCCGTCCGTCGGCGAGCCGACACTTCACATGCCACTTCATGAATCCGAAGCCATCGTGCTGCGCAGCTACCCGCTCGGCGAGGCGGACCGTCTGGTAAGTTTTCTCTCGCGGGCCATGGGGCGCGTCCGCGGTGTCGCATCGGGATCGCGCCGCCCGAAAAGCCGCTTCGGCTCGACGCTCGAACGCCTCTCGCATATCCGCATCTGGTTCTTCGAGAAAGAGACGCGCGACCTGGTGCGTATCAGCGAGTGCGAGATAATCGAGTCGTTCCTCGATGCCTTCGGCGATTACGCCTCGAGCATCGCCCTCGCGCTGTTCTCCGAGATCACCGAAGCCGTCCTTCCGGAGCGCGAGGCGAACGACGCGAATTTCCGGCTGCTGCTGCTTTCCGCGCAGGCTGTAAAGCATTCGCGCAAGCCCGAGCTGCCGCTGGCGTATTTCGCGCTCTGGACCGTGAAGCTGGGCGGCTGGCTGCCGTCGCTCGACCGCTGCGGCCGTTGCGCCAGGGAAGTCGCGGCCGGCGAAGCGGCCTATTTTTCGCCGAGCGCCTCCGTGATCGTTTGCGGGCAGTGCCGCAAGCCGGGCATGCGCACGCTTTCTCACGCGGCGCTTTCGCTCGGCCGCAAAATGCTCAGCGAACGCCTCGACCGCCTGAGCGACGGCGCGGATTCCAACGGCGCTCCGCCCCGCGCCATGCGAGAATTGACCGAGGCCATGCTCGACGTCATCGAACATCAAATCGATCGCAAGCTTATGTCCCGAGAACTTCTGGAGTCGCCCGTTTGAAGAATTCCGTGCAGTCCGAAAAAGACAAAGTTCGCAAGCCCGCCGCGCGCAAGGGCCTCACGTTCCAGGATCTTCTATTTAAACTTGAACAATACTGGACGAGCCGCGGCTGCATTCTGCAGCAGCCGTACGATGTGGAAGTCGGCGCAGGCACGATGCATCCGGAAACATTTCTGCGCGTGCTCGGGCCGAAGCCGTATCGCGTGGTCTACGCGCAACCGAGCCGCCGCCCCGCCGATGGCCGCTACGGCGAAAATCCGAATCGTCTTTACAAGCACACGCAACTTCAAGTGATACTCAAGCCCTCCCCGGCGGACATTCAGGATCTATATCTTGAGAGCCTGGCCGCGGTCGGCATCAATCTCAAGGAACATGACATCCGCTTTGAAGAGGACAACTGGGAATCGCCTACGCTCGGCGCTTGGGGAATCGGCTGGCAGGTGCTGCTCGATGGGCTTGAGATCACGCAGTTCACCTATTTCCAGCAATGCGGAGGAGTCGACCTCGATCCCATTTCAGTCGAGCTGACCTACGGCCTCGATCGCATCGCCGCGTACCTGCAAGATGTCGAGAACGTCTACGATGTGATGTGGTCCGATACGGTGAGTTATCGCGAGGTGCGGCTGGCCGAAGAAGAGCAGTTTTCCGCCTACAGCTTTGACTATGCAGACGCGGTCTCGACGCGCAAGCAGTTCGATCTGGTCGAAGCGGAGGCCGCGCGCCTGCTGGCCGAGTACGCAAAGATCAAAGGGGAAGCGGTTCGTCGCTTTCCGATCCTCGAAGCCTACGATCTGTGCTTGAAATGTTCGCACCTGTTCAACGTGCTCGATGCGCGCGGCGCGATTTCCGTCACCGAGCGCGCCGGGATGATCGGGCGTGTGCGCAAACTCGCGACGCAAGTAGCGCGCGCGTGGCTCGACCAGCGCGCAGCGGTCGAGGACGGGGGCGTCGCCGCGCCGGGAACCGGGGTAACGGCATGAAGCGTAGCGTGAAGTCCACGCCGAAGCGCGCAACACCCAAAGCGAAGGATGAAAATCTGCGCGCCGATTTGCTTTTCGAAATCGGCTGCGAAGAAATTCCCGCGGGAATGATCCCCAAGGCCGCGCAAGAACTTAAAGCGATACTTGGGAAGCAACTTTCCACGCACGGCTTGGTCGACGGGCCGACAGTTGAAGATGCAATTGAAATTTTCGGTGCTCCGCGAAGGCTCGCCGCCATCGCGCGAGGACTTCGAGTAAAACAAGAAGATGTGACGCGCGAGATTACTGGCCCGCCGAAATCTGTCGCATTCGACGCCGCTGGCGAGCCGACTCGCGCCGCGCTCAGTTTCGCCGAGAAGCAGGGCGTCCCGCTCTCGAAGCTTCGACAGTCAGCACGCCGAAGGGCGAGTACCTTGCCGTCAAGCAAACGGTCTATGGAAAGCCGGCCGCCGAAATCCTTGCGAAGGCATTGCCGGAAGCGATCCGCGAGATTGCCTGGCCGCGCTCCATGTATTGGACCGGCGCCGACAGCCCGCGCTTCATCCGCCCGATCCGCTGGATCGTCGCGCTGCTCGATGGCAAGGTGATCCCATTTTCGTTTGCCGAAGTTCACTCCGGACGCGCGTCAGATGGCCATCGCTTTCTCGGCAAGCGCAGCATTCCGCTGGCCGGCGCCGCCGACTACGAGCCGAAGCTCAAGAAGAATTTCGTGCTGTGCCGTCCCGAAGAGCGCCGGAAGAAGATCGAAGCCGAAATTCATTCGCTCACCGCGCGCAAAGGCTTGCATACGCACGCGGACCCGGTCCTTCTCGACCTCGTCACCTATCTGAACGAATATCCGACCGTGATTCTCGGCAGCTTCGATCCTGCCTTCCTGGCGCTGCCCGAAGAAATTCTGATCACGGTGATGCGCGGACATCAGAAATACTTTGGCTGTTGAGAACCGCGACCGGAGAACTCGCGCCGCACTTCCTGGCGGTGATCAATCTGCCGCGCGATCCGAAGGGCCTCGTGCGCGCAGGGCACGAACGCGTGCTGCGCGCGCGATTTGCCGATGCGCAATTTTTCTGGGAGACCGATCAGAGCATCCCGCTCGGCGACTATCTGCCGAAGCTCGCGGCCGTCACCTACGAGCGCCGCCTGGGCAGCTACGGCGATAAAGTCGAGCGCATGCGCACGCTCGCGCGCTGGCTCGCCGAGCAATGGTTTTCGAGCGGCGTCGCTCAGGCGGATGTGGCCGGCTCCGATCGCGCCGCGGAACTCGCCAAATGCGATCTGGTCACCGAAATGGTCCGCGAATTTCCCGAGCTGCAGGGAATCGTCGGCGGGCTCTATGCCAGCGCGCAGGGCGAACCCGAGAAATCGCCTGGGCGGTCTACGACCATTACAAGCCGCTGGGCTCGACGATCCCATCCCGCGCAATCTGACGGGCTGCGCCGTCGCGCTGGCGGACAAACTGGATTCGCTTGTCGCATGCTTTGCCGTCGGCGCGATCCCCACAGGTTCAAGTGATCCTTTCGCTTTACGCCGCGCGGCTCTGGGCATCGTCAAGATTATTCTCGAACGTAAAGCTGCCGCTTTCACTTTCGGCGGCGATCTCGGCTGCCGCGAGTCGCTTGCGCGATCATGCGCCGAAATCGAGGCAACGCCGAGGTCGAGCAGCAGGTGCTCGATTTCCTTCTCGAGCGCGCCCGCTACATCCTGCGCGAGCGCCGCGGCTTCGCCTATGACGAGATCAACGCCGCCTTCGCAGCGGGCGCGGACGATCTCGTGGACGCTGTCGAGCGAGTCGCCGCCCTCGAAGGCAATCCGCAATACGAAAAACTTTGCGCCGCTCGCCGCATGCTTCAAGCGCATCCGCAACATTCTCGAGAAGTCCGCGGGTAAAGGCAGACAAAGGGCAGGGAGCCGTGCGCCCGGATCTATTGAAAGAGGCAGCTGAACTTCAGCTCTACACCGCCGCGCAGCGAATCGGCAACGAAGCGGCCAGGCGCAAGAAGGAAAAGAAATATCGAGAGCGCTTGAGAAAATTTCAGAGCTGCGTCCGGCCGTCGATCACTTCTTCGATAAAGTTCTAGTGATGGCTGAAGACGAAGAAATCCGCCGAAATCGCATCGCGCTGCTCGGCATGCTGTTAAAGGAATTTTCGACCATCGCGGATTTTTCCGAGCTGGGCGCGGAAGATTCGAAAGAGCCGGTTCAAGTAACAGTTCATGCGTAGCCGCGCGCCTGAAGTTTCGCTTCAGTTGTCGGCGCGCCGACGAAACTCAACCGAAATCGAAATTGAAACCTGACATCCGCAATATCTGAGGAGCGAAATGAAATACGTCTATTTTTTCGGAGCAGGAAAAGCGGAAGGCACAGGCGACATGAGGGACCTGCTCGGCGGCAAGGGCGCCGGGCTCGCCGAAATGACGCGCATCGGCCTTCCGGTCCCGGCGGGCTTCACCATCACCACGGAGGCCTGCGACTACTACCTCAAGCACGACCATAAATATCCGAAAGAATTGCGCGCGGAGGTCGTCGAAACACGTCGAGCGCCTCGAAAAGCTGACCAGAAGAAGCTCGGCGACGCGAAAGATCCGCTGCTCGTCAGCGTGCGCTCCGGCTCGGCGCGCTCGATGCCCGGCATGATGGAGACGATCCTCAATCTCGGCCTGAACGACAAATCCGTCGAAGGCCTCGCGAAAGCCACGAAGAACGACCGCTTCGCCTAGGACGCCTATCGCCGCTTCGTGCAGATGTATTCGAGCGTGGTGATTGGCCTGCCCAAGGAAGATCTCGAAGCGCGCCTGCGCAAAATGAAGGAGTCGCCAGGGCGTGAAGGACGATACGCAGGTCACCGCCGAGGGCTGGCGCCGAGCTCGTCGGCGAATATCAAGGCCTATTTCAAGGAGAAAACCGGCAAGGATTTCCCGGAAGATCCCATCGAGCAGCTCTGGGGCGCGATTGGCGCCGTGTTCGAGTCCTGGATGGGCGAGAAAGCCGTCACCTACCGCCGCGTGGAAAAAATCACCGGCCTGCTCGGCACGGCCGTCAACGTGGTGCAGATGGTCTTCGGCAACACGGGCGAAGATTCCGGCACGGGCGTCTGTTTCACGCGCGACCCCTCCACGGGCGAGAAAACATTTTTCGGCGACTTCCTGCTCAACGCGCAGGGCGAAGACGTCGTCGCCGGCATCCGCACGCCGCTGCACCTGAGCGAACTGAAGAAGCTCATGCCCAAGGTCTACCAGCAGCTCGAAAAAGTTCGCGAGAAGCTCGAAAAGCATTATCGCGACATGCAGGACATGGAATTCACCGTCGAAGAGCGGCAAGCTCTACATGCTGCAGACGCGCACCGGCAAGCGCTCGCCCGCAGCGACATTCCGCATCGCCGTCGACATGGCCAACGAGAAGCTGATCAAAGTTGAAGAAGCACTTGAACGCGTGAAGTCCGAAGACATCGAGCGGCTCTTCTATCCCGTGCTCGACGCGAAAATTCAGCGCTGCCGAACTTGGCCAGCCGCAAAATCGCCGAGGGAATCAACGCCGTGCCCGGAGCGGCTGTCGGCAAGGCCGTCTTCACGGCGCACGAAGCCGAAGAGTGGGCCGCGCGCGGCGAAAAGGTAATTCTGGTTCGCCGCGAGACGAGCCCCGAGGATGTCGGCGGCATGTACGTCGCGCAGGGCATCCTCACGGCAACCGGCGGCAAAACCAGCCACGCGGCCGTCGTCGCGCGCGGCTGGGGCAAGTGCTGCATCGTCGGCGCGGAAAAGCTCAATATCGACGCCGCGACGAAAAAGATGACGCGTCAACGGCCGCGTGGTGAGCGAAGGCGACTGGATCACGCTCGATGGCGGCGACGGCTCCGTCTACACGGGCGAAATCGCGCTTGTCCGCCCCGAGCCTCCGAAAGCCTATGAAACATTGATGAAATGGGCCGACAAAGTGCGCAAGCTCGGCGTGCGCACCAACGCCGATACGCCGCAGGACTCTCGCGCCGCCCGCGAGATGGGCGCCGAGGGCATCGGCCTTTGCCGCACCGAGCACATGTTCTTCAAGGATTTCGAGCATCCCGAAAAGAGCATCGAGCGCCAGCAGGCCATCCAGGAAATGATTCTCGCCGATACGTCCGAAGCCTCGCCGCAAGGCGCTCGCGAAGCTCCTCCCGTTTCAGCGCCGCGATTTCATCGGCATCTTCGAGGCCATGGACGGCTTCCCGGTCACGATCCGCCTGATCGATCCGCCGCTGCACGAGTTCGTTCCGCACGATGCCGATAAGCAAGACGAGCTCGCGAAGCGAATCGGCATCTCGGCTGAAGCCGTCGCGCGCCGCGTCGAGCAATTGCACGAAGCGAACCCGATGCTCGGCCATCGCGGTGCGCGTCTTTCGATCACCTATCCCGGAAATTCTCGAGATGCAGGTGCGCGCGATCATCGAGGCCGCGATCGACTGCAAAAAGCGCGGCATTAAAGTGTTACCTGAAATCATGCATCCGCTCGTGCTCGACAAAAAAGAGCTGAAAATTCTGGAAGTCGCCACGCGCCGCGTCGCCGACGAGATCATTTCACAGTCTAAAGTGAAACTTGAATATCTGGTCGGCACGATGATCGAGCTGCCCCGCGCAGCATTGCTCGCGGACCAGATCGCCGAGGTAGCCGAGTTCTTCTCCTTCGGCACCAACGACCTCACGCAGACCACCATGGGCCTCTCGCGCGACGATGCCGGCCGCTTCCTGCCGGAATACGTCGATCAGAGCAAAGCCGCCATCTTCAAAGACGATCCGTTCCAGACGCTCGATGTCGAAGGCGTGGGCATGCTCATCGAGTGGGCCATCACCAAGGGCCGCGAAACCCGCCCCAATCTCAAGATCGGCATCTGCGGCGAGCATGGCGGCGATTCTGAAAGCGTGAAATTCTGCCACCAGGTCGGCATGAACTACGTCAGCGCGTCGCCGTTCCGCGTACCGATCGCGCGCCTCGCCGCAGCCCAAGCCGTAATCGAAGAAAAGAAAAAGAAGAAAAAGTAGCAGGTGGCGCGGGCGTGCGGAGGGTTAAGGTGACGCTGACCCGATAGGCTGTGCTGTCGAAGGGAACTCTCTCAGGTCGGCATTCTCAGGAAGAAATAAACGCCGAGAAATCCGAAAATAGCATCCGGTGCCCACCCGGCGAGCAACGGCGGCAGCTGTCCGGCCGAACCCATCGCCTCGAATAACGCCGAGGTCGCCCAATACACCACGCCGATCCCGACCGCGACCGCCAGCCCGCCGATCGCCCCGCGCGTTCCCGTGAGGAACGCAAATGGCGCGCTCAAGAACACGATAATCGCCGCAATCAGCGGAAACGCGAATTTCTTCTGCCACTGCACCGATAGCCGCGCGGTATCGAAGCCGGCCTGCCGCAGGCTCGCGATGTACTGCCCGAGCTGTCGCCAGTTCATCTGGTAATACTGGCGCACCTCGCGCCGGAAATAGCTGGGCGGCTCGGTCAATTCGGGCAGCGATGTCGCGGTGAACGGCTCGTAGCGCAGCACGTGCCCATCGGCGTCGAAATCGCGTACCCATCCGCCGGTCAGCACCCACGCGCTTTCGCTCGGCTCCCATGTGGCGCGCGTCGCGTAGATGCGCCGCCGGATCTGAAACGTAGCCGGATCGAGTTCGAAGACGTTCAAGCCTCCGAAAAGCTGCCGGTCGGGATCGAAGAGCTCGTAATTGTAGATCTTCGAATGCTCGCCGAAAATCCATTGCCGCGCGGGCTCGAGATACGTCTGCGCGGGCTTGCCTTTGATGCGGTCGCGCAGCGCGTCCTGCCGCTGGTTGGCGTACGGCAGAAATGTATCGTCGAGCAGAAACATTCCGCCCGCCACGAGGCACGAGCACAGCAGCAGCGGCAGCACGAGCCGGTACATGCTGATGCCGCTCGCCTTGAGCGCGATCACCTCGTTGTTTTTCGCCAAGATCGCAAGCGTCACGAGCGTCGCCACCAGCGTCGCCAGCGGCGCAAGCTGATAGATCATCAGCGGCACGAGGTAGCGAAAATAGTTCAGCACCGTCAGCACGCCGATGTGGTTGCGCGTGATATCGCCCAGCAGATCGAAGAGCGTAAACGCGTCGAAGATCAGCACAAACGCGACCAGCAGCACCCCCAGGTAGTAGGAAAACTGCTCGAAGAGGTAGAAATCGACCAGCATCGGAAACGCCATCGTGCTGCTCGCGCGGGTTTCTCTTTCAATGCGAGCCGCCGCCGTTGCGGAGGCGAGCCCGAGCGGCCCATTCGAGATAGGCGTCGCCGCAGCCGGCGCGACAGCCGCTGATGCTGGCGTTGCCGCGACCCGCCCATTTCCGTTTGTCGCCTGGCTCTTTCGGGCGCGCCGTAACCACAGCGATTCCGCCCACGTAAATACAAGGTTTTGCTTGCGCACATTTTCGATCCTGCGCAGGAAAAACAGCCCCACAGCGGCCGCCGCGATATCGGCTGCCCATACTCCGAGCCAGGGACTCACGCGTCCGAGCGCGGCCATGTGAATCCCATACACAAAAATGAAGTAGTACCCGCCGATCAGAATGAGCGCGAGGATCAGCCCTGCGGCGCGGCCTCCGCGGCGCGGGCGCACGCCGATCGGCACGCCCAGCAGCGCAAAGATCAGGCACGCGGCGGGCACGGCGATGCGCCGCTGAAACTCGATCCGGCTGTCGCGCCAGTTCGGCCCGTTGTCGCTCAGCAGCGCCATCGTGGGACGCTCCGCCGTCGATAGCGGCGTATTTCGCGCGGCAGTGGTGGCGGCGGAAATATCGACGGGAATGTCGTTCTCGCCGAAGGTCGTTACGTTATACCGGCTCGGATCGCGCGGATCGTATTCGTGCGTGCTGCCGCTGCCCAGATGCAACTGAATCTGGCCCGCCGACGATCCGCTCATGATGAAGGCGTTCTCGGCGGTGGTCACCGCCGTTTCGTTCGACCCGGGCCGCGAGCCGCTGGCCGTCCGGAAGCCGATCGCGCCCGAAGTCGCCAGGAAGACTCCCCGCCATCGCGTTGCAGCGGCTTCCACGTCTTGCACGTATAATACGACGTGCGGAAATCTTTCGTCGAAGACGCGCGGCTGGATCGAAAACGACGCTTGCGACGCGAGGAGCTTGTCCTCGAGGCTGCGGAGCGTGCGCAGGGAAGCCGGACTTAGCCAGAATGTCGTGGCCAGCGTAATGCACGTCCCGGCCAGCGCCACGAATCCGATCGGCAGCAGCAGCCGGCGGAGCCCGATGCCCGCCGCGTGCAGCGCCACGATCTCGCTGTCGGCGGACATCCGCCCCAGCCCGATCAGCACGCCGACGAGCACCGCCATCGGGAGCGTAAACGCCAGCGCGGGCGGCAGCGTGCACAGAAAGAGCAACGTCACGGTCCCGGCGTTGCCCGAGTGCCGCACCACCAGGTCCATCAGCTGCACGAGCCGCGGCACAAAAAATACGAATGTAAATACGACGAGACCCAGCAGGGCGTGGGAAACTACTTCGCGGCAAATGTATCGGTCGATCAGGCGCATAGCGAGCGCGGCGTCATTCTAGCATTGAGATGCAGGTAACGAAGAAGAAGCAAACTGGCACGTGCGTGCTCGTAACACGAAAGTTGCGTCGGTTAAGGTTTGGATCTGGCACCGCGGCCTTAAGCGCGGCATCTTCAGTGTAACGCTCGGGAGGAAATCGACAGGTGAGTCGCGTCAATCTCGTCCTTCTCTGGCACATGCACCAGCCCCAATACCGCGACCCGGCCACCTGCAGCTACCTGCTGCCCTGGACGCGCCTCCACGCGCTCAAGGACTACTGGGGCATGGTGAAGATCCTCGAGGAATTCCCGGGCGTTCACGCCACCTTCAATTTCGTCCCGCTGCTCGCCGAGCAGATCGAGGAATACGCGAGCGGCCAGTTCAAAGAGCCGTGGTTCGACATCGCGTTTACGCGCGCCGAAGAGCTCAAGCCCGAAGAAAAACGCGAAGCCCTCGAGCGCGCCTTTCAGGTCAACGACAATTTCCTCTATCGCTGGCCGCGCTTCGCCGAGCTGCATTCGCTGTGGCGCTCGGCGGGCGTCGAGGCCTGCGTCGCCCACTGGGACGCGCGCGACTGGCGCGACCTTCAGGTCCTCTCGCAGCTCGCCTGGATGGACGAAGAATATCTGACGCATGATCCCGCCGTCCGCTCCATCTCGGAAAAGGGCCGCGATTTCGACGAGGAAGACAAAGCGGTCCTCCTCGACAAGCAGCACGAGCTACTCGCCGCCGTCCTTCCCGAATATCGCCTCGCGGCCGCGCGCGGCCAGATCGAGATCTCGACGACCCCGTATTACCATCCGATTCTGCCGCTCCTCTGCGATACCGATATCGCTCGCGTCGCGAATCCGCACACGCCGCTGCCGCAGCCTCCGTTCCGCTATCCTGAAGACGCTCGCGAGCAGCTCCTCCGCGCCCGCCAGTTCCACGAACGCACCTTCGGTCAGCCGCCCGCCGGGCTATGGCCGTCGGAAGGCTCCGTCTCCGATCGGGCTCTCGAAATCGCCATGGAACTGGGCTTCAAATGGTTCGCCACGGACGAAGGCGTCCTCGGCCGCACGCGCAACATCGGTTTCTGGCGCGACCCGGCCGGCTATCCCGAAAACGGCCCCGAGCTCTACAGTCCCTGGCGCTTCGAGCGCAACGGCAACGCAATGAGCGGGTTCTTTCGCGACCACTACATCTCGGATCTGGTCGGCTTCGTCTACAGCCGCATGGGCGCCGAGGCCGCCGCCGACGATTTTCATCGCCGCCTTCGCGCGATCGGCGACCGCGAGCCCTACGGACGCACTGCCACCATCAGCGTGATTCTCGACGGCGAAAACGCCTGGGAGTATTACCCGGAAAATGGCCGCGAATTCCTCCGTCAATTTTACCGCCGCATCCAGAGCGACCCGGAGATCCACGCGCTCACGGTCAGCGAAGCAATCGAGGCAGTGCCCAACCAGCCGCGTCTCGAGGGAATTTTCCCTGCGTCGTGGATTAACGCCAATTTTGACGTCTGGATCGGCCACGGTGAGGACGTCCGCTCGTGGGAGCTCCTCCGCGACGCGCGCGAAGCCTACGAAAGCGCCGCTGGTCGTGCCGCGCGCCTGCCCTCAAAGCGTGTCCCCCCGGTGAAATTCAATGAAGAGGGCCACGGCAAGCGCGCCTACGATGCCTTGCTCGCCGCCGAAGGCAGCGACTGGAACTGGTGGTACGGCCCCGAGCACGGCTCGGCAAACGACGCCGAATTCGACGCGCTCTACCGCAAGCACCTCACCGAGGTCTACAACGCGCTCGGCGAGCCGGCCCCCGACGCGCTCGCCCATCCGATCAAGCGCGCTCCCGAGCGTGGCCGCCGCGAGCCGCCGTCCGCCTACCTCGACGTGAAAGTCGACGGCCGCGAGAGTAGTTACTTCGAATGGCTCGGCGCCGGTTTCTACGCCACCGACCGCCGCAGCTCCGCGATGCACGGCCGCCAGTACGTGCTCGGCGATTTCTACTACGGCTTCGCGCCCTCGCAGTTCTATCTGCGCGTCGATCCGATCGCCGAAGCCATCGCCGAGATGTCCGAATTCCAGCTGCGGCTCACAATGTGGGATTCGCGCGAAACGCGCATCACGCTCAGCGTCGATCAGGGACGCCTCGGCTATATCGTCGAGCAGGGCGGCGTCTGCCTGCTGCATCCCGAGTCGGTGCTCTCGGCCGCCTACAACAAGATCGTGGAGATTTCTCTCTCGCGCGAACTCTTCGATCTCCGCGGCCGCCGCGAACTCCTGCTCAGCGTCGCCCTCTGGAGCGGCGGCCTCCCGGTCGATGTCCTGCCCGTCGAGGGCATGCTCGGCATCGCCCTCGGCGAAGAAAATTATGCCTGGAGCCCGGAATAGCGGCCACCCGTCTCGCTCTGTATCGAAAATCTCAGTTGGCTTGATCGGACAACGCAGATGGGTCATCCGGGACAACAGGCAAAGGCAAACTCATCTCGATCGTTGTGCCGCGCTCGCTCGATCGAATGACGAATTTACCGCCCATATTGCTGACGCGCTCGCGCATTCCGGCGATGCCCACGCCGGGAAGGCGCGCCCCCGTGGAGAATCCCGCCAAAATCTCGCTTGGTATCCCGCGTCCTTCGTCGGAGACTTCGAGTATCACTTCTTCGGCATCGCTCGCCATACTGATTCGCGCCGTCTTGCTCCCGGAGTGCCTGTGGATATTGGAGAGCGCTTCCTGAACCACTCGGAATATCGCGGCCTCGGTTTCGCCGGGTAGCCGTCCCAATCCATCGGGAACATCTAGCTGCACGAGCACTCCGCTGCGCTCGGAGAAACCCTCCGCATACCACGAGAGGGCGGAGAGAAGTCCCACCTCGTCCAGGAGTGGCGGATGCAGGAGATACGATATCGTCCGAATTTCGGCAAGGCACTGGTCCGCCATCTTCCTCGACTCGGCAACTCGGGAAACCCACTTGGTGGCGTTTTCGCGCAGGCATGCGTCCAGATTCATCTGAATCCCCGAAAGATACTGGCCCGCGCTGTCGTGTAACTCTCGAGCGATGCGCCTGCGTTCCTCGTCTTGAAGGATCAGCAGTCTCGCGGAGAGCTGCCGCAGTTGGGATGTCCGCGCGCGAACCAGGGACTCGAGCGCATCGTGACTCTTTTGCAGTTCGGCCTCGCTCCGTTTGCGCGAAGTGATTTCGATCTCCCGCTGCCGAAGCGCCTCATCCTGAGTCCGGATGGCCTTCTCGAGATCCTCTTGTGTAGTCCTGAGTTCTGTCTCCGTCGTCCGCCGTTGCGAAATTTCCGCCTCTGCCTGCTCTCTGTATTGCTGCGCGGCCTCTAATGAATGCATCAGCCCTAGCGCGGAGCTGGCAAAGTCTGCGAGCTCGTCCATGATTCGAGCGCTTTCCGCGTGGAAGCTCTTTCCTTCTTCGTGTATCACGATCCAAAGCACCGCCGGCGTCGCGAGACCCGCCGGAACCGGGACCACCAACGTTTCGACGATCGGAACTTCTACGGCCTCTTTCAAATACTCAAAGCGCTTGGCCGGATGCGCAAATCGCTGCGGGGAATTCTGATCGAGACACAACCCGGATGGGCTGAAGTGCCGAGGGGAAACGCCGCCGACAGAGTGCTTTAGTTTGCCCGCCATGTTGGTCCAGCGAAAAACCAGCTCACCATTGGGAAGGGTTTCGAGAAGGCTCAGCCCGGAGGTGTCGGCATTGCAAAGCGGAAGCGCCTCCTCGATCAATCGATCGATCACGCCGTGCGGATTCGTAGCCAGCGTTCGGGCAAGTACCGTGAGAGCCCGTTTTTCATCTTGCACGCTCGGCGGCGGGATCAGCATTTCATGGAACTTCTTGGCGATGGAGATTTCCTCCCGCCGAAGCGCGCCGTCGGGAGAATGCGAGGAAACCGAGTTCGTCACGCGCCCTTCGCGTTGGGGGTATTCGACGCCGCTCATGTTTGCTCCATATCGCTTGCACTACGAGTGATGGGGCATTATGAAAGCGTCGTTTCCCCAATTCTGTTCACTTTTGGACAGTTTTGGTGCGTCAGTGGGAAGGAATGTGGAACACTTTCTCGGCGTTCGTCTGGTACATTTTCTTCTTGTCCGCGTCGCTGATCGGCAGCTCATCCGTAACCCGCACCTCTTCCGGCACGAACTGATACGGGTAGTCCATCGCGTAGAGGACACGATCCACGCCGAGCACCTGCTGGCAATACAGGATCGGCGGCTCCCAGGCCATGCCGCTCGTCGTCACCCACACGTTTTCCTTCAGGTAATCGCTCGGCTTTTTGTTGAGCTTTTTCACGTTCGGATAGCGCTTCGATGCCACATTCGCGCGATGGAAAAAATCGAGCCGAAAAAACCAGTAGGGAAGTCCTTCGCCCAGATGTCCGACCACCATCCGCAGCTTCGGGAATTGGTCGAAAACGCCGCTCAGGATGATCCGCAGCAAATGCAAACTCGTCTCGACAGCGAAGCCGTAGATTGCGCCTTCCAGTCCCCACTCGGCGAACGGCGCGTACATGTGGCGCGAAGGCGTGCTCGGATGCAGGTAGATCGGGACGTTCGAGCGATTCCGCCGCCGCGAAAATGTCCCAGAATTTCGGGTCGTCCAAATACTCGCCGTGCGTGTGCGAATTGATGATCGCGCCCTTAAGCCCGAGCTTCCGGACGCCGCGTTCGAGTTCCTTCGCCGCGCCGCCCGGATTCTGAGGCGCAATTGCGGCGAGCCCCGAGTAGCGGTCCGGATGCTTCCGAATCGCCTCGGCCAGTTGATCGTTCGAGGAAATCGCCAGCGCCGTCGCGGTGTGCGCGTCGAAAATCTGCACGCCTGGATTCGTCAGCGAAAGCACCTGCCGCGCGATGCCGGTCGCGTCCATGTCGCGCAGCCGCTGCTCGCCAAGATCGGCGATGCGCGCGGCGATCCCCTGTGCCCGGGGGCTCGGCCCCAGAAAATATCCCCACTGGCCCGCAAACCCCGGATCGAGGTTGTGGCCCTCCCGCAGCAGCGCGCGCCATCGCTCGAGCAATTCCGGCGTCGCAAACGCCTCTTCAGTCGCGATCCGCAGATACGGCACTGACTTGGTCGTTGGATTGTCCGTAGAAACGGAGTTCACTTCGGAAGGCCCATAGCCGCGGCGTACGCTTGGCGAACTTCACGGGGCTGCCCCGCCTGAAAAACGTAATCAGTCAAATGCCCGCCGGCGAGAGGATGCTTCGCGGTCTGCTCGAGCGTCATGCCCTCGACCAGATTCTTCCGGTCGGCGATCGGCAATCCGATGCAGCGATTGATCTCCGGGTCGCGCACGATGGCCTTCGGATCCTCGCCGCGCGCGATGCGCTTCGATGTCGTCGAAGAAGCGCTTGCGCATCATGATGACGCCGCGGTCGCTCGTGCCGAGATGCTCCTTGCGTGCGGTCGGCGATCGCGCCCTGACCGACCCAGGCGACGAAATCCTGATTCATGACGTGGCTCGTGATCCAGCGGCCGGTCACGCGCATCGCGCATCGGGCCGTGCCACGTCGGGATCGCTCCTGCACGTACGGCTCGCGCTCGTTCGGCACGCGGCTGAAGTGCCACGTCACGCTGAGCGTGTTCTCGTCGTCGATCGGCACGCGCCACTCGAAGTGATCGCCGGTGAAGAGCGCGTTGGGCCACAGGCACATGCGGCCGATCGTCCACAGCGGGTCGTCTTCGCTCATCCCCTCGGTCATGCGCCGGTAGACGAAGCCGTAATCGAACTCATCGAACGCCGAGCTTCAGTGCCGCGGCGCATACGGCCCCGTCTTGCCCTTCAGCCGCACGCTCCAATTGCGGTGCATCCACTCGAAGTGCACCGGATCGATCGAGTTTTCCTGACACTGCAACCAGTTGCACGGCACGTCGGCGAACACGATCTGCACGAAGCCGTTCTTCCACAGGAACGGCTCGTAGTTCGGCACCAGCGGCGCCGGCTGCGGCCCGAGATACGCCCACACCAGGCCGGCCTTCGCCTCGACCGGATACGCCGTGATGCGCACCTTGTCGCGAAATGCGCGTCTCCGGGCTGGCGACGTCTTCGAACGGCTGCTCGAGGCAGCGGCCGTCGCGATCGAAGTGCCAGCCGTGGTAGTTGCAGCGCAGCCCGCACTCCTCGACGAAGCCGTACGACAGATCGGCGCGGCGGTGCGGACAGTGCCGGTCGACAAGCCCATAGGTGCCGCCGAGGTCGCGGTAGAGCACGAGGTCCTCGCCCATCAGGCGCACCGGCTTGATCGGATTCGTTGTCGAACTCGCTCACGCCGGCGATCGGCATCCAGTAGCGCCGCAGCAGCTCGCCCATCGGCGTGCCGCGGCCCGACCTGGGTCAGAAGTTCGTTCTTGGCAGGGTCAAGCATCGGACGGGCGGCATTCTATACCCAACGCCGCCTCGCCCCCAAGCGGCGCGCGATTCAGCCGCCCTCTGTTCGAAGGTCACAATCACCGGCATGCACGCCTCGAGCAAACTGGCGAATTCGATCGTGCAAACCTGCGGGCTGCCGGCCTTGAAAATTCCTTATGCGATGGAGAGCTCGCTTGGTTGTATTTGTGCGGTATCGGCGATGAATTGCTCCACGTTGCCCTTGATCTGGTCTCGCACGCGCCGGAAAACTTCCGTCTTCTCCGCGGGCAATCCCCCGGCGCTGCTTGGATCGACGATACTCCAGTACCGAAGGTGGAGGGTGAAGGGGAATATCGGACTTCTCTCCTTGGCTGTGTCGCAGATGGCGATCACGTAGCCGAAGCGTTCTTTCACGGATTGCGCCACGCTCTTCGGCTCTTGGACCGAGATGTCGATGCCCGCTTCCTTCATCACTTCGCTTGCCAGCGGATTCAAGGCGCTTGGTTCGACCCCCGCGCTCGCGACGTTGAATCGGTTGCCCGTTAAGGTGCGCAGAAAGCCCTCGGCGATCAGGCTGCGCGTGGCGTTGCCGGTTGAGAGGAACAGAACGCTCGGCTTCTGACTTGTCATTTTCTTTCTCCACTCCAGCGGCCCATTTCCGTCGAGATCTTCCTCCTGGGCCATCTCATACGCTAGCGGCATTGCCCGGCATGAAACAGTCCGGTTTGGCACACTCAGCGAGGTGCTGGGGCAGATAGACTTGGGGGCCAGATTTGACAGGAAGCGGCCTAGCGGCAGTAGCTATCTCGAATATGGGCGCTTCACCACGATTCACAAGCGAATTCGGCGGCTTGCTGGCAAGGGCGTTGTGTCCAATCTACAAAGTCAGCTGTCCTTTCGTACTCTTCCTCTCGTAGCCCCGATTTCTTACAACATCCGCATACGCTTAGTCTGGAGATGGTTATATGACGTTTTGGCAAAAAGTCTCCCTTTGTCTCGCCCTAAGTACCGTATTTCTGGTGAGCTCCTGCGGAGGCCGGCAGGTGCTCGCAAACGACGATCCGGCGCGCCTGGCCGAAATCGCCCGCAACTATGCCGAGGGCGGCCATCTCGGCGGGACGCCTCCTGCCGCATCCGCCGCAAAGCAGCAAATGCCTACCGCCAGCGACATAATCGTTGACCACGAAGAATTCGACTACCAAAGCCAGATGATGATGTATCTCGTGCGCAAGGACTACGACCACCTCGATCAGGCCGAGCGCGACGCCAGACTCAACAAAGCGAGATTCAGGGGTGGCTCATGGAAGCTCTGGGACTTTTACGATGGTGTCAGCAAGCCTCCGACAGGGGATCAAGCCACCGGCGACGATTGGGATGGGCAAATCGCGGCTTTGAAAGATTGGGTCGCCGCAAAGCCTGAATCCGCCGTGGCTCGAATCGCACTTGCCGAGGGGTACGTGAATTTCGGCTATTACGCCCGAGGCACCGGATACGCAGATTCGGTGTCTGACGAGGGCTGGAGGCTCTGCCAGCAGCGGGTTGATATGGCCGCATCCGCCTTAGTCGACGCCGCAAAGCTGAAAGAAAAAGATCCTCACTGGTACTCCGTCATGCAGGACGTAGCACTCTTTCAGGGATGGGACAAGTCGCAGGCAAAAGAACTCCTGGATGCGGCGATTGCGTTCGAGCCAACCTACTACCACGTCTATCGCCAGTACGTGAATTTCCTCCTGCCGAAGTGGTACGGAGAGCCCGGCGAGGCCGAAGCATTCGCCGAGCAGGCTTCCGATCAGATCGGCGGCGAGCAGGGAAAGTTCATATATTTCGAGATGGCCACCACCATCGCGTGCGGCTGCAATTCGGATGATGATAATGCGGTTCTGCAAAATCTATCGTGGCCGAAAATCAAGGAAGGTTACGCCGTGATGGGCCAACTGTACGGCTACTCGCCCCTCAAGATGAACCGTTTCGCATATCTAGCGGCCCTCGAGCGCGACAAACCGGCAGCCGAGCAGGTATTTGCGGCGCTGGGAGACAATCGGGACAAGAGCGTGTGGCACAGCGACCTGGACTTCCAAAATGCCCGCGCCTGGGCAGTAGGCCAATAGATAAAGTCGCGCGGCGAGCTAACCTGATTTAGTTACCCTTTTCCTGCGCCACGCTTATATCCGTGCCGGCGAGGGGATAGTGCAGTTGTTCCCACCGCGTGAGGCCGCCCTTCAGCGCTTTCACCTTGGCGGGATCGTAGCCCAGCTGCTGCATCTCGAGCACCAGCGGCGCGCTGTCCTCTTCATGGGGACAATTGCAATAAAACACGATTAGCTTGTCGCCGGGCAGCGCGCTGAGCGTGTCATCCTCGGCGCGTGCATCTGTCGTGGGATCGTAGACGATGTTCACCGCTCCCTTGATGTGCTCGGCGCCATAACTGATCGAATCATCCGTATCGACGATCACCACGTCTTTCTTGTCCTTGATTTGCCGCTCCACTTCCTCGGCCGTAATGCGCGGCGCCTTCGGAAAAGGCAACGCATCCTTCGCGGACGCCGCAGCGTCGTGGTCCGTCTTCGCCGCCGGAGCCGCCTGCTGCGGTGAGCCTTTCGGCAACGCGCGCGCGGAAAGCCCCGCAGGCATCAGCATCAGCGATCCCACCACGAAGCTCGCCACCCCGAGGAATTGCGCCTTCATGTCCGCTCCTTCGCGGTGCAAGCACGGGACGCGCCTGCGCCCCGTGCACACCGCCGACCAACCTCTATTTTACATCCATTCGTCGATCTTCACGCCCCGGCGTATGCCGTAGTCCGTGACGAACCACATGGTCTGCACCCCCCCGCCCGCCACGATTATGTGGATCGCCCTCGCGTTGGTGAACGGCTTGATCAGCGCATCATCCGGCAGTTTCCTCCAGCTTGCGTAAGGCTCGAGGCCTTGCAGAGCCAGCGGCACAGCCGTGCTTTGGATCACGCCATTTCCCCAATACGACCCGGCGGTCTTCTGTATGTTCTGCGAGAACCACTCGCTCAGCTGTTCCTTCGTCTGGAACCCATGCGTGTCCTTGAGCAGCCCGGCCACGGTTGGGTCCATCACGACGGTCGCGGATGAGCCCGATGCGCAGAACGAGCTCATGTAATCGCGCATCAGGTAATGGGTCGGATAGATGCTCTGGCTCGCTCCCACGCTCGCGATGGCGCTCCAGCCTGTCCCCACCGTCAGGACATTCTCGGTCGGCTTGAAGCCCATCTGCACGTGCAGCGGCTGCCATCCTTCGGGCAACGACGCCTCATTCTCGCCGTAGCACATGTTGTTGTACTGCGCCGTGTTGCCCAGCGTCTCCCAGGCGTTCACGTTGTTCCGCAGATCGCCCGCCGTCTTCGACATGATCGTGAAGGCGCGTCCGACCACCGCATTCGACCGGTTGTACGGCCCCATCGCGTTGGTCCCGCAATTGAACTTCAGCTTGTCGCGGATCGGCCCGCTCACGATGACCATATTCGCCATCGAGCTGGTCGAGTTGCCGAAAGGCGCCTGCGTCGCGAGCGCCAGGATCACCGGAAAATGCTCCGGCGACGCCCCGGCCATCACGGCGCTGACCGCCACTTTCTCGACGGTCAGTGGCCGCGCCCCGCCCGTGATGTTGATCGTCTTGATCACCTCATCCGGCTTGTGGCTCGTCCCCTTGAGCATCTCAGTGACGCGCTTTTCGGTTGGAAGGATGATCGTGTTGAAATCCGTCCATTCCTTCTCGTCGAACATCACCCGCAGGTTGTCTTCGGTGGCGGGCGGAAGCAGCCTCGGCTCCATCGATTCCTCGGGCGGCGCGCCCGAGATCTTCTCTTCAGCTGTCAGAGGATCGGTCAGTGCGCCGATCACGGCGGTCATCAACGGCCGCCCGCTCAGCATGTCCTTGCCCGTCACATATCCCACGTCTACCGCGCGTGGTTGCCCTGTAAAAGGAAATGGCACGGACACATAGCGGATCGGCATGCCCGTCTGATACTTGGCAACGTAGCCGGTTGCGTAATGCACGATGTTCGAGGAGGCAATACCAATGGCGGGAATCTTGCAGACCATCTCAATCTGTTTCGCCCAGCGGCTCACGGCCGCGCAGCAGCCGTTTCAACCAGCGACGCCCACAATCGCAGCATCGGCCTTGCTGTCGGTGATGTCCTTCAGCAGCCCGGGATCGGCGCCAAACATCCCCTCCGCCGTCACTTTCACCTTCATTGTGACGCCGGTATAGTGCTGTTGCAGCCAGTCCGTCATCGCTCCATAAAAATAGTTCGCGGCGTCCGGACCCTCCCACGAAAGGTTGACCATGTAGATCGATTTGCCGTTCAGCGTATCGAGCGGCGCCACCAGCGGAACGCGTTCCGCCACCTTCCCGGCAATCGCCGGGTTCATCACGGTTATCAAATCGCCTGCATTGCCGTCTGATGACGTCACGCCGGCCCGGTGCTTCTCAGCGCTGGCAGGAAATCCCGCCAAAAACGCGGGGCTGATTCCCAAGAATCTCAATACTTTTCGTCTATCCATTTTTGTTCCCCCTTACCCGCATCCTACTCCAATCCGCGGCCATGGGAGGCGAATTTTCACGCGAACGCCTTGGAGTTCATGTAGCTCACCCCGCTTTCCCGGGGTGAGGCTTTTGCCGCATCCCGAGCCTTTAGGCCCTTGCCATTTGGCGCACGCTTCACCTCGCGAAAGCGCGAAGCGCAATAAGACGAAGCGACACACGGCGCGAAGCGCCAAACGGCGGAAGCGTGGGCCTTCAGGCCCTCGAAAAACGCGCCCCAATAAAATGGGCTTTAGCCCCGGGAACTTCGACTGAGCTGATCGCACCGAAATAACACGGATTGACTTAGGGAGCCATTTGGCGAGATAGTTCATCCGTTCCCTTTGTAGGGAATTGCCTCAACAACTACTAATGGCAGTCGGCTCGGCTGCACTTGAGCCGCCCAACCCGGAAACGCCGCCGTTTCCGGAGGAGGGCCTAAATGAGCAGCAAATTGCTGTGGCTGTGCGTTGTGTCGTTCTGTCTTATGGCGCTCGCCGGAAGCCTCCTCTTCGCAAGAAAGAACTCGGTTCATCGCTCAGCGCCGCCGCGCGCAGCCGCAAAATTTCTCGCTCAAACGCCCGATCGCCACTTCGCCGCCAGAACTGCGCTCGTTCAAGGCATTCCTCAGCACGCCGCAAATCCCGCCCGCCAGACGCCGCTCTCGTTGCCTTTCGCCTTCGAGCCCAACGTCGGCCAAATCGATTCCCGCGTCGCATTCATCGGCCGGGGCAGGGGATTGACGGTTCTCCTCGAACGCCGCGAAATCGCCGTGCAAATCGCCGGAACATCCCGCGCCGCGCGCGCCGGAATCTCGCACGGACCTCGCGCCATATCCATGCGCCTCACCGGCGCGGCTAACTTCGCATGGCAAGACCGCGAAGGGCTTCGCGGCGAGACCAACTACTTCCTCGGCAACAATCCGCGCCACTGGCGCACGCACGTCCCGCATTTCGCCGAAGTCGGCGCGGCAAACGTGGCCGCGACGTCGGCATCGTCCTCTACGGCAACGACGAAGGCGTCGAATACGACCTGCGCGTCGCGCCGGGCGCCGATCTCTCGGCGCTACGTTTCACAATCTCCGGCGCAGACTCAACCCTCCTGGCGAAGAACGGCGACATCCTGCTGAAAACCGCAGGCGGCGAACTCCGCATGAAGAAGCCCGTCGTGTATCAGCAATCCGCTCGCGGTCAGCAATCCGGCAACGCAAATCTCGCCCGCCAGCGCCAGATCGAAGGCGCCTACATCCTCGAAGCCGATGGTTCGCTCGGCTTTCGCATCGGCCCGCACGATCCCCACGCGGCGCTGATCGTCGATCCGTCGCTCTCCGTGGCCTACGCCACCTTCCTCGGAGGCACCGGCGCGGATTCCGCGGCAAGCGTCGCCCTCGACAGCGCGGGCAAAGTGTACGTCGGCGGTACCAGCACTTCGCCCGGCACCTTTCCCGGCACGTCGCACACCCTCGGCCCCGGCGGCGGCGCATCCGAATTCTTCGTCGCAAAAATCGATCCGACCATCACCGGCGCAAACTCGCTCGTCTATCTCACGTTCCTCGGCGGCAGCCAGACGCAGACCGGCGGCCTGATCGCCGTCACCGGCAGCGGAAGCGTCGCAATCACCGGCACCACCACATCTCCGGATTTCCCGGTCACCGATTCGAGTCTTCCGACAAACGCGCTCACAAGCGGCATCGGCAACGACGTGGCCATCAGCGAAATCGGCCCCACGGGCAGCACCCTCGTCTTCTCGACGCTCTTCGGCGGCAGCGGCGTCGAATCGCAAAATGGAACCGGTGCGATCGCGCTCGATTCCTCAGGCGATGTCTACGTCGCGTCCGACACCAACACCACGTCGCTCGACGCAGCCTCCGCCGACCTGCCCGTCACAACCGGCGCGTACGCAGCCACCTGGGACGGCGATGAAAGCGACGGCTTCCTCGCCATCTTCACGCCTCCGGCGCAACCCGGCGCCGCAGCGACCCTGAAATACTGCTCGTATCTTGGCACCAACGCGCTCGCGCTGGTGAGCGTCGGCGGCATCGCCGTGGACTCCACCGGCAGCGCCTACATTGCCGGAGGCGCGCAAAACGCCACGAGCGCCTTTCCATACACAAACGCGTTTCAGACCGCGTACGGGGGAGGCGCGTCGGATGCCTTCCTGATGAAGATCTCGCCGCAGTCCCAAGGCACTGTCGATCTGGTCTACGCAACGCTGCTCGGCGGCAGCGGCACCGATCAAGCGCTTGCGGTTGCGCTCGATACGAATTCGAATCCCAGCGCATACGTCACCGGCGCGACCAACTCCACCGATTTCCCCACGAAGAGTCTCGTGGCCGGGTTCAGCGCGAGCCTCAACCCAAAGGCGACCGCGAATGCTTTCCTCGCGGTCATCGGTCAAAGCGCCACAGGACAAACCTCGCTCCTGTATTCAACTTACATCGGCGGATCGGCCGCCGACGCCGGCCAAAGCATCGCAGTAATCGCGTCAAATCAGGTCTACGTCGGCGGCACCACTACGTCGTGGGACTTTCCCTGGCACGACAACATTCAGCCGTTCAATGGCCAGCAAGTCGCCTTCGTCGCAAAGTTTGACCCCACGTCCGCCGGCGCGGCGTCGCTCGCGTACGCCACGCCGCTCGGCGGCACGTCGTCCACAAGCCAAAGCGGAGGCGCCGCAGGCAATGCAGTGGCGGTAAATTCGATGGGCGCGGCAAATCTCGTCTACCTCGCGGGGGCCACCACGTCGCCCGATTTTCCGACGGCCATCACCTCGAGCGGCGGCTCGCTCAATGGCGCTCAGCCTGCCTGCTCGAGTTGCTTGGTTTCGCCGCCCGCGACCGACGCCTTCCTCGCCGAACTCCAGGAAAATTCGGCACCCGAGCCCGCAGTCACCTTCAGCCTGCCACGCTTGAATTTTCTTAGCGCGGAAACGCAATATCTCGGCCTCACCAATACGGGCGAGTCGCCTCTGAATATCACCACGGTCACCCTCGCTGGCCCCAACAGCGCCGACTTCACACTCTCGGGCCAATTGGCGTGCACCTCGGAACCCCTGAGCCCCGGCGGGTCCTGTGCGTTGTCCGTCGATTTCTCTCCGTCGGGAGCCGCCTACGAGACGGCGGTGGTGCGCGTAACGGACAATGCGCCCGGTAGCCCGCAGGAATTTGAACTGCTGGGTGTCGCGCCCGGATTGGCGGCTCTGCCCGTAAATGTGAATTTTCCCGCGCAGGCGGTGGGCGCCACGAGCGATCCGCAGCAAGTCACGCTCACGGTGGTAAGCCCCGTGAAGCAGACCATGACGATCGACGCCGCGCCCTCGCTTGGCGGCGCGAATCCCAGCCAGTTCCAGATCGCAGCGGGCGGCAACCCTTGCGTCGTTGGCGCGCAGATGAATCCCGCCAGCACATGCAGCGTCAGCGCCGTGTTCGCGCCGCAGTCGGCGGGCTCATTTCAGTCTGAAATCGACGTCTCGTATCACTTCAGCGGCAGCCCGGAGCAAACGCTCGTCGTGCCCCTCACTGGAAGCGCCTCCGTAGCTCTGTCCGCTTCGGTTTCGGTCGTGTCCAGCGTCAACTTTGGCAGCCAGCTCGCACAGAGCGCGGGAACGCCGCAGCCGATCACAATCACAAACAGCGCCACCGGATCGAATGCAGGGCCGCTCACGTTCACCGGCGTGAGCGTGAAAGGCCCGAGCAGCGGCGATTTCGACATCGCAAGCAACACCTGCTCTTCCGCCAGCACTCCGCCGGGCGGCACATGCGCGATTCAAATCGCATTTCGGCCGCTGCAAGCGTCCACCTGCGGCACGGAATCCGCCAGAAACGCCACGCTCACGCTCACCGACAACGCGCCGGGCAGCCCGCAAAGCGTCGCGCTGTCCGGTACAGCCGAGGACTTCTGCTTCAGCGCGCCGTCAGGCCAGGCAGCGAGCGCGCCCATCACGCCGGGTGAGACCGCAACCTACAACCTGCAAGTAAATTCATCGGCGGGATTCACCGGCAGCGTCGCCCTCTCCTCCTGTTCGGTTGCGCCGGTAGACGCGCCTGCGCCGACACTAGCGACGGATGCGCCAGCGTGTGCGTTGTCGGCCTCAACCGTGAACGTCACTCCGACGGCGGCCGGCCCATTCACCGTAAACGTGACGACAACGGCGCCGACCCCAACGTCGACAAGTTACGTTCCGCGCAGGCAACCGCCCAGCGCCACGCGGCGAAACTCTCTGGCGCTCATCGCGCTTGTGGCCGCAATCGCGATTCTGATCGCGGCTTCACGCGCGAAAAAGCACAGGCTCGGCTTCTTTCAGGCCGCGCAGGCTACGGCGCTACTTCTCGCGCTCGCAGCAGGCCTCACCGCGTGCGGAGGAGGGAGCAGCGATCCGCCAGCCGCGGACCCAGGCACGCCGCTCGGAACATACACGATCACGGTCACCGCAACGGTGACGGTCTCCTCGACCACCGTAACGCGCACAATCCAGCTCCCGCTCACAGTGAATTAGGGGAGCGGTTGCGGCAACGCCATTGTAGCTTTTGCCTTTCCGGGTGCCCCATCCTCGCGCAGTTTGCGAGGGTGGGACCTCCGCATCACTTTGCGGCGAGATCCATCCTGTAATCGCAGCGAGCACTCCATTCGATCGTTTTGCGTCTTTGTAATCGCCTCGATTTTCAAAGGCGCACTTTCCCTTTGACTAATCTCCCCCGATTCTCTTCGCCATCGCATAAGCGTCGATGCCACCGGGATAATAATCCCGGCGCGTCCCGCGAATCCGGTATCCATGCTTCTGCCAAAATGCGATCGCAGCATGATTGTTGACCGCGGTATCGAGCGCGATCTCGCTCGCCCCATTCGCCGCCAGCCTCCGCTCGGCCTCGGCGAGAAGCAATGTCCCCAGCCCATGCCGCCGGTACGCTTCGACGACGTTGATCGTGATGATGTAGCCCCAATTATCTTCATGCGCGGTGATGCAAAAGCCGCCGATCGATGATTTGCTCGATTTGCTTTTGGTTTTTCCCGCAACCTCCGCCTCACCCACCACGCAATCCGCGCCAGGAAACCGGAGATAATTGCGAAGCTCGCGCCGCGAATAGGCAATCGCGGGCTCATAGCACGCCTGATCGATTTCGTAGAGCGTTTCGAAATCCTGCGGCCGGTACTCCCGCAGTTGAAACGCGTTCGAGGCGCGCCGCATCGACGCGCCGCTCATGGCAGCACGCCTCGCGCCGGCAAACTACGCCTGCTCGTCGGCGCTTGCCCCGTAGATCGCGGGCACTTTCGCGCCCATGGGCCGCAGGTATGTCGAGAGTTGGCCACGGTGGTGAATCTGGTCCAGCAGGAACCCCCCAGGCCATATGGTAGCCGGTTTCCCGCATCACTTCCTTTCCATCCATCATGAACGGAAGTTTCTCTTCGAAGTGCGACGCGGGAACGTCCTGGAGGCGTTTGGTCAAATCATCATGCTGCCGGTCGTATTGCGCGATCACTTCGCCGACCTTGGCGGGGCAGGGAACTTCGATCCAGGTGAACCAGCCTCTCCCCATGGACTCGATGAGCACGGCCTCTTCCCGGACGATGAGCCACGCAATTTCTCGCGCCGTTCGCGCCTTGGGATCGGCTCGATAGTCGCTGCGATCCTCGGGGATCCGGCTGATCACTTTGCGCGTGGCCGGGCCCTCCTTTTCCCAGTAGCTAATAAAGAAATCCTTGTAGTCCATGGGTCCTCCTCGCAGGTTGGCGGATGGATTTGACGCGCAAGATGGTAGGCGAATAAAAGGCGAAATGTCAAGCCCCTTGGGAGGCCGCCGCGCCGCTCCATCGCAAACGAGGGAGCTCAGAGTGCCAAACGGAGTGATTTTTTGGCTTTTCGCGGCCGTTTAACCTCCCGAAGAGGGATTCGTTGACCCCCCTGTCGGAGCAGGTTCTTGCGGGCGTTTCAGACTTCGAGAATCACCGGAAAAATCAGGGGCCGCTTGGAGGTTTGCTTGTTCAGATAGCGCTTCAGGTCGACGCGAATCTTTTCCTTGATCACGCTCCAGTCCATTTTTTCCTCGGCGCTGGATTCCTCGATCGTTTTCAGCACCACCTCGCGCGCCTTCGCCAGAATCTGCCTGGCCGTCGTCGCTCGGCAGGAATCCGCGCGTCACGATCTCCGGCGAGATTTCCACTCGCCCCGTATGCTTGTCGATGGCGATGATCGGCACGACCACGCCATCCTCCGAAAGATGCTTTCGGTCGCGGATCACCACATCCTCAATCTCCTCGAGCGAGCCGGAATCGACCATCACGCGCCCCGCGGGCACCGGCTCGCGCTGATACGCGCGGCCGTCCGCCGTGAATTCCAGCGGATGGCCGCTTTCCAGCAGGAAAATCTGGCCGGAAACGGCGCCGACTTGCTCGGCGAGCGCCGCGTGCTGGAATAGCTGCCGGTATTCGCCGTGCATCGGAATGAAATATTTCGGCCGCACGAGCTGCAGCAGGATCTTCATTTCTTCCTGGCTGGCGTGGCCGGAGACGTGAATCGGCGCCGAGCGTCCGCCTTCGTAATAGACCAGCACGCGGCGCCGGAAAAGATGGTCGATCATGCGGAAAATCGCTTTTTCGTTTCCGGGAATGATGCGCGCGGAGAGAATCACCGTGTCGTTTTCGTCGATGCTGATCAGCCGGTGATTGTCGACCGAGATCCGCGAAAGCGCGGACATCGGCTCGGCCTGCGTGCCGCTCGCGAGCACCACCAGCCGCTTCGGATCGAAGCTGCGAATATCCTGCGGGCGGACGACGCTGCCGTCCGGGATGCGCAGCTTGCCGAGGCCGTGCGCGATCTCGATGTTGTCCACCATGCTGCGGCCGACGAATCCGACCTTGCGGCCGACACCGCGCGCGACATCGATCACCTGCTGAATCCGGTGCACGGAACTTGAAAAGCACGAGACGACGACTTTTTCGGGCGCCGCGCGGAACAGTTCTTCCATGCGCACCACCACCGCGCGCTCGGAAGGCGTGAATCCGGGGCGCTCGACGTTGGTGCTGTCGCTGAAAAGCGCGAGCACGCCTTCCTGCCCGTAGCGCGCAAACGCGTGCAGGTCGAAAGGTTTTCCGTCCACCGGCGTCGGATCGATCTTGTAATCGCCGGTGTGGATGACGACGCCGACCGGCGTGCGAATCGCGAGCGCGACGCAATCGATCGTGCTGTGCGTCACGTGCAGATACTCGATCTGGAACGGGCCGAGCGTGGTGATGTCGCCCGGCGCCACTTCGTGCAGCTTGGCGGAATCCAGCAGGCCGTGCTCTTCGAGCTTCTTGCGCACCAGCGCGAGCGTGAACTGCGTGCCATAGATCGGCACGTTGAGATCGCCGAGGATGTAGGGAATCGCGCCGATATGATCCTCATGCGCGTGCGTCAGGATGATCGCGCGCACCATGCGCTTGTTCTGCTTCAGGTAGGTGATGTCGGGGATGACGATGTCGACGCCGAGAAGTTCCTGCTCGGGGAACATCAGGCCGGCGTCGATCACGATGATGTCGTCGCCGAAGCGCAGGGCCATCATGTTCATGCCGAACTCGCCCAGTCCGCCGAGCGGAATGGCCCACAACGAAGAAGATGTGCTCAAATTGTTTTTCGTCCTAGAACTTCACCAAACATCGTATCACAGCGCGATGGCAGCTGCGGCGGGGCACACATGTTGGGGCTTGTTCTCCGCGACGAACGACCCGCGCTGGTGGCGCGTTACTGTTCGGTGGCGATGGCTTCTTCCACGTGGCGGCGCGCTTTGCCGATGTGTTCGAGGATGCGTCCTTGAAGGCCCTGCGCCGACGGGTCGTCTTCTTCCTTGGCGACTTCATCATGCGCGTTGTCGAGCACCTTGCCGGCCTTGTTCAGCCGGGGAATCCAGCGGAGATGCGAATCGATGCCGGGATGATCGTTGGCATCCTTGCCGTCGTCGATGCCCGCGGCTTTCAGTTCGCTGATGGCGGCGTCGATTTCCGCCACGGCCTGGCGCTCGGGATCCTGGATTCGTCCGCTATCGGGATTCGAGATCAAGGCGCGCGCGAAGCGCAGATCGACGAGCGCATGAAGATAGTTGGCATGCCGCTCGGGCGCAGCGGGCCGCGCGTTCGCGAAGGACGCAAAGGCAAGCACGAGGGCGAACGCAGCGGCAGCAATCGCAAGCTTCTGCATCATCCGGACCATGAGTATCTCCTCAGTTGTCGGGGTTTCGAGCGCCCATAATCTAGCACTGTCGGGGTTAGAAGATAAGCAGGGAAGGAAACAGTACGATAATCTTGCTTCTTAGCCGATCTTACGGGGGGGGCAGATGGCTGAGAAAGCACCTGAGGCGAACCCGATTAATTGGCGGCCACCCCTATTGGCCGGGTTCGTCGCGTGTGTCATTTTCGTTTCTATAGCTGTCTGCCAGCTAGACACCGCACTTATCCTGTATTTGTTCGTTCTTGTTCCGATTCTGATTGTGGTCAGTATTGCGCTACTTTCTTACGCGATTTTCGTCAAGGTCCGCCGAAGGCGTCTGACCATGCTGGTCACACTGGGGACCCTTTGGGCCGTTTCAGTATTCGCATTTATTTTTCACACCTACCATCCATCTGCGGTCCGCACGACCGCGAAATGGCTGGTGTGGTCGCGTAGCTACAAGGAGAAAGTTTTGGCACAGCATGCTCCGCGAAACGGAGAGTTGAAGCACGTCGAGTGGGATGGTTGGGGCTTTGCTGGGCAGGACACCACTGTCTATCTTGTTTTTGATCCTGCCGATTCACTCTCAGCATCTGCCCCGGGTCGTCAATCGACCAAGTTTGACGGCATACCATGCGCGGTCGATGACGTGAGCCGTTTAGAAAGTCATTGGTACGTAGTTCGCTTTTTCACTAACGAGGATTGGGACGACTGCAAGTAGAACGAATGCCCCTGATTTATCCGGGCGTCCCGGATTTGATCGGCTGCCGAATTCGACATACGCCGGAAAGATTGCTTGTGCGGCGTTCGCAAATTGCGCGAAACGCCTATAGAATTACGGGCGCATGAAGAAGATTGCGATATTGGGTTCGACAGGTTCGATCGGGCGGCAATGCCTGAGCGTGGTGGATTCGCTGCCCGGGCGCTTCGAAGTGGTCGCCCTCGCGGCGGGCTCGAATGTGAAGCTGGTTGCCGAGCAGGCGCTGCGGCACAAGCCGACGCTGGTGTCGGTGGCGACGGAAGCGGATGCGTCCGAGCTTTGCGCGCGGCTCAATGGAGCGCGCGGCAAGAGCGCAGGCAAAGGCGGCGACACGAAGTTGCCCGAAATCGTCTTTGGCGGGGAGGGAATCGAGCGCGTCGCGACCCATCCTGATGCGCAGACGGTCGTTTCGGCTGCGGTCGGCGTGGTAGGGCTGCCTGCGACTTACAAGGCGATTGAGCTGGGCCGCGACATCGCGCTGGCGAACAAGGAAGTGCTGGTGGCGGCCGGGGAAGTGGTGATGGCGGCGGTGGCGCGGCATGGCGTTTCGCTGCTGCCGGTCGATAGCGAGCACAACGCGATCCATCAGTGCCTCCGGGCCGGCGAGCCCCGCGAGGTAAAACGGCTCGTCCTGACGGCTTCGGGCGGCCCATTCCGCAAGACGCCAATTTCGCGGCTGGGCAAAGTAACCCCCAAGCAGGCGCTGGCACACCCCAACTGGAACATGGGCCGGCGCATCACAATCGATTCGGCCACGCTGATGAACAAAGGCTTCGAGGTGATCGAGGCGTGCTGGCTTTTCGGCGTGGGCCTCGACAAGATCCGCGTGGTGATTCATCCGCAGTCGACGATTCATTCGATGGTCGAGTTTGTGGATGGGTCGATCGTGGCGCAGCTTGGCCCGACCGATATGCGGATGCCGATTCAATACGCGCTAACGTTTCCGGATCGAGTTGCATCTAACCACTGTGAGCTCGATTGGTCCGCACTGAAAAAGCTCGACTTTGCGGAAGTGCCGGCGCGAAAATTCCCTTGCCTGGAGCTTGCGAAAGCAGCGATTCGCGAGGGAGGGCCGCTGCCGTGCGCGCTGAATGCGGCGGACGAAGTGGCCGTGGCGGCGTTTCTCGATCGGCGGCTGCCCTTTCTCGGCATCGCGGCGACGGTCGAGGGCGTGCTGGAACATATGCCGCGCGGCCCGCTTCGCAGCATCAGCGAGGTGATCGCAGCGGACGCGGAAGCGCGGCGGCTGGCGCATCTCGAGATCAAGAAGTTTTCAGGGCGCGGCAGGAAACGGCTCGTGCACTAATCTTGGTGCCCGGCAAACAACGCGGTATGCTTTTGGGTACCAAGCCCGCTCGGGATGCATTTTCAAACGGAAGCGAATTCTGTAGAATGAGTGATCGGCTAAATTAAAACCCCAACGAACTGAGGGACCATGGAAGCTGTCGCGTTTTTGCGGGCGATCATCGCCGGCGCCATTGTGTTGGGCGTCTTAGTCCTGGTGCATGAGTGGGGACACTTCATCGTCGCGAAGCTCTGCGGCGTTCGCGTGGACGTCTTTTCGATCGGCTTCGGCAAGCGCCTCTGGGGCGTGAAGCGCGGCGATACGGATTACCGCGTCAGCGCGCTGCCGCTCGGCGGCTACGTCCGGATGGCCGGCGACAATCCCGTCGAAGAGCGCACCGGCGCTCCTTACGAATTTCTCTCGCGCCCGCGCTGGCAGCGCTTCCTGATCGCGATCGCCGGGCCTGCCACGAATATCGCCCTGACACTCCTGATTCTCTGGGGCATCTACGCATCCGTCGGCATTCCCTACGTGCCGCCCACCATCGATCAAGTGCAGTCAGGATCGGCGGCTGATAAGAGCGGATTGAAATCGGGCGACATCATCCTTTCGATCGGCGGCAAATCCGTCGACACGTCGGCGGAATCGGTGGCTGCCATTCGCGGTTCGGACGGGCACCCGATCCAGTTTTTGATCGGGCGGGACGGCAAAACACTGCCGTTGACCATCACGCCCATGCATGCGAAAGCGCCCGATAGCGACGGCTTGACGTGGCTGATCGGCGCGACGATTGATTCGCAGCAGGGCAGGCCGCGCGATGGATTCGTCGGAGGGGCGAAACACGCGGTCCGGGAAACAATCTACGAGACACAGCAGATCGGCGACGTTCTCGTCGGGCTCTTCGACGGCAAGGTTTCGGTGCACGACCTCGCAGGGCCCGTAGGGATCGTCCAGCTTTCGGGCCAAGCCGCGAAATCGGGTCCGATGACCTTGCTGTTCTTGACCGCCGCGATCAGCCTGAATCTGGGCCTGCTCAATCTGCTGCCGATTCCGATTCTGGATGGCGGGCATGTGCTGATGCTGGCGATCGAGGGCTTGCTCCGGCGCGAGCTGAGCCTCGCGTTCAAGGAGCGGTTCGTGCAGGTGGGGCTCGTCTTCCTGCTGAGCGTCTTCGCCTTCGTGATGTACAGCGATATTCTGCGCGTCATTCAGACGCGCGGGCACTAGAGCTCGCCGTCGCAGCCGCAGAGCGGCCCGGGGGCTAAAGTCCGATTATTTCCGCACATTTTTCGCGAGCCTGAAGGCTCACGCTTTCACCTACAGACGCTCCAACGTCCTGCGCTTCATCCTGCAGCCCTGCTTCCGCCGCACGAGCTGAGGAATGTCTCTGCTATACTACCTTTCAGGAAAATTATGTCAGCCACGCCCGAACATCGCGTTTCGATCGGCGAGCGCATCAACGCGCAGGAACCGGACGGGAGTCTTCAGCGCGAGCTGCGGGGGCGCGGAATTCGGCTCACGAAGCAGCGCCGCGTGGTACTGCAGGTGATCGAATCGGCGTCGCGCCACATGGATGCCGAGGAGATTCTCGGAAACGCGCAGCAGATCGATAAGGACATCACGCGCGTCACCGTCTACCGCACGCTCGACCTGCTGAAGCGCCAGGGCCTGATCGACGAGCTCGATCTGCTCCACCTACGCGGCCATCGCCACTACTACGAAAGCCACGGCCCGCGCGACCACATTCACGTCGCATGCATCCGCTGCGGGAAGGTGCGCGAGGTGGAAAGCCCGCTCTACGAAGAGCTGAAGCAGCAGATTTCGCGCGATTGCGGCATCGAGATCACGGTCGCGCGCACGGAAGTCGGCGGAATCTGCGACGATTGCCGCGCAAAGGCGTAAGCGCCGTCGCGAGCCGCGCAAGCCGCTCTACACTCCGATTGCCGCGAAATAGCGGCGAGCTTCCTCGATATCCTTCAAGACCTGGCGGCGCAGCGCGTCAGGACCCGAAAATTTCCGCTCATCGCGCAGGCGCGCCCAAAAGTGAACTTCCATTTTTCCGCTGGTGAGATTCTCGCTGAAATCGAAGAGGTGCGATTCGATGGTGATGTGGCCGCCGTCGAAAGTAGGGCGGAAGCCGACGTTGGTGGCGGCGCGATACGTTTTCTCTTGCACCGCGACCTCCGTGGCGTAGACGCCGTTCTTGGGCAGCATTTCCTGCTCGGTTGCGAGATTGAGCGTCGGGACGATGACCTTTCTGCCGAGGCCGGTCCCGGTGCGAATTTCGCCGAGCAGCGCGTAAGGCCTTCCGAGAAGGCTGCGCGCGTCTTCGACGCGCCCCTCGCGCAGCGCGCCACGGATCGCGGTGCTCGATACGACGATGCCGTCCTTGATCACCGGCGGCAGCGTCTTCACATCGAAGCCCCAGCGCTGCCCCAGCTGCACGAGAAGCTTTACGTCTCCCGCTTGCCGATGACCGAAGCGGAAGTTTCCCCCGACCAGCACCGTGCGCGCATGCATCATGTCGACGAGGAAGCGCTGGACGAAATCTTCCGCGGCAACCGCGGCGAGCTGCATGTCGAAGCGGAGCACGAATGCGGCGTCGATGCCAAGTTGCCGGATCGCGTCCAGGCGCTGATCGAGAGTCATGAGCAGCGGCGGAGCTTCCTTCGGGCGCAGGACGCTGGCGGGGTGAGGGAAGAAAGTCAGCACGGCCGATCTGCAATTGGCCCGGCGAGCAAGTTCGTTCACGGTTCCCAGGACGCGCTGGTGCCCGAGATGCACGCCGTCGAAATTGCCGACGGTGACGACGGTCGGCTCAGCGGGCTGGCCGAAGAGCGCGGCCCATTCGGCCTCGGAATGCGCGATCGCGAAGGGCATCAGAGCGGCGCCTCGAATTCGAGTCCATCGTAAGCGAGACGCACGTTTTCGGGCAGCCGCGCGTTGGCGTCGGCGTGGCCGAGATCGTGGCAAATGTGCGTGAACCACGCGTGCTTGGGCTTCAATTCGCGGACCAGCGCGAGCGACTGCTCAACGGTCGAGTGCGTCGGATGCGGGACGTAGCGCAGCGCGTCGAGGATGAAGTGATCGAGATTTTGCAGCAGCGCCTTCGAGCTTTCGGGCACCCGGCTGAAATCGGTGAGATACGCCACGCTGCCGACGCGGAAACCCAGCACAGGTTGAGAGCCATGCATGGCCGGCACGGGGATGATCTTTGCGCCGAAGAGATCGAAGGGGCCGTCGATCTCGTGAAGCTCTACGAGCGGCACGGTGCTTTCCGCGGGAGCTTCGTCGAAAATATAGGCGAACTGCCGGCGGAGCAGCGCGAGCGTTTCCGCCGAGGCGTAAATCGGGACCACGCCCTTCTGCTTCAGGTTGAACGGGCGAATATCGTCGAGGCCGAGGATGTGGTCGGCGTGCGCGTGCGTGTAGATGACGGCGTCGAGGCGATCGATGTGGGCGCGCATGGCCTGATAGCGAAAATCGGGCGTCGTGTCGATCACCACGTTGCGCCCCCCGTAGGAGAGCAGCACGGAAGGGCGCGTGCGCTTGTCGTGCGGGTCCGAGGACTCGCAAACGGCGCAGTGGCAGCCGAGCGTCGGCACGCCCATCGACGTGCCTGATCCGAGGACCGTCAATTTCAGCGAAGGCATGAATTCGCAGGAAGGGTTACGAACCGCATCGTCGGATACCTGGCCTCGCCCTGTGGCCCGCCCGTTTTCAAAGGCCTAGCGCTTTACGGCCTTATTGGCCATGGCTTCGGCCGCGGCCTTGGAAAGTTCCATGAAGCTCAGCTTCAGGCTGCCCAAAACTTCGACCAGGAGATCTTCGTCCGCCTTGGCAAGATTGCCGCGGCTCTTTTCGCGCAGGGCGTCGAGCATGTCGATCAATTCGCGCGCGCCTTCGAGATCGAGAAAGGGCTGGCCGGTGCGCGGGTCGGCCATGCCGCCGAGCATCGCGGCCGCATTGCGCGTAAGAAAATCGACCAGCATCTGAAAATTGCGCGAGGGGGGAATCGCGTCCGCCTCCGCGGCGGCCCCATCGGTTGCGCCGGCTTGTGCGACGGGCGCAGCCCCTGCGGAAGCCGGTGAAGCGGGCTTCGGCGATTGCGCGGAGGGCGCGGGCTTGCGGGCCTTCGCGGCCTCTTCGTCGCGGCGCTCCTGCTCGACGGCGTCCTTGCGGAGCTCGCCGTCTTCGGTGAAAAGCCGCCGGTCGACTACCTTGAAACCTTCATCCTGCTTGGGATCAGGCACGTGATGTCCTCAGAGTTGCGCGATGCTTGAATTGAAATTCTAGCATCGGCCTGTGTGCGCTACAAGACGAAGGCCTCTCGCGAGGGCGGCGGGCGAAGCGCGGTTGCAGCCGGCGGCGATGGCTTGTACATTGGCGTGTTTGCGGAGAGGACGGCGACTTTTATGGCGAACCGGCGGCGAGCATCACGCAGGCAACCCGCGAAAAAGGCGAAGAAACCGGCGGCGCGATCGCAGGCGAAGATTCGGATCACGGCGCGCGACCGGGCCGCGGGGAAGTGGTTCGCGAAGCTCGTCGCGCTGCAGGCGCGGCTGCGCGGGCCGGGCGGGTGCCCGTGGGATCGCGAGCAGACCCACGAGTCGCTGCGGAGATTCCTGATCGAGGAGGCGTACGAAGTGCTCGACGCGATGCAGGAGGGCGATCCGCGCGAATTCGCTTCCGAGCTGGGCGACCTGCTGCTGCAGGTGGTGTTCCATTCGATTCTTGCCGAGGAGGCGGGCGCATTCACGATTTCGGATGTGATCGAGTCCGTCCACACGAAGATGGTGCGAAGGCATCCACACGTTTTTGGCAACGTGAGCGCGAAGACTTCGCGCGAGGTGCTGAAAAACTGGGAGCAGATCAAGCGCGAGGAGCGGGCGGAGGAGGGAAGCGCGGCCGAGGACTCCATTCTGGCCGGCGTGTCGCGCTCGCTGCCCGGAGTGCTCGAGGCATATCAGCTGACACGTAGCGCCGCGCGCATCGGATTCGATTGGGAGAATCTCGCGGGAATTCTCGACAAGCTCGACGAAGAGAAACGCGAACTCTCGGCTCTGATGCCAGCCGAGCGGGCGGGTTTGAAACCCGCCCCTACAAAGGAAGAATCGGCGCACAGGCTGGAAGAAGAGGTTGGCGACGTGCTCTTCACGGGAGTGAATATCGCGCGATTCCTGGGCGTCGATCCGGAGATTGCGCTGAAGGCGGCGAACCGGAAGTTCAAGCGGCGATTCCAGTGGATGGAATCGGCGGCCGCGCGGCAGGGCGCTCCGTTCGCGGATTTGCCGCGCGAGCGGATGGAAGAATTATGGGATGAATCGAAGGCTCACGAGGCGGCCGCAAAGGCGTAATGGCGTCGCTCCGGGCCGCACATAAGGCCTGCTTATATTTCCGACAAGCACTATAAATTGGACGCGGCACTTCGCGGCGACGCCTAATGGATACAGAAGGAGCCGATCCAATGGGAACGTCGCCGGAAGTGAATCTGTGGTCCTCAGCCGAGCATGCGCTCGACTATCTTCGCAAGGCGGATTCGATTCCGCATCGCGTGGAAGGCGAAGCGGCGTTGCTCGAGTTCATTCCAGCGGGCGCGACGCGCATTCTCGATCTCGGCAGCGGCGCGGGGCGTATGCTGGCCCTCGTGAAGGCGGCGCGGCCCGGCGCGAACTTCGTCGCGCTGGATTTTTCGCCCACGATGCTGGCGGAGCTGCACAAGCTCTTCGGCCAAGACCCCGCCGTGACGATCATCGCACATGACTTCGACCAGCGGCTTCCCGCGATGGGACGATTTGATACGGTGATATCGAGCTTTGCCATTCACCACGTGCCGCACGCGCGGAAACGGGCAATCTATCAGGAAGTATTCGCGATCCTCGCGCCGGGCGGCGTGTTTTGCAATCTCGAGCACGTGGCGTCTCCCACTCCCGCGCTGCACGGCGCGTTCCTCAGAGCGCTCGCTTCCGGGGAGGAGGATCCGTCGAATAAGCTGCTCGATCTCGATACGCAGCTTGCGTGGCTGCGCGAAATCGGGTTCGAGGACGTCGATTGCCACTGGAAATGGCGCGAGCTGGCGCTGTTCGCGGGCACGAAGCCGGGCAATTGACCGCCGCGACATAAACGCGTCCCTGCCGCGCCCGCATGGCGGGCCATTCGTTTCCGGTGAACTCCGCAGGAATTGCCCGTATACTTTCATTTCGCCTGATGACTCAGCCGCGCGCCATGCATGAGATCGAAGTTCGCCACTGCGCGAACCTCGCCGAATACGAGGAGTGCGTCCGCGTGGAGCACGCCACGTGGGGCGAGGAGATCGCCGTGGTGTCGTCGATTTTCGTGGTGGCGCATCACACGGGCGGCCAGGTGATCGGCGCGTTCGACGGGTCGAAAATGGTCGGCTTCACGCTGGCGCTCACCGGCGTGCGCGACGGCGAAAGGTTCCTGCATTCGCACATGACCGCAGTGCTGCCGGAATGCCGCGACCTCGGAATCGGCCGGCGATTGAAATTATTTCAGCGGCAGGACGCCCTGAAGCGCGGCATCCATCTCGTCGAATGGACATTCGATCCGCTGGAATTGAAGAACGCCCATTTCAATCTGGTGCGGCTGGGCGCCGTGGCGCGGCGTTACATCCCGAATTGCTACGGGGTCACGGTAAGCCCGCTGCACGGCGGGTTGCCCACGGACCGGCTTGTCGCGGAGTGGCGGCTCGATTCCGAGCGCGTGAAGTCGATTCTGGCGGACGATCCGCTGCCGTCGAAAGGCCCGGCGGCGAAAATCGCGCTGCCGACAGATTTCGCCAAAATCCGGGCAAGCGATCTCGATGCTGCCGCGCGCATTCAAGCAAAGGCAGGCGATCAGTTCACTGAATGGTTTGCGAAGGGCTACGTGGCGACGGGCGTCGAGAGCAGCGACGGGACGACGAGCTATATTCTCGAGCCGGCGCACGCGATTGCCGGACTGAAGCTGCCCGAATTCAGGGAAGAGTAAAGGAACGCGATGCGAATTAATAAAGTCACGCTGCGCGAGATTCATCTGCGACTGCTTTCGCCCTTTCAGACGAGCTTCGGCACCACCGACCTGCGGCGAATCCTGCTGGTCGAGGCGGACGCGGGCGGCGGCATCGCGGGCTGGGGCGAATCGACGGCGGGCGAGCACCCATTCTATTCCTACGAATCGATCGAGACGGCGTGGTACGTCCTGCGCGACTACCTTTGGCCGATCGTGCGCGGCAGGGAAATCGCGTCGGCGTCCGAGGCCCTGGCCTTGTTCGCGCAAGTGCGCGGGCACAACATGGCAAAGGCCGCGCTCGAGACCGCCCTATGGGACATCGAAGCAAAGCAAAAGAACGTGCCGCTCGCAAAGCTGCTGGGCGGCACGCGCACAGAAATTCCGTGCGGCGTATCGATCGGCATCCAGCCGACGATGGACAAGCTGATCGCGAAGGTCGGAGAAGCGCTGGCTGCCGGATACCAGCGCATCAAGATCAAAATCAAGCCAGGCACGGACGTCGAGCCGGTCCGGACGCTGCGCGAACGCTTTCCGCGCGTGCGGCTGATGGCCGACGCAAATTCGGCGTACACGCTCGCCGACACGCCGCTACTGAAGAAGCTCGACGCGTTTCACTTGATGATGATCGAGCAGCCGCTCGGCTGCGACGACATATATTCGCACGCGCAGCTTCAGCGCCAGCTTGAGACGCCCATCTGCCTCGACGAGTGCATCCACGACGCGGAAAACGCGCGCGCGGCCATCGAATTGCGCGCTTGCCAGATCGTCAATATCAAGCTCGGGCGCGTGGGCGGGCACACGTCGGCTCGGCAGGTGCACGACATCTGCCAGGCAAACTCGATTCCGGTGTGGTGTGGCGGGATGCTGGAATCGGGGATTGGGCGCGCGCACAACATCGCGATGTCGTCGCTCGCGAATTTCTCGCTTCCCGGCAACGTCTCGGCCAGCAAGCGCTACTGGGCCGAAGACATCATCGATCCTGAGGTCGAGGTATCGGCGCAGGGGACGATCCGTGTACCCTCGGCGCCCGGCATCGGCTACGCGCCGCGCATCGATCGCATCGACGCGCTGACGAAGCGCCGCGAAATCCTCGAGTAGGAGTTGGCGCCCACGCCCACCACCGAGAGTACCAGCCCGCTGGCGCAAACGGCGGAAACCCGCCGGCCGAGCAGCGTGCTCCTCGGCGCGACGCTCGCACTGATCCTGCTGCTCTGGTCATTCAATTACACGGCCGGGAAAATCGCGCTGCGGCACATGAGTCCGTGGACGCTCGCGCCGCTGCGAATCGAGCTGGCGGCACTTCTGATGCTCGCGCTCCATTTCATACGCCGGGAGCGCGCTCGTTTCCAGCGGCGCGATCTTTGGATGTTCGCGTATCTCGGTTTTCTCGGCGTGGTGCTGAATCAAGGCTGCTTTATGGTGGGGCTGGACTACACCACCTCGGAGCGCTCGGTGCTGGTGAAGGCGCTCGGGCCGATTCTGATCCTGGTTTTCGCGCGCGCGATGAAGCTCGAAGCATTCACCACCGGCAAGATCGCGGGAATGGCGGTTGCGTTTTTCGGCGTGATGCTGCTGGAGACGGAGGGCGGGCGCGTGGGCCACTCATCGCCGGTGATTGGCGATGCAATCACCTTCGTGAGCACGATGAGCTTTGCGGTCTACAGCGTCCTTGGCAAAAAGATATTGAACGCGTCGCGAACCGGGAAATACGATTCCATTTCTCTCAACGCGTTCATCACGGTGGCTGCGGCCATCATGCTGCTGCCGCTGGCGTTGCAGCAGGCGGTCACGCTCGATTGGAAGAGCGTGGGCTGGGTGGGCTGGGGCGGGCTGATCTATATGGCGGTCGGAAGCTCGGTGGGGGCGTACACGCTGTTCTACTGGGTGCTGAAACACCTGGATGCATCGCGCGTGGCGGCCATTAACTACATTCAGCCGTTTCTCGTGATCATCCTGTCGATCTTATTTCTCGGCGAACATCCGACGGGCCATCTGATTTCAGGTGGCGTGTTCGTGCTGATCGGCGTTTACTTCGTCGAACGGGTTTCCGCGGGCGACGCGGGGATCGCAGAAAGCGAAGGCCCGGGGGCGTGAACCTCCGGGCCCGCGAAAGCTGCGGCGATCGAATCGGTATGGGGATTGCGCGCGGCTATTGCGCTGCGGGCGCCGGCGCCGTCATTTCGAGATCGATCTGAATCGCCACTTCGTCGCCAACCATTCCCGCATCGGCGGCCACGCCGAAATCCTGGCGGTTGATCGTGAGGGAAGCAGCCGCGCCGCGGCGGAATCCGCCCGTCCGGCTCATGGGGTCCTTGCGCGCGGCGCTCAGGGCGCCTACGTTGAGCACGACTTCCTTGGTGACGCCGCGAATCGTGAGGTTCCCGGTCACCTTATAGCCGTCACCGTCCTTTTCGACCTTCGTCGACTTGAACGTGATCGTGGGATACATCGCGGCGTCGAGGAAGTGCTCGCTCTTGAGGTCGTTGTCGCGCATCGCGACGCGCGTATCGATCGAGTTGACGTCGATTGTGACGTCGACGCTCGAATTCGCCATGTCCTGATCGTCCAGCTGGACCGTGCCGCTGATCTTCGTGAAATCGCCCTGCACGTTTGAAATTCCCAGGTGGCGAACCGTGAACTGCGCATTCGTGTGATTGGGATCGAGCGTCCAGGTCGTGGTCGCCGCAAACGCCGGGACCGCCAGAATTGCAGCCAGTCCAAAAGCCATTACAAACTTCCTCATCTGGTGCCTCCTCAAGATTTGCCTGCTTGAAATTAAAATCGTTCGCAACGACGGGTGCCGCGCAAAGCGCCTTCGTCGCTCGGCAGCGGCGGGCCAAAGCCCGGCAGGGCCCCCGGTCCGGGCGAGAGTATATACCAGTTGACGCTACCGTTCGAATAGCAGTTCGAGGGATCACCCCAGGCGCGTTGACACGACTCCGAGCGCATGCTACGTTCCGCGACGGAATGACGGAGGCGACATCTTCGCAGCGCAGGCGCATTGCGGTGATCCCCGGCGATGGCGCCGGCAAGGACGTGATCCCCGAGGCCGTGAAGGTGCTGAAGGCGGCGGCCGCGCGAGGCGGGCGTGAAGTCGAGCTCACGGAATTCGATTGGGGCGCGGACCGTTACCTGCGCGACGGCACCACGCTGCCCGCGGCGCCGTCGAAATGTTCCGCCGCGAATACGACGCCATTCTCCTCGGCGCGCTGGGCGACCCGCGCGTTCCCGGCAATCAGCACGGCGCGGATATCCTGCTCGGCCTGCGATTCAAGCTCGATCTGTACGTGAATGTGCGCCCGTGCGTTCTTTTCGATCGCCGTCTCACCCCTCTCAAAGATCGCACCGAAAAAGATATCCAGATCATGGTGTTTCGCGAAAACACCGAGGGCGCCTACGTCGGCATGGGCGGATTTTTCAAGAAGGGAACTCCCGACGAAATCGCGACGCAGGAAGACATCAACACGCGCAAGGGCGTCGAGCGGATTCTGCGTTACGCCTTCGAATTCGCGCGCGAGCGCAGGCTGAAGCGCGTCTGCATGAGCGACAAGGCCAACGCCCTCGCCTTCGGCCACGATCTCTGGCAGCGCGCGTTCGCGGAAATGCGCGGCGAATATCCCGAGATCGAATCGAGCCACATGTATATCGACAATCTGCTGATGCAGATGGTCCGCGATCCCGGGCAATTCGACGTGATCGTGACGTGCAATCTCTTTGGCGACATCGCCAGCGACCTCGGCGCGCAGCTTGCCGGCGGAATCGGGCTCGCGCCATCGGGGAATATTCATCCGGGGCAGGTGTCGCTGTTCGAGCCGGTGCACGGCTCGGCGCCCGCCATCGCGGGAAAAAACATCGCGAATCCGATGGGCGCGGCGCTCGCGGCCGGGATGATGTTCTCGTATTTCGGCTGGGCGGCTGAGGCGCAGCTCGTCGAAGACGCGGTGCGCGCGGCCATCCGCGAAGGCAAAACCACGGGCGACCTGGGCGGGCCGCTCGGCACGCGCGAAGTAGGGGACTGGCTCGCGAATCAGGTGGCGCGCTGATCGGGCGCGCGCCGCGGCGACATTGCGTTTTGCTCTTCTCGCGTTTTTTCTTTATCCTGTTCTAGACTTCCTAAGATAGCCGGGGCGAATTTATGGAGGACTTATTCCGATGTCGTGTAGAAACGCGTTGTTGGGTAGCTTGGCGCTATTGCTCATAGCGCTACCCGCTGCCGGTCAAGTATCGCAGTCCGTCGCAGTCCCCGCCGCCCCGGCTGCGGCCGCTTCTCCCGAAAATGAGGCGCTTCTCAAATCTACGGAAGCATTCGTGCGCAGGCTTTTCGCCTGGGGACCGGAGATCGACGTGAAGCTCGGCCCTCTGGCGCAATCGTCGGCGGCCGATTTCTACGCCGTGCCCGTGGAAGTGACGCTGAACAACGACAAGGAAGACGGCGAAGTCTACGTGAGCAAGGACGGGAAGACGCTGCTGCGCGGCGAGATTTTCGACATGCATACCGACCCCTTCGCCGATAATTTGTCCAAGATTCATTTGGCCGGCAGTCCCTCGAAAGGCCCCGCGGACGCGAAGGTGACGGTGGTTGAATTCGCCGACTTCGAGTGCCCGCACTGCCGCGAGCTTTACGAGAGCCTGCAGGGGATCGAGGCGAAATATCCGCAGGTGCGTTTCGTCTACAAGAATTTCCCGCTCACCACGATTCATCCCTGGGCCCAGACGGCGGCGATCGGCGCGCACTGCGCCTACGAGCAGTCGCCGGAAGCTTTCTGGAAGGTCCACGACGCGATCTTCGATGATCAGGATGTGATTTCGCCCGAAAACGTGTGGGACAAGCTGGTGTCGTACGCATCGCAGGCCGGACTGAATGCCGATACATTCAAGGCGTGCCTCTCCTCGGCGGACGCGCAAAAGGCCGTCGATGCGGAGCGCGCGGAGGGCGTGGCGCTCGGTGTGAACAGCACGCCGACGGCGTACGTCAACGGCCGGCCGCTGGCCGGAGGCGATCCGCAAACACTCGTACAATACATCGACTTCGAACTCGCTGCGCAGGGAGCGCCGAAGAAATAACGCGACTCTTGCCGCATCGCCGCGGGCGATCAGCGATGCGATTGCGCGGGCTGCTTAATCATTGCTGACGTAATTGCCGCTCGCGAACTTTTCATCGTCTGATAGACTTAAATTCTCCCAGCCGATCTCTTCTCCGAAAGGACCATCCATATGAAACTTCTCGGGGCAATTTTCCTGTTCATAGGCCTTGCCTGCGCGGCAAAGGCAGACACGATTCTCATGAAGAACGGCGATCATTTCACCGGCACGATCGAGCATTCCGACGGGAAGCAGTTGACCCTGAAAACCGATTACGCGGGAGAGATCAGCGTGCAGGTATCGGCGGTGAAGCAGATTGTTTCCGAGGCGCCGGTCGCCGTAACGACGAAAGACAAGAAGATCGTCAGCGGAAAACTGGCCATGGAGGACACGAATCTCGAGGTCGCAACGTCCAACGCCGGCACGGTCCAGGTGCCGCTCGGCGACGTAACCATGGTGCGATCCGAATCCGAGCAGGCGGCCTACGAACATTCGCTCCATCCGGGTTTTTCCGAGAATTGGGACGGCGCGGCGACGGTCGGATTCTCGCTGGCCCGCGGCAACAGCAATACGACCAATCTCGCGATCGGCTTCAACGGCGCGCGCACCACGCTCAACGACAAACTGCTCACCTACGCCTCGTCGATCTACGACTCGGACAACACCCCCGGCTCGGGCGGCGTCACAGCCAACGACATTCGCGGCGGCGCGCGCTACGACCACAATATCGGCTCGCTCGCCTTCGCATTCGGCAGCGCGGATTATGAATACAATGAGCTTCAGGACCTGAACTTGCGCTCGATTTATAGCGCCGGCTTTGGGTACCACGCGATCAAGCAGCCGAATATGACGCTCGATCTGCTGCTCGGCGGCAACTATACGCGCGAATCGTATTCCGCGAATCCGTCCACCCCGGCGATACAGCGCAATATCGCCGGCGTGACGGCGGGCGAAGATTTCATGCGCAAGCTCGGAAAATCGACTACGGTGAACGAGCAGTTTTATTTCTATCCCGATCTGAGCAATACGGGTCAATACCGTTTCGCGTTCGACTTGGGGCTGGCCACGAAAATCAACAAATGGCTCGGCTGGCAGACAACGGCGAGCGATCGCTTCCTCAGCGACCCCATTCCCGGCACGCTGAGGAACGACCTCATTCTGACGACGGGCGTCAACTTCTCCTTCAAGGACTAGCAGGAATCAGGCCGGGCGCCGCCGGCCTCCGCGTTTATCGCCCTTGCGCGCTGCGGCGGTTCGTGGCGGCCGAATCAGCCGCTTGATCTGGCGCACGATCTGATCGGCGCCCGGCGTCGCACTAGGCTTTTCGCCCACGGAAAAGTATGCACGCCAATCGATATCCGGGAATCCCATGCGCGTGGCCTGCGCGGGGAGTTGCTCGCGCAGTGTTTTCGGATCGTGAGGGCCGAGGCGCTCAATCGCCGCGTACACAAGGCCGTGCTCAACATCCCGCCACGTATACTCGCGCAGAGCCCGCGAGATCTTGGCCCACATCGGGCGCGCTAGCTTGGCGTGGCAGAGTCCGCGCAAAACGCGGCGCTCGAGATCGGCAGGCTCGGCGGAGGATTCGCACGAACGCGCGCTCGATCGCGGGGAAATACGCACGCGGCCATTCTAGCGGTGGTCTTAAAGCGACGGCAAACGCGAACGTGATCACAAAGAGAGGGCGATCGGCGGCAATTGTAGCCGAAACCGGCGAAGCGGCAGGAACCAGCGCGATCAGGCGGCGTTGGTCGCGACGACTGGGCGGACGAAATCGATTCGGTCGATGCTGGCCGCGACGCCGTAGATGGGCGTTATTTCGCCCTCCACAGCTGCTACCCGCAACGCCTTGGCGCTCGCGCGAACCAGGACGGATGCTCCCCGTTCCTTGTCCGTGGGCAGCGCAAACGTGAGTTCCATTCCCGCGCCGGGCTCTACCGATACATTCGACTGGAAGTAGATGCCGGACCGGGAAATATCGCGAAGCTGCGCCGTGTGGAATTCCGCTGGACGCTTACGCGACATGCAAACCTGCAAAGGCAGATAAACTTCGTATCGCCGGGCTTTTCTTCGTTCCCCCATCGGACTCACCCCTCACCCTTTCGTATGTGCACGAGTTGTGCCAGGCCAGGCTTGAAACAGCCACTGAATTCAAAGGGGTTAGCTAAGTGCCAGGACGACAATTTGACACGAATCGGGGAAAAATTTCCTGCGATAGGAAATACCTGCACGTCCGTGCGGCGGTTGGAGATCAGCCTGTCAGAGCCTCGGCAGCCTGTTTGGCGCCTTATAGCAAGGGGTCGTGCAAAATGGACTGACCCTCGGCCTCGGTCAAAAGGCCCTTGCCAATCAACAACTGGATCAAACGAACGACCATGGCGTGATCGCCGCTGCTGGATTTCGGAGCCCGCTTTTCGCGGCGAAGATCGACCGCTGGAATATAGCGTCCGCCCGTAAGCTCGGTGAGCCAGGTTTCGAGATGTTGCTGTTGTGTGGCGTCGAGAGATTCGAATTCGATGCCCATGCCAAGGCCATCCTGCGAATACACGATGGTGCCTTCGCACCGAAAGTGCGTCTCTCCCTTGCGAACGCTTACATGGACTTGTGAACCGACGGGCAATGGAGACAGCGTGTCGACAAAGCATCCGCCGGGGCCCAAATCCGTGGTTCTGGTCGAGAATCGCGCGCCCGTCGCCATATCGACGACCTCGGCGGACGCCGTGAAGATGTGGCGGTCCGCGCCGCGGCGCTCGGCTTCTGTCGTACCGGTTTGCCGGGTGGCCGCACCCGACGAGTATTTCTTCTGACCCTTGTCGTGCATCGTATTCGCTACCTGCTTTCCGTTTTCGTGCTTCGGATGCTTTTCGTCCAGGTACGAAGGGCGGACGGCTGGTACACAAGTATTGTCTCCAGCGGTTCGATCCCCCACAAGCCCAATCCCACGATGATTGCCCAAAGGCCAAATTGAGAGGAAGCTCACGATGCAGACCCCTCATCCGAGAGCCGAATCCCGATTCCGCGGCTTCCGATCCAGCGATGCTCCACGCGTACGACCGACCCGACAAATTTCCGGCGCGCGGACACGTTCTCGCCGAAGGGGAAGGTGATGCCGAGTTTCATTCCCGGCTCGTAGTGGAGTTTCGACGTTGTGAAGTAGAGGCCGTCGGTATTGAAATCGACCACCTCGCCCAGGTCCTCATTGTCCTCAAAGCGGTCGTCGAGCGTGCGCACGTGAAGGGGCAGCGACATCTTCAGTCTCTTCCGGCCTCTCGACTCGCGGCGCAGGGTGCGCGCCCAGGTTCCCCCAAGCTGGTGGCTCGACCATGTTCCCAGTTTCATACGAACGGTGCATTTCGAATCCATCGTTCAGTCTCCCAAGGCCTACGTTGGCCCGCCGAGTCCCTCCCCAGGGTTGTGAATCAGCGGGCCGAGAAAGTGTGCTTCTGAATCGGGCGCGATTTCGAAGGAGCCGCGTCGCGCGACTTGCGCGATGCAAAACGGGCAATCATCGGTGAAACGCAAAGAAAGATGAGGCATGCCAAAACTCCAATCATCAAAAACACCACCATGGCCCCCTCCCTTCCCCTTTTCCTTCGATGCAACGACTGCACGGCATGATCCACTCGGCCCAAGTTCGTAACCGATTGATTGCAAGGCAGAAGGAGCAAGCGCGGGGATTCCCGGAAGTGTGCCAAGAGGAACATCCGTGGCCATCGGCCCACGTTCAGTGAATCGAATTTCCACTAAGCTCGTACTGGAGCTTGTCCTAGTACACTCCTCGAAAAAACACGGACGAATCGCGAAAGGGAGTTGCGAGCGTCGCTCTCTCGTCCGGAAGATCGTAGAAGCCCTGTGAGCCTCCGCGCGCAAGGTCGAGATGGTGAAGCATCTGGTCGACTTCCATGGTTCCCCACGGGCGCTGCGAGCCTGGCGTCAGACTCTCGACACGCCGACGGCACTCTTGTCGCTTCTGCTCCGTGAAAAAGAGATTCCCATCAATTTGCTTCGTACGAAATGCTTGAGGAAGATAGCGAGCAATCGCACCTCCCGTGATCCAGAAATCTCTAGAAAGGGCAGCGCGGAACATATTCATGAACCGATGTCCTCGCTGGAACGACTATTCGGAAAAAGGTGCGTTTGCTACTACGTCCGCGAAGTTCGGAGGAGCGAACCCCTCGACGTACCGGGTGCCGAAATCCCGAAGAATATTGTCAAAGCTGGTCGCCGGTTTGCGGCGAACGATGTTGCAAAGGGACGACTGGAGTTGGTTCTTGAGTGCTAAGCGAGGAAACTCCGCGAGGATCGCGCGTTGTTTGTCTAGCGGAATTCGATCGAGACCAAACCCGATCGCGTCTACGGCGATTCCTGAATGGGTCATTGCGACCTCAGGCTCTTTGTGAAGAGCGATGGAGCGGGTGGTGTGAAGGGCGATCGCATCCCACACGACCTGCGTCCGCCGCGTCGAGATACCGCGCTCCTTCATAAACGCCCGCGCTACATTTGCTCCGTCGACCTCGAACCGATCCTCCGCCGTGTACCGGTCGGTCAAACCCAGATCGTGCAAAACGGTGGAAACGGCGAGGAGTTCGGGGTCCGGCAAAGGTCTGGCGTTTTCTGAGAGCAGAATCCCAAATAACCAGGAACGCATCACATGGTTGAAAAGATATGGCTCCGACGAACTCCGGGCCAGGTCAATCGCGTCGCGGACCAGACGCGTATCAGTTACTTTGATTCCTGCCAAAATCATGTTTAGGCCTCCGATCGAAATTGCGGGCGACCCTTCCTTTCAATACTCAAACCACTGGCTGAGTGCTTTGACCTTCTCCTCCGTGTAAGGCGGGAACAAATGTTCGATCGCCACGTCGGGCGGAGAGATGAGAACCGATTTAGCGTGCGTGAGAGCGTCAAAGCCATCCTTGCCGTAATAGTGACCGATGCCGGAGTATCCAACACCCCCGAAAGGCATCGTCTCGACAAACAGGTGGATGTTCACCTGATTGATGGCTCCCCCGCCGAAGGACAAGCTTGCGAGAAAATGATCGATGGCCTTCTGGTCACGGCTGAAAAGGAAACCGGAAAGGGGCTTTGGATGCTTCTTCACCTCACGAATGGCCGCATCCATGTCTTTATAGGTGAGGATTGGGAGAATCGGCCCGAAGATTTCGTCCTCCATAATCGGGTCGTCCCAAGTGACCGGATACAAGATCGTGGGATCGAGGTAGCGCGCCTCGCGGTCGGCAGAACCTCCAGCCACAACCTTGCTCTGATCAATTAAAGATACGAACCGGTCAACGGCTTTCGGGCTGATGATGCGCGAGTAGTCGTCAGGCCTTCTTTTCGGATCGGTTCCGTACAACTCGATCACGGCCTTCTTGCATTCCTTTACAAACTCGTCTGCAATCGATTCGTGCACATAGGCATACCCGGGAGAGGTGCACCACTGCCCACCCCAGGCCGTTGCGCCCCAGACAATTTTCTTGGCCGCATCCGGGATGTTCGCGGTCGCATCAACAAAGGCTGGGTTCTGCCCCCCGAGTTCGAGAAGTAGCGGAGTCAGATTTTTTGCGGCCGCTTCCATGACGATCTTGCCAACCTTGACGCTGCCGGTGAAGAAAATGAAGTCGAAAGGCAGCTTGAGCAGTTCCGTCACCTCGTCCTTACTTCCCGTAACGGCAGTAACGGCCCGAGGATCGAAGTATTTCGGAATGAGATCCAGTAGGACCTTGCTGGTGGCGGGCAAACCCTCGGAGAGTTTGAGAATGCACGGATTGCCAGCCGCAAGAACTTGGCACGCCGGATCGAAAAGTAGGGTCAATGGCCCATTGAATGGACCAATCACCAAAGTGACGCCGTATGGTTCTCGATAGACCTTGGCAGTATGTCCGCTTTCCCGAAGGGCTTTCGGAACGACGACATCTACGGGCTTCATCCACTCTTTCAGCTCTTGCTTCGCGAAGGCGGCGGTCCCAACCGGCGCCATAATCTCGAAGACTTTTTCCTGGCTGGCGGTCTTGAAGTCGCTGCTCATCGCAGCCTCAAGAGCCTCGGCGTTCTCATTGCACAAGTTCTCAAGGCGTGTCAGCTGATCGATGCGCCACTCGTACGATTTGGTCGCGTCCGAATCGAAGTACGCCTTCTGTTTGTTAAAGATTTCCTGGAATGAATTCATCCAACTCCCTCTGGGACGTTCGGTTTGTGCTCCGTTTTGCCGCAGGCTTTTAAACTTGTTCAGGTCATAGTGAGCACTACTCGGAAGCGTGCCTTGCCATCCATCATTCGTTTGTATGCTTCCTCGGCTTTTGCAAGCGGAAGTGTTTCGATCATTGGACGGACATCTGTGAGTACGCTGAAATCAAGAGTGTCTTGAGTCTCGATCGCTCTTCCGGTGAGACTGCCAACAACTGACCGGCCACCGAAGATAAGCGGTACGCCGTTGATTGGGATGGCATCACCTGAGACTCCGACAACCGCAAGTTTGCCCCGAGTTTTAAGGCCGGGAAGCAAGCTACCGATTGCGGCCCCGCTTGGCGCGGTCGCAAGGATGACATCTGCGCCTCCGAGCTTTTGCAGTGCTGTCGCCGCGTCTTCTGCCTTGGCATCGATGTAGATGTGCGCTCCTAATTTCTGGGCCAGGTGCTCTTTGTCGGGGCCCCCACCGATCGCCACGGTGCGCAGGCCCATTTTTCATGCGAACTGCACGCCAAGGTGGCCAAGCCCGCCCACTCCCTGAATGGCAACGGTGTCGCCGGCACGTGCGGCGTTACGAAGCGCGTTGAAGGTTGTTATGCCGGCACAGACCAGGGGGGCCGCATCTTCTGACTTGAGTGCATCGGGTATCAGGGCAAGCGCGCGCGCCTCCGCAATCATCGTTTCCGCGTAGCCACCGTCAGTTGTGATGCCGGTCATAATTGCATTTTGGCAATAGGCGGTCTCACCACGGCGGCAGGCCTCGCAGGTTCCGTCTTCACCTCCGAAAAATCCAACTCCGACACGCTGGTCGACCTTCCACGCTGTCACGCCAGGCCCCACTTCCTCTATTCGTCCGATAACCTCGTGGCCAGGCACGCGCGGATAAGAAAGGTTGGGGAATTGCGCTTCCACAGTTGCCGCATCCGAATGGCATACGCCGCAAGCCTCGACGCGGATACGCACCTGTCCGGCGCCGGGGAAGGCGACCTTTCTTTCGACCAAGGAGAAAACGCGTGGCGAAGTTATTTCCATCGCGCGATACGTATTTCTCATCCGATGCTCCTTTGTGACCGCGACTGACCTTGGTCGCAAGTCGGAAGTCATTGACTCCGATATCGTTGGATGAGGGCAACACTAATTCCCAACGGGAACTTCAACGCCACGACATAGATGAATCAAAATCGGACACGGGTTTCGCACACGGGTTAATGTATCGAGGGGGTCATAGATGAGGAGAATCGTAATTACTGGCCCGCAGCCTGTGGACATGCTGGACCTTGTCGGTCCGCTCGAGGTGTTTAAATTCGCTCCGGAGTACGAAGTGGTGGTGGCCAGCCCGGAAGGCACAACAGAGTTGCAACTGAATCATGGATTCAAAATCTCGGATGCCGTTCCCTTCACAAACCTGGCCGCGCAGATCGATACACTGGTGGTCGCGGGCGGTCCAGGGGCGAATGACGAACTGTATGACGACCATTATCTAAAGCGCATCACTGAGTTGGCATCTCGATCTCGTCGGGTGGCGGCTATCTGCACCGGAACGTTCGTGCTCGCAGCTGCTGGACTGCTTGACGGCAAAAGGGCGGTCACCCATTGGGCCTATTGCGACAAGCTTTCCCGGCAATATCCTTCCATCGTAGTTGAGCCTGATCGGATCTATGTGCGTGATGGGTCGATTTATACGTCGGCAGGTATTACGGCTGGAATGGACTTGGCGCTGGCACTCGTAGAAGAGGACCACGGTCACCAGGTTGCTCTCGAAATCGCACGGATATTGGTGATGTTTCTCGTTCGTCCGGGCGGGCAGTCCCAATACAGCCATATGCTCTCGCGGCAAGCGGCAACATCGCAGCCACTCCGCGAACTGCAGGTTTGGATGATTGAGAATCTGCGTGAGAATTTAAGCGTTGAAAGACTTGCTAAACGGATGGGAATGAGCGCACGCAATTTCACCCGTGTTTGCCTCCGCGAAACGCGAATGAATCCAGGGCAGTTCGTCGATCGCATGCGCGTGGAGGCGGCGCAGCAAATGATCGATAGCTCCGCGATGGGCCTAAAGGAGATCGCGGATGCTTGTGGATTTCAGACCCCGCTTGCCATGCGCCGAACGTTCCTACGTGTTCTCGGCATTACTGCTGGCGAATACGCAAGCCGCTTTAAGCGGTCGCAGCGCCAGACGGAGACGAAGTAGGCGTGTCTCTGCGTCTGTATTGAGGCTTCCAGAATCAGTAAACGCCGTAGAAATCTCTTCGCCGAACTGTCTCGGGGGCCTGAAGCCATTTCCTGCGAGGCTCTCGGAGGATCGGAAGTAGCCCACCTTGACGAAACATGCGCTTTCGTAGAAGTGAACCATCTGGCGTCCCGATTCGCGGAGATGTCTCCCGGATTGTCGGCTATTCGGAAACTGACCCGCTACTCGCGCGAAACCTTTCTTGACATACGAATCCGCTGAGGATAACTTAGCTTGTGTCGAGGGACGCGCGAGTCTGGCGCGCCCAAGGAATGGCTCAGTTGGTGGACGCGAATATGATGCTCAACACAAGCCGGCTTCGACTCGAAATAGTAGTGGTAGTACGGCTCGTAGACGCGTCTCTGCCCGGAGGGCATGACTGAGCTGAGTAACACGCAACCGGAAAGCTCAAGAAACCCACCCGCCAGAGACGCTGGCAAGGTGGGTTTTATTTTTTGCGGCTGAGGGAGACGAGAAATGGGCAGTCAAAAAGAGTCCGGGCAGAAGAAAGAATCGCCGAAGGAATCCGCGAAGCAAGAACCAATGATCGGCGCAAGAATCCTTTGGGAGTGCCTCGAGCGCGAGGGCGTGAAGACCGTCTTCGGCTATCCCGGCGGGGCGATCCTGCCGGCGTATGACGCGCTCCGATACAGCTCGATCCGCCACATTCTCGTACGCCACGAGCAGGGCGCGACGCACATGGCCGACGGCTATGCGCGCGCGACGGGCGGCGTCGGCGTGGCCGTGGCCACATCCGGCCCCGGCGCAACCAACATGGTGACAGGCATCGCGACCGCCATGATGGACTCATCGCCGATCGTCTGCATCACCGGCCAGGTCGGCAGCAAGCTGCTCGGCTCGGATGCGTTTCAAGAGACGGACATCACCGGCGTCACGCTGCCGATCACGAAGCACAACTACCTCGTGACGCACGCGGACGATATCGCGCCCGCCGTCCGCGAAGCGATGTACGTCGCGAAGTCCGGGCGGCCCGGACCAGTGTTGATCGACATCACCAAGGACGCGCAGCAGGGCCCGGGCAGCTATGACTGGGACGCCGCCGCGCCGAAAATGCGCGGCTATCGCCCCGACCTCTCGCCCGCGCAGGCGGAATACGAAAAGGCGCTGAAGTTGATCGCCGAAGCGAAGCGTCCCGTAATTCTGGCCGGCCACGGAATTCTCGTTTCGGGTGCGCAGCGCGAGGTGCAAACGTTCGCGGAGAAAACCTGTATTCCGGTGGCGATGACGCTGCTGGGTCTTGGCGAGCTGCCGGCCTCGCACGTTTTGAATCTGGGCATGATGGGCATGCACGGCGAAGCGTGGGTGAACAAAACCATTCAGGATGCCGACCTGCTGCTCGCCTTCGGCATGCGCTTCGACGACCGCGTGACCGGCAACCTGAAAACTTACGCGCCCAACGCGAAGAAGATCCACATCGACATCGATCCGGCGGAGATCAACAAGAATGTGAAAGTCGACGTGGCGCTCGTCGGCGATCTGAAGCACATCCTGCAGGAACTGCTGCCGCGCGTAGCGCAAGCTAATCGCAGCGACTGGATCGAGCACATCCACGCACTCAAAGGCGACACCGCTGTCCGCGATATACAGAACCTTCAGGACAATGGCCACCTTTACGCCGCGCACGTGATCAACGATCTGTGGCATGAGACGCGCGACCGCGACACGATTATCGTCACCGACGTGGGGCAGCACCAGATGTGGGAGGCGCAATATTACAAGCACGAGCATTCGCGTTCGCTGGTCACTTCGGGCGGCCTCGGCACGATGGGATTCGCGCTTCCGGCGGCGATCGGCGCAAAAGTCGGCCGGCCGGACGCGGATGTGTGGGTGGTGGTCGGCGACGGCGGATTCCAGATGACCATGGCCGAGCTCGCCACCATCGTGCAGGAAAATCTGAAGATCAACATCGCCATTATCAACAACGGATTCCTCGGCATGGTCCGCCAGTGGCAGGAATTTTTCTACGAGCGCAACTACGAGGCGACGCCGCTGCTGAATCCGAATTTCGCGATGCTGGCTCAGGCCTACGGCATCAAGAGCTCGATCGTCCAGAAGCGCGGCGACGTGGTGCCGGCGGTACGCGCGGCGCGGGCGCACGAAGGCCCGGTGCTGATTGACTTCAAGGTCGAGCAGGAAGATACCGTGTACCCGATGGTGGCAGCGGGCGCGGCGCTGCACGACATGATCCGGCGGCCGAATCCCCTGGTCGAAACCGCCGACGACGAATAGGCAATAGAACAAAGGCGAATCGTGAAGAAAGACGAATAGGAAAATCATGCTGCATACATTTGTGGTGTACGTCGAAAACAAGCCGGGCGTGCTCTCGCGCGTGGTGTCGCTCTTCCGCAGGCGCGCCTTCAATATCGACTCGCTCACAGTCGGCCGCACCGAAAAACCGGATGTCTCGCGCATGACGATCGTCACGGATGCGGACGAAGATCAGGCGCGGCGCATCGTTGCGAACATCTACAAACTCGTGAACGTGCTGCTGGTCGACGACATCACGAATCAGCCGTCGCTGATGCGCGATCTCACGATGATCAAGGTGAAGGCCACACTCGAGACGCGCTCGCAGGTGCTCGAGCTGGCCACCGTGTTTCGCGCGAAGGTGCTCGACATCGCGGCGGAATCGATCATCGTGGAATTGACGGGCGGCGAAGAGAAAGTGGACCGTTTGCTCGAGTTGCTGGGCCCGTTCGGGCTCGTGGAAGTGGTTCGCACCGGGATCGTGGCGATGCGGCGCGGTGTTTCGAAGTCGCCGGCGGTCGCCTCGAAGTCCGCCGGACCGGTGATCGTCGATGACGATACCGTCTCCTACTCCGTGTAGCCCGTGGCAAAACAAAAGCGAAAAAAGATTGCAATAGGAGGGGACTGGAGCATCCCCCTAGCGGGAGCTTAAACGCCCTTAAAAAGCCAAGAATGGGCGGCCTTGGCAGCCAATCGCCTGGGAAGCATGCCGCGTCAGGCGGATTTGCGCTTTGCGGCTGGCTGGCCCTTGGCGGCATGCGGCTTGGGCCGCAGGGCGGCCAGGAACCTCTCGAGCGGCAGCGTATTGATCACGTCCTTCTTCTCGATCCAGCCCCGGCGGGCCGTGGCGACTCCATATTTCATGTTTGTCAGATTCGCCGTCGAGTGCGAGTCGGTCGAGATCACGATTTTGCATCCGCGCTCTTTGGCCATGCGCAGGTGGACGTCCGAGAGATCGAGACGATCCGGGAAGGCGTTCGCCTCCATCGCCACGCCGTGAGCCGCCGCCGAATCCAGCACTTTCTCCATGTCGCAGACGAAGGGGTCGCGCCGCAGGATCAGCCTGCCCGTGGGATGCGCAATGATCTGCGTGTAGGGATTTTCGATGGCGGCGAGGATGCGCTCGGTCATTTCGGCGCGTTCGAGATTCATGTAGGAGTGCACGGACGCGACGACCACATCGAGCTCGGCGAGCACTTCATCCTCGAGGTCGAGCGAGCCATCTTTCCTGATATCGACTTCGATTCCGGCGAGCAAGCGGATTCCGGAGACGCGCTCGTTGGCCGCGCGAATCTTCTTGATCTGCGCGAGAGTGCGTTTCTCGTCCATTCCGTTCGCCACCGTGACGGCCTGCGAATGGTCGGTGAGCGCGATATATTCGTAGCCGAGGGCGCGCGCCGCTTCGCCCATTTCCTCGATCGAATTGCGGCCGTCGGAGGCGGTGGTATGCATCTGGAGGTCGCCGCGGATGTCGGCGAGCGCGACGAGGTGCGGCAGCGTCCCATTTTCGGCGGCTTCGATCTCGCCGGTCATTTCGCGTAATTCGGGTTCGATATACGCGAGCTTCAGCTTCGCGTAAATTTCTTCTTCGGTCTTGCCGGCGACGGCACGCCCGCCTTTGAGCGTGGTGAGCGCGTATTCGTTGAGCGTCCAGCCCATGTCGTTGGCGCGCCCGCGCAGCGCGACGTTGTGTTCCTTCGAGCCGGTGAAATAGAGCAGCGCCGCGCCGAAACTCTTCTTTTCGAGCAGCCGGACATCCACCTGCAAGCCGCGGCCGAGGACGAAGCTCACTTTGTTTTCGCCGTGCGCGAGCTCGCGGTCGATTCCGGGATATTTCAGGATGTGCGCCGCGACGGCGTCGATGTCCTTCTGCTTGTCACGCCCCGGGCGCATGGTGACGAGCAAATCGAGATCGCCGACGGTTTCCTTGCCACGGCGCAGCGAGCCAGCGGGCGTCACAGACTCAACCGCCTCGCCGGCCTTCGCGATGTAGGCGCCGAGTTTTTGCGCTTCATCGTCGGCGACATTGAGCAGATATCGCCCCGAGCCCCCGAGATGCTTGAACTGCTCGGCGGCCTTGAGGATATTTTGTTCGCTCTTTTCGCCGAATCCGGGCAGGTCGCGCAGCTTGCCTTCGCGCGCGAGTTTTTCCACGCCCTCGACGGTGGCCACTTTGAATTCGCTGTAGAGAAACGCCACTTTCTTCGGCCCGAGCGATTGCAGGCTCAGCAGGTCGAGCAGCGTGGGAGGATATTTCTTCAGCAGCTTGCGGCGCAGGCTGTAGTCGCCGGTTTTCAGGATTTCGCGGATGTGCTCGGCCATGCCATCGCCGACGCCGGGCAGTTCCTTGAGCTTTTTCTCATCTTTGGCGAGGTCTTCGATGCGCTCGTGGATGCTGTAAAGCAGCTCGGCCACTTTTTCGTAGCTGCGATAGCGGCCGATGATGGCGCCGTCGAGCTCGAGGAGCTGCGCGGTCTCGCGGAGAATCCTGGCTACTTCGCGGTTTTCCATTTGTCGTTATCCGTTGAGTTCAGTTTGCGCTCATTCGCAACGCGCATGACGTGTGACTTTGAGTTTTATCGTAACGCGGGTTGTTTTCCCGGATTCTACGGCGACTGTCTGGGACCACGGCAGAATCCCGCAGCCAAGGCCCGGGAGGCTACTAACATCGAGACGATATATCCCGGGGCGGATGCCGTCGAGGACGAATTCGCCGCGATGCCCTTCTATTACAAAGTCAGCAGATGTTTCGGCAACGCTCGTGCCAGTTCCGGGGACCACAAGGTATACCTCAAAGCCGCTTCCATGTCCCGGCTTGATCTTTCCGGCGACTCGCCCCGTCGCTCGATTGTCCGTACTCGTTTGTGGATGCGCGTAGCTCACTGGAAGACGGACGGTGGCGCTCATGAGCAGTGCGGCGCCCAATATGAGGATTGTAATGACTCTCATTTTACGTTTTTGCGCGCAGCGAACTGCGCGTAGTACAGGATTCCGGAGACGGATTTCGCGTCGTGAATCTTGCCTGTGCGAATCCACTGCTCGGCTTCGCGCAGCGTCAGGATGCGCGAGGTAATCTTTTCGTCGGCCTCGGGATGCGCGGCACCTTTGGTAAGGCCTGTGGCGAGAAAAATCTCCATGCGCTCGCTGAGCAGGCCCGGAGAAGGGAAGACCGAGAGGAGCTTGCGGACGCGCTTCGCGGTATAGCCGGTTTCCTCGATCAGCTCGCGCTTGGCGCCCTCGGCGAAGGTTTCGTTCGGCTCTTTGTGTCCGGCGACGAGTTCCCAAAGATATTCGCCGGCGGCGTGGCGATATTGCCGGATCAGCAGGATGCGCCCGTCGGGAAACACGGGCAGTATCACGGCCGAGCCTGGATGAACGATGATGTCGCGCGTTACCGTAAGGCCGCTCGGTTCGACGACCTGCTCGCGCCTGAGCGCGAACACGCGGCCCTGGAAAATCAATTCGCTGCTGAGAACCTCGGCTTTCGAACCTCTTACAGTTGGCGGCACGCTCGCTCCGATTACAGCCTTGCGATTCTACCTTACCATCGCAAAAGCGTGGATGCCGTGTGGATCGGCCGAGCTCGGGGAGAATTTCACGATGTGATGAAGAGTAGAGTCGACGAGCCTCCGCGTGGATACCTGCTATTCAGTGATGATTCGGTCGGCCCATTCAACCAGACCGACAAAGATAGTCGGATTGCCGAACTTGAACCCCCATTGCGTCACATCGGCTTCGGTGACCCCGCGCGCGCGGCTGCACGCGCCGCAGGCGTAGACCGGAATCTTGGCCGCGACAATTCTGTCGAACGTTTCCTTAAGCGGAGGCCAGCCGATCGGAACGACGGCATCGACGACGCTCTTGCGAGTCAGAACGGTCGCATCGCCCAGGAGGAAGATTTGCACTTCGTGGCCGGCGTCGGCGAGCGCCATGCCGTGATTGAAAACGAACGACGCTCGGGTCTCATCATCAGTTCCCCAAGCGCTCTTCATCATGATGTGAAGTTTTTTCTTGCTGTCCTGGGCCGCCGCTGGAAGCGCAAGAAACGGAATCGCTGCAAGTGAACGGAAAAACTGACGCCTGGCCATCAGAATCCTCCTCCAGCGAGCATTGAGAGGTTGCCGAAGTCTACTGGGTGCACGGACGGATGTCCAGCGAGCGCCCGCGGTACATCTTGCCAGCGAGGGTGAGGAGGCTCGACCCTCGCAATAGCTTCGCTGACGCCAACTCACTCGCTCCTGAGAACCTTCGCGGCTTTCGTCGCTCGCGCCACTATTTCTCCCCGTTACGGCCCTGCGATTCTACCGCACCCGAGAAAGCTTGTGCAGCGCTGCACAGATAGGGGCGGGGACGCCCCGACGGAGGCCAAGGGTCCGGTGGATCGTTTCACGTCTAATTGGTCTCGCATTGATCACGCCCTTTTGAATTTGTTCGGCCCATTTCTGCTTGAGGGACTAGGATAATCGTTTAGCGAGGAGCGATGGTATCAGCTGGAAAGGCCGTTCTTAGGTTCTTGGGAGGGATTCTCGGCGCGGGGGCCGCAACGATTGCAATCGGTCTACCTCTACTCTTCCTGGCGATGGAGACAAATGAACTCAGTTCATACGATGGTCCAATCTCAATCTCGGGAGCTATTGGCGCATCGGCCCTCGTCGTTGGTATAGCCGGAGTCTCGGGGTTCCTTGCTTTCATCATGCTCCGCTTTGCCTTGACTGGCAGGGAGAAGCTTCGGGTGTTGCGCCGCAAGCACGACGCGCCTTCCCAGCACCAATTGGACGAGTAGTCGTGTAACCGGACATTTGGCGCGGGCGACATGGGGCACTCTCTCCGTGCTCTCTTAAATTTTCTCTGTGCACTCTGTGTTCAGGCTGCCGCGCTTCCGCAAGACTGCACGACTCCCTTATATTGGCGTTGGCTGGACTCGGTTTGGGTGACTCGATCGACGTGGAATGCCGCGCTGACGACCGCGGCGCTACACTTAAACCTTCAAGCATAGCGATGAATACGATTATCTTGGACGACAAGCCGCCCAGCGATTCTACCGCACCCCTCAAACGTTGTGCATTGGCGGGGCGATTCAGACGCCTCACTCAACGCAGAGGACGCAGAGGAGCGCAGAGTTCGCGGAGACTCCTTGCCAATTCTCCGTGGTCTCTTGTTCCGCATTCCGCGTGGGGCGGCTAGAAGCTGTCTCACAAAAGTTCGCGGCGGGAGCGAAGAGGGCCTTCAGGGGCTAAAGCCCAGCCTTTCTTCTCCGGAATGTCGGAGCTAAAGCTCCGACCCCCTAATCAGCACTTATGAGATGGCTTTCTAGTGGGCGGGCGGTTCAGTGGGTGTCGTGGGAGTTGGCTTTACTACGGTTGTGTATCTGCCATCGATAATTGGATTGCGGTCGGTGGCCGGGTCGTCGCAATCATCGGCGTTTTGTTCCATGCGGTTGATGTCTTTCACGCGGTTCCAGTTGAAGGTTACGTTGATGGGCTTGGCCAGCGCGATCGGATCCTCGATCATGAACTGAATCTGCATCTGATCGTGGTTCACCATGAGAATCCGCTCGACGGTGTGAAGCTCGTTGCTCATCGGCACGAAAGGAACGCCTGCGCCTCGCGCGAGTCCTGGAAGATATACCGGCGACCGGATCGAAACGGTGTCGACCACCAACGTGTCGCCCTCCCAGTGACCGATGGAATCGCCCTGGCTCATCGGCCACAACTCATCCTTTGGCGGATGCGAACGTCCATCGGTGTAGATGTGCCGCACCGAGCCCATGAGGCTGATGAGAGTGGTTTCTTCAGGGGTCACCCGCCACTCGTATGTCCCGGGCAGCATCGTGGCCGGGAATCCGGGCGTCCAGCCGCACCCGCCGAATCTTCCGAATTCTTCGAATGCCGGTGGCTCGGCGCCGTTCGGCAGTTTTGGCGGCGTCTGCCGTCTTTTTTAGCTCGGCGAGTTTTGCCTGCCAGGCGGAGTGAACGTCGCTTGCATCTCGGCGGCGTAGATTTTGGCCCTCTGCATCCCCTTGGGACCCATTTGTTGCCCGTCGAGTTCGTCGTTCCAGAGATCAAATTCCCAGAGTCCCGACCAATCCGGCAGCTTGGCGAAAGCCGCGATGCGCGCTTGCGAAGATTCTTGCGCGTGAGCGAAGTGGACGCAGCCTGCCACGAGCAGTGCCGCCGCCACGATAATCGCCCGGCGAATCATGATCGATCCTCCTCCAAATTCTCCTGCCTGGCTCACCTACTTGCTGTTTGGTTCCGGCACCGCGCCGATCGGCTTGCCGTCCGGACCCATTGCCGAAACGATCTGCCCGCCGGGCCGGCCATCGCGTAATGGATTGACGACCACCGTGATCTTGTCCCCGGGCTTCAGACTGTCGGGCTTCCAGCCGTGACGAATCAGCTGGATCGGCGCGCCCATCTCCACACCCCATTCGATGGGAGCGGCGTTCGCGTCCTTCGGATCCGGCACGAGCACCTGAATCCAGCAGTGGGGATTGTTCCACTGGAATTCCTTCACGGTGCCGACCAGCGTCACTTGCTTGTCGGTATCGAACATCGCGTGCGAGTGATGAGCGGATGCCGAGCTCGCCATCAGCAGAACGGCGACGGCGATCAGGCTATAATTCAGCACCCTACTCATTGTTTCTCCGTAGACCCGGAAAGTGCAGGGTACAGCGCGGGGATTCTACACCAAAAATGAGCCGTCGATGCAAACGCCCGATTGAGTTAATCGGGAGTTAGACGGTTCGACGCGGTGTAGACTCTGGCTGATCGAAGAGACAGCGCGACTTGAGGAGTCGTACACTCCGATTCCGCTGAAGCATTTGGCTTGCTGTCAAATTGGAGATTCAAGATGAACGATCAACCAAAGAACCAGCAGGATTCCGGAGCGCGAGATCAAGAGATCCGTGCGGCACTGGATCAGCATTGGGCGGCGTCCGATGCCAACGATTTTGAAACGGAGCACCTGATCTATCTCGACGACGCCGTCCTAGAATACCCGCAGTCAGGCGAGCGAACCCGCGGTCGATCCAACATACAGGGCCAGCGCGCCAGTCAGCCGAGCAACAAGCGGTTTTCTATCCGGCGAATCATTGGCAGCGGTAAGCTTTGGGTCACCGAATTCGTCCTGACATATGACGGCAAGCCTTCTTACACCGTGAGCATCATGGAGTTCAGGGGCGACAAGGTTGCGCGGGAAACACAGTACTTTGCGGATCCATTCCCGGCTCCCGCATTCCGCGCGAAATGGGTCGAACGGATGGACGCATAATCTGGAGGCGCGAGAATTCGCTAGCGACATCGCCATTTCGGTTTGCAGCATAACTGTCGATGATTTGGGGATCGTCGCGGCGCATCCTCCGATGGAGGGACAGAGATGGATTGGAACCGGTTGGTCCAATTTACGCTGCAGGGTAGCAGTGGTTTGGAACAATATGCCATCCTGCTGGTGCGCGTTTCGATCGGGCTGTTCTTCGCCATCTCCGGGGCAAACAAATTGTTTGTCGCCGGCGGCACGAAACCTGTTTACGACACGCTCGTCAAGGCCAACGTCCCGTTTCCCCACCTGACGGCTTATTTCGTGTCGGGTGTCGAGTTCGTTGGCGGATCCTTGGTGACCGTGGGGTTGCTTTCGAGCCCGGCCTGCGCGGCTCTATTGATCGATATGATTGTCGCCACGCTGACCAGCGCGGTTTCCACGCTGCCTAAAGGACTTTCGGCTCTTAACTGGCTCGACGATTTCCTCTATCTTCCGGAAGTCTTGTACGCGCTCTTCTTTATTTGGCTGATCTGCTCTGGTCCGGGAAGGTTCAGTGTCGATTACTGGCTCGCCGGCAAGTTACTGAGGTGATCGCGGAAACCGGGCCAGCGGTAGCAAAACCAAGAACGTCCGTAGCGGAACTACCCTAAACCTTCCACATTGATTGTGATAACTTCGAGGCGAAGCACCTTATTGGGGCGATCATGCCGATGAATACGATTATCGTGGACGACGAGCGGCCGGCGCGCGACGAGCTCGGATTCCTGCTGAAGGGGCTTCCCGACGTCAACGTGATCGCGCAGGGGAAAAACGGGATCGAAGCGGTGGCGCTGATCAAGGAACACGAGCCCGATCTCGTGTTTCTCGACGTGCAGATGCCGGGACTCGACGGATTCGGCGTGATCAAGCGGCTCGTGGAGCGCAAGGTGAAGCTGCCGCAGATCGTCTTCGCGACGGCTTACGACCACTACGCGCTGCAGGCATTCGAGGTGAGCGCCGTCGATTACGTCCTGAAGCCATTCGACAAGGCGCGCATCGCGCGGGCGGTGCAGCGCGCGAAGAAAATGGTGGAGACGAACAGCTCGCCGGTCGACCGGCTCGAGCTGCTGGTTGGGCAGCTGAGCGCGAGCGCGCCGCAATCGAAGGCGCCGCTCGCCGTGAAGCTGCTGGTGAAGGCGCAGTCGCGGATGATTCTGGTGGACGCCGAGGATCTGATCTACGCGTCGATCCAGGACGGCGCGATCACGATTTTTTCGCGCGACATCGAAGGCGAGTCGAACTACCGGACGGTCGAGGAGCTGGCGGGCGCGCTCGATCCGGATGTTTTCTGGCGGCCGCACCGGTCGTATCTGGTGAACATCAACCACATCAAGGAAGTGATGCCGTGGTTCAAGTCGAGCTACATTTTGAAAATGGATGATAAGCGCGCGAGCGAGATTCCGGTGTCGCGCGCGCAGACTAAGCGGCTGCGGGAATTGCTGAAGCTGTAAGACGAGGGCGCACCGCAGAGACGCAGAGAACGCAGAGGAGACAACAAGCAAGGAAGCCGGGAAGCGGATGCAGGGACCGAGGAAAAGCAGATCCCTCACGCCCGCCGAAAGGCGGCGGGGATTCGGGATGACAGGGTGCGGAGTTGGGCGCGGAATGGGGATATCGGCGGCACATGAGCAAACCCCGAGGGCGCACCGCAGAGACGCAGAGAACGCAGAGGAAGCAAAAGCAGAGAAGCAAGGATGCAGGGAAGCACGGAGGGCAGGGACCGAGTAGGAGCAGATCCCTCACCCCGCCGAAAGGCGGCGGGGATTCGGGATGACAGGGTGGTTGGTGGCTGCGCTGCTCGGGCAGGGCAGGCGGTTTCGCGCGGCTGACTGTCATTCGGAGGGAAGCGAGGAATCTCCTCTTGCTTTCTCCGACTCTGCGCTCTCTGCGTCTCTGCGGTGGGTTTCTCTGGTTTGCTTCGCGCTCAACTCTCAACTCTGAACTCTCGACTTGTGTGCTAGCATCGCTCGTAGGCGCTTTCTATTTTCGCTTTTCCATTTTCCGACCGAGGAGCCTTTCCGCAGAGTGGCCCAACGTAAGACAAAGCCCAAGCGAGTATTGAGCGGCATGCGGCCCACGGGCCGTCTCCACCTCGGGCATTTCTTCGGCGCTCTTTCCAACTGGCTCAACCTTCAGAATGCCCGCCTACCCGGCGGTGAAGAAGAATACGAGTGCTTTTTTTTCGTCGCGGATTGGCACGCGCTGACGACGCATTACGAAGACACGTCGTCGATCGCCGAAAACACGCTGCAAGTGGCGATGGACTGGCTCGCGGTGGGTCTCGATCCGGCGAAATCGACGCTCTTCATCCAGTCGAGCATCCTCGAGCATGCGGAGCTGCACGTCCTGCTCTCGATGATCACGCCGCTATCGTGGCTCGAGCGCGTTCCCACGTACAAAGAGCAGATCGAGAATCTGAAGGACCGCGACCTCGGCACTTACGGCTTCCTCGGCTATCCGTTGCTCCAATCCGCCGACATCGTGATCTACGACGCCGATTTTGTGCCCGTGGGCGAGGATCAGGTGCCGCATGTCGAGATCACGCGCGAGGTGGTGCGACGTTTCAATGCCCATTTCGGATTGAAGGTCGAGGCCGCGCTATTTGATCCGAAAAACGAAGCAGCTTTTGTGCAAGCCCTGTTGACCATCGGATCGCCCATCGAGCGGCGAGAGGAATACCGCGAGTCCACGATAAAAGCTCTTCGCTCCAAGATCATGGAAGAGGGTTTTGCTAACTTTCTGGAAAAAGTAAAGGGCGGCAAACGCTTTTTTAAGCAGAACCGCGTGCTGCATGAGCCGGGGCACCTGCTGACGGAAACGCCGCGGCTGCCTGGAACCGACGGGCGCCGGATGGCGAAATCGTATGGCAACGCGATCTGGCTGAGCGATGCGCCGGACGAAATCCGCGCGAAGGTCCGCAATATGATGACGGACCCACAGCGCCAGCGGCGCACCGATCCCGGGCGGCCCGAAATCTGTCCAGTATTCGCGTATCACAAACTTTTCTCGCTGCCGGAGACGATCTCGAAAGTGGATCGCGATTGCCGCAGCGCCGCGATCGGATGCGTCGATTGTAAGAAGCTGATGGCGGAGAATCTGGTGACGTGGATCGAGCCGGTGCAGGCGCGACGGAAAGAGTTCGAGGCGAATCCGCAACAGGTTTGGGATATCCTCGACGCGGGTTCCAACAAGGCGCGAAAGGCTGCCAAGAAAACGATGGGCCGAGTGCGCGAGGCGATCTTTAAGTGGGATGAAGCGAGGAAGGAGAGATCCTTCGGCTCGCAATAGATCAAAACGCGAGCCTCAGGATGACGATCCTTGTCGGATCGTCAGGCGAATCCGCAACAGGTTTGGGATATCCTCGACGCGGGAAAGAGCAAGGCGCACAGGGCGGCCCTAAAAACGATGAAGCGCGTGCGCAACGCGATTTTCAAGTGGGATGAGGCGAAGAAGGAGAGATCCTTCGGCTCGCAATAGATCAAAACGCGAGCCTCAGGATGACGATCCTCGTCGGATCGTCAGGTGTGATCATGAACAACACAACGTTGGATCCGGCTCTTTTCAATAATGTCGAGCGGTACGAATCGCTCATGCAGGTGGTGCGCAACCGCATGACCAACCGCGCGTTCGCTCCCTACGACGTGCCGCGCGAGCATTTCGAAATGATTCTCGAGGCTGCGCGCCACGCGCCATCGGGCGCGAACGCGCAGCCGTGGCACTACATCGTCGTCACCGACGCCGCGGTGAAGGAAGCGATCGGGCAGTGCTTCATGGACGAGCAGCAGCATCGCGCCAAGCTGCATATGGGTTTCCCGACGCCCAACTACAGCGGCGTAAAGACGGCGCCGGGCTTCATCGTGGTGGCGGCGGATTTTCGATTCATCCGAGCGTTTCCGGTGCTCAACGACGGCTCGGAGCTGGATCAGAAGTACCGCCAGAACGCGGAGCGCATCCTGCTGCAATCGGTGGCGGCGTCGACGATGTCGGCGCATCTGGCGGCGGCCGCGCTGGGCTACGCGGTTTGGTGGATCACCGCGATCGGCCAGGAAGAGATCCAGCAGAGAATCAAGCCGCTGCTCGGCGTTCCTGAAGAGCTCGCGGTGATCGATATCATGTGCTTTGGGCCGCCGGCGAAGCCGTCGTACAAGCGGTGGAAGCGTTCTCTGGGCCAAATTCTGAATTGGGGGAAATTCAACCCGGCGAATTTCATGACCACCGAGCAGATCGATCAGTGGATCAAAGAGACGCGGCACAAGGCGATGTATCGGGATGAGTCGCGGGTTGACTAGAAGCGGTTTCGCAAATGTTCGCACCGGTAGCGAAGAGGCGCAAAGGCCCCACCCTCACAAACCGAGGTGAGGCACCCGGAATGTCAAAGGCGAAATCCCGGGGCTGAAGCCCTTGTTAAGTGGCGAGCCTTTTCGCGGGCCTGAAGGCCCACGCTTCCACCTTAAGAGACGCGCCGGCGGGACGCCGGCGCCGCGCAAAAGGAGGCGCTTCGAGCTTCTCACTTGGACCCTAGCAGGATGCCCATAGCGAAACCGGGGCGCAAGGTGGGGCTTTCGGAATTTCGCGGAGCGCTATAACATAGGCGGCGAATGGCGTCACCTTATCGCATCAATTTACCGGTCTACGAAGGACCGCTCGATCTCCTGCTCGATCTGATTCGCAAGCAGGAGATGGACGTCCACGACATTCCCATCGCGAAAGTCACCGAGCAGTATCTCGATTACCTTCACCAGCTCGAAAAGCTCGATATCGACGTCTCCGCCGATTTCATCTACATGGCCGCGACGCTGATCCACATCAAATCGAAGATGCTGCTGCCGGCCGATCCGCTCGCCGGGCCCGACGCGATGGAAGACCCGCGCGACGAGCTGGTTCATCGGCTGCTCGAGCACGAGAAGTTCAAGAACGCCGCGCAGCTTTTGTATCAGAAGCAGCAGATCGAGGATCACGTGTGGTCGCGTCCGGATCGCGCGCTCTACACGGGCGACGCGATCGAGGGCGAGATGGTGGTTTCGCTCGTCGATCTGGTGAAGACATTCCAGCAGGTCCTCGAGCGCCGCAAGGAAGTGACGAAATTCGAGCTGCGGCACGAGTCGGTGACGATCGCGCAGATGATGGACCGGCTGCGCCGCCAGCTGACGCAGAGCGACGAGCCCGTGTCGCTGATCGAATTTTTCGACATCTGCGAGACGCGCAACGCCATGATCGTCGCGCTGCTGGCGGTGCTTGAGATGGTGCGCATGCAGGCCGTGATTCTCGTGCAGTCCGAGCTATTCGAGGACATTCGCATCCGGAAGCATCAGATGTTCGACGCGGTGTTCGCCGGTCCCGACGCGATGTCGAAAATCGAGGAGCAATATTTGTGAACATTGGCTCGACCGGAGAAGGAAGAAACGAAAAGCAGATCCCTCGAACTCCGGGCCGGCCGCTCCGAAAGCAGGAGCGGAAAGCGAAGAGCCGGCCCTCCGCTCGGGATGACAGCTCCGCGCAAGGGGCGCGGATACTTTTTGGTTTGAGGTTCGTGAATCTATGACGCCACAAGAAATCCAGGCCGCGCTCGAAGCCATTATCTATGCCGCGGACGAGCCCGCGACGCTTGACCAGATCGCGCACGCGCTGGGCGTGGAGAAAGTGGAAGCGCGCGCGGGGCTCGACTTGCTCGTCGCGGCGTATCAGAACGACGATCGCGGGATCGAAGTGCGCAAGGTGGCGGGCGGATGGAAGTTTTACACGAAGGCGCAGCATCACGACGTGGTGCGCAAATTCATCAAGAGCCTGCAGCCGCCGCTGCGGCTCACGATGCCCGCGCTCGAAACGCTCGCGGTGATCGCTTACAAGCAGCCCGCCACGGTTCCCGAGATCAACGAGATTCGCGGCGTGAACGTCGGCGGCGTGATCAAGACACTGCTCGAAAAGCGGCTCATCACGACCGCCGGGCGCAAGGAAGTGATCGGCCGGCCGATCCTCTATCGCACGTCGAAGCAGTTCATGATGCGCTTCGGCCTCTCCGATCTCGACGAGCTGCCGAGCCTCAAGGAGTTCGAGCAACTGGCGCAGGCCGCGCTCGATTCCGATGCGGGCATCGCTGCGACCGAGCCGGAAGACCTCGCAGTAGCGCCGCCCGCGGCGCCTGAATCTGCCGAAGCGGCCGCCATTCTCGAATCCGGCGAAACGAACGATCTGGCCGAACTCGGCGAAGACACGCCGGAAGAATCAGCCACCGAGCCGCGCGCCGCTGCGGCAGGTTCATCCGAGCAGTCGTAGCTCCTCACAACAATTGTCGTCATCACTGCCCTGTTGATTGACAGGTGTGATAAAAGGCTAGGCGTGATTCGAGCAGGCAAGGCCATCGTTGTCGCGAGTGCTGCGTTCTTTCTGGCTGTCGGCGTAGTTCTATCGCAGCAGCAGCGCTCGCCCGGGCTCGCGACTTATCCGCAGGCGCCTTTGCCCGCCACCGCGCAGTCTTCCGCTCCCAGCCCGGTGAAGTCCCTCACGCGGCTCATTACGGTCGACGTCGTCGCCACGGATTCCCATGGCAATGCCATCCGCGATCTCAAGCAAAGTGATTTTCAGATTTTCGACGAGCACGGCGGGCAGCAGAAGATCGCCGGATTCCAGTTTATCGACACGTCGGCGGCGCCGCGGCCCGATGCCGGGAGCGCTGCACCGCCGGCCCGCACATCTATTCGAATATGGCAGCCGGGCGGCTCAAAGTGCCTCCTACGGCGATTTTGATGGACGCGCTCAACACATCCCTCTTTCGCCAGATGCAGGTGCGCCGCGACATGATTCTCTTTCTCAAGAATCTTCCCGCGGATACTCCCGTCGCTGTATTCCTGCTCGGGCACACGGTCCACGTGGTGCAGAACTTCACCACCGATCCGAAGCTTTTGCGCGCGGCCGTGGATCAGGCGCGCCAGCCGGACAACCTCTTGCAGGAGCAGAATCCGCAGGACGACGCGAACAGCCCATCGGTGATGATGCAGGACATGTCGCCCAACACGCCTACGGACGTGATCCAGTCTTTACAGACTTTCGAGAGCCAACAGTATCTCGAGCTCATGGACCAGCGGGTGAGCGAGACGGCCGATGCGATGCGGGCGATCGCGAAATACCTCGGCGGGTATCCGGGGCGCAAGAATCTGGTCTGGTTCTCCGAGTCGTTTCCGATCTGGATTGAGCCGACCGCCGATTTCGGCAACGATCCTTTCATCGGCTCGACCAATTACCAGGGCAAGGTTCGGGAAGCTGCCGACGCGCTGACGGACGCGGAGGTTGCGGTCTATCCCGTCGATGCGCGCGCGCTCGAAGGCCCGGCAGCCTATTCCGCCGCCAACGGCACAATTCCCAGCGATCTCGGCGGGGCGCTGAGCCGCGAAGACAGCCTTCGCATCAATTCACAGGCGACGATGGATGCGGTCGCCGAGGAAACGGGCGGCAAGACCTGCAAGAACACAAATGATCTGGCCGGGTGCGTCCAGCAGGCGCTCAACGAGGGCTCGGCATACTACGAGTTGTCGTACTACCCGGAAAACATCAGGTGGGACGGGCACTTCCAGAAGATCACGGTGAAAACGCCGCGCCGCGGGGTGAAGCTCGCGTACCGGCGCGGCTACTTCGCGGCGAGCACAGCAATGCTCGCCAATCCTGGACAGCCGGACCAGCTTCTCAAGGAAACCTGCATCGACCCGCTGCCCTCCACCTCGATCGACATGACCGTAGAACCGATCGCGCCGCGCGAAACTCCCGGCCAGCCCGCGGCGTCGCGTTACCTGCTCACAATTTCGCCGAGCGCGTTGAGCCTTGCCGCCGTCGGCGGCGCGCGCCAGTTGAGCCTTCAGATGGCCATCTGCGAATACGATGCCAAGGGCGACAAGTTCGACTTCTTTCCGCACGACCTTTCGCGGCCCGTCACCGACGCCACGCTGAAAAGCTGGCAGGCGCACGGGATTCGCAACATCTTCGACTACGGAGCGAAGCCCGAAAACCCGCGCCTGCGCTTCGCTGTGCTCGACGTGCCCACGGGAATTACCGGCTCGGTGGACGTTCCCGCGCATCCGCGCGATTTCGGCGCGATACCGGGAGCGACCGCACCGGCACAAGCCGCTGCCCCCGCGAGCGGCGGTGCACCGCCGCCGTCGCAGATATCGCAGGCTGTTCCGCCACTGTCGACCGCGCCTGCTGCGCCAGCTGCTCCCGCCCAGGTGTCAGTCACAACGGCTCTCACTTTCCGAACAGGCTCGGGCAAGACGAGCAGGCTCGACTGGGGCTCGGGGAAGGTTACGTATGAGGGCGATCTCGGTGTCGAGCTCGGCGCGCAAGGATTCTTCCAGAAGTATTTCGCAGCGCAGTACCACTGCCAGGCCGGGAACCTTGTCTCCAACGATCCGAAGTCCACGGTGACGCCTAAGCTCGCGCTCGTCCTGCGGGGCGCGACCGGCCCTGCGGTGCTGATCGATTTGACGGGCACCGAGCCGCAGTATACGGGCGATCTGCCGGTCGATCCGGACGCCCGCGCATTCTTCGCCCAGGTATGGAAGCTCTGCCACTGCCAGGCGCCGTAGCTGGCTCTTCGCCGCTCGCGCCTTTTCCGCTACTCTCTATACATGGAAGAACGCTTGCAGAAGATTATCGCGCGCGCGGGGCTTGCTTCGCGGCGTCGCGCGGAGGAGATGATTACGTCGGGGTTGGTCACCGTAAACGGCCAAACGATCACCGAGCTTGGCACGAAGGCCGACGCCGTGCGCGATCACATCAAAGTAGCAGGGAAGCTGATTCGCGCTGAGGCCAAGCACGTCTATATCGCGCTGAACAAGCCGCCCGAGGTGGTCGCGACAATGAGCGATCCCGAGGGCCGCCGGTCGCTCCGCGATTTCCTGTATGGCATCAGCGAACGCGTGTTTCCGGTCGGTCGGCTCGAATATCACGCGCACGGGTTGGTGCTGCTCACCAACGATGGCGACCTCGCGAATCGCATCCTGAAGGCTCGCCATCTGCCGCAGGTCTACAGCCTCAAGCTTAAGACGCTCCTCACCTTCGCCGAGATCGAGAGCCTGACGCGCTCGACGGGCGCCCGCATCTCGCGCCTGCGGGGCAAAGATGCGCCGTGGTACGAGGTGACCCTCTCGGAAGCCCGCAGCGACGCGCTGCGCGACAAACTTTTCCGGACCGGCCACCCCGTCGAGAAGATGAAACGCATCGGCATCGCCAACATCGAATTGGGCGGCCTCGCTCCGGGACGCCATCGAGAACTTTCGTCGGGCGAAATTGTTGGACTCAAGCAAGCCCTTGACGGCCGACTGCCAGCGGCAAAACCCAAAACAAAGGTCAGGCCGAGGCCAAAGAGCCGCGTTCGTAAACCCCCGCGCTAGCCCCTTCTCTGCGAACTCTGCGTTTAGCCATGCGCTCAAATCCAGGCCGCCATCAAAAAGACATCACTTTGCGCTAGCCCCCGCGCTTTTCTTTTGCGGGATTTGGAGTATTATCAACTCACGCTTGGGCAGGAATTTCTTTAGTTAGGGTTTCGGGGATCAAGTACAAGTTCGACGGCCAAAGTGCGCTCGCCAATTCGAGCGCATGGTTGGCGGGCTTGTGCCATAGGGCATTCGCACCGTTTAGGCCAGCGCCATCGGGGCCGTCTCACTGGCGGCACAATCGAAACGCACTGAAAGGATGTATATGACCAGACCCATCGAGAATCCAGGTCCGGGAGCGGGCCGCCCGTCGGAATCGGGGGCAATCGATCCCGCGAGCGAGATTCTCAAGACCAGCCGCACCATCGCCATCGTGGGACTTTCCCACCGCCCGCATCGCCCGAGCCATGGCGTCGCCCAATACCTGCAATCGGCCGGCTATCGCGTTATTCCCGTGAACCCCACCGAGACGGAAGTCCTCGGAGAGAAGTCCTACGCGCGGCTCGAAGACATTCCCGAGCGCGTCGACATCGTCGATATCTTCCGCCGCTCGGAATTTGTGCCCGAGATCGTCGAATCGGCCATCCGCATCGGCGCCCGCGGCGTCTGGATGCAGGAAGGCGTGATCCACGCCGAGGCCGCTGAGCGCGCCCGCCGCGCTGGGCTTTTCGTGATCATGAATACCTGCATCCTGAAGGAACACATCAAGCGATTTCGGCTGCACTAAACGCCACGTCCCGATCTTCCCAGGCTCCGTGGCTCCCGAGGCGAGCCCCTGAGAACGCCATGAATCCGACTGTGCCCGAAGTCCCTGCTCGAAGAACGAAATGGTTCCGGCATGCCCAGCAACTCGTGATGTTTCCGACTGGAGTCGTGCTGCACTTTGCTGGTGCTGTGTTGGTCTCGGTGGTGGGGGCCGCTCTGGACGGGTTGCTCGGGCGGTGGTTGTATCGCGGCGTTTCGTTGGGGCCCTTTGCTCCTATAGCGACAAGTCTCGCGGCCTTGCTGGGTTTCTTGGTGTCGCGTTCGTGGCGGGACAAGCGCGCCATTTGGGCTTGGGTGCCCGGCTTACTCTGGTTTAGTGCAAGCGTCCACGAGTTGTCCGGTGCTTCCTTTCGGACCTGGTTCGATAATCTACTGACGAACAATTGTGCCGACACCGAATGCGTTTATGAGCTGGTATTCACAGCACCACTAATCTGGTCGATCGCTTATGCTCTCGTCTCGTGGATTACGCTGAAGTCCTCACAGCGTCGGGTAACGTGACGCGACTCCCAAAGGTGATCCGGGTGAGCGGTTTGATTGAAGCTAAAGGTGCCGCCTTCCGAAACCGGCTTGTCACTCCAGCGAAAACACCTTCAGTACGCGCTTGCCGGGGACGGTGACGGCAAGCGATTCGCCATCGGGCGCGATTTGGAAATCGTGAAATTCGAGGTCGTGCAGGACCGGAGTGAACGAATCGTCGTACAGGCCGACCCAGACGAGGTCGTTCGACTGATCCGGGGGGCCGCGCTTGAGCAGGACGCGGCGGTCGTCGCTGCCCCATTGGAAAACACCGAGGCCTGCGTTCATCTTCACGCGCTTCGAAGGGTTGGCGATGTCGATCACCTCGATGGTGTCGCCATCCTCGAAAAATCCGATCTTCTTTCCCGATTTCGACACGGCGAGCGAGCCGTTGAAGCTGTCGATCGTGGCGATTTCCGTCACCGCTTCGTGCACCAGATCGAGTTCGAGGATCGTCAGGCGTCCTCGCAGGCTCAGGTTTGAGCTCACGGCAAAGGCGCGGTTTCGCGATGCGTCCCAGATCACGGTATCGAATGTGTGGCCCTCGAAGAGTTGGGCGGCCTGGCCATCGGAGGGACGCACGCGCGTGATCGTGTACGGCGGGGCGAGGCTCAGGTAGACCACGGTTTGGCCGTCGGCGAGCCACGTGGCGTTGGTCGCATCCTGAATGAAGCGGTCCTTCGAGCCGGCCACTTTGACCTCGTTGCCGTCGCCATCGAAAAGGGCGACGGCTTTGCGCCCGCCCACGCTGAAAACGTCGGCGTCGTCCGACCGGTCTTCCTCGCCCTTTTTCTTGACGTGCGGATGGTAATCGGGCGGCGGCTCCTGCAGCGTGATGCTGGCGGCGACGTGCTTCCCATCGGGCGCCCATGCGAGCGTGTTGACCACGTATCCGCTCGGGGGCTGCGGCGGCATGAATTTGTCGACGTTGACGAGGCGCTTGCCCTTGCCGGGGCCCGTGGCGACGTTGATTTCGTCGCGCTCGATGATGAGTTTCTTGATCCGCTTGAGCTTCGGAACGGCGAACACGATTTCATTGTTCGCGGAGATGTCGAAGGCCTGGCAATCCTCGTCGATTGTCATCTTCGGATTGTCTTGCGCTTTGGCCGCAGGCGCGCCCGCCCACAAAATCACAGCTGCGGCAAGCATTGAAAGGAACGCAGCGGCCCGCGCCCCGGGCGGGGAGGGGAATCGACGCAGCGCGTGCCTGAAAGCTCCTGACAAAATGTTGCTCACGCCGCGTCGCTTACCCGTCATTTCTCCCCTTTGTTTTGATTCGCCGGATCTCTTCCATGCGCTGCCGGATGCGCGCCTCGAAACCCTGATCGGTCGGCTTGTAGTAGACGCGCCCGGCAAGGCTCTCGGGCAGGCACGTCATGTCCGTGACTTTCTCTTCCGCGTCGTGCGCGTATTGGTAGCCTTTGCCGTAGCCGAGGTTGCCCATTAGTCCCGTGACCGCGTTTCTTAGATGCAGGGGAACCGGCTCCGCGATGGTCCGCTGCAAATCTTCGTGAACCGCGCCGTAACCGGTGTAAAGCGCATTCGATTTCGGCGCGAGCGAGAGATAGACGGCCGCCTGCGCGAGCGCCAGATTCCCCTCGGGCGGCCCGATGAAATCGAAGGCCTCTTTCGCGGCGATCGTGACAGCCAGCGCGCCCGGTTCGGCCAGGCCGATGTCCTCGCTCGCCATCCGCACCATGCGCCGCGCGAGATAGAGCGGGTCCTCGCCCGATTCGAGCATGCGCGCGAGCCAATACAGCGCGGCGTCGGGATCGGAATTGCGGACGGATTTGTGCAGCGCCGAGATGAGGTTGTAGTGCTCCTCGCCCGATTTGTCGTAGGGCAGAAGCTTTTTCTGCAGCACGTCCTCGAGCCGCGCCTCGGAAAGCACGCGCCGCCCGTCCGTGCCAGGCTCTGTGCCAAGCACGAGCGCTTCGAGCGTGTTGTACGCCGAGCGTGCGTCGCCATTGGCGAGCACGGCGATGCGATCCAGAATTTCGTCGCTCGCCTCGACGCGCTCCTTCCCCAACCCGCGCACCGGATCCTCGATCGCCTTGCGCAGCAGCGTGACGATCTGGTCCTGCGAAAGCGGCCTCAACACGTAGACCTTCATTCGCGAGAGCAGCGGCGCGATCACCTCGAACGACGGATTTTCCGTCGTCGCGCCGATCAGCAGAATATTTCCGGCCTCGACGTGCGGCAGAAAGGCGTCCTGCTGCGCGCGATTGAAGCGATGCACCTCGTCGACGAACACGATCGTGCGCCGGCCGTAGCGCCGCACGCCCTCGGCCTTGGCCATCACTTCCTTGATTTCCTTGATTCCGGAAACCACCGCGCTGAAGGGAACGAATTCGGACTTGGTGCGCTTGGCGATAATGCGCGCGAGCGTCGTCTTCCCGCATCCGGGAGGTCCCCAAAGCAGCATCGAGCCGAGTTCGTCGCGCTCGATTTGCGTGCGCAGCGGCTTGCCGGGGCCGAGCAAGTCTTCCTGGCCGATGAATTCGTCGAGCGTCTGCGGACGCATCCGATCGGCCAGCGGACGCCCCGCCAGCGGTTCTTCTTCGGGTTCGATTGCGCGAAACAGCCCCATAGGGTTTGTGCCGCTGCTCCTTAGTCCGACAATATCGGCAAGGCCGGGCGGGTTTGAAACCCGCCCCTACCGGCCGAGAGTTTCAATTTTTGGCTCGTGCAGCTTCGGCGCGTTGCCTCGCTGCTTCGTAGAGCACGATCGACGCCGCCACGCCTGCGTTCAGCGACTCGACTGTATCGGTCGTCGGGATCGAAATTACGGCGTCCGCGGCGTGCGTAATTTCGGGCGGCAGGCCCGCGCCTTCGTTGCCGACGAACACCGCCGCCGGTTCGCGCCAATCGGCGCGCGCGCCAGCTTCTCCCGCGTGGCCATTGCGCACCGAACTCGCCGCATAAATCTTCACGCCTGCGATTCGCAGTTGCGCGAGCAACACCGGAATCGCCATCCCGCGCAGCAAGGGGAGCCGCAGCGTCGATCCCGCCGAAGCGCGCAGGGCTTTCGGCGACCACGGATCCGCAGTGCCGCGCGTTGCAATCGCGCCCGTCGCGCCAAACGCCTCGGCCGACCGCAGGATCGTGCCTACATTGCCGGGATCCTGAATCGCAGCTAGCACCACCACGAGCGGCGAATTTCCGCGCGTCGCGCCCACTCCGTGCAGTACGTCGTCCAATCCCCACGCGCGCTGGCGAAAGAGCGCGGCGACACCCTGCGGCGCTTCTGTCCCTGACACGCTTTCGAATAATTTGTCGGTCGTCCTCAAAATCTGCGAGCGCGGGATGCCGGTTTCGCTCTCGCTCGCCGCTTTCAGGATCGCCGCGGCGTCGCGTTCGCCCGATTCGCTGACGAGCAGCGCCTCGACCTCAAGTCCCGAGCGCAGCGCCTCTTCCACCAGTTTCGGCCCCTCGATTCCGATCGGCTCGTTTTTCGCCGGGTCCGGCCCCTTGCCGCGCAAAGCGGCGCGGAACGCCTTCAGCCATCTGTTGTCCCGGCTCGTAATGGTCGTCATGGCGATCGGTCCCGCCTCAAGCGCACGCCCTGCTGCAAGCCTAACAAACGCCACTCTCCGCGTAAATCGCAGGCCGTGGCGCACATCCCGCTAAAATCCTGTGCCGGTTCATCTTGCGCCGTCGGCGGCCGTTATGTTAACTTGCACTGGCAATCAGGCACCGTCCGCGAGCGAACCTTTGGCCGTCGAAGTCCTTAAAATCTCATCGGAAGCGCCCGACCGGCAAACAATCGAATACGCCGCAAGTTTCATTCGGCGAGGCCGTGTGGTTGCGATACCGACGGATACCGTCTACGGCCTTTCGGCCGATCCATTCAACCTTGCCGCCATCGAGCGCGTTTTCCGCATCAAGGGACGCCCGGAATCGCAAGCGCTGCCGATCCTGGTCAATTCGGTCGAGCAGGCTATCACGCTGATCCGGGATGTTCCCGACGCCTTTCTGACGCTCGCGAACAAGCTCTGGCCGGGCGCGTTGACGCTGGTCGTCGGGGCTACCCATCGCCTGCCGCTGAAAGTGACGGGGAACACGGGAAATGTCGCGCTCCGCTGGCCGGATTCGCGCATCGCTTCAGGGCTTATCGAAGCCGCGGGCGGGCCAATCACCGGCACGAGCGCGAACCTCTCGGGCTATCCCTCCTGCACCACCGCGGGAGCGATCATGGAGCAGCTGGGAGACCGGCTGCCGCTGATTCTCGATTCGGGCGATACCGGCGGCACCTTGTCGTCGACCATCGTGCGCATCGAAGATGACACGTGGTTCATCGCCCGCGAAGGCGCCCTCCCCGAATCGGAAATCCGCAAAGCGCTGGGAACATAGCAAGAACAGCCCATAAGAACGGGCGCTCGCGGCGCTGTTCCGGCCCGGGTACCGAGGCGAAGATGCCGCGCTGAAGACCGCGGCGCTACATTCAAACCTTGCCTACTGAATCGACGCCGTGTCGAGAAAATCGTATTCACCGGTGGGCGCAAGCGTGATTCCCGTCACGCGTGTCCGATGGACGCACACGTTATCGACATACCACAAACTGATGTAGGGCTCGTCGTCCGCCACCATCTTCTGAATCTGCGAGAGAATCACTTTCCGCTTGTCTCGATCCATCTCTACTTTTTCTTGCTGGATCAGCGTGTCAAGCGCCGGATTGCGATAGTGCCCGCGATTCGCGCCGAGCGGAGGCATTCGTTTCGAGCTGAAGACGTAATCGAAAATGTCGGGGTCGTTGTTCGCGCCCACCCACCGCAAGCTATAGAGCTGAAAGCTGCCGCGGCCGATATCGGAGAGGAATGTCGCGGTTTCGAGCGGCCGCAGGTCGAGCACTACGCCGACGCGTTTCCATTCGCCGGCCAGAGCCTCGCTCAACAAGCGCGCTGATTCCTCCGTTGAAGTTTTCATTGTGACGTGGAAGCGCACGCCATCCGCGCCGCGCGGGAATCCGGCCGCGTCGAGCAGCCGCTCCGCTTGCGCGGGATCGTACGGGTATTGCCGGACATTCGGCTCATAGCCCCAATGATTCGGCGGCAGCAGGCCCGACGCCGCGCGAGCCTGCCCGCGCAGCAGGTAGCGGATCAGCGAGGCGCGATCGGTGGCGTAGGCGAGCGCTTGCCGCACTTCGCGATGCGCGAGAATCGGATCGTCGAAATTGAAGGCGACGTATTGAATTACCGTGCCCGGGTGGTCGTCCACCACGATTCCGGGCTCCTTGGCGAGCGCATCCACCATATCCGGGGTGAGCGACGAAACTCCGCCGATGTCCGCCGTGCCTTTGCGCAATTCGAGCGCGCGCGTGATCGCGTCGGGAACCACGCGAAATCGCACCACGGGAATTGTTGGCGCGCCGCCGAAGTAATCGGGATTGCGCGCGAGCACGACGTCCTGATCCTGCGTCATGCTGACGAATCGAAACGGCCCCGTGCCGATCGGATCGCTTGTGGGCGTGTGGCCCGAACCCGCGGGCACGATGCCCATGGCCATCGCCGTGAGATTCCACACGAACGAGGCGTATGGCTCGCCGAGATGAAATATGACGGTGTATGGGTCGGGCGTGTCGACCGATTCGAGCATCGGAAAAGTGCCGCGCTTCACCGACGTCACCTCGCCCGACATCAGCGAATCGAACGTATATTTCACGTCGGCGGAAGTCAATGCCCGGCCATCGTGGAATTTCACGCCGTGGTGCAAGTGAAAGACGTAGGTGCGCGGGTCGGGCGTTTCCCACCGCTCCGCGAGGTCGGGGACGATATTCATCTGCGGGTCGAGCTTCACCAAGCCGTCGAAGATCAACCCGTCGAGGTGCTGCGACTGCGCGTCCGTCCCGATCCGCGGATCGAGATTGGTCGGCATCGACTCGATCAGGAAATTCACGGTTCCAGGCTCATTCGCGTGGCTCGTGCCTTCGCATCCGGCGGCGAAAATCGCGATACCAAGCAGCGCAGCAAACGTGAAAAACGCCGCACCCACCCTGGCCGCTCGCTTTGTCCCGTATCGTTTCCTGTGGATTCGCAAATTCAGCTCTGAGGTTTCGTCTTGCTGGCAGAGCGGGCGGCTTTGAAACCCGCCCCTGCCGGCGCGTGCACGATCTTGCCGAGCACCACGGGGTGCCGCGCGCCGGTAGCGGAGGGCACATTGCTGGGCCGCCCGTGATAGGTCTCATAGGCCAGCGCCGCGAATGCAAACGCTTCCTTCGCTTCCGGCGGCACTCCAAACCGAGTCGGCGGAATGATTTCGATCCCGGGTATGGCCGCGGCCAGTTGCGCCATGATTAGCGGATTCTTGGCGCCGCCCCCGGTGACGATCAGCTCATCGACCTCCGTGCGCGGCAATATCAGCCGGCGAAACGCGTCGGCGATGGAAAGCGCGGTGAAGACCGTCGCGGTTCGCACGATGTCCGCCGGCCCGGCGTGGTGCCGTTGGCCCCACGCCAGCAGCTCGCTCGCGTAGGCCTGGCCGAATTGTTCCCGGCCGGCCGATTTCGGCGGCTTTTTCCGCAGGTAAGGCTCGCGCATCAAGCGAAGCAGCAATTCCGGGATCGTGCGCCCGCTCAGCGCGATGCGCGCGTCGCGATCGTACTCCGCGCGCCCGCGCGTGCTCTTCTCGACCAGCGCGTCGACCACCATGTTGCCGGGCCCGGTGTCGAACGCAAACACATCCGTAGGCTTTGCGCCGCCGGGAATCACCGTCACGTTGGCGATGCCGCCGATATTGAGCGCCGCGCGCCCCTCTTTTGCGTCCCGGTAGAGCAGATAATCGACGAAAGGCACGAGCGGCGCCCCTTGCCCGCCCGCGGCCATATCCGCCGGACGGAAATCGCCCACGGTCGTGACACCCGTCCGCTCAGCAATCACGCTGATTTCGCCGATCTGCAGCGTGGAGGGCGAGCGCACCTTGCCTTGAATGCGCCCGGCAGCGCCAAGATGAAACACCGTCTGCCCGTGCGAGCCGATCAATGAAATTTCACCCATCGGGATGTGCCACTTCTTGCATGCGGCGAGAGCGGCGCGCGCCAGTTCCGCCCCCAACATGAAATTCAGCTCGCTGATTTCGGCGGTGGTGGTCGGCCCGCCGTTGGCAAGCCGCAGCATCGTTTCGCGCACGGAGGGGCGGAACGATACGTGATGGTGCGCCTCGAACTCGGCCGAAACATCCGGCGGCGCTCCGGATATCCGCACCAGGGCGACGTCGATCCCGTCGGCCGACGTTCCGGACATCATGCCCAGCACGCGCATCGCCTTGCTCATCGAGTGTCACCAGCCTTTGCCGGTAGCCACTGGTTACTGTAACTGCTTTTGCAATGCCGCGAGCAAATTCAGCGCTTCGAGCGGCGTCAGTTTGTCGAGATTTGCACCCCGTAGCGCTTCGAGCACCGATTCGTCGATTGCCGTAAAACTCGCTTGCCGCGGCGCGGGCGGCGCCGAGCCCGGCGTACCATGCTCGGAAAGCTCTTCCGTCAGTCTTTCTTCCTTCCGCTCGTGCTCGCGGAGAATTTCCCGCGCCCGCGCGATCACGTCGCCGGGAAGCCCCGCAAGCCGCGCGACTTCGATTCCGTAGCTCTTGTCCGCGCTGCCCGGCTCGACGCGCCGCAGAAAGACGATCTCGTTGCCCGCCTCCTGCACCGAGACGTGCACGTTCTTCACGCCCGGCAGCAGTTGTTCGAGTTCGGTCAGCTCGTGATAGTGCGTGGCGAAAAGAGTCCGCGGCCGCGCGCCCGCGTGCAGCGATTCGACCACCGCCCAGGCGATCGAAAGGCCGTCAAAAGTCGACGTGCCGCGGCCCACCTCATCGAGCAGCACCAGGCTCGCGGTCGTCGCGGTATTCAGGATCGCCGCCACCTCGCTCATCTCCACCAGAAATGTCGACCGCCCGCGCGCCAGATTGTCCGACGCCCCGATGCGCGTGAAAATGCGGTCGAGGATCGGCAGCTTCGCCTGCGCCGCGGGCACGAACGATCCCGCCTGCGCCAGAATCGAAATCAGCGCCGCCTGGCGCAGATAGGTCGATTTCCCGCCCATATTCGGGCCGGTGATGATCAGCAGGAATTGCGAGTCGTCGCCGAGATACAGATCGTTGGGAACGAATCGCTCGCCGCGCTCTTCGAGCAGCTTTTCGATCACCGGATGCCGTCCGCCCGCGATCATCAGCGCGCCGCGCGGCCCTTTCCTCGAAAGTTCTTTCTCGGTGAATTCCGGGCGCGTGTAGTCGCGCGCCGCCGCGATGCGCGCGAAATTCACCAGCACGTCCAGCTGCGCGACCGCAGCCGCCGTGCGCCGCAGCCGCGCCGCCTCGCGCGCGATCGACTCGCGGATTTCGCCGTAGAGCCGCCGCTCGATTTCGAGCACGCGCTCTTCGGCGGTCAGCACCTTGCGCTCGTGGTCTTTCAGCTCCGCTGAAGTGTACCGCTCGGCGTTGACCAGCGTCTGTTTGCGTTCGTAATCCGCGGGCACCAGCGACAGATTCGGCTTCGACACCTCGATGTAGTAGCCGAACACCTGGTTGTAGCGGATCTTGAGCGAGCCGATTCCGGTGCGCTTCCGCTCGCGCTCTTCCATTGCGGCGATGATCTGCCGGCCTGCTTCAGGATGGTCCGCAGCTCGTCGAGCTCGGCGTGAAAGCCCTGCCGGATCACGCCGGGCTCGTTTGGAAGGGCAGGGGGATCGTCGGCAATGCCGCGAGCGATCGTGCCGGATACGTCGGCCAGCTCGTCCATCTGCTCGCGAAGCGACCCGAGCCTCGCGGCGGCGCTCCGACCTCTACATCGTGTAATGCTGCTGCGCCCGAGATTAAGCCACGCAGGCGCGGAATATTTTCGAGCGACGCGCGCAGCGCCAGCAGATCGCGCGGAGTGGCGACGCCCAGCGTGATCCGGCTCGTCAGCCGCTCGAGATCCAGAATTCCATCGAGCTCATTGCGAATCTCCTCTCGCGCCACGGTCCCCGATTTCAGATTCTCGACCGCGCCGAGCCGCGCGTCGATCTCGGCGAGCGAAATTTCCGGCCGCAGAATCCAGCTGCGCAGCAGCCGCGCGCCCATGCTGGTCGCGGTCTCGTCGATGGCTCTCACGAGCGTGGCCGAAGCATCGTCGCCCGCCGCCGGCTCGACCAGTTCCAGGTTTCGCGTGGTCACCTGGTCGAGGATCATCGCGTCCTGCTGCTCGTAATAGGCGATGCGGTCGAGATGCTCGAGCCCCGCGCCGGCCGGGCGCAGCGACGGAATCGCCGTCGTATCTTCCGGCTTGCGCGCGCCGATCGCGGATGTCTCGCGCAGGTAGTGCACGATCGCGCCTGCGGCCGCCGTTGCCTGCGGGTGCCCCGCCAACCCGAATCCTTCGAGCGCCACCACGCGGAACTGCTCCTCGAGCTGCCGCGCCGCGTAGTTGCTTCGAAAATCCAATCATCGAGCCGCGTCTCGACGGCGCCCGAACCGTTCAGGTGCGCAGCGGCGGCAGCAGGGAAGAGAGTGGTCGGCTGCGGCACCAGAATCTCGCGCGGACGCAGAATCCCGATCTCGTCGCGCAGCCGGGCTTCGGCTTTATCGCCCGTGAATTCGGTTGCGCGAAATTCGCCGGTCGAGAGATCCACGTAAGCCAGGCCAATCCGTGCCTCGCTCGCGCGGCCCGGCGTTCGACCGCCTGCCGTAGCAGCATTCGCAGCCGCGCTCCGCGCCACCGCTGCCAGAAAATTGTTTTCCTTGGCTCGACCAGCGACGCGCCCGTCGCCGTTCCCGGCGTCAGGACCCGAATCACCTCGCGCCGCACCAGCTTCTTGCCCGGCCCCGGCTCCTCCATCTGCTCGCAGATCGCCACCTTGTGACCCGGCGCGGATCAGCCGCGCGATGTAGTTCTCCGCCGCATGGTAGGGGACGCCGCACATCGGCACCGGCTCGCCACTTTCTTTATTCCGCGCGGTCAGCGTGATCTGCAGGACGCGCGACGCCAGCACGGCATCGTCGTAGAAAAGCTCGTAGAAATCGCCCAGGCGAAAAAGCAGCAGCGCGCCGGGATGCTGCTTCTTGACGGCGTGGTACTGCTGCATCAGCGGCGTAGTCGGTTCTGTCATGATCGCGCTTCAACGCCCGGCAGGAATGCGATTATGCTGGCACATCACGTTCTTGGCAACAAGCCTGATGCTCGGCGAGGGGCAGCTCGAGGCAGAGCGACGCTGCGCTATACTCACTCTCGTCGTGACCATGCCGCGCCGGATCCGCACCGCTCGCGAAATCGAAGTGAAACTTCGCATCGCCGATCTGCCGGCTCTGGTCCGCGCGCTGAAACACCTTGGCGCCAAGCTGCACGGGCGCGTGCTCGAGCAAAACACGCTGTACGACACGCCGTCCGCCGACTTCCGCAGCCGAGGCCGCCTTTTGCGCCTGCGCATCGAGACCCCGGCGCCATCGAGGCTTCTGCCGGGCGGAGCCAGATGTGCGATCCTCACCTCGAAGGCCCCCGTCCCCGAGTCGCGCCGCCGCTCGCGCTATAAGGAGCAGCTCGAACGGGAAGTCGCGGTCGAGTCGCCAGGGCGCTGGCCGGCAGCCCTCCGCGCGATCGGCCTGCGCCCCAGCTTCCGCTACGAGAAATACCGCACCACGTTCCGCATTCCCGGCCTGCACCTGGACCTCGATGAAACACCGGTTGGCACCTTCCTCGAACTCGAAGGCTCGCCACACACCATCGATCGAGCGGCCCGCGCGCTCGGATTTGCACCCCGTTCGTACATAAACGGAACGTATTGGGATTTGTATGCAGCCGATTGCCGTCGTCGCGGCCGCAGGCCCGCCAATATGCTTCTTTCGGCGTAAAAATTGCATAAAGAGCGACTCTTTGCTTGACAAAAATTCCGTCTGCCTTTACTAGTCAAAACGGGCATGCGCATTTTCATGGAAGAGCGTTCGTCCAATTCGGAGGCTGGAAGTAGCCGCTCCGCCGGTCTGGCAGGCAACGCCCGGCAGCAGCGCGCGAGCTTCCCGCTCGTTTTCGGTCACTATCCAGACGCGACCCGCACGCGGGCGCGCCGGGACAGGGAGGCGAGGCCCGGCCTGAACTAACGCGAGGCAGCTTTTTCGTCTGCCCGTGGCCGGAAGCACCGCCGGTCCCGGGCATTTTTTTTGCCCGGATTTCCCGGCCCGGCCCCCGTCTGCTAAGGAGCCACCTATGCTGCATGCAACGGAAGTCCTGGGCGCCCAAGCCTATGATTCCGCCGGAAACATCGTGGGGCGCGTGAAGGAGATGTTCATCGTGCCCGAGGAGCAGCCCAACCGCATCTCGCGGCTGCTGCTCAGCCGCGGGCAATACCGCCCGCTCGTCGCGCGCTACGACCAGATCGCCGCAGTGGCGCCCGGCCGCGTGAGGCTGACCACCGACGAGTCGGCGCTCGAGCTCTACCAGCCCAATGAGGCTTGGCTTGCCGTCCGCAAGGATTTGCTCGACCAGCAGATCATCGACACGAACGGCCGCAAAGTGGTGCGCGTCAACGACGTTGATCTCTCGGAGCATCGCACGAACGGCAACGTCGAGCTGCGAATCACCGACGTGGACGTGGGCCTGCCCGGCGCGGTGCGCCGCCTGCTGCAGGGAGTCGTGCCGCCGATGGCCATCCGGCGCATCCAGAGCAAGCTGCCGCAGCGGACAATCCGCTGGGAATTCGTCAACCTGATTGAGCCCGACCCGCTGCGCCGCGTGAAGCTGCGGCTTTCGAGCCAGAAGCTCGAGGAGCTCCATCCGGCCGATCTGGCGGACATCATGGAAGAGCTCTCGCCCGACGAGCGCCAGTCGATCATCGGCTCGCTCGACGAAGAGACCGCCGCCGAAACCATCGCCGAGCTGGACAAGCGCCTGCAGACGCAGGTAGTGGAGAAGCTCGATCCCGAAAAGGCCGCGGACATCATCGAGGAGATGAGCCCGGACGAAGCCGCCGACCTGATCCAGAGCCTCGAACCTTCTGAAATCCAGGGAAGTTCTGGAGGAGATGGAAGGCAGCGAAGCGCAAGAAGTCCGGCAGCTGATGCGCTTCGACGAGAACACCGCCGGCGGCATGATGACCACGGAGTTCGTGCTGGTCGGCGAAGACGCCACGCGCGGCGAAGTGGTCGACTTCATCCGCTTCCACGAGGTGCCGCTCGACCAGCTCGACAACGTCGTCCTGATCAATCGCGACGCCGCGCTCGCGGGCGCGGTGCCCCTGGCGCGGCTGCTGCTTGCCGATGGAGAGCAGCGCATGGCCGAAATCACATTCGAGCCGCTGCTCTCGGTAAAGCCGACGCGAGCGACAAGGACGTTTTCGAGCTGTTCGACAAATACAATCTGCGCAGCCTGACCGTGGTGAACGACGAAGGTCGCCCGATCGGCGCGATCACGGTGGACGACATCGTCAGCCGCCTGCGCGCGAAGATATAAGGAACATTTAGATCGATCCGGCCCCGCGCCGGTAATTCCCGGAGTTCCGAAACACAGCGTCACAAAAATGTCATGAACACGTGGGTCACACTCGTCGATACGTTCGGGCAGCTCTCGGAGCGCGGCAAGGACTTTGCCCGCCGCACGCGTCCGGCGCGCAGGCGCCTCGCCGTGTTCCTGGCGGTCATTGGGCCGGGCCTGATCACCTCGAACGTGGACAACGACGCCGGCGGAATCGCCACCTACACGACGGCCGGCGCGCAATTCGGCTACGCGCTGCTGTGGTCGCTGATTCCCATGACCATCGCGCTCTACGTCAGCGAAGAAATGTGCGCGCGCATGGGCGTGGTCACCGGCAAGGGGCTCTCCGACCTGATCCGCGAGGAATTCGGCTTTCGCTCCACGTTTTTCGTGATGCTCGCCGCATTCCTCGTCGACTTGGGCAACACGGTCGCGGAATTCGCGGGCGTCGCCGCGTCCATGCAAATTTTCGGTATCAGCAAGTACGTTTCGGTGCCGCTCGCGGCCATCGCCGTCTGGATTCTGGTGGTGCGCGGAAGCTACCGCCAGGTGGAAAAGATTTTTCTGGTCGCGTGCGGCTTCTATCTGTCGTACGTGTTTTCCGCTTTTCTCGCCAAGCCGGATTGGCTGTTCGCGGTGAAGCAGACGGTGATTCCGGCGCCCCAATGGAACGCGCCCTATCTGCTGATGCTGACGGCCTGATCGGCACCACGATCGCGCCGTGGCAATTTTTCTATTTGCAGGCGGGCTTCGTCGAAAAGCGCGTAGGCCCGCGCCAGTACAAGCACGCGCGCATGGACGTGCTCGTCGGCAGCATCTCCTGCATGGCGATCGTCTTTTTCATCATCGTGTGCTGCGCCGCCACGCTGAACGCGCATGGCATGACCAACATCACCGACGCGGGCCAGGCCGCGCAGGCCCTGATCCCGCTCGCGGGCAAATGGGCGGGCATGCTCTTCGCATTCGGCCTGCTGAACGCGTCGCTTTTCGCCGCATCGATCCTGCCGCTTTCGACCGCGCACGTGATCTGCGAAGGCCTCGGCTTTGAAGCCGGCCTCGACCACAAACTCAAAGAAGCGCCCACCTTCTATTCGCTCTACACGCTGCTGATCGTCGTCGGTGCGGGCATCATCCTGATTCCCAACGTGCCGCTGCTGAAGATTCTCGTGCTCTCGCAAGTCGCCAACGGCATCTGGCTGCCCGTCGTGCTGATTTTCATCCTGCTGCTGATCAACCGCCGCGACCTGATGGGCGAACACGTGAATGGCTGGCTCTTCAACGTGATCGCCTGGGGATCGAGCATCATCATGATCATCCTCACGCTGGTCCTGGTGTACGTGGCGATCTTCGAGCCATCCGCCGCCGGCCTCAGCGGCTCGCTCGCGCATCCGCAGGCGCACCCGTGGCATGCGTTCGCCATGCTGTGGCAACACGCCCGCCACGCACTCTCCGTCATCTAGACGTTCCCGGATTCGCGTCTCGCCCACGGGCGGACGGCCCAGGCTCCAGCGTTTGACGGTGTTGCGCCGCGATAGTCGCTGTGCTACTTTCGCTGGCGGCCATTTTCTGAACTTGCACAACCTGCACTCCTTGAGCGATTTCCGGTGAAAGCAAGCGACCTCCTAAAGCCCGCGAACCGCGAGGAAGCGGAACTTCTCGAAAAGCTCGACGCGAAGCGGCTCCCCGACCACGTGGCCATCATCATGGACGGCAACGGCCGGTGGGCGGAGCGGCGTCACCTGCCGCGCATCGCGGGGCATCGCGCCGGCGTGAAGGCGGCGCGCGGCGTGATCGAGACGTGTGCGCAGCTGCACCTGCCCTGCCTCACGCTCTACGCATTTTCGCTCGAAAACTGGCGGCGGCCGCAGACGGAAGTCGATTTCCTGATGCGCCTGCTGCGCGACTACCTGAAGCGCGAACTGCCCGCGATCCACAAGAATAATATCCGGATGGTTTTCATCGGACGCCAGGCGCAATTGCCCGAGGGCGTGCGAAAGGACATCACTGAAGCGATGCGGTTCACGGAAGGGAACACCGGGATGAAGCTGGTGGTCGCCTTGAATTACGGCGGGCGCGCGGAGCTGACCGACGCATTCAACGCGCTGCTCGCCGAGTTAACGAAGCGCGCGCCGATGGCGAAGCATCTTTTCGCGCGCACGAGGACCATATCTCGAAGCATCTCTATACCGCCGGGCTGCCCGATCCTGACTTGCTGATCCGCACGAGCGGCGAGATGCGCGTGAGCAATTTTCTTCTGTGGCAGATCGCCTACGCGGAAATTTACGTCACCGACGCGCTGTGGCCCGATTTTTCGCGCGCGCGGCTGCTCGAGGCGCTGATCGAATATCAAAAACGCGAGCGCCGCTACGGCGGCCTGGGCGCGCCGGGCGCCCGCGCGGGATCTTCGAGCCGCGCGGAGACCGCCGATCGCGAAAGCCGCTCCGCGGGCACCAGCCGCCCGGTGCGGGGCTGACGCTCGATGCTGGTCCGCATTCTCACCGCGCTCGTCCTGATCCCCGTCGTCGTGATTCTGGTGTGGTGGGCTCCGCCCGCGATTTTGACGGTCGCCGCGGCGCTTGTGGCGATTGTCGCGCTCTTCGAATTCTTCGATCTGGGCGAGCGAATCGGCCTGCACGCCTTCCGCAAATGGACGATCGTCTGCACGGCGGCGCTCTTTTACGCGCAACACTCGCTGGGGTTGGTCGAGACGCACAATCTGAGCGGAGGAGTCTCGATCATCCGCGACGCCGCGGGCGGCACGCTATCGATCGAAGCCGTGCTGCTGGTTTTTCTTTTTGGAGCAGTGGCGATCGGTCTGGGCACGCGACGGTCGCTGCACGACGTGCTGCCGGGAGTCGCAATTAGTTCGGCCGGATTGCTGTTCGTCGCGCTGCCCTTCAGCTACATCGTGCGCATCTACGAGATCGAGCGCACCGGCCGCGAACTTGTGCTGTTTACGCTAGCCTTGGTATGGGCGGGAGACATCTTCGCCTATTTCGTGGGGCGTTCGCTCGGCCGTTTGCCGATGGCGCCGGCGCTCAGCCCCAAGAAAACCTGGGAGGGCGCCATCGCGAACGTGATCGGCTCGCTGCTGGTGGCGATTTTCTTCGCGAAATGGATGGAAGTGGAGACGTCCGGCCTGCTGATCACCGCCGCCCTCGCCAATATCGCGGGCCAAGCGGGCGATTTGATCGAATCGGCCTACAAGCGCGGCGCTGTAGTGAAAGATTCAAGCTCGCTCCTGCCAGGCCACGGCGGCATGCTCGACCGCATCGACAGCCTGATCCTCGCGAGTCCGGTCGTTTGGGTTGTCTTTCAGTGGCTCTCCTCGCGCTAGCGGCGAGCGGCACGCCTAGTCACGGGAACCGGCGAAGAGGCGCGCGATCAGGACGAGCAAAATAGCGCCGACCGTGGCTGCCGCAAGGCTCCCCAGGAAGCCCATTGTCGAGATTCCGAGGCGCGTGAAAATCCAGCCGCCAATCACCGCACCGATCAACCCGAGGATCACGTCGACGATGCAGCCGAAGCCGCGGCCGCGAGCCAAGTGGCCCGCAATCCATCCGGCGAGCAGGCCGAGGATGATCCAGCTGATCAGCCCGCGCGATGAAACTCCGATGAAGTAGACGTTGTCTGAAAGAAGCGCGATCCACACGGCAAGAATCATCGGACCTCCCAAGTTGAGCGCCAAGTCACGCCTGCGAAACGCCCCACTGCCGGCCTACTCGCGGCAGAAAACATATCCCAGGCACTTGTAGATGAGCTTCGCGGCCAAGAAATCCGAGGCGTGCTCGCCGGGCAGAGGCATCAGCTCGACCACGTCCATGCCGACGATTTTCTTGTGCTGCGCAACGGCGCGCACGAGCGACGTCACCTGGTGCCAGTCGAGGCCGCCCGGCTCGGGCGTGCCCGTAGCGGGAATGATGGAAGGATCGAAGCCGTCGAGATCGATCGTCAGGTACACGTTGGGACTCAAATCGGCGAGCACCTTGGCGATCCAGGCCTTGAGCGGCGCGCGGACGATGTCGTTGGCCCAATAGACTTTCGTGCGCAAGTGGGGAATCGCCTGCGCTTCTTCGACGCAGAGCGAACGGATGCCCACCTGCACGGCGGGGCAAAATTCGAGCACACGGCGCATCGCGCACGCATGGCTCGCGGGATTGCCCTGATATTCGTCGCGCAGGTCGGCGTGGGCGTCGATTTGCAGCACGCTCAGGTTCTTGTATTTCTTGGTGACGGCGGAGACGAGCGGCGGCGTCAGCGTGTGCTCACCGCCGATGGCGACCGGGAATTTGTCATCGTCCATCAGGCCGCACTGCGCCGTGAAGAGCTCGGTGATCACTTCGTCGAGTGAGCCGTCCATGGTGTCGATCGGCGGCAGCGTGTGGATGCCGATTTCTTTGTAGGGCTCGAGCTCCAGCTCCTCGTCGTAGAGCTCCATATTCTGGCTGGCTTTGAGGATCGCGGCCGGACCGTTGCGCGTGCCGTGCTCGTACGTGGTGGTGCGCTCGAGCGGCACGGGGAAAATCACGGCGCGAGACGTTTCGTATTGCGAATGTTCTTCGGATAGGCCGCCAAAATTATCGGGCGGCGTGGGAGTGTATCGACTCATCGTTGGTTGGCTTTTCCTTTGGGAATTATGATCTTCGCTTCGCCCGCAGCCTCTGTGTGAGGCACGTTACCGTCGAGGGGGACGGCTCACTTCCAGACTGCAACTCCCGGCCTTGCGATTCAAGCGCTGATCGCCTAGTCGTCTTCGCCCACCAGAATCGCGGCTGCCAGCACGGTGGTCCACAGGCCGCGCTTATCGCCCACGGCCGATTGCGTGATGTTCATCGTCCGGACGATCTTATTCGAGATGCGGTAGACCTCTTTTTTTTCGTCCCACGAGAGGTCGGGGTCGAATTCGACGTTCAGCGTGGTCGCCAGCATCTCGGCGGCAAGCTCTTCGGTGTATTCGCCGGCCACTTCTTCCGTTTCTCCGAAGGAATGGTGCTCCGAAAGATAGCCGTACATCGATTTGTCGCTCGGCAGCGCCAGGCCCACGCCCGCCGCGATCAGGCGGTGCGGCTCGCGCGTCTGATTCTCGCTGATCACCGTGAACGCCACCTGCCCGGGCTTCAGATGCTTCAGCCCTTCGCTGCGCGAGATCAGCTTGCAATGAGGAGGAAAAATCGACGAAACCCGCACGATATTGCAGGCGGCAATGCCCGCGTTGCGTAGCGCGAGCTCAAAGCTCGAAAGGCGCTCGCGGTGTTTGCCGGTTCCTTTGGTGAGGAAAATTTTCTTCGCGACGAACGCCATGAGCTTTCCGGCTTGCGGTGTCTCCCGTTCTTCGTGTTAAGAGAAGATGTGTTGCGAACGAAAATTAGCAAGCACTCCGAGTGATGTCAACTCATTTCACAGCGTACGATTACAGCCGTGTGAAAGATGCGCCTGGATTTGCGGGCAAAGAGCTACACGGCGGGTTGGCGTTCCTTATTGCAGATCGCCACGCACGGTCCGAGCGCGTCGGCGATGGTCTTCAGTTCGCGAAGCTGCGGATACGTGAAATCCGCGCCCGCATCGGCCGCCGCTTTGCCCTTGCGCGACACTTGCAGCACGCCGACCACGTTGTGCCCGATCGCGATCGGGGCGCTCATGATCTTCTGGATCGGGTCGCCGCGCTCGGTTTCGCTGATCGGAACGCCCTCGAATACCGACGCGTGAGGCACTACCGAGAAATGGTTGATGAGTTCCGAGCGCTTTTCCCGGGCGGTTCTCGCCGCCAGCGCGTTGGTGCTCGACAATGGAATCTGCCCTATCACGCGCAGGCCATCCGGCATGATAAATCGCAGCGACCGCTCGTCGGCAGTGAGCCCGAGAATGGCCACTTCATGCCATTGGACGCCGAAATTCTTGCAGATCAGCTCGATGATCCGGGTCAAAGGGACCGACCCGCCATCGCCACCCTCACGCGAGAATTCGGCGACGCACTTTCTCAGCTCTGCGATGTGTTCGCTAGGCATGGGAACGTCCAAAATCAACTCTGGGGCGCAGTCTAGCATGTTTCCTTTCGGCACCGCGCAACGCTGATGCCGGGTGTTGTCGTGAATTCAACGGCGCATTGTGGTGCAAACATGTGGTTTAATCGACATGGGGAATGAGATTCGGAAGGGAGCCGCAAGGCTGATGGCTGAGGCGGAATTTGGCGTCGCGTGCGGGATATCCTCTCGGGCGCGCGACCTGCACTTTCGTTCGCTCGTGATCGACACCCACACGGACACCACGCAGCGCCTGCTCGCCGATGATTTCGATCTCGGCGCCGCGCATGTGGATGGCTCGATCGACATTCCTCGGCTGCGCGAAGGCGGCGTGGGCGCGATCTTCTTCGCCGTCTGGGTCCCTGGCACCGTAACAGGCCCGGAAGCCGTGCAGCGTGCCCTCGCGCAGATCGGGGCGGTGCATCGGAGCGTCGCCCGGCACCCTCGCGATCTCGCGCTCGCGAGGACCGCGCAGGACATCCTCGCAGCCCGCGCCGCGGGCCGGATTGCCGTCCTGCTCGCGGTTGAGGGCGGACACATGCTGAATCACGATCTCGGCGTGCTTCGGCAGTATGCCGATCTCGGCGTGCGTTATTTGACGCTCACGCACATGCGCAACACGGATTGGGCGGATGCGTCGACCGAGTCTCCTCTGCACAACGGCCTCAGCGATTTCGGCAAAGACGCGATTCGCGAGATGAACCGCCTGGGCATGGCGGTCGATGTGTCGCATGCGTCGGATAAAGCCGTCGCCGACGTGCTCGCGACGAGCGAGGCGCCGGTTTTCGCGTCGCACTCCTCGTGCTATGCGCTCTGCGCCACGCCGCGCAATCTGCGCGACGATCTGATCCGCGCGATCGCCGCAAAAGGCGGCCTGGTCCAAATTAATTTTCACATGGGCTTCATCAACCAGAAGTTCCGCGACGCGGAAAAAGCGGCTGCGGAGCTTGAGCGCGAAATCGAGGCGGAGGTGAAACGTCGCGTCGGCGACGATCACGGCCGCTTCATGATCGAGGCCGACAACCTCGTCCGCGAGATGGTCGCCGCCGGCAAGCTGCCTCGCGTCGATTGGACGGACATCCTCGATCACATCGATCACGCCGTGAAAATCGCGGGCGCGGGCCATGTCGGGCTCGGGTCGGATTTCGATGGCGCCAACATGCCCTACGGCATGGAAGACGCTTCGCACCTGCCGCAGATCACCGACGCGCTGCTCGAACGAGGTTACTCGGAAGAAGATATTCAGATGATTCTTGGTGGCAACGCGCTGCGCTTCCTGCAAAATGTGGAGGCTTTTGCGAAACCGCTGTTGCGAAATCAATGAGAGGAAAGCTCGAATGAAACGCATCACTGCTCCGTTGCTGTTGTCGATTTTTATTGCGCTTGTTCCGGCATTGGCCGCGGGGCAGGCTCAAACCGCGGCACATCCATCAGGAACGCACCCGAGGACACACATGACAACCGATCCTGCTTTGCTCCATCCGGCGGAGCTGAAGGCGAAAGCGCCGGACGTCTATGACGTGAAATTCACCACCACGAAGGGCGACTTCATCGTGCAGGTCAACCGTGCCTGGGCGCCCATCGGCGCGGACCGCTTCTACAATCTCGTGAAGCATGGTTTCTTCACCGGCGCGCCGTTTTTCCGGGTGGTTCCGGGATTCATCATCCAGTTCGGCCTGACTGGCGACCCCGCGGTGAATCGGGCATGGCAGAGCGCGAACATCAAGGACGATCCCGTGACCCAGAGCAACAAGCCCGGCACGCTCACGTTCGCCACAGCCGGCCCGAACACGCGCACCACACAGCTCTTCATCAACTTCGGAAACAACGCGGGCCTTGATGGCCAGGGCTTCGCTCCCTTCGGCGTGGTGACTTCCGGAATGGACGTGGTGCAAAGCCTCTACAGCGGCTATGGCGAGCAGCCGAATCAAGGCGCCATTACGTCGCAAGGGAAGACGTACATCGAGAAGAATTTCCCGAAAATCGACAGCATCGTGAGCGCGACGGTGATGCCGGCGGCCGCCGCCTCGGAATCCCACTAATGCTTCGATGAACGCGAATTCGGCGGGCCGACACGCCCTGCTTTCGCGGCAGGGCGTGTATTTCCTTCGCGCGGCGCCGGGCGCATGAGCGAGATTCGCGTCAACGAATTCGGCGATGGCTCGCTCGCCGCCGCGGCGCGCGGGCGCGTCCTCACTTCAACCCTCATCCTGGCAGGCCTCGCCGCAATAAAATTGCTCGCGCAGCTCGCCGGCATCGCACACTACGGCTTCTTCCGCGACGAGCTTTACTACATGGCCTGCGGCGAGCACCTCGCCTGGGGCTACGTCGACCAGCCGCCGCTGATCGCGCTCGTCGCCTGGTTCGAACGCCACGCCTTCGGGAGTTCGCTGCTTTCGATCCGCCTGCTTCCCGTGCTCGCAGGCGCGGCGGTAGTGTTTCTTACCGGCATCCTCGCGCGCGAATTGGGCGCCAGGCGCTATGGCCAGTTCCTCGCCGCCAGCGCGATTCTTTGGGCGCCCGCGTACTTCGCCTTCGACAGCTTCCTCTCGATGAACGCATTCGAGCCCCTCTTCTGGCTGCTCTGCGCGTGGATCGTGGTCTGCATCGTGAAGGGCGCGTCGCCGAAATGGTGGCTCGCGTTCGGAGCCGTCGCTGGCATCGGCCTTGAAAACAAGCACACGATGCTCGTCTTTGGCTTTGCGCTGATCGCGGGACTCAGCCTCGCGGGCCAGTGGCGTCTGCTGCTTTCGAAATGGGTCTTGATCGGCGGTGCGATCGCGCTGGTTTTGTTCTTCCCGAACTTGCTGTGGGAGGCGCGCCACGGCTGGCCGCAAATCGAGGTCGTGCGCAACGCGCAACTCTACAAAAATATTTCCATCTCGCCGCTGCGCTTCTTGAGCGACCAGGTCCTGTTCCTGAGCCCCATCGCGCTGCCGGTCTGGGCCGGCGGCCTGGCGTGGCTATTGTTCGCGCCGAAAGGGAGGCCCTTCCGTTTTCTCGGAGCGGCGTATCTGATCGTACTGGCCGTTTTCATCGTGCTCGACGGCAAATCGTATTACGTGCTCCCGGCATATCCGTTGCTGATGGCAGCGGGCGGCGTGGCAATCGAAGATCTCGTCGAAGCAAAAGCGTGGCGTTGGCTACGAATCACTCTTCCGGCGCTGCTGATTATCGGCGGGCTCGTCGCGCTCCCGTTCGGCGTCCCCGTGCTGCCGGTCGATGCATTCCTGCGCTACTCGCAGATATTTCCCTACGCGAATTCGGTGAAGACGGAGCGCGACGCGGTGGGCGTGCAACTTCCGCAGCTCTACGCGGACATGTTTGGCTGGGAGAATATCGCCGATGGCGTCGCGCAGGTTTACGACGATTTGCCGGCGGCCGACCGCGCCGGATGCGCGATCCTGGCAGGGAATTACGGCGAGGCGGGCGCCATCGACTACTACGGCCCCGCCCTCGGATTGCCCCGCGCGATCAGCGGCCACAACAGCTATTTCGACTGGGGCCCGCGCGATTATACCGGCGCGTGCGTCATCATCTTCGGCGAGCGCTCGGCGGAATACGTGCATTACTTCCGCGACGTCCGCCTCGCCGCCACCATCACCAACGCGCACACCATGCCGATCGAGTCGACAATCCCGGTGTATATCTGCCGCCAACCGATCGCGCCGCTATCGGTCCTCTGGCCGCATTTCAAAATGATCATTTGACGATCCGGCGAGGATCGTCATCCTGCCTGCCCTGAGCATCGTCGAAGGGAGGCAGGCGCCTTGGTTTATTGCCTGCCGAAGGATCTCTCGGATGAGGGTAGCGCCGGCTTGCCGTGACGAAGGAAGGAGTTCTTTAGCCCGGCACTTGCTTTGGTAGGCGGCGGAACGGTTCGCCGTGGGGAAGAACAGCGCCAAACCTAATCTCTGGTTTCTGTTCTCGTATCCGCGCGGGCAGCCCGATAAACCCCGAGAATTCTCCGCGCGCTCTGCGGTTCTCTGCGTTCTCTGCGTTAAGGTTCCAGGTTCAGGTGATAACCGCGAATCCTCGTAGACCGCGGGTGTCCGTTCTCAAATTTCCAATTTCAGATTTCCGCTTTTCGGTTACGCCAGCGGCGCGCGCTTCGGCGTAAACACATCTTTCTCGAGCTTTGATGCGTCCATGCCGGTCGCCAGCAGCTTCTTGGTGATTTCCGTCCCATAAGCGCGCGCGATGCACAGCAACACGCACTCGCTCGTCAGAATCGGAATCGACCGCTCGGGCGTGCGATCGTAAAAGGGAGTAATCTGCTCGGCCTGCTTCAGCACGGTCGCAAGCGCATCAGAGTGCAGCAGCGGCCGCTCGGCGGGGATCTGTTTCAGCAGACGGCGAAAAGGCTGCCAGGTGCGCGCCAGCTTCTCTTCCTTGCGCCGCTCCGTGTCGTAATATTCGATCCACGCGTGCCAGCGCTGCGGGCTCATCTGGCAGATGCGCTGCAGGAATTCCTCGATCTCGTCCTGGCGATGATCTTCCCAGTATTGCGCCAGCCGTTCCCAATCGCAGATGTACATTCCGGCGAGCATGTCCGCCACTTCGACCGTCCGCGAAGCGCGGCTCTTCGCCAGCATGTTGGCAAAGTTTTCAGCGTTGGTAAGATTGAGCGTTAGCCGGTGCGCCGGGTAGGAGTGCCCGTTGCCGGTCGCGCGTTCGCGCCCGTTGCCTGACGCCGCCCCGCCGCCCTCGCGCCCAAAAAGTTTCATTGTCGTGAACAACTCCACCCAAAGTGTACCAGACGCCGCACGCACGCAGTAGCACGGCCATCCCGCCGGCTGCTTATATCACAACCGGGCATAGTGTGGCTGGCTCGGTTCAAAAAAAAGCCCCGCCGGGCGGCGGGGCTTTTTTCGTTGGAACGCGGCCTGAGCCGCGGACCTTCGGAAGCTCCTAGATGTCGTAATACAACTCGAATTCGTACGGGTGCGGGCGCATTCGGACGGGATCGACTTCCTTCTTCATCTTGTAGTCGATCCACAGATCGATGAAGTCCTTGGTGAAGACGCCGCCCTTCGTCAGGAAGGCGTGATCTTTTTCGAGGGCTTTCAGCGACGCGTCGAGCGAGCCCGGCACGGAGGGAACATGCGCCAGCTCCTCGGCGGAGAGATCGAAGATGTCCTTATCGAGCGGGCCGCCGGGATCGATTTTGTGTTCGATTCCGTCGAGGCCCGCCATGAGCATCGCCGAATACGCCAGATACGGATTGCACGAGGGATCGGGCGGGCGGAATTCAAGCCGCTTCGCCTTGGGGTTGGTCGAGTACATCGGGATGCGGACCGCAGCCGAGCGATTTCGCCGCGAGTACGCCAGGTTCACCGGCGCTTCGTAGCCCGGCACGAGCCGCTTATAGGAATTCGTCGAAGGCGCGGCAAACGCGACGATGGCCGGCGCATGCTTCAGCAGCCCGCCGATATACCACAGCGCCAGCTGGCTGAGGCCGGCGTACATGTCGCCCGCGAAGAGCGGCTTGCCTTTGCCCCAAAGTGATTGGTGCGTGTGCATGCCCGAGCCGTTGTCGGAAAAAATCGGCTTCGGCATAAACGTGACCGTCTTGCCGTATTGATACGCCACGTTGCGGACGATGTATTTGTACTTGCACATGTTGTCCGCGGCATGGATCAACGTGTCGAATTTGAAGTCGATCTCGGCCTGGCCGGCAGTGGCGACTTCGTGGTGATGGCACTCGACGTTGATGCCGCATTCCTGCAGCTTCAGGACCATGTCCGTGCGCATGTCCTGGAAATGGTCCATCGGCGGGACGGGGAAGTAGCCTTCCTTGTAGCGCGTGCGATAGCCGAGGTTGTGCTCGGCGCGGCCTGTGTTCCAGCGGCCTTCGTCCGAATCCACGAAGTAGAAGCCGTGCTGCGGCTTGGAATCGAAACGCACGCTATCGAAAATGAAGAATTCCGCCTCGGCGCCGAAAAACGCCTGGTCGGCCACGCCGCTCTTCTGGAGATGCTCCTCGGCGCGATGCGCGAGATTCCGCACGTCGCGCTCGTAGGGCTTGCGCGAGAGCGGATCCTGCGCGTCGCAGATCATGATCAGCGTCGGCGTGTCGCGAAACGGATCCATGAAAGCCGTGTCGGGGTCGGGGATCAACAGCATGTCGGATTCGTGAATCTGGGCCCATCCGCGAATCGAGCTGGCGTCCATGCCAAACCCGTCGTGGAACGATTCCGCCGTAAGCTCCTGAATCGGGTAGCTGACGTGCTGCCACACGCCGGGCACGTCGATGAAACGCAGATCGAGGATCTTGGCGTTGTGTTTCGAGGCATATTCAAGAACGCTCTTTGGGTCCATCGTCCGTCCTCCCAGCCGCAGCGCATGCAGCACAGACCATCGTGTCTGCGCGTGTCGTGGGCTGCGGTCAGCTTTCCATAGTAAGGCGCGGCGACGTTACTCCAGGCGTTCGGGCTGCGTCAAGCACGACGTAATCGTCGTCCAGCGGAAATTTTCATCGCTTCGATCATCGTTCCTAATGGGATCGAAAGGATGTCCTTAGGATGCTTTGCGAATCGCGCCAGTGGCCGTGCCCTTTGCCTCTGACTCTCCGGGCGCGGGGATGGGGCTCTCGATTTCGAGTTTTTCACATCGACCGCACCGGCATCTCGATCACGTCGTCCACGCGTATCACTTCTTTCACCACGAATCCTTCGGCATATTTCACGCCAATCATTCGCCCGAAATGCCGCGCGAGCAGATCCATCCTGCCTTCGAGCTGATCGAGCGGCAGCGACACCTTCGTCCGCTCTCTCTTCGCCGGGCGAAATTGCGATTCGTAGGCCAGGATCGCGCGCCTCCGCCCCTCGAACTGCTTGGTGATATCGACGGCGAACGTGGGGCGCACGTCGGCGTACGACGCGGCATAAATGATCTTGAACGGGCGCCACGCCTCGCCCGCCAGCGGATAGTTCTTGAGCCCCGCGACGAAGCACGCCTCCCAGCCCAGCGTGGCGGCGGTGTAGTGGTCCGGATGGCGGCCCTCCCAGTAGGGAAGGATCACGGTGCGCGGCTCGAATTCGCGGATCACCTCGGCGATGGCGGCCTTGTATTCGTCGCAGACGCGCAGATGCGCATCCGGCAAGCCCAGATTCCGCCGCACCTTCGCGCCAAGAAGTTTTCCCGCTCGCGCCGATTCCTTCAGGCGCGTTTCGGGCGTGCCGCGCGTGCCCGTCTCCCCTCGGGTGAGGTCGAGGATGCCGGTCGCGTAGCCCTCCTTGGCCATCTTGAGCATCGTGCCGCCGCAGGTGAGCTCGACGTCATCCGGATGCGGAGCGATGGCGAGCAGGTCGAGTTTCATTCGTCCTCCAAAGTCGCCCACAAGAGCTTTTCCGTACCGGCACGGCGGGTTCAGGCGCAAAAGCTGCCCGGAAACGTCTTTTTTCGGCCATTTGGGGCGTTTAAGCCTGCTTACGGGAGCAAGGAACTTGCTCTCGTTGCTGCAGTTTTGCCCACCGCCGAAAGCCGCAAATCGCCGCGAATTACGCTAGCACAGTGCGCACGATTTGTAAGCGTTTGTTGGCCGCCCAGGCGAAGCGGCGGCCCGAGTATCCGTGGGGTGTATGTTACTGCTGGGTAACTGCAGGACAAACCTTCAAGCGTACCGGTTCAGGGGTCCCTTATCATAGGTTGGGGCCATCGCAGATCCATTTGCTTCCGAATAGGCAGCCGTTCTATCAGGCCGCTATTGCCCGGAAACGGACGTTGTGAAGGGAACTCGACAAACTCGCAAGACTCGCCGGGGTGCGCCTCGACCAAAGCATATCGAGGAGCAGACGTATATCCTCGCGCAGGCCGTGGAAAACAGCTCCGAGATGATCGGCATGACCGATCGCGAGGGTTACTTTACCTTCGTAAACACGGCCTTTCTTAAGTCCCTCGGATACTCGAGCGACGAGATGATCGGAAAACACTTCGGAATCGCGCACGGCGACGCCAACCCTCCTGAACTCGTGCGGGAAATAGGCGGCAAATCGCTCGAGAAAAAAGGGTGGCGGGGAGAATGCTTCTTCACGCGGAAGGACGGAACTGTTTTCCCGGTATCCCTGAGCGTGGGGCCGATCGTCGACCGGCAGCGGCGCGTGATCGGAGGCTTTGGGCTTGCCAAAGACATCACGGCGCGGCGGGCCGCCGAGGAATCGCTGCGCGAGAGCGAGGAACAGTTCCGCCAGCTGGCCGAGAACATCCACGAAGTATTTTTCGTCGTCGCGCTCGACCCGGTGCGCTTCGCCTACGTGAGCAACGCGTTTGAAGAAGTGTGGGGAATGTCGCGGCAGGAGCTCTACCTTCGCCCCACCGCGTGGATCGACGCGGTTCATCCGGACGACCGCGAGCGGGTATCGAACTTCTTCGGGCAAGCCGCGAGCGGCGTCGCGATCGACATGCAATACCGGCTGGTGCGCCCCGATGGCGCGCTCCGCTGGATCAGCGCGCGCACGTTTCCGGTCCACAACGACAAGGGCGAACTGCATCGCGTGGTCGGAATCGCCGAAGACATTACGGTGCGCAAGCAGGAGGAGGCGGCGTTAAGGGCCGCGCATCAGAAATTGCATGTGGCGCTGCGGGAATCCGAGCAGCGCGCGAAGGAAGCGAGCAAGCTGACAGAGCTCGTCGATATCTTGCAGTCGTGCCAGAACGTGGAGGAAGCCTACAAGATCGCGGGCGGCGCGCTGCCGCGAATCCTGACGTTTGCGTCGGGCGCGCTGTGCATCATCAATGCGTCGCGGAACGTGGTGGAGACCGTGGCGACGTGGGGCGCCGATTCGACGACGGAGAAAACCTTCGTTCCGGATGGTTGCTGGGCGCTGCGGCGCGGGAAAAGCCATCCGGTGGACGATCCGAGTTCGCCGATGCGTTGCACTCACGTCCACTCCTCGGTGACGGGATATGTGTGCGTTCCGCTGGCGGCGCACGGCGAGACGCTGGGCGTGCTCTACATCGAGAAGGCGGCGCGTTCGTCGATTCCGCCGGGGCTGCTGCCGGAAGATCAAATCGAGGGGCTTTGCCGGCAGGGAGGCGCGATCGGTGAACGCATGTCGCTCGCGCTGGCGACGCTCCGGCTCCGCGAAGTGCTCCGCAGCCAATCGATTCGCGATCCGCTGACGGGCTTGTTCAACCGGCGCTACATGGAGGAATCCCTCGAGCGGGAATTGCGCCGCGCCGAGCGCAACGGCCAGCCGGTCGGATTCATCATGCTGGATATCGATCACTTCAAACATTTCAACGACACGTTTGGCCATCAGGCGGGCGATGCGCTGCTGCGCGCTCTCGGCGAGTTGGTCGGAGAACGGACCCGCGGGCAGGATGTGGCCTGTCGCTACGGCGGCGAGGAGTTCTCGCTCATTCTGGCCGGGGCATCGAGAGAAGCGGCTCACAAACGCGCGGAACTTCTGCGAGACGAGGTGAAACAACTCTCGGTCACTCACGCGGGCCAGCTGCTTGGAAAAATCAGCCTGTCGTTCGGCGTGGCGGCTTATCCGGGAGATGGCCGGACCGCCGAGGAATTAATTCGCGCCGCCGACCAGGCACTCTATAGCGCGAAGGCGGCGGGGCGCGACAGAATCGCCCTCGCGCGCGATATCCAGTCGTCTTCGCCGTCAGGTGCTGCGGAACCTGCCACTAAGGCAGGCTGAACGCGATGAAGATGTTGCCCGCCGACACGAAGACGTACTGCTTCCCATCCACCTCGTAGGTCGTCGGATTCGAACGCGCCGCGTGGCCCATGTAGAACTGCCAGAGCGGTTTTCCAGTGTCGGCGTCGAGCGCGAAGAAATTGCCTTCCTCGCTGCCGCTGAAAACCAGCCCGCCCGCAGTTGAAAGCACGGGCACCCACGCGGGCGCGAGCAACTTGAACTGCCAGCGTAATTTTCCCGTAGTGGCATCGAGCGCGCGAATCGCGCCGTACGATTGTTCGCCGACGAGCGCGCGAATTCCTCCGCCGCCCACGATTCCTTTCGGCGGGCCCGGCTCGATCTCACCCGTGCCCTTGATGAAGTATGCGCCCGTCTCGTGGGCGCTCACGTAGAAAAGCCCCGTTTCAGGGCTGTATGAGGGGGCCGTCCAATCGACGCCGCCCGTGAGGCTGGGGTAGACCAGCGTTCCGGCACCGAGGGTCGGCTGCTGATTGGGCGCGAGGATCGGGCGGCCGTCTTTGTCTAGGCCCTTCGCCCACGTTTCTTTCACGAAGGGAACGCCGGTGATGAATTTGCCGTCGGTTCGATCGAGGACGTAGTAGAAGCCGTTGCGATTCGCGAGGGCCACGAGCTTGCGCTCCCTCCCATCGATCTTCGCGTCAAAGAGGACGGGCGACTCATCGGAATCCCAATCGTGATTTTCGTGCGGGGAATATTGGAAATACCATTTCAGCTTGCCGGTGTCGGGATCGATCGCGAGAAGCGAGCAGGTGTAGAGATTGTCGCCGGGGCGCTCGTCGTCGTTGAAATCCGGAGCTGGATTTCCGGTGCCCCAATAGATGAGATTGAGATCCGGATCGTAGGAGCCGTTGTTCCAGGTGGTGCCGCCGGCGCTTTCGGGTGCGCCCGGCCCCCAGCTATCGGCGCCCGGATCGCCCGGGCGGGGAGTGATCCAGAAACGCCAGAGGCGCTTCCCGGTTTTCGCATCATACGCATCAAGAAATCCGCGAACCGCAGCCTCGCTTCCCGCAACGCCGACGATGATTTTGCCGTTAAGCGCGAGCGGCGGGCCGGTCATCGCGTAGCCCATGGCGTTGTCGGCGACGTGTACGTTCCAGCGGACGGCGCCGGTTTTATCGTCGAGCGCGATGAGGTGGGAATCGACGGTGCCGATGTAAACGGAGTGGTCGAGAAGGGCGACGCCGCGGCTCGTGGACTGGAGGCCGATCGCGACCACGTGCTCGGGCAGCTTCGGCGAATAGCTCCAAAGGCGCAGGCCCGTGCGGACGTTGAGCGCAATGACGGTGCTCGGCGGCTCGACAATGTACATGACGCCATCGACGACGATCGGCGAAGCTTCGATGGTGCCCGGATGGCTCGTCTGATAGATCCACGCGACTTTCAACCGCGAGACATTCTGCTTGTCGATCTGTTTGAGCAGCGAAAATTGCTGCGACTTGTAGCTCCCGCCATAGGTGAGCCAGTTTTGCGGCTCGCTTTGCGAGTGCAGGATGCGCTGGTAGGGCACGTCCTGGGCAAAAGTGGCGGGCGCGGATGTGGCGGCGCAGGCAAGAAGAGACAAAAGAAGCGCGTATTTGGCGCCTCTCATTTCGCCTCCTTCAGGCTCGCGAGATAGGCGACGAGATCGTTCACCTGCGCGTCGCTGAGCTTGCCCTTAACGCTGGGCATCACGCTCTTGCCCGGCTCCTTGTCCAATGTGCGCAAATCGGCTTTGCGGAACGAGAGGAAGTTGCCCTTGGCGTCTTTGATGACGATGCGGAACGAGTCTTCAACCACGCGCGTGCCATCGTAGGCTTTGCCGTCTTTCGTGACGAGATGAATGAACAGGTAATCGAGCTGGCCGCCGGATTCGACGAACACGTGCTCCTGTGGCAAATCCGTGCCGGGGTAGAGAACCGCGCTGCGGAGGTAACCCGCTCCGCGCAGAGAGCCAACCGTCGTGAGCTCAGGCCCCGTATCTCCACCCTGGCCTGCAATCATGTGGCAAGAGGCGCAGCTGCCCGCGTCGTAGACTTCCTTGCCCTTGGCGGGATCGCCGGTGATCGGGGCGGAATCCTTTTGCTGGAGCGTGAGCAGATAGTCGACAATCTCCTGGATCTGCGCATCGTCGAGCTGCCCGGCGAAGGCGGGCATGCCGCCTCCGCCCATGCCGTTCTTGATGATGGCTTTGACCGGATCGGCGCCGAGACGGAACGGGATGCCCTGGATGTTCGGGCCCATCGCGCCGCCCGCGTCAAGGCCGTGGCAGGTGGAGCAGCGCTGCTCGAAGAGCTGCTTGCCGGGCGATTGGTCCTCGGGCTTCGGCGCTTGCGCGTCCTGGCGAGCGTGGGCAGAAGCCGAAATTGCGCCCGTCGCCATCGCCGCAGCACAGATGATGGGAATCGCGGCGGCAGGCCACCATGATCGAATGGAAGTCATGTGAATCCCCCCGGTCTTCCAGAACTGAGGTAGGGCAATAACATCGTTTTGAGGGCGGCGTCAAGGATGGCGTGGTTCCTCTGCTGTGATGCGGGGCACGCGCGAGGCCGCAGTTCCGCGCATTCAAGCCTGTGGACGTGGCGCGTGCCGGGAGCACGCCCGGGCAAGTCCGGGCGGCAAGCGGCGGGAGCCCTTCGAAGCTCAGGGCAGGCAAGCTCCCGCACCCCACGGGTGTCGGCCTCGCGTATCTAGATGCCATCACGGCATTGGCTTTGCTAAGGTGTAGTTCTCATAATTTTGGAGGGACGCGATGGCGGGGAAACCACTCGAAGGGCAGGTGGCGCTGATTACGGGCGCGGCGAAGCGTATTGGGCGCAGCATCGCGCTGCGGCTGGCGGCAGAGGGCGCGGTTATCATCATCAACTACGCTACGTCGAAGGGCGACGCGGAGGCGCTGGTGCGCGAGATTGCCGCGACCGGACCGCGGGCGGCCGCGATGCAGGCGGATGTGTCGAAGCGCGCGGATGTGGAGAAGATGTTCGCGGCGATCGAGAAGGAATTCGGGCGGCTCGACATTTTGGTGAATAACGCAGGCGCTTTTTTCGAGGCGAAATTCGAAGACCTTACCGACGAGCAGTGGGACGGCATCCTCGACATCAACCTGAAATCGCAGTTTCTGTGCTCGCAGGCGGCGGCTCCGATCATGAAGCGGCAGGGGCGCGGGCGGATCATCAACATTTCGTCGCTGGGCGGGCTGCTGCCGTGGCCGAGCTTCACGCATTACTGCGTTTCGAAGGCGGGCTCGATCATGCTGACGCGCTGCCTGGCGCGGGCGCTCGGACCGGAGATTCTGGTGAACAGCGTGGCGCCAGGGACGATTCAGTTTCCCGACGAGGCGCCCGACGAGGATTACATCCGGCGCGTCCCGCTGCATCGGACGGGCACGGGCGACGACATCGCGGGCGCCGTCGCGTATCTGGTGAGCGCGGACTTCGTGACCGGGCAGGTGCTGGCGGTCGATGGCGGGCGCCTGCTCGTCTGATTAGGGGCTGCTCACAAATATTCGCGGCGGAAGAGAAGGCTTTCTTCAGGGGCTGAAGCCCCGCCTTTTCATGGCCTTGAATGTGGGAGCTGGAAGCTCCCACCTCCTAAGGGGCATTCACTTCGTTCGGGGCAAACTGGAAGCCACGACCTGCAAAGGCTCCTGGATTGTCAGGTGGGCCATCCCAGGGGTCCTTTGCGCGGCCGGCTGCCGGTGGGTGTACTTCTTGGAAAACCTGCGTCGCGAATAGGTATGACTTCTCATTGCGCGCGGATTTACTCTAGCTCCAGGAAGTGCCCAATGGAACCAGAGATTCGCAGATTCAACGTCTTGCGCGGCACGCAGCGTACCAGGCAATCAGCCGCTCTCAATCCTGCCCGCAACATCACCGTGGTTTACACGACCGAAGAGGGAACTGCTGCCGCATTGCGGAGCGCCGCGAACTTGGCGGAGCGCCTCGACGCGCGCATCACGCTCGCGGTGGCGGACGTGGTGCCGAATGCGCGTCCTTTGAGCGAGCCGACTTTCCCGATTCGCCAGCTCGAAGAGCGCTCGCTGCGCGTGGTGACCGATTCGGGCGTTCGAGGGACGGAGATTCGCATTCAGATTTGGCTTTGCCGCGACCTGCGGAAGTGCTTGCGGCAAATCCTCAGCTTGCATTCGCTGGTCGTGCTGGGCGGCCGCGTCGGCTGGTGGCCAAGCGCGGAGCAGAAACTCCAGCGATGGCTTGCCGGGATGGGCCACCACGTGATTCTCGCGGACGTCCGGGCAGGGGCCTGCACGGAGATGCTTCCCGTGCCGCAGCGCCAGGCGGTGCTTGGCCGCACGCTGCGAGCCAGCAACGAATAGCCCACGAAAGCTCGGGCAGATTTTGGCGTCGAGGGCGGGCGCCTGCTCGTGCGATCTCGGGCAACCGCGAAGCGAGACAAGGATGGATAGAAACGCGGAGCTATTGCGTTCTCATCCAGCAAACCCAACTCGAAACGTCGGAAACTTTGCTCTGGCCTTTCACGTAATTTCCCGCGGGTGAATTCCAATCGATTGGATCGCCATCACGCAGAGCGTCGACGTTTGGCACGCCATTGCAGAGGCTTTTAATCAGGCACGAGGTCGCATATTCGCGGATCTCGTAGCTTTTCGTTTCCGGATGAAAAACCCGGCAGGAAATAAAACGAGCGTGTACGACATTGGCGCCACCCAGGGCTCTGAAACGGTCGTTCATCGCCTGAATGTTGCCGGCCATTTTCTGCAATTGCCGCGGAGCTTCCGACGCATCCTGCCACGGATACGCCGTGGATCCGTCGACGGCGACACCCTGATTCGTGATGACATACGTGCGATCCCGAAAATACCACCAGGGCGCTTCCCTGCAGCGCAAACTCGCATCGAGATTGCAAACCATGTAGTTGTATCCGCGCCGCAACTGTCCGCAATTCGCGAGGATCTGAAACGTGAGGGTCCCGTTGCTGTTGATCAGATACCTTGCCGTTCCGCTGTAAGTGCACGCGCCGCCGGCATCGTTTCCTGGAAAGTGGATGACGTAGCTGTCTCCCGTAGGACTTCCGGCAATCATGGACCCAGCCAGGCGCGGTTCCGGTTGACGCACCTCGACCGTCATCGGCCGCCCGGTTTTGTCGATCGACGCGACCGGCGTGATCGTTGGAGTGAAGATTCCGTCTCCACGCGCAGGTTGAGAAACCTGCGCAGCAAGAGCGATCGGGGCACCGAGAAACGCGAGCAGCCATACAAGTGGCGCAACGTGAAAGGCACTCTTCATGTTGACACTCTCCTTCACGAAAGCTGCGAGGGAAGAAATTGCTGCAATTCCGCGAAGCGCCTGCGTTGAAAACAGCTTACCGCAACTCATTTCAAAAGCTTCTCGCAACGATAGAACAGGTTCCTGCCGATAAACAGTCTCGACGCTTCACATCACAGGGCCGCGTTCGTGGCGGGTTTTCTCGATCGACACTTCATTGCGCGGGAGGCGCCACGTAGTAGCCCGGGCGCGTGCGAACCGACACATCGGGACGCGAAACCGTCACCTTGATCGCGTGGAATCCGGGGGCGCGCTCCGCATTTGGCCGGTAGCTGATAATGTACTGCGCGTGGAGTTCGCCGCCAATGTTGTCGAGCGCCTCGCGGAGCGTCTCCGCGCGAACTGCTCCGTAGTGAGCGCCACCCGTGGCGGCGGCCGCGACTTCGAGGTCATGTTTCTTGGAGCGATTCCTGCCTTGCTGCAGGAGGAAGATCGCGGGCGCCGCCCAGAGCGCGGGGGCATCCTGCAGAAGGTCGCGCGTCATGCTACTCGGCCCGATCGCGTAGATGGTGATATTGGCGTGCTCCGCGTCGCGGACAACCGTGCCGAAATCCGCCTTGCTGCCATTGTCGCGGGACTCGCCCACAACGAGCATCACGCGGCGGCGCATCGGGGCTTCGTCTTTCAACATCTCGACGGCCTTCGCCATTGCGTCGTAGAGATGCATTCCCGGATCGTCGAATTCGGCGTCCGCAATGGCGCTCTCGACGGCGTCGTGATCCATTGTGAACGGCTGGCGCACGTCGACCGTCGAATCGTAGGTGACGACCGCCGCTTCGCCGTGGAGGGCCATCACCGTTTCCGTGAAAATGCTTCCGAGGCTGTGAATCGCGGGAATCATCGCCTGCGCGCGATCGGTGGTCTGAAGCACCAGGACGATGGCGAGAGGATCGCCTCCCAGGTCCCAGCGGTCGATCTTCTGCTCGACGCCGTCGTCGAATACGTGGAAGTCGCTGGGCAAGAGATCGAGGTCGAATTCGCCGCTCGGGTCCGTGACGGTGACGGCGGCCACTACTTCGTTGGTAACGACGCGGATCTGGCCGCTCGGCGGCGGTGGCGCGGCTTGCGGCGCCTGAGGGCGCGCCGGGCTGGCGCCAGCCGCGGTAAGCGATAATGCGAGCGCGCATCGGAGCGCGGATTGTCGGCGAAGGTTCATCACGTTACGGCTGGGTATGCGATTTCTCTCATGGTTCAAAGGTTGCAAGCACCGATCGAGTTTACTCGTGGCGCTCGAAAGATTTTGATCGGGAAAAAATATCTTTTCAAAAGCGCGGTTCTCGAATAATCTAAACTGTTTGGGCGACGCATCGTGGTCGCCATGGGGGACTATACTCGGTGGCGGAAATATCTGCGGCAAAGCCCGCGAGCGGTTTCGGAAGTACGCTTCGTCGTGATGCGTGGTGGGTCGAAAACCTGCCTTTTATCATCGTCCTGAGCGCGTTTGGTATTTACACCACTTGGCGCGCATTTGAAGGGACCTATTATTACGTAGCGCCGTATCTCTCGCCTTTCTATTCGCCGCTGATCGATCCGCAGCATCACTGGTGGCCGTTTTCGCCGGCGATCCTGATTCTCGGCGGGCCGCTCGGATTCCGCCTGACCTGCTACTACTATCGCAAAGCCTACTACCGCGGATTCTTCCTCGATCCGCCCGCGTGCGCGGTGGGCGAGGGCAAGCACCGGTCGTATAAGGGCGAGACGGCGTTTCCGTTCATCCTGCAGAACGTGCACCGCTATTTCTTCTACATCGCTGTGATCTTCGTTGCGTTCCTGTGGTACGACGCGATTGTAGCGTTCGATTTCGGCGGCAAATTCGGCATCGGCGTCGGCTCGCTGGTGATGCTCGTGAATATCCTTTTGCTGACGATCTATACGTTTTCGTGCCACTCGCTGCGGAGCCTGGTGGGCGGCAAGCTCGATTGCTTCTCGTGCGCCACGCTGGGCGTGCCGCGGCATTCGGCCTGGAAGGGCGTGACGAAGCTCAACGAACACCACATGTTCTGGGCGTGGGTGAGCATGATTTCCGTGGGCCTCACCGACTTTTACATTTACATGGTTGCTTCCGGCGCGATCAAGGATTTTCGACTCCTGTGACACCCACCTACGAGACTCACGAACACGATGTGCTGATTATCGGCGCCGGCGGCGCAGGGCTGCGGGCCGCGATCGAGGCGCTTGCGCAGGGAGCGAGCGTCGGCGTCGTCTGCAAATCGCTGCTCGGCAAGGCGCACACCGTGATGGCTGAGGGCGGGCTCGCCGCGGCGATGTGCAACGTCGACAAGGCCGACGGCTGGCAGGTCCACTTCCGGGACACGATGCGCGGCGGCAAAATGCTCAACAACTGGCGCATGGCGCAGCTGCACGCGCTGGAGGCTCCGGACCGCGTTCGCGAGCTCGAACAGTGGGGCGCGCTCTTTGACCGCACGGCGGACGGCGAAATTTTGCAGCGCGCCTTCGGCGGGCACACGTACAAGCGCCTCTGCCACGTGGGCGACCGCACCGGCCTCGAAATGATCCGCACGCTGCAGGATCGAGGCGTGCAACTCGGCTTCGACGTCTACATGGAGTGCACGATCACGAAGCTCTTGACTGACGGCAATCGCGTGGTGGGAGCGTTCGGCTACTGGCGCGAAACGGGAAATTTCGTTGTGTTCAAGGCGAAGTCGATCGTGATCGCGACGGGCGGCATCGGAAAATCCTGGAAGATCACGTCGAATTCGTGGGAGTGCACCGGGGACGGCATGGCGCTGGCTTATGAGGCGGGCGCCGAGCTGCTGGATATGGAGTTCGTCCAATTCCACCCGACCGGGATGGTGTGGCCGCCGGGCGTGAAGGGGCTTTTGGTGACGGAGGCCGTGCGCGGCGAAGGCGGCATCCTGCGCAACAAGAACGGCGAGCGCTTCATGGAGAAGTACGACCCGAAGCGCATGGAGCTTTCGACGCGCGACGTGGTAGCGCGCTCGATCTACACCGAAGTGCGCGAAGGACGCGGGACGCCGCATGGCGGCGCGTTTCTCGACATTTCGCATAAGTCCGCCGAGTACGTGAAGCGCAAGCTGCCCAGCATGTACCACCAGTTCAAGGAACTGGCGGACGTGGACATCACGAAGGGGCCGATGGAAGTCGGGCCGACTTGCCACTACACGATGGGCGGAATTCGAGTGGAGGCGGAGACGGGACAAACTTCTGTTCCGGGACTTTTCGCCGCGGGCGAAGCTGCCGGCGGAATGCACGGCGCGAACCGGCTGGGAGGGAACTCGCTTTCGGATCTGCTGGTGTTCGGCCGTCGCGCGGGATTGGGCGCGGCGCAGCACGCCAAGCAAGTGGGCGCGCCGAAAGTCGATAGCGCGCAGCTCGAGCAGGCGCAGGGGGAAGTACTCGCGCCGTTCCAGCGCGCCGGCAGCGAGAATCCCTACGCGATTCACCAGGACCTGCAGGAAGTGATGCAGACGCTCGTCGGGATCTTCCGCACCGAAACCGATCTTCTGAAGGCGCTGGGAGAAATCGAAAAGCTGAAGGCGCGGGCCGCGAAGGTGCACGTGGAAGGCTCGCGCGTCTACAATCCGGGCTGGCATCTCTCGATCGATTTACAATGCATGCTGACGGTGTCCGAGGCTTGCACGTACGCCGCGCTCGCCCGCAAGGAAAGCCGCGGCGCGCACAGCCGGCTGGACTATCCTAAGACCGAGGATGCGTGGGGCACGAAGAATCACGTAATCGCCAAGAAAGATGGCAAGATGAATATTTTCGAGGTGCCGCGTCCGCCGATGCCCGAAGAATTGCAGAAGATTCTGGCGGAGGACAAGTAAAAGTCGAGTAGTGGAGGCGAGGGAATGGCGGAAGTAACCGTCCGGGTATTTCGAGGCGAGAGCGAAACGGGGAAGCCTGTCGACTACAAGGTGCCTCTGAGCGAGGGCATGGTCGTACTGGATGCGATCCACTCGATTCAGGCGAATCAGGCGCCGGACCTTGCCGTCCGCTGGAACTGCAAGGCCGCAAAGTGCGGCTCGTGCTCGGCGGAAGTGAACGGCAAGCCGCGACTGATGTGCAAGACGCGCATGGATTCGCTGCCGCTCGACGAGCCGGTCGTCGTGTATCCGATGAAATCGTTTCCGCTGGTGAAGGACTTGGTGACGGACGTTTCGTGGAATTACAAGGTGAACAAGAAGATTCCTGCGTTTCAGCCGCGCCCGGGCGTCGAATGGAAGATGTACCAGCGCGACGTGGATCGCGGGCAAGAATTTCGCAAGTGCATCGAATGCTTTCTCTGCCAGGACGTCTGCCACGTCCTGCGCGAGCACGATAAGAAGGAGCAGTTCGGCGGGCCGCGCTTTTTCGTCCGCACGGCGGGGCTCGAGATGCATCCTCTCGACGGGCTCAATCGAATGGAGCTGCTGAAGGACGAGCTTGGCCTGGGCTTGTGCAACATCACGAAGTGCTGCACCGAAGTCTGCCCCGAAGAAATTCACATCACGGACAACGCGATCATTCCGCTCAAGGAGCGCGTGGTGGATCAGTTCTACGATCCGCTGACGATGCTCTTCCGCAAGATCACCGGCGCGAAGTAGCACACACGGGGAAACCTCACCGCAGAGACGCAGGGAGCGCGGAGAATACAAGCCATTGAATCGCCACCGTGCTGCTTAATTGCACGGAAAACCCAAATGCCGCGCTGAACGCCGCGGCGCTACATTCAAACCTGGCCAAGGGCATCCAGTCAGACCGAGCCAATGAGCACAATTTCGCCCGATGCGAGCTTTTGGATCAATTCGCGGTCGGCAGCGACGAAATTCAGCTCGGGCAGGGAACTGGGATCGCGCCACTCGATTCGCTCGAAGATGAGATTGCGGACTTCGGCCGGCGCCACGCTCGCCGCAAAGAAGATCAGCTCGATGGGCTCGGGCATTTCGGGGTAATGGTGCCGCGTCCGGTAGACTTCGCGCCCGATCTTTGCGACGACGCCCAACTCCTCCGCTAGCTCGCGCGCGAGCGCCTGCCGCAGCGTTTCGTCCAGCCGCGCCTTGCCGCCCGCAAATTCCCACTGCAGTTCGAAGGCACCGCCGCGACGGCGCTGGCACACGAGCAGCTTGCCTTCGGATTCGATCAGCGCGGCGACGACGGTCAACATATCGAAATATCGGGGCGAGTCACCCGAAAACAAAAACGCGCCGGAGAGCTTTCGCTCGCCGGCGCGCTGGTTTTCAGAATCGGCTACTGGTCCGCTTCCACCTTCTTCAGCGAAGGTTTCGGCAACTGCCAGATCAAACCTGCGTCGTCGGCGCCATGCGGGAAGAACTGCGCCGACTTCTTGCCGGAAGGCATCAGGATGATGTCCGCGCGGCGATTGTAAGCCAGCCAATCCGTGTGCTTCGCCCGGAGACGCATCTTGGGCGGCGCGGCGGGGTTGGTGTCCTCAAGTTCCTTCACGGTCGCTTCGGGCATCGGCTGATCCTTGCCGTAGGCAGCGGTCTCGACCTTGTCGGACGAGATGCCTTGCTCGACGAGGTACGCCTTGATGCGCTCGACGCGGCGTTCGCTCAGGTCCTGGTTAAAGGGCTTCGAGCCTCGCTCGTCAGCGTGGGCTTCCACCGAAAGCTTGGCGTCGGGATCGTATTCGAGATATTTCTTGAAGCCGTCGGCGAGGGTCGAGAGTTCAAGCTGCTGGCTCTTGACCAGTCCCACCTGCGGATGCCTCTTATCCGGGTAATCCGTGGGATAAAAGATGCTCTGCAGAGTGACCGTGGGAATCGGCTCGACCGATCCGACGATATGAACGTTGGCCGTCTCGGTGGCGGAGCCGCCGCAAACGTTCGTGGCGTTCAAAGCGTAGCTTTTGTTCTCGTCGATGGTGCGCGCCGGCTGACCGTCGGGAACCTGGGTTGTGTCGGCGGGTTCGGGCTTCACCGTTTCGCTGCCACTGAGATCGACTTTCTGGCCGTCGACCGTCACCGATGTCGGCGTTCGAGGTCTGCCACGTCAGCGTAGTGGAATCCTGCGTGATGACTTTTTCGCCGATCTTGCGGTAGTGGACTTCCGCCGGGATTCGCGCTGATGCTCGCGTCCACTTTGGTGTTGACGTTGACCGTGGCGTCACCCTTGACCGTGCCGCCGGGGCCCGTCGCCGTGAAGTCGTAAGTCCGTGGTCGCGTGCGGCGAAACCGACTGGCTGCCGCTGGGCTGCACCGTGCCGATGCCGCTGATGTTGGCATCGACTGTCTCGCCCGTCTGCCAATTCAGCGTTGAGGACTGTCCGCAGTTGATATTCGCAGTCGAGGCGCTGAAGCTGCCGGTGGCGGGAGCGACGGCGATCTGCGCGCTCGCGATGCCCACCTTGAACCGCGGCACATCCTTCAAGCTTTCTCCACGCTTCCAATCGACCGTTTTCTGCGTGTTCTTGTCCATGTACACGATGACTTTTTTGTTCGCCACCACGTTCACGTCGCCGGACCATACCGTCTTGCCCTGGTGGGTCACGGTGATGTGATGCGTGCCGGGTGGCAGCAGCAGATTCTGATGCCAGAACAACCAGTCGAAGTTGAATTCGTCCACGTGGCCGACGAAATATCCCGGCGTAGTGCCATTGGAGAGCACTGCCGCGCGGGAATCGCCCTTCAGTTCCACGTCGCCGAAAGGACCGGCTAACATTGCCGCCCTGGGGCTCGAGCTTCACTTCGAGCGGAGTTGACTTGCCGGCTTCGATGTTCACGTCCTGGGTATAAATTTTGTAGCCGTAATTCACGACCACGACTGTGTGCTTGCCCGGACTAAGCGAAATCGAGTGATTTCCTTCACGGATTGCATTGTCCATCTACGAATACGTATGCCTGCTTCGGCGTGACTTCCGGCTTCAGTTTTCCATCCTGCGCGAAGCCGGCAGTCGCGCCTAAGGCGATGGCTAACGCGAGGATGAACAAGTAAGCGAGTCGTCGCATCTGTGATTCTCCTGATTATTCTGTAGGCGGATTATTTACTGATGATTCGTTCTCTCGCGCCCTGACGAAAGAACCTAGGCTAGGAGACTACAAAAGTATCGTTCTAAGCCTTATCCTGTCAATCAGATTCAAACAAAAAGCGAATGGTTGCGCGAAATCTTTCCGCCGGCAAATTTTCCCGCTGCCGTATACTGGGGCCGTGTTCAACGATACGATCCTCGACCACTTTCGCAGCCCCCATAATGCCGGTGATCTATTGGATGCCACGGCCACGGTTGAGGTGACGAACCCGGTTTGCGGCGACGTGCTGCGGCTTTCGGTGCGGATCGAGAATGGACGCATCGCCGCCGCGCGATTCAAGACGCAGGGATGTGTCGCCGCGATCGCATCGAGTTCCGTCCTTACCGACTTGCTCCTCGACAAATCCGCGACCGAAGCTCGCAGTATTACGCCCCAGCAAGTTTCGGAGGCGCTCGGCGGCTTGCCGCCAGCTACATTTCATGCGGCGCAGCTTTGCTCCGACGCGGTCGCCGCGCTGACACGAAAACTCTGAACGCTATTGCGGACGGGAAATGGATATCGCGTGTTTCAGCGTTTCGGGGTCGTTCAGATTCAGCACGATGCCTTTTTCTTCCGTGGGAACTTCCACTACATCCGCCTGGTGCGACCATACGACTTGCCGCGCGCCAACGTCCGGCGATGCCGCCAGGAGCTCGTCGTAGAGCGAAGCGCGAAAAATCACAGGATGGCCGCGGCGGCCCCGGTACGTTGGCAGCACGATCGGCTTGCCGGTCGAATCGAATTCCGCAATGAGCTGAGCGACGAGCTCGGCGGATACGATTGGGTGGTCGACGGGGCAGAGCATCAGGCCCGCCGTGGCATCTGGCGGCAGGCTGCGAATCGCCGCCTGGATCGAAGAGAGCTGGCCCTTGGGCCAATCGGGGTTGAGCACGACCGACGCGGGATCCAATTGCAACCGCTCGCGGATTTTGTCCGCGCCCGCGCCGAGGACCACGCGGACGATGCCGATGCGCGGATGCTTGACGACCTCGAGCAAGTATCCGGCAAAAGTTGTCCCACGATAGGGAATCAGCGCCTTCGGAGTGCCCATGCGCCGGGATTCGCCGGCGGACAGAATCGCTGCGGCAAGTGGCTTGGGGTCAGGCGGCGCGGCGGCCATCGCGCGTCAGTCGTTGTGGACGGCGGCGGCTTGCGGGAGTTTGACGGACTTGTGCGCCAAGCCCACGGCATTGCGGCGCACGGCAATGAGTTCCGCGGTGATGCTGACGGCGATCTCTTCCGGCGTGAGCGCGCCGATATCGAGGCCGACGGGCGCGTGGACGCGCTCGAATTCCTCGGGCGAGTGGCCTTCCTTTTCGAGCGCTTTGTAAACGGAGATCACTTTGCGCTTGCTGCCGATCATGCCGATGTAGCGCGCGTCGGTCCGAACGGCCCAGGCGAGCACGCGCATGTCGTCCTTGTGGCCGCGCGTGACGATCAGGAGATAGCTCGACGCATTCGGGACGATCTTCGCGAAGGCGTCCTCGTAGGTCGTGTAGAGCTCGTCCGCCATCGGGAAGCGCTCGGTATTCGCAAAGGCCTCGCGGTCGTCTGCGACGTTGACCGAAAATCCGGAAGCGCCGGCCACGCGCGCGACTGCGGTGGAGATATGTCCGCCGCCAAAAATGTAGAGCAGCGGCTGCGGCAGAATCGGTTCGACGAAAATTTCGAGCGTGCCTCCGCAGATCAGGCCTGAGTCGTAGGCCGCGTCGTGGTTGAGATTGAATGTCATTTTGCGCGGCTGCTCGATCTGCATCACTTCTTTTGCCGCGGCCCAGACTTCCGCCTCGACGCAGCCGCCGCCGATCGTCCCGACGATCGAGCCGTCTTCGCGCACCAGCATCCGCGAGCTCTCATAGCTCGGGATCGAGCCATTCGTGTGGACGATCGTGGCGAGCGCGCCCCGCTCGCCCGCCCGGCGCATCCGCACGATCTCTTCGAAGAGGTCTGTAGCCATGGTGTGAAACCTCAGCGTACGTCGCCCCGGCGGGGGATGTCAATTCGATGTCTGGCCCGTTTCCCCTCTGTGTCCGGGCGTGCTACGCTCGCGGCATGGCGGCGGGCGTCACCCGAATTGACCACATCCAGATCGCAGCGCCTGCAGGATGCGAAGAGGCCGCGCGCGACTTTTATGGCGGGATTCTCGGGCTGAAAGAGATCGAAAAGCCTGCGGCGCTGCGCGCACGGGGAGGCTGCTGGTTCGAGTGCGGCGACCGGCAATTGCATATCGGCGTCGAGAAGGATTTTCGCCCCGCCAAGAAGGCGCACCCCGCGTTTGCCGTGGCCGATTTCGACCGGCTGCGGGAAACGCTCGCCAAACGCGGCATCGTCCTCATGGATGAGAGCATTCCTGGGACGCGCCGTTTCTACGCGGACGATCCCTGGGGCAACCGTCTCGAATTTGTGGAATTGCTGGCATAATTGGGCGCATGCCGCGACAAACGACCAGCGTTTCCAGGGAAGACTACCTCAAGGCGATCTGGGAGATCGTCCAGGAGGAGCAGGCGCCGATCAGCGCGCGGCTTGCGGAAGATCTTGGCGTGACGCCGCCGGCCGTTACCGCTGCGCTGAAGCGCATGGCTCGCGACGGCTATTTGCGCGTGCGGCGCGACGGCCGCATCGAGCTTTCGCCGAAAGGGAAGTCCGCCGCGCATCATCTGGTGCTGCGGCACCGGCTCGCGGAAAAGCTGCTCACCGAGGTGATCGGGCTCGAATGGTCGCGCGCGCACGAAGAGGCCGAGCGGCTCGAGCACGGGATTTCGCCCGAGGTCGCACGGCTGCTGCTCGAGCGCTTCGGGCGCGATAGCCGCTGCCCGCACGGCGTGCCGCTTTTCGGCGGGATGTCGCGCCTACGCAAGAAACATGGCGCTGCAAAACTCTCCGAGTCCGCTCCGGGACGTTCCTACGAGGTGCTGCGCGTCTACGAAAAAGATCCCGCATTCCTCGCGTTCCTCGAACAGCGGCACCTGCGCCCCTCGGCGCGCATTCGCGTCCTCGAACGCGAATACGATGAGACGATGGCGATCACCGTCGCCGGCCACGGCGCCGCACGCATCCATCTCGGCAAGCCCGCCACCGAGCGCATCTGGGTACGGCGCCTGCGGTGACGATCCGACTGGGATCGTCATCCTGAGGACGGCGCAGTTTGCCGGCCGAAGGATCTCTCCCCAATTGGGGGCGACCTTAGCCCCTCGTGATACCCTTGCGCGACACAGATGCTGAACGCCTTGCGCTATTACTGGATCATCGCCAAGGGCTACCGGCTGCGGCCGTGGAAATCGCCGTACATTCAGTGGCGGCTCGAAACGTTTTTCGGCCACGATGCCTCCGATCTCGATGCGCGCAAATTCTTTGGCTTGATGTGGCGCGAGCGCGCGCGTATGGAACGCTTCCTCGATTGGGTCGCCGAACGCCGACACGCCTCTTCACTTTTCAGGTGAGCTTTCCCATGAAATGGGAGTAACCTCTGGAGCGTTTGCGCACGCGGCTGCCGGAGCATGCGCAAACAGATGAGTCAGGAGGCCGCCGTGGGAAAATCCAAAAAGAATTCGGTGAATCGCCGCGATTTTCTGAGAACGGCTGCGGCAGGCACGGCCGCGTTCGTCGCCGTGCCGGGAACAGCGAAAGCTGCAGCGCCGGAGGCGCGTGGTAGCGCGGGTGCGCCGCCGCTCTTAAAAGCGCCCGCGGCCGATGGGCGGCCGAGCATGGATGTGCTCACCGTCGATCACCCTGGCTCGGATTACATGGTGGACGTTCTCAAGTCGCTCGACTTCGAATATCTCTGCGCCAACCCGGGCAATTCGTATCGCAGCTTGCATGAATCGCTGATCAATTACGGCGGCAACGTGAAGCCGGAATTCATCACGTGCTGCCACGAAGAGTCGGCGGTGGCGATGGGCCACGGCTACGCCAAAATCGAAGGCAAACCGTTGCTTGTATGCGTTCACGGGACCGTCGGGTTGCAGCATGCCTCGATGGCGATTTACGACGCGTTCTGCGATCGCGTGCCGGTCTACATCATTCTCGGCAATTTTTCCGACGCCGCGTTTCGCTTCGGGCCAGTCGATTGGACGCACAGCGCGCAGGATCCGGCCGCGATGATCCGCGACTACGTGAAATGGGACGACAACCCGCTCTCGCTCGATGCGTTCGGCGAATCCGCGGTCCGCGCGTACAAAGTCGCGATGACTCCGCCGATGATGCCCGTCGCGCTGGTGGCGGGCCACGAGCTCCAGGAGAATCCGGTGCCGGACGGCGCGAACCTGAGCGTACGGAAGCTGACGATCGCGTCGCCGCCCACAGGCGAATCTGGCGCCGTGGCCGAGGCTGCGCGCCTTTTGGTGGCGGCCGAGAGTCCGGTGCTTGTCACCGATCGCGTGGCGCGCACCCCCGCGGGCTTGCCGGGATGATCGAGCTCGCAGAACTTCTGCAAGCGCCGGTGGTCGACCGCAACGGCCGCATGAATTTTCCGACGCGCCATCCGCTCAATCACACGGAGCGTGCCGGGGCGGCGATTGCGGCCGCGGATGTGGTGGCCGGGCTGGAGTTGACGGACTTTTGGAGCAGCGTGAATTCGGTCCACGGGCAGGTGAATCCGGAATTCCGCCCCGCCACGAAGCCGGGCGCGAAACTCATCAGCATCACCGCGAACGACCTCTACCTGAAGAGCAACTACCAAGACTTCCAGCGATACCAGCCGGTCGATCTGGCGATAGCGGCCGACGGGGAGGCCACGCTGCCATCGCTGATTGAAGCCGTGAAGATCCAGATGACGGATGATCGCAAGCGCATGTTCGCCGATCGCGGCGCAAAACTCGCTGCGGCTCACCAGCGGGCGATGCAAGCCGCGCGCGACGCCGCCACTTCCGGCTGGGACGGCATCCCGATCAGCACCGCGCGCATGTCCGCCGAATTGTGGGCGCAAATCAAAGACGAGGATTGGTCGCTGGTCTCGAATTGCCAGTTCGTGAGCCGCTGGCCGCTGCGCCTGTGGGATTTCAACAAGCACTACCATTACATTGGCGGCGAGGGCGGGTATGGCGTGGGATATGGCGCTCCGGCTGCGGTGGGTGCGGCTCTCGCCAACCGCAAGCATGGCCGCCTCACGGTGAGCATTCAAAATGACGGCGACCTGATGTTCGCGCCCGGAGTTCTGTGGACCGCCGCGCACAGCCGCATCCCGTTGCTGATCATGATGCACAATAATCGCGCCTACCATCAGGAGCTGATGCAGATCCAGATCATGGCGGATCAGCACAATCGCGGCATCACGCGCGCGGGCATCGGCAACACGCTTGTCGATCCCGCGATCGACTACGCGAAGCTCGCGCAGGGCATGGGCATGCACGGCGAAGGCCCGATCTCCGATCCGAAAATCTCGCGCCCGCGATCCGGCGCGCGATCGAAGTCGTCAAGGGCGGCAATCCCGCGCTGGTCGACGTGGTCACGCAGCCGCGCTAGGAGGGAATTGTGCGCTACCTGATTCTGTGTGTCGCGGTGCTCGCGATGGCGTTGGCCTGCTCCTCGGCTCGCGCCCAGCAGGATGCTGCTGCGAAATCGAAAGATGCCGCGGCCAGCGACGTGCAAGACGGGAAACGCGTCTTCACAAGCGCCGGCTGCGTCGCGTGCCACGGCGCGGAAGGACACGGAACCTCGCTTGCTCCGCAGATTTCTCCGCCGCCGCTGGAGCTTCCGGCGCTGATCGCGTATGTCCGCCAGCCAACCGGCAAGATGCCGCCGATTCCCGAGGCGACCGCCTCGGATCAGGATCTTGCGAATGTGTACGCTTTCCTGAAATCCGTCGCGCCTGCTGCGGCGGCCGGCGAATCGCTGAAAGGGAATCCCGATAACGGTAAGCGCCTTTTCCTTGCGTACGGCTGCTACCAATGCCACGGCTATCATGGCGCGGGCGCTGCGATCGCGCCGCGCATCGGTCCGCCGCCGATCTCGTTTGCCGCATTGCTGCGTTATGTCCGCGCGCCTACCGGACAGATGCCACCATATACTGCCAAGGTCGCATCGGATCAGGATTTCGCCGACATTTACGCGTATCTGAAGACGTTTCCGCCGCCCGCTCCGGCGTCCAGCATTACGCTCCTGAATCAATAGCGGGATCAGCTCCGTCAAGTGCTGGTGATGCTATAAACAAGAACCGCGAGGACGATCAGGGTGATAACGACGTAGAGCCAGTCGCGCTCGGCGGCGAACGCGATCACGGAAAAGGCCACGCGCGCCACCGGCGTCGCGATCAGGAGCAGCAGGCCGAGCTGGATCAAGCCGCGCGAGTGCAGGGAAATCGCCTGCTCGGTAATTTGCGAGACACTGCGGAGATCGGAAGGCTCGCCGTGGAAGGCTCCGTATTGCGGCTGCTGGCGGCCGTACTTCGCGACGTAGAGCACGCCGCCCGCCAGGACTACGGCCGCGGCAAGGATCACGCCCGCGCGCAACATGTTGCCGATGATGTTTTCGATGCGCTCGTCGTTCCACAAGTGCGATTGCGCCATCTAGATTTTCCCTCGCACGCCTTGCAGGATCATTTCGATTGCGACCGCCGAAATCGCCACACTGAAAACAATGCGCAGCGTGCGTACCTTCGCGCCCGGCAGAATCCGCGCGCCGAGCAGCGCGCCCGCGAGCACTCCCAGCATCACCGGCATCGCCATGCCCGGGTCGATGTATCCGCGGCGTAGATAAATGCCGGCGCTCGCGGCGGCCGTCACGCCGATCATGAAATTACTCGTGGTGGTCGAGACTTTGAATGGAATGCGCATGGCCTGGTCCATCGCCAATACCTTGATCGCGCCCGAGCCAATGCCGAGCAGCCCCGAAAGCGCGCCCGCGATCCACATCAGGCCGAATCCCGCCGGAACGCCAGTGACGTGATATGCGCGTTCGCCTTCCGGCGTAGGGTAATGTCCGTCCAATCTCAGCAGCCGCGCGAACCGGCCCGTTTCCGGTGCCGCAAGCTCAGGCGGCTGCCGGATCGAGGTCCACGCGGAATAGAGCAGCACGAGCCCAAAGATGATCGCGATCGCCTCCGTTGGAATGCGCGTGGCGAGGAACGCGCCGCATACCGCGCCGATCGTCGTCGCGATTTCGAGAAACATCCCGACGCGGATGTTCGAATAGCCTTCTTTGAGGTACGCGGCGGCGGCGCCGGAGGAAGTGGCGATCACCGAAACGAGCGACGCGCCAATCGCGTAGCGGATATCGACGCCGAAGAGCAGCGTCAGCAGCGGGACGATAATCACGCCGCCGCCGAGGCCCGTGAGCGAGCCGAGCAGCCCGGCGAGAAACGATCCGCCGGCCACCAGCAGGGTGAACTCAGTCGTCGCCACGATTCATCCGTTCGCCCGCGGAGATTGTCTTGCGTGCGCCTGGTGACTTGCGTTTTCTGAAGTTGAGTCGCTGCTGGGGTACGAGTCGAGCAGCCGTCTCCGGAGTTTCTCTTTCACGCTTTGCTCGACGAACGCGGCTTCCACGCCCAGGAGATTTGCATCGAGGAGATCCTGGCCGGTCCAGCCGAAAACTTCCTCCAGGCCGCGATATTCGCCGGTGAGCGTCGCGGGCGTGAGCATACGCGTATCGGTATTAATGTTGAGCGGTACGCCCGCGCGATACAGCCGATCGACCGGGTGATGCTCCCAAGCCTCGATCGAAGGGATGATCTGCACGTTGGACGACGGGCAAATCTCGAGGTGAATCCGCTTTTGGCGCAGGTGATCGACTAGCCGCGGGTCTTCGATGCTGCGCGTGCCGTGGCCGATGCGCGCGGGCTGGAGCAGGCGCAGCGTTTCCCACACGCTTTCAGGGCCGAGCGCCTCGCCAGCGTGCGCCGTGCGATAGAGTCCGCGTTCGCGCGCGTAACGGTAGGCGGCGACGTGCGCGTCGATCGGAAATCCGGCTTCGTCTCCGGCGATATCGAGCGCCACGACGCGGCTGCCCCGAAATTGCTCGACGAGTTTTACGGTCTGCATGCTCTGCTCTTCGGTGAAATGGCGCAGCGTGCACAGAATCAGCCGCGCTTCGAGCCCCGTTTCGCGAATGAGGTCTTCGGTCGAGCGATCGACCACGCTCACGACCTGCTCGGGCGTGAGTCCCTGCTCGAGGTGGAGCAGAGGAGCGAAGCGCAGCTCGACGTAGATCACGCCGTCGTCGACGAGCTGGCGAAAGATGTCTTCGGTGACGAGGCGCAAAGACATCTCGCTCTGCATCAGGCGGAATCCCTTGTTTGCGCGAGAGAGAAATTCCGCAAGGTCGGTGCAGCGGCGGGCGCGACGTAGTCGGATTGGTACTCTTCATGCGTGACGGATGGCGCAAGGGCCGAAACCGCCGCATAGCTCAACGAGCAATCGAGGTGCAGGTGCAGCTCGATTTTCGGGAGCGATTTCAGTCCCGCTGGGCTGGTCATCTGTCCAGTCCGATCACAGGTGGTCGAGCGCGTGCTCGAAATCGGTGAGCAGATCGCGCCAATGTTCGATGCCGACGGAGACGCGCACGAGGCCGTCCGTGATGCCGGCCTGCGCGAATTCCTGCTCGGTGAAGCCCGAGTGCGTGGTGGTTTTCGGATGGCAGGCGAGCGATTCCACTCCGCCGAGCGACACGGCATTCCTCGCAATCTGGACGTGGCGGAGGAACTCGAAGGCTGCCGGCTTTCCGCCGTTTAACTCGATCGAAAACATTGCGCCGGGATAGTCGCACTGGGCCTCGAAAATTCGCTTCTGCTCCGGATCGGTAAGCAGCGTCGGATAAATTGTGCGCTTGATCTTCGGATGACCGTTGAGCTGCTCGGCGATGCGCTGGGCGTTCTTGCTGGCGCGGTTCATGCGCAGGCCCACGGTGGGCAAACGGCCGCCGAGCATCCAGCACTCGTCCGGCTGGAGAATCGTCCCAAAGAGGCCGCGCGTGGGCCGAATCCTCGCGACCACGTCAGGATCCGCACCTAAGACGATTCCGGCCAGCATGTCGCTGAATCCGGAAAGATATTTCGTTCCCGAGTAAACGACCAGATCGGCCCCCAGCATCAATGGATGCTGAAACGCGGGCCCGAGCAGCGTGTTGTCGACCATGACGAGCGGGCGCGCCTCGCCGGCCGGGATTTTCAGGGCCGCGACGTTGGCGCAAACCTGCCGGAGGTCCGTCATGATGAGCGTGGGATTCGCGGGTGTTTCGACGAGCACGAGGCCGAGGTTTGGCGTCGAGCGGATCGCGGCTTCCAGAAGATCGCCGCGCCCCGCCAGCACGGGAACGCCGCCGACGCCCCACTTCGAGAGATGGTCCTGAATGAAGTGCTGCGTGCCGCCGTAGATCGGGACCGTGTACACGACGGATTGTCCCGGGCGCAGAAGCGTGAAGAGGGACGTCATGATCGCGGCCATGCCGCAATTGAAAGCCAGCGCGGCGCTCGCTCCTGCCTCGACGTTCACGATCTGATCTTCGAGAATCTGAGCATTGGGGTGATTGAAGCGCGAATAGATGAGGTCGGTGGTTTCGCCCTCGGCCATCTTCACGCGGCCGCTGGCGACATCGAATGCGCGCTCGGCAGCCTCGGGGGTGGGGAACACGTACGTCGAGCTGCGGAAGACGGCTGGGCGCGCGGAGCCGACCGACAGGCTCGGGTCAAAACCCTGCGTCAACACCTTTGTGGTGGGGCGCAGCGGCTGCGATTCGCGGCGTTCACGATCGCCGGGCTGGCTGGGACTCATGGCGCAAACTCCTTTCGGGCACTTGGTTTATCGGCCGCGAAGACCATCTCTTGTAGTGTCGATTCGAAAATCGATGGCGGGGGCAGGGAAATGCGGAGTGCGAAGAAGCCAAAAGGATGGACGCCTACAGCAGGCAAGCGCTCCGCGCCCCGCGGCAGCGGCCGCCGTTCGTCGAATTGTCATCTCGCTCCGCATTGCCATACACATAAATACATTTTCAGCGTAGCAGTGCGCAGCACGGTGTCAAGGGGGCGCCGGTCTGGTTCTAGGACAGGTGGCGTGGCCTGACCAAATCAGAGGGCGAGCGCGCAGCGTCTGGCGGCGTCTGCGAATGGAGCGTCTGCGAATGGAGCGTCTGCGGATTTGCCCTCAGTCGTGCTCGACGTTTCCACGAAGCCACGCCGCGAGGCCCAGTTCGTCGAGTGTTCCGGCGGCGAGGTTCATCACGACTTGTGCGGCGTCTTCTTCAGCAGCGGTTAAGCGATAGCCATTAATTTCGAGGAAGAGAACACCGACCACGAACCCCGTGCGCTTGTTTCCGTCGACAAACGGATGATTGCGGACGATTCCGGCCACATAGGCCGCGGCCATTTCCACGAGGTCGGCTTTCTCGCCATAGGTATGGAGTTGGCGTGGTCGCGCGAGCGCAGATTCGAGGAGGCCCGCATCACGCACACCCACCCTGCTGCCTTCGATCGCGAGGAGACGATCGTGAACAAGGACGGCTTCACGAACGTCGATCCAGATCGGCTCGCTCACTTCGCGAGAGTGTGCAGGGTGTTGCGGTAGCGGCTGATAATGTCCTCAGCCTTTTTCATCTTCTTCTCGAAGACGGGGTCGTAGGGCGTCAGTTGGTAGCTTCCATTCGGCCCTTCAATTAGGAAGAGCCGATCACCCTCGTCCGCCTTCAAGCGGCCGACTGCCTCTTTCGGCAGGACAACACCGAGAGAGTTTCCTATTCTTCGGACTTTGAGTTCGACCACGGGGCTCCTCCGCCTTTCGTGTTATAACAATTGTAGCAACCTCGCGAGGGAGGCGCAAGTGGGCACCTCCGTGGCGTTACTCCCAGCGGAAGACTTTCGCGGAGAGGGCTGTACAGACGACGAAGACGACGATCAGTGCGGCGACGTCGCCCACGTGCGCCGACCACGCGTCGCCGTTCCAAATTCCCTGCAGCAGCAACACGGCGTAGGTGAGCGGAAGAACGCGCGCGACAGCGCGCAGCGCCGGGGGCATCTGTGCGAGGGGCACGAAGAGTCCTGAGAGGCCGATCATGGGATACATGATGGCGGCGCCGATCGGCTGCGCGAAGCGCGCCGTGGGAACGATGCTGGCGATCAGAAATCCGATCGAGAGAATGCTCCAGGTGCTGATCAGCAGCGCAATCGTGAACCCGAACAACGGAACGTGCATGCCGATCGGGAAGTATCGCTTGCCCGCGAGAACCAACAGCGCCAGCGTGGCCGCGGTGAGCAGCAGCTTGACGATCACGTGAGCGGTGAGGATCGTCTGCGGACGCAGCGGGGTGGCGCGGAGCCGCCTGAGGATGCCGCCTTCGCGATAGATCGAGATGATCGTGACGAGCGACAACACGGAATTAATCGCGATCAGGAGCGCGGCAAAAACGGGCAGATCGATGCGGATCAAGCTACTGGCGGCGAGGGAGGACGGCGGCATCCCGTGACTGAAGACTCGACCCAACACGAGGAACACCGCGACGGGGAAGCCGATCGTCCCAAACGCGCCCAGCGGCTCGCGCATGAAAACTTTGGTCTCGATCCAGGTCAGTTTCCAGAGTCCACGCAGCATCGTTGTGCAGCCTCAGTCGCGAATCGAGTGGCCGGTGAGCTTGAGAAAGACGTCCTCAAGGCTCGGCAGAATTGTGCGAAAGTCGGTGACGCGAATCCCGTGTTCGGAGAGGCAATGGATCACCTCGCTGACGAAATCGTCGCCGCAGCCGCGAATCGTGAATCGCAGGTCGGCGCAGGTCACCGTCTCGACGCGCGGGATGGCTCGAAAGCGCTCTTCGGCCATTAGGTGATTCGTGGTCACGATGACGGTGCGCTCGGGGCAGTGGCGGTCGATGAGCCGCTCCGGTGTGTCGATATCGATGATGCGGCCGTGCTCGATGATCGCCACGCGATCGCACAAGCGCTCGGCCTCTTCCATGAGATGAGTGGTCAGGAAGACGGTCTTGCCCTGCGCGCGGATTCCGCGGACCAGTTCCCAGATCGCCCGCCGCGCCTGCGGGTCAAGGCCAGTGGTGAGCTCATCGAGGAAGACCAGCTCCGGATCGTTGATCAGGGCGAGGGCGATGAAGAGGCGCTGCTTCTGGCCTCCCGAGAGATTCATGAACCAGGCGTTGCGCTTGTCGGCAAGGCCGAGCTGATCGAGCAGGCGCTTGCCGTCGATCGTCTTTTTCTGGTACAGCGAAGCCCAGAGGTCGACCGCCTCCCACACTTTGATTCGCTTCTGGAGTTGCGCCTGCTGAAGCTGCACGCCGATGCGATTCTGCAGCTTGTAGACGTTGCGGAAAGGATCGAAGCCGAGAACCGAGATCGCGCCCCGGTCGGGCGTGCGCAGGCCCTCGATGCACTCCATCGTGGTGGTCTTGCCGGCGCCGTTGGGCCCGATCAAGCCGAAAATCTCGCCCTCGTGGACTTCGAACGACACTTCGTCGACGGCCACGGTTGAGCCGTAGGTCTTGCGGACTCCGGAAACTTGGACGACTGGATGGCTCACGTGTGCAGGTCGGCAGCGCCGAGTTCATCCACCCTACGGCCCGCGATTCGCGGCGTCAAGCAGTAGAACGTCGGGGACAGCGCCTCGCGTGCCCGCGCGCGGGGAAAGCGTATAATCGATTCAGACGGTAAAGTCGGATGCAGAATCTGAATATCCACAGCAAGAAATCCGCGCAACATGAAGCGCAGTGGTGGGAGCCCGAGCCCGGGAATAAGGTTCATTGCTACTTGTGCCCGCGGCACTGCCACATTGGCGATGGGCAGGCCGGGTTCTGCTTCATTCGCGCCAACGAGGGCGGCAAGCTCTACAGCCTTGGCTACGCGCATCCCGCCGCGCTGCAGATCGATCCGATCGAGAAGAAGCCGCTGAACCATTTCCTGCCGGGCACGCGCGTGTTTTCGATGGGGACAGCCGGCTGCAACATGGGCTGCTTCTTCTGCCAGAACTGGGACATCTCGAAATCGCGGGCGGACCAGGTGCGGTCGTCATACGTGCCGCCCGAGGACGTGGTGTCGCTGGCGATCCGCAACGGATGCCCTTCGATCGCGTTCACATACAACGAGCCGACGATCTGGGGCGAATACGTGATCGACATCTGCCACGCGGCGCGCGAGCGCGGGATTCGTACCGTGATGGTATCGAATGGCTACATCACGCGCGAAGCGTTTCACGACATCTACGATCACATCGACGCCGCGAATATCGACCTGAAGGGTTTTACAGAGAATTTCTACGGGCGCGTCACGCTGACGCATCTCGCGCCGGTGCTCGAGACGCTCCAGTGGCTGAAGAACGAAACGAAGGTGTGGTTCGAGATCACGAACCTGATCATCCCGACGTTGAACGACGCGCCGAGCGAAACGCGCGCGCTGACCGAATGGATTCTCGAAAATCTCGGGCCGGACGTGCCGCTGCACTTCACGGCGTTCCATCCCGATTTCAAATTGCGCGATAAGCCCCGGACGCCGCCGGAAACTTTGCACGCGGCGCGGCGGGCGGCGATTGAGGCGGGGCTGCACTACGTCTACGAAGGGAATATTTATAGCGATGGCGCGCATACTTCGTGCCCGGCGTGCAAGACAATGCTGATCCGACGATCGTGGCATGACGTTGAGGAGATGCATCTAAACAATGGATGCTGCCCGAAGTGCGGCTTGGCGATTCCGGGGCGTTGGGAGAATTCGGAGCCGGGGAAGAGTAGTACCGCGCAAATCGTTCGCAATGCAGAGTCTGCGTTGGGCGCGCGATATGATGATTTGAATTTGTGAGGTTGGCACGCACGCGCAGCGAACCGCGAAAGACGAAGCGCCGGCGCTACTCGCGGCGCGGCGCGAACCAGGATGCGGCGGCAGTGATGGCGAGGATCAGGACGATGACGCCAAGCGACGCGGCCGCGGGAATCGCGAAATGATCGGCGACGAGCATTTTGGCGCCGGTGAAGAGCAGTATCACGGCGAGGCCTTCGTGCAGGAATCGCAGGCGCGTCATCAGGTCGGCGAAGGCGAAGTACATGGCGCGCAGGCCGAGGATGGCGAAAACGTTGGAGGAATACGCGATGAACGGATCGCGCGTGATCGAGAGCACGGCGGGAACGGAATCGGCGGCAAAGATCACGTCCATCACTTCGATGGCGATCAGGGCCACCAGCAGCGGCGTGGCGGACCAGCGGCCGCGGTCGCGCACCCAGAAACGGTCGGTGCCGGCGGAAGAGCTTACCGGCACGATTTTCCGGAGCAGTTGGATCAGCCAGTTGCACTCGGCGCGCGGCGCTTCTTCTCCGGACCGCAGCATGCTGGCGCCGGCGATCACGAGAATGGCGCCGAAGAGGTACGTCACCACATGAAATCGCTGCAGCAGCGCGATTCCGGCCAGCACGAACGCGAGGCGCAGAAATACCGCGCCCACGATGCCGGTATACAGGACGCGATGCTGCGCGCGCGGCCCGACGCCAAACGTGCGAAAAATAATCAGGAAGACGAAGATGTTGTCCGCGCTGAGGGACTTCTCGAGGACATACGACGTGATGTATTCAACGCCGGCCTGGCGCCCTCGCGAAAGGTAGATCCAGATCCCGAAGCCCAGCGCGAGAGCAACCCACGCAGCGCTTTCGATTACCGATTGCCTGAGAGTGACGCGGTTGGTCTTCGGGCGGAAGACGATCAGGTCCGCCGCGACAGCCGCCGCGACGAGCACCCCGAAAACCACCCACACAACGATCGACGCTCCACCCACTTGGCCGGCTCCCGTCGCTTACTGGAAGGCCGCACGAGTCTACACTGTGCCGCCTCTCACCGCGAGACTGGCCTGATGATAAGGACATGGCGCGAATGCACATCGTAGAAAAGCCTGGAACGCAGCGCACATCGCTGGCAGCAGCGGCGCCGTATCTGACGGAGCAGCGCTACGAGGAGTACACGGACGAGCAGCATGCAGTGTGGGCGGAGTTGGTGCGACGGCGGCGGCCGCAGCTCGAAGCTCACGCCTGCAGCGCGTATCTGGATGGATATCATTTCATCGGACTGGAAGACGACCGGCTGCCGAATCTGAGCGCGATCAGCCAGCGGCTGAAACCGCGGACCGGATGGAGTACCACGCCGGTGAGCGGATTTCTGCCGAGCGACGCGTTTTTCGAGATGCTCGACGCGCGCATGTTTCCCACTACCACATGGCTGCGCGGCCGCGATTCGTTGGCGTACACGCCCGAGCCGGATATTTTTCACGACGTCTTCGGGCACGTCCCCATGCACGCGCATAAGGTGTTCGCGGATTTTCTGCAGCACTACGGCAGCGTTTGCGCGCGGATCAAGGACGCGAACACACTCGAGCGCCTCGGCCGGCTTTTCTGGTACACGGTCGAGTTCGGGCTGATTCGCGAGCAGGGAAGCGTGAAGGTTTACGGCAGCGGCGTAATCAGCTCGCACGGCGAGTGTACGAACGTGATCGAGGGCGGCTGCCGGGTGAAGGACTTCGATCTCGACGAAGTGTTGAACACGCCCGTCAAGGTCGACAGCATCCACAGCCTTCTTTTTGCTATCGAGAGCTTCGATCAAATCTACGAAGCCATGCATGAGGCCGAGCGGCGCCTACGCGCCGGATCGTAGGCCGACGGGCGGCCCATCCCCTCGTCTCGTACTTTGGTGTGCTCGGCCGACGACTAGCGGCACGAACCGTATGCGCAGACCACGGGACATCCCCCGCCATCTTGCGAGCCATGAAAAGGAGGATCCGCTGATCCTTTTTCTGAAGTAAAGGTTTGGGCGAGGCATGTTGACGGGGGCGAGTTCCTATGAACGTTTGGAGTTCGTGGACGGTGGGGTCTACTTCACCGGTAAAGACGTGTCGCCCTTCGGACTACTGAGGGCATATAAGACAAGCTCCACCCGATTTGAAACTCCCAACTTGTCGAATATATGGAAGACGTAATTCTTGACGGTATGCTCGCTGAGTTCCATCTGTTCTGCGATTTCACGATTTCCCAACCCTTCCGCAACCAAGTGCACGACCTCTTCCTCGCGCGGGCTAAGAAGGCTTGACCCCTCCGGGTTCACCACGCGAAGCGGTCGCGCCTGGCTCAAGGCAGCGAGTACATGCTCCAACTCTGCGTTGCCTAACCAGATTTGCCCCTCGCACACTCGACGAACGCACTTCCGTAGAGCGCAAAAATTGAAATTGCACCGCAAAAAAACTCCTCGTGCGCCTGCCCTCAGCCCTTCGATCACCATATTGGGTTCAGGCCGATCGAACAGAAGAATCATGCGGAGGCTCGGATGTACCTCACGAACTTCGCGCAGCGCAGCGAGACCGCTCAAGGGGCCGTCTTGTAGATCCGCGCTCACGAGCGCGACATCTGGCTTCGTCTGCCGCACCGACTGAAGCAATGAAGCTCTGTCGCTGACGCAGGATGCGACAACAAAGTCCGGATGACGCTTGAAGTGATCGCTCAGCAGGAGGCCGGCCATCGGATTGGCATCGGCGATGGCTAGCGTGATGGGAGTTCCGTTGGAACTGAAAGCCGTTCGCACAGGGCACCCAATGAGTACGCTGAAGACTAGTAACAGTTATGCTACATCTCGTTGAAGTGCTGGCGAAGCGAGGCTAGCTGTACCGTAGCTACTGTGTCAAGACGCATTTTTCTATGGCCTCCATTCGAGATTTCGGAGTCTTCAGCAGAGTTCTGGTAGTTCTAGAACTTCGGCATTCTGAATGAGGCGAGCGGTGCGTCGCCTCCTCGGCCTCGTTATTGCAGGGCCTTTCTTCTCCGAGTTGTAGGTATGCGTTTAGATGATGCGAAAAGCTCTAGGCGCACTACATCACGGTTCAAGGGGATCAGAACCGCTTTGCTCCAAAGATGAACCACAGCTAGAGAAATAAATCATTCAAACGATCGCTCTCTTGCGGCAGTCTTCGATGGCGTCTACCCTGGCTGCGTTACAAATCTCAGTGGATTCTATGTTAGCGAAGACTCTGACATCCATTGGAGTGGCGGTGGAGCTTAGGAAGTCAAGGCGTTATCGACTTCAGGCCCCTGCATCTTTCTTGTGGGAACGCCCGGATGGGCTCCTACAGGAAAGCAAAGGGACGATTCGAGATATTAGCGATAGAGGAATCTTCATCGCTGGGGACGTTGTGCCGCCGCGTGGAGCTCATGTTGACGTGGACGTTTACCTGCCCTCTTTGGAAGTGGGCGGCGGCGCTGTGCAGCTGCATGGCGAAGGGACTGTAGTCCGAGTCGAGTGGGAAGCAGAAGGCACCAAGGGGTTTGCCGCCTCCGTCGCATTTCAGACAGAGGTTGCGAGCGGGCCTACTGTCGTGAATCCCAAAAGGGTGCAGTAGCACATGAGCTTGATCGCATCTGCCTTACCGATGACCATGGGAAGTTCAGAGCGGCTGAATCGAGTTTGTAGATCCGGTTGGCTTCCCGCCGCCAACTGGCTATCGCAGTCTTCCCCCGACGGATAGTGTCGGGGCCACGATCAAGGGAAATGGGCTATGGTTCGAATAAGAGTAGGCGTCCTAGGCTTAGCTGCCTTCGTTATTGGTTTCCCCTGCGGTTCATGGGGCCAGCAGGCTCACGCAAGCGCAACCGCAGAGAATTCGACTCAGGCAGTCACCCCTACTTCTCCACAGTCGGATTCAGATCAGCCGGCCCTTCAACAACGCAATCCTCGATATCGAGTGCAGCCCGAGGATATTTTGACGCTAACGTTTCCCTTGTCGCCCGAATTCGATCAATCGGATGTCAACGTCCAACCGGATGGGTATATCAATCTCCTCGGCGCCGAAGGTGTTTATGTAAAGGGAATGACCGTGCCGGAGATCACGGCGGCATTGAAGAAAGCTTACGCTGGCACACTTCACGATCCAATCATAGAAGTGGATCTTGTCGAGTTTCAGAAGCCATTTTTCCTCGTGTCGGGTCAGGTAGGTAAACCGGGCGAATATGATTTGCGCCACGAAACCACGGTCTCCGAGGGGATCGCGATCGCTGGAGGGCTTGCGCCCACGGCAAAGACCCAAGTGTTTCTATTTCACCGCGTTTCGCCCGACTGGGTGGAAGTCAAGAAGCTCAACCTTAAGGACATTCTGAACGGGAAAAACGTGAACGAAGACGCGTATTTGTCGCCAGGGGACTCGATATTCGTGCCCGAAAAATTCATCGCCAATTTCCGGAAGTACGTACCCTACTCGTTGACGGGCGCGGCAGGATCTTACTTAAACCCATGATTATGCGCACGAGGCCTGACGTCGGTCTTGCTGATTCCGGGAATTCCGGAGGATGCCCATGCGGCTGCTTCTAGAGCATTTCAGGCTCGTGGAAGAACCTTTCGGAGTAACTCCGGACCCCCGTTTTCTTTTCTTTGGCAAACAACATCGCGAAGCGATGGCCTCTCTTAACTACGGGACGGAGAGCAATCGAGGTTTCTTGGCGCTCATTGCCAAGCCTGGAATGGGCAAGACTTCATTGCTTTATAACTATCTCGAAGGCTTACGCGGTAAAGCTCGAACTGCACTTGTGTTTCGTACCGACTGCAATTCACGGGAGTTGATCCGGCACATTCTCTTGGATCTGGGTATCGACGCTTCAGGCGATGATTTGCCGTCAATGCACGAGAGCCTGAATCGAATTCTTACGGAGGAAATGAATCGCGGCCGGCGGTTCGTTCTTGTGATCGATGAAGCCCAAAATTTAGACGAACAAACTCTTGAATCTATTCGCTTGCTCTCAAACTTTGAAACACCATGGAAGAAGCTGATGCAAATTGTGATTGCAGGCCAGCCAGGGCTTGCCGAGAAGCTCGCCCGTCCCTCGATGGCACAGCTTCGGCAGCGGGTCTCGTTGGTAATGCGGCTTGAACCTCTCAATGGTGAAGAAACTTCTTCTTACATTGACCATCGGCTCTGGGTTGCTGGGTGCGAAGACCCTCGTTTGTTCACTGCGGGGGCGAGAGGCGCGATTGCCAAATACAGCGAGGGGATTCCCCGCAACATCAATAACATTTGCTTTAATGCGATGTCGCTGGCCTGCGGTCTGAAACGAAAAACGATTGACCGAGAGATGGTCAGTGATGTGCTCGCCGACCTTGATATCGAGTCTCTCTGCTACAAGAGCAATGCAGACTTGAACCGACACGTGACGTTGGCTGCGGCAAGCCCCGGTGCTACGGAGAGACCGAGGTTGTCAGTTCCGTGGAGATGGTTTCCGAGGATGATTGTCGGGTGCGTGGCTCTACTCGTCTTGAGTCGGGTCATCGGCGACGGGAATCACCCTATCCGACAAACCGCCCAAGCAACCGTTGCCTCGCCCGCCCTATTGACCCCCATGAGCATCACAGGCCCAGCCAGCCCGCAGAAACGATCGGTCGACCACAGGGGAGTCTCAGCAAACATGCACCTAAGCAAAGCATCACGCGGCGTTGATAACGACGGCCAGATTTCTAATGAAATCAGCATGCTGAACGCTTTGCAGAACGATTTTGACGACACGCGGCAACACCCACGTAGTGTCACACTAAGCCTCCCGGAAAAGCTGTCACATCTGATCGACCCGCGGACTGATTCTCGACCAGAGGTATCGAGCAATGAGTAAGAACTTTGAATTGATGCAGCAAGTCGGTGAGGACTTCAAGGTATCTTCAATACCCCGAACAAGCCGAGTACTCTCAAAGGTACGCGAAAAAGGCCACCAGGACGGAACTCGCTTCGATTTGGGCGAAGTGGCTCGCGAAGAAACATTGAGGCTTGTACAACGGATATTTCTGTCGCAGACGCAAAAGGTTCCGCGAGCGATTTTATTCGCGGGCATCGATCCGGGCAGCGGTTGCAGTCAAATCTGCTTGCTCGTCGCCGAAGCTTTGAGAAGCACCGTAAGCGGATCCGTATGCCTAGTGGAAGCTAATTTTAGGTCACCATCGTTTCCAAGTCTGCTCGGAACGACCAACCATTATGGCCTAACCGATGCCCTGCTGCAGGAAGGCCCCATTCGATCTTTTGCGAGACCACTCGAGATTGAGAATGTCTGGTTATTGTCGTGCGGCTCGCTCTCCGCTGATTCGCCCAGCCTTCCTAAATAGCGACCGTATTACAGCTCGCTTCAACGAGCTACGCACGGAATTCGATTATTTGCTTATTGATGCGCCATCTCTGACTCGATATGCCGACGCCACAGCTCTGGGCCGACTTACGGATGGGTTGGTCTTGGTTTTGGAAGCGAACTCGACTCGCAAAGAAGCAGCTCTCAGGGTGATGGAGAACCTGCGCGCAGCCCAAATTCAAGTGCTCGGTGCCGTGCTGAACAAGCGCACGTTCCCGATACCGGAGTCGATTTACCAAAGGCTGTAGAAGTGAGCTGACGGGGACGGAATCCCCTCGGCAGCAGGAAGCGTAACCTGCCAATGTGACTGGGTTTGGCGGAGCCATGTCCAATCTAGAAGCAGCAATCCCAAACAGCGGCGTCGGTGCATTGCAACAGACGCGTGATGCATCTCCGTCCTGGTTCGCGATTCAGACGTGGCCGCAGTACGAGAAGAAGGTCGCCGCCGAGTTTCAAAGGAAGGACATTGACGTATTTCTTCCTCTCCTGTCGTCGAAGCGCAAGTGGAGCGACCGGTGCACCGTGCTTCAGTTGCCCTTGTTTCCTGGATACGTTTTCATACAGATCGACGAATCGTCGGATGCACGAATTTGTGTGTTGCGCACAAATGGCGTAGCAGGGTTTGTGGGAGCGCGTGGTAGAGGCGTTTCGATTCCCCAGTCGCAAATCGAGTCAGTGCGCTCGCTACTTTCAAGCGGCATCACCTTTCAACATCATCCGCACCTCACGCTTGGCAAGCGCGTCCGGATACGAGGCGGGAGCCTGGACGGCGTGGAAGGAACTCTGCTAGCCAAAAACGACGACCTGAGCCTGCTCGTATCCATCCAAATCATTCAAAGATCGCTCGCCATTCGCGTCGCTGGCTTCCGAATCGAGCCGGTCTAACTCACCCGATCACGATTCGGAACAGCCATAGACGGGTGGACTCTCTGGGTCACTAAGTCTCCGAAAGGAAATCTCCAAGTTCGACCCATCCTCTTCACGCACATCTGCCACCCAAACGATCCACAGGAAGCCGTTGCTCTTGGAACTCCTCCAATGAACGAAGCCAAGCGCCGTTTCATTCTAAGCGGGCTCAAATTATTGGACATTTCTCAGCTGATTTTGTCCTTCGGGCTCGCGACCATACTGGTAGTGAGCTGGGATCAGCGCAATAGCCTCGAACAGTTTCTTTCCGTCCGAGTCAAGCTATCGAATTGTGTGGAGTTCGCTTCTATTCTGCTGACGTGGCACATCATCTTTTCCCTATGCGGCCTATATGAGTCGAGGCGGTTATCTGCAAGGCGCGTCCGAAATAATTGATGTGCTGAAGGCCACGACGTTTTCGGCTCTGCTCTTGGCTTTGCTCTCTGAGTTGTTTCGAATTCAGCATGACTACGCCCCGTTTTTTGGTGGCTTTCTGGCTCATAAGCTCGTTCTTGCTGGTGACGTCGCGACTCACCCTCCGGCCGGCGCTGGCGAGCCTGCGGAGGCGCGGGCGAAATCTCCGCCACATACTCGTCTTGGGCACAAATCCGCGAGCGATCGACTTTGCCCGCACAATTCAGAGCAAACCGGAACTGGGATACCGACTCTTGGGATTTGTAGATGACGATTGGCAGAAGATTGGCTGAGTTCAAGCAGATGGGCTTTCCCTTGGTGTCTGACTATGCAGGCTTGGCCGAATTCCTGCGCCGCAACGTGGTCGATGAAGTCGCGATGTACCTTCCATTGCGGTCCTTTTATGAGAGGTCTTTTAAGGCCGCCGCCTCTGTGCGAAGAGCACGGCATCATCATGAGATTTGACGGTGACATTTTTGGTCTGAAGAAAGTCACGATCAACCCCAGATGAATTTGATGGCGACCACCATATTGCTACCTATACGGGAGTTCGCGACTGGGGGCCGTTACTGGTGAAGCGAATTGTAGATGTAGTGTTTTCCCTCATTCTCTTGTTATTGCTCCTGGCCCCTTTATTCGTGATCGTCGGATTGCTGATCAAGTTGTTCGTCGGAGGGACCGATTCTCTTTTGGCAGGAGCGCATGGGTTGAATAAGCGTAGGTTCTTGATTGTGAAATTCCGGACGATGGTTACCAACGCAGAGAAGATGTTGGCGGAACTAGAGGACAAAACGAAGTTTCTGGTCCTGTCTTTAAGATTAGGAAGGACCCAAGAATCACGCCGATCGGGAAGATCCTGCGGCGAACCAGCATTGACGAACTGCCGCAGCTTTTCAACGTTCTAAAGGTGACATGAGCCTTGTGGGGCCGAGACCTCTGCCGGTCCGTGACTACGAAGGGTTTAACGAGGACTGGCAGCGACGACGTTTTAGTGTGCGACCAGGCATCACGTGTCTATGGCAAGTAAACGGTCGCAGTTCGATTCCTTTCGAACAATGGATGAAGCTGGACCTGCAATATATGGATGAATGGTCACTCTGGCTCGACATGAAGATTCTGGCGCGAGACCGTCTCGGCGGTGCTGAAGGGGTCGGGTGCTGCATAACCTCGCGGCTGCAAGACTATCGGGTATTGCCGTTGGGCGGAAGACCGAGCAGGAACGATTTGCAGCACAAATTAGGCGCAGGAAGCAACATGTCACGACGCAACATTACGCTTCGCGGGCATCTTGCATCGAGGGGCGACATTTCTTTTCGCGACGTCTGGCGCCGCTGTTTCGGCACAAACGAGTGATGATCATCAGTTTCTCGGTTATTAGCCCTGGTGTCAGTCTTATTCGCATTGGCGGTTTCAGATTCCTATGAAGCCCATATGGAGATTATTGGTCAACCGCGATCGAGTTGACCCTATAGTGACGACGGAAGTCACGTCCCAATTGCTGATTCCACCGTCGGCCGTGACCGAAGAAGAGATCAATTCCGAAGCCGAATTATTGAAGAGCCGAGACGTCCTAGAAAAGGTAGCCCTTGAAAATGGGCTCGAAGAAAACGAAAAACATCCTCCTGGCACCGTTTTTTGGCAAGAAAACGAAGGCGAGTATCTATCGCTTGCCGTAAGGCATCTTGGTCAACAAACTTAAGGTCGAGACTCCGACTAAAACGAATTTAATCGACGTAACTTATGCGTCTGCGGATCCGCAGGACCGCTTATGGCGTGCTCAACAGCTTGGCGACCCTCGTACGTAGAGAAACATGTTGCGGTTCACCGCCCCGACGGTTCCTACGAGTTCTTCACGAAAGAGGCGGATAAATACCGGAATGCCCTCGCGGATTCCGAAGCGCGTTTGGCGAGTTTTGGCAAGGAACAAGGCGTTGTTGCGCCCGACGTTGAACGAACCGATATGGCTCAAGTCGTTGCCAACGCCGTGGGCTCGCTGCACCAGGCGGAAGCAAACCATCGCCGCCGATCAAGCAGCGGATCCAAGACGACAAGGATCAAATGGACAAGACGCCTGAACGATCGCTTACGCAGCAAGTCTACGAATGCCTCCGATACTTAATTCAGCAACTGCAAGCCAATCTCCTTGCCGCCCAAGTCAAAAGAACTCAGCTCGTTGCAGAAATATGATCCAAGCTATCCGCTGGTGCGAGAAGCCGACCAGGAAATTGCCGATACTCAGGCTGCGATTACCAAGGCGCAAAGCACAAAGTACGTCAATGCGACGACAGATCGCGATCCTACCTTCGAGTTACTAAGAGAGGACGCTGCCAAAGCACAAACCGATCTCGCGGCTCAACGCGCGACCGTGACTGCTCTGAAGGAAAGCATTCAGAACATGCAACAGCAAATGGTCAGCTCTGGATCAGAAAGCAATCAAACAGGCGGACCTGCTCCGGGACGGCCAAGACGAATGAGGACAACTACCTGCTGTATCTCTCCAAGGGAGAAGCAGGAGCGCGCGTCGACGCGTCTGGATCAGAAAAGAATCGCCAATGTGGCCATCGCTGTACCGCCTGTAATACCCGACGCTGCCGCAAGCCAGTTTATCCATGGTCCTTATGATTGGCTTTTGTCTCGCCATCGCAGGTAGTGCTGGGACAGCATATACGGTTGAGTTTCTCGACTCGTCTTTCCGGACTCCCAGAGATGTAATCGACATTCTGGGAATCGAAGCCGTGGCGGCAGTTCCGAAGCACGCAGTCTTCCCCAAGCGTTCTCTGGGACTCTTGCCGACCGGGCGTGCAGAGTGAATTTCGCAAGCCGGATATTTCATTCAAGACTAATCCGATAAGCCATCTTGTCAATACGGAACAAACAGTGCAACTCGGCCAGCGCTTGAAGAAGCTGGGCATAGGAACTGCGGTCAAATCCGCATGAAAGTACTGATAATCCACAACAGCTACCAGCATCCTGGCGGTGAGGATGTTGTCTTCGCTCAAGAATGTCGGTTGCTAGAAAATCACGGACATAAGGTGCTGACATATCAGCGCAGCAATCACGAAATAGAGGCGATGTCGAGTTTGCAACGGCTGGCCTTGACAAAAGACATCATTTGGTCTGGGGACAGTAAACGGCGCATCCGCGAGCTTCTGCGTGCGGAACGCCCCGATCTCGTTCACGTTCACAACACATTCATGATGATTTCACCTTCCGTCTACCATGTGTGTCAAGAAATGCGCGTCCCGGTCATTCAGACACTGCACAATTTCCGACTCTTATGCCCGGCATTTAGTCTGTTTCGCGACGGACATGTGTGCGAAGAGTGCCCGACAAGCGGATTATGGCGTGCCGTGCGGCATGGCTGTTATCGTAACTCCCGCGTCATGACGGCAAACGTCGCACTGATGCTTCAGATTCACCGCATGTCACACACGTGGAACAACTCCGTTGATACCTATGTAGCGCTTAGCGAATTCTCACGTCAAAAGTTCATTGATGGCGGATTGCCCTCTGACAAACTTTTCGTGAAACCCAACTTTGTTTGGCCAGACCCCGGTGAGCGAGACAGGCCGGGCGACTACGCTATTTTCGTAGGCAGACTTTCGCCCGAGAAGGGTGTCACAACGCTACTCGCGGCATGGGAGCTTCTCAGTCTACCCATACCTCTTGTTATTGTCGGCGACGGACCGCTTCGGGCTTCGCTTGAGGACGAGAGCAGAAAGAGGAACCTATCTACGGTCAAATTCGCCGGCAGACTGACTGGCCCCGAGACTCGCGATGCGATTAAGCAAGCCGCGTTCCTGATTGCGCCGAGTCTTTGGTATGAAGGATTCCCGATGATCATTTGCGAGGCCTTTGCGTCCGGTACACCAGTGCTTGTGCTCCCGCCTGGGAACTTTGGAAGAGATTGTTACCGATCAGAGTACTGGATTGCATTTTACCTCCGGCAAGGCCGAGGACCTTGCCGCCAAGGTCGAATGGGCCTGGAACAACAGTAATCAGATGGTCGCAATGGGAAGATCCGCGCGGCGTGTCTATGAAACTCGTTATACGGCCGAGAAGAACTACGACATGCTCATGCAGATCTATGACCAGACCATGAACAGTTACTCTCGGAATTAGAGTGTGTCGATCGCGTCCCGACTCAACCGGAAAATCGATAACAACTTACAACGTCTGCCGGAGGCATCACGATGAGTGTGGCGATTATTACTGGCTCGGCTGGACTTGTGGGTTCCGAAGCGGTCGCCTATTTTGCCTCGCTGGGAATGGACGTCGTCGGAATCGACAATGGTATGCGGGCAAGTTTCTTCGGAGAGGACGCTTCAACGCGATGGGTACGGGACCGCTTGTGCGCAGAAATCGCCCGTTACCGCCATTACGAAGTCGATATCCGCAATTCCGAAGCGGTTTCTAAGATATTCGCCCAGTACGGCACCGACATCAGGCTGGTCATCCACACGGCTGCTCAACCATCTCACGATTGGGCTGCGAGTGATCCCAACACGGATTTCACCGTCAACGCCAACGGCACATCGGTCGTGCTCGAGGCGACAAGGAACTTCGCAAAGGACGCGGCTTTCATCTTCACATCAACGAACAAGGTATACGGGGATCGTCCCAATTACTTGCCTCTCGTTGAGTTGGATACGCGTTGGGAGCTCGATCCAATCCACGAATACGCGGCAAACGGCATCCCGGAAACAATGTCAATCGATCGGACAATGCACAGTCTCTTTGGCGTCTCGAAGGTCGCCGCCGACGTCCTGGTGCAGGAATATGGGCGGTACTTTGGAATGAAGACGGCGTGCTTCCGAGGAGGCTGCCTAACCGGTCCTAACCATTCAGGAACCCAGTTGCACGGATTTCTTGCCTATCTGATGAAATGCGCCGTTACCGGGAATCGCTTACACTATCTTCGGCTATAAAAGAAAGCAGGTTCGCGACAACATCCACAGCAACGATCTCATTCGCGCCTTTCACGAATTCTTCAAGAAGCCGCGCACTGGCGAGGTCTACAACATGGGCGGCGGAAGATACAGCAACTGTTCCATGATGGAAGCGATCGCTCTTTGCGAAGAAATCGCGGGCAAGCCATTCAACTTGTAAGTACGTTGACGAGAATCGCCGCGGCGACCACATCTGGTGGATTAGCGACCTCTCCCAGTTCCAGGAACACTACCCGGCATGGAAACCGGAATTCGACGTGCCCGAGATCTTGCAGCAGATATACGAACTGAACGTTGAAAGGTGGAGCCGGGAATGCTCGATGCAGGCAAAAGAAATGTTGTCGGGATCCTAGTGGACGCGGTGGATTATGACGGAGCGCTGGAGTTTATTTTCGAGGCCGCCCGCGAACAGCGCGGCGCGGCGGTTTCCGCGCTTGCAGTCCACGGCGTTATGACCGGCGTGCTGGATCGCGAACAAAAATTCCGTTTGAACCATTTCGATCTCCTGGTTCCCGACGGCCAGCCAGTCCGCTGGGTTTGAACTGGCTCTACGACGCTAACCTGCCTGACCGAGTTTACGGACCGAACCTTACTCTCAAGGTGTGCGCGCGAGCCGCGGACGAAGGCCAATCCATCTATTTCTACGGAGGTACCGCCGAAATCCTGTCGGCATTAACTGCAGTCTCTGAGCAGAAGATTTCCCGGGATCAGAATCGCCGGCGCGGAGCCCTCGAAGTTCCGCCGGCTGACACCAGCAGGAAAAAAACGAATTGGCGGACCGGATTGTCTCTTCAGGGGCTTCGATTACCTTAGTCGGGCTAGGCTGTCCCCGACAAGAAACCTTCGCGTACGAGTTTCGCGACGCCCTTTCGATGCCGGTCCTGGCGGTAGGTGCTGCGTTCCCATTTTTGGCCGGCCTGATCCCGCAAGCGCCCGTTTGGATGCAGAATCGCGGTCTGGAATGGTTGTTCCGCTTGGCCAGCGAGCCGCGAAGGCTTTGGCGCAGGTACCTCTACCTGAATCCGGCATATCTGTTTCTCGTGGCGATGCAGGCGTCTAGGCTGTTGCGATTCCGAACAGACGGAGTGTCACCGATCGGTGAACAGCTCTTTGGATAATGTAATGATTCAACGGCTTACGAAGAATACGCCACTGAAAGTTTCTGTCGGGCCTGCTCGCGGTGCTCTTTACCTGAGCCCGCGAAGTTCTTCAACTGTGGTTGAATTTATCGCACGGGACGCAAACACGATCCCGCGCTAGGCAAACGACCCTTGCCAGACATCTTCGCCAAACTCGGGCTCAGAAGCGCTCTGGCCCGGAATACAGGCTATGTGTTCCTCGGATCGGGACTGCGACTGATCATCCAAGCCTTGTACTTTATCGAGATTGCGAGGTCTTTAGGAGCAACCAAGTACGGAGCCTTCATCGGAGTTGTCGCGCTAGTCGGGATTGCTTATCCCTTTGCGGATCTCGGCAGCGGAAACCTACTGGTTAAGAACGTTTCGCGTGACAGGAACCATTTTGCGACGTACTGGGGCCAGGCGTTGGTCACCACGGCCTGCTTTGGTTCGTTCCTCTTAGGGCTAGTTCTTGTCGTCTCGCGCTTTGTTTTGGCAGGGAATATCCCGGTCCGGTTGGTAGTGTTGATAGCTCTTTCAGACATTCTGGGGCTCAGCACTATTACAACCTGCGCGCAGGCATTCCTGGCTGTTGAGCGCCTTAACTGGACGGCAACTCTCAATGTTCTCATCAGTGCGAGCCGCCTGATCGGGGCGACCGTTCTCATTGAATTCACTCGGCACCCTTCTGCACTCCAGTGGGGCTATGTCTACTTTTGCAGCACAGTCTTTGTAACCGCCGTCGCCTGTGCGCTGGTCTGGTCGCAGTTGGGGGCTCCGATTCTGAACTGGAGGCGCTCGATTGCCGAAATACGCGAAGGCTGTTATTTCTCTGCGAGTCTAAGCGCTCAAACGATTTACAACGATATCGACAAAACGATGCTGACGCGTCTCGGATCTCTCGACGCAGCTGGGATTTATGGGGCGGCTTATCGCCTTATCGATGTTAGCTTTTCGCCGGTTTCGTCAATTTTGATGGCATCTTATGCCCAATTTTTCCGCACAGGTGCTCAGGGTATTGCGGCTTGTCTGAAGTATGCGCGGCCGCTATTGTTGCGCTCTATCGCGTATGCCGTGCTGATCTGCGCGATCTTATTGGTCTCTGCCGGTGCGGTACCGTACATCCTTGGGCCGGAGTATTCACGGACTGTCGAGGCGCTCCGCTGGCTATCCGTACTGCCTTTCCTGAAGGTTTTGCACTATTTCTTTTCCAATGTTCTTACTGGCGCTGGGCATCAAGGGGTGCGCACGAGCATTCAAGTGGTTGTTGCGCTCTTCAATGTCCTGATTAATCTTTGGATCATTCCGTTGTTTTCATGGAGAGGTGCAGCTTGGTCGAGCATCGCATCAGATGCTTTGCTCGCCTGCGGCGTTGGTACGGCTGCGTTGATTCTTTCCCGTAGGCCGCGAGCCCTCGCGGTGAATGCGGACGCGGATGCTTTCGTTTGATCGGCAGATCTGCAGAGAGACACATGTGGTCCAAACGCATACTCGATCCAATTCTCAGAGCGTGGGTTTCAAGTGATTCGGTCTCCACTTTTCTAGGCGAAGACTTATGAGGATTCAACGCAGACATTTCGATAATGCCTTCACGCTGGCAATTCTGTTTTTGGCCACAGGCGCATTCCAGTCGTTGCTTGTAGATCCCGCGAACCCGCAAAGTGCCACTGATGGTTCTAGTTTCTTGCAGATACTTTGGTTTCTCGGCTACTTGGGGGTCGCAATTCGCCTGGCTCCACGATACCGCGATATTATTTTGCTCGTCCGCGATAATAAATATCTAGCGCTCCTTATCCTACTGGCGATCTCGTCGACTCTTTGGTCTGAAGATCCAGGGCTTACCCTGCGTCGTAGCGCGGCCCTCTTCGGATCGGCATTGATTGGCATCGATTTCGCAGTTCGTCACCCCGTGCGAGAGCAGCTACGACTTCTTTGTATAGTGCTGGGTGTGGCAGTAGTCCTCGGAATTGTCGCGCAAGTGCTCTTTCCAACCTTTATCCCAAGCGGCGATTTCGATACCCAATCCTGGCATGGAATCGCGGCATTCAAGAACGATTGGGCGCGGATCATAGTCCTAGCGACGATCGCAATGTTGAGTCGATCACGCCGCTGCTTAAGAGACTTTGTGCTTGTTGCTTTCCTTACGGCAACGGCATTCGCGTTGATCGCCTTGGCGCGCTCTGTCGGTGCATTGGTCCTCCTAATTGCCATGCTACTGCTCATTCAAGTATTCGGCGTTCTCCGATGGCGACCGAAGACTCGCTCCATAGTGGGCTTGGCAGGCGTACTGATAGTGTTGCCGGCTTCTTACCTAACTTTTCGGAACTTTGACAAAGTGACTGCGCTCCTGGGTCGTGACGTTACCCTCACAGGGCGTGTGGACCTGTGGCGATTTTCGTTATCAAGCATTGAGAAGAATCCCATCCACGGCTACGGGTTTAGTGCCTTTTGGGACGCAGAATCCCAGCAAGCGCTAAGAATACGAGAGGAGGCGAACTGGAACGCCCCTCACGCTCACAATGGCTTCATCGATATGACGTTGGAACTTGGTCTGGCAGGTCTTTCCCTGTTTATGGTGAGTTATCTGATCGCCGCCCGAAGGGCGATCCACTGCTTACAGCGAGGGTGGGAGCGCGAGGCGATGTGGCCGCTGGCATATTTGATGTTTTTTTTCCTGTACCAATTCACCGAGGGCACTTTAGTCGCAGGCAACACACTCTTCTGGATTCTATACGTGGCTGCAAGCTTTTCGGTCACAAGGCTCACTGTCCCAGACCGAGTAGCTCTGAAATACGAGAGCGACTTTACTGCGCCAATGCAAACGCTCCCGTTAAGTCCGGAAGAGGCGTGATTGACGCCGGTAGTCTTCTTTCAGGCAGTCAAATGGTACGTACGGTACAGGCTGTCTGGGCGTGATTCCCCTGGCCACGAGAGTCTATGTGAAGCGCTGGGCTAACAGACGAGTGCGCCGTTCTAATTGAGTGACGCCTCCCGAATGCCGGGTTAAGTGAAAAAGCAATAAATTACAATTGTCGGTTCGAGCCCTTTCAGAACAAACATATCCGCACCGCGGTAAGTGATGAATCGATTCCGAATCTATATAGTTCTATTACTCCTTCTTGTCGGGTCTTCGCCAATTTCGGCCATCGATGACGGTAAGATCACTCCACCTCCGGGACCGATACCAGCAAGCTTCTTCGGGATGCACATTCACCACATGGTGAGTCCAAACGGAACGACGCCGCTCACACCGTGGCCCGCGGTAAATATCCCGGAGTGGAGGCTTTGGGACGCTCGTGTGACATGGCCAGATTTGGAGTCGGCCAGAGGGCAGTGGCGATTTGGCGTACTCGACAAATCGGTAGAGATGGCCGAGGCCCATCACACGGACGTGATGCTCACGCTCGGTTTTACGCCACAGTGGGCGTCAGCGCGGCCGGCTGAGCCCGTTGGTTATAATCCGGGATGGGCAGCCGAACCGAGCGACATCGACGACTGGCAAACTTTCGTTCGAACCGTGGCGACACGTTACAAAGGGCGCATTCGGACCTACGAAATCTGGAATGAAGCGAATCTGAACAACCACTATTGGACTGGGTCGGTACAACAAATGGTGGAGCTTGTGCATACGGCTCACGACATCATTAAGATGATTGACCCAACGGCAATCATCGTCTCACCCTCGGCGACCACGGTGTATGGGCTACCTTGGTTCTCTGACTTTCTGAACCAGGGAGGAGGCCGATATGTGGATGTCATCGGGTATCACTTCTATGTCACTCCAGAACCGCCGGAGGCGATGGTGGCGCTCGTTGAGAAGGTGAAGCAAGTCATGCGTGCAAATGGAGTAGAGAACAAGCCGCTCTGGGACACGGAGTCAGGCTGGATGCCATCGAGTCAGTCGATGCCAATACCCGAGGATATTGGCGCCGCGTACCTGGCTCGCTCCTACATTTTGCTCTGGGCAGAGGGCGTTCAGCGATTCTATTGGTATGCGTGGGATAGCCGTAAAATGTCGGTGGCCACCACGCGATCGGATAATGAAACGCCGACTCCGGCGGGAGAAGCCTTCGGCATCATGCAGACCTGGTTAGTAGGCGCGAAGATGGACCGGTGCGACCAGGACTCAAGCCACACGTGGACGTGCCAGCTGAACCGGAACGGAAAGCCTCAATGGATTATTTGGAATCCGGACGGCACAAGAGCGTTTACTGCACCAGGCTCGTGGCAAGTCAAGAGCATCGCGCCCCTGCTGGAGCAATCGCGGCTCTTGAGTGGTTCCACTTTTGATGTTGGGCCGATCCCCATACTTGTGAACGCGCCAATGCCATAGATATTCTGCCTAACGCGCGCCCTTCTTAGGAAGACTAAAGGAAGGTTGCACTGTTCGGTAGGCCCTCATCGGAAGGTCGCGAAAAATGAATAGTATGTGGAGCTACGATCAACACGAAAAGAAAGAGTTGGAACTGTCGCATACGAGCGCGTGGCCATCGTGCTATACACGCCCGAATTCAGTCGACGCATGGCGGCACCGACGAATGTTGGAATCGATACTCCCTTTGACAAGAGAGTTTCCACATTCCGATTGGCTTACTGTCGGTGATGGTAAGTTCGGTTCGGATGCCGCCTTTCTCTACAGCCAAGGAATCGATGTGGTTGCCACGAGCATTTCGTCCCATACACTTGAAGCGGCACATTCTCGAGGCTATATACAAAAATATGCGGTCGAAAATGCCGAAGCCATGAGTCTTGCGGACAGGTCAGTGGATTTCGTGCTATGCAAAGAGTCCTTTCACCACTTTCCGAGGCCGCCGGTGGCCTTTTACGAGATGCTGCGGATTGCCCGTAAGGCTATCGTCTTAATCGAGCCAATCGAGGGTACGCCGAGGCCTTTGAACGCTATCAAAGTCTCCATTAAACGACTGCTGCGCAATGGTGCGTCTGATCAGTTTGAATCTTCGGGTAACTTCCTTTATCGGGTGAGCATTCGAGAAGCGTCGAAAATGCTCACCGCGCTCGGCCATCGCTATCTTGCGTGGAAGGGAATAAATGACTTTTGGTACGTCCCTTTTTCGAATGCGGACCACGATAAGTTGTCTCTGGCGACAGTTGGGACACGCGCTGGCATCGCCGCCCAGAACCTCCTTGCCCGAACCGGCCTCCTGCACTATGGTCTGGCTGCCATAATCTGCTTCAAGGAACCGCCGACATCAAGCCTTCGATCGAGCCTGGAGCGCAGTGGATTCACGATACTAGAATTGCCGGAGAACCCGTATCTTAACGCCGAGTCCGAAGCACATGAGAGCGCAATCGCGGCCTCGCCCCCAATGAAATAGACGATAAAGCGCCTCACTCGCCATAGCACAAAATCTCGATCCGATCACTCCAGACATGCAATCACTTGAACTATTGCAGCGGATGTGGTTTTTCCTGTTGAGGCAGGACGTGAAATTCGCGCGAATCAACACAAGATGGCTGGAGCTTCGGAACAGAATAGTGAGGAAACCGATCGTTGCACCGCGTGGGCCGATTGTGTCTCTAACTACGCATGGCAAGCGAATCCGTACGGTGCATTTAACTATAGAGTCGATTGGAAATGGATCTATTCTCCCCTCTCGTATTATTTTGTGGCTGGATAACGTCGAGGCATTTAGGAATCGGCCATGTCCACTTCGTAGGCTCGAAGAAAGAGGCCTGGAGATAAAACTGACTGGGAATTACGGCCCCCATACAAAATACTTTCCCTTTCTTGAGTCCACCGAGACCTTCGAAACCCCCTTAGTTACCGCCGATGACGATATGTTATATCCGAAGAGTTGGCTGGGACGTTTAGTAAGTAGCCTTCACGGAGATAGCAAAGTGATCCACTGCTATCGCGCTCATGAGATTAGAATTGCCAATGGGACGATTGCGCCGTACTGCAGCTGGCGGCCCTGCCGATCTGAGCGTCCGAGCTTCCTTAATTTTGCGGTAGGTAGTTCGGGCTGCATCTATCAGCCAGAATTCTTGCGAGTGTTGAAGGCAGCTGGAAACGGATTTGAACGTTTGTGCCCTAAAGCGGATGACGTGTGGTTGCACGTGAATGCAATTCGGGCACGTTTCATGATAAGACAGATGCAAAACTATCCGGTCAATTTTCCCATTTTGCCAGAAACGCAAGACGTTGGTTTGTCCCTCGCTAACGTTGGGTTAGGACAGAACGACGTTCAGATCAAGAACATTTACCGCCAGAGTGACATCGACGTTCCTTACTTCAAGCGTGGTTCTCAGCAACAAATGAGCCCTCTCCGATTCCATTCCGAGCCATCTCACCGTTTCGGCAGAACGAGCGGAATCCTTAAAGTCCATAGGAGGTAGAGTTTAGATGGACGTGACTACACGAGACCTCTCCGCGGTTCGGTGACCCGATGAACTCTTTTAAGGCGCCATTGAAGACCGTAAAACGTGCGATTCGAATCGTTGCAGGTAGCGATATTTATATCCCGAACCAACTAGATTGCGATGTGATCTACTTGGGGAACAGTGGCACATCTTGGCCTATCTGTCCCGAGGCAATTCACGATCAGCCGCTTGTTTATTCTTTTGGTGTCGGGCAAGATGTCTCATTCGATCTCGAAATGATCCGTCGTTTCGGTGCGACGATCCACGCCTTCGACCCGACGCCGCGCTCCGTCGCTTGGATCGCCGCCCAGCAGCTTCCGGCGAATTTTCATTTCCACGCCTGCGGAATTGCGGATAAGGACGGGGTTTGCAGCTTCCTACCTCCAGCGAACCCCGCGCACGTTTCACCCACCATGATAGCTAGGCAGAGCGGCGCTCCGTCGTGCGAACTACCAGTCAAGCGAATGCGAACGTTCCTCTCCGAGTTGCAACATGCCCGCATCGACCTTCTTAAGATGGACATCGAAGGTGCCGAATACGACGTGATTCAGGATCTAATCGCCTCGGGAATCGTGGTCAAACAGCTGCTCGTCGAGTTTCACCACCGCTGGAAGGAGATCAGCGTATCCAAAACAAAAGAAGCCATACGCCATCTCAATGGAGCCGGTTACCGCATCTTTGCCATTTCACCAAGCGGCGAGGAGTACGGCTTTCTCAATTTTGATGGGCCGCGAGGTTGAGGTCGCTATCCGTACTAAATGTTTACGAGCGCTGAAGAAGGCTGACAGGGGATTCGAACAACAGTGTCCGACCGCGGATGTTTCGGGTTTGTCGCAAAAGATCCTTCAAACGCGAAACATTAAATGTAATCCAAATGCCCCGAGTCCTGATCATACAGTCGGTAATGAAGCACTATCGGAAGCCTTTTTTCATTCAGCTGCATCGCGCGCTGATGAACGACGGTATCGACTTAATAGTCGCCTATAGCGATCCAAATTCAATGCATGCGGCGCGCAACGACGGCGCCGAGCTCCCCGATGAGTTCAGCTATAAGGTCAAGGGATACTGGTTCGGTAATCGTCTCCTATATCAGCCTTTGTGGAGGCAGATTCTGCTGGCGGACGTTGTGATTGCGGGGTCCGAAATCAAATACTTGATCAATCCCTTTCTTCTGATCCTGTCAGCGTTGCGCCTTAAAACAGTTGCCTTCTGGGGACTCGGTCCAAACAGACACCCGGATCGTTCGAGGCTAGCGGAATGGTCTAAAGAGCGCCTTTTCACAAAGGTCGATTGGTGGTTTGCGTATACCGCATCCGTCGCCGAATATCTGAGAGGAAGAGGGATGCCGGCAGATCGGATCACAAATGTACAGAATGCTACTGATACCGCGGAACTGCGAAGGCTCATGAATGAGATTCCGGATGAGGATGTCGCCACCGCGAAGGAAGAGCTGACGGGTACGCGTGGCAGTCTGGTCGGCCTGTATTGTGGGTTGATGGGAGAGATCAAGGCGCTCCCGCTATTGTTAGATGCGGCCAGAATCGTGAAACGGAGGTGCCCGGAGCTTCATCTGGTTCTGATTGGAAACGGTCCAGATCGGCCATGGCTAGAGGGTGCGGTCGCGGGCGAACCGTGGATCCATTATCTGGGTTCAAAATATGGCCGAGAAAGTGCGATGTATTACAAAATGTCAGACGTGTTTCTGCTGGCGGGCACGGCCGGCTTGGCCGTCGTTGACAGCTTCGCGGCTGGTTTGCCGCTGCTGGCTACTCGCATGGCGACGCATCCTCCGGAGATTAGCTACGTGATTGACGGTGAAAATGGCCGGATAGCTCCCCACGACTCGGCGGCCTTTGCGGACACCATTCTCGAAGTTCTCTCGAATCCGGATTTGATGGTAAAGCTTCGCAGCGGCGCGCGAGAATCCGGCTTTCGCTACACGATGGAAGCGATGGTGGAAAACTTTCGGATGGGAGTCAAGAATTGCTTGGCGCGCCGTGGCGCCGCTTCATGTGCGGAGGCCAGCAATCTGGCGGGTCGCGAAATGGGAAGCTAAGCCGGCTTTTCCGCCAAGAGATGCCCGACTTGGAAATCTTTACTTGGATAAGAGAAGACGATCTTCAAGGGAGCATTCACACAGTTTGTGAAAGCAAAAGCCAGCGTTCACGCAGACGCCCCTCAATAAATAGTTGGATCTAAACCGCGCGTTGGAGCCGGATTGCCGATCGCTGCCCCTTTAAGGGGGGATAGCCGGGAGGACCATGTCATGAACATTAGTGTCTTCGGGTTGGGATACGTCGGCTGCGTGTCAGCCGCGTGTTTGGCGCAAGATGGTCATACTGTAATCGGGGTGGACATAGATGGGCGGAAAGTGTCAGCCGTGGCTGAGGGCCGCGCTCCGTTCTTAGAACCCGGACTCGAGAGGCTTTTGGAAGAAGCGAAGAGACGGGCGACCTTGAGTGCAACTACAGACGAGGTGCACGCGATTAGCGCGACGGACATGGCTTTGATCTGCGTGGGCACCCCTTCGGAGCGTACCGGCGAAATCAAGCTGGATGGATTGCGGGCGGTCTTGGCCTCGATTGGTGCCGCGCTTCGCGACAGGAAGGCCCCCTTTGTCGTGATCTTGCGGAGCACGGTATTGCCAAACGTCGTCGAAGGACAATTGATTCCTCTTCTCGAACGTGCGGCCGGGAAAGCCCTCGGTGATCAAATCCAGTTTTGCTACAACCCTGAATTTCTGCGTGAAGGGACGGCGATCCGCGATTTCTATGAAGCGCCCATGGTGGTAGTTGGTCACAATGGAAGTTGGGCTGCTCAGACGGTCGCACAGCTCTACAGCAAGGTTAGCGCGCCAATTGTCTATACCGACATCGGAACCGCGTGCCTCGTCAAATATGCTTGCAACGCCTTTCATGCATTGAAGGTTTCGTTCGCGAATGAGATCGGACACCTTAGCGAATCTCTCAGCGTGGACGGACGGCGGGTGATGGAAATCGTATGCATGGACACCAAGCTCAACATTTCTCCGATGTACATGAAGCCCGGCTTCGCCTTTGGCGGATCATGCTTGCCAAAAGACCTGAGAGCGGTGGTCGCCGAATCGCGGCACCAAGGGCTCCTGTTACCGGTCATTCAGAATATTCTTCCTAGCAACAGAGCGCACTTAGAGAGCTGCATTGATTCCGTGTTGGACACCGGGGAGAAGGCAATAGGTCTTTTCGGTCTCACGTTCAAAGAGGGCACTGACGACTTGCGGGAGAGTCCCGCGGTTGAGCTTGCAGAGAGGCTTATCGGCAAAGGCCTCCATTTGACAATTTACGAACCAGCTATCTCGCAGGAGACCATCCACGGGACCAATCTTTCGTTCATCGAACGAAATATTCCACACGTCTGGAAATTATTGACGAATAACCTTGAGACGATGGTTCGAGAGGCGCGAGTCATCGTCGTGTTGAAGAAAATGAACGACCAGGAGCGCTACATCCTGCAAAACTTGAGAGTCGATCAAGTCTGTATAGATCTAACCGGCACAATCAAGCTAGGTGAGCTCAAATCTCAAATTCGGAAACTTGGTACCCCTCCCTCCGAAGTCATTCTGCAATGAAACATCTTGCTCGCAGCTGCAAATCATCGGTCGTTGTACTCTTCAGCGGTAGGGAGTATGGTAAACACCACAAAATCGGATAGTAAAACGCTAACTGCATTCTTGCGGGCAGTCAAGGCTGCCGGCCGCGATGTGGTGGCCGTCTCGGTACAGCGGTATCCCAGAGCGGACGACGTTCGGTTACATGTGAACGCAATTCGAGCGAATTTCATGACAAGGCAAATTCGAAAACAATCATTCAATTTCCCCTTCTTGCCCGAGACACAGCATGTCGGATTGTTGCACTCCAATATAGATTTGGGCCAGAACGATGTCCAGATCAAGAACACTTATGGCTCGACCGATATACAGTTTCTTGTTTCCCGTTTGAGCTCGGGCAGCGCGCAAGCCAAGCAGAATCGCGTCGGCCTGGTCGAGCCCACCGGCAAAGCTGATGGTGGCCGGGTAGACATTGATCAGTCTGAATCAAGCATCTTGTGACCGAGCCAAGGCCCCAGCCTGGGAGGAGAACATAAACGCAAAAGAGACCCTCGGTCGCGTGTGGGGCTGAGGTTGCAGAAATGCAGTAGCCAAAGTCTGAACATACCCAGCTCCCGCTCCGTGTTCGCCTGAGTCTCACTTATGGGTCCAGATAGACGATTATCGCTACCGCAAAAATGTTGCAGCTAACAATAGAGCAAATCGAATTCTTCAATGATCGCGGATATCTCACTCTTGATGGTCTAACGGATCGAGAGGAGGCCCAAGAGATAAGAGCTACGATCGAGAGGCTCTTTAGGGAAAGGGCCGGAGAGAACGAAGGAGCTTATGGCGACCTGATAATCGGAGAAGCCCATCCGGCGGAGGAAAGCTCTCCGCAGATTCTGAACCCGGTTAACTATGCGCCGCAGTTACATAAGACCCGGTGTTTTCAGAATGCTTTTTCCGTTGCCAGGCAAATTCTTGGCGACGAAGCCAGATTCTTTCTCGACCTCTCGATATTCAAGAAGCCCATGATAGGAGCGGCGACGCCCTGGCACCAGGACGAAGCGTATCGCGACCCGCGGTTTGAATATAAGGAACTGTCGATATGGGTGGCTTTACAGGATGTGAATGTCGAATCTGGTTGCATGCAGTTTATTCCCGGGTCCCACAAAGGCCCCATCCTCGAACACCGCTCAATGAACGATGACTCAACTTCCCAGGCTTTGCAATGCAATGGCGCCTTTGATGGCTCCGCAGTCGTAGCTTGCCCACTCCCCGCGGGCGGCTGCACCATTCATCATCCCGCGACATTGCATCACGCGGGTCCGAATATTTCGGAAGTCCCGCGGTACGCATACATCATGGTATTTGGCATATCGCCTAGGTCGGCGAGGGAACTGCGCGCCTTCCGATGGTTAGAAGAGAGAGAAACGCCCTTTCAGGTCAGGAGACGTGCGTGGATGCGGCATGGCGGTCTCTTCATTACGGCAGCGCGCAGATTACACCGCGGAGATCTCGTGAGTTGGCGATCGCTTGTTTATTGGGCCAAACGTTCAATTCACGTTCTGCGCTCTGGGTCATAGAGCACAGTTTGAGGAAGCCTCCCCACTGAATTTGCTTTGAATAAGTGCAGTGTCAACGAATGTTCTCAAACCGCGCCTTCTAACCTATTAGACTGAGAAACGTCGCCAAACAGAATCTCTTCACCGCCGGATCGAGCGGGCTCTCCCTTAAAGGCAAGAACACTCATGGCCTCACGGAAGCAAACTTTTGATAATCTCAAGAAACTTATCAGTAGCATCCCTGTCATCGGGCCGACCGCAAGGAAGCTAGTGCATCTCCCGCTGTCGCGCGCGCGTCGCCTCGCGTTTCGGGGATCCGCTTCGTACTGGGAAACCCGCTGCCGCGACGGTGGGACCTCTGGAGCCGGATCTTACGGCCGGTTGGCGGAATTTAAGGCTACGATTGTGAACGAATTTGTCCGCAAAAAGGCCGTTCGCACTGTTATTGAATTCGGTTGCGGCGATGGCGCTCAACTTGAACTAGCGAAGTATCCTGAATACGTTGGAATCGATGTGGCGGCCGTCTCGGTACAACGGTGTTCCGAACGATTTGCGCACGACCCTACCAAACGTTTTTATCCGCCAGACGCTCTCCCAAGCACTCTTGGCACGTTCGACTTGGGACTTTCCCTCGATGTCATTTACCACCTCGTTGAGGACTCCGTCTTCGATTCCTATATGCACTCGCTGTTCGCACGGTCCCATGGTCATGTCATCATTTACGCTAGCAACTATGATTCCCCATCTGACTCGCCGCACGTGCAACACCGCAAATTCACCGACTGGATCGCTCACAACGCGCGCGACTGGCAGTTAGAAAGCTATGTACCTAATCGTTTTCCCTTCGATCCCAAACGACCTGACGATACCTCGTTCGCCGATTTTCACTTCTTCGCTCACTTGTAAAGTGGTTATAGAAGAGTACAACGAGTGCCGGGCTTTTTATTTGCTCTCCCAGAATCTTGCAAACCAGCGCTGAACCGTAAATATCCTTGGTATGAAAATTGTTCAGGGGGCCCACCAGTGAAAATTGCCGTGATCGGTGCAGGCTATGTAGGGTTGGTCTCAGCGGTTTGTTTTGCTGAATTAGGCCATGAAGTTATAGCGGTTGACAATGATGCCGCAAAAGTTGAACTGCTAGTCGCCGGACAGGTGCCTATACACGAAAACCTTCTTCCGGAACTGGTGCATCGCCATTTAGGCAATCGTTTGCACGTTTCTGGCGACATCCGTATGGCCGCCGAGGTTTCTGACGCAGTATTCATCGCGGTTGGCACTCCACCCTCGTCAAATGGCGACGCGGATCTTTCCTATGTGGAGGGCGTCGCTCGTGAACTCGCGCGATGCATAAATGGACGGAAGGTGGTGGTCGAAAAGAGCACTGTCCCCGTAAGCACTTGCGAAGCCTTGCGGCGATCTATGGTGCTCAACGGTGCTGACCAAGAATCCTTCACAATAGCCTCAAATCCGGAATTTCTTCGCGAGGGAACTGCAGTCTCGGACTTTCTGTATCCCGACCGCATCGTTATTGGCGCTGACTGCAGTCATGGCGCAGAAGTATTGAAAGAAATCTACGCTCCGCTAACGGGCGGTAGCTACTACAAGCGCGAGGATGCCATTCCCGGGCCACGAGATAAGTCCGTCAGGCTGATTGTAACGAGCGTGAAGAGTGCCGAGCTGATAAAGCATGCTTCGAACGCCTTTCTAGCTATGAAGATCTCGTTTATCAACGCTGTCGCAAACGTTTGCGAGGGTGTCGGCGCTGACATCCGCCAGGTGTGTGAAGGGATCGGCGCGGACACGCGCATCGGACCGAAGTTCCTCGTGCCAGGCATTGGATATGGCGGTTCATGCTTTCCGAAGGATGTGCTGGCATTTCGATCCGTGGCTAGAGGGGTCGGCTACGACTTCGATCTTTTGTCAGCCGTGATGGCTGTTAACGAGGAGCAGAGGGCGCGCTTCGTCGAGAAAGTGCGTGAAGCACTTTGGACCCTGCGAGGAAAGCGGCTCGCAGTACTGGGGCTGGCATTCAAGGGCGGCACCGACGATGTTCGCGATTCCCCAGCTCTGGATATCGTAAAGCGCCTTGCCGACGAAGGCGCTTCCATCGTGGCGTTCGATCCCGCAGCTCTGGAACGGGCAGCAGCACAGTTATCGGGCTTGTCGAACATATCTTTTGCTGGCAGCGCGCTCGAAGCCTGCGAAGGATCGGACGCATTGCTTATACTCACGGAATGGCAAGAGTTTAAGACAATGGATCTGAAGCTGATTCGAGAAACGCTGCGGCTGCCTATAGTCATTGACGGTCGAAATCTCCTCGTCGCTGAAGAGGTTGAGGCCGCGGGTCTCGTCTACTACAGCATGGGACGACAAGCGGCACATGGCCAGTCGGTCGGTCGGGCTACAGCAAGAGCACAAGTCGCAAGCGTCTAATTCAGGATGATAGAAACGCTCCGCTCGCATCGCCGCTCCCCGATGCTCTCGCTCCCTTAAGCCTCTCTCGGTTTGACCGCCCGTCAAATCGCACTCGACAACTACACCGATCGTGTTAGCGAATAGCATTTCACGCCGCGACCATTTGCGGACGTCCTCCATTGGGCGAAGATACGACCGTACCTCAATTAGAAATTAAAGCTAGATAGATAGGGTACGAAGGAAGAAAGATCCGAAAATGTGCCGTTTTGGCTTGACACTTGCCCTGAAGATAGAGTAGGTCTCCGGGCACTCATTCGCGTGTTGATTTGTGCGAGTGTTCAGTCCCCGGGGTGGGGACGAGAACGGTTCTGTAACTTCCAGTACCTTTGGTTTTTTGAAGTTCGACGTTCGCAGGCTGTGCGCGCGCTCAGTTGCTCAGTCTTGCTCAAAGCCCTTCCATGTAGCTGATCGAAGACCATGCTGGGAAAACTCTTTCGCGGCTCAAGGGAGAAATCATGAAACTAGGAATCACGAGATTCGTCAAGATGGCCGCGATCGCGGCGTTGATGGTTCTTGCGGGGAGCACCGCCGCTTCGGCGCAAGCGCCAACCTGTCCCACTTCTCCCAACTATCCGTTGGATTTCACTTCGAACCAAGCTTGTTTGACGCTGAACGGCACGGCCAATTTTCCGGCGCCGGCCGGCACCGCCGCGTCGATCACGTCATGGTCAGGCACCAGCGGTATCGTCACTTTTACAGCATCCAATTCCTTCACCGCTGGCGAGCTGATTACCCTCTCGGGCTTCACGACCACGACCGCCTTCAACGGTCTTGCGTTCCCCGTTCTCAGTTCGGACCTCTCCAGCACCACTTTCCAGATTGCGTCCAGTATCAGTGGCTCCGGGGCCGAAACGGGTACCGCGACGCCCCAATACCTATTGCAGCTCACTCCCAGCTCATACGCCCTTGCTGGGTCTGCCTGGTACAACACTCCACAACCAGTTGCGGGTGCTTTTTCCTCGACATTCACGTTTCAGCTAACTGACACCACCCCAGGGGGGTCCGGTAATGCCGATGGCATTGCGTTCCTGATTCAAAATTCGTCACTGACAGCCTTGGGTCCAGACGGGTGCGGGATCGGGTTCGGTGATGACACTGCAATCGGTTGCGCACCTTCTACTGGTGGTATTCCGAACAGTTTGGCCATAGAGTTCAACACTTACCTTAACTCGGGCATTGACCCGAGCAACAGCGATGTCGCGATTCAAAACTGCTCGTCGACCGGCGCAAACAGCGTAGACCCGAGTTGCACGGTTCCATATAACAACGGGCTTGCGGTTAACGATCTTACTAAACTGCCGACCCCCATCAACATGGCGGACGGGAACGTCCATACGGTGACGATTACCTACTCCGGCACTGCCACCATGCTGCTGGATGTGCTCTTGGATGGCAACGACTTGTTCCCCGGGGGCGTGGTGTTCAACCTAGCCAACATAGGGTTGACCAGCGGTAACGCTTACATCGGGTTCACGGCGGCAACAGGTGGCGGGGACGACAACCAAAATATCCTGAGCTGGACATTCACGCCGGGCGCTCAGAGCACCGTGGTTGCACCTGGAGTGACCAACATCCTTAACTTCCCCAACTCCGATAACACCGCTGTCTACAGTTTCGGCTTAACAGGGACGGGCACCGACCCGACATTGGTAACGGTCCAGCCGGAACTGATGACTCAAGCAGCTTGCGACGCCCTGGTGCAGAAGAACTTCTTCCCGGCGCGCTGCTTTGTCTACCAGAATGCCGTAGCTAACGGACAGGATTCGTCCGTGATGTTCGCGCTTACGTGCACTCCGGTTCAAACGTGCACGAGCAATTTCAACGCCGAGCTTAGTACCGGCTACACGATCTCGAAAACCGACAACCCGTTCTTCATCTACCCGGGAATTGCTGGCCTTTTGAACCCGTTCCCTGGTTTGCTCAAGAGCGGTGAGTCCAATCTGCAAAACCCGTGCGCCGTGCCTTCGACTGGGGACCTGTTCGTCAGTAACCAGGTAGATTATTTTATCAATGACAACGGTTTTGTCAGCGGCAAGAGCGGAGGCACTGGCTCCTGCTGGGTAGCGACGTACGACATGCCGGGTGAGGCTCTGCCCGGTATTAAGATCAGCTCTCCGGCCTTGACGACTTACACTCAAAACCAGGTGGTCACGGCGTCGTATGCCTGCAGCAATCCGTCTACTTCCCAGCCTTCAACGAACGCGACCGGCCCGTATCTGACCGTGGCTAGCTGCACACAAAATCAGGCGCCTGTGCCTTCCGGCTTCATGAACAAGGTTAGCTGCAGCACCGGAAGCAATGGCACGATTGCGTGTACCGGCCCCGTCGATACGTCTATTCTAGGGCTGCACGCGTTCTGGGTGACGGCAATCGACGCCGGCGGGAACACCAATTTGCAAGCGGTTGCTTACTTGGTTGTCGCGCCGCCGAAAAAGAAATGAAGGCCTCAATCGATAAGGAGTAAGGACACAGCTACCGCCGGCATAGCGATTCAGGTAAGTCGGCTAAAGAACAAAGGGGTGCCGCGAAATGTGGCACCCCTTTTTTTTCGTCCTCGCTACTCTTGACTGTTAGCTTTTGCCTGCTTGTGATCCGCGGGTGGATTCGTCGTAGATGGCCTTGAAATCCACGCGCTGCAGCAGTTTCTCCGCCCCGGGATCTTTCTCCATCGTATCGAGCAGACCAAGAGCCTCGCGATAGTTGTCCCGCGCATCGTTACTGTTGCCGGAAACCTGCTCGGTCTTGGCCAACAGATAATGCGCCCGAGTGCTCAATGGCTGCGTTCCGAGCTTGTCCGAGAGCAGCAAGGTACGTTCCAGTTCCTGCTGGGCATGGGAGAAGTCACGGTTCTGCATCATGATTTGCGCCACGAATACGGAGCACTCGACCGAGGTGTATTTCAGCCCGGTGTCGTCCGCCTGCTGGATCAACTGCCGGAGGCTGGAAATGGTTTCTTGGATGGCCTTTTCCTGAACTTGCACCTTGGCCAGGTTGGCCTTCGCAAGCACAACTGTGTCCGGTTCTTTGCTGCGTATAGCGGCCTCGAGTGCTTGTACGTACAAAGCCTGCGCAGATTTGAAATCTCCGCGATAGAAGAATGCATCGCCCTGGAATCCCAACGCTTCCGCCACCATATTGTCAGTCTTCAGATCGCGCGAGAGGTTGAGTGCCTCGTCCAAATAACTCTTCGCCTCGTCTCCGCGTCCCGCAAGGATGAGCGCCTCCGCATAACCATCCAGCATTTTGGCCATCCAGGGCGTCTTGTCCTTGATGTCGTGGAAAGTCTTGACGGCTTCCTGCATGGAGTTGACGGCTGCCCCGAACCGTCCCTGGTAATCAAACAGCGTGGCCAGGCCGTAAGACTCAATGGCCGCACCACGCCGATCGTCCATGCTGCGCCGCAAGTCCAGCGCCCGCAGGTAATACGAAATAGCCTGACCGTACTGGCCCATTGCGGCTGAGGCCTCGCCGAGATTGTGGACAGCATCAACGATGTCTGCCTGCACGTTCGACTTTTCGCGCAACTGCAGCGCCTGCTGATAGTAGGTAAGAGCATCCTCAAACTGACCGGTATTGGCATACGCAGTCCCAATATTATTCAGGCAAAGGGCTTGCAAGCCTTCATTGCCTAAGTCGCGCTCGATCTGCAGTGCCTCCTTGTACATTTTCAGCGCATCGTCATGATCGCCACGATCATCGTCGAAACTGCCGAAGTCGATCAGACTATTGCCTAGGCCGCCCTTGTCGCCGATTTCACGACGAAGGTTTAGCGCCTCCTGGTAACTGGCCAAAGCATCTTTGGGCGTGCCAAGCGAAGCTTGAGCCGAGGCCATCTCGTTCAGGCTGAAGGCAAGGCCACGCTTCTGACCGATGCGCCGCCAGATGGCCACCGCTTGCTGTTCGTTGCGCAGGTCTTCCTCAGGTTTGCCCAACATCCCATAAGCCACAGCCATGAGGTGCAGGCTGGTCGCTTGTTGTTCCTCGTTGTCTACCAGGATTGATGAGCTATAGGCGCGGTTCAGGGGGTCGAAGCTCCCTTGGGGGTCGCCGCTCTTGAGGGCCAGACGCCCCAGTTCGAGAGTCGCTGTGATGTCCTTCGGATTCGCGGACAGAATCTTCTGGTAGTACTCACGGGCCTTCGTGAGGTTTCCGGAGTCCTTGTAGAGACCGGCCAGCGCCGATTGCACGTCAGAGTTATCGGGGGAAGCCTTGGCAAGGTTTTCGTAGGCCTTTATGGCCTCCGGGTAGTTCTTTGTTACCTGCGAACGAATGGCAGATATTAAGTACTTCTCCGCGTCAGGGACGTTCTGGCTCAGGGTCACAGCTGTCTGGGCGGACTGCTCCGCTTCGCTGTCGTAACCCAAACTGGTGTAGGTCTGCGCCAGCCTGGCAAAGGCCAGTGCGAAGTTGGGATCTGCCTTGGTCGCCGCCTCGAACTGTTTCTGCGCTTCCTGATATTTCTCGTCCCGCTGAAACCCGATGCCCTGGTTGTAATCGCGCAGGGCTTCCTCGGAGCTTGAATCGGGCTGAAACGAGTTCGCCTTCAGTTCCTTAAGCACGTCTCCCGGCAGCGCAAGTTTCTGGCGGATCGATTCGGCCAAGCGGTCCACCGCGCCGGGAATATCCTTTTCATCAACGCCCTCGATTTTGATGGGGACGGTGCTGTCACGCTTGAGATCTTGCACGGTAGCGTCGATGCGTATCTGGCTGCCGAATCTTGCATATTGTCCCGTGACCAACGTATCGGCCTTACTGAAATCGGCTAACTGGCGCAGGGTCGCCGGATCTATGGGAGCGTTGGGCGTGATGCGAAGATCCGAGAGCACCTGGAGCAACCGATCCTGGGAGACGGTGCGCAAACGCGCCGACTCGCCCACATCCGTGCTCAACATGTTGGCAAGACTGGGGCCGAGCCAGTCCAGCGAAGCATCGCCGGAGGCGTTACGAAACGGCAGGATCGCAAGGGACATTGCAGGCCCCGCCGGTTTTGCCGTGGAGTGGAATCCAGGCTTCTTGATGACCAAGTACGCGCCCAGTGCAATCACAGCCGCCAGCGCCGGCACAGGCCATTTCCGGGAATCTTTGAACCAGTCTAAGAACGAAAGGGGAGCTGATAGAGCGGGGCGCCGCGGCGCGACGGAAATTCCTAGGCCGCGCGTCGCTCCGCCGCGCCAGGCATCCAGATCCTGCAGAATCTCGCGCGCCGATTGATATCGCAGCGCCGGATCAATTTGCAGACACTTCGTCACGATGTCGCTCAGAAGCCGGGGGACGGCTGGATCGGCTTCAGCAGCCGGTCGCGGAATCTCCTGCAGGCGTTTATACATTGTAGCCTGAGTTGTGTCGGCCTTGTAGGGCGCGGAGGCGGTAAGCAACTCGTAGAAAATAATGCCCAGCGTAAAAAGGTCAGACCGAGCATCAACGTGCTCGCCCATCACCTGCTCGGGAGACATGTAGTCCGGAGTGCCTATAAGCATTCCGGTTTGCGTCATTCCGCCCGATTCGACGGAACGAGCGATGCCGAAATCCATCACGGCAGCTTTGCCCTGCTTGTCCAGCATGATGTTCTGGGGCTTCAGGTCACGGTGCACGACACCTTCGGCGTGCGCAGCTTCGAGTGCGAAGCACACTTGCTCGACAATCGCGACGCTCTCCTCGGCGCTCAGTTTGCCTTTTTCTGCTAGGTGGGACTTTAAATCTTGTCCCTCAATGTACTCCATCGTGATGAACTTGATGCCGTCGGCTTCGCCCAGATCGAAAATGCGGATTACATTCCGGTGCGTGACTTGGCGGGCCAGAATCAGTTCCTGCTTGAACCGACGGAGAATCTCCGGATTGACCGCCATCTCGGGACGAATCACTTTCAAAGCAACCAAGCGGTCTAGTTCCAGGTCTTTCGCCTTGTAGACTGCCCCCATCCCACCTTGCCCGAGCAACTGGACGATCTCATATCGGATTCCGAGCACGGTTCCCGGTGAAAGGGTAGACCCGAACTCTGCGGCAGGATCGGAAGGAAGCGACCAACCTTTTGCGCCCCCGGTTGAAATAGCGGACGGTGTCGCTGCCATCGTCATCGCGTCGAATCCGAAAGGAGTGTTGCACTTGATACAACGGGCAACGGTGGAAGGATTATTGGAATGACACTGCGGGCATTCCATGGTGTTTGCCGCCATGTTAGCTTCCGCGACGTTCCGTCATAGAGGAACCTGTACCTGGAACGGAAATGGTACACCACGGCTGCCAACCAGTCATGCAAAAAGGAAGAATCTTCACGAAGACGCCTGCAATGCTGCGCATTCAAACTTGTCAGATGGGATGAGCGTCGGAGAAGCTTCCCGAGGGCGCAGCGCTGTTGCCTGTCCAGACCTTGGATGATCTATTCAATCTGTTCGTTCGAAAAGCAGGGCGCACGCCGGCAAAAGCGCGGACGGCGATCCCGAAATCGAAGGACGCTTTCCCTCTGATCGAAACCTCCGCCGAAGTTATGCGCGCAGGCAGGAACGGCGGAAAAGCGGAAGGCGCAGCGCAAAGTCCTGGAAGTGGTATCGGGCAAGGGGAAAGCAATGGCCTGATTGGACCATATTGGACTGCCAATCCCTCGCAACTGCTTGAAAAAAGAATGGCGGGGACGACGAGACTCGAACTCGCGACCTCTGCCGTGACAGGGCAGCGTTCTAACCGACTGAACTACGTCCCCGCTAGATGACTCCAGATGGTGGGCGATCTCAGATTTGAACTGAGGACCTTCCGGGTGTAAACCGGATGCTCTAACCGCTGAGCTAACCGCCCGTCGACTCATCGTATCAGAACCCCCATCCCGGAGGCTAGGCCCGAGACGCGAATTCGGCAGCTTCACGTGTCCCGGCCGCACCGCTGAAGTCTGCTTCGCAATCGCCCGATGTTATTGATAGGGAAGCGCGGGGAGTCTGCCCCTGTCACTGTCCATTAACCTGTACCTCGGTACAGGGACATAATTTGCACCTGTACGGAGGTACAGGTTTTGAAGAAGCGCATCGGATGTTAGCTGATTCACCACGCGCGCCGAGCGTCTCCCTAGCTCGACAGCGGCAACATGCTACGCTGACCTCTCCAGCGGTGTGGTCCTAGTACCGCGGACGAATATCTATGTCTTCCCGACTCGGCGAAATTCTGGTCAAAGACAGCCTGATCTCCCAGGATCAGCTTAAGCAGGCTCTCGACTACCAGAAGAAGAATGGCGGCCGGCTCGGAACCTGCCTCGTGAAGATGGGCCTGGTCAGCGATGACGATATTACAGCGGTCTTGTCGCGGCAGTACGGCGTTCCTTCCATCAATCTGAAGTTCTACGAGGTGGATCCCGCGGTGATCAAGCTCGTCCCGCAGGAAACGGCGGTTCGCTACCAGATCGTGCCGCTCTCGCGCGTTGGTTCCACGCTTACGATTGCGATGACGGACCCCACGAACGTCTTCGCGATGGACGACATCAAGTTCATGACCGGCTTCAACGTCGAGCCGGTAGTCGCCTCGGAGACCGCTATCGGCGAGGCGATCCACAAGTTCTACGGCGACGCGGAAAGCGTCGAAGAACTCGACAAGGTGATGAAGGACCTGACGGGCGAGGACGCGGACGCGCTCGAGCTGGCGAGCGAAGAGGCCGAGATGGACCTCGCCTCGCTTTCGAAAGCCGCCGAAGAAGCGCCCATCATCAAGCTCTGCAACCTGGTCCTCACCGACGCCGTGAAGCGAGGAGCAAGCGACATTCACGTCGAGCCCTACGAAAAGGAATATCGCGTCCGCTTCCGAATCGACGGGATCCTGCAAAACGTCATGGCGCCCCCGATGAAGCTGAAAGACGCGATGACCAGCCGCATCAAGATCATGTCGAAGCTCGACATCAGCGAGAAGCGGTTGCCGCAGGACGGCCGCATCATGATCAAGTACCTCAAAGACGGGAAGAAGAAAGAACTCGACTTCCGCGTCTCGACCGTTCCCACGCTGTTCGGCGAAAAGATCGTTCTCCGGTTGCTGGATAAAGAGAACCTCCGCCTGGACATGACGAAACTGGGCTTCGAGCCCGAGTCGCTGGCGATGTTCGAACGGCAGATTCTGAAACCATACGGGATGGTGCTGGTGACGGGCCCCACCGGATCGGGCAAGACGAATACGCTGTATTCCTCCGTGGCGCGCTTGAATACGCCGGAAACCAACATCATGACGGCCGAGGACCCGGTCGAATTCCAGCTGCCCGGCATCAACCAAGTCCAGATGAAGGAGCAGATCGGGCTGAATTTCGCGTCCGCGCTGCGCGCCTTCCTGCGGCAAGATCCAAACATCATTCTGGTAGGAGAAATTCGAGACTTCGAAACGGCCGAAATCGCCGTCAAAGCGGCGCTTACCGGCCACCTGGTGCTTTCCACGCTGCACACCAACGACGCGCCCTCCACGATCAGCCGCTTGATGAACATGGGCATTGAGCCCTTCCTGGTGGCTACGTCCGTGAACCTGATCTGCGCCCAGCGGTTGGTCCGTCGCATCTGCGCGCAATGCAAGGAGCCGCTGCAGATCCAGGCGCAAGCGCTGGTCGAGGCGGGATACAACGCGGAAGAGGCTTCGAAAGTGGTCGTGCAGCACGGCAAGGGCTGCGCCGCCTGCAACAACACCGGTTACAAAGGGCGCGTCGGTCTCTACGAAGTGATGGAAATGCACGACGATATACGCGAGCTGGTGCTGGTGGGCGCGTCGGCGCTCGAATTGAAGAAGAAGGCGCTCGAACACGGCATGATCACGCTGCGCCGCAGCGGGCTGATCAAGGCCGCGGCGGGGCAGACGACCTTGGAAGAAGTGGTGCGAGAGACGGTTCTGTAGTTGGAGGATAAAGATGGCTGGAATCACGCTGAGCGAACTCCTGAAGAAGATGATCGAAATGGGTGGGAGCGACCTGCACCTTTCTACGAACACCGCGCCGCGCATCCGCGTGCACGGCAAGCTGCGTCCGCTCGATATGCCGCCGCTGACCGCCGCGGACA
>CAWARF010000007.1:0-227578 GCA_963784385.1 uncultured Acidobacteriota bacterium | reverse complement strand
TCTTGTGACCGAAATGAAAGTCGGCCGTGAACCAGATATCAGACATAACCCTCCTCTGCAAAAGCAAAGTAATGTGCGCTAGAGCAAGGCGGCTGCTTCATGGGTAGGCGCAGCGAAAGCAGCCATTTTTGCTGTGCACGAACTGTGCACGAATCTATCGTTTTCAGGCCATTGGGGTTACTTTTGAACGGAAAGCAGATTCCCCGATTTGTTGAAAACGCTCGTAGTTAGTGAAAACGGAGAGAGCTGTTGGAGTCGTTGATCGTGCGCCCAAGGCAGGCGCGCTACCAGGCTGCGCTACGCCCCGACGTAAAGTACGTAATGATTGTAAAGCACTTCCCAACAGAATGATTGCTCCGTGGTCCGATTTGGACTTTCACTGTGCCAAAACTGTGCCGAATCGATTTCACTGAACCATCTCCTGTCTCAAGGATTCGCGGAGCGAGTCCAAATCCGACTTCAACACTCGGATGTTGCGACCCTACGCGGAGATGGGGAGTCTGCTTTCGCTCAACCCAAAGATACACGGTCTGCGGACCAACACCAAGGCACCGTGCAGCTTCCATGACGGTCAGGGGAATCTCGCTGAGTGTGACTGCAGTCGGCTGCGCGTCTTCGAAAGGAAGATTCATCGCACTTCTTTCGAACGTGGCCACAGTAGATACCGACGTGCTTGCCTAACCGCGTCCGGTCAGCCCAGGAACGTCACCTTATTAATCTCCCGGAGGGTGGTTAGGCCTGCGCGCACCTTCCTGAGCCCGGACTCTCGAAGAGACGACATGCCCTCATCCTTGGCGGCTCGCTTAATTTCTGAACTTGGGCGCCGGCTGATTATCATCTCGCGGATACGGTCGGAAAGATCCAGGAGTTCGCTAATGGCCGAGCGCCCGTGATACCCGCTTCCGGAACATTCGAGACATCCAGCCCCTTCATACATGGGTACGCCAGCCCATGCCGCAGGGTCCAGACCGGATTCGACCAGCGTCTCGGGCGGACAGATCATCTCTTTTTTGCAGCTGCCGCAGATCAGGCGAACAAGGCGCTGGGCCATGATGCAGTTGAGCGCAGAGACAAAATTGTACGGCTCGACTCCCATGTTGATGAAGCGCCCGATGACGTCGGTGACGTTGTTGGCGTGGACAGTAGTAAAGACGAGATGGCCCGTAAGAGCCGAGTTGATGGCGATCTGTGCGGTCTCCTGGTCGCGTATCTCGCCGACCATGATCTTATCGGGATCGTGACGCAGGATCGAACGGAGGCCGCGCGCGAACGTCAGGCCCTTCTTCTCGTTCACGGGAATCTGAGTGGTTCCGCGCACCTGATACTCCACGGGATCCTCGATGGTGATGATCTTATCCTCTTCGCTTTTGATCTCATTGATGGCCGCGTAGAGCGTAGTGGTTTTGCCCGAGCCTGTGGGGCCGGTGACCAGCACCATGCCGTAAGGTTCGCGGATGTAGCGGCGAAAGCGCGTCAACTCATCGGGGTCTAGACCCACCACGTCGAGGCTCAAATCGCGAAACTTCTCGCTCAGGCTTTCCTTATCGAGAACGCGGAGCACGGCGTCTTCGCCGTGGATGGAAGGCATGATTGAAACGCGGAAATCGACAAAGCGGTTCTGGTATCGCACGCGGAATCGTCCGTCCTGGGGGACGCGCCTTTCGGCGATATCGAGTTCACTCATCACCTTGATTCGTGAGAGAAGCGTGTTATGGATTTCCTTAGCGAGCGGATGCATGGCGTTTTGCAACATGCCGTCAATGCGGTACCTTACGACCACACCATCGTTGCCGGTCTCCACGTGGATATCACTGGCCCGCCGCTCGAGAGCCGTGAAGATGATGGTATCGAGGAGCCGAACGATGGGGCTCACTCCAATCTTGCTGGTGAGGTTCTCCATGGAAATATTTTCGTCAGAGTTTTCGTCCTCGGGAACAACCTGGAGCGCAAAACCTTCCGAGGCGTGATCGAGAACCCGCTGCGATTGTTCGGTGCGCCTCAGGAGGTTATTGATCTGCGCCGGAGAAGCGACCTTGATTTGGAGCCGCTTACCCAGATGCAAGGCCAATTCGTCGATCAGTTGGAAGTGACTGGGGTCGGCGATGGCGATGGTGAGAACGGTGTCGTCAAGCTCGAGCGGCACGAAGTTGTAGCGGAACATCAATTCCGCCGGTATGCTGCGGACGAGTTCCGCCTTAATGGTCTGCTCGCGGAGGTCGACAAACGGGCAGCGGTAACGCGCGGAAAGTCGCCGGGCGCGCTCGATTTCGGCGGTACCATTCGGATCTTCAGCGATTAACGCGCTAGCGTCAGCGACTGCCATCACTCCTGCGGGTGCTTCGTTCATTTGTCGTCCCTTCGTTTGCAGTCCAACAATGCGACCACGCGCAAGAAATTAAAGTTCCGTTCTGAACGCGAATCTCAGTCCTGGAAATAGTTTTGGGTCTATCAGCGAGCGCTAGTTGATGTGCCGAATCGAAACAGCGGAGTAACTCATGGGAACTTGTCTAGAAGCGGACAGTTCGTTCGGGTTTCTCCAAATACACTCACTCCAGAAAGAGAAAAACAATTTCGAGGTTATCGCTCTTGTGCGAAGCGGACAGTTCCCGGGAATCTTTGGGTCGAGAGTGCCTGAACTCCATCGGCATTTCGCTGCTAATCGACTGGGATATATTGATTTTCCTGCATCAGCACGGAAGGATTCTTTCGACCACCGAGCAGATGGCTCGCCTCCTGGGCTGGGACAGCGAACGTATTGGAAATGCGCTGGACAGATTGGAATCGCGAGAGCTCATCAAATTCTCGCGGAAATCGCGGGGGGGTGCGCGGTTCTACAAAGCCGCGGTGTCGGACTCCCCGGCGTATAACTGCTTTCAACGACTCCTGAGTTTGACTAGAAACCGTTCTGGGCGGCTGATGCTGGCAAAGATGCTGAAGCCGAACATCTGGAACGGCTCCCAGGCCGCGATCTGCAGACCTACTTTTCGAGAGGACGTGCCAAATGGGCGAAAACAGTTTGATCAAAACCGGTATCAAGGGACTCGATGAACTCCTGCTGGGTGGAATTCCGAGGGGGAACGTAATCCTGCTCCAGGGTGTGACGGGAAGCGGCAAGACCCTGATGGGCATCGAATCGATTTATCGCGGGATTACCCAATTCAATGAGCACGGCCTGATCGTGGTTTTTGAAACCAGCCCGGACAAGCTCATGCGGGACGCCGCCAAATTCGGCTGGGACTTGAATAAATTGCAGCGAGAAAAGAAGCTACAGATCATCTTCACCAGTCCGCAGGTGCTCGATCAGGAACTGCGGTCCGCGGATAGCCTACTCATCGAGGCGGCGAGTGAGATTCACGCACAGCGGATTTTCATAGACGGTATTGGGATGCTCGATCACGTTTCCAGCGGGACGATTGCATATCGTGAAACGCTGCATCAGTTGATCGAAACATTGGACCGCGAGAATTTGACGGCCGTTCTGTCGCACGAAGTGGGCTCCGACCCCAGGTCACTGGCCAACGTGGAGGTGGCCGATTTCCTGGCCGATACGGTGATCCGATTGAACCGCGATCGCCAAGGGCGTCGCAGCCATCGCAGTATCGAGATCTTGAAAAGCCGGGGCCAGGACTTCGAGGGCGGGGAACACACCCTACGGATCGCTGACGGCAGCGGTGTGGAGGTATTTCGCCGCGTGCAAGCCCCAATTCGCACGAATGCCGGGCAGCCGACATCCAGCACCAAGCGGTCGGCTATCGGAGTGGATGCGGTTGATACGCTCATCGGCGGCGGTCTCTTTGACGGGTCCACCACGATGGTCGTAGGGGTTTCGGGAGCGGGAAAGACTGTACTTGGCACCCAGTTACTGCGAGAAGGGGCGCTCAAACAAGGCAAACTCGGTCTCATGGTCTCCCTTGATGAGCACCCGGCGCAGATCATCCGAAATGCCCAGACTATTGGACTAAACTTGCAGGAACAGATTGATGATGGCACGGTGCGGATCCTGTTTGAAAGCCCGCAAGAACTCGACATCGACTGTCACTACGCTCAAATCGTCGGGTTGGTCGAGAAACACGGCATCCAACGAATGGTCATCGACGGAATGACGAGCTACAGCACGGCCATTGGGGATATGGGGATCTATAGAGACTTTTTTCATGCTCTGGTGGCTTTTAGCAAGAATCGCTTGATGACGACGTTCTTCAATTATGAGAACCCCGAATTTTTGGGAATCTCATCCTACATGCCGGATTTCCCGGTCAGTTCTATTGTGGATAATCTTATTCTGATGAGCCTCGTCGAGATCAACAGCTCGCTTCGCCGCTGCATTTCGGTGGTCAAATCCCGCGGAAGCAATCACTCCTTTGAAACTCGCGAGTTTCGCATCGGCGAAGGAGGAATCAGGCTCGTGCCCCATGACGAGAACGCGGAAATCGGGCAATCCCTGGAGGGATATTCGAGCCTGCTGAGCAGGGCTCCAACACGATTGCGTCATCCTCAGAGATCCAGAGAGGCCGACCCGATTTTGGAGAGGGTGCATGATTCTGTCTGAGCCGACTCGGATGGCCGTGAAGCGACGCTTGCCCGGAGTAGGGGAGCTACCTCCCGATCCCGGTGGAGACATGGACGGAATTGCCAAAGGGGAATTGTCGCCTGAGGAGCACGCGGAGCTACTTGATGTCAAAGCATGGGATCCGATACTGGAGATGTATAGCCGCACAATGAGGCTAGGAGTAGCTCTAACCGATACTGAGGGAAGCCTGTTGGGAACATGCCACAATTCCCAGCCCGTCTGGAACCTCCTTCGAAGCTCGACGGTTGGGAAAGAGACCGGCTGTCCCTTCTGCCTCAGCCCGCTCTCGCCTTGCACGGGCGTTGTCGACGCATTGCGAACGGGCCTGCCCACGTTCGTGCGCGACGCCGCCGGTCTCACGCACGTAGCGGTTCCGCTGCTATTGGGCGACCATCGGCTGGGAGCTATTCTTGCCGGGCAAGTGTCCGACGCATATCCAGAGTCGCTCTCTTTGCAGCGGGCCTCGAAAACATTTGGAATTTCGGCGCAGGTGCTTTGGAACTTGTCGAACAAACAACGTCCTGTAAAGCGCGCGACCTTACGATTGGCTGGGGATCTGCTACTCACGCTAGGTCAGGCGTTCCTACAGCAGCGCTACGGGGCCATCCTCGAAGCACACGTGGCGGATGCTAACGTGCGGTTTCGATTGTTGGTTGATGGCGTGGAGGACTATGCGCTTTTTACCACCGATGATCTTGGACGCGTGACCAGTTGGAACAGCGGAGCGGAGCGCATGCTGGGCTATCCCGAGGACGACATCCTGGGCGGGCAATTCTCGCGGATGTTTACCGTCGAAGATATTCAGAACGGCGTGCCGGAGAAGCAGCTTCTCAAGGCTTCGCAAGACAGGCGCTCGGAAAATGAAGGCTGGCGAGTTCGCGAGAACGGGACGCAATTCTGGGCCAATGTGATCATCACGGCCTTGGCGGGCGAAGCCGGCCGCCCTTCCGGCTTCGCCCTAATCATGCAAGACGTTACGGATCGCAGAAAGGCGGCGATCGAATTGGAGACGGTGCGACAGGAGCGCATAAACCTTCAAGAACAGTTTCTCTCTCACGTCTCGCACGAACTTCGCACGCCCTTGACCGCCATTTATTTTTTCATCACCAACTTATTGGAAGGAGTGAACGGCGAGATCTCCTCGGCGCAACGCGAGACCCTGGAATCCAGCCTCGAGAATGTCAAACAGCTCAAGGACATGGTAAGCGACCTTCTGGACATTAGCCGGGTGGAAACGCTCAAGCTCAGCGTCGATCCTCAGCACATGTATATAGCGGGACTGATTCAGGAGGTTCTCAGGACATGCGGGGCGAACGCCACGCTGAAGCATATCAATTTGATGGCAGACATTGCACCTTCTCTTCCCGCCGTTTGGGCCGACCGCGCCCGCGTACGTCAAGTCTTGATTAACCTGATCGATAACGGAATCAGATTTACGCCCGACCGCGGCACGGTGGTCGTACGGGCGCGGGTCTTCGTAGAGGACAACAGCTTTCTGTCCTTGTCGGTGGTAGACACGGGATGCGGAATCAGCCCAGACAACCGTCTCACGGTGTTCGATCGCCTGGCGCAGATAAAAACCGCTGCAGAAACAAGCCGCAAAGGTCTGGGACTGGGGTTATTCATATCCAAGGAACTGGTCACGCGCCAGGGTGGCCGGATCTGGGTGGACAGTCAGATCGGGCAGGGCAGCACGTTTACCTTTACTTTGCCGGTTTTCTCGCTCGCCAAATTGTGCGATCCGCTTTTCACGCCCGCAAACCTGGCAGTAGGTTGCGTGACGCTTTTTTCGATCGACGTTCCCCCCATCGACGGAACCATTCCTCAACAGGATCTCACGGCGCTACCGAAGCGCCTGGAGCGATGTATCAGTCCCGGCCGGGACTTGCTATTGCCCGTCATGACCGAGGCAGAAGCCGCTGAGACTTTCTTCGTCACCGCTTGTACCGAGACGGAGGGTGCCGAGGTCATCACCAAGCGTTTCCAGAAGGAGTTGCAGAATTTCTACCAAAGGTCGAACGCTAAGCCGGCTATCTATGCAACCACCGTGCAACTGTCCTCCGACGAGCAGCCACGTGAAGAACGAAAAGCCGAAGTCGTGAACCGGATTGACCAATTGATTCAAGCACATGTGCTCGAAAGGAGCGCCTGAAGTGAGCGCAAAGAAAATTCTGATCATCGATGATGATGAACATCTTCTGGTAGGTTTGTCCGCCAAGTTGAAAGCCAACGGCTATGATGTGGTCTCCGCTATGGATGGGGTTGCCGCCGTAGCTGTAACGCGCGTCGAATCACCGGACCTGATCCTTCTCGACCTTGGGCTGCCGGCAGGCGACGGATTTGTTTTCCTGGAACGATTGAGGGCCATGGCCCAGCACATAGCGACTCCTGTCATCGTCCTTAGCGCCCGAGACCCTAGCGGCAACAAACAGCGCGCGCTGCAAGCTGGGGCTGTTGCTTTTTTTCAGAAACCTCCGGATAACCACGAACTCCTGAACGAAATTGGGCGCGCTTTAGGAGAGCAACCCGCGCTGTCCCAATTCCTCAAGACCTGAGCGCCGCTAGTGTCGGCAGATCCCTTGCCAGCCCACGCAATGCGTGAAGTGTAGGTATGCCTGAGGCCGCTGCCGCCACCTCGTTCAGCGCTTCGAGCTGCCGAAGGGTTAATCAACAGCACATTTCTCGCGAATTGCGTTGACCCACGATGACTCTGGTTCTAAATTTGCACTGTTCGACCCCTTCACTGCGGTATCCCTCGAACGGGCCGTCACGGCCCAGCTCGTTAGCTACAAAAAGCTGAAACATCGATGCGGCGATTCGTACGGCTGCATTCCGGCTGCCGACAACCGCAAACTACATGTGAACTCCTGACGGGAGACTGCCGTCCGCATTTGGTCCGTCTTTGTTCGGAAAGTTCAAGTCGCAGAGCCGACGAGATCATATTGGGAAAGCGCTCGCATTATCGTCCAAACCCATCAAAAGCCGACGCATTCACAAGGGAAAAAGTGCTCAAATTCAAGATTCGTAAAATATCATTGGTGTTGTTCGCATTTGCCACGCTTGTAGCCGGATGCGGCCGAGAACAAGCGCCCAGTCCAACTGTTCCTACGGTGATCGCCACATTCCCCGCCAATGGCGCTACCGGTGTGGTCACCAATACCACCGTGAGCGCAGATTTTAGTTCGGCAATGAACTCTAGCACGATTGATGCAACAACTTTTACGTTGACGGGGCCTGGCGGGACTCCCGTGGCAGGAGCAGTAAGTTACGCGGGAACGACCGCGATTTTCACGCCGACCGTCACGCTCGCAGCTAATACTCCTTACATCGCGACTGTCACGAATGGGGCGCGAGACACCAGCGGCATTGCCTTGGCGACGAATTTTGTCTGGAACTTCACAACGGCGCCGCCAGCCACGGTTATTTCCACGATTCCGGCAAATGGAGCCACCGCTGTTGCCGTCAATATGGAAATCTCCGCTACGTTCAGCGAGGCTATGAACCCGGCGACGATTAACGCGACAACATTTACCGTAACGGGACCGGGAGCTGCTCCGGTCGCAGGCACCGTGACTTACGGAGGAAGCTCAGCTACTTTTACGCCGACAGGCACTCTCGCGAGTGGCACCTTATACATGGCCACGATCACAACCGGGGCGAAAGACCCCGCGGGGACCCCTTTGTCCACCAACTTTGTGTGGACCTTTACGACGGCTGCGCCTCCGATGGTGATTTCCACGGTTCCGGTTACGGGCGCCACCACTGCGTCCCTAAACACGGCGATTTCCGCTACCTTCAGCCGCGCCATGAATCCGGCGACGATTAATGCGACGACGTTCACTTTGATGGGACCGGGGGCGACGCCCGTGATCGGTGCCGTCACCTACTCAGGGAACACCGCAACATTAACGCCGTCAACGCTTCTTGCGACCGGCACCTTATACACGGCGACGATTACCACCGGCGCCAAGGACCCTACGGGTGCCGCGCTGGCAGCCAATTTTGTGTGGACCTTCACGGCGGCCGTGCCACCTACGGTCGTTTCCACAATTCCGGCCAATGGAGCTACAGCGGTGGCTGTCAACACAGCAATCTTCGCTACGTTCAGTGGGGCCATGGATCCGGCTACGATTACTTCGGCCACGTTCACTTTGACCGGGCCAGGAGCAACCCCCGTTTCCGGCACTGTGTCCTACACCGGCACGACCGCTACATTTACCCCAACGGCCGTTCTTGCGACCGACACCCTATATATGGTCACCATCACGACTGGAGCGAAAGACGCCGCGGGCATCCCTTTGTCCACCAACTTTGTGTGGACTTTCACAACGGTAGCCGCACCTACTGTGGTTTCGACGGTTCCGGTGAACGGCACCGCCGGTGCGGCGGTCAACACCCCAATCTCAGGTACGTTCAGCAAGGCCATGAATCCGGCGACGATCAACGCGACAACATTTACCGTAACCGGACCCGGAGCGATGCCTGTTACTGGTACAGTTAATTACTCCGGTAATACAGCAACGTTTACGCCGACGGCCGTTCTTGCCAACAGCACCGTGTTTACGGCAACGATTACGATCGGCGCACAAGATCTAGCAGGCCATGCATTGTTGGCCGACTTCGTGTGGAGCTTTACGACGGCTGCGTCTCCCACAGTCGTTTCCACCGTTCCTGCGAATGGGGCTGCCACCGTTGCCGTGAACACGCCAATTTCCGCCACGTTCAGCGAGCCCATGAACCCGGCGACAATTAACGCGGCCACGTTCACCTTGACCGGGCCAGGAGCAACGCCCGTGGCCGGTACCGTGACTTACACAGGGACCACTGCGACGTTTACGCCGACCGCCGTGCTCGCAACCAGCGTCCTTTATACGGCCACAATCACTACCGACGCGAAAGATTCCGCAGGCGCCCCACCGTCAACCAACGTCGTTTGGATGTTCACAACCGCTCCGCCAGCGACCGTCATTTCCACTATTCCACTCAACGGAGCCACGGCCGTTGCTGTCAACACGGCAGTCTCCGCTACATTCAGCGAGCCCATGAACCCGGCGACAATTAACGCGGCGACGTTCACGTTGACCGGGCCAGGAGCAACGCCCGTGGCCGGTACCGTGACTTACGCAGGGACCACCGCCACGTTTACGCCGACTGCCGTTCTCGCAACTAGCACCCCGTATACAGCCACGATTACAACCGGCGCGATGGATCCCGCAGGCACCGCGCTGGCAGCCAACCATGTGTGGAGCTTTACGACGGCTGCGGCAGCCAGCGTGCTCAGCACCGTTCCGGCAAACGGCGCTGCGGGAGTGCCCGCGAACACTGTCGTTTCGGCTACGTTCAGCGAGGCCATGAACCCCGCGACGATCAATGCCGCTACCTTCACTTTGAGCGTGCCGGGTGGCACGCCCGTAGCCGGCAACGTGACTTACACCGGGACAACAGCCACGTTTACGCCGACGGCCGCTCTGGCGGCGAGCACCTTATATACGGCTACGATTACGATGGGCGCGAGGGATCCCGGTGGTGTTGGATTAGCCTCCAACTACATATGGACCTTTGCAACGGTTCCGTCACCGTCGGTCGTTTCAACCGTTCCGGTCAATGGGGCTACGGCGGTAGCTGTCAACACGCCGATCTCGGCCATGTTCAGCCAGTCCATGAACCCGGCGACGATCAGCGCGGCTACGTTTACTTTAACCGGGCCGGGCGCAACACCCGTCTCCGGCACTGTGACTTACGCCGGGACCACGGCGACGTTTGCGCCGACGGCCAGTCTTACAACAAGCACCATATACACAGCCACGATTACGACCGGTGCGACAAATCCTGCAGGCGTTGCGCTGGCGGCCAACTATGTATGGACCTTCACAACGGCTCCGCCAGCAACGGTCGTTTCCACAATTCCGGCTAATGGCGCCACTGCGGTGGCCGTGAACACGGCAATTTCCGCCACGTTCAGCGAGGCTATGAACCCGGCGACGATTAACGCGGCGACGTTCACTTTGACCGGACCGGGAACAACGTCCGTCGCGGGAGTAGTCACTTACTCCGGCACCGTGGCCACGTTCACGCCGTCAACCGTTCTTGCGACCGGCACCTTATTTACGGCCACGATTACGACGGGTGCCAAAGATCCCGGTGGCGCTGCGTTGGCGGCGAATTTTGCGTGGACCTTCACGATGGCCGTGCCACCCACTGTCGTTTCTACGATTCCGGCGAATGGCGCCACTGCGGTGGCCGTCGACACGCCGATCTCCGCTACGTTCAGCCATGCTATGGATCCGGCAACGATTACTTCAGCCACCTTCACTCTGACCGGGCCAGGGACAACGCCCGTTGCCGGTACCGTCAGTTATACGGGGACTACCGCCGCGTTTACGCCGACAGCCGTTCTTGCAACTAGCACCTTATATACAGCCACGATCACCACGGGCGCGAAGGACCCCACGGGCGCGGCGCTGGCAGCCGACTTTGTGTGGACCTTCACAACGGCTGCGCCACCCACGGTTGTTTCGACAATTCCAGTCAACGCGGCTACGGCCGTGGCCGTCAACACAGCAATCTCCGCCACATTCAGCGAGGCCATGAACCCCGCGACGATTACTTCAGTGACATTCACTTTGGCTGGGCCCGGGGCAACGCCCGTCGGAGGCGTGGTCACTTACTCCGGTAGCACAGCTACGTTCGCGCCATCCGCCTTTCTTGCGACCGGCACCTTATACACGGCCACGATCACGACCGGTGCCAAGGACCCTATGGGCGCCGCGCTGGCAGCCAATTTTACATGGACCTTCACGACAGCCGTGCCACCCACGGTCGTTTCTACAATTCCGGTCAATGGAGCTACAGCGGTGGCCGCCAACACGCCGATCTCCGCTACGTTCAGCCACGCCATGGATCCGGCAACGATTACTTCAGCTACCTTCACTCTGACGGGGCCGGGCGCAACGCCAGTGTCCGGCACCGTCACTTACGCAGGAACCACTGCAACGTTTACCCCGACGGCGATTCTTACAACCACCACCCTCTATATGGCCACGATCACAACCGGTGCGAAAGACCCCACGGGCGCCGCGCTGGCAGCCAATTTTGTGTGGACTTTCACTACGGCTGCGCCACCCACGGTCGTCTCCACAATTCCGGTCAATGGAGCTACAGCGGTAGCCGTCAACACGCCGATCTCCGCTACGTTCAGCGAGGCGATGGATCCGGCTACGATTACCGCGACAACGTTTACTGTGGCTGGCCCAGGAGCAACGTCCGTAGGCGGAACAGTCAGCTATTCCGGTAGCACCGCCACATTTACGCCGACGACCGTTCTTGCGACCGGCGTCTTATTTACGGCTACGATTACGACTGGTGCGAAGGATCCATCTGGAGTAGGTTTGACCGCCAATTATGTGTGGACGTTTACCACCGCAATGGCTCCGAAGATTTCATTCACGACTCCCGCAGGTGGAGGCACAAATATTCCCATCAATCAGACAATCGCCGCAACTTTCAACACCCCGATGAACGCTTCAACGATCACGGCGACAGGAACGTTTATGCTGGAGGCGACAAGCGGCGGGGCTGCCGTACCGGGCGCCGTCACATACGATGCGGCAAGCAACACGGCCATTCTTGCGCCCACGGGGGCTCTCGCGGCCAGTACTCAATATACGGCTACTGTTACGACCGCCGCGCAAAGTGCCTCAGGAACTGCGCTGGCCGCAAACTATGTTTGGAGTTTCACAACGGGCATCGACGCCAATGCCGGCGCACCACGAGTAACCTCCACGAATCCTGCCAGCGCAGCAATAAATGCGCCGTTCAATCAGAAAATCGCCGCAACTTTTAGCCAAGCGATGGACCCTGCAACGATCTCTGCGTCAGGTACATTCACCGTGGCCGAGACGATCAGTGGAACTCCCGTTACAGGTGCAATCGCGTACGATGCAGCGAGCAACACGGCGATCTTCACGCCCGATTCGGGTCTTTCGGTGAATACTGAGTTCACTGCCACGATTACAACCGGCGCTGCAGACCTCACGGGCGTCGCCATGGGCGCTAATTTCGTCTGGAGCTTTACGACTGGCTCGACTGCGGACGCCGTCCCCCCCACTATTACCGTAACGAACCCAGCTAACGCGGTCTTGAACGTGTCTCTGAACAAAACCATCAACGCGACATTCAGCAAGGCGATGGATCCTATGACCATTACCAACGCGACCTTCATTTTGGCGGTGGCCGGAGTCGGCGGAGCATCCGTGGACGGAACCGTTACTTACGACCCGAACAGCCAGATCGCAACATTTACACCGGTGGCGAACCTCACTGCCGGCACGCAATACACGGCCACCGTTTCGAATCTGGTCATGGATCTGTCCGGTAATTCGATAACGGCGGGTGCTGCGCCGAATCCGTGGACTTTCACCACTGGTTCTACCCTAAGTCCGACGCTGCCAGATCTGGGAGCAGCCTCCACTTTCGGGTCTTTTGGCGGCGCCGCCGGTATAACCAACACTGGGACCAGCACCGTGATCAACGGCGATCTCGGTACCACTGGTGGTTCTACGTTGATAACGGGATTCCACGACGCGGGGACCGGGTGCAATTACACAATAACCGGGGCCAACTCGGGATTTGTGAACGGGAAAATCTACACGAATGTTCCTTCTCCTACCGTTACGTGTTCGTCCGAAGGTACGACTGCGACATTTGCGATCGCAACACAAGCCGCAAGCGATGCCCTTACTGCATATAACAATCTTGCAGGAGAGCCCGCAGGTCCCGATCCAGGCGGGGGTCAACTCGGCGGACTCACGATCACTCCTGGGACGTATACGTCGGCGGCCGGTTCGTTCCTGATCACTGGGTCAGATCTTACTCTCGACGCCCAAGGTGATGAGAATGCCATCTGGGTCTTCCAAATGGCCACGACGCTTACTGTGGGTGCTCCAGGATTTCCTCGCAGCGTCATTCTGGTTAACGGAGCGCAGCCCAAGAACATATTTTGGCAGGTGGGCAGTGCGGCGACGATCAATGGGGCAGGTGGCGGCACCATGGTGGGCACTATCATCGCTCCCGCTGGAGTCACATTCTCCACCGCCGGCAATGCGGCCATAACCACACTCAATGGCAGAGCAATCGGACTCAACGCGTCGGTGACCATGGTGAACACCGTGATCAACGTGCCTGCCCCATAAAAAGTGTGCTAAGAAAAAATCCTGGCGGCTGTTTGGACGCGAAGCGAGATCGACTCTGGTTTCTTGGAAGACGCGACGCAGGCGCTGTGCCAAAGTGTGCCAGAATCTGATGTTTTCATGCCATTGGGGTTAGCTTTGAGCGAAAAGCAGATTCCCAAATTACTGAAAACACAGAGAAGTCAAATAGTTGATGGAGCTGTTGAAGTCGGATAGACCCATCTCGTTTCAAAAGTGACTGAATATCCCGATTAAGATAATGAAGGGGATGGGCACGCCCAGAAGTAAAAGTAAGATTGAACGCATCTGTGAGCCTCCTTGATCGAAAGTATATTCCGTCAAATCACCGGCACGCGGTCTCGCTGGCTGCCGCCTATCGTTGCTGCGAGGCTCGCGCAGAAAGCGCCGATCAAGAGGGCGAGGAATGTCCAGTACATCGCGTGCGCGATAGCTTTTCTGGCGCTGTCGGCGGCCTGCTGAGCCTGAGCAAAAATATCATCCACGCGTTTCTCGGCATCGGGTTCGCTAAGACCGCTCTTCGCAGCCACGATCTGGGCAAGATACGTCTTATCCGTCGGTGGCAGGGCGCCTTTTCCGAGGGCATTGGCGATGATGATCTCAACTTGGCCGGTTGTATCACTGCTTTGGTCAGGAGTGGGAGAGCCTGGTCGCAATAGTTCGTCTACGTAATACCGATCCAAATCACGGCCACCCGCTGATTCGGCAGGCCCGGATGCGTTTGTCGCCATTACATCGCCGCGTTGGGCTCCATGTACCAATGATGTCGCCGCCGATGCCAGGAAAGCGGCTGCGATAACCAACCCGACCGCCCAGGCGAGAAAGCCATGCGCGGTGTCGCGAAAATACACCTCGTGGACATGAAGATTGATCCATTTGGTTCGCAATCGGCCTGCCAGGTAGCCCGCCACGGATGAAGAAATCAGCTGCATGAGGATGAGCCAGATAACGGCCGTCCAGCCGATCATCGAGAGGGATGCGCCGGAGTTGGGCCACGGTGAAACGGCTGAAAAGCCGATGCCGGTGCCCAGAGCGAGCAGTATCAGGGACAAGGATGCGGCCGCAAACGCCCCCGCGATCACTGCTCCCCAGGAAACGCCGGAACTATTCGAGTCGTTCGTGATAATAGGCCCTGGATACGCGGGATTTCCCATGTGAACGTCCTCCTTCTCGGAAATTGTTCGGGTTTGGCGTGGCATTGATCGTTATGCGAATGCAGCAGGCATGCTAGCACTTGTACGGGGTAGCGCTATACCCGGAAGACTGTAAATCCTTTAGATTCCTTACTGTGGACTCGTCCTCACGCGCACCCGTCTCGCACCATTCGTACTCAAGCAAAGTTTTCAAGGCCTTACAGCTTTCGAGGTATAGGCCTCACGCGACTTTCCCCCGTAGAGTTTCTATCGGACGCCAACGGTGAGTCTTCCCGTCGTCGAAGAACTGACATGATCGATATTCTTCTAGCTGACGATCAAGCACTGATACGAAAGTTTTTGCGTGGCCTGATTGAACGCCAGCCAGGATGGTCAGTCTGCGGAGAGGCCGCGGACGGCGAACAGGCCATAGAAAAGGCGCGGCTTACGAATCCAGATCTGATCGTTCTTGATCTTCACATGCCTGGCATGAACGGTTTCGACGTGACAACCGAGATTCTCGCTACGACACCCGAGGCCAAGATTTTAGTTGTCAGCGCGGAGGAGTCTCTGCAGTTCGGCAAGGCCGCCGAAATGTACGGAGCCCGCGGGTACCTGGATAAATCTGACGCCGTGAAAGGCCTTGTGGGAGCGATAACGTCGCTTCTTCGCGACGAAACTCATTTTGAGTAGGGGCACGATCGAGCGCCTCTCATAAGCAATGCAGCTGGATCATTCGGGCATTTGGCGGTTCTTGACTATGGAAAACAAAAACTAGAACGATCATTTGAAAGGAGGCAAATACATGTTGAAACGCTTGCTGGTGGTTATCATTCTGGGGTCTTTCGTAGCTCTGACTGCCGTCGCCTCGGACCGGGATGATGACGTTCATCGCATCCACAAAGCCGCTCAGGTTTTTCAAGAGATTATGAACGCGCCGGATCAAGGCATTCCCAACGGTCTTCTGAATTCGGCGAAATGCATTGCCATCATTCCTGGCGATGTGAAATTCGCCTTCATATTCGGCGGCAACTACGGCCGGGGAGTAGCGAGCTGCCGCACCGGGCACGGCTGGAGCGCCCCCATGTTTGTAGCGATTGATGGCGGGAGCGTGGGTTACCAGATCGGGGGTTCCTCTACCGACATCGTGTTGCTTTTCATGAATGATCACGCATTGCACAGTCTGCTTAGCGATAAATTCAAGCTGGGGGCGGACGCCTCCGTAGCCGCCGGGCCGGTAGGACGCAACGCCTCCGCCGACACCGATCTTAAGTTGAATGCGGAGATTCTGTCCTACTCGCGCGCCAAGGGCGTTTTTGCCGGGGTGAGCTTGAGCGGGGCCGTGGTGCAAACCGACAAAAGCGGTGATCGGGCCATGTACGGCCGCGATATAGACCGCCATGAAATTCTTAGCGGCAAGATCACCGTCCCTGTTTCCGCGAAAAACCTTGTGCACACGATTCACGAATACGCAGGGTAGCCGACGCCGATTTCACGGGATCCAAATTTGCGCAAGGAGATCCTTGGCCACACACATGAAATCTCTCACGGCGGCTGGGCGATCGAAAGAAATGCGCAGGCCTGGATGGCGTTTAGATGGGGTGCAGAGGCGCAGAATCGATGTGATTGAAGCGGATGGATTACGGCACCAACCCAGCGCGGGATAAGACAACTCTAATCCTGTGCAGGTGTGCGCCGGCGGCAAACGAGAGTTACGGGGACCGGCCCCCAAGGGCTAAAGCCGGCCCATTAGGAATAGGATTAGAATAATCAAGAGAACGAGTCCCAGGCCACCGCTCGGGTAATAACCCCAACCCCTGCTATGTGGCCACGTTGGAATCGAACCAACGAGGGCAAGTATCAGCACGATTGTCAAAATTAGAAGCATAGGATCTCCGTTCTATCGTCTCGATTACCCAATCAGGGAACGTCGACGCTCTCGAATGCCTCGCCGCGTGAATCGGCTAAGCCGTCTTTCTACCGGCCAGCAGCAGCACCACGGCGGCGCAGTCTCATGAAGTCTCCTCGAAGCAAATGCCGATACGGACCTCAAGATCGTCCGCTCTCGATCGGTTTCTCACGTTCGCCGAACCAATCCGCCAACGAGTGAAACAAGGAAAAGAACCAGGAAGATGAAAAACAACAATTTGGCAATACCCGCCGCTGCCACTGCAAGTCCGAAAAAGCCAAAGATTCCCGCAACTAGCGCCACGATGAAGAACGCCAATGCCCATCGCAACATAGAACCTCCTCGAGCACCCAACGGGCTTTGCACTTTCGATCGAGCGTTTGTTTGCGCCTGTGGGAGACGCATACTTTGTAGACTCTCTGGTGTTTCGGGCCAATCCACATAAAGCGGTAGAATCGTCTCCGCTTTGCTGTAGGCGGCGGCTCTTGAAGTACCTATGCGGACCCGGGATCCTGGGTGGTGGAACCAGCCGGAACACCGCTCGCGACGATCACTTCGTATATGAAAAGCAATTTCGCTACCGCCGCCGCCGAAAGAACAAACGGATACAAATCCGGAAGGCCCATGCTGCGGTTCATGCTGTTGAGAGCCACAGCCAACTCCGACCATGCACCGATCACTTCGTCAAACGTTGTTTGCTTCGAGGAAAGCCAGGGTTTGCCGTTCTTGTCTTGAGTGTCCACGAGAATCTGTTTTCCGGCGAGACCGAAGTCATTCGCGACCTCCAACGTATCCTGAATGTGCAGGAAGTGCGCCCATGTTTCGGCCCAATCTTCCCAGGGATGCGCGGTTGCATATGCGCTGATATGGTGCTCCTGCCAATTTGCCGGCGCGCCGAATTTATAATACTGGTTGAGCGCCTCGGTGTAATCGGCTTGTTCGCTGCCAAAGAGCGCCCGGTACGGCTCCAGAAACGTTGTCCCTTGCACAAGACGATCCCAATAATAGTGCCCGATTTCGTGCCGGAAATGACCGAGCAGCGTCCGATAGGGTTCCTTCATTGAGTGCCGGACCTGCTCGCGCACGGCATCGTCCGCTTCGGTGATGTTCAGCGTGATGACTCCGTTGTCGTGACCCGTCATCACTTTCGACGGACTCCCGTCCGGATTCACGGCATCCGAGAGGAACCGAAAGCCAAGCCCTTGTTGCGGGTTCTTCTTCTTACTCGCGATAGGCAATTTCAGTCGGATGAGGCTATAGATCAACCTTCGTTTGGCGCCCTCGATTCGCGCCCAGCGATCCCGGTTCTCCTCATTGCTCAAGTCAGGAATGATTTCGTTCAGGCGGCAGGACGCGCAGAAGACATCCTCTTCTTGCTCTGCGACCATCCAGTTGCAAACTCCGGCGTCTGCGTAATTTCGGCATTTCTTGTAGAGGGCACCTTGTGCGCCGCTTGCAGTCGGGCGCCATAGCCCATCGCCTGCCGCATCGAGGCTTGTCAGCAAAAGCGAGTCCGGGAGGAAACCGATCTCCCGATGGCAATTCACGCAAGCTACGTTCTGAAAAAAGATCAGCTGCCCACAAACGCACGTATACGTTTTCATCTCTGTCAGCCTTTGATCGCGGCCTGGACTTCGGAATCAGGCGATGTTGTTACACCCGGCGCGCTCAAAGCACAGGCGGAGCCATTCAGAGCCGACGAAAATAACTCAGGAAAAAAGGAGGAAGTCCCGGGCGTCCTTCCTCCCCTCGGATTAAGCAGTACCGCGAGCAGCCCTTGCCGCATCGCGATCCGTTTCGTTCGTATCGGCGGAGGCCTCACCGGTGGAAGAAACATCTTCTGCGCCGGAACGCTCGATGACTTCCTTCGCACGCTTGATTTCTTCCGATGTATCGCAACGCACGGAGAGGAGCATGCCGCCCTTGTGCAGGCGACCTTCGTATCGCTTTGCTTCGAATTCGGGAATACCCATGCCGATCAGCGCTCCGGCAACTCCGCCCACGGCACCCCCGACGCCCAGCCCCGCGAGCCCTGCCATGATTGGCCCGGCAGCTATGAACGGACCCAGCCCAGGAATGGCCAAAAGACCGACACCCGCCAGCAGGCCGAGGGTTCCACCGATTACACCTCCGGTGGTCACACCTGCCGCCGCGCCTTCAGGCGCTTTCGTTGCCTTTTCCGTTCCCATGTCCTTCGGTCCACCCAGGCTTTCAGGCAGGAGTACGGAGATATCCGAAGCCGGGAAGCCGGCGTGAATGAGCGAATCCGTCGCATTTTCGACCGCACTACGCGTCGAGTAAATTCCAAACGCTGCTACTTTTTTGCCTGACATTTTATCTTTCTCCTTTGCATCGAACGAAGCTCACTATGCCCGGTTATTTCGAAGGTGCGATTTCAAGGTGATCGGTTACGTTGTCTGCGCCGGCCACTGCAACCGCTTTGGTCTCCAGGCTGTCTTTCTCCTCTTCGGACCGCACAGGGCCGCGGAGGGTAACTTTGCCGTCCTCGGTGATGATTTTGATGTTGTGTGCATAGCTGGAGAGATTCTTGTCCTCGTGGATCGCCTTTCGAATCTTCTGCGTGATGGCGCGATCCGAGGGATTCATCTTCTGTTGATCCGCGGTCGGGGGCTGCTGGTCCCTATTGCTCTTCATATTATCGGGAGCCGGCTGCTGAGAATCCTGATGCCGCGGAAGCGGTGCAGCTAGCGCCGATAGGCTAAAAGCCAACGATGCGACGCCCACCATCAATCGAGAAAATCTAAGATGACTTCCGTCCATTCGGTGCCTCCCATTCAAACTCGCTAGATCAGGTCAGTTAGGATCGGGCGGCTCTGGCTTTCGGGGTAGCGCTTCCGTCCTGTTCATCGGATTTCGCGGCTTCGACGTTGATGCGCCCAGACAGCTGAGTTAGTTTGTGGTCTGTTGCTCTTTCCTCCTCGAGAGTCTTCTTCAAGAGCGACGCGGCATGGTCTTCCCCGAGCAGTTTGGCGTATGCGCTAACGCACCCATAGCCGGCCATCTCGTAGTGCTCAACGCGCTGGGCAGCGGAGATAAGGCCGGCGTCCAACTCCTCGGACTCGATGCCCTCTTCGATCATTTCTGCGCCTTCCTTGATGAGGCCCTCCATCCCTTTGCATTTCTTGCCTTTCGGGCTTTCCCCAAGGGCTTCGAAGATCTCTTCCAGGCGGACGACATGCTCTTTGGTCTGATTCAGGTGCTCTTCAAAGCCAGCCCGCAAATCCTCGGACGTCGCCGCCTTCGCCATTTTGGGCAGAGCCTTCACTAGTTGGTTTTCTGCATTGTAGAGATCCTTTAATTCTTCCGTGTAAAGATGCATCAAGCGGTTTGCTTTCATCGTTTCCCCCATGAGAGCCGCAATTCGGAGTCTTGCAAAACGAGGCCAAGCGCCGCGCGGCCCAGACTGCGTACGTCCTCCAATAGACAATTTCTGGGATCGGCGCGCCATACGGACAAACAGGTAAGACGAGGAAATGAAACGGGTATCAATCGCTAGAGGGCGTGTGAGCCTGGAAACCGATGTGTTGTAAGACCTGTGGCAGGGTCGTGAAAAAGCCGTGCCCTGGAGCCAGTCTGAGTCGCGCCATCACTTTTTGAGGATCTCCCTCGAAATGCCACAAACAAACAAGAATTTGCACCTGCGGCGATTGAGCCCGCAGTTTTGCGTACAACGCCCTCGCGTGGTTCAAAGCGAATGGTGGAAGGGCGGAAATGCACACTACGGAGGGATGGGCGTCTTTTACTTGCGACAGCATCTCCTGCGTTGTATCAATGGGAATGCTTTGCGCCAGATGGCCGTGTCGCTCAAGCAGCTGCGCCAGCAAAGCGGCGATGACGTCATCTGCATCATCTCTCGCCGGAATACAGAGTATGTCTACATGACCCGGTTCTGTGTTGTCAGCTTCAGCGATTTGAGAGGCGTCTGCGCCTTTCGCTTCGGTCGCCCCTTCTACGGGAGTATCTCCGAGTTCCTCGATGATTTCCCGGGTGCTGTGATAAATAAAATTTTGAGTTTCTTCATCGAGTTCATTACGATGGCGATCCTCCTCAGCCAAGCCCAGTGCCGGAATGACAACTGTGCCATAGAGCTCTTCCAAGGATTTGTCTTTGAGAAATGCCTCCAGGAGCTGCTTGGCTTCGCTTTGATCCGTGGCAAGGAGGCGTTGATAATATTGAGCATGGGGAGGCAATACGGGCTCGTCCCCCAAAAGGATGTCTAGGAACGCTAAATCCGGAACATAACGGCCCACCACCACCAGGCAGACTGTCAAAGGAGTGGAGAGCACAAGGCCCGGAAATCCCCAAATGAGCGTCCAAAAGACAGCGGCCACAAGAATAGCCAGCGGTGAAAGACCGATGTGGGCGCCATAGAGAAGGGGTTCAACCACATTCGCCACGATTAATTCCAAAATGACAAAGAGACCCGCGGTGACAAAGGCGTGCTGCCAACCCGGGAATATCGCTATCGACAATAGAATGGGCATCAGCGCGGCCATCGGCGGACCAACATACGGTAAGAAGCGGAGAAGTGTGGCGCTGACACCCCAAAGCGCGGCATTCGGAATACCAATGAAGCGCAACCCGATCCCTATCACCAGCCCGTAACTCACGTTCACGGCCGACCGCAGAAACAAGTAGTGATTGATGCGTTGAGTCGCCTCGTCCATTGCCTGGGTCATGGTGTTCAAACGGCCGCCTGCCAGACGGATAAGCCGATTACGCAGATCTTCGCGACCGACGAGGATGAAAATGGTGAACACGATGACCACTCCGGCGTTCGCCAGCGGCCCGAGCATGTTCTCGACAGACTCCAGCGGGTTTGTCGATGGAACTAATTCGACAGCCATCGGCCGGGAGGGCTTCGAGCCGGGAGCCTCGGACGCTTGTCTTCTTCCATTTGCCTCCGAGGGCGAAGGAGTACTGGTCGTAATTTCGTTCTCCAGTTCTTTCACCGTATCGGAAGCTTTATCAAGATTTTGGCCGGTCGATCCCTTCAATGTACGAATCTTGTCTTGGAGGGTTTTCTTATATATGGGCAGCTGATCCGTCAAATCGACGAATTGCTGAGACGCGCGCCAAGCCATCAGACCCAGTAAGCCGACTAAGGTGACGACGACTAAGAAAATAGCCAATAAGCGAGGCAGCTTAAGTCTCTCTAGAAAAGCTACTGCGGGAGTCAAAAGCACTGCGAAAAGCAACGCTAACGCCAGGGGTATAAAAACAACCCGCGCGAAGTACAGCGTGGCGATCACGAGGACCGCGGAAACGACCGTTAACAGGCGAGAGTTATCGCGGGATGCGGATGGCCGCTTCACAGGGATTATTCTCAGGCAGGCAGTTTGACTGGAAAGACTTACCGCTGTCTATCATTTCGAATTGCAGTTTACGCATTCAGTCAGTACGGTTATATGCGTCGAGCCATTGCGAGCAAACTGTCTCCTGGGAAGAGGGATCTCGGAGTGACCAAGATCAAGAAGACCGCTACTGTTAGTCACCCACCGCACGTCTTTCCCTCATCCAAAGCAGCCAAGGTCTTCCTGAGTCTTGGGCCCGGACTGATTACCGGGGCTTCAGATGATGACCCAAGCGGCATCGCCACATACTCGCAAGTGGGGGCAAGGTTCGGATACGGCATGCTATGGACCATGCTGTTTTCTTACCCACTGATGGCGTCGATTCAGGAAATCAGCGCGCGCATCGGACGCGTGACCGGTAAAGGGATAGCAGCTAATATTCGCCGCCACTATCCCAGGCCAGTCCTCTATGGCATCGTCTTGCTTTTACTGATTGCCAACACATTCAACCTGGGTGCGGACATCGGAGCAATGGGTGCGGCTGCCAAGCTACTTCTGCCGGGCCCTGTATGGATTTACATTACGGTGTTGGGATTGCTATCCCTGACATTGCAGATCTTTGTTCCGTACACAGCGTATGTTCGATACCTAAAATGGTTGACGCTGGTGCTCTTTGCTTATGTCGCAACATCGATCGCCGTTGGCGAGCCCAAATGGCAAGCGCTTCGCGCGACGTTCTGGCCCTCCGTTTCATTCAGCGGGGCGTATTTCACGGCGCTCGTCGCTGTTTTGGGAACCACGATAAGTCCCTACCTGTTTTTCTGGCAAGCCTCGCAGGAGGTCGAGGAAGTTACTGTCCACGCCGCCCAACACGCGCTAAAGCAAGCCCCCGGGCAAGCTCTGGCACAGTTTCGGCGAATCAAATTTGACACGTATCTTGGAATGGCCATTTCCAATGCCATTGCATTCTTCATAATTCTGACGGCAGCTGCCACATTACATGCCCACGGTATCGTCAACATCCAGACGGCGGACCAGGCGGCCCGCGCCCTCGAGCCGTTCGCCGGCAAGTTCGCGTTCCTGCTCTTCGCCCTGGGAATTATCGGCACCGGTTTGCTTGCCGTGCCCGTCCTTGCCGGTTCAGCCGCCTACGGAATAAGTGAAACCTTCTTGTGGACCGCTAGCTTGGAGAAAAAGCCACTGCAGGCCGTAAAGTTTTACGGAACGATTGGAGTCGCGACTCTGATCGGTCTCCTGCTGAACTTCATGCATCTCGATCCGATCAAGGCGCTTTTCTGGTCCGCCGTACTCAACGGACTTGTGGCGGTTCCGGTGATGGCCCTCATGATGATCATGACCCGGAACGCGAAAGTAATGGGGAAATTCACTCTGCCCCTCTATTTGAGCGTAGGCGGCTGGGCAGCCACAGCGGCCATGTTGATGGCGTCGCTCGGAATGCTTCTTACGCTTCGCCCCTGAACGTGACCCATTGGAGGGCACCGGAGCGGCAACAACGCTTTTGGGAACTCGAGTGACCGGCGAGAACGGGAAACTTTTGGCTACGCCGGACAGTTGGCACGTCGGCCCCTAAATCGCGAGCCGGTTGGTACATTCCACGTGCGGCCTTACATGGAAGACCTTAGGGAACATCTGATCGTGATATAGGGCTTCCGCCTGATATTGGTATGCGCCACGGGTGGTCCAAACTCGGTTGCTATGAGAGACCAATCTGTTCTGGAGCCATGTGTAAGGTGTGACAAGCTCGATTGTGGCGCAACCGTGACCCTATCCGTGGTCGGCTCGGCAGGAAAACATTTCAACCGATCAACGGATTGCCTGGATCTGATTTGTCCAGCGTGCAATAGACCTTTTTCGACCTCGATCTTCAAACTAGAATGGTTGAAGGTTGACGAGCGCGCACTCAATAAAGATTTTCGCGGCGGAAGCTACGCATCGCGACTTCAGCGCTGGATTCAGTCTCTGCAGTGGTCCCGTATCCAAGCAGGCGACTCGCGTAACGCCCCCATAACACGCTCACGATAAAACCGCGGGCGCGGTCCCATGTGGGGGGCGAAGCGTACCGCTTGAGAATGGAGGCGAGAAATGAGGATCTGCGAAGATGTCATGACCAAGAATCCCTCTTACTGCCTGCCGACGGACACGGCGTCTCGAGCGGCACAATTGATGCGGGACCAGAACGTGGGCCCGATTCCGGTGGTTGAGAACTGCGAAACGAAGACAATCGTCGGCATTGTTACAGACAGAGATCTGACTCTCAAGATTGTCGCGGACGGTCGCGATCTCGATGTGCCTGTCGATGAATTGATGACGCGCGATCCTCTTGTTTGCAGGGCGGACGACGATATCGAGTCAGCGTTGGATGCGATGGCCGATGGGAAAGTACGGCGAATACCTGTGGTGGACCATCGCAACGGTCTCGTTGGCATCATCTCGCAGGCCGACGTCGCGATCCGGGTCGGTGGTCTGAGGACGACGGGAGAAATCGTCGAGGAGATTTCCAGACCTAGCCCAGGATCGTAACGATTCACGGCCGCTTCACTCCCGTATCTTGATCTTGCAATTGGCGACGCACCGAGGCGCAATGCGCAAATGGATTGTTGTGGCCGGGATCACCATCGTGGCGGTTCTGCTGGTGGCGTACGTCGTGGTGTTACACGTCATGGCACCGAAGCTGCGTGCGATGGCTCGCAAAGAGGTGCAGGAGCATCTGCAGACCCACTTCAAGAGTTCCGTGCATATCGACGACTTCGACGTGACGTTCTATCCGCGTATCCACGTGGTTGTGTATGGGCTAGTCCTAAGGCATAACGGGCGCACCGATATTCCACCATTGATTCAGGTCCGGCGAGTGTCGTTCTACACGACGCTCTCGGGATTGTTAAGAGACCGGCCGGAGATCGGAACCGTCGAGCTTGACGGCCTGCAGATTCACACGCCACCGCGAACCCCGGGCGGCCCGCCGCTCGTTCACGGAACCGATCAGGATCTGGCTGAAAAATATCCGATCCTAATCCGCGAAATACGCGCCGACGACGCCCTGCTTGTGCTGCTGCGGAAAGACTCGGATAAGCCTCCTAATCAATTCGAGATTCATCACCTCGTAATGAATGATTTTGGCTTCGATCGGCCGGCGGCCTTTCACGCCTTGCTGACGAACCCGAAACCGCGAGGATACATCCATTGCGACGGCCAGTTCGGGCCATGGCGAGCGGACGAGCCCAGCGAAACGCCTGTCAGCGCGACCTACACTTTCTTTAACGCGGACCTCGGGACCATCAAAGGGCTGAGGGGTATTCTCTCTTCGACGGGCAAGTTCGGCGGCCCGCTCGATTACCTGAATGTCGAAGGATCGACGGACACGCCCGACTTTGGCCTGCGCACTTCCGCGCATCCCATGGCGCTGCACACGGATTTCACGGCCATTGTCGACGGGACGAACGGCGACACCGTCCTCACGAAGGTTACGGCGAAATTTCTCCACACCACGCTCGTGACCCACGGGGAAGTGGTCGACGTCTATCCCAAGGTCAAGGGGCGAACAATCGCTCTGGACGCAACCTCGGATGATGCGCGCATCGAGGATTTGCTGGCGCTGGCAGTGAAGTCCGACCAGCCGGTGATGACCGGCTCGGCCGAATTGAGAACCAAAATTCTGATTCCCGAGCGGGACGAGGATCTCGTGGACCGCTTGCAACTCGATGGGCAATTTGGCCTCGGCGAGGTCCTCTTCACGAGTTCGACCATCCAGGGGAAGGTAGATTCGCTCAGCCGGCGAGGACAGGGGAAGCCGAAAGAGCAGGACATCTCCGACGCGACGTCGGATCTGACCGGCAGATTTAAGATGGATAATGGCGTGATCGACTTCTCGAATCTGAGTTTCGGCGTAGAAGGGGCGTCTATTGATCTCGCGGGCTCTTACAACCTCGACGGCGGCCAGCTTAATTTCCGCGGAAAATTGCGACTGCAAGCAGAGTTATCCCAAACGATGACGGGATGGAAGTCCGTCGTGCTGAAACCGTTCAACCATCTTTTCGAGGGCAAGAACGGTGGCACCGAAATACCGATCAAGATCACGGGTACCCGCGATCATCCTTTGTTTGGACCGGACTTTCACGATAAGGCAAATACGAAGTAGCAGAGGAAACGAGAGGTCGCGGGGCACCTTCCATCGCCTTGAGCCGCGTGACTCGGCCCAACTGCGGATTTGCTCCGGCAGGGCATCACTGCGGCTGCTTCTGGCAAAACAGTTGCGACTTTAGTGCCAGCGGGTCCCGGCTCGATGGATAAAAAACCGCCAAACGGCCGAAGCCGCCCTTGCATGCTTCTGAGGCCGACGCCGCATTTAATTTTACAGTCTTCACTCTGCAACCCATGCCCTCGATCCGCAATTTCCAATACCACCTTTTGTTGTTCCCGAAATATTCGGATATTCGCGGTTGGACTGCCGAGTGGCTAGCCTCGACACCATAAGAAAGGGGGATGCTATTTTCGCGCGTACGCGGGAGAATCAAGTTGTGGTCATAAAATCGAGCGAGGCGATGCGCAAGCGATGAAACTTCAAAATAAAGTTGCAATAGTGACTGGCTCCGCCACCGGCATCGGGAAGGCGATTGCTATGGCCATGGCGACCGAAGGCGCGTCCGTCGTGATCGACTATGTGGGATCGCCGAATTTGGCGAATGGCGTCGTGCAAGCGATTCAGGCTGCGGGCGGCAAATCCATTGCCGTTGCTGCGGACGTTTCGAACCCGGACCAGGTGAACCAGCTCATTCAGAAAGCGGTCGAATCATTCGGCCGGCTGGATATTCTGGTGAACAACGCGGGTCTCGAGTACAAGCATCCGTTCCCTGAATTTCCCTTCGACCTCTGGCAGAAAGTGATCGCTGTCGATTTGACCGGTCCATTTCTATGCGCGCAAGCGGCTGCCAAAGTGATGATTCGCCAGGGTGGTGGCGGGCGAATCATCAACATCTCCTCGGTCCACGAGGATTTGCCCATGCCGACCAACGCTCCCTACTGTGCGGCCAAGGGCGGCCTGCGCATGTTGATGCGAACGATCGCCGTGGAGCTCGCGCCCTACAAGATCAACGTGAACAATATCGCACCTGGCGCAATCTATACGCCCATCGACACCGACGTCGAATCGAATCGTAAGATCGAAGGAAAACTCATGGCCGAGATCCCGCTCGGCAGATGGGGAAAGCCGGAAGAGGTCGCGGAACTTGCTGTCTTTCTCGCCTCCGATTCGGCGTCCTACTGCACGGGCGGCACGTTTTTCATCGACGGCGGAATGATTCGCCAGGCTGGGAGTTTATAGGCTAGCGCCGGGCGCATGCCCATCATCCTGGCTCGCGGGAAGAGCGGAAGCCTGGTGATCTTAGCCCAACCGTTTCAGAAGGTGATCGCCTACTCGCAACGCATTCGCGATGATCGTCAAGCTCGGATTCACGGCTGCAATCGACACAAAAAAGCTCGCATCGACCACGTAAAGATTGTCCAGATCGTGCGCCTTGCAATTCAGATCGAGTGCCGACGTTTTGGGATCGCGGCCAAATCGCACCGTTCCGGCTTGATGAGCGGTGCCGGCAATCGGAATCGTCTTGCCCAGATACAGCGATCGGGGCATCAAGTGGTCGTGAAGGCCAAGGTCATGAAGCATGCCCTTAAGCTTTGCGACCAAGCGATGGTGTCCCTCCGTGTTGGTCTCCTCAAGGCTCAGCGTGATTTCTCCCTTGCGGTTGACGCTGACGCGGTTATCAGCGTGCGGCAGATCCTCCGATTGCACCCAGAAATCGATCGAGTGTTCGGCCATGTAATCCATCGCGAACTCCGGCTTCCAAACGGCCCAGCTCGGCGCTTCTCCCTTCAGCATTTCTCCATCGGTCTTCCCGAGCATCTGGATGCCGCCGAGAGGGTATTCCCAATCATCGGATCGAAAGTAGAAATCGTTCAGGCCAAGCGTTTTTTGGAACACGGTCGGATTGGGCTCTTTCGAAATAGCCATGAAGGCGGAGTTGTTGTGCCGCATATAGTGCCGCCCCACCACATCCGAACTGTTCGCGAGCCCATTCGGATGCTTGTCGCTGGCGGAGCGAAGCAGAAGCGCCGCCGAGTTGATCGCTCCGCAAGAAACCACCACGACGCCCGCCGAATACTCCTCGGATTGCCCGTCGCGCTCGACCAGCACCTTCGTCACCACGCGGCCGGACGCGTCCGTTTCGAGTCGTTTCACGTATGCGCCCGTGAGAAGCTGCACATTCGCGCGCTCGAGCGCCGGGTCCACGCAAAGAATCTGCGCATCCGCTTTGCCGTTGACCAAACATGGAAATCCGTCGAATGCCGCGCACCGCACGCACGCGCTCGTGTGAAGCGCCTTGCCGTCTTTTTCATCGAGCAAAATCCCGAGCGGTAGCGGAAATGGATGATGGCCGCAGCGTCGCAAATCGTCATACAGTTCCTGGATGCGCGGCGCGTGGCTTACGGGCGGGTAGCGATAAGGAGCGCTTGCCGCACCCTCGGTGGGATCGATCCCATGTTCTCCGTGAACGTGGTACAGATGCTCCGCCTTCGTGTAATAAGGCTCAAAGTCGTCATAAGCGAGAGGCCACGCCGGCGAGATGCCGCCATAGTGCCGCACTTCTCCAAAATCTTCCTTGCGAAACCTCAGTAGAGCCGCGCCATAAACCTTCGTATTTCCGCCGACAAAATACTGAATGCCGGGGTGAAACGTGTTTCCATCCTTGTCGTACCAGGTTTCGTCGGCCCGGTATTTCGACTCGATAAAAACGGCGCGAGAGTCCCAGTTGTCCTTCTCACGCGGCAGGTATCCGCCGCGTTCCAGCAGCAAAATGCGCTTGCCCGAGGGAGCAAGATGATAGGCGAGCGTTCCGCCCCCGGCTCCCGTACCGATGATGATGACGTCAAAATGATTTTCCTGCGGCACCCTTACCCCCGTTCTTCCGTCGCTCTCCTAGTGGATCACCGGAGCGAGCGCGATGCAGCTCAAGCCGGCCACAAAGAACAAAAACATAATCGCCAGAAGAATTTTCACTCGGTTTCCCGCTCCATGAAACTCCTTCCACACGAAAATCCCCCAGATCGCGGAAATCATCGTGTTGCCCTCGCCCAGCGAAAACGAAGTGGCCGGTCCGATCATCGGCACGTAGGAAGCCACAAAATTGGCGATGGTGCCTGCACCCCAAATCGCTCCGCCGAGTATTCCCCAGGCATGCAGGCTGAATCGTCCGCTGAAATAGTCTTTCACTCTAAGAGGCGGGCCACTCACTGGCCGCCGCATCAACGCGTAGTTCATCGGGAAATTGGACGCAACGGCGCCCACCGCGAAGATGAAATACACGGTGTAGGGCCCCAGATGATTCGGGCCCGTCAACGCTTTGGCGACGAACGGGTAGAAGAGGCCAACGGCAACGCCGCAGGCCAGACTCAGTCCAACCCCCTTCGCGCTGGCCTTCCCTGCTCCCGGCAATTCCCGATACGCCATGGCATCAAGCACGATGGCAATGCAAATCAGCGCGATCCCGCCAAAAATAAGAATGGGATTTCCTGTCGGCGAAATGAAGTAGTTAATCGCCGCTCCAATCACCAGCGCCAGGCCCGCACCGATCGGGAACGCCACAGCCATGCCCGCCACGGATATCGCGGCCACCAACAGCAGATTTCCGAGATTGAAAATCACGCCACCGAAGAAAGCCTCCAGAAGACTCCGATGGCTTGCGGAGCTTAGATTGCGAAAGAAGCTGTCGGGCGAAGCGGGGCTGTGGTTTCCAAAGGTCAGTCCAAACAGCACCGCGCACGCCAGCAAACCCCACATGTAATCCCAGTAATAGAGTTCAAATCGCCACCGCTTGTCGATCTTCTGCGTATTGGCCCAGCTGCCCCAGCAGAACATGCTGAGCAGCATAAGAACGAGGGCAGTCGAATACGTATGGGGGATAGACAATCGTCACCTTGCCCATCGCTGGGCCAACACGTCATGTCGAGCAAGTTGTTCGGTTGGTAGTTAATCCCGTACGCCGAGCGATGAAGGAGTGAAGATGTCCGCCTCCCCATCGCTCGGAGTACGCAACGTTTATGTATTATTCGATCTGCCCTCGAATTTCTCCGGCAGGATATTTCTCACTGTGAACGTTCACGTAAGCTTTTCCGGCCTTGATCTGTTCGACCAGATCACTGATGCTTTTTCCTTCGAGCGGTCCGGCAAGATCTGCCGCAGTGAGCGTTCCCCGGGCCAGCACGCCGGTAAATTTTCCCTTCTTCACGACCGCGGGCGGTTTGGAAGGATAGAGCCACGCCACCACCGGACCCTCCTGGCCCGCCGGTCCCATGTGAATATGGGCCATCGAAACATTGTTGATGTCCGTCACCGAAAGCCGGTAGCTCAAGCTCTTGCCGTCGGCACTCAGCCGGAAAGTGGCTACGCCGTGCGCCGGAGTATCGACCGCCGGAGATTGATTCTTGCCAGAAAGTTCGGCCTCAAATTTGGTGCCTTGCGCGCTCGCAACAAATGCAAACAGAAGCATGAAGCTTAGAATGGATACAAGCCGTTGATTCATCCTCGCCATGTTAACCTCCCTTTATGAGTTGTATTTCTCGATCCGATCCGCAGCTTTCGCCACGACTGGAAACTCCTTAAGCCCTTCCCAAATTCCCCACTTGCTGAAGCGTTTGGAGGTATTTTACGATGTCGCCCCTCGAAAGCATTCCAACAATGTCGCCTCCACGCATGACGGGCATTTGATTTATTCCGTCACCGCCCATTTTTTCCAGGGCCTTCCACAATTCCGCGTTAGGATCGATCGTGCTCAGCTTTTCGAGCGGTGTCATCGCCTGTGCCGCCGTCGTTGTCGCCCACGAGGACCGGGAAACTTCCTTGATATGGTGCAGGGTCAGCAAACCGACCGCGTGATCTCCACGGTCCACTAGAAAGCAGCGCCGGCCATGTGCCAGCACCTCGTCATCCACCAGCCTTTGCAGCGACGTGTCCCCGGATACGTGCGCGCACGTATCTCCCATCACCTCCGATACCTTGTGGCCCACCAGCAGGCCCTGCACCATTTGCTGCTGCACTTGAGCTCCGGCCGCGCTCTCGAGGAACCAGCCGATGAACGCGATCCACAATCCGTTGATCACGTTCCCTCTCAGCGCCTGCCACACGCCCCAGATAATGAAAAGAAATCCGAAAAATCGGCCGGTGCTTGCGGCGATCACAGTGGCGCGGCGGAAGTTCTTGGTCACCCCCCAGACGATCGCGCGCAAAACGCGTCCTCCGTCCAGCGGGAATCCCGGAATTAGGTTGAATGCTCCCAGCAGACCATTGATGAGCGCCAGATACTTGTCCACCGCCAGGGCCGGCGGGACGTTCGCAAGCGCCGGCTCCAGGACATAAAATATGGCCGCCAGCGCAAAGCTCGTCAGCGGCCCAACGACGGCGATCAGGAATTCGGCGCTCGCGCTCGGCGGCTCGCCTGCGATTTGCGACACGCCGCCGAAGATGAACAGGGTGATCCGGTGCACCGGTATTTTGTAGCGAAGAGCCACCCATGAGTGCGCCAGCTCGTGCACCACGATGCTGCCAAAGAAGAGCACTGCTGTCGCCGCGCCCATCAGCCAGTATTCGCCGCGTGTGCCGCTCTTGAATTCAGCCGGATAGTAGTTCACGGCCAGGAGCCACGTAATCAGGGCGGCGATCAAGAACCACGAATAGTCCAAGTCGATGGGTATTCCAAACACGCGCCCGATCGGAATCGTGTGGCGAAACACAGCTCACCTGCTTTCGGTGTAGGGCGTCCGGCGATTCGCAGTCAACCCGCGAACCCATTGCCCCAATTCACACCTATATAGATGTATCTGATTGCAATGAAGTGTCAATTGAATGCTAACCATAAAGCAGTGGCGCAGGCCTGAACTTGAGTCGCACGGGGTGCCGGGACTGCCAAATTGGACCCAAAACCGTATACTTAACTGGCGCTTCTGATGCGGATACTGATCATCGAAGACGAGGAAAAGATGGCCCGAGCTTTGCGGACCGGGCTCGAGGCCGAACAATTTTCCGTTAGCGTCGCCCGCACCGGTGAGGAAGGCTTTTTCCTTGCCTCGACTGAGGACTACGATCTGGTGATCCTCGATTTGATGCTTCCCGCTCGCGATGGCATGGAAGTACTGACCGCCCTTCGGCGAAAGAACTTGTCCGTGCCCGTCCTCATCCTTACCTCGAAAGACACGCTCGAAGATCGCGTTCGAGGCCTCGATGCTGGCGCCGACGACTATCTCGTCAAGCCCTTCGCCTTCTCCGAATTGCTCGCGCGGATTCGTGCGCTCTCCCGCCGGGGCAAACCGGAACCAACCGGCAAGCTAAGATTCGCGGATCTCGAAATGGATGCGGCCGGTCGCGTGGTTTCTCGCAGCGGTAAAGACCTGTCGCTCACGGCTCGCGAATTCGACCTGCTCGAATATCTATTGCGCCAGCCGGGCCGCGTCGTATCGCGGGAAATGCTGGCGCGCGACGTTTGGCGCGAGACCGCGCGTTACACGCCGCTCGACAACGTGATCGACGTCCACATCGCTCACCTGCGCCGTAAGCTGGATGAGCCGTTCAGCAAAAAACTTCTGCACACCGTGCGTGGCGTCGGATTCGTCCTGCGGGAGGAAACCTCCTGATGTGGTTCCGTCCCAAGCGAATACGGACCCGCCTCACGCTCTATTACATCGGAATGCTCGCCGGCGTGCTCGCACTATATTTTGCCGGCGTTTCTGTTTTGCTGTTTTGGCAGGCCAGCAACATCTTGAAGCGCCTCGCCGCGGAAGACCTCGAAACCGTCAAAGGACTCCTCTATTACGACGATGATGGCCATGTGGACGTCCGTGAGGACTATCACCATCATTCGGATTGGAAGCAGGTCCAGGAAAGGCTCCTCGAAATTCTCGCTCCCGACGGAACGATCCTTTATCGCAACGAAAGGCTCGGAGATCGCACGATCGGTGGCCCGCCCTTTGCCGGTGAGGGTGTCCACGGATATTCGGGACGCACCGCGAAGATGTCCGACGGAACCCCCATCATTCTGATCAGCCGAAAATACGACCTCGGGGGCCAAACGATCCTCATTCGCGTCGGCTATAACCAAGACCTCATCTGGAACGAACTCCGCGATACCCTCTTCGTTCTCATTCTTGCTTCTCCGTTGATACTCGCCGGAACGGCCTACGCCGTTTACGCCACAGTCGGCCGCGCGCTCGAACCCGTGTCGAAAATGGCGCATCGCGCGCAGCTGATTGACTCCGAGCGCCTTAACGAGCGCCTGGCGGTCGATAATGAGGAAGGTGAGCTCGGCTATTTGGCGAGCGTCTTCAACGCCATGCTCTCTCGAATCGAGCAGTCGTTCGAACAGCTGAAGCGTTTCACCGCCGACGCCTCGCACGAACTCCGCACGCCGCTCGCGGCGATCCGCAGCATTGGCGAAGTGGCGCTCCAAGAGAATGTGGGGCCGGCGGAATATCGCGACACGATCGGCAGCATGCTGGAGGAAGTCAATCGCCTCACCACCATCGTCGAGAGCCTGCTCACGCTCTCTCGCGCCGATGCTGGCCAGATCGACATGCAGGTTTCCGTTTTCCTGCTGGCCGCCTTGGTCCGTGAATCCGCCGCCCTGCTGGATGTCCTCATCGACGACAAGCAACTTACGTTCACGCTCGTCGGCGACGAAAGCATCGGCGTGCAAGGCGACCGCCTTTACATCCGCCAGGCCGTGATCAACGTTTTGCACAACGCCGTGAAATTCACGCCGCCCGGCGGATCGATCTGCGCACGCATCGAGTGCGACGGCCAATCTCGGGTCGAACTTTCGATCAGCGACACCGGCCCCGGCATTCCGGCCGAGCAGTCGTCGAGGGTATTCGAGCGTTTCGTTCGCTTGGACGAAGCACGAACGCCGACTAACGTCGGCGCAGGCTTGGGTCTCTCCGTCGCCAGATGGGCCGTGCAAGCGAACGATGGAGAAATCGGCGTGACGACCGCCGTCGGGTCCGGCTGCCGCTTCTGGATTCGCCTGCCGGCCGTCGGCTGCTCCGGCTCTGGCTCGTAGCCTTTTCTAACGCATTGATCCTGCAATAATTACCGCTGAACGACCAATCGCGAACGGTTTTGCGGTGCAGGTTACTGGACCCGGCACTTCTTCACTGCTTCACCAATACTTCAGAATCTCTTCAGTGGCATCTCCTCAGGGCTGGATTTATGGTGAAAAAGGTCACGCACCAACGGAGTACGAATTTGAATTCCAGCCATCGAGGCCGAGCGACATCATCAACGAAGGGTCCGTGTTCCGTAGTCGCACTCGCCGCGCTTGCACTCGCCGTCCCAGTTTCCGCGAGATCCAGAATCAAGATCGATACCGTTCCTTCCGATTATGTCCCTGTGGAGAGTCCCACCAACCGCGAGCCTGTGTCGATGTCCAGCTATCATTTTGAGGTCAACGAAGAAACGGGGCGCGCTCGTCTGGTCGTCGAGTACACGTATCCCGACCAGATGATTTACGAGCAGAATGACGACGCGCGCGGCCCTCGCCCTACTGTCGCTCAGCTCCCCGGACTCGTATACGACGCGGCGGCTCACGCCGTGGTCTACGAATCGAATGGCACGCGCGACGTTTGCGCTACTGTCGACGTGCACGATGGTCTCTTCGGTCGCCACATCAAAATAAAGAATACCGGCGCCTGCAGGGTATCGGCCGTTGTCGCCAACCATGCCGAAGACGATGGCTGGAGCCTTCACCATTTCCGCGCGATCGATACCTACTTCGAGGCGCGCTAGCTCATGGCCGACCTCCACATGATGACGCGAACGATCAAGCCCGCGAAATTGGAGCAGTACCGCCGCCTCACCACCTGTCTTGTCGCCAGCGCGATTGAGACGTTCCGCGTCCGTCTCCCCAATACGGGGTTCGCCAATTCGGACATCCGCTGTATTTTCGAAGATCAGCCGCCGATGGCCGGATATGCCGCCACGGCCCGCATGCGCAGCTCGAATCCGCGGATGGAGATTGGCAAGTCCTACGATTATTACGATCGCACCGATTGGTGGAACAACATCCTTTCGATTCCCGCGCCGCGCGTGATCGTCATCGAGGATGTCGACGATCCTGCGGGTGTCGGTGCCCTCATCGGAGAGGTTCACGCGAACATCCTGCTCGCGCTGGGTTGCGTTGGCGTCGTCACCAACGGCGCGGTGCGCGACCTTCCCGATATCCGGCCCACCGAATTTCAGATGTTCGCCGGCAACGTGGCGGTTTCGCACGCCTACGCTCACATCTTCGATTTCGGCTCCAAAATCGAAGTTGGCGGCTTGGAAGTCCGGCCCGGCGATTTGATCCATGCCGATTGCCATGGCGTTCAGACCGTTCCGCTCGAAATTGCTCAGGACGTGCCCGACATGGCCCGCGAAATTCGCCAGCGCCGGCAACATCTCATCGGGTTGCGCCGGTCGTCCGATTTCACGCTCGAAAAGATGCGCCAGGCCATCCGGGACACGGCGATTCATCACGCGAATGCAAAATAGGCTGCCCACTAGCGTGCGAATTCCGTCCGAGTGACCCTATGACGCCACAGCAGCGCCGGATTCCATGACGTGTCTACGCCGATACCGCGGATTATGGCTCGTTCCTCTGATGGCGAGCGCCCTGGGGGGTTGCGGATCAACGGGCAGAGCGAGCGCCAAGGATTCCGCAAACGCTCCCACCGTGGCGGTGGTCAAAGTGGCGCGCAAAAATCTGGTAAGCAGTTTGCAGATCGCGTCCGAATTCCTTCCATACCAGGAAATCAGCGTCTACGCGAAGGTTTCGGGTTATATCAAAGAGCTGCACATAAATTGGGGAACGCACGTCGCGCAGGGACAGCTTCTCGCCGTCCTCGAAATACCCGAATTGCAGCAGCAGCTCGAACTCGACCAGGCGTCCGTGCGGCGCAGCGCGCAGGACGTTGCTCGCGCGCAAGAGGAACTCGCCCGTTCCGAGTCCGCGTACACGGTCGCTCATTTGACCTACTCGCGCCTCGCAAACGTGCAAAAAACACGGCCTGAGCTCGTGGCGCAGGAAGAGGTTGATGTCGCACAAGGGAAGGATCTCGAAGCGAATGCCGGTGTTTCGAGCGCAAAGGATGCGTTCGCCGGTTCGCAACAGGAATTGCTGGGGGCCAAAGCTGCTCTCGACAGAGATAAAGCGCTCTACGCCTATGCCCGCATCACGGCGCCTTTTGACGGAGTCGTCACGGAAATGGATGCCTATACGGGCGCCCTTCTGCCTGCGGGAACTTCATCCAACAAGGGCGACCAGGCGCTCTGCCGTCTTTCTCAAAACGATCTTCTCCGCCTCGTGATCCCGGTTCCGGAACGCGCCGTGGCCGGCATCCACATCGGCGAACCCGTTGACGTCAGCGTTTCCGGCCTCGACCGCAAATTCGACGGCAAGATCGTCCGCTTTTCCGATCAGATCGATCCCGATACCCGCACGATGCACACCGAAGTGGACGTTCCGAACTCCAAGTACGTGATCGTGCCCGGCATGTACGCGACCGTCAAGATTCCGTTGCAGACCGTGCAAAACGCGCTCACCGTGCCCGTCCAGGCGGTGCAGTCCACGGCTGAAGGGCGCGGCACCGTGTTAGTTGTGGGCCCGGACAATCGCATCGAGCGGCGCGACGTGACCCTCGGAATCGAAAGCTCCACGGATGCCGAGGTCTTATCCGGCCTGCAAGAAAACGACCGCGTCGTGTTTGGCGAGCAAGCGCAGTTCAGTCCCGGAGAACTCGTCGTGCCAACCCCTGTGACGCCTTCGGACGTGAATTAGGAGTCTCATGTCGTCATTTTCGATACGACATCCCTACTTGATCTTGGTGATATGCCTCTTCGTCTGCGTTCTTGGGCTTACCGCCCTCGTGCAGATGCCGGTGGACATGTTTCCGCCGATCAACATCCCCGTAGTCGAAGTGGCCACCTTTTACAGCGGCATGCCCCCTCAGCAGATCGAAGCCGACATCACCGACACATTCGAGCGTTTCTTCACACTCGGCGGTGGAATCGACCACATCGAGTCGCGCTCGATGTCCGGCGTCAGCCTCATCAAGGTTTATTTTCAGCCCGGCACGGACGCCAACGCCGATGTAACTCAAATTTCCAATCTCGCGATGGCCGATTTGCGGCGCCTTCCGCAAGGCACGCTCCCTCCGGTCGTGATGAGCATGGACGCGTCCGGTCTCCCGGTTTGCCTCCTCACCGTTTCCGGAAAAGGCCTTTCCGAGACGCAGCTTCACGACTACCTGCAATTCCAGATTCGAAATCAGATCGCGGGCGTCCCGGGCGCCACCGTGCCGCAGCCTTATGGCGGCCGCTACCGCCAGATTATGGTCTACGTGGACCCGCTCAAGCTGCAAGCGAATGACTTGAGTCCGATGGATGTCGTGCGAGCCACCGACGAATCCAACCTGATCTTGCCTGCCGGCGACGTCCGCATCGGCCCGCTCGATTACGACCTTTATACAAACGCCCAGGTCTCCAGCGCCAAGGCGCTCAACGACGTGCCGCTGAAAACCGACGGTGACAAGTCCGTCTTCATTTCAGACGTGGGTAAAGCCGTCGATGGCTCCGCGTTGCAGTACAACATCGTGCGCGTGAATGGCCAGCGCTCCGTCTACGTGCCTATCCAGAAGCAGGGAGGCGACAGCAATACGATCGCCGTCGTCGATGGCATTCGGGAAGCGATCAAGCATCTGCGCGACATCCCATCGCAACTCCAGACGCACGTCGTCTTCGATCAGTCGCTCTTCGTAAAGCAGGCGATCTCGACCGTGTTGCGCGAAGGCGGAATCGGCCTCCTGCTCACCGCGCTGATGGTTCTGATCTTTCTCGGCAGTCCGCGAGCCACCGTCGCTGTTTTTCTTTCGATTCCACTCTCGGTAATGGTCACGTTCTTCGTTCTCCACATCGGCAACGCGACCATCAACAGCATGATCCTGAGCGGCCTCGCGCTAGCCTTCTCGCGCCTGATCGACAACTCGGTCATCGTCCTCGAAAATATATTCCGCCACATCGAGCTCGGCGAAGAGCCCGCGATCGCATCCGAAAAGGGAGCGAATGAGGTTGGTCTCGCCGTCCTCGCCATCACGATCGTTACGGTTGTCGTATTTTTCCCGGTCACTCTCCTCTACGGCGTCAGCAAATTCCTGTTCACGGCTCTCGCTCTCAGCGTGGTGATTTCTCTCTGCGCTTCCTACTTTGTCGCCGTGTCCGTCGTGCCTCTCTACTGCGCCACCCTGCTGAAGGGAGTGATGCACCACGATACCGCCGCAGAGGAGGCCAACGAGCCGGGCGTACGTGTCAATCGACAGTCCTGGGCCGCGAGATTCCACGCGCAGTTCAATGTAAGATTCGACCGCCTCTTGGGGCACTACGACCGCTGGGTCAAAAAAGCCCTCGATCGCCCCAAGGAAGTCGTCTTCGGATTCATCGGCATCTTCGTTCTAAGCCTCGCGCTATATCCACTGGTCGGCCTGTCTTTCTTCCCGCGCACCGATGCGGGCCAGTTCATCATCAACGTCAAAGCGCCCACCGGCACGCGCATCGAGGTCACCGAAGACTACGTGAAAAAAGTAGAAGACATCATTCGCCAAACCGTTCGGCCCGGCGACCTGAACACCATCGTCTCGAATATAGGGCTCACGCCCGACTTGTCCTCGCTCACCACCCCCAACTCCGGGATGCACACCGCCTTCGTCGAAGTCGGTTTGAAGGAAGACCACAAGATAGGCAGCTATGTCTATATGAACGAGGTTCGAAAGCGCGTCGCGGCCGAATTGCCCGAACTCCGCACGTTTTTCCAGTCGGGCGGATTGGTCGATTCGGTTCTCAACCAGGGAATGCCCGCCCCCATCGACGTGCAGGTAAGCGGAAGCGATTTACACGCGGTCGACGGCATCGCCCTGAGCCTGGAGGATAAATTCCGGAATCTTCGCGGGGTTTCGGATGTCTACGTCCCGCAGGACATGGACTATCCCGCGCTGCAAGTAAACGTAAACCGCGAGCGCGCGAGCGAACTCGGCCTCAGCCCCAAGGAAGTCATCGACAACGTGATCACCTCGCTGACCTCCGACGCCATGATCGCGCCGAGCTACTGGGTCGACCCGCGCACCGGCAACAACTATTTCGTCACCGTGCAATATCCCGAGAATCAGATCAAAACGATCCAGGATCTGGAGACGATGCCGCTGCACGCGCCGGATCTGAAACTCCCAACGTATCTGAATCAAGTCGCCGACATCTCGCCGATCCTCACGCCGACCGAAGTCGATCACTATCAGCTGCAGCGCACCATCGATGTCTATGTCGCCCCATCGGGAGAAGACCTCGGCCGGCCCTCCAGGGAAGTCGACAAGATCGTCGCCGCCACCGTGCTTCCTCCGAATATCCGCATCAACGTGCGCGGCCTCGTGAACACCATGAACGCGTCCTTCCGCAGCTTCGGCTTCGGATTGATTCTTTCGATCTTGCTCGTCTTCCTCGTTCTCGTCGCGCAATTCTCGTCGTTCATCGATCCGTTCCTGATCGTTCTCGCGATTCCCACCGGCCTCGTGGGCGTGATGCTCACGCTCGCTTTCACCGATACGACGCTGAACATTCAATCCCTGATGGGCATCATCATGCTCACCGGCATGGTCGTCTCCAATAGCATCTTGATCGTGGATTTCGCAAACCGCCTGCGCCAGGAAGGCGACGGCGTACGCGAAGCCGTCACCCATTCCTGCCGTATCCGCCTGCGGCCGATCCTGATGACGTCGCTCGCCACCATCGTCGGTCTTTTGCCCATGGCCTTGAAGCTCGAGGCCGGCAGCGAAGCCTACGCGCCGCTCGCCCGCGTCATCATCGGCGGATTAACGGTTTCCGTGTTCTTGACGATCTTCGTGGTGCCGGCTGCGTACCTGTTGATCTACCAACGCAGGGGTCTAGCACACCCCCTGCCGGCCCAGGAGCAAGCGCAATGAGGCGCTGCCACGGGTTGCGGTTGTGCCTCGGCTCCCTCCTCGTCGCGCTCGGCGCCGCGGCCGCTGGCGCCCAGGCGCCGCAAACTCTCACGCTGCAGCAGGCGGAGCAGATCGCGATTCAGAATCACCCGCGAATCCAGGCTGCAAACTATCTCGCGTCGGCGGCGAAATCGCAGGTCGTCGAAGCCAAGTCCGCCTATTACCCGACCGCCTACGGCAGCATCACCGGAGTGGATGCCGAAAATAACAGCCGCATCACGGCCGGGGCATTGAACAATCCGATCATCTACGAGCGCGAGGGCAACGGCCTCACGGTGAATCAGCTCATCACGGACTTTGGCCGCACGCACGAGCTCGTGAAAAGTTCGAGCTATCACGCGAAGGCTGAGGAAGAAAACGTAGTCACCACGCGCGCCGACGTCCTCGCCGCCGTCGACGAGTCCTACTATGCGGTTCTTAAGGCGCAGGCCGTCCTCACCGTCGCGCAGGAAACGGTCAAAGATCGCCGGCTGGTTTCCGATCAGGTCACCGCCCTCGAGCAGAACAAAATCAAGTCGGGCCTCGATGTCAGCTTCGCGAATGTCGATTTGGCGCAGGCGCAGCTTCTATTGATCCAGGCGCAGAACGACGTCAACGCGTCCTTCGCGCAACTTTCCGCCGCGCTCGGTTATGCCGATCAGCGCACGTTCCAGCTCGTCGAGCAGCCCATGCCGCCCGCCCCGCCGGCGGATATCAATCAACTGATCCAGCAGGCCATGGCGGATCGCCCCGAATTGATCGGGCAGCGTTTGGACGTTGATTCCGCGCACAGCTACGCCACCGCCGAGCGCGACCTGTCGCTTCCCACGCTGTCCGCCGCGGGTGCGGCAGGCGTCACGCCCGAGGGCGCCAATCAACTCGCTCCGCGATACGCCGCAGCCGGATTCAATCTCAACATCCCGATTTTCAATGGCCATCTATTCGGCGCCCTTCGTTCGGAAGCAACCTCGCGCGCGCGTGCGCAAGACGCGTCTCTACGCGATCTCCAGGATCGCATCGCGCGTGACGTCCGCACCGCTTGGCTCAACGCGAATTCCGCCTACCAGCGCCTCGACGTGACGAATCAGCTCCTCGCGCAGTCGAATCAAGCGCTCGACCTGGCCTCTTCGCGCTACAAACTCGGCCTCAGCTCCATCATCGAGCTAAGCCAGGCCCAGCTGAATCAAACCCAAGCCCAAATCGAACAAGCCAGCGCCAAGTACGACTACGAAGCGCAATTATCCGAGCTCAACTACCAGATCGGCGCCCTCCACTAGAATTTCGTGGAGTGGCGCGGCTCGCCGCGGCCCTTTCGAGGCGAAGCTTGCCTCGCCGTCTTCTTTCTTTCGGTACGCTCCCCGCATTCTTTGTATAATCGAGCGGGCTACGGCGTTGTTCCGATCGCGAGCCGCGCCAAACGCCTGTAGCTTTTCTCGCATTTCGCGCCAATCCGTACCTCGACCCTCCACGCTCTGCCCAGAACTTACGCCAATCATTTGACATTGATGCACGCGAGAGAGGATCGATGGAACACGCCGTCGGAATCGACCGTCTTCAATTCGCGTTTACGATAACCTTCCACTACATCTTCCCCCAATTGACGATGGGGCTGGCGCTGCTGCTCGTCTATTTGAAGACGAAAGCGCTGCGCACCGGCGACGAACACTACAACCGCGCGGCCCGGTTCTGGGCGCGCATTTTCGCGATCAACTTCGCGATCGGAGTCGTCACCGGAATCCCGATGGAATTTCAGTTCGGCACCAACTGGGCGCACTTTTCGAGGAGTGCCGGCGGCGTGATCGGGCAAACGCTGGCGATGGAAGGAGTGTTTTCTTTCTTCCTGGAGTCGAGCTTTCTGGGATTGTTCTTGTTCGGCGAGAAAAAGTTGGGCCGGATCGGACACTGGTGGGCGGCGTTTCTGGTGTGGCTCGGGTCCTGGATGTCCGGCTACCTGATCGTGGCGACCGACGCGTGGATGCAGCATCCGGTCGGGTACGCCATGGGCCCGAACGGTGAAATCATGCTGTCGAGTTTCTGGGGGCTGCTGCTCAACAAGTGGGCGCTCGCGCAGTACGCCCACACGATGCTCGGCGCAGTGCAGACGGGCTGCTTCGTGATGGCGGCGGTGGGCGCGTTTTATATACTCGACAAGCGGGACGAAGTGTACGGACGCACGTTCGTGAAGACGGGCGTGATTGTCGGCGTGATCGCGGCGTGCCTCCAGCTTTTCCCGACCGGCGACATCCAGGGAAGAATGATCTCGAAGGACCAGCCGGTGACGCTCGCGGCGATGGAGGGCCTCTTCGAATCGCAGCAGGGCGCGCCGCTGGCGATCTTGGGCCAACCGGACGTGGAGAACAAGCGCCTCGATAACCCGCTCATGGTGCCGGAAGCCCTCAGCTTTCTCACGTATCGCCAATGGAACGCGAACGTGCGGGGACTCGAAAGCTTTTCGCAGGACCTGTGGCCCGACCGAATCCCGCTGCTTTATTTCAGCTATCACGTGATGGTGGGGCTCGGGACGATTTTCATCGCGGTGATGTTGCTCGCAGCGTTTCTTCTGTGGCGCGACAAATTGTATGCAGCGCGTTGGATGCTGTGGCTGCTGATGCTGTGCGCGCCTTTCCCTTACATCGCGAATACGGCCGGATGGATGACGGCCGAGCTGGGCCGGCAGCCGTGGCTGATCTACGGGCTGATGCGGACCTCGGAGGGCGCGTCGCCGCGCGTGGGCGCCGGGAACGTGTGGTTCACGCTGATCGGATTCATGGGGATGTACGGCGTGCTGGCGATTTTGTGGCTGTTCCTCGTGTGGCGCGAAATCGAAATCGGGCCCGATCCGCGGCCGCTGGACGCGAGCGGGGTTGCGATCCTGGCGGAACACTAAGGAGGGGCGATGGGAACAATCTGGTTTTGCCTCGTGGCTGCGATGATCGCGGTGTACGTCCTGCTGGATGGATTCGATCTCGGCGCGGGTGCGATCCATCTGCTGGTGGCGAAGACGGACGCGGAGCGGCGGCAGGTACTGGCGAGTATCGGCCCGGTGTGGGACGGCAACGAGGTGTGGCTGCTGGCGGCGGGGGGCACACTGTATTTCGCGTTTCCGGTGCTATATGCGAGCGGCTTCAGCGGATTCTACCTCCCGCTGATCATGGTTCTTTGGCTGCTGATTCTGCGCGGCACGTCCATCGAATTTCGCAGCCACATCAAAAGCGACGTTTGGCAGCCGATGCTGGACTTTCTTTTTTGTGCATCGAGCTTGCTGCTGGCTGTGTTTTTCGGCGCCGCGCTGGGGAATGTCGTGCGCGGCGTGCCGCTCGATGCGAGCGGATATTTCTTCGAGCCGTTGTGGACGGATTTCAATTTCGGCGCGAACGCGGGAATTCTCGATTGGTACACGATTCTCGTGGGCGTGCTGGCGCTCGGCGCACTAATGATGCATGGCGCACTGTGGGTGCGGATGAAAACGCCGGGGGCGGTGAGCGAGCGCGCGGCGGGCTTGGCGCGTGCGGTGTGGTGGGCCGTGGCGCTCCTGACGGTAGTTGTCTCGCTCATCACGTTTCGCGTGCAGCCCAGCGTGATGAGCAATTTCGCGAAGTGGCATTGGGGAGTCGTGTTCCCGTTGCTCGCGGTGGCGGGATTGATTGCGGTGAAGATATATCTCGTGGCGAAAGATGAATGGGGCGCGTTCCTGGGGTCGTGCGCGTATCTCGCAGGAATGCTGACGAGCGTGGTCTTCGGCGTCTATCCGATGGTGCTGCCGGCGCGAAATCCGGCGTACGCGCTGACGGTCGCGAACGCCAAGGCGGGCGACTACGGGCTGAAGATTGGCCTGGCGTGGTGGGTGATCGGGATTCTGCTCGCGACGGGATATTTCACGTTCGTGTACCGGTCATTCGCGGGGAAAGTGGACGTTGGCGAGGATAGCCATTCGTAGCTTCGTACCGCATTCGCCACAGAGACACTAAGCCAAGAGAACTGCGAACATCGGCCTCAGAGATGCAAGTCTCTTGCGAATGCATGGACCCTGCACTAAGCTCCGAGACGAGCCGTAGACGGCTAGAAAGAGAGGTCCCAATTGACCAAACTTTTGATCCGTCCCGGAGCCGATAGTGCGGATAGCAAAGGGACGACTACACCCTGACAACGCTAGGGGAGTTGCTGTCCCGCCGTAGGTGAACTTTATCCTAGGAACTACGCGTCCGAGGCTTTTCACCCACAAGGTGGAGGGCCGGGAGAGGGCATCATGGCCCACAAGGCGGTGGTGCTGACCCATCGGCAATCGTTGTCGTAGGGAAAGGCTCCGCGGAACCCACATGGCCATGTGGGGAGCGGGCTGATACCCCGGCGTCAAGGGGTCGGTGTCGAACTACATCGGCCCTCGAAGTTTTCCGCTGGTCCCCGTAAGGGAGTTAACCAATAATTCCGCTCTATTTTGCTGTCGGGTCTCTCTTCACGCCGTTGTCCATGAACTCGAGCCAGAAGCCCTGCGGATCGGTAACGAAGAACATGCGCGTCGTGGGAGCAATGAAGACCGGCGCGTCTGACGAGCTCGTGGTGTGCAAACCGGCTGCCTTGACACGGGCGATCATCACATCGTCGTCCTTCGACATAAAGAGGAAATGCGCAGCGCCGGGATCCTGAAAGTGCGGTCGCCGAAAATGTTTGCTGTGATTCTTGTATTGGATCAGCTCCATCACCACTGGAGAGCCGGGAACCATCGCTTCCGCCAGCCGGAACTGCCCGTGAATGCCGGTCAAGTCCTCGTATGTTTTGTCGCCCATTAGCGACGGGCTCACCCAGAATTTGAAATCGGGGCCGACGAGACTCTCATACATGTGGCAGGTGTCTTCGATATTGTTGACGATCACCGCGACGCGCGCGCCCAGCACCTTGCTGCCGGGTGCGGCGGTTGTCGGCGGCGCCGGCGTCTGCTCGATCAATTCCACCGGGTATCCATCCGGATCGCGCACGAAGACGGCGCGGATTTTGCCGGTCATGCCGGGCCAGCCGGAAATTTCGACGGGACTTCCGCCGGGCGTGATGATGGGATAGCGCTCGGCTTTCAGAAGCGCCAGTGTTTTATCAAGGTCTGCGACGATGATCTTCAAGTAGGAGGCGCCCGGATCGGTGAGAAGCGGATGGAACGGTTGCTTCGCGATTCCCTGGATCTCGATCGCTTCGATGGTCATCTCGGGGCCGCCCGGTGCCGCGGCTGTCCCGGGAATCGGGAGAAGCGCCACGCGGCTCACCTGCACGTAGGGATCCGGAGCGCCTTGGACGAGCGACGCGACTTCCTGCAGCCCGCGATTCCCGAAAAACGGACGCGGCTGATCGCGCGTGCCGCGAAGCTCGAATCCGATCAGATCGTGGTAGAAGTGCATGATGTCCTCGTCATCGCCGACCTGGCGGCCGAGGTGCCCGGGACGAAGCGCGTCTCCCGGCGGTGCGATTCCCGTGGGCGGCGCGTCGAGCGTCGCGCAAGATGTTTGCGCCGAGGCGAGCGGGACAACGATCAGGACAACGATTAGCAGCATCAGGCTGGCTACCGCGAATGCGCGTGCAATCTTCTTCAGTGATCGGGACACGGGGGCCTCTTTGATCCGACGGAAATTTTCGATCTTAAACCTTCCGTCCGTCGCGCATCATACGCTTCGCGCTCCCATGTCACAACGAATTTGCAGCTATGACCGCGCTTGCGCATCTTCCGCATCGGCGATATAACGTGCTCCAACGGTGCGAGGGGGGATATATGAAAATGGGAAGACGAGAGTTTCTCGAAGGCTCATCGAAGCTGGTGTCGGCGGGGGTACTGGCTGCGGGCGCGGCGGCTGGCGCTGGCTCCGCTGCTGCCGAGAGGGCGTCGGGCGAGGCGCAAGCGGCGAAGAAAAAATACCGGCTGATCGCGACCGAGGAAGCGTTTGCGATTCCCGAGCAAGTGGATGAATTCCGCAAGATCGCTTCGATCGCCTACACCAATCCTGATCTCGATATGTGGCGGAACTTTCTGAATCCGGTGCCGAACGCGCCGCCGCTCGTCCGGCGGTTGCTCGATTTCGAGGGCGAGAGAATTCAGATCATGGATGAGGCCGGCGTTGATATGCACCTCTTGTCGCTGACCTCGCCGGGCGTGCAGATGTTCGACAAAGAAACCGCGACGAGCCTTGCGACGCTCGCCAACGACCGCCTGGCGGAAGTGATCAAGAAGCATCCGACGAGATTCGCGGGCCTCGCGAGTTTCGCTCCCCAGGATCCGGCCCGCGCGGCGAAGGAAATCGACCGCGCGATGAACCAGCTGAAACTCAATGGCCTGATCGTGAATTCGCACACCAACGGCGAGTATCTCGACGACCGAAAATACTGGCCGATCTTCGAAGCGGCCACCGCATCGAAGGCAGCGATCTACATTCACCCGCGAAACATGCCGGATCCGTGCTCGTTCATGACGCACGCCGACGTGAACCTGGCTGGCGCGATCTGGGGATTCCAGATGGAAACGGGGCTGCACGCGATGAGGCTGATCGTCGCGGGCGTCTTCGACCAGTTTCCGGATTTGAAAATCGTTCTCGGGCACATGGGAGAAGGCCTGCCGTATTGGCCCTACCGGATCGATTACATGTACAACGCGTTCACCCACGGGCACGGGAAGCTGAAGAAAATGCCAAGCGAATACGTGAAGGACAATTTCGTGATCACCACGAGCGGCATGAACGATCACAAAGTCCTGAAATATTGCTACGATGCGCTGGGCGCGGACAATATCATCTACGCGATCGACTATCCGTACCAGGAATCGGTCGAGTCGGCGACTTTCATGAGATCGGCGACGCTGCCGGACGAAGACATGGAAAAAATTACGCACGGAACTTCGGAGAAGCTGTTTCATATTTCGCCGGCGTGATGTTCGCTTGAGCTGTCTAACCGAGGAGAATCATCGCACATGAGTCTCGTGCTTCCGCCAGGCGTTTCCGCAAAGACTTTCGAGCAGGCGCTCGACGCGTTTGCCGGGGTCGTAGGCAAGCAGTGGGTGCTCTCGACGGACGAGGACCGCGACACCTACCTCGATGCGTACGCGCCGGGAGATGCGAACCAGCATGTGGCCGGCGCCGCCGTGGGGCCGCAATCGGCCGAGGAAGTGCAGGCGATCATCCGCATCGCCAATGAGCACAAAATTCCGCTGTGGCCGATCTCCCGCGGAAAAAATCTCGGCTACGGCGGCTGCGCGCCGCGGATGAGCGGCACCGTCGTCCTCGACCTCACGCGGATGAACCGCATCCTCGACGTCAACGAACAGTTCGGCTACTGCGTGATCGAGCCGGGAGTCGGCTTCTTCGACCTGTTCAATTATCTGCAGGCCAACAAAATTCCGCTGTGGATGTCGGTTCCCGCGAATGCCTGGGGCAGCGTCGTCGGCAACGCGCTCGAGCGCGGCTATGGCTACACGCCGTATGGAAACAACACAAACAACATCTGCGGCATGGAGGTCGTGCTGGCGGACGGCGAACTTGTGCGCACCGGAACGGGCGCGATGTCGAACAGCCCGAACTGGCATCTTTTCAAGTATGGCTTCGGCCCGTCGTGGGATCAGGTTTTCGTGCAGTCGAATTACGGCGTGGTGACGAAGATGGGCATGTGGCTGATGCCGGAGCCCGAATCGACGCTCGGCCTGAGCATGCAGCTGCCGAATCCGGACGACATCGGTTGGGCGATCGACGCGCTCCGTCCTCTGCGCCTCAACGGAGTGCTCGCGCAGGATCCGAGCCTCGGCAATTCGATTCGCGTGGTTACGGTGCAAGCGCAGCGAAGCCAGTTCTACCAGGGCGAGGGCGCTATGCCCGAGGACGTGCTCCAAGCGCTGCTCAAGAAATTCGGGCTGGGTTGGTGGGGCGTCAACCTGCGTTTATACGGCTATGACGAGATCAACGAGGTGAACGCCCGCATCATCAAGGAAGCCTTCGCGAAATACACGAAGCAGGAATTCGCCGTCAGCAAATGGCACAAAGGCGAGCCGCTCGAAAATTCCGGCGCGGGCGTGCCGACGGTCACGCCGCTGCAAGCGGTGAACTGGCGGGGCGGCCGCGGCGGCCACATCGGGTTTTCGCCTGTGCTGCCGTCGTCGAGCGAGCACGTGCTGAAGCAGTTCCACGGCACGCGGAAGCGCTTCGAGGAGATCGGGCTCGACTACTTTGGCTCGTTCACGCTTTCCGAGCGCTACGTCACCAACGTCAACCTGATGCTCTTCGATCAGGACGATGCGAAAATGACGGCGAGGGTTCGCGCGCTCTTCAATGTGCTGGTCGCGGATGCGCAGAAGGAAGGCTACAGCGAATATCGCACGCACCTTTCCTACATGGATGAAGTGGCGCACACATTTGATTACAACAATCATGCGCTGCTTCGCCTCAACGAGAGGATGAAGGACGCGATCGATCCCAACGGCATCCTCGCGCCCGGCAAGCAGGGAATCTGGCCCAAAGCGCTGCGGGAGAACAAGGCATGAGGGTGCGCGTGGGGATTGTGGCGGCGGCTGCGCTCGCGATAGCGATGATCGCGGCGACGACCGTCCCAAACACTGCGGCGGATGAGAAGGTGAACGACACGGCATCCAAGCTCGACCAGGGCAACAAGCTGTTTCATGCGAAGTGCGGCTACTGCCACCTGCAGGGCGGCACCGGCACGATCATGCTGGGCTTTCGCCTCGGCAAGGACAAGGCGCTGCTCGAGAATCGCACCGATTTGCGCGCGGATTACATCCGGCACGTGGCTCGCGCGGGAATCGGCAGCATGCCGCGCCTCACTCGCATCGAGGTGCCCGACAGCGAACTAGATTTGATCGCAGCGTACCTCACGCGTCCGGCCTCGGCGCGAGGCGCTGCGAGATGACACGGGTGAATCGATGAAATCACACCTGGATCGGCGGACGTTTCTGAAGGATGCGGGCGCGCTGACGGCGTCCGCCGCGCTGATAGCTTCGGGTGCGCCGGGCATCGCTGCCGCAGTTGCGGCGGATGGCCGGCGAATCAGCGCGGTGTTATTCGACGGCCGCTATTCGAGCTGCCGCGCATTCGCCGACGCGCTGAGTCGAAATGGAGCGAGAGCCTTCAATGTTCAGCCGGATGCGGCTGCTCTTTGGTATGGCCCGTTGCGTGTTCATCTCGCCGCGCACGGCGGCTGCGTCGCCGGGCTCACTACGTTTTCAGATTCGATGTTGTCGCAATCGTTCGGCAGAGATTTTGGACTCGCGCTCCGATATGAAGGCGCGCATGATTCTCGCGGTTCGGATGTTTTAAACCACCAGTTGCGTGCCAGCGCGAAAGTGGATGAGATCGCCGGCGCGTTGCGCGGGGCGGATTCGGATTGGGCCGAAGCGCTGGCGGGCGCTCTCGCGCGATCGAATTTGATTTCTCCGGGCGGGCGGCGATTGGCGGTCGCGCTCACGACGCGCGTCGGAGATCATCCGGGATTCCTGCAGTCTTGGCTTCTCGCCGACAAGATGTCGGGCTGAGGAACCCGGCGCTAGGTTCAAACCTGAAAGCTCGTCAGGCGCCGGCTCCGGAAGCCGAGACCGCTGTCGGCGATTGTGGCATCGCGCTTCCAATTGCCATCTGCACCGTCACGGTAGTCCCGTCTCCGTTTGACTCGATATCCAGGTGCCCACCCTGTTCCCGCGCCCGTTCGCGCATGCCCGCGAGTCCCACGCCGGTATGCGATCCCGAGAGGCGGAAGTGTTCGAGCAACTCACGGGAGATTCCTCTTCCGTAATCCCGGATGCGCAGAGTGACCTCGTGCGCCGTTCTCTCGATAGCGATATCGGCGCGCGGGCTGCCCGAATGGCGGTGAATGTTGGTGAGGCATTCCTGCAGCACGCGAAACAGAGCGAGCTCCACGGAATGCGGAAGGCGGGGCATATCGTCGGGAATTTCGGACGTCACCTGTATGCCGCTGCGCTGGGCGAAGCCGTCCAGATACCATTTGGCTGCGAAGGCAAATCCCATTTCATCGAGCAGCGGCGGATGCAGCAGGTATGAGATCGTCCGCGTTTCGGCGATGCAGCGGTCGAGATACTCGAGTGAATCCGAAAGCTCGGCGGCCGAATACCTGTTTGCCAGGGTCGAGAGGCTCATCTTCACAAGATTCAGGTATTGACCGAGGCTGTCGTGGACCTCGCGGGAAAATTTGCGGCGCTCTTCGTCCTGGATGTGAAGGAGCCGCGTACTCAGCAACCGCAGGGATTCCTGGCTGTCGAGCGCGAGCTTCTCCGCGCGCTGGCGCTCCAGAAGCTCCGATCGCAGGAGCCGGTAATTGAGATACAGAAGTCCAACCGAAATGGCGAACGTCGCCGCCACGATCGATATGACTGCGATGAAGAGCAGGCTTGAAACGTCCAGCCGCCGGTCGAACGCTTCTTCCTCGCGCGCCTCCATTTCCTGGAACGCCGAGTTCATCTCGTCGGCGACGACCACGCGCTGCCTCGTCAATTCCAGCTGCAAACCCTCGTCGTCCTTGTGTTGCTCTCGGTTCTCCACCGAAGTCCTCATCAGGGAGAGTCGCCGGTCCGCGAGCAGAACCAACTGCGCGTACCAACGTTCGTGATCGGGCACGTCCTCGATGAGATTGCGGACCTGCTCGATCTTCACCGGAACCTGGTTGGCGAGTGCCTGGTACTGATCCAAATAACGAGTATCGTTCGAGGTAAGATAGCCCGTTTGGGCGCGGCCGGCCGTGCTGAAGGTCGACTCCAGGTCGGCGAGCGTCACTTCTACGTCATGCGCGCGATCGACGCGCCTCAGGCTCGACTGCAAAAGCAGGATCGTGATGCCGGCGGCCACGCCGCTCAGGACGAGAAAAGCCAAGCCGGCCGCAAATGTCAATCGTGGTTTATTCCAAACCATCGCCTCGCCCTGAAAGAGAATCGCCCGCTTGATTATACCTTGAGCTCAGCGATGTCGTGCGCAGGTTAGCTGCGCGAGTTGGCCGCAAGGCCACCGGGCGCCGGCCAGCTTTCTTCGATATTGCGTTGACATCGCCGCGGCAATGATGAATTATCCCCGCGCTTTCCGCTGCAATTCGATTGCGGCATGGCGCCGCGCCCGGTTTCCCGGCTCGCGATGGTGGGGGAGTGCAGAGTGGCAAAGAACGAATTCTTCGGCTGGAAGCTTTTGTGGATCCTCTGGGCGGTAATCTTCCTGAATTTCGCGTTTCCGACATTCGGAATGAGCGTCGTGAATACGGATATGGCGCGCGCCATGCACCTCAACCACAAGGAACTGGGCCTCGCCTACTCCGCGTTCAGTCTGATGGCGGGACTTCCGGCGCCGCTGGCGGCAATGTCGATCAACAAATTCGGAATCCGGTTCACGGTTACGGTGGGCGCGCTGTCGATGGCCTTCGGGGCGCTTCTGATGATCTTCGCGGCGCATACGGCGCTCGCGGCGATCTTGATTCTGGCGCTGCCCGTGGGCTTCGGCGCGATGATGGGCGGCACGCTCGCGCCGCAGGTGGCGATGGCGCGGTGGTTCCACCGGAAACGCGCGCTGGCGATCGCGACCGTGCTGAGCGCGTCGGGCACCGGCGGCTGCATCGCGGTTCCGCTGCTGAATCACGTGATTGCCGCATCAGGAGGGAACTGGCGCGCGGCGTGGGTCTGCATGGGATCGATGTCGCTTGTCGCGGCGCTGGTGGCAGTGCTGTTTGTTAAGGAAAGCCCGGAGCAGATGGGCCAATTGCCCGATGGTGATGGGGACGCCGCGTCCGCAGTCACTGCGGAAATCAAGTCGCGCTCGAGCGTATTTAAGACGACGGAAGATTGGACGCTCGGCGAAGTGCTCAGGACGCCGAGCTTGTATATGCTGGTCCTGGCGTATATCGGATTCTTCGCCGGATTCTTCATCTACATCGCGCACGGCATCGCGAATCTCGAAGGACTTGGACATTCGCCCGCGGCCTCCGCGAGATCGTTGGCGCTGGTGCTGTTTTCGGCGCTGCTCGGCCAGTTCACGATCGCGGCGCTGGGAGATCGCATCGAGATGCGGTTTCTTTTCGCGGTGGCTGTGTGTTTCTTCGGGATTGGGATCTGGCTCGCGGCGCGGGCGGTCAGCCCCATGTCGCTGTATCCCTACGCGATCGTGATGGGCAGCGGCTTTGGCGCGTCGTTCACCTGCATGATGGCGATTCTCGGCAATTACTACGGGCCGAAGGTCTATCCTCTTGTGCTCGGCGTGACGATGCCGTTCGGGACAATCGTCGGTGCGATTGGTCCCATCGTCGCGGGGTACTTTTCCGACAAATACGGAAGCTACGTGTACCCGTTTTCGGGCGTCGCTGTAATTTGCTTCGCCACTGGCGTGCTGCTGATCTTCGCGAAACCTCCTGTGAAGCACACAGGACGCAGTAAAATCGCCGCTGCAGCGCAGGTGACGTAGCCGCGCCGCACGCGCGGCGCGCGAATTCTTTTGTCCGGGACTCCGAATTGAAATCCAGAAAAATCACGGCGGCGGTGATCGAGAAAACCGGCGCGCCTTTTGTCCTCCAGGAGCTCGAGCTGGACGGTCCACGCACCGACGAAATTCTCGTCCGCGTGGTCGCGGTCGGCATCTGCCAGACGGATGTTCACGTGCGCGATCGGGTGCAGGCGCCGGGGCTGCCGATGGTTCTCGGGCACGAAGGCTCGGGCGTCGTCGAAGAAGTCGGCGCCGCGGTGACGGCTGTGAAGCCGGGCGACCGCGTCGTGCTCTCGTATGATGCTTGCGGGCAATGCCGATTCTGCCTCAGCGGCCGTTACACATATTGCGAGCACGCCATGGCGATCAATTTCGGCGGCTCGCGCCTCGATGGCACGAACGCGCTGCATCGCGCTGGCGGGGAAGTCCACGGCCATTTTTTCGGGCAATCGTCGTTCGCCACCTACGCGCTGGCCACCGAGCGCAACGTGGTGAAAGTGCCCGGCGATCTGCCGCTCGAGCTGCTCGGACCGCTGGGCTGCGGCTTGCAGACGGGCGCTGGAGCCGTGCTGAATTCGCTGCGTGTGCCGGCGAATGCGAGCATCGCGATCCTCGGCACCGGCGCCGTTGGCCTCGCGGCCGTGACGGCGGCCCGCGCCGCGGGCGCCAATCCGATCATCGGCGTCGATCTCGTGCCCAAGCGGCTCGCGCTCGCCACCGAACTCGGCGCGACGCACACGATTGACGCCCGAACGGAGGATGTCCGCAAACGCATCGCCGAAATCACCGGCTCCGGCGTCGACTACGCTCTCGAAATCACGGCGCAGCCCGAAATGCTCACGCTAGCCGTCGACGTCCTTGCGCCCTGCGGCACGGCCGGCCAAATCGGCGGCGGCGTCCCCGGCGCCCAGGCTTCCATCAGCATGAGCCGCCTGCTCCTCGGCCGGACCGTGCGCGGCATCATCCAGGGCGATTCGATCCCACGCATCTTCATTCCCAAGCTCATCGACATGTACCGCCGCGGCCAATTCCCGTTCGACCGCCTCGTCCGTTTCTACGATTTCGCCGATATCAATCAGGCGGTTGCCGACGCCACGGTCGGCGAAACGATCAAGCCGGTCCTTCGCATTGCGGCTCCGTGACTGGATTTTCTTTCGGACGCGCCGGTTAGCAATACGCGACAGAAGAATCTGCCACGGGATACGCCGCCGTAGACTGTCCACCAGGAGGTTTTCAGTACTTATGCCAGCGCGATTTAGATTCTTGCCGATTTCCATAAGCAGTTTCTGTTTACTTGCATTCGTGCAGTTCGCCGCCGCCGCGGTGCCAAACGATCGGTGCGATCTTCCGCAGGACCTGCAGCGCGAAGTGGCAAACAAATATCCAGGAGCGAAGATTGTCACTCTCTCAGACCTCAACGGGGACGACAGGGGATTCTTTCAAAAGGACCACGGAAATACTTGCCCGGGTCTGGCAACGGTTGACTTCTATGGCGATGGCAAGCCAACGCTAGCTTTCGTTTTGCTCACCAAAGGCGGAACGAGTGTGCAAAGCCGCCTGATTGTGGCTCACCAGGTAGCAGAAAAATGGAAACTGACCCAATTGGATACAGGCGGTCCAAATGGGCCCGTAGTCTGGAGCCTGGCTCCGGGCGAGTACAGAGACGTTTACGGCAACAAGACAATTCGAGCGACCAGGCCGGTCATTGTTTTTTGTAAGTACGAGGCATGGGCCATTCTTTACGCTTGGACTGGAGGAACCGTCAGTAAGATCTGGATCGCTGACTAAGGAAGGCCATGGCCGAGGCTTTGGGGTGTAAACTCGGGGCCGGCTAAAGGCTGGGTGGGCGCGCAGGCGTGCGCGTGGGGGCCGATTTGCAGAGTGTTGCGCAAAAATCGAGCGTCATCGACGTCATCGACCGGCATTCGCTCGGCTCGTTTCAGGTTTGGACCGTGGCGCTGTGCGGCTTGGTCTTGGTGCTCGACGGCTTCGACGCGCAGATCATCAACTACACGGCGCCCTCGATTGCGCAAACGATGCACGTGGCCGTCAGCCACTTCGGCACGATTTTTTCTTCGAGCCTGATCGGACTGATGATCGCGGCGATGGCGTCGGGTCCGATCGCCGACCGGTGGGGCCGTAAGTGGCCGGTGATCGTATCGGTTTTCAGCTTTTCGGCGTTTTCGCTGGCGACCGCGCACGTAACTTCTTTCAACGAGCTTTGGGTGCTGCGGTTCGTCACCGGCCTTGGCCTTGGCGGCGCGATGCCCAACGTCGTCGCGCTCGCTTCCGAATACGTTCCTCGCCGTCTGCTGCCGATTGTGGTGCCGATCGTGTTTATCGGGATGCCGCTCGGCGGCACTCTTGCAGGCCTGGCAAGCGCGGCCATTATCCCCCGGTGGGGATGGCGATCGATGTTCTACGTGGGCGGCGCGTTGCCGCTGGTGATTTCGATTTTGCTGATCGCGCTGTTGCCGGAATCGATTCGCTTCCTCGCTGTTAAACGCAAAGCGCCCGAGACGATGCGCCGGATCATGGCGCGCATCGCGCCGGAAATCGCACCGGCGGACATGAATCTTTCGGAGCCCGCGGACGAAAAGCACGCGGGGGTTCCCGTAAAACACCTCTTTACCGAAGGCCGCGCCGCCGGAACGATTCTCCTCTGGATTCCTTATTTCATGAATCTGCTGCTCATCTATTTCACCGGGAGCTGGCTGCCCGCGCTGCTGCGCTCGGAGGGCATGACGATTGCGGCGGCGTCGACGGCGACCGCATTCTTCAGTTTTGGCGGCATGTTCGCGTGCCTCGCCGAAGGGTATTTCATCAAGTGGCGGGGCGCCGGCGCGGTTCTGCTCGCAGAGTACGCGCTGGCGGGCGGGTTCCTCGCGATGCTGGCCGTGCTGAACGTGCCGTTTCAGGTAGTCCTATTGCTCACGTTCACTGCGGGCTTCATGATTATCGGCGCGCAGGGCGGCTTGAACGCGCTGGCGGCGAATTTTTATCCCACCGCGATTCGGTCGACCGGCATCGGTTGGGCGCTGGGCGTAGGCCGCATCGGTTCGATCGTGGGGCCCCTGCTGGGAGGGATGTTCCTCACGATGGGATGGAAGCCGAGCGGGATGCTGCTGTTTGGCACGGCGATCGCCGCGTGCGCGTGTGTATCGATTTTACTGAGCGCGTTTTCGAGCGGTGCAAGCGCGTACCGCAGCGAGCCTGCTGCGGGCTCTTGAAGCCGCCGGCTCGAATAACCAGCAAGCGTCTGACGAATGCCCGTTAGGGGGCGGAGCCTGAGAGCCCCGCGCGGTGCCGAGACTCCTTGTGGGTCGCGGCTTTCTCCTCAGGAGGCCGGGGCTTCCAGCCCCGGCGTAAGATAGGCCACGTTGGGGGCTTTAGCCCCTGAAGAAGCTTGTTTTCGCCGCGAACGTTGCTGAGACAAGCGGGAGTGAGATGAACAACATGAGCGCGACCACACGAACAACCGCGGACGAAAAAGCGGAGGCGCGAAAGGCGTTCTACGCGCGCATCGGCGAGCAGCATCTCGCGCCGCTGTGGGAGCGGCTGAGCGGACTAGTGACGCGTTCGCCGCAGCCGGCGGCGAGGCCCGTACACTGGAAATACGCGTCGGTGCGGCCGGACCTGATCGCGGCTGGGTCGCTGCTGACTGCCGAAGAGGCGGAACGCCGCGTGCTGATCCTCGAAAATCCAGGCTTGCCCGGCCAGTCGAAAATCACAGGCTCGTTGTATGGTGGCTTGCAGCTTTTGATGCCGGGAGAGCGCGCGCACGCGCATCGCCACACGGCTTCTGCGCTCAGGCTCTTTCTCGAAGGGGCCCGGGCATACACCGCCGTCGACGGCGAGCGCACGATCATGCAGCGCGGCGATTTCGTCCTCACGCCGGCGTGGACCTGGCACGAACACGGAAATGAGGGCTCCGATCCGGTGATCTGGCTGGACGGGCTCGATGTGCCGATCGTCAATTTATTCGACACGAGCTTTTCCGAGGCGCACGAGGAAGAGGGAGCATCTCCCGCCGCCCGGCCCGCGCGCGATTCCGAGGTCCGCTATGGCGGCACGCTGTTGCCGGAAGGGAACAAGCCCGAGTCGCTGTCATCGCCGCTGCTAAATTATCGGTATGAGCGCGCTCGCGAGACGCTCGCAGCGCTGCACAAGAACGGGCCAGTCGATCCGTGCCACGCCGTAAAGCTCCGCTACGTGAATCCGCTCACCGGCGGCGCCGTGATGCCGACGATGAGCGCGGCCGTCCAATTGATCCCGCGCGGATTTGAAACCGCGCCATACCGATCGACCGAAGGAACCGTGTTCGTGGTGGTCGAGGGCGAGGGCCGCAGCAAAATCGGCGATTCGTCATTCGAGTGGAATGAAAGCGATATCTTCGTCGCGCCAAGCTGGGCGATGCAGGCGCACCGCGCCGAGACGGAAACGGTAATCTTCAGTTTCTCCGACCGCGTAGCACAGGAAAAGCTAGGCATCTGGCGCGAAGACCGCGAGCCGAAGCGGTGACCGCCTGAAGGTTTGAATGTAACGGCGACCCGCCTCTCCAATACCGGCAGGCCAAAATCGAAGTTACGCTTTCAACAAGGCCCCGCGAGCGGCGCGCGGGCGGCGCTGCAAAGCCAAGTAGACTGGCGTGTGAAAGAAACACACGCATGAGCGCCCAGGCCGAAACGATATCTGCATCCGCCGCGCCTCCCGCGAGCCCGTGGATCTACCGGCCATGGCTCGATCTCGTAGTGGGCTGCGGCGCGTGGTCGGCACCGCTGCTGCTGGTAACGGCGTGGCTCTCGCCCTCGCACACGCACTCGTGGGTCGTCGGATTCTACTTCCTCGCCATCATTTTCAATTATCCGCATTTCATGGCGACGGTTTATCGCGCCTACAGCACGCGCGAGCAGTTCGAGAAATACAAATTCTTCACACTGCACCTCACGCTGCTGCTGGTGATCACGGGCGTGCTCTTGCACACGTCGTACCGCCTGCTGCCGTGGGTCTTCACGCTCTATATCTACTGGAGTCCGTGGCATTACGCAGGACAAAACTACGGCCTGCTGAAAATGTTCGTGAAGCGCAGCGGCGAGGCACTCACGCCAAATCAAGGCCGTTGGCTGCGCGCTGCGTTCGTCGCGTCCTACGTAATGCTGCTCGCGAGCTTCGAGACCGGCGGCTCATCCGATCCGCTGATTCTCTCGCTCGGCTTGCCGGCGAGATTCACGATTCCGGTGCGAATCGCTCTGGGCGGCGCTTTCGCCTTCTGCGCGTGGATTGCGTTGCACGACCTCGTCGCACGGAGCGGATTCCGGCGGATGATCGCTCCGCTCACCCTGCTGTTGACGCAGTTCCTGTGGTTCGTCCTGCCGACGCTGATTGAGATCCGCGCGAACATTCCGCAAACGCGCTACAGCAGCGGGATTCTGGCGGTCCTGCACTCGGCGCAATATATCTGGATCACGAGCTATTACCATCAGCGGGACGCGCGCGCGGCCGGCCAGTCGAATTGGCGTTTCGCCGGTTATTTTGTGACGCTTGTCGCCGGCGGCATCGCTCTCTTCATCCCGGGCCCGTGGCTTGTGAGCTACATTTTCCATTACGATTTCACCACGAGCTTCCTGATCTTCACGGCGCTCGTGAATATCCACCACTTTTTGCTCGACGGCGCCATCTGGAAGCTTCGCGATTCGCGCGTCTCGTCGCTGCTGGTCGCACCGGGCGAAAGCGCGAAGTCCGGCGAGGCGCCCAAAGCGCAGCCGGCCGCCTCGAAATCCACTCCGAGCGTCAAGCCGCGGCGCGCGTTCCGCTTTTTGTCCACGCCCGCGTTTCGCATCGCCGTGGTTGGCGTGATTTTTCTGTGGGGCGCGGCCGATCAGGTTCGCTTCGCTCTTGGGACGAGCAACCAGAGCCTGCCGTCTCTATTGCGTGCGGCCGCCATGGAGCCTTACGACAGCATGGTGCTGACGCGCGTCGGATCGGCCGAAGAAAGCATGGGCCAAAGCGACAAGGCCATCGATGCGCTGGCGCGCGCCGCGAATCTGAATCCGCACAACGAGGCGCTGCAGCAGGCATGCGCCCGCGCGCTAATCGCGAACGGGCGCTATGCCGACGCCTACGCGTGGTACAAAAAGATGCTCGAAGTCTTTCCCAACGATTCCGACGCGCTGGTGAACTACGGTTTGCTCGCCGCGAAACTCGGGTATCCGGGCGCAGAAGCGATCGGCGCGTGGCAGAAGGCCGTTGAGGCCGATCCGAACAACACGGAGGCGCACCTCTATCTCGCTGAGGCGGCCGATCAGAGCGGCGAGTCCGCGACGGCGGTCCGGCACTGGCACGCCTATCTCCAGCTCGCCGCTGCGGGACCGGTCTCGCCCTCCGCAACGCAGCAAAGAATCGCAGCCGCCATCCAGATGGCGGACGACGAAGCGCGCCTGAACGAAATGAGCGCGGCCCTCGCCGACTATTCTTTCGCCGTTTCGCTGGCCGAGGCTGCACGCGACACGAAACTCGAAAGCGTCGCGCTGGCTCATCTCGCTGATGTGCAAGAAAAGGCCGGCGACGTGTCCGCCGCCGCCGTTTCTCACCAGCGCGCCCTCTCTCGACGCCAGGAACGGCGATTTTCAGGGCCAGGCGTTCGACTGGTTCAACTACGGGCAATTTCTGCACCGGCACGCTCTGCCCGATGATCTCACCTATGCGTGTCTCCTCCGCGCCGATGATCTGCTCGTCAGCCATGGAGGCGAGGAGCTGAAAACGGTGGAAGCCGCGCGGCGCGAGATGGAAAGTCGCCTCGGGAAAAATGCAGGCGAGGTGCACAAAGACTTGCCGAAGTTGCTCGCGAGCGCCGCGAATTTGCCGGCCAGTTCGTTTCGCTGATCTAGCATCCCTCTGATCGCCACCATCAAACGGCCCAAGTCCGGGCAGCATATCGAGGTGCAGCTGCGGCGCGAGATGGAGCGCGGCACAGGAATGGTCGCCGCGGACTAGCCGAAAAATCTGCAATAAGAGGGGACTGGAGCAGCCCCCTAGCGGGAGCTTAAGAGCGGCTATTTTGGCCTAAAATGGCTGCTCTTGGCACCTTAGCCGCGACTCCCCGTTCCCCTCACGGCTTGCGTCACGTTTTGGCGGTGTTCCCCGGTTACCTCGACGCGCACCGCCGCAGGGCCGGGGCGCAGCAAGCAAGCGCCCCTACAAGAATGCCTCGATCAGCGAGTCCGGCCGCGCCTAGTTCGCAGTTCCGGCGCGGCCCCAGAGTTTTTTCGAGGCGATGCGCGCGCCTTCCGCGAGCGATTTCAGTTTCATCCAGGCAAAGGCTGGATACACCGGGCCGAATCCGGCGAAGGTGCCGAAGCCGCAGTCGGTGCCGGCGATGACGCGTTCGCGACCGACGACGTTCGCGTATCGCAGCAGGCGCTGTGCGACGACCTCCGGGTGCTCGACGTAGTTGGTGCTGGACGCGACGACGCCCGGAATCAGAACTTTGCCTTCGGGCAGTTTGATTTTGGTCCACGCCTCCCATTCGTGCTCGTGGCGCGGGTTCGCGGCCTCGATCAACAGCGCCATCGGCTTCACTTTAATGGCGATAGGGAAAATCTTCATGCAGTCCATGTCGTGGATATGCGTGCCTTCGTAATTGCCCCAGCAGACGTGCAGTCGCACGCGGTCCGCCGGGACGTTGGCGAGGGCGTGGTTCAAGGCCTCGACCTGCAGTTCGGCGTAGCGCAGGAATTCGTCGTCGCTAAGATTCTTGAAGCGCGAGTGGCGGCCCATCGCGAGGTCGGGACAATCGAGCTGCAGCAGCAGGCCCGATTTCACGATCAATTCGTATTCTTCGCCCATCGCTTCGGCGAGCGCCTCGAGATACTTTTCGTGCGAGGGGTAGTATTCGTTCGGCTGGAAGACGGCGATCGTTCCCGGCGAGACCGCGTTCATAAATCCCTCAGCCACGTTGGCTTTCGCGAGCGCTTCTTTCATCCGCGCGATATCCTGCTCGACCGGCCTCAGGTTTTTCACCTTGATCGGGCCTTTGCACACGGGCCGCTTGTAGGTGGCCGAGTGCCCGGCCTTCACGAGGCGGTCGCGGTATTCGGGATAATCGTCGAGGTCCTGCGGCGTGGGCCGCGCCGAATCGCCTTCGAATCCGGTGAGGCGGTGGCGGATGTAGGTGGCGTAACTGATCTTGCTGGTTTCGCCGTCGCTGACGATGTCGACGCCGCATTCCTCCTGCTTCTTCATCGTGTCGCCGACCGCGCGGCGCATCGTCTCCTCGAATTTCGCTTCGTCGTATGGCTCGCCGCGGTCCTGCGCGAAAAGCAGATCGACAACGTCCTGAGGACGCGGCAGGCTGCCAACGTGCGTGGTCAGGATACGGTCCGTGCTCGTTTTCATGGATCCCCCCGTTGGAACCCGGGCGCCGGCCCGGGCAAACCGCGCAAGCATATCATGGCTCGCTGGGGCGGGAGCCACGGGCGATCTTGTTTTGGGTGGTTCAGTTTCCGGTTAGCCGACCACTCGCGAGTTGACGCGATATTCGTAAACACGAGCGCGTTTCACAGGACTAATGTTGAGTGCGGTAAACATTGGTCGCTGAGCTCATTGGCCTGAAGGCAACAGTTGAGCCAAGCGTCACTGAGACGGAAATGCGACTATTCGGCCAAGCGGCGAGAAGCCCGTTCTAACTAAGCCTCCGCCGCCAGCCTTAGCTGTATCTCGCGCGTGACGATCCAATCAAAACTTCAACTTCTTATTTCGCCTGCGCTAGCCCTGCAACAAGTTCGGCAAGCTTATCGAGTTGCTGATTCCAGCCCTCGAGTTGACCGCTGTCTTTCGCGCTCTCCATCGGCTCATTTCCAATGAAGGTGACTTTCGTCTGGCCGTTTCCAAAATCCTCAAAAATAACCACATCGTGCGCATCGTCTATGACCTCATGTTCTGTTCCACATTGCTCAGGCTCAACCTTGTTTCCCTTCGAGTCGGAAAAGTACATGGAGTAAACGATCTTCTCGTGCAGAACAATCTCGTGGTACTCCCCAGCATTCCAGCCCTCCTGCCCATCCGGCGCTCTCATGCAGCAGAGAAATTTTCCTCCTACGCGAAAATCCATCTTGCAAAAAGGCGCAGTAAAACCCTTCGGCCCCCACCACTGCATCACATATTTCGGGTTTGTCCACGCCTCCCAAACCAATGCGCGCGGGGCATCAAAAACTCGAGTGATAACCATCCGCTCTGTCTCGTTAACCGTGTTTTTTGCCATTTCTGACCTCCGCTTTTTTCATTTGATTCACCACCACATCCAACTTGTCGAAACTCTCTTCCCAGAATCGGCGATAGCTAATCGCCCAGTCGCTGACTGTCTTTATCGCCTCTGGCCTAAGCGTGCAGACGCTCTCTCTTCCACGCTTCGTCTTGATCACAATCCGCGCCCGCACCAGGCAGGCAATATGTTTTGAAATCATCTGCTGCGAGAGGGCAAACGGTTCCGTCAATCCATGCACAGAGGCAGGCCCACGGGAGAGTCGTTCGATCATCGCCCGGCGGGTTGGATCAGACAGGGCCGCAAATGTTGTATTTAACCTATCCACAACCATATGGTAGTGAATTATCCGTCGATGTCAAGTGGGGATTTTAGAGTTCCCGATTTCTGTTTCCTGATCCTTCTTGGCGGGAGATCTTCGCGGGCGCGTTCAGCGAAGTTTTCTAGGTGAAGCGGCGCCAGGTGGGCGGAGGGTCGCCATCCTCATCGGAGTCCGCGTCGCCTTCGACGGCTTCAGGGCGCGGAGCGAGGATATCGCGGGCAGCGGCTGCGTCTTCTTCGCGCACCAGAATTTTGAACCCTGCGCCGGACCAGGCGAGGTGTTCGCGCATTCTTCCCGCCGTGTCGGCCTGGATCATCGCGTCGATACCGGCGGCCTCAAGCGCGCCCTTGACTAATTCGGCCTCGATCTGGTTGCCGCATGATTGGACGACGACGAGTTTGGCATCCAGCATGACTGGATTATATGCCAGGAAGCGGCGCCCGGTTGATTCTTGAACGTCCAGGTGGGGGCGCCGAAAAGACCATGTGCCGCACCTACGGCGCCCGGGATTTCTTCCGTTGCGGTTTCCCAGGCCTTCCGGCCTGGGCCAACTTGTGTCGCGCGTCCCGGGCTCGGCGTTTGCCAGCGGCAGATGAATGCGCTGGCCGGCGCTACGAAACGAGACGCAATTTCAAAAGAGCCATTTGCGCGGAAGGCGAAGTCAGGCGGGATTCTTGTTGGCCAGGACGGTGCGGATAGCCTCGTAGAGCTTGTCGACTCGATTCGATTTGGAAACGTAGGCGTCGGCGCCGGCCTGCTTCACGGTCTCGGCCAACTGCGCGAAATCGTGCATGGAAAATACGATGATCTTGGCGGAGGGCACCAGCTGGCGGATTTGCCGGGCGGCTTCCACGCCGTTCATCACCGGCATGGTGAGATCGAGAATCACGATATCAGGCTTGAGGCTTAGAGTCTTTTCCACCGCCTCCTGGCCGTTTGCTGCTTCGGCGCAAATCTCGAGAGACGGCTGCGTTTCGAGGAAGCGCCGGACGCCCTGGCGCACTACCTCGTGGTCATCGGCCAAAACAATTCGTACGCACATTTCGGTTATTTCTCCGTCCGCTGGGACCGTCCAATATAAAGGATATGCCCGCGGAGGGAAAGAGCTAGATCAGAATTGTGCTGTGGCGCGTGATGGTCAGTCCGCGTGGCGATGGGGCGCGGGCCTCCCGGGCCTCACTACGAGGCGAGTCCAAGTCCGGGCTAGGCACGCGCTAAATTCCTGTGAGAGACTAGCTTGGTGATGGGTTCCCGCCGATTCGGCTGCATTTTCCTTCTCATCTTCGGCTTTCTCGTTGCGACTCCTTCCGCGTGGGCCTGGGGTTGCGAGGGGCATCAGATGGTCGCGTCGATCGCCGAGAAACATCTCGACGCGCATGCGGCGAAAATGTCGCAGAACATTTTGGCTGAGAGCCCGATCGATCCCACGCTCGCGCGATACTGCAAGCAAACGGGGCTCGATGCGTTTGTGGATTCTTCCACATGGGCGGACGACTACCGCAGCGCGAAGCCGGATACGGGGCCGTGGCACTTCATCGATATTCCGCGCGGGGCGGCGAAGGGTGATATCGCCGAATACTGTCCTCCGGCGACAGGTTGCGTGATCTCCGCGCTCGTCGCTCAGGTTCGCGTGCTTCGCGACTCGTCCGCGAGCTCTCAGGCGAGGGCGGATGCCTTGCGATTTGTGATTCACCTTGTGGGCGACATTCACCAGCCGCTGCACGATACGACGAACGACGACCTGGGCGGCAACTGCGTCCCGGTGACATTTTTCGATCTCGCGCCGCAAGAGAGGAATCCGCAGCGGGAGACCTATTCTCCGAATCTGCACTCTGTTTGGGATGAGGGAATCATCGAGCATTTCGCGCCGCCGCAGGACGCGCAGGCGCCGACGCCCGAGCAGGTGGCCGATGAAATCGGCGAGGCGGAAAAACTCGACCGCGATTTTCGCGCGCGATTTCCTTCTTGGCAGCCGGGCCGGATAGACTTCGCTGCGTGGGCATGGGAAAGCCACCAGCTCGCGGAGGAAGTAGCCTACGGAAAGCTGCCTCACGCGATTCCCATCGAGCCGCCGCGCCCGGTGGCGAGTTGCGCGGACGACGATCACATCTCGACGCGGATGCTGAAGCTTGACGAGCGGCTCGCAGATCCCTACGAACAGGCAACGGCCCCCGTCGTCCAGGAGCAGTTGGCGAAGGCCGGGCTTCGGCTGGCGGCGCTGCTCAATTCGATCTGGCCGTGATGGATGGCCGACGCCGTTGCGTGACGCGGCAAAAGCCTCACCCCGGGAAAGCGGGGTGAGCTACATAAATTCAAGAGCGCGAAGACCCGGTCCGCCTGAAATGCGGGGCGGCCGCTACAAAGGCAACAGCAGATCCCTCGTCGGCCAGAATGCGGCCTCTGTCGGGATGACAGTTGGGCGGGAGTTAGCGCGAAGAAGACCCCGTCCGCCTGAAATGCGGGGCGGCCGCTACGAAGGCAACAGCAGATCCCTCGTCGGCCAGAATGCGGCCTCTGTCCCTTCCCATGTCAGGACAGGCGGGATGACAGTTGGGCGGGAGTGAGCGCGAATCAACATTCGGCGCCGCAAAACGACCACCTCGCCGCTGTAGAAGCGAGGGCAAGAAGAGGCCACGAGCCCGAATTGATCCAAGCTATCCGAACTATTGTTGGCGCTTCCTTTACCTCTTTCAGTTAGAATCCCCACCCATGGTTTCGTGCGATCCTCGACGGGGCGCGGCACGCGAGTTATGAAGCGATGACAGGCATGCCGCAGACGCGCGCGTCGGTTCCTGCACGCCACGTTGCGGCTGTTGTCGTTGGGAACGCGCTCGAATTCTACGATTTCCTGACCTACGCTTACTTCGCCGTTTATATCGGACGAGCTTTTTTCCCTTCCAGCGATCCGACAACGAGCTTGCTCGCGTCTCTCGGCACGTTCGGCGTCGGCTTCGTCACACGGCCGATCGGCAGCTACGTGATCGGGCGGATGGGCGACCGGGCGGGACGCAAACCGGCCATGGTTCTTTCGTTCGCCCTGATGGGGGTAGCGATCACGGGCCTTGCACTGACGCCGTCCTACGCCTCGATTGGCGCGGCGGCGCCGGTACTCGTAATTTTGTTCCGGATGGTGCAGGGTTTCGCGCTGGGGGGCGAGGTTGGGCCAACGACGGCATTCCTGCTGGAGGCGGCGCCGCCGGAGCGGCGAGGATTCTACACGGCCTTCCAGGCGTGGACCCAGAATGTGTCGATCCTGATTTCCGGGCTTGTCGGTTTTGCGCTTGCGAGCGTTCTTAACGCGCAGCAACTACAGGATTTCGGATGGCGCATCGCATTTTTGCTGGGCGCAGCCATCGTGCCCTTTGGGCTGATGCTGCGGCGCAGTTTGCCGGAAACGTTTCATGCCTCCGATGGCGACGAGCGAGAACACGTTCCCTTGCGCCCCTATCTGTCTATTGCGGTGCTCGGGTTGTTGCTGATGGCGAGCTCCACGATTGGCTCCTACATCCGGACGTACCTGACGACCTATGCGATCTCCACATTGCACATGCCCGCGAGCATCGCCTTCGCCGCGACGATCGTGACCGGTCTGGCTGGCGTTGCCGTCAGCCTTGTGAGCGGCGATCTGTCGGATCGCATCGGCCGCAAACCGATGATGCTGGTGCCGAGTGTTCTATTGCTTGCGTTGATTTTCCCGTCGTTTTACGTGATCTCGCACTACCGTACGACGGCAACGTTGCTGGGCGCAACCGCGGTGTTGTCGATTCTCGCGGAATTTGCGGCGTGCCCGATGATCGTCTGGATGACGGAATCTCTTCCGGCGCCGATCCGTTCCGGCGGCGTCGCCATCATTTATGCCGTTTCCATCGCGACGTTCGGTGGGACCACCCAGTTTGCCGTTACCTGGCTGATCAGGGCGACTGGGAATCCGTTGATGCCTGCGTGGTATTGGATCGTAGCAGCCGTGGTCGGCGTGGCAGCCGTGATTGCCACGCATGAATCGGCGCCGCGAAAACAGGCCGCGAAGGTCGGGCCTGTGCTGGTTGAACTCCCGGATCAAGCGGGGTAGCGGGCGGCGTGTGCTCGATTGCCTGATAGCCGATCGGCGACAAATTTGGGCCCGACCGGCCAGAGCATTGCGCGCGCGGTACCCTCGGAAGTACAGTATGAGGGGGCTAGGCACCCAAAACAGAATTCAGGCTAATAATTGCGCGGTTGCCATCCCACCCTCGGCAGCCGAGCTAGGTCCCGGTATAGCCGTACTATAACTCGACGCCTCGCTGGAATCCCACGATAGGGAACCGGTAAGGCGATTTGCCTCTACGGGCGGCGACGGAGGTTGTGCCCATGTTTCTCGATTTTTATAAATTGCGGCAGCAGCCGTTTGGGGTCACGCCCGATCCCGCATACCTGTATCCGAGCCAGACGCACTGCCAGGCGCTCGACGCGCTCACCGAAGGCATCACGAGCGGCCGGGGATTCCTGACGCTGATCGCCGATCCCGGCATGGGCAAGACCACGCTGCTCTATCAGGTGCTCGATGCGCTGCGCGATAAGGCTCGGACTGCGTTTCTGTTTCAGACGCAGTGCACCTCGCGCGAATTCTTCCAATACCTTTTGAGCGAGCTGAGGGTCGACGCTACGGGCATGGGTCTTGTGGCCATGCACAACAAGCTGAACGAAATGCTATTTGCGGAGCTGATGAAGGGGAAGCGATTTGTCCTGATCGTCGATGAGGCGCAAAACCTGGACGATTCGGTGCTGGAAACGATCCGGCTGCTTTCGAATTTCGAGACCTCGAACACCAAACTGCTGCAAATTGTTCTCGCGGGCCAGCCGCAATTGGCGGCGAAGCTGGGCCAGCCGCAACTGGCGCAACTCGAGCAGCGCATTGCGGTGGTGCAGCGCCTGGAAGCTTTTCCGCCGGAGGAAACTGCGGGGTACATCCGGCATCGGTTGAAGGTATCTGGGCACAGCACCGGGGATCTCTTTGAGCCGGAGGCGCTGGCGCTGATCGCCGAGCGAAGCCAGGGCATCCCGCGAAACATCAACAGGATCTGCTATCAGGCTTTGCTCGAAGCGCACGGCGAAGGGCGTGCGACTGTGTCGGCGGAGATTGTCGAGCGGGCGGATCGCAAGCTGAAGGTCGCGCCGGGCATACATTCGGGATCGGCGTCGGGGCCAGCGGGTCCGGCCGGCAATGAATCCATGAAAGCAGCGGGCGCTTCGGTGGCGCCGCAGCTGACGTACAGGCCGGCGAGTGGATCGAAGTCGGGCGGGTGGCAGCTTTGGATGGTTGCATTTGCCGCGATCGTGCTGGCCGCGGGTTTTGCGCTGCCCGGCAAACATCCGAGAGAAATGCTGCAGGCGGTGCGCGGCCGGGTGATGGCGACCTTTGCTTCGCTGGTTGGCCACAGGAATCGCGGCATCGTCGAGGCGAATGGGAGAAGCGGAGCGGTAGTGACAACCACGGGACTTTCGCAGAGCCCGGCGCCGAGCGAGGAGATGGACGACCGGCTGCAAACGCAGGGATTTCAGGAAGTGTCGAAGATCGATCCGATCGCCGAACCGCGGCTCAGCGGCGGGGGAATGCCGGACGTGACCGGGATTCAGGTGTCGAGCACGCAGAGTGACGCGCGGATCGTCGTGATGCTGGACAATGCGGTGCGATACGACTCGGCGCGCATCAGCGGGCCCGAGCGGATCTATTTCGATTTGCACGGCGCGAGGCTGGATTCATCGGTGCCGCAGAAGATGGTTCCCGCCGGGGACGGACTGTTGAAGTGGGTGCGCGCGGCGCAAAATACCGACGATGTGGTGCGACTGGTCCTCGACGCGGACAAAGCGAAGGATTATTCCGCGCAACTGCTTTCGGATCCGTACCGATTGGTGATCAACGTCTCCGCGCAGGCCGGGGGCGCCGCAAAGAGCGGTGCGAACTCGGCAGCGAAGCAGGAGAACGTGGCCAATATTCCTCCGGAGGCAAGCGCGAGCCGCGCAAATCGCCTTTCGCTCACGCAGGCGCTGGGGCTGAAGATCAGCCGCATCGCGATCGATCCGGGGCATGGAGGCTTTGATACGGGCGCGATGGGGCCGCACGGCCTGATGGAAAAGAATCTCTGCCTCGACGTGGCGCTGCGGCTGGGGCGGCTGATCCAGCAGAATATCGCGGGCGCGGAGGTGGTCTACACGCGCACGACCGACAAATTCGTTTCGCTTGAAGATCGCACCGCGATCGCCAACCGGGCCCACGCGGACCTCTTCATCTCGATTCACGCGAATTCGAGCGACAGCCCACAGGCGCGCGGCGTCGAGACATACTATCTGAGTTTGTCAGCCTCGCCGGAATCGATGAAGCTCGCGACGCGCGAGAATGCGCTCGCGCAGTCGTCGCTGCACGATCTTCCCGAGCTGGTGCAGAAGATCGCGAGCAACGCGAAGATCGCGGAATCGAAGGTGCTGGCAGGGGATATCCAGAGTTCGCTGGCTACGCGGCTCGAGCTGGTGAGCCGGGGCGAGACGAACCGCGGCGTGAAGCGGGCGCCGTTTGTCGTGCTGACTGGCGCCAACATGCCGGCGGTGCTGTCGGAGATTTCGTTCATCAGCAATGCGAGCGACGAGAGCTTGCTGCTCGAGAGCAGCCAGCGGCAGCGCGTCGCTGAGAGCCTTTACCGCGGCATTGCGGCGTATCTCGATAGCTTGAACAGCCTGCCAAGCAAGAGGGACAACCAGGTCGGCCAAAAATCTTCCGGCCCATCGCCCACATTGACGGCATCGGCGGTTGCCATTGGACGAAATCCTCTGAAGCTCCCGGGACGCGGGAACTAGAACTCACAGAGCCTGAACTTCGCGGGCTTCGGAGGAGACGGCTAGCGCTCTGGGCCGGGCATCGCCGCAATCACGGAACGCAAAAGCGTATTGACAGATTCCGAGGACCGGAACACGGCGGCAACATCCGGTTCGAGGACAACGGCAAGCGCGCCTTTGGCCATCCCTTCCGCAAACCTGTTTGGTTTGGCTCGCTTATAGTCGAAGCGGTACTCGCTCCGCATCGCATCGTTTGCAACCCGACGCTTCTTAGAATCCGACGTTCTCTTCATAGTCTTTACGCTCAAGGGGTGTCGCTTTCCTGGCGCTGATGATCCGAATTCTCTTATCGCGGACCGTGAAACACGCCAAAATCAGTCTTCCCTTTGCTGAATGGCCGATAATGATTTCGCGAAGCTCTTCTTCAGAGTGTTCTTCATCCTCAAAAACCCTGGCGAATGGATCGGCGAAGGCCGTCAGCGCCTCCCGAAAATCCATGCCGTGGGTTGCCTTGTTGTTTTTGGCTTTCTCGGCATCCCACTCGAATTCGACGCCCATTCTCTGAGTATGATAGCACCTAGGGAGCTTTTCTTATTTATGCGGAGGATACTCGTACGGCACGCTCGGGAAACGCAATTGTTCTCCACAAAAATTGCGGAGAGGGGGTACACTAGCCGCCGTTTGGGGGCGCCGTGGTGGGCGCCGGATATTTTCGCGGCGGGGGATGCGATGAATCGGCGATCATTCATTCGTTCAGGGATTGGGATGGGGGCAATAACGGCTGGATCTTTGATGGGCGGACGGCTGGCGAAGGCGATGGGGGATGATGGCGCGGCTGCTGGCGCTGTTGTCGAGACGACCGCGGGAAAAATTCGCGGGCTGAAAATCGCGGATGGCAAGGTGCAGTGCTTCAAGGGTGTGCCATACGGCGCGTCGACCGCCGGCGGCGGGCGCTTCTTGCCACCTGCGAAGCCGCAGCCTTGGACCAAGGTGCGCGAGACGACTGCGTACGGCTTGCGCGCGCCTCAACTCGACAGTCAATTTCGCGGCGTGGTGCCGCCGGAAGTCGAGGCGATGGATCCTGGCGGACCGATGGGCGAAGACTGCCTTGTCCTGAATTTGTGGACGCCGAGCGTGGGACGCGGACACAAGCGACCGGTGATGATGTGGCTGCACGGCGGCGGATATACCACGGGCTCGGGCGCGTTCATCATGTACGACGGCACGGAGCTCGCGCGAAAACACGATGCGGTCGCGATCTCGATCAATCACCGGCTGGGCGTTTTCGGCTACTTGTATCTCGCCGAACTGGGCGGCGAGAAATATGCGCAGGCGAGCAATGTCGGCATGCTCGATATCGTCGCGGCGCTCGAATGGGCGCGCGACAATGCCGAGGCGTTCGGCGGCGATCCGAACAATGTGACGATTTTCGGGCAATCGGGCGGCGGCGGAAAAGTGAGCGCGCTGATGGCGATGCCTCCCGCGAAGGGACTCTTCCATCGCGCGATTGTGGAGAGCGGCGCGGACGTGAGAGGAGTGCCGAAGGAAGTGGCCGCGAAATCGGCGACGGCATTTATGGCGAAGCTGGGGTTGCAGCCGGATCAGGTTGATCAGATGCAGCAGCTTCCGATGGACCAGTTGCTGAAGGTGATGGGCGAGATGACCGGCAATGGCATGGGTGGCCCCGGCGGGCTGGTGCTCGCTCCGGTGGTTGATGGCACGACGCTGCCCGTGAATCCGTTCGATCCGGTGGCACCGGCGATTTCGGCGGATATTCCGTCGTTGATCGGGACCGTGGAAACCGAAGTGACGTTTTTCCCGGGGCAGCAGCTCGATCCGATCGACGACGCCGATCTGCACAAGCGCGTGAAGGGTTTCGTCCGCAAGGCGAGCGATGAGCAAGTGGACCAACTGATCGCGGCATATCGCGCCGGGCGCCCGAAGGCGAGCAATACGGACCTGTTTCTGATCATCGCGTCGGATGCCACGTTCCGCGCGGGAGTCGTCCTCGAGGCCGAGCGCAAAGCCGCGCAGGGGGCGCGCCCGTGTATCAGTATTACTTCACGTGGAGATCGCCGGTACGCGATGGGAAGCTGCGCACCTTCCACACGCTGGAAATCCCGTTTGTTTTCGATAACGTGGACGCAGCCAAGTCGATGACGGGCGATGGGCAGGACCGCTATGCGCTGGCGAGCAAGGTGAGCGGCTCGTGGGTGGCGTTCGCGCGCACGGGAAACCCGAATCATCCGAGCATGCCGGACTGGCCCGCATTCGATAACACGCGCCGCGCCGTCATGATTTTGAATGATGAATGCAAGGCGGTCGACGATCCCTACGGTAAAGAGCAGCGCATGCTGCATGAGCTGCAGAACGCGTAGGAGTATCTTCAGGGGCTGAAGCCCGTGCCCCTTAGCTGGGCGAGTGTCGGAGCTGAAGCTCCGACCCCCTAAAACCTCGCGATTTTGCGGCGAGACGCAGCGCATGCTGCGCGAACTGCAGAACGCCTGAAATCGAACCCGCTGCCTGACAAAGAGGGAAGGAGGACGGAAATGCGAATGAAGAAACTATTCGCCTCGGCCCTGTTCGTCTTAATGCTGGCAGCGTGCTCGCCGGCGCCTCCGCCAGGGCTGTCCGATACGCGAGTGGCCGACGCGCAAGCGATCCGCGATGCGATTACGGCGTCGTCGACATCTTCCGCCGGCAAAGATATCGACAAGTTCCTCGCGTTTTACGATCCGGACGCGTCCGTTTTCATGCCGGACGCGCCGGTGGTCACGGGTCTCCCGGCAATCAAGGCGGCGCTGCAGGGCGTCTTTGCTGATCCGAATTTCTCGATCGACATTCAGACGGCAAAAGTGGACGTTTCCAAGGCCGGCGATTACGGGTACGCGGAGGGAACGTTCACTCAGAAAGCCACGAACCCGAAAACGAAGAAGGTGGAAGCGCGAGATGGAAAATGGGTGACCGTCTTCAAGAAAGAGACGGACGGCTCGTGGAAGGCCGTGGCCGATATTTTCAACTTCAGCGGCCCTGCGACGCCCGTGAAGAAGTGACGGCGGAGGAGCATACCGGGGCGAAAACCCTACCCTCACAAACCGAGGATGGGGCACCCGAAACGTCAAAGGCGAAGACGCGGAAGGATAGAATATGACGGACGCAGGAACGAGGAGAGAGCTGACGATGGAAGCGCCCGTTGGAGAATTCAATCTCAGCCGCCTAGAACGCGTGATTTCCGGGCCCGGCAAAATCGACGCGCTCGCAAACGAGCTCGACCGCCGCAGTCTGAAGCGCACGATCGTGGTCACCGGGAAGACGCTCGGCAAGTCGCCGCTGCTGGCGAAGGTGACGGGCGTGCTGGGCGCGCGCTGCGCCGGCGTTTTTACCGGCGTACGCCAACACGTGCCAATCAGCGTAGTGCGCGAGCTGCTGGCGGAAATCGAACGCGTGAATGCCGATTGCATCGTGAGCTTCGGCGGCGGCAGCCCCATCGACTGCTCGAAAGTGGCCGCTTACGCCGTGTTGAATGGCCGCGATCCGCTCGCGGCGGCGCTATCGCCCGGCTCGGCGCCGACGCCCGCGGAAACGGCGCGCGCCCGCGACATCACGCATATCGCCGTTCCTACCACGATTTCGGCCGGCGAGTACACGCACGTGGCAGGCGTCACCGATGAAAGCACGCGCGTGAAGGAGGGCGTCAATGATCCGCGGATTCTTGCGAAGACCGTGATCAACGATCCGCTGCTCACGCTCGAAACGCCGGACTGGCTGTGGGTGTCGACGGGAATGCGCTCGCTCGATCACGCGGTCGAGACGATCTATTCCACGCGCCATCAACTGATGAGCGACACGCTCGCGTCGAAGGCTATCGAACTGCTCGATGCGCATCTGCCGGCGTCGATTCGCGCCACGGGCGACGATCGCGTGGCGCATCGGGGATTCTGCCAGCTGGCTTCGTGGTTTTCGATTTTCGGCGCGCTGAATACCGGATTCGGACTGTCGCACGCGCTCGGGCACCAGATCGGGCCGAAGTGGAATGTGCCGCACGGCGTCACTTCGTGCATCACGCTGCCCCACGTGATGCGGTTCATGGCCGAAATGGGGCCGCAGCGGTTTGGGCCGATCGCGAAAGGCTTCGGGATCGCCTTCGATGCCGCGAAACCCAAGGCTGGCGCGCTCGCGTGCGCGGACCGCGTCGAGAAATTCATCGCGCAGTTCGACGTGCCGCATTGCCTGCGCGATGCGCGCGTGCCGAAAAGCGAAGTCGGTGAAATTGCGGGTACCATCGAGCACCATTTTGCGCGGTTGAATGTGGTGGACCGCCCGGTGACGCGCGAGGAGATTCTCGCGCTGCTCGATGCTGCGTATTAGCGGGAGCTTCGTTACGGAGACGTGAGGGGGCGCGGTGGTTGTGCTTGCAGCAAAGGCCCCACCCTCACAAACCGAGGATGGGGCACCCTGAAAGTCAAAGGCGAAGACAAAGGCCCGGGGCGACGGCGTCAGCTGCCGTAATAGCCGATGGCGCGGCCGCCGAGGCCTACGCCGGCCCATAGAACGAGCGAAACGACTGCCGCGACGGCCCGCCAGAAACGCGAAAAGCGGGCGTCGTCGGCAGTGACGAATTTCCAGTGGATCGTGAAGGTGAAAACGACGGCGAGGAAAAGGAAGATCATCTTGAAGCGAAAAGCCGGACTGCCGTACATCTTGACGGCTTCGGTGCAAAAGAGAAGGAATCCGGACACCAACATTACCGCTAGGCTGCCGAGCATCCACGGCCGGACATCCTCAGCGAGCTCGGAGACGGGCTCGCCTTGAAAGCGGAAGCCGAGGAGCCGCAGATTCAGGATCAGGACCGTGCCTCCGAGGACGCCCAGGGCAAGGAGATGAAAAATTTCGACGAAAGGGAAGAGCCAGACGGAATCGCGCACGCCGTGGCCCCAGGGCGATTCGTTGCACCATTTGCAGAACGACAGGACGGCCATCTTAAGCCACATGGGATTCGGACCTCCTCATTTGCCCCGGCTTTGTCATTGTCGTTACGGTCCTCATGGTGGCGGAAGAGCGTAGGCGATCGCGCGGCCGGCCGCGACGATGGCAACCCAAAGCACGATCGACACGACTGCAGCGACCTTGGCCGCTCGCGGTGTTTTCGGAGCCAGGTCCCATTCGGCGACCTTGCGGCCAATGGTAGCGTTGAAAATCAGGACGTTGAGGCCCGCAAGTACGAGGAAAACCATTTTGATTTTGAAGAAGAACGTGCCCCAGAAGGCCGGCGGGTCGCCGCTAAAGAGAAGCAAGCCCGAGATCACCATGATGGCGAAGCCGACGAAGAGGTAAGGGTTCAGCTGCTGCAGAACCTCGGACATCTTTCTACGCCGCAGGCAGACGCCGAGAAGGCGAAGATCGAGCAGCACGGCGAATCCGAGGAAAAGAGTGAGCGTGAGGACGTGAATCGTTTCGACGATGGGCTCGGCCCAAATCGACTCGCGCATTATGGTGCTGAATTGCGTGTCGTGAAGCCACTGCAAGAAATTAGCAAACCACATCCGCGGTCCTTGGAGCTTCCGGGGCTAAAGCCCCTGACAAGAGGGCATGGCTTACGGCGGGGCTAAAGCCCCGCCCTTCCACTTCTTCGCGACCCTGCACTCGTTCCGTTTCGAAAGGCTTCACTTCGCCTCGCACGGAGTGGGGTCCCAGCCGGTTGCATCGGCTTGCTTCTTGAACTGGTCGCTGGTGATGAAGGGCTGGTAGAGATTTTGGGGATCGGTAACGATCGCGGTGACGACGAGCCAGGTGTCGCCGTTCGCTTCCTTGAAGCTGTCGAAATATTCCTCGAGTACGGCGTTGGCGCCATACGGAGCGCCATTCTTGCGCAGGTAGCCGGGGCGCATGTGCGTGGTGATGACCTTCAGATAGCCTTCGGAGGCACCGTGAGGACCGCCTCCGGGACCAAGCAGCGTGGTGGGCAAGCGCATCATCCCGCCCGGCGGAAGGCCTTCCCAGGAGGCGACGGAATAGCCCTGCCATTCGGGCTTCATGCTGTCGGGTGCGGTGGTGTCGAAGTGGAAAAGGCGAGTCTGCATGCCGGCGTCGGTCTCGACGCGCAAGGTGTTGTCGTCCTGCCAGGTGATATGCAGACGCGTCGGCATGCGCATGAGGCCGGCAGCGCCGTAGGCTCGGCATTGATTGCCGTCGGCGGCGTCCTTGGCGGGATCCCACGTCTCAGCGAGGGCATGACCCTGCTGGGTGAGAGGGACACCGCCGTAGTCGCCTTTATCGGCTGTGATCATACGATAGCGCCAATCTTCAGTGACGATGGCGACCCAGTAGCCGGTGAAATCCTGCGGGGCAATCAATCGCGGATTCGGCGGTTTGGCGGCCGGCGGCGGCGGACCGAACTGCGCACTGACGCGAGCCGGTATGGCGATCGACAGCAGCGCCATGGCGAGAAAAGGCAACGCGGCGCGGCTTTGCAGGATTTTAAAATTCATCAGTCCCCCCCAACAACTCGAAGCTGTCTCGCAAATGTGCGCGGCGAAGAGCAAACTCGCGGCTAAAGCCGCTCTATCACATCGGGTTTTTCGAGAGCCTAAAGGCTCACGCTTCCACCCGTAAGTCCACGGCTCGCGCCGGGCAGCTACATGATTACGCCTTCCCACTTCCATCCATCGGATGGGCGGACGAGCTTGTGCAAGCGAATGCGGTGCTCGGTGGGATCGCGGCCCGGATTGCCGGTGGCGATCACATGGTCGCCCGGCTTCAAAGTGTCGCGGGTGACGTGCTCGCGGTCCAACTGAGCGCCGCCGCCCCATTCGATCGACCAGATTTGCATCTTGCCATCGGCGTCGGGCGCCTGAATCTTGATGAACGAGTGGGGATTGCGGAAAAGGAACTGCGTGAGCGTGCCCTCGACGGTGATCTCGCGATCCACGAAATAGGTGGCGGCAAAGGAGTGATGGGCGTATGCCGCGCCGGCGGAAGCGAGCGCGGCAGCCGCGAGAACAATGGCCAGTGCATGTTTCATATGGTCCCCCGTGATATTAGAACGCTTTCGGCGCTATGGATCAGAGGCGCGAACCGCAGCGCCCGTTTCAATCTTTTTTGGTCAAACTCTTGTAGACAGCCTCCACAAACATATCGGTGGTCCAGATGCCGCTGGTGGCGCCGTAGCGCGGATCATAATCCTGCGTGGGGCGCGCGGCTTTCACTTGTTCGAGCGTCATGCCCTTACCGATCATGTCCTGAATGCGGTCGCGAATGATGGTGACCATTTCCTGGTAGAAGACTACGTCCGACTGATCGCACAGACGGCCGTGGCCAGGGACGATCAGGGTGCCACCCTCGTCCGTGGGGCCGGGAGTGGCGAGTTCGATGATACGGTTGAGGCCGGCGATCACGCCCTGGATGTTGCCGCCGTGCGCCATGTCGACGATCGGATAGCGGTTGGTGACGAAAATATCGCCGGTGCTGATCACGTCCGAGCGATGGAAGAAGACGATGCTATCGCCGTCGGTGTGCGCGTCGGGGATGTGGATCACCTGAACGGCTTCGCCATTGAAGAAAAGTTTGCGCTCGGGCGTGGTGTAGGTTTCGGTGGGCCATGCGCCCTGCGGCGTGGGAGATTGCTGGCCGGTGGGCGCGCTCATGCGGTCGAGAACGGTCTGAAACGCGAGAATGGCCGCCTGATTTCCGGCGCTCGCGCCGATATCTCCGACGACGTTGCCGCCCGCGATCGTATTGCCCGATTTGGCGAGGGCTTCGTTGCCGCCGGTGTGGTCGGCATGGAAGTGCGTGTTAATGATGTAGCGGATGGGCTCGTCGGTGACGCTGTGAATGGCGGCGAGAACTTTGTCGCTTGTGCCCGGGAGACCGGTGTCGACGAGCAGTACGCCATCGGTGCCGACCTGCATCGTGATATTGCCGCCGGCGCCGACGAGCATGTAGACGCTGCCCTGCACGTGGAGAACGTGAACCTCGACGTTTGCCGGGTTGGGCGCGGCGGGCGGCGCAGCCGGAGCTTGCGCGCGGGCGAATTGCCACGACGCGGCCGCAGCAAAGAGAGCGAGCGCGGCGACGATCCTGAGTGCGCCGAGCGCGAGGCGGCTCTTGGAAGAAGTGAGCAGCTTGGTTGTCATTGGGTGCTCCTCATCTCTTTCCAGTTCATTTTCGAAATCGTTTTGCGTGTCATTGTGGAGGCGCGGGCTTTGGCCGCGGCAAGCGCTTCATATTTTTCATCTTCAACATATATTCGGGATACATCGTTTCCGCACCGCCTCGGGCTGCCTCGGGAGGTATCCCGTATTTGGCAGGGAACTCGTCGAGGAAGGTGTTGGTTCCCGGAAGATGAGCGGGAACTTCTCCTTCGGGGCGGTCCACTTCGTCGACGGATTCGCACGGCCATGGGGCAATTTGCTGCTGCGGATCGAAAACGAAGTCCGTGGTGCGGATGAACGGCGCCGTGAGATAGAGCGGATCGTAGGTGATGACGGCGACCGTCAGATAATTGCCGTGGCGCATGATGTGTTCGCTGACGGTGGCCTCATCGCTGCGAGGAATGCCGTTGCGGCGAACCCAGTTTTCCTTGAGATGATCGGTAAAGATGGCCAGCGTGTCGCCTTCCCAGTGTCCCGTAGAGAAGCCGAGCCAGGTATGGCGGGCATAATCGGGAGGATGCGGGCGCCCATCCATATAGATGGTTCGGTACTCATTGTAGGCGGAAGTATATATGTGATAGGCGATCAGCTTCTGCGAGGCCAAATCGACTTCCTTCCAGATGCGAATATTCGAAGGGCCGCGCCACGCATAATCGGCGCCGTGGGCCCTGCATTGATTCTCAGGAATCTCGACGAGGGCCGCGTCCCAGGTATCGCCCTGCATGCGCGCGGCGGGGTTGATCGGAAGACCCAGGTAATCGCCAATTTCCGGGCCCGGTATGCGTTCGAGCCAGTCTTCGTGAAACCTCGGCGCCCATTCGCCCGACGGGTCGATTTGAGCCGACGCCGGGCCAGCCAACACGAAGGCGACGAGCAAAAGCGCCGGTCCTGCAATCTTCGCGAGCCTCACTTTCTTCATCCCCACTCCTAGGCCGTACAAATATGCGGATTCCGCCAAAAAAGCCGCTGGGCGCGCGGCGCGAGCGGAGCACCATCATCAGGGGCTGAAGAAAGAGCGTGAGAAATGAAAAGCGCCACCCGCGCTGCCCTCCGCGGCGGTCCCCCCGACAAAGCCGCCGCGGTGCTGCCGTGCTCTCCACCTAGTTTCGTGGAGTATCGCCCCCGATAAACGTTGCATCCGTGCGCCGCGAGGCGCCGGACGCGCTCTGTGTGACTGCGACCGGGCCGTTCGATTCCGGCACCTTGATCGGTTCGAGCATCTTCAGAATCTCGGGGCGCCGCTGCTCGAACCAAGGAGGCAGGAGAAGCTGCCGGCCGAGCTGATCGTAGGGCTCATCGCGCGCGAAACCGCCGGGAGCTGTGGCGGCAACCTCGACGAGGATTCCACCCGGGCACCGGCAGTAGACGGAGTGGAAATAGACGCGGTCCTTGATCTCGGAAGCGTCGGTGTAGCCCAATTCCTCGTAGAGCGCTTTTTGTTCGGCCAGGGCTTCATCCGTGCCGACGTTGAGCGCGAGGTGATGTCCCGTGCCTGCGCCGAAAATCCAGCTGCCTGCCGGGCGATCGGGCTCGTGGACGAGGATTATTGTGCGAGCGGGGCCGCCGGCGCCGATTTCGAAGCGGTGGTATGGTCCTTCCGTGCCTGTCTTGCGGAGGCCGAGAGCGTCGATGAAGAATCTTTCGGTCTCGGGGACTTCCTTTACGGAAAGGACGGCGCCGTAGAAGCCGCGGGTAGCGACGTTGCCGCTGATCTCTTCGGTGGTCCAGCCCTTCCGTTTGTCTACTGTGTCCTCGACCACTTCCAACTGCAAGCCGGAAGGATGGTCGAAGCGAACGAACGCCTGGCCGAAGCGCTCCTGAAGTCCCGTGTGCTTGACCTTGTGGCGATTCAGATGATCGACCCAGAATTTGGCCGTGCCCTTGGGAATCGTGTAGGACGTTGCCGAAATCTGGCCGGAACCGGGGCGCCCCTTCACTCGCTGATAGGGGAACGTGGTTGCGACCGAGCCGGGCTCGGCATTCGCGTTCGAGTAGTACAAGTGATAGTGCGCATAGCGGCCGTCAAAAAGGACCGTTTGCTTGATCATTCGCTGGCCGGCGACTTTGGTGAAGAAATCGATGTCTTCTTGCGCCTGACTGGCGCAAAGCGTGATGTGGTGAATGCCTGTGACGAGAGACATGGTGGCTACCTCCTCACAACGGCGGGCATCATACGCCAACCGGGTGCGCAGAGACAAGCGTACGCCGATTCAAAATGAAATCAACGGATTGGAGCGGCTTTACCAGAACGGCTACAGGTGCGGTTGCCAGCGTTGACATTTGAAAGGTGCTTGGGAGAATGGGGCTACTCAGGGGCGGGGTGTCCGAAAACCACCTGGAGGCGAGGAGGGACGACTTTGATTCCATTCAGGCGCGTTTGCGCCAGCTTGCTCTGTTGTCTGCTGTGCGTTTTGCCGGTGTTGGGTCAGCCGCAGGCGGCCGGACAGCAGGCCGGGCAGATCGACGCGATGATACCGGCGGCATCCGTGAACTCGCAGACCGCTCAGGTAAAAGAGCCGCTGCAGTGGAACGACCTGTTGGCGACGGCGCCAAGCGGACGCGTGCGCGCCGGCCTGACGGACGGGTCACTCTTGAGCCTGGGCTCGAACAGCGAACTGCGCATCGTGCAGCACGATGCGGCTTCCCAGCAGACGTTCTCTCGAGATGGACTACGGCAAGGTGCGAAGCCAGGTGGTGAAGATAACGAAGCCGGGCGGCAAATTTCAGATGAGGACGCCCAACGCAGTGATCGGCGTGATCGGCACGGACTTCTACGTGGGATATGAAAACGACAGCACGACGGTGATTTGCTACCAGGGGCGCGTCTCGGTGACGCCGCTCGGGAACACGCAGGTGGCGCAGAACACGGGGCAGTCCGGCGCGAACACGATCACGGTGGGCGCAGGCCAGATGGTGGTGATCACGAACGTGGTGCCCGCCGGAGGATTTCAAGTCACGAAGACGCCCACGGGCCTACAGAACGCCAGCATTCTCGACACGGGTGTGACAGGATCTGGAGGGCCGGTGTTGGCTCGCGGCGGGCACGGGTTGCGTTGGGGGATTATTACGGCGGGCGTGGCGCTGGGCGTGGGCGTCGGGATCGCCGTGGGAGAGCAAAGGAGCGGTTCGAGCGGCTCGTGTCCCGTTGGCGTATCTACATGCCGGTAGATTTTCGCTTCATTCCAAGCGCGATGTGACATGACGACGCAGAAACAACGCCGGGGACAATTATCGGCGTGGCTGCGGAGAATTTGGATTCGGCAGACGGACGTGGTCCTGGCGATGCTGGTGACGCTCGCGGGGCTGACGCTCTTTGCGTTTTCGGGAATCGGCGGTAACACACACGCGGGCTTTGTTTTCCTCCAAAACATCGAACAGAGGTCGCTTGATTTGCGTTTTGGCATGCGCGGCGAGCGGCCCCACGACGATCGCATCGTCATCGTAGGAATCGACGAGAAAACTCTTCAGAAGATCGGTTCGTTTCCCCTTCCGCGAAACAGTTACGCGCTGCTGATCAAGCAACTCGACGCCGGCGGCGCGGGCGTGATCGCGTTTGACGAGACGTTTCCGACGCCCGCGAGCAATTCGGCGATCGAGGCGCTCGAGGAATTGCGACGCGATGCCGGCAAGTCTATCTCGCCAGCGCTCCTTGGAAAGATAAAGGACATCGAGAGCAGCAGCGACCAGGACGCGAGCCTCGCGGCGGCGATGAAGAGCGGCGGCAACGTGGTGCTCGGGCATGTCTTTCTTAGCAACGCGCATCTCGAGCCCTCCGATGCGAAGATCGCGGTGGATTATTACAACATCGTGTGGGCGCAGTCGTTTCCGCAAGTGTTGCCGGTGCGAGCGAAGAACGGGCACAAGTTCGATATGGGAAAAGCGTGGATCGATAACGGCGGCACGGTGGAGGGAGCTGTCGAGCCGAACATCGTGAAACTCGCGGAAGCGGCCGCGTCGTATGGCTTCATCAATATCAGGCCCGATCCGGACGGAACGCTGCGGCATGCGCTCTTGATCGTCCGCTACCAGGATCAGGATTTCTTTCCTGCGCTGGCGCTGCAGATCGTGCGGCAGTACGAAAAGATTCCGGATCAGAATATCGCGGCGTATATCGCGGAAGACGGGCTGGAGCGGATTCAACTCGGAACTCATACGCTGCGGCCGTCGCACGACGGCACGGCGCTGATCAACTATGCGGGGCCGTACGGCACATACGCGCACTATTCCATGTGGGACGTGATGAGCGGGGCGACGCCTCCGGAGGCGTTTCGCGGCAAAATCGTGCTCGTTGGCGGCACCGCGCTCGCAATCGGGGACATGCGGAACACGCCGTTCGAGGGGACCTACATGGGAGTGGAGGTTCACGCGAACATCATCGACAACGTGCTGCACAGCGGCGAAAAGGGCCGCGGATTTCTGCAGCGCGGGTTAAACGAGGAGATGATCGATGTCGGCGTGATCCTGATTTTCGGGATTGGTTTCGGATTGCTGTTTGGCCGCGTGCAACCGCTTTATTCGACACTGTTGCTGCTGGCGGGGCTGGCTGCCTTCGTTTGGTTCGTCTATTGGGCGTTTGCGGCGCAGGGGCGGTGGCTGAGCTTCGTGATTCCGGCGGGGACGCTCGTGGCGAACTATGCCGCAATCACGAGTTTCCGCATGATTTTCGAAGAACGCGAGAAGCGGAGAATTCGCAAGACGTTTTCGCAATATCTCTCGGGCGACGTGATCTCGCTGATCGAGAAAGACCCGCAGAAATATATTCGTCCCGGCGGGGAGATGAAGGAACTCACGGTGATGTTCAGCGACATTCGCGGGTTTACGACGCTGTCGGAAGGGCTGACGCCGGACGAACTTGTTCTGCTGCTGAACGAATACCTGGGAGAGATGACCGAGGCGGTCTTCGCCAATCAGGGCACGCTCGACAAGTATATCGGCGATGCGATTATGGCGTTCTGGGGCTCTCCGTATCCGCAAGAGGATCACGCGATCCGCGGATGCAAGTGCGCGCTGCAGATGATTCGAGGGCTCGAGAAGCTCAACCGCAAGTGGAAGTCGGAGGGACGCGCTCCGCTGGCGATTGGAATCGGGTTGAATACCGGGCCGGTGAATGTGGGAAACATGGGCTCGGCGAAACGGCTGGCGTGGACCGTGATGGGCGACAACGTGAATCTTGCTTCGCGGCTCGAGGGGATTACGAAGACTTACCGGATCTCGGTCGTGATCGCCGAGGGAACGTACCAGCAGGTGGCGAGCCAGTTTACCTGCCGCGAACTCGATCGGATCACGGTGAAGGGCAAGAGCCAGGCCGTGAAAATCTACGAACTGATGGGAGGCGCGGCGGAGCGGGCAAGATTCGAGCCGCTGCTTACGAAATTTGACGAGGCGATGACCGCCTATCTGAGACAGGATTGGCGCGCGGCTGCGGGCCGATTTGGCGAACTGCTGGGCAGCTATCCCGAGGATGGGCCGACGCAGGTGTTTCTGCAGCGCGCGCTGGAATTCATGGAGAATGCGCCGGAGCCGGATTGGAATGGCGTGTACGTGATGAAGACGAAGTGAGGAATGGCGAAAATCCCAGAGGCGTTATTTCGTGGGCTGGGGCGGATCGGGTGTGACCGTGTAGACTTTGCCGTCACGCAGATAGAGGCGTTCCGCTTCCTCACGATTGAATGGGCGCGCGCCGCGGCGGCCGAACACGCCGAGCTGGTTTCCACTCTCATCCGCAGCGCGATCGCGGTCAACTCCCTTGGAAATTGCAAGCGCTGGCCCGTGCGTGCGATAGGTGGCGATGAGCTTGGGCGTGGGGCGCGGGCTGAAACCGTAGGAATTCGGCGAGTCTTCGGGCGACATCAACTGCAGAATGCGGAGGCCGTTGCGTCCATCGGCGACAAAGGCGAACGCGCTGGCGTCGACCATGCCGATCTTGACGTTGGTGGCGTCGTTTAGTTTGCCATCGTCGGAAAAGAGCTGATCGAGCTGCGGATGTTCGGGCTGCTCGACATCCACGATCCCCACTCCTTGTTTGCCGGCGGAAACGTAGGCGTAGGTGCGGGCGACGTAGACATTGCGAGCATCGGGAAATGGAACTGAGGCTCCCGGCACGATTTTCGGCTGATCGAGGGCGGTCACGTCGAGAACCTTCAGACCTTGCTCATCCACGACGAACGCATAGCGGAACTGAACGTCGATACCTTGCGGATCGACGAGCGTGGGCGCGCCAATTTCGGCGGTGACGCGCGGCTTGAGAGGATTATCGAGATCCACGACGACCAGACCGCGATCGCAAAGAATGTAGGCGTAGACGCCTGCGATGGTGATGCGGCGAGCGCCGTTGAGGATACCGTTGGGATTAAATGCGAGCGCGCGCTTGAGAAAATTGTTGCGCGGGTCGCCGTCGAGGAGCGTGCTGACACCGGGGCTTTTGCCCTTGATATTCGGATCGCCGACAACGACGAGGCCTTCGTATTTGTCCGCTACGTAGAGGAAGGCGTAGATCGGATGGATCGGGCCTTCCTCGTTCTTCGGATTTTTCGAGCGCGCCGGATCGAGAGCTAGTGTCGATGGGCTCGCGACATCGGCCGCGTATTTCGTCTTCAGATAGAAGCGCTGGCCGATGGGAGAAACGGGGGCCGTGACCATTTTTTCGGAGAAGCCTTTGTTATCGATATTCGCGACGTTGTAGATGCGCAAGCCGCCCTTTCCGGTGGCGGCGTAGAGATATTCGCCGCGGAGCTGAACGGCGAGGACATCGCCTTCGTGGTGGATGGCCTGCTTCAGCTGACGGCCTTCGGCAACGTGCTTGCGATAGTCATCGGGATAGGCGAGGCGCTGGAGATAGCTGCCGAAAATGGCCGGAGGCTCGTCGTGTTCGGCGGTGATGACGGCGTCGAATCCTTTTTTGCCCTCGGCAACGTAGATGTAGCGGCCCATGAAATTCACGAGATTCGTCCCTTGTAGGAGCACCTGAGCCAGCCACGCGTTGTTGTCGTTCGCCGCGGTCAGGTGGCAATCATCGCAGGCCTTCGTTTCTTTCGAGCGGACTGTGTGCGGGACAAAGGTGCTGAACGCGGTGCCGGCGAAGCCTTCGGCTGAAACGGTCTGCTGCATGTAATAGAGCCACTCGCGATTGGCATTTTGCGAGCTGACGATCACGGCGCAGGTCGAGCGGGCGGGCGCGATGCGATGGCCGGTGACGGTGCCGTCGATGCCGAGCATGAAACCATCGTCGCGGAGGACCTGGAAGGCGTAGCTGGTCCAATTGCGTGTGATCAGGCCTTCATTGTGGAGCATGGGCTTGCGCTGATTCGCCATCATCGAGAGATGGCAACCCCAGCAGTTGGTGGTCCACGAGGTGTGGCAGGCGTAGCACGTCATTTTGCTATTGGGATGCGCGAGCTGCGAAGAATCACTCGGAACAGCGCCCCACGTTTTGCCATCGAGCTGAACTGTTTTCGCCCAGCGCGATTTTTCGCTGTAGTGCGGATTGCCGGGCGTGATGGTGTCGAGCGTCTGGACGACTTCCCATTCAACACTCGGCTCGACCATCGAGCGCTGATAAAGCTTGCCGTCGCGCCATTCGAAGCGGCGCTCGCGCCACGGCGTGCGCAGAGTCTCGAGATCCGTGCCGCCATTGGGAGCGGCCGGTCCCGAGGTGATCAGCGTGGCATGCTTGTCGATGGTGCCGTGGCAATCGATGCAATCGAGTTCGATGGCGGCTCGCGGCTCGGCGTAGAGGTTTCCATTGCCGTGATTATCCTGCTCGAAATGGCAATCGATGCACTGCATGCCTTTTTCGAGATGGATGTCTTTCAGGTGGACGGCTTTATCGAATTTCTGCGGATCGTTGGGCGAGACGATCTTATCGTTGGCGTCGAGCAGATTGCCTTTGCGGTCGCGCTTGAAGACGGCGCGGAAAATCCACCCGTGGCTGTGAAAATCCGCGAACTGATCGGTCTTGAGCTTCTTATTGAATTCGGGGGTGCCGACCTGCTCGAGAAACTTCGGATCGGCCCAGAGACCCTTCGCGGCAGCCGGCTCGGGATTTCGAAGCGCGACCTGATATTTTTCTTCTTCGGTCGGATTTCGCTGCTCGTGCGGGTACATCAGCTCGCCGTCGGCCTCGTTGTCCCACCAGGTGTAGCCGAAATAGGTGGTTTCCATATTCGTGCCGGGATGGACATGGCAGACCATGCACTGGCTTGAAGGAATCGCTCGCGTGAATGAGTGGCGAATCGGATGGCCCGACTCATTTTTCGGGATCGTGGGATCGGACGTGACGGTTTGCCCCATGTTTCCGTAGATGGCGTACGGGCCGGAATGATCGGGCGAGCGGTCGTTCGCGTAGACGACGTGGCACGCCGTGCAGCCGCTGCCGCGATAATCGCCCGCTTCATCGTTCGTTCCCGGCAGGTACAGAAGGGGATCGAGGAGGCGCGTTTTTTGCAGGCCGAGGAAAACGGGATCGGTGCGAAGCTCGGTGCCGAAGCCGCGATCGCTGAGCTTGTCGTCCGGCCGGCCGGATTCTTCCTCGCGATCCGGATTGCCGATCTCGCCTTTCTTTTCGCCGCCGCGCTCGAAAACGCGCAGGACGTTGCCGGGCTGCGAAATTTCCCAGCGCTCGAGCGGCGTAATTTCCGGGAGGATGCCCTTGTCGCGCGTTTCTTCCGGCGTGGGCGGCGGCATCGTGAGCACGGCCTGCGGCGTGCCGCCGGCCGAATAGCTTTCGCCAAAGTGAGAATCTTTCAGAGGATACGCTCCGTTGTTGTAGAGGGCGGCGCCCCAGAGCATGGAGCCTGTGGTCATCAGGCTGGTTTGCACGCGGCGGACTTCGGCGACGTGGCAGCCGGATTGGCCGCAGGTCTGCGGGGCGACGCGCAGATCGCCGGGATTGATGAAGCGAATGTAATCATAATTCTCGCGCAACCACTCGGTGTAAGGGCGGATGGGATTCGCGGAGCTTCGCGCCCATTCGGGAATGGCGGACTTGGGATGCGCGCGGCTTTTGGCGTCTTCGTATTCGGTCGAGCCTAGCTGCGCGCCCGGAGCAACGTGGACGCTCGAATCGCCGCCGTGGCAATCGATGCAGGCGAGGCGGACGGTGCCCGTCGGGTGCATCGTCGGCTGGTCCGTGGTGGTGTGGCAGCCCACACAGCCGGCGTTCTTGCGGTCGACATCCGCCTGGGATTGGCCTTCGGGGCTGGCCTTCAAGGCATCTCGCTGATGCTCCGGCTGCTGCGGCGGTGAATCTTCCGTTTGGGCGCGCGATCCGGAGTCTGCCGCGAGCGCGAGACAGATTGCGACGAGCAGCATCAGGAGCGGGAGAAACAGCCGCCGCTCCCGGTTGCTCGATCCGCGTATCCATTCACCCAGAAAATGCATTCCGTCTCCCGGTCAGAACTGAAAGCGAATGTCGGTAAACAGCGAAAACAGAGTCTTTCCGCCGTAGATGTCTGAAAAGCCTTGCCCTGGCGTCAAACCGGCAGCACCGGCAGTGATCGAGAAATTTTCGGTGAGAGGCGGGCGATAACGAACGCCGACGCTGTAGTCATAGCCGATCGGGCGGTGAATGTTACCTTGAAACAGCAGAAGCTGGAGCGGCTCGGTGCGCATGAACTGCAGATAGCTTACATTCACGAAGGCGCGCAGCTTCGGCGTTAGATCGAGATCCGTTCCAGCGTTGACAAGAAAGATCCCGGGATTGACGAAATTCGATTGCCCTTCGTATTTGCTCGAGCGTAGGTCGGGCAGGATGCTATCGGGCGGCGTAAGCAACACGCCGGAGCCTGTTAGGCGGATGCCCTCGCGATCCCAGAGGCTGAAGATGCCGCCCGCGAATTCGGGGAAATCGTCGATGGAATCGAAGCCGCGCGCGCGTCCACTGCGGGGATCGCCCGAACCGGAGGCGTAGAGGCCCGAAATCTTGAAGCGCGTCCAGTCTTTGTCGACGGAAAGCTCGGCAGCGGCGAATTGAGCGTTGATTGTGACGGGGCGATTGGCGATGGGATTGAAGCTGTCGTTGCCCAGCGCTTGATAGAAGGCGTGCGTGAGATTGAGGCGGCCGATGTGGCCGTCGCCCGTCCAGCCGAGATAGAGGGCGTGGATCGCGTGCGGGCGAACCATGCCGTCGGAAACAACGCCTCCGATCGGCGAAGGGCGCACGAGGAAGCCGTTGTCGTCATAATGAATCGTGGCCTGATCGATGTTGTAGTGCACGCTGAACTGCGCCGTGTAGCCGGGAACGAGGAAATCCTGGCGATAGACGTTGGCGAGAATGAGCTGCTGCTTGCGAAGCGCCATCGAATTCAGGTCGCTATTGGTATTCTTCTCGAGGAAATTGAAATAGGCGAGATTGTATTGCCAGCGATTGTCAGAATAGTTTCCGAAAAAGCGTACTCCGGGTTGCTGATCGACGAAAAGGAAGCCGCGGAAATCGCTATTGAACTCTTGAATTCCCGCGCGCACGGAGATGAAATCGAAATTGGGGCTGAGATCGTGCAGCTTCACTTCGCCGAATGCTTCCTGCAGGCCGAGATGCGAATCGAGGCGCGTGGTGCCCTTGCGCACGTCGATATTGACGATGCCGAGTTCCTGAACGTCGAGGTAGTTGAGGCTGACGACGGGAGTGACGCGGATGCGCCAATCGACGGGGCGGAACGACGCGTCGCCATGAAACAGATCGAACGAGAAGAGAAACACCTGATCGAGGAATACTTGGTCGCCCTTGCCGAAGAATCCCGGCTCGCCGGGCTGCGCGGTGCTGACGCCGCTTGGAGTCGGGAGGCGGCGGCCGTCGAGGAATGTGTCGCTGACGGCGGTGAGATTGAAGAAAGTCTGCTGGCCGAAGACAGGGTAGTCACCTTTCAGATTGTTGCGATCGAACGGATCCCAGCGATGGCTTTTCACATAAGGGCGCTCGTTGCCAACGCCGTAGCGATCCCAATCGGGCATGCTGATCGCCCAGCGATCGGGCTCGGGCACGAAGACTTTGCCTGCGGGCGGAAGCGGTGGCGTCGCGGCGGATTCCGGCGAAGCCGGCTGCCCCTCTTCGAGGCGCTGCAGCACGCCGGGATACGGCGGAGCGGCCGGAGGTGGCGGCGCGGCTGACGGCGGCTGGGCGGAGGCTTTCACTTGCGGCATCTCCGGGACGTGTTGCAGTGGAGGGGTGGCGGTCGAAATTGGCGTGAGCTTGATATAGCGGTCGAGCACCTGGCCGGGGCCGACGGTGATGTCGGATTCCGCGTAGGACGTGTAGCCGTCGCGCGCGATCTTCAATTCGTAGTGTCCCGGCGGCAGATCGATCAGGCGAAAGATGCCGTCGGCTGTCCCGGTTTGCTGGCGCGTGTCGCCGGTATCGATGTTGCGCAGCGAAACCGCTGCGCCCACCACCGGCCCGCTCGAGTCGCGTATCGTTCCTTCGATGGCGCCGGTTCGGATGGGCTTTGATTGAGGCAGGCGCTCTTGCTGAGGCGCTGACTGCTGAACCGGAGACTGAGCCAGCGATTGCCCGGCCAGAGCTATCGGCATCAGCGCCGTTGAGGCCACGTTCGACCGAGAATGTCCGTGAAAGACGGTAAGGCTTACGTGTTGCCGTTTGCGGCCGGGAGTTCGGTGCGTGGCAGCGCGCCCTGCTCGGCGGAGGTGGCCGTGGATGCGCCTGGGTCGATGCGCCCGAGTCTTACGTATCCGATGGTACGCCTTCTTCGTGTGGACGCCGGTCCGATTGGCTGTGCGCGCAGGGGCGGCGAAGGATGCGGAGCAGAGAATCGCAAGGAACAGCAGAGAAAAATATGCCGCGACCCGGAATGCTGCACGTTTGCGGAGCATGTGGGGTGCGGGGGACATCCCCTCGTGATCTCGCTTGGCCCGCGTCGGATGCGAGTCGGGTAGTGCTTGGTTACCACAGTTCCCAGGGTCGTTCAAGGGCTTTCGCCCCTGTGTAATGTTCTCTTTCCTTGGGTAACGTCACACGACGTCGATAAACTGGCCTGGGTGCCACGCGCGTCGGCGGACTAGTCCGGAATCCGAATGCTTCCGTCCTGTGCCAGCGGGAAAGAAGGATTCCACGCGACTTCCCATAGAAAACCGTCGGGATCGGAGAAGTAGCCGGAATAGCCGCCCCAAAAGGCTTCCTGAGCGGGCTTGAGAATTTTCGCTCCCGCGGCTTCAGCGTCGGCGAGCACAGCGTCGACTTCCGCACGATTGCGAGCGTTGTAGGCAAGCGACAATCCCGTGAAGCCGTCGCCGTCGGGAGCGACATTCGCATCTTTCGCAAGCTCGCGCCGTGGGAACAGGGCCACGGCTATTCCACCTGCCTGGAAGAATACGATGCCTTCCGCTTTGGCCATCGACCGCCGCCATCCGAGGCGCTCGTAGAATTCCCTGCTGCGCGTTAAATCCGCGACGCCGAGAGTGATGATGCTCACGCGCTGTTCCATCTGGCTCCTCCAGTTGGGGGAGTGTACACCCGCATCGAAGAGCCACGGGATACACGGCCGCGAGCGGAGTTTGAGAACCCTCGCGGCTATGGTAAGAATAGGGACCATGTGCAAGGCGCAGGCCCGCCGAATGCCAAGGCCCTCCCTGATCCGATCGATCGCGTCCTGCTTGCTGCTCTCCGTGGCGCTTTGTGGTTGCGGTGGTGGCGGGAGCGGAGGCGGTGCCGGCGACCCCGGAGGCGGAACGCAATATCCGCAGCCGCCCGCGGGTTTCGCGTTCCTGACGCAAAGCGACGTGATGACGATCGTGCGGACCGCGGCCACAACTGCCGATCCGAGCACGATGGCGATTGCGGTGACCGACCGGCTCGGCAACATTGTTGCGGTGTGGGAAGGCGCCAGCATGCCGGCGACGTCCACAGGAAATTTCGGGCAGGCTGTGCCGACGGGCGAGCTCGCCGTTAACCTGGCGCGAACGGCTTCATTTTTCAGCAACGATCAGGCGCCGCTTTCCTCTCGCACGGTGCGCTACATCAGCGGAATTCACTTTCCGCCGGGCATCGCGAACACCGCGAACGGCGCGCTATATGGCATCGAGACCACGAATCGAGGCTGCTCGCTATCGAGCAACTACCTGCCGGGCCAGGCGATTCCCGCGCCGACGACGATCAACGGATCGCCGGATCACTTCGGGATCATCACGGGCAAGGCTGACGTGAACGACAGCGATGCGACTGCTGTGAATCCGGGCGGGGTGCCGATTTTCAAGTCCGGGCACGTGGTCGGGGGAGTGGGAATCGCGGGAGTGCCGCTCGACGTGGCGGAATTCGTGGCGTATACCGCTGCGGGGCTGATTGGCGTGCCGTCGACCGAGGCTGATGGGATCGGATTTCAGCCGCTGCCGGCGCCGGGCGAAGTGGTGATCGATGGGATCGCATTGCCGTTTGTCGATAACACGACGGCGCCGAGCGATCTGACGGCGGCGACCGGAGCTTTCGATTCCACGCGGTACGTTTCGGGGCCAATTACGGATCCGATTGCCGGGCCGACGCCCGAGGGGTACTTGGTTGGGCCCGTGGCCGGGCCATTGGGCGGGCTTAGCGCGAGCCAAGTGGATAGCATCATCATGAACGCAGTGAATACAGCCGATCTGACGCGCGCGTTGATCCGGCTGCCTCCCGGCGCGCGCGCGAGAATGATGATCGCGCTGAGCGATCTCGACGGGACGATCATCGGGATGTATCGCATGCACGATGCGACGGTCTTCAGCATCGACGTGGCCGCCACCAAGGCGCGCAACGTGATCTATTTCAGCGGGCCGAACCGCACGCCTGGCGATTTGCCCGGTGTGCCGATGGGCACGGCGGTCACGAATCGCACGATCGGATTTGGCGCGCAGCCGCTCTTTCCGCCCGGGATCAACGGATCGTCGCCGGGGCCGTTCTTTGGGCTTTATACGCAAGACGCCGCGAATCCGTGCACGCAGGGCGCTGATACGGGGCCGAATCAGAGCGGCGTGGTGTTTTTTCCTGGCTCAGAGCCGCTGTATGTGAACGGCGTGCTGGTGGGCGGACTGGGCGTTAGCGGAGACGGAGTCGATCAGGATGATTACGTCACTGCGGGCGGGGCAGCGGGATATCAGCCGCCGGCGAGCATCCAGGCGGATCAAATAGTGATCGACGGCGTTCGGCTGCCGTTCATGCATTTCCCGCGGAATCCGACGGATTAGAGCCAGAGCCCGCGGCTAAAGAGGCTGCTGAAAAACTGTCGAGCCGCCATTCGGAGGGCGGTCTTTGCGTTGAGAATCTGCTCGTTTCTATTGAACACCCCGCAAACAGCAGATCCCTCGCTGCGTCCCGCGCCCGCACACACCGCGGGAACGGCAAAAACGCGCGGGACTTCTCTCGGGATGACAGCGCGCGTTTTTTCCCGCAGCCTGTAAAGCCGTCAAGATTGGGCTGCGCTTATCGAGGGCCTGAAGGCCAACGCTTCCGCCCTAGACCCGACACGATGTGCCACGAATGCCGGCGCTACCCTTCGCGGAGCTTGTGGCTGGCCAGATTGCCGAGGCCGTCGTAGGCGGCGTACTTGTACATTTCCGAGAGGGTGGGGAAATTGAAGACGAACGCAATGAAGAGATCGATCGTGCCGCCTGATTCCAGCACCGCCATTCCCGTGTGAATCAGCTCGGTGGCTTGTTCGCCGATGATGTGAACGCCGAGCAGCTTGCGGTCGTCGCGGCGGAAGAGCAGCTTCAGCAGGCCCGACGTATCGCCGACCATGGCGCCGCGGACGTTATTTGCATAGTGCGCGCGGCCGACCGCGTAGTCGATGTGATGCTCGCGGCAGGACTCTTCGCTTTCGCCAACCGCTGAAATTTCCGGAATCGTGTAGACGCCCATCGGGAGCTGCGAGGCGAGGCGCTTTTTGTAGTCGAATCCGAAAGCGTGGCAGACGGCGACGCGGCCTTGTTCCATCGAGGTTGATGCGAGGGCGGGGAAGCCGATGACGTCGCCCGCGGCGTAGATGTGCGCGATAGAGGTTTGATAGGACTCGTTGACGTCGATGTAGCCGCGCTGATTCAGCGCGAGGCCGATTTTTTCGAGGGCGAGGCCTTCGACTGTGCCGCGGCGCCCCGCTGCGAAGAGGGCCGCGTCGGCCTCGAGAATCTTGCCGGACTTGAGTTGCAGGCGGACGCCGCTCGCGGCGTGCTCGGTCTTGGCAACGCGCTCTTCGAGATAGCACTGGACTCCCAGCGCCGTGAGGCGTTCGCGCAGAAGCTTGCTCAACTCGGCGTCGAGAAAGGGCAGCAGGCGATCGCGACCGTCGACGAGCGAGACTTTCACGCCGAGCGCTGTGAAGATGGAGGCGTACTCGCAACCGATCACGCCGCCGCCCACGACGACGAGGCTCTGCGGCAGACGGTCCATCTGCAAAATCGAGTCGGAGTCGAAGATGGACTTGTCGTCGAACGGAATTTCGGGAGGGCGGTGGGGACGCGATCCGGTGGCGATCAGGATGACGTTGCCGCGCAATTGCTCGGGCGAACTCTTGGCAGACGTGGCGGCGATCGTATGCGGGTCTTCGAAAGAGCCGGTGCCCCAGAAGACGTCGACGTGATGCGCGGCGAGATTTTTCTTGATTTCCTGGCGCTCGATTTCGACGAGGACGTTCTTGCGATGGGTAAATCCCTCGACGGTGAGCCCTTCGCGCAAGGAATAATCGATGCCGTACAGGCCGCGCTGCTTCAGGCCTGAAAAATAGAGCGCGGATTCGCGGAGAATTTTGCTGGGGATGGTGCCGGAATTGACGCATGCGCCGCCCGGCTCGGCCTCTGATTCGACGAGCGCGACGCGCTTTCCGAAGTACGCCGCCTGCGCCGCAGCTTTCTCTCCAGCAGGGCCGGAACCGATCACTACGAGATCATATGACTGCACAGGGCCTCCGAAATTCGGGATTGCGATTCATCTATCGCCATTCATCGATCAGGTTTGCGACCAGCGCCGTCCAGCCAGTCTGATGGCTCGCGCCGAGGCCTGCGCCCGTGTCGCCGTGAAAATATTCGTAGAAGAGCACATGATCGCGCCAGAGGGGGTCTTGCTGGAATTTCCTGGCGTCGCCAAACGCGGCGCGCATGCCGGTGGAATCGCGTCGGAAGATTCCGATCGTGCGACGCGCAATCTCCTGCGCCATGGCGTGCGGCGTCATCACGTTGCCAGTGCCAGCGGGCGCAGCGACTGCGAAATCCGGGCCGAAAGCGTCGCCGAATTTCAGCAAGGACTCGATGATGAGATAGGTGGTCGGAAACCAGATCGGGCCGCGCCAGTTCGAATTTCCGCCCTTGATTCCCACATCCGCCTCCGCGGGCGCGTAGTGGACTTCGCTCTCGCCGAACGCGAAGGGATGGCTTTCATGATATTTCGAAAGGCTGCGAATCCCGTAGGGCGAGAGGAATTCGTCCGGATCGAGCAGGCGTTCGAGAATGCGCGACAGCTGATGGCGATCGAGAATCGAAAGAACGTGGCAGCGCACGCCATCGCGCGTCTCCGAGTAGCAGGCGCTGCCGACGAGATCGGGGCGGCTCTTGATGAACCAGTTGACGTTGCCGGGGAAGTGCGCGAGGTGCTCGAGTTCGTCCTCACGGAGGAATTCGACCGCGAACATCGGGATTAGCCCGACGAGCGAGCGCACCTGGAATTTGTGAAAGTCGCCATTCGGATAGCGCAGAACGTCGTAAAAGAAGCCGGCGTCTTCGTCCCACAGCTGGTAATCGCGGCCGCCCATCTTTTTCATTGCCGCGCCGATGCCGATGAAATGCTCGAAGAATTTCACGGCGAGGCCTTCGTAGACATTGTCCTTGCGCGCCAATTCGAGCGCGATGCGCATCATGTGGAGGCAGAAGAAGCCCATCCAGCCGGTTGCGTCCGCTTGCTCGAGGATCGCGCCATTGGGCAGCTTGGCGCTGCGATCGACGACGGTGATGTTGTCGAGGCCGAGGAAGCCGCCCTCGAAGACGTTGAGTCCCGAGCTGTCGACCTTGTTCACCCACCACGCGAAATTGATGAGCAGCTTGTGGAAACATTTTTCGAGAAACTCGCGATCGGCTTTTCCGGCGCGCTTCTTTTCAATTTGATAGATGCGCCACGCCGCCCACGCCTGCACGGGCGGATTCAGGTCAGAGAACTCCCATTCGTATGCGGGTATTTGGCCGTTCGGGTGCTGGAACTGTTCGAAGAGCAGCACCCAGAGATTTTGCTTGGCCGTGCGCGGATCGACGAGGGCGAGCGAGACGCAGTGAAATGCCAGGTCCCAGGAGGCGAACCATGGGTATTCCCATTTGTCGGGCATGGTGAGGACGCGCATGGAATTCAGATGACGCCAGTGCAGTATTGCGAATGTGTTTGCGCGATTCCGGCGGCGGGCAGCGGGGATTATCGCCGTCGAGCCAGAGACTTACGTCGAACAGATAGGCCTGCTTGTTCCAGAGCATGCCGGAGAGGGCCTGCCGCTGAATCAGGCGATCGTCCGGAGATGCGCCGGGCGGGTGGATCGAATCGTAGAATTCGTCGGCCTCCTGCTTGCGCTGCTGGACGATTGAGTCCACTTCCGCCAGGGGATGGCCGCCGCGCGGCGCCTTCTCTGAGCTACGTAGACGCATGGGAAGGACGAACGAGCCGCCGGGCGGGATGCTCTGCGTGTAGTGAAAGCAGGCCTTCGTGCCGACTTGCTCCGGGTTGATGCAATTCTCGCCGTGAATCAGATAGCGATGGAATGCATCTTTCACGAATGGCTTGCGGCCGGCGTGGCCGGAGCCGAAGACGCGCGGGCCATTCGTCTCATTGTCCGTGAACAGAAGTTCAGCGCCCGGCGGGCCATACAGGCGCATGAGGGGAAGCGTGTATTCGAATTGAAGATTCGCGAGCGGGTGCGTCTCTGACGAATCAGCTTCGAGGGCCAGAAATTTTCCTCGCGTGGCGGCGCGACGGATGAGCGGCTCGGGCGCCGGGGGATCGGTCCACGCCCAGGTATTGCGGAACCAGAGATGCGGCAGCAGATGCAGCGTGGCTTCCTCGGGGCCGCGATTGAAAGCTTCGATGCGAATGCAGATATCCTCTGGGCCGGCTTTGGCATATTCGATGAAGACGTTGAAATAGCGGTCATCGTCGAAAACGCCCGTATCGAGGAGCTCGAATTCCGAGCCGCGCGGGCCGCGGCCGCGATTTTCGTCGAGCAAGCGGCCGTAGGGAAATTCCGCCTGCGGATATTTGTAGAGCAGCTTCATGTAGCTGTGCGTGGGCGTGTTGTCGAGATAGAAGTAATACTCCTTCACATCCTCGCCGTGGTTTGCTTCGGAGCCGTTGAGGCCGAACATCCGCTCTTTCAGGATAGGATCGCGTCCGTTCCAGAGCGCGAGCGCGAAGACGAGGAGCTGATAGCGGTCGCAGATTCCAGCGATGCCGTCTTCGCCCCAGCGGTAGGCCTTGCTGCGCGCGAGATCATGCGGGAGGAAATTCCAGGCATCACCATTCGCGCTGTAGTCCTCGCGCACCGTGCCCCAGGAACGTTCGCTGATGTAAGGTCCCCAGCGGCGCCACGGCGCGATGCCGCCTTCATCGGGAACATTCAGCCGCTCAACTTCGCGAAGGAGCGATTTCGAGCGTTTGGCCATCGGCTGTCAGGGGAGCAGGGCGCTTACTTCGCGCATTTGGCGGGCGAAGCGGTTGGCATCGTAGCTCGACGGAATCTGCAATTGGTCGAAGAGGCCGGCGATGGCCGCGCGCACTTCGGGAGCATTCGCAGGCTTTTCGTTGCGATCGTACGCGACGAAGAGCGACTGCAAGGCCATGGCGGCCTGCGCCGCTGCGTGCTCGTCCTGATTCGAGATGCTATCTGCATCGGAACAAATGCGCTGGAGGACACGCAGCGTCAGCGCGCGATCGTAGGGCATCGTGTCGAATTTTGTGGCGAGCTGATCGGCAAGCTGCGCGGAACTGGTTGCCGCCGCGGCGACCGCGTTGCGATCGGGGTTCAGCGTGCTCATCAATTTTGTAACCTGCAGAATGTCGGAATCGAGACTCTGCGCAGTCGCCGGATCGACCTCACGCACGATTTCGCGGAACACGGCGTAGCGCGAAGCATTCCAGGGAGGATCGCCCGGGCGGCGATCGGGATACCCGCGCGCCTGCCGCCAGCTTTGCTCGGCCGGGCCGAGCGAGTGATGGCAGGCGTAGCATTCGAGCTGCGAATATTCGGGCCAATCGGTGCTGCGGGTTTGATCCGCAAGCTGCAGCAGAGACTGGCGCAGCTGCACGGCTTGCCCCGCGGACCATTCGCGGACTTCATACCACTGGTCTTTGTTTTCGAAGCCTTCGGCTTCGCCCGGTTCGCCGGGTTCGCTCCAGTGGCGGGGCATCGATGCGGAGAAGGAATCGAGCTCGAAGTAAAGGTCGGGATGGCCCGCCGCGATCATCTCGTGATCAACGAATTTTTCCTTGCTGCCGAGATGGCAGGAGAGGCATTTGTCGGTGCGCAAAGCCACGTCGCGCAGGTCGGTCATGCCAGCCTGCACGGACTGCGCGTGCGTCCAATCTCGCTCGGTGTGATGCCCGAGCCATGCGGAAGCGGGGCCGTGGCAGCTTTCGCAGCTTACTCCTTCGCTGAGATCGAAGGTGCGGGCGCGTTCGGCGGCGGGAACATCCAGCGCGTGGCACGCGAGGCATTTCGGCGCTTCCTCGGCTTTGCCGATATTCAAGATCGCGGCCATGCGCTCGCCGACCATGCCCGTGAGCGCCTGATAAGCCTTGGAGTGCTTATCGCGAACGATCCAGACGCTGTATTCGTTCTGCTTCACGCGATTGTCGGTGCGCGGGCCGATGCTGCCGTGGCAAGTGGTCGAGCTGCAAGATCCAGGTCCCGTGTATTGATGGGGCTCGTCGACGGCAGGGCCGGCCGGGCCATTCGGCGGAGCGGCAAGTGCGCGGGAGCGGATGGCCGACGGAAAGATCGCGATTGCGGCGAGCGCGGCAGCAAGCGCCAGCGACGCTCCGGCGAAGCGCGCCCTTCTTCCGTCCATTCTCAGTTTCATCGTCGGTTCAGCGGGTCGGAGCGCATAGCCGCCCCCAAGCGAGCGGCGAGAAACCGCCAAGAAATGTGGAGTCTCGACGCTTATAGTATCGGCTTCCGTCGCAATGTCAACGAGATGAGGTCCGCGTGTTGCGAATCTGGTTGCCTTGGCGCGGTCGGCTGTGGACGGATTTGCGAAACTTGCTATACACTCTTGCACGACTCGGTGTCTCGACCAGTGTTGGAGTCAACTGAACACGGAATCGCCGCAGACATTCTGAGGAGAATACAGGTTGATCGTTCGGGAACTGAGAGCGGTCCAGTCCCAGTTTGGTTTCCTGCCAGCCGATCAACTTCAGGCGCTGGCCAAGAAGATTGACGTCCCGATCACCCGCCTCCACCAGGTTGCCAGCTTCTTCCCGCATTTTCGCCTGACGCCTCCGCCGAAAGCCGACGTGCGCATCTGCCGCGACATGTCGTGCCACTTGCGCGGCGGAGATCGGCGTGCGGATGAATCTCGAGGACCGATTCAAGGGCGCGAGCGAGCAGGACGTGACGATTCGCGGCGTGTCGTGCCTGGGGCAGTGCGATCATGCCGTGGCGGTGTCGATCAACGATCGTGTGTTCGCGCCGGCGGACGAAGCGCGCGTCGAGCAGATCGTCCGCGACGTGCTGCTGCAAGGCGAGCTGCCGAAATCCACGCATCGCGATGGCGGCGTGGAGTGCGCATCGAATCCTTACGCTGATGGTGAGCGATACGGCGCTGTGCGGCGGCTGGTGGAATCGCGCGGGTGGAATGCGGCGCTTGAAGCGCTGAAGGCGGCTGGGCTGCGCGGCCTGGGCGGCGCGGGATTTCCCACGGAGATGAAGTGGCAGCTGGTCCGGCAACAGCCTGGGACCGAAAAATATATCGTGTGCAATGCGGATGAGAGCGAGCCGGGCACGTTCAAGGACCGGTTCATCCTGACGCATCTTCCGTTTCTGGTGATCGAAGGAATGATCGTCGCGGGCCTGATCACTGGCGCGCGCAAGGGAATTCTTTACATCCGCCACGAGTACGAAGCGCAGGAACACCTTTGCGAGCAGGAGATTCACCGCTGCTACGAGGCTGGCCTGCTGGGAGCGAAGATTCTCGGCACTGATCTTGGCGTTCGATCTGGAGGTTTTCGTCAGCCCCGGCGGATATATCTGCGGCGAGGAGAGCGCGCTGCTCGAAGCGATCGAAGGGAAGCGCGCGGAGCCGAGGAACAAGCCGCCGTTTCCCGGGCAGCAGGGGCTTTGGAACAAGCCGACCGTGATCAATAACGTCGAAACGTTTGCGCATGTGCCGCAGATTCTGGTGCGCGGCGTGGATTGGTACAAGGCGCAGGGTGTAAACGGAACGGCGGGGCTGAAGTTTGTCGGTGTGAGCGGCGATATTGAAAAGCCCGGCGTGTACGAGCTTCCGATGGGGACTCCGATGTCGGATTTGATTTTCCGGCGCGCGGGAGGCGTGCGCGGCGGCAAGAAATTGAAAGCGTTTGCGCCTTCGGGGCCGTCCTCCGGCTATCTTCCGGCTTCGATGGTCGATGTGCACCTCGATTTCAAGTCGCTGGCGGATGCGGGCTCGATGCTGGGCTCAGGCGCTGTCGTGGTATGCGCGGAGGGAACTTGCATGCTCGATATGGCGCTGAGCGCGACACAGTTTTTCCGGAATGAATCCTGCGGCAAGTGCGTGCCGTGCCGCGTGGGCTCGCAGAAGATGGTCGACATTCTCGCGGGATGGTCGCAGGGGCGAGGTGCGGCAGGAGGATCTCGCACTGGTGCAGGAGCTTTCGCAGTCGATGGTGCTGACTTCGATTTGCGGGCTCGGGCAGGTGGTGCCCGCGCCGATTGGTTCCGTGCTGAAATATTTTCGCGAGGAAGTCGAGGCGCATATCGCGCGGCGCGAATGTCCCTCGGGGATTTGTTTTTCTGATACACCCGCTCGCAGCACGCCCGCGGTGGCTGCGGCCGTTCCGAGGCTGCTGTGAGTTCCGCGCCCATCATCGACCTCACGATTGACGGCAAGAAAGTGTCCGTGCCGCAAGGAACGACCGTCTTCGACGCCGCTCGGCTCAACGGGATTTCAATTCCAACGCTGTGCCATCAGCAAAACGAGACGCCGGTGGGAGTTTGCCGCGTCTGCGTGGTGGATGCCGGAGGGCGTGTGCTTAGCGCTTCCTGTGTCCGGCCGGCCGAAAACGGCATGAACGTGAGCACGGCGTCAGACAAAGTGCAAGGCGCGCGGCGGACGCTTGTCGAGTTGCTGATGTCCGATCACAGCAGCCCCTGCACGCGACAGCAGCACACGGGCGATTGCGAACTTGAAACGATGGCGCGGCAGATGGGCGTGGGGCAACCGCGCTTTCCGCGACGGTCGAGCGGGCGCACGAAGGACGATTCGTCGCCGAGCATCGCCGTCGATTTCGATGCGTGCATTTTGTGCGACCGATGCATTCGCGGGTGCAACGAGATACGCCACAACGATGTACTGGGGCGCATGGGCAAGGGCGGGACCGCGGGCATCGCGTTCGACAATAACTTGCCGATGGGCAATTCGTCGTGCGTGTCGTGCGGCGAGTGCATGGTTTCGTGCCCTACGGGCGCACTGACAAACAAGATCGCGGCCGGGACTGCGTTTGCGGCGGACGCGGGCGCCGATCAGGTGAGCGTTGAAGAGCTCGAGCAGCTCAGCGTTTTCAAGGGCGTTTCCGGAACGTTTCTGAGCTTGAATCGCGGCGCCGTGGTGCGGCGGACATTTCGGCGCGGCGACGTGATCTGCCGTGAGGGCGAATACGGCTCGACTGCGTTTTACATTCTCGAAGGCAAGGTGCGGGTGTCGATTTCGAGCCCCATCGCGCACGTGAAGACCGGCGGAGGCTCGCACGGATTGCTCAGCAAGCTGACGAGCGCGCTCGTGCGGCGCAAGGAAGACCAGCGCGAGGAGGAAACGAGCCAGCGATTTATTCCGATTGATGCTCCCGTGGACCTCGCGTATGAAAATCCCGTCGGCGAGCTTGGCCCCGGCGATCTTTTCGGCGAGATGACCTGCATGAGCCTGTATCCGCGCTCGGCGACCGTGCGCGCGGAGACGGATTGCACGATGCTCGAGATGCTGCGCAACGTGCTCGATATTTTGCAGCGCAACAAGAATTTCCGGGCGGCGCTCGACAAATCCTACCGGCAGCGCGCGCTCGACAGTCACCTGCGCGGCATACCCGTGTTTGCGTCCCTGCCGGACGACTTTCTCGCGAGTCTGCGCGATCGTGTCGAGTTGGTGCGATACGGGCCGGGTGAGGTGATTTGCCGGCAGGGCGAGATTGCCAACAGCTTTTATCTCGTTCGCATCGGTTTTGTGAAAGTTTCGCAAGCGCATCCGGGCGGCGAGATGGTGCTGGCGTACCTTTCGCGCGGCGATTATTTCGGCGAAATCGGATTGCTCGAAGGCGATGTGCGCACCGCGACCTGCACGGCGCTCGATCACGTGGAACTGGTCCGGATTTCGGGCGACGACTTCAGCGAAATGGTGGAAAGGTTTCCCGAGATTCGCAGCAAGCTGCAGGCGGTGGAGCACGAGCGCTTGCAGCAGAACCGGCAGCGAATGTCGCTGGTGGAGAGCCTGCCGCTCGATACGTTTCTCGCGCGCGGCTTGATGGAGGCGCAGAGCCTGCTGTTGCTTGATCTCGATCGCTGCACGCGCTGCGATGCCTGCGTGCGCGCTTGCGCCGACGCGCATGACGGAGTCACGCGGCTCGTCCGCGACGGGCTGCGCTTCGATCGTTATCTGGTGGCAACGTCCTGCAGGCAGTGCCGCGACCCGCTGTGCATGGTCGGATGTCCGGTGGGCGCGATCCGGCGGCGAAATACTTTGGAAGTGATCATCGAGGATTGGTGCATCGGGTGCGGGCTTTGCGCGAAAAACTGCCCTTACGGCAACATCAATTTGCACCCGTTCGAGGTGATGACCGACGATCCGGACCGGCCGGGGCGCAAGAAGGCGACCGTGAGCCAGAAGGCGACCTCGTGCGATTTGTGTGCGGAACATGCCGAGCCGAGTTGCGTGTACGCGTGCCCGCACGACGCGGCGCATCGCGTGGATCCGACCAAGTTTTTTGCGGGAATTCTGGGAGCGGGGCAGGGCGGGGCACGAGACCGCTAGGCGCATTTCTTACTCGCCGCCGCAGAGGCAGGATCGCCGCCGCCGATTTTCGAACGTGCGCATCGATAGCACACATAAGAAGTGGCTGATCGCGTCGCTCATCATTTTCGTCGTGGCGACGGCGGTCTATATTCCGTACGCGGAGGCGTCCCCTTACGGGCCGAGCGGGGCGAGCGGGATCGGGCTCACGTTCGGGATCGTCGGTTTTGCGTTCATGATTTTTGCCGGGCTGCTCGGCGCGCGCAAACGATTCCCGGTGTGGCGCATCGGGCGCGCGCAGGCATGGATGCGCGGACATTTGTGGCTGGGCGTTCTCAGCCTGCCGTTGATTTTCTTCCATAGCGGGTTCCGGTTCGGCGGCCCGCTGACGACGGCGCTGATGGTGCTGCTGATTGTCGTGGTGGTGAGCGGCGTGTTCGGCGCCGTGCTGCAGCATTACCTCCCCACGGTGATGACCGAGCAGGTGCCGCTCGAAACCATCTTCGAGCAGATCGATCGTGTGCGAGGCCAGTTGCTCGACGAGGCGGATCAGACTGTTACCCGGGTGACGGCGCTGGTGGCTCCTCTTGTGACCGCGAATCCCACGCGCGTGGCGATGGCGACCGAGGAAGTTGCCGTGATCACGGAAGCGGACGTGGCGCCCTTGCGTGCATTCTACGATCGCGAGATGCGGCCATTCGCCGAGAAACCGGATGCGCGTGGCTATCCGCTCGCCGATGCGGCCAAAGCGCGGGCGATGTTTGAAGGGCTGCGCACCCTCCTGCCGCCTGCGGTTCACGAATCGGTGAAAGACCTTGAGGACATCTGCGAGGAAGAGCGCGAATTGCGGCGGCAGGTGCGCCTTCATCACTGGCTGCACGACTGGCTGCTGTTTCACATTCCGCTGTCGTTCGCGCTGCTGCTGCTGGGCGCGGTGCACGCCGTGATGGCACTGCGGTATTGAGCCGCGGATGCGTGCGTAAGGCGATTTTGCGATTGTTTTTGCTACGAGAGGCATTGTGCCGCGAGAGAAGCGCACCACCAAGACCATCGCGCAGCGCATCGACCTGAACTATTTCAAGCGGCCGAGCCGCTGGCGGCGGTGGCGCTTCGCGCTGTCGATTGCGCTGCCGTGCCTTGCGGTGGCGTGGCTCGCGGCGTATGGCGTGGCTCGCAACAACCATGCGTACAGCGCGGGCAGGATGTCGCCTGCGCATGCGGTGCTAACGCGGCAATGCAGCGCGTGCCACGTATCCCAGGCTGGCGCGTTCCGCGCGACTGCAGCCGATCAGGCCTGCCTTTCGTGTCACGACGGGCCGATTCACCACTCGGATCAGGTGTTCACGCCAACCTGCGCGTCGTGCCACGTGGAGCACCGCGCACGGATGCGGCTTGCGGCGACGGCCGATCAGAGCTGCACGCAATGCCATGCCGATCTGCGGACCCGCGGGGCGGCCACGTCGTACGTGACGCACATTACGGAATTCACTTCGGAGGGGCATCCGGAGTTTGCGCCTCTGCGCCATGGGTTCCGCGATCCAGGGACGATCGAACTGAACCACTTCATTCACCTGAAGGCCAACCTCATTGGACCGAATGGCACTCGAGTGCAACTCGAGTGCCATGACTGCCACCGGGCGAACGCTGCGGATCAATCGTGGCGATTCGGTGCAGCAGCGGCAGCGCAATCGCAGGCGCCGTCGTCCATGGCAACAAACGCACCGGCGGGCGAGGTGATGCCAGTCTCCGCGCGGCGCATGTTTCCGCCGTCGTATTCCTCGGAGCGCGCGTATATGCAACCGATTGCCTATGCGAGACACTGCATCGGCTGCCATCCGCTGCTTTTCGACAAGCGCTTCACCGACAGCGTGCCGCACGATACGCCGGAAATGATCCACGCGTTTTTGGTGAAGCGATACACAGAGTACATCGCCACGCACCCTGCGGAATTACGGGAGACGAAGTCCACAATCGCGTTGCCGGCAAGGCCTGTGCCGATTTCGCCGCGCATTTATACGCCGCAAGAATGGGTGAACACGCGCGTGGCCGAAGCGGAGAATCTGCTGTGGCGCAAAACCTGCAAGCAATGTCATGCACTGTCGTTTGCTCCGGGCGTGCCGAGCATGCCGCCCGCTCCGATGGCGCTGTCGGCGGCGTTGCCCGAAGTCGCGAAATCGAATATCCCCGTGCGCTGGTTCCCGGACGCTCAATTCGATCACGAGGCGCATCGCGCGTGGACATGCACGACTTGTCACCCGCGCGCCACGACCAGCCAGGAGACGGCCGATATTCTTGTGCCGGGTGAGAAGACGTGCGAGGAGTGCCACCACTCTGGCGCCGATGCGGCGGAGGCGCGCTGTTTCGAATGCCACGCGTATCACGACTGGAGCCGCGAAAAGCAGGTGAAAGGAGCGGCGCACTTTTCGTGGTGGATGCGAACCGCGGGTAAGCCGGCGTCCTAGTGCTGGGAACGGCTCTAGATTCCCAAGAGATTTGTCTGCAGCTTGGTGTAGCCGTGGTCGGTGGCCCAGAGATTCAGGGGGATCGTCGCAAGTTCGTCGACGACCGGCAGCGCGAGGCCATTTTTCGATAGATCGACCGTCTTGATGTAACTGTGGCACGAGTCGCACGCTTCGACGCGCACGTGGCCAAATTCTTCGGCTGAATAGACGGCGAGTTTGTGGGGGTTTTCTTCGCCGCACGACGGGCAGACGACCCGGCGATACTCCCACTCGTGGGCGCACAGCGCGCAGATCAGCGATCTCTTGGCGCCGTCGCCTTCCGGGCGCAAGACTCCCACCTGCGGCTTGGTACCGCAGACGGGGCAGTGCGATGGCGTTGCGTGAATCGGATATTGCCGCGTGTGATCTGCCAAATACTCCGCGTATGGCTGGAGAAAGGTCCACGCGATCAGCTCTTCTGTCGCTTCGAGACCGGTCTCATCATCTGCAGCGGGCGCATCCTGCCAGAAGCTAAGCAGCAAATCCTGCCAGCGGCTCGCATTGCTAGCGCGCAATTCGCGAGCGGTTTGAGAGAGCGGGCCGGGGGCATCTTCTTCGATCCGCGAAAGGAAGAAGGAAAATAGCGGGAGCAATAGCGCGGAGTCAAACTCGCCGCGAAGGGCGCCCTGAGGCCGCGTCTGCATTTCCGGGCCGCAAGCCGCCTCGATCCTGGCATAGAGCTGCTTTTGGGCTTTTGCGACGGCGCGGTAAAACAGAAGCCCCTCCGATGCAAAAGGGTGACTCGAGGCGAGATCTTCCGCGCGGCGAATGCGCGCGTCCCATTTGGAGGGCCTCACTTGGCCGCCGTGGATTGTGAGGATTGCCGCATCACTTTTTCATACCACAGGCGATGGAAGGCGCGCGCCCATGCCTGCGTCACCTCTCCGCGAACGATGGAATGGAGCGCACCGCCTTCGATGGCCAGCCCCATGTAGAGATGAATCATGAACAAAGCGATCGTGATAAGCGCCGCAATCGGATGGACGAGCACAGCGATATAGCGCAGGAATCTCCAGCTCCAGGGAATCTGCTGCGGGAACCAGAGGACGAGGCCGGAAAGAAGCAGCGCCAGGCCGCACCAGAAAAATCCCCAAAAGAGGGACTTCTGACCGGCGTTGAAGCGATCGATCCTGGGTACCTTGTCGTCTTCATTCTTTATATAGTGCGGGAGCGCGCGCCACCATTCTTTGTCCAGTTCGGTTTCGCGCATTTGGCCGGCCCATGTCTGGTACATCCAAATCGTGCCGGCAACGAAAATCAACCCGGCCCAGGGGTGCAACTCGCGGGAGATCGTCGTGCCGCCCAGCACCACGGCGATCCAAAACAGCCACGGCGTCCAGAACGCGAGGCCCGTGAGCAAAAGATACACGTAAGAGACGCCCGCGACCCAGTGCATAAGGCGCTCGCGGAACGCGTACCGCATGATTTTTCCGTTCGGAAGGAGATGGGCTTCGTCTTTCATCGCTGTTCACCCTGTCCGGGTTTCTTAGGGCTCTCTTCGATTTCTTCCGTCTTCGGTCCGATGCGCAAATAATGAACCGCCAACCCAAGCAAGCCGCCAATCATCGCGGCATTGCCGAGCCATTTCAGCGGCTTCTTCCAGAGCTGCACGGTCCACGGAATGTGAGGGTCTTTCGGCAGCCCGCCGTATAGTTCGGGATTTGATGCGTCGTGTAGGACGTAGATGACGTGCGTGCCGCCCACGCCCTGCGGATCGTATACGCCGGCATCGGCGAAGCCCGACTGAGCGCGAAGCTGTTCCGCGCGGGTTTCCGCCAATTCCTTCATTTCATTCTTGGTGCCGAAATGCAGGCAGCCCGTGGGGCAGGCCTTAATGCAGGCGGGTTCAAGTCCCTGCGTCACGCGGTCGTTGCAGAGAGTGCACTTGAATACTTTCCGCGCCTTCGGGCTGAACTTCGGGATGTTGAACGGGCATCCCGTTATGCAGTAGCCGCAACCGATGCAGTTCGCTTCCTGAAAATCGACGATTCCGTTGGCGTACTGGACGATTGCGCCTTCGGCCGGGCAGGCTTCGAGACAGCCCGGCTCTTCGCAGTGCATGCACTGATCCTTGCGCATCAGCAGCATCAGGCCGTGATCGGGATCTTCGTGTTCGTTGAACTTGATCAGATTCCAATAGTTCCATGCCGTTTCGGGCATGGTCTGGTAGGTGTTGTCGAAGGAGGTTTCGGTGAACGGGTAGCCGTTCCATTCGAGGCAGGCGACTTCGCAGGCCTTGCAGCCGATGCACGTAGTGGTGTCGACCAGCTTGCAGACCTGAAATTCGCGGTTCAATCCAGCGCCCGGGACGGGCCCGGCGTGGCCTGAGATTCTGATCAGTTCAGTTGACGCCTGGCTCATCGTCCGCTCCCTATACCTTTTCGACTTTTACTAGGAAGCCCTTGGATTCGGGGGTGTGTGCGTTCGGATCGGTCACGGCAGGAGTCAGCAGATTCGCGGGGGTGCGCGCGTCGCGATCGGCATCTTCCTGGATCCCGCGAAAGCCCTGGTGAATCGGCAATCCAATCTGATAGACCTTCTTGCCATCGATCATCATGGGTTTCAGCCGTTTCGTCACAAATGCTTTCGCGATGTAAGTCCCTCGCGCGCTGATCACCTTGATCTTGTCCGTCCCTTGAATTCCTTTTTCTTCCGCCAGCTCGACGGGAATCTCGACGAACGGTTCGGGGATCAGTTGGACGTTCATCGGATTATTTTTCGTCCAGTAGTGATACTGCTCCGTCAGCCGATAGGTGGTGCAGACGATGCTGTACTCTTCCGGCGTTCCGAATTTGTCGTACGGAGTCTTGAATTTTTTCACGAGCGGATTATTCGACTGGTCGGGATGCAGCGGATTCTTGATCGGGCTTTCGATCGGCTCGTAGTGTTCCGGGAATGGGCCATCGGCCAGAACGCCGATCGGCGCGAACAACCGCCCGACACCTTCGGGGTTCATGATGAACGGTCCGAGATGGTCCTTGGGATCGGAATCGGGCTTGAAGTCCGGCACGTCATTACCTGCCCATTTCTTTGACCCCTCGTTCCACCACACTTGCTTGCGCTCGGGATCCCACGGCTTTCCTTCGAGGTCGCAGGAGGCGCGGTTATACAAAACGCGCCGATTTGCCGGCCACGACCACGCCCAGTTGGGATACACGCCCATCCCGGAGGGATCTTCCGTGCCTCGCCGCTGGATCTGCGCTCCCGCCTCAGTCCACATTCCCGAGTAGATCCAGTTGCCGCAGGTGGTCGTGCCGTCGTCCTTCAACCAGGCAAATCCGGGCAGCTGCTGGCCCGCTTTGATCATCTGCCCTGTCGCCGGGTCGGTCAGGTCCGCGAGCGCTTTGCCGTTGAGCTCCATGGCCACTTGAGAAAGCGGCGGGTGCGAGGCATCCGCGTAAGCCCAGCTGGTATTGAGAACAGGGTCGGGGAATTTTCCGCCGTCTTTCTTGTAGAGCTGGCGGACGCGCAGGAAAATCTGCGCCACGATGTCCTGGTCAAGGCGGCCGTCTCCCGGCGGCGGAACGGCGGCATATTTCCAGGTGACCCAGCGCGCCGAGTTGGTCATGCTGCCGTCTTTTTCGGCGAAGCCCGCACAGGGCAAGCGGTAGACCGTCGTTTTGATGTTTTGCTGTTCTTCGGCCGTGATGCCGGGCGCTCTCCAGAACTCGCTGGTCTCATCCGGATAAATTTCGCCGACCACGAGCCAGTCGGCTTTCTTCAGCGCGTTGATATTCTTGTTCGTGTCGGGGCCGATCATCACGCCGTTCATGCCAAAGGCGAACATGCCTTTGATCTTGCCGTTGTACATGTCGTCCCAAATGTGAGTCCAGGAACAATCCTTGCCGGGCTTGGGCAAGTAATCAAAGGCGAAATCGTTTTCTTTCGTAGCAGCGTCGCCATAGAACGACTTGAGCAGCGACACCATGAATTTCGGCGTATTCGAATAATAGTTCATCGAATCCCACGGCCCGGGTTTCGACGGTGTCGGTGTCGTACGCTTCAGGAAAGCTGCCAGGTTGGCGTCAGCGGGGACCGGGGCCTTCAAATAGCCGGGCAGACTGTCGTACAGCCCCGCCATGTCGGTCGCGCCTTGAATGTTTGAGTGGCCGCGCAGCGCGTTGACGCCGCCGCCCGCCCTGCCCACGTTGCCTAGCAGCAACTGAATCATGGCCGCGGTGCGGATGATTTGCGTTCCGAAGGTGTGCTGCGTCCAGCCAACCGCGTAGATGATCGTGGCGACTTTCTTCATGTCGCCGTCTTTACGGATCGACGTGAAAAGATCGGCGGCTTTCAGGAACTGGTCCCTCGGGATGCCGGTGATGCGTTCGACAGTCTCCGGCGTGTAGCGCGAATACTGCTGCCTCATCAGTTGGAAGACGCAACGCGGATGCTGCAGCGTGAGGTCGTAGGCGGTACTCGGCGGCAGCATCGGAGGCGGTGCGGGCCCCCGGGTTTGCCCGGCACCGGTTCGGATGCGTGACCCGCCCCCCCGGCGGCGGAAGATCCCTGCGGGGCGGCTGCGGGTGAGGAAGTCGCGGCGGCGTCCGCTTTGCCGCTCAGGTCTCCGCCCTCCTGATAATTCCACGTGGTTTTATCGTACGTGCTCGATGCAGCGTCAAACCCCGAGTACAGGCCGTCCTCCGGCAGTTTGAAGCCTTCCTTGACGATGAACGCGGCGTTCGTGTAGTTGACCAGATATTCCTTCGCGATTCGGTTGTTTTCGATGGCGTAGCGGATCATCCCGCCGAGGAATGCAATGTCACTGCCGGCGCGAATTTGGCAGAAGAGGTCAGCTGTAGAGGAAGTGCGGGTGAACCGCGGGTCGACGGAGATAATTTTGGCGTTGCGGTTGCGCTTGGCCTCCATCGCCCACTTGAATCCGCAGGGATGGTTTTCGGCGGGATTGCCGCCCATGATCAACATCATGTCCGTGTTTTTGATGTCGATCCAGCCATTGGTCATCGCCCCGCGTCCGAATGTCGGTCCCAAACTTGAGACCGTGGGGCCGTGTCAAACACGGGCTTGGTTTTCTAAATACACCAAGCCCAGACCTCTCATGGATTTTACGGCGAGGTAATTGAATTCGTTGGTGTCCGTGCAGCCGCCGATAAACGCGATGCCTTCACACCGATTGACCGTGTGGCCGTCCGCATCCTTTTCGACGAAGGTAGCGTCGCGAGACTTCTTCGTCCACTGCGCGATCTCATCGAGGGCGTCGTCCCAGGGAATGTCCTGCCAGTCCGTAGCGCCCGGACGCCGGACTTGCGGCTTGTTGAGCCGCCGAGGGTTGAGCATGTCCTGCTCGAGCGATGAGCCTTTGGGACAGAGCGTTCCGCGATTCGTCGGATGATCGGGATCGCCCTCGACGTGGATCACCTGCGGCGTTACGTTCTTGGCGCGGTCGCCAATCGTGTAGATGAGGACGCCGCAGCCGACCGCGCAGTACGGGCAGGTCGAGCGTGTCTCCGTGGCTCGCGCAATCTTCAGCTCCTTCAATTGCGCGTACGCAGGCTTGAGATCGAAACCCAGAACGGTGGCGCTTGCTCCGCCGATCACTGCAACCTTTAGGAATGCTCGACGCGTTGCCTCCATCTGCATCCTCCTAGGCTGTGCGATTCTACGCCCGAATTGTTTGAACCGTTACGTAATTTGCGGCCAGCCGCCCAAGCCCCCGCTTTGGACGCCACATGCAACACCTCTGATGCAATCGAGAATGTTTCAGATACATTAATTCTGTGTGAACAAGAAGGGAGGAAGCGCCAAGAGATGGCCGACGGCAAAGCAGCCAATCGCTCCGGTTCTGACCGGGAATTGAATCCGCAACGCTATCGAGCCGCATGATACCAAGCCGCATGCGTATTGATCCTCATGCGGGTCTCGGCCGGATCTTGAACTTTTCCTTCTCGTCTCGGACCTGACCGAAATCGCGCACGGCTCACCTGCGGTTTACGCCCAGGTGAAGCCCTGACTCGCGAGCGGCAGATTGCGGATGCGCTTGCCCGTCACGGTGAAAATGGCGTTGGCGACGGCAGGCAGCATCGGCGGCAATGCCGGCTCTCCGAGACCCGTCGGGGGATTATCCGTCTTGAGGAAGTAGATGTCGATTGCCGCCGGCGCTTGCGTCAACCGCACTGGCGGGTAGCTGTTGAAATTGCTTTGCACCGCGTGGCCGGCATCGATCGTGATTTCGTATCCCATTACGTGGCTCATGCCTTCGATCACCGCGCCCTGCGAGATATTTTCCGCAGCGCCCGGATTGATTACCTGGCTGCCGATGTCGCCGACGACCCAGGCCTTGTGGACGCGGACGTTGGTGCCGCCGGTGACGCTCACCTGCGCAACCTCGGCGAAATATCCGCGGTGGCTGAAGTGGAAGGCGACGCCCATCGCCGTGTCCTTCGGCAGCTTGGTCTTGCCCCAGCCCGACCTCTCCGCTACGGCCTTGAGCACGCCAGTCATGCGTTGCGCGTCAAACGGCACCGGCGCGAAGGCGACCGGGGTTCCCGGCGGCGGCGGAGCCATCGGCAATGGCGTAGCAGCGAGCAAATCGAGACGGAACTGAACGGGGTCTCTTCCCGCGGCGTGCGCCAGCTCGTCGATGAACGACTGCATCACGAAGGCGATCGCGTTGCTTCCGGGAGCGCGCATCGCGCCCATGGGAACCCCGCTCGGCATCATCGATGAGAGCTGCGAGAAATTGGGAATGAAGCGTGAGGGGAATTCTTCGCCCGAGAGGCCGGCGCTCTGCGCGAAGCGGCCATTTTCGCCGAAGGTGACGAAGTGGTTTTGCCAGGCGACGATCTTGCCGTCGGCGTCGACGCCTCCCTTCAGGAAGTGGAAACCCGCGGGGCGATAATAATCGTGCGCCATATCCTGCTCGCGCGTCCAGAGCAGCTTGATGGGTACGCCAACCTGCTTGGCGATATACGCGGCTTCGACCATGTAGTCGTCGGTGAGGCGCCGGCCGAAGCCGCCGCCGATGCGGGTGAGATGCACCGTGATGTCCTTGGCGTCGATGCCGAGAATGCGGGTGGTCTGCTGCACTCCGCTCGCGGGCGTCTGGCTGGGGGCCCAGACTTCGAGTTTGCCGTCGTGAAAGTACGCCGAACAGTTTTGCGGCTCGAGAGGCACGTGGGAAAGGAACGGATAGGAGTACGCTGCTTCGACGACATGCGCGGCGGTGCCAAAGGCCGCGTCCGCGTCGCCATCCTTGCGCAGGACCTGTCCCGGCTGATTCTTGGCAAGTTCCACCGACGTGCTCGCATAAAGGGCGCTGCTCTGCTTCGCCGTCGGGCCGTTGTCCCAAGTGACCTGGAGGTTGTGGTCCGCTGCGTGGCGAGCCTGGAACCAGTAATCCGCGACGATGGCCACACCGCCTGCAAGCACGCTCGAGTCGCCAACCGGATCGACCACAAACGCATACTTGATACCGGGCAGGGCTTTGATCTCATCCAGGTTTGCGCTGACTACCTTGCCGCCGTATACGGGGCACTTCACGAACATCGCCGCGAGCATGCCGGGCGCGGTAACGTCGATTCCGTAGAGCGGCTTTCCGGTGACGATCTTGTGGATGTCCGGATTGGCTGTGTTCTTGCCGATGATCCGGTAGTCTTTCGCATCTTTCAGCTTCAGCGTTTTGGGATCGGGCGGCGTCAAGGCTGCGGCGGCGGACGCGAGTTCGCCGTAGCTGGCCGAGCGCTTGCTGGGTTCATGATGGACGACGCCGGGCGTGGTGGTGCATTCCGACTCCGGCACGCTCCACTTCTGCGCTGCGGCGGCGATCAGCATCTGGCGGCCGCCGGCGCCGACTTGCCGCATGGGGTCCCAGTTCATCGGCGTAGCCGTGCTGCCGCCGGCGATCTGCAAACCGTATTTCGCTTGGAGGTCGCCCTGCTGAATGCGCACGTTCTTCCAGTCGACGTTCGAGCTCTTCGGCGATCAACATCGGCAGCATCACTTTGACGCCCTGGCCCACCTCGGGATTCTTGGCGATGATCGTGACGATGCCGTCGGGCGCGATAGTGATGAACGAGGCCGGCAGGAGCGTCACGGGCGGCCCGAACTGCGCCGCCAGCACTTTCTCGATCGGCTCGACATAGAGAGCCAGCATCATGCCGCCGCCGGCGAGGGCGGTGGCGCGGAGAAACGAGCGGCGACTCATCTGGCCGTTTGACTTAGGCTGGCCCTGCGATTGCGACGATTCCAATTTCGGCAGTGTAGTTGCCACGGCGCGCCTCCTTGCGATTGGCTTTTGCGCTCTTACGCTTTGTCTGAACCGATCAGTTCTTGATCAGCATGAGTGGGCTCGGCCTTCTTCGCGGCGATCTCGGCTGCCCGGTGGATGGCTTTGCGAATGCGCAGGTAGGTTCCGCAACGGCAGATGTTGCCGTCCATCGCGGCGTCGATATCCGCGTCGGTGGGATGCGGAGTCTTCGCCAGCAATGCGGAAGCGGACATGAGCTGGCCGGCCTGGCAATAGCCGCACTGCGGCACGTCGATTTCCTCCCATGCGAGTTGCACGGGATGCGTGCCATTTTCGGACAAGCCTTCGAGCGTGACGATGTGCTTGCCGGCTGCGGAGGCAATCGCCGTGGTGCAGGAACGCGTCGCCTCGCCATTGATGTGCACGGTGCAACAGCCGCAGAGCGCCATCCCGCACCCATACTTCGTACCCTTCAGGTCGAGGACGTCGCGAATCACCCACAAAAGCGGCGTATCGGCAGGAACGTCCACCGTTTCAGGGCGCCCGTTCACAGTAAGCTTGTAGGGCATGTTCAACTCCGGACCGCGTAGAATAGGTTGCGCGGGGCAAGGTAGCACTGGCCCTCCATAGAGTCAAACTGCATAAAGTCGTATGTATTTACCGTTTACTTTCGTTGCCTTTAGCGGACAACAAGCCGGTTTTTCCAAGCCTTCGGGTCCACGCGTAGATGCCCGACAGAAAAAGCGCAATTCAGCGGGCAATCCAAGCCGGAAATCTCGATGTTGACGTGGCAAGCCCCACGGCATAGGCTCCGCGGTGCGAATCGGGCCGGGGGGACCGCCGCACGTGAACACCGGGGAGACGGACGAGGCGAACGGCGCCGGGACCGAGAAGAGTTTCATGGCGCCGGGGAGCGCGTCGAGGACCACCGCCATCTACGGGCTGGTGATGCTGACGCTGATCTATTCGCTGAACTTCCTCGACCGCACCGTCATCACCATCCTGATCGATCCAATCAAGCACGATTACCACTTATCCGACAAGGTGATGGGCTTCATCTCGGGCTTCGGCTTCGTGATCATGTACTCGATCCTGGCCGCGCCCGTGGCGCGCTGGGCCGACCGCGGCAACCGGCGGTCGATCATCACGTGGGGACTGGTGATATGGAGCGGAATGACGGCGCTCGCGGGCGTGGCGCAAAACGCAGTGCAACTGACGCTTTCACGCTTTGGCGTCGGGATCGGTGAAGCCGCGGGAACAGCGCCTTCGGCTTCGATGATCTCCGATCTCTTTCGCCGCGAGCATCGCTCGACGGCCATGTCGGTGTATCAGCTGGGGCCGGTGATCGGTGGATTCCTCGGCGCGTTCATCGGCGGCTGGGTGAACCAATATTACGGCTGGCATCACGCTTTTCTCGTGGCCGGGATCCCGGGGCTCATCGTCGCCGTGATTTTCCGGCTAACCGTGAAAGAGCCGGCGCGCGGAAGCTCCGAGCAAAAGAAGGTCAGCACCGTACAGCAGAATTTGCATGAAACATTCCGATTTATGTGGCGGCAGCGATGCTACATGCTGCTGCTGGTCGGTTTCTGCTTCACGACCTTTACCCAGTTTGGATTCGGCACCTGGACAGCGCCGTTCCTCGGCAGAATCCATCATCTGAATACCGCGCAGATCGGGACGTACCTCGGCACGGTGAGAGCGGTCGCCGGGCTCGTGGGCACGCTTGGAGGCGGGTATCTCTCGGATTGGGCGGCCACGCACTGGGACCTGCGATGGAAGATCTACGTGTCGGGAATCTGCTCGATTCTGGCGTTTCCGGGCGTGCTGCTTTTCGTATTTTCGCAAAGCCTGTTTTGGTGCATCGCCGGCCTCACGATCGTGTCGGCGATGTCGCCGGTGCACGTGGGACCGATCGTAGCGGCGTCGCATTCGACGGTGAAGGTGGGGATGCGCGCGTTTTCGACGTTGATCATCTATCTGATTTCGGAGGTGATTGGACTTGGACTGGGACCTTTCTTGATCGGCGTGTTCAACGATCACTACCGCCTCCGGCTGGGTGTGGGCGTGATCCGGTACTCGATGTCGACGGCCGCGGTGACCACTTTCGTGGGCGGATCAATCTTTCTGATCGCCGCGCAATTCTTCCAGAGAGATATCGCCCGCACTACCGCGCCAGACTGAGAAAAATCTCCTTTTCTGCCCTGCAAGGTTCCTGCTTGATCTGCCTAGAACACAAATCGCCCTTCCAGTTCGACCGTCCGGCCAGCGAGGCCGGTGGAGGCAATCCCAAAATTCGGATTGGCGATGGGCGCACAAACCGCCGGGCTGCCCGTGCAACTGCTGTTACCGTACGAGACCGTTGTCGACTGGCTCTGGAATGTGAAAGGCGCAAGATTCAGCTTGTTGAACGCGTTATAAATATTCATACGCAACTGAATCTTCGACGACTCCCCGACGAACTTCATGGCGGGCAAGCCGAAATTCTTGACGAAGCTGAAATCAAACTGGCTGAAACGCGGCCCTCGTTCATTGTTTCGGTTAAAGGCCGGGAAACCGGGCGCCGTTACGTCGTAATAGGCTGTCGAGCCGTTCGGAAAGTTCGAACCAGACGCCGGGGGGAGAAAGGCGTTCGTGTCGTGCTTGTCGCCGGGCGCGGCAAGGACTCCGATCGGCCGCAGCGGGCAGATCGTCGCAGCGCCCAGGACAAGAGTGCAATTGTTAGTTGCTACCGGAGTCCACGGGAATCCCGAGTGGAATTGAAAATCCCCGCCCACCTCCCATCCTCCGAGCACGTTGCCCTTCCAGTCGGCGTGGCCGCGGAAGATCGGCAGATCGTAAAGGCCAACCACTCTCACGTTGTGCGTAGCATCGAAGTCCGAAGGGCCGCGCTCGGTTGCAAGGTCGGTCGGGTAGGTCTGGTTCGTGCCGTAGCCGGGACCTTCCGAGGAAACCTCGTCGATCGATTTGCTATAGGTATACTGGAAATCCACAAGCAGCCCGTTGTGAAAATTACGCTTCAGCTCCGTGAGAAGAGCGTTGTAATTGGCATTGGTGTCTGGCGTGAATTGAAATACCGCGCCGATCAAGGGGCTGGGATATTGATAGAAGTATTGAAGGTTCTTGATCCGTAATAGGCCGTGGCTGCTGCTGCCCTGATATCCCACGATGGCAAACCCAGTTCGAAGGCAACGCATATTGAACTTGGAGCGAATACAGATAGATATACGGATTGGGGAAAGTCTGAGGGTTGCCATACACATTCGGCGCACTGCCGCCCGGTCCGATGATCGGAAGATTCGTCGTAGGGTCGAGGCCGAGCGCGAGAGCCGGGTTCGCCGGATAGCTCTGCGGTGAGCGCGGATTCGTACCCAAAGCGTATAGAAAATCGGAATCGACGGAAGCCCCCGGTCCGCCACAGCAGATTCCATAATTGGCGACGAACGGCGGATTATCGCGGGTGTTGTCGAACGAATTGTCGTCGTAGCTATCGAAGGCGATGCCAAAGCCGCCCCGAAGAACGGCGTTCGAATGGAAGCGCGCGGGACTCCATGCAAATCCTATGCGCGGCCCAAAATTATGGTAGTCGGACTTGTACATTTGGCGAGGATTGATCGCAACGGCGTCCTCAAGACCCGTGACGGCGCTCGGCCCGGGCAGGATATTTGCAAGCCGGCCATCGGCGTCCGTGGGAGGAGCATCATAATCCCAGCGCAGGCCGAGATTGATGGTTAGATCGGGGCGGAACTTCCAATCATCCTGAAAGAAAAGGCCGTATTGCGACTTGCGATAGGCGCGCTGGGAACTCGGCGGCGTTCCGGTTAAAGGATTTACTTCCAGGGCCTCGTAAACCGGGGTCCCGTTCGCGAAATTCCACGGCTGTTGAAAAACGATGTCCGGGCGCCCGCCGCCGAGGAGATCGTCGTTGTCCTGCAAGCGAGTCGCTTCGAATCCGAAATGAAAAGAGTGCTGTGCGTGCACAATCGTCACGACGTCGCGGAAAGCAAAGGTGTTTTCCGCGTAGATTGCCGGCGTGTTGTCGCCCTGCGCGGCGCCGATCGTGAGTTCCTCACCCAGGGGAAGCGCGTTCTGAATCTGCGTGCGGGGAATCGCCCAGTCGATTTGCGGATTCGCGGAGATATCGTTGAAAGACCAGCGAGTGAAGTTAAAGCGGGCTTCGTTTACGATCGTCGGAGAGATGTTGAATATCCAGCCGAGAAAACCTGACGGAGTGAAGCGATCGGAGTTGTAGTCAGCCAGCGGACGTCCCTGAGCGCTGGCATCGGCGGCGAGCTGGTTATACCTCGTAAAGAAAGTGTTCACTGAGAATATGCTGCGTCCCATGTCATAGTCGACGCGCGCGTTGTATTGGTTGCCGCTCGTTGTTTGTGGGAGGTAAATCTCAGCAAATTCGAATTCGGGCACATCTGTGAGCCCCGCGCCGCATTCAATATTATTGGGGCACGTGCCCTCAGCCGCTCCGCTCAAATAAGTTCCATATGTGCCGGTGGGCGATCCGATGTTCACCGCGTTTCCAACCACTTGGCACGGAACCGGGAACGTAGCGCAAGAGGCTGGAAGAACCTCCTTCACTCTGGGCGCGATTCCCGGTTCGGTGAGAGTGGCGGCCACAGGAGTATTCGGGCTGTAGTCCGCCAGCAAGGAGTCGAACTGTGGCGTGTCAATCCACTGGTTCTGATATGTAGTGTCCCGGTCGCGAAGCCCTTCGTAGTTGAAGAAGAAAAACAATTTTTCCTTCACGATTGGCCCGCCAAGATCACCGCCGAACTGCCGATAGGCGTTCTGATCGCGGACCGTGGGATCGTAGGTATCGGTGCCGAAATTGTAGCCGTTGAATCGGTTGTAAGCGTTCAGGCCGGGCGTCTGATACTGGAAGAACCCGGCGCCATGGAACTCGTTCGTGCCGCCCTTGGTGACAACTTTGATATGAGCGCCCGAATTGCGGCCATCGGCGGCGTCATAGTCATTCGAAAGCACGGTAATTTCCTGAACCGATTCGGCGCTAGGCGTGATGACTGCTGCACCGCCCCACTGGAGGCTGTTTACGCTCACTCCGTCGACCGTGTAGTCGTTCGAAGTAATCCTCTGTCCATTGGAGCTGATGGACTGCTGATTTTCCGTTTGATAGATCGCGGTATTGGAACCGCCCGGGCCACCGCTACCTGCGTTAGAGCCCGGGCCGTTGGGAAAACCCACGGAAAGGCCGAGGCCGGTGCGGGCACCATCTCCCAAGACGCCCGGCGCGAAGCGAAGAAGTTCATAGGGATCGCGGGCAAACGAAGGCAGCCCTTGCACTTCTTGGTTCGTCAGCGTCCCGGAAATACTGGCATCCTCCGTCTGCAGTGAAGGAATTTGCGACGCATTCACCTCCACCGACTGCGCCACATTTCCGATCTTCAATTGGACGTCCAGTCCACGAACCAACTCGGCCGACACGGCGACATCGGAAATCGTCTGGGTTTGAAACCCCTTTGCTTCGACCTTCACGGTGTAGGTTCCGGGCGGCAAGGACGCAAATTTATAGAATCCATCCGCGCTTGTGGCCGCGGTTTGCGAAACGCCGGTGGCCTGGTTTGTGAGGGTAACCTGTGCACCCTGAACCGTCGCGCCGGAGGCGTCCTCAACCGTGCCTTGCACTGCGGCTGCAAATTGTGCGAAAGCGGAAGGCGAAAATAGGAGCAAGAGGCAAAGGCATACCAACGAGCCGAAAATACGCATGAAATGGTTCATGGGCTGGTTCCTCCGCTGTGGCTGGGCGGACGTGACTTTTTAGGCGCGGCACCGGAGTCATAGACTAATAACGGATCCTCTGCTGCATGCCTCTGCATTACGCTTCATGTTGCCCGGCGGTCATGGGACCAATCTCACTGGCCAAAATGCGCAACAGCAAAGAATCCACTGCTGTGAACAGACGAAAGTTTGAGCGCCTATTCATTTCAATGTCAAGAAATTTATGCAATCCATTCACATTTGTTATGCAGGAAGCTGATCGTGATCCGAGATAAAGATAAGAGATTTCGTTGCTCGACACAATCGAGCCGCAGGCGCCGTCTCTTTGCACACCCCAAATTGCGTCGGCAAGGCAAGTCCCGCATTTGGACCAGCCGCAGGCGCGGGGTAGAATTGAAATTATTGCGAGGTATGCTAAAGTTTCGGGTTAACTCTTGGGCGGAGAACCGGCCATGGCGGGGGAAGATGGTAGATAAGACTCTGAAAACATGCGAGGAAGCGGTTGCGGGTGTGTTCGACGGCGCCACGATTCTACTCGGGGGCTTTGGCGATCCGGGCCTGCCTGGGCAGTTACTCGAAGCGCTGCGGTTGCAAGGCGCAAAGGATCTGACGATGGTTCACAATGGCGCGGGGGGCGGCACCCACTCTCTCGGCGGCCTGATTCACGACGGTAAAGTCCGCAAGCTCATCGCATCCTTCCCGAGCAATCCGGGCAATCTGTCGTTCCAGGAAAAGTATCTGAAGAACGAAATCGAGCTAGAGCTGGTGCCGCAGGGCACGCTTGCCGAGCGCATTCGCTCAGCCGGCGCGGGCCTCGGCGGCTTCTTCACGCCAACCGGCGCGGGCACCGACCTCGCGGCCGGCAAAGAGAGCCGTATGCTCGACGGACGCGAGCAAATCTTCGAGAAAGCGCTTCATGCCGACTTCGCGTTCGTCCGAGCGTATCGCGGCGACCGCCTCGGCAACCTCAACTACCGCATGGCCATGCGCAACTTCAATGTGCCGATGTGCACCGCCGCCGACTTCGTGGTCGCCGAAATCGACGAGCTGGTTCCCGTCGGCGGGATCGATCCCGAGGACGTGCACACGCCCGGAATTTTCGTGGATCGCGTTGTGGAAGTCGTGCGTCATCCGGAGTATCTGAAGATCACCACGGAGGGAAGGTAGCCCATGTCGCTCACGAGAGAAGGAATCGCGTATCGAGTTGCGTGCGATCTGCCGGAGGGCAGCTACGTCAACCTCGGCATCGGCATACCGACGCTGGTTTCGAGCTTCGTCCCGCCGGATCGCGAGGTTTTCTTCCACAGCGAGAACGGCCTTCTCGGCATGGGGCCGATCGCGGAGCCGGGCCACGAAGATCCCGACCTGATCAACGCCGGCAAGCAGTACGTGACGCTGTTGCCCGGCGCGAGCGTTTTCGATCACCCGACATCGTTTTCGATGATCCGCGGCGGCCACGTGACGCATGCCGTCCTCGGCGCGCTGCAGGTCGCCGGAAATGGCGACCTCGCCAACTGGCGCACTCCCGGCGAAAAAGTGCCGGGCGTTGGCGGCGCGATGGACCTGGCGTTTGGGGTACGCAACGTGATCGTCACCATGACGCACGTGACCAACAAGGGCAAAGCGAAAATTGTGAGCGAATGCACGCTGCCGCTCACCGCGCCCCGCTGCGTGAAGCACATCTATACCGACATGGCCCTCATCGACGTGACGCCCGATGGCCTCGTGCTGCGCGAGGTCGCGCCTGGGCTCGATCCTGCCGCCGTGCAGGCACTGACAGAAGCGCCGTTGCGCGTGGCGCCCGATTGCCACGAGATGAATGTGCCGGCCGCGTTCCACGTCGCGCAGGCCGCCGCCCGATAGATAAACGGATCGTTCGAAGAGCAATCCGGAGGCTCCGCTTTGCTGAAAGCCATCGACATGCACGTCCACATCCTGACGGGCGAGCGCGCCAAGCAGGGTTGGGCGCCTACGGCGAAGGCCGGGATGCCGATGAACACGGGCAAATGGCGCTCCGATCCTGATGGCATGGCCGAGATGTATCAGTCGCTCGAAATGATGGCCGTGATCTTCGACGTGGACGGCGAGACGCGCAGCGGGGTGAAGATCGACAACGGCGAGACGGCCGCGTGGGTGAAGAAGTATCCGGACACGTTCATCGGATTCGGGAGCGTCGATCCGTGGAAGGGCAAGATCGCGGTGAATGAAGTGCAGCGCTGCGCGGACATGGGCCTGCGCGGAATGAAATTTCAGCAGGCCGCGCAGGGTTTCGATCCGACGAACGAGCGCTTCTTCCCGATCTACGAAAAAATATCGAGCCTCAATCTGCCCGTGATCTTCCACACCGGCACCACGGCCGTCGCGGCCGGCTCGCCCGGCGGAAAAGGAATCATCCTCGAATATTGCAAGCCGATTCCCTATATCGACAACATTGCGGCGCAGTTTCCGCAGATGCGCATCATCATGGCGCACCCGTCGTGGCCATGGCACGACGACCAGCTCGCTGTGCTGCGCCACAAAGGCAACACGTATATGGATCTTTCCGGCTGGGCGCCGAAATATTTTCCCGCGTCGACCGTGCACAACATCAATACTCTGGTGCAGGACAAGGCGTTTTTCGGCACGGACTTTCCGATGATGACGCCCGAGCGTTGGCTGAGCGAGTTCGCGGAATTGCCGCTGAAGGATTCCGTCCGGCCGAAGATCCTGCTGCACAACGCCGCCAAACTCCTCGGCATCGAAGTGCCTGCCGCGCAAACGCAGACCGCAATCAATTCGTAACCCTGTGCGGCGCGCCATGTGGGAATTAGTTATGTCGATTTTCGGATTGCGTTCGCTTGCCCGATTCCATTGACATCGGGCGCGTTCGGAGATAAGAACAGCGCTGGTACATACAGCTCTTTAGAACGGGGGGAAGAGCCATGGTTATCGACGTTCACGGTCACCTGACCGCGCCGGATTCGTTGTACGTCTACAAGGCGAACATACTTTCGCATCGCGGATCGCACGGCCGCGGAAAGGTCGAGATCAGCGACGATGAGATGATTGCGTTCTTGAACCAGCCGACATTCGGCACAGGCAAATCGCATTTCGGACTGCTGAAAGAAGTTGGGACCGATCTCCAGCTGCTCTCGCCTCGCCCATACCAGATGATGCAGGCGGAGAAGCCCGCAAAAGTCTCGCAGTGGTTCATCGAGGAGTGCAACAACCTCGTCGCGCAACAATGCCGCCTCTTTCCCAATGTCTTCAAGGGTGTTTGCGGGCTGCCGCAATCGCCCGACATCAGCCCGAAGAATTGCGTCATCGAGCTCGAGCGTTGCGTGAAGGGTTTCGGATTCGTCGGCTGCCTGATCAATCCCGATCCGAGCGAGGCATCGAATTACGACACGCCGAATCTCGGCGATGAATACTGGTATCCGCTATACGAAAAACTCGTCGAACTCGACGTGCCGGGCTACATTCACGGCGCCGGGTGCCGCTCGATCCGGCACAGCTACTCGACGCACTTCATCAATGAAGAGACCATCGCCGTCGTTTCGCTGGCCGGCTCGCGCGTGTTCAAGGATTTCCAAAAATTGAAAATCGTCGTATCGCACGGAGGCGGGGCGGTGCCTTACCACTTCGGGCGTTTTCAGGCGCCGAGCCTGCGCCGCGGCGGCAGCGAAACTTTTTACGACGGCCTGCGCCGCCTCTATTTCGATACCGTGCTTTACACCGCGCAGGCTCTCGAGTTGCTGTTCAAGACCGTAGGCCCGGACCGCTGCCTCTTCGGCACCGAGCGCCCGGGCGTCGGCACTGCCAAGGATCCGAAAACCGGAAAGTGGATGGACGACGTTAAAAACTACATCGACGGCTTCGACTGGCTAAGCGCCGCCGACAAGAAGACGATCTTCGAGGACAACGCCAAGAAGCTTTTCCGGTTGAGCGTGGAAGCCAAGACGGAAAAAGCCTGATATCGAAAAAAGATTCGAGGATTTATGCCAACTGCACAGGGGAACGCGCTTGAAAAAGGAACTCAAGCGGCTTATCGCGCCGATCACGTGGGCAGCTTTTTGCGCCCGCCGGAGTTGTTGGAGGCGCGGAAAGCCGGCGACGCTGCGAAATTAAGAGAAATCGAAGACGCCGCGATCCTGCGGGTGCTTGCGAAACAAAAAGAACTGGGATTTGAGATTTTCACTGACGGTGAATTCCGCAGAAGCAACTTTATGGGCGATTTCACCGATGCGGTCGAAGGATTCGATTTCGGCGACGGCTTGCCGAGGAGCTGGAATACGGCGAACGCCGGCGGATCGACGTTGGGCCGGGGAAGAGTGGCCGGCGTTGTGGTCGAAAAGCTGCGCGCCGTCCGGCCTCTGACGGGGCATGAGCTTCCTTTTCTGAAGAAGCACAGCCCGGGCGATATCAAGATGACTTTGCCGAGCGCGACGCAGTTCCCGGCGATTTCGTTCAAGGTCGGGCGGACGGACAAGGCCTACAAAAATCACTCCGAGCTGCTGTGGGACATCGTCGAAATCATGAAGGCGGAGCTCGCGCGCCTGGCGGCCGAGGGCGTGAAGTACATTCAAATCGACGCGCCGCGCTATAGCTATTTCATGGACCCGAAATGGCGCGAATGGATTCGTACGGAGATGAAGGTTGGGCCGGATGCGTGGCTCGAGGAGTCGATCCGCGCGGATAATGCGTGTTTTCACGTGGCGCGGCGGCCGGGCGTCACGCTCGGCATTCATCTGTGCCGCGGCAACAGCCGCAGCCACTGGTACGCGGAAGGCGGATACGATTCGATTGCCGAGAAGCTTTTCGCGACGATGGATGTCGATCGGTTTTTGCTGGAATACGACGATGCTCGCTCCGGCACCTTCGAGCCTTTGCGTTTCGTGCCGAAAAACAAGAGGGTCGTGCTCGGGCTGATCAGCTCGAAGCGCCCGGAGCTCGAAAGTGGCGAGCAGATCGTCGAGCGCATCAAGGAAGCTTCGCGTTACATGCCGCTCGAAAATCTCGCGCTGAGTCCCCAGTGCGGATTTGCCTCGACGCTCGAGGGCAACCTGATCAGCGAGGACCAGCAGTGGGCGAAGATGCGACTGGTTGTCGAAACCGCCCGCCGCGTGTGGCGCTAAAGAATTTGGACGGAGGAAATGATCATGGCAAAAGTTGTGCTCGGCGTGGGCTCGTCCCACGGACCGATGCTTTCGACGCCACCCGATATGTGGCACTTGCGCGCAGGCGCCGACCGCAAGAATCCGAAGCACTTTTACCGCGGCGAATCGTACGATTTCGAGAAACTGCTTGCGGCGCGACAGCCGGGTTTCGCCGATGCGATCACTCCGGCGGAGAAGCAGAAACGCTACGACGCTTGCCAGCGCGCGCTCGATAAACTGGCCGCGAAATTCGCGGAGGTGAAGCCGGATGCGGTCGTGATCGTCGGAAACGACCAGCGCGAACTTTTCACCGAGGAGAATACGCCCGCATTTCTCGTGTTCACGGGCGGCAAGATCGAAAATATTCCCGAGACGGAAGAAGCGAAGGCGAAATTTCCGCCGGGGATCGCCATCGCGGAGATTGGCCACTGTCCTCCGGGCGGCGCGGTATACACGGGAGCGAACGGTCTTGCGCTGCATCTCATCGATTCGCTTATGGAGCAGGAATTTGATGTTTCGGAATCGGCTCGCCTGCCGAAAGTGGATGGGCACGAGCACGGCATCCCGCACGCGTTTGGCTTTCTCTATCGCCGCGTCATGCTGGATAACCCGCCGCCGAGCGTCCCGGTCTTCCTGAACGCCGGGATTCCGAATAACCGCCCGAAGATTCCCCGCTGCCTGAAATTTGGCCGCGCGCTGGTGAAGGCGATCGAAAGCTGGAAGGAAGATGCGAAGATCGCGGTTTTCTGTTCGGGCGGGTTGACGCATTTCGTGGTCGACGAGGACCTCGATCAGCGCGTGCTGAAGGCCATGCAATCGGGCGACGAAAAGGCGCTCGCCGAAATTCCGGAAAGTTATCTGCTCGGCAATACGTGCGAGATCCGGAATTGGATGCCCGTGTCCGTGGGCATGAACGCGCTGGGCAAGAAAATGACGCTGGTGGACTACGTCGCGTGTTATCGCACCGAGGCGGGGACGGGCAGCGCGATGGGCTTTGTCTACTGGCAATAGCGATTCAGAAAGAGAGACGATGAGAGCAGAAAGTGGAGGAGACGATTTCGCGTCCCGGCTCAGGCGGGTCGATTGCTGCGCGGTCTCGGATGCGCTCGACAAACTGGGCCTGACGGGCGTGGTGATCGGCTTGTCGCCATTGAGTTCGTCGCGGCGCATCGCGGGCCGCGTGCTGACGATTAAACTGGGTCCCGGGGCGCCGCTTCCAGGAAAACCACGCCACAACGGAACCACTGCAATTGAGGCCGCGAAGCCCGGCGACATCATTGTGGTCGAGCAGCGAAGCGGTGTTCATGCAGCTAGCTGGGGCGGCATCCTGGCGCTTGGCGCGAAGCTGCGCGGCATCAGCGGCGTGATCGCGGACGGTCTCGTGCGCGATATCGATGAGGCGCGCCAGCACGATTTTCCCATTTTTGGGCGCGGCCTCACGCCCGTGACGGCGCGCGGACGCATCGTCGAGATTGCGAATAATCAGCCTGTCGAGATCGGAGACGTGCAGGTGCAGGCGGGAGACTACGCCATCGCCGACGGCAGCGGGGTCGCTTTTATCTCCGCGGCGAATATCGAGCGCGCGCTCGCGACTGCGGAGGATATCGTGGCGCGCGAAGCCGCCATGGCTCGATCACTCTACGAAGGCAAACCAATCACCGAAGTGATGGGCGCAAACTACGAAAACATGCTGGAGCGCGACTAGAGGCCACTCCCTTGCCCAATCAGGACCCATCGGTCGAGCGCGCAAGCAAGCTCGACACCGCCACTATCAGCGACGCCCTCGACCGGCTTGGCATTGCCGGGCAGTGCCTGAATATCAAGCCGCGCGATCCGCGCTTTCGTCTTACGGGGCGCGCCTTCACGATGCTTTATCGCCCGGTGGGGAAGCCGGCGGGAACAGTGGGCGAATTCATCGATGATGTCGCGTTGGGATCGGTGGTGGTGATCGACAACGGCGGGCGCGAGAATGCGACTGTGTGGGGCGACATCCTGACCGAAATCGCGCATCGCCGCGGACTCGCCGGAACGGTAATCGACGGCGCCTGCCGCGATACCGCGCTTTGTCTGGAACTTGGCTATCCCGTTTACAGCCGCAGCTACTCGATGCGTACCGGGAAGGATCGCGTGCAGCTCGACGCGACGGAGATCACGGTCGATATCGGCGACGCACGCGTTTCACCCAGCGACCTGATGCGCGGCGATGCGGATGGAGTGGTAGTGATTCCGCGGCAGCATGAAGCGGAAATACTGGGTGTGGCCGAGGGGATTGCCACCGCCGAAGAGGCGATTCGCAAAAGCGTCCGCGAAGGCAAGCGCCTCGATCAAGCCCGCAAAGAATTCGGCTACCACCAGCTGCAGACGAAGCGAAGTCTTGGCTAGCGTGAATTGAAAACGCCCTACCTCAGACTCGCCGAGCTCGCATGCATTGGGTGGACCGAGTCGAGATCGAGATTCAGTTCGAGAACGTTGACGCGGCGCTCGCCGAGAAATCCTAGCTGACGCCCTTCCGTGTGTTTCGCGACGAGTGCGCGCACATCCTCTTCGCTTATTCCGCGTTCCTTGGCGACGCGCGGGACCTGGAACTCAGCCGCCGCCGGGGAAATATCCGGATCCAGGCCAGAGCCTGATGTGGTCACAAGATCGACGGGGATGGGTGTGTTGGGGTTGGTCGGCTGCAGCTGCTTGACGCTCGCGTCAACGCGATCGATCAGAGCCTTGTTCGTGGGCCCGAGATTCGATCCGCCCGAAGACGTGGGGTCGTAGCCCGCCGTGCCAGCTGCAGATGGCCGCGAATAGAAGTAACCCGGTGCCGTGAAGGGTTGCCCCATGAGACGCGAGCCGACCAGCACGCCATTCCGTACGATCAGCTCTCCATTTGCCTGCTTGGGAAAGATCACTTGCGCCAACCCCGTGACGACGAGCGGGTAGATGATTCCTAGAAGCACCGTAGTCACCAGCGTGTACACGATCGAGATCCATAGATTCTTTTTCATGGCTGCCTCACGCCCACCCGATGTGGGTAATGATCAGATCGATCAGCTTAATTCCGATGAAGGGCGCGACGATGCCGCCCACTCCGTAGACCAAGAGATTCCAGCGCAATAGGGCCGAAGCGCCGAGAGGGCGGTAGCGCACGCCGCGAAGGGCGAGCGGCACCAGCGCGATGATGATCAGCGCGTTGAAAATGACGGCTGAAAGAATCGCCGACTGTGGTGTTTTCAATCCCATGACGTTGAGCACGTTCAGTTGCGGAAACGCGCCGGCAAACATCGCCGGGATGATCGCAAAATACTTCGCCACATCGTTGGCCACTGAAAACGTGGTGAGCGCGCCGCGCGTGATCAGGAGCTGCTTGCCGATCTCGACGATCTCGATCAGCTTCGTCGGATTCGAATCGAGATCGACCATGTTGCCGGCTTCTTTCGCGGCCTGAGTGCCGGCGTTCATGGCCACGCCAACGTCGGCTTGCGCGAGGGCCGGGGCGTCGTTCGTGCCATCGCCGGTCATGGCGACGAGCTTGCCTTTCGCCTGTTCGTTGCGGATGAGCGCGAGTTTGTCCTCCGGCCTGGCCTGTGCGAGAAAATCGTCAACACCAGCCTCGCGTGCGATCGCCGCGGCGGTAAGCGGGTTGTCTCCAGTGATCATCACGGTGCGGATTCCCATCGCGCGCAAGTGATCGAAGCGTTCGCGCATCCCGCCCTTGATGATGTCCTTGAGGTGAATGGTGCCGAGAATTTTCCGGTCTTCCGCGACGAGGAGCGGCGTGCCGCCGGAATTGGAAATATTCTTCACGGTTTCTTCCACTTCGACCGGCACGCGATGCCCGTTGGTGGAGCAGTACTGCACGATGGCATCGAAAGCGCCCTTGCGGATTTCGCGGCCATCGAGATCGACGCCGGACATCCGCGTGACGGCCGTAAACGGAATGAACGTCGCGGCGTAGGCGGAAAGCTCTCGCCCGCGCAGGTTGTATTTATCCTTGGCCAGAACGACGATCGAGCGGCCTTCGGGTGTCTCGTCGGAGAGGGAAGCGAGTTGCGCCGCGTCGGCAAGTTCCGCCTCGGTGACGTTGGGTGCGGGAACGAATTCCGTCGCGCGGCGGTTGCCGAGGGTGATGGTGCCCGTCTTATCGAGCAGCAGGGTATCAACGTCGCCCGCCGCCTCCACTGCCCGGCCCGACATTGCCAGCACATTGTGCTGGACGACGCGGTCCATGCCGGCGATGCCGATGGCCGAGAGCAAGCCGCCGATCGTCGTCGGAATCAGGCAGACGAGAAGCGAAATCAGGACGAAGACCGATTGTGGCGAGCCACTATAGATCGCCATGGGCTGGAGCGTGACGACCGCAAGCAAAAAGATGATCGTCAAACCGGCGAGAAGAATATTCAACGCAATTTCGTTGGGTGTTTTCTGGCGCTCGGCTCCCTCGACGAGCTTGATCATGCGATCGAGAAATGTTTCGCCGGGATTCGACATGATCTTGACGATGATTTCGTCCGAGAGCACGCGCGTGCCGCCGGTGACGGCCGAGCGGTCGCCGCCGGATTCGCGGATGACGGGCGCAGATTCGCCGGTGATCGCAGATTCGTCGACCGAGGCGACGCCTTCGACAACCTCGCCGTCACCGGGAATGAATTCGCCAGCCGCGACCTTCACGAGATCGCCCGCGCGCAGCTTGGAACCGGCCACTTCCTCGATTTCGCCGCCGACCTTGATGCGGTTCGCCGTCGTCTCCGAGCGAGCCTTGCGCAGCGTGTCGGCTTGCGCCTTGCCGCGGCCCTCAGCCATCGCCTCCGCGAAGTTCGCAAACAGGACCGTGAACCACAGCCAAAGCGTGATCTGCAGCTCGAAGCCGAAGCCGGAAAGGTGTTGAATGTGGTCGCGCACCAAGTCATAGGTCGTGATCACCGCCCCGATTTCGACGACCAGCATCACCGGATTCTTCATCAGCGTGCGCGGATCGAGCTTGATGAAGGAGTCGCGCACCGCGCCGCCGACGATGCCCCAGGTCCAAAGCGATTTTCTTGTTTCTCGCGTGTTCATAGTGGCCTCAGAAAACCTTCCCGGCATGCATCAGCAGGTGCTCGAGAATCGGGCCCAGGCTGAGCGCGGGGAAAAATGTAAGGGCGCTGACGATCAGGATCACGGACACCAGCAGGAACGTGAAAAGCGGCGTGGTCACGGGAAATGTGCCCGCGGATTCCGGCACGATCTTCTTTCGCGCGAGATTGCCGGCCATAGCGAGCACCGGAATCACCATGAAGAAGCGCCCGAACAGCATGTCGAAAGCGCCGCTAATGTTGAACCAGGGCGTGTTCCCGTTGAGCCCTGCGAAGGCCGAGCCGTTGTTGCCGGCCATCGAGGTGTAAGCATACAAAACCTGCGAAAGGCCGTGCGGCCCCGGGTTCGTGATGGAAGAGGTCGCAAACGACGATACGATCGAAAAGCCCGTGAAGCCCAGGACCAGCAGGCAGAAGATCAGCACGGTGATCATGGCCATCTTCACATCGTAGGATTCGATCTTCTTGCCGAGGTATTCAGGCGTGCGGCCTACCATCAGGCCGGCAATGAAGACCGATATGACGATGAAAACGACGATGCCGTAGAGTCCCGCGCCGACTCCTCCGAAAATTACTTCGCCGATCATGATGTTGACGAGCGGAACCATTCCGCCGAGCGGAGTGAACGAATCGTGCATGCCGTTGACCGCGCCGCAGCTCGCGTCGGTGGTCGTCGTCGCAAAGAGTGCGGTGGACGCAATCCCGAAGCGCACTTCCTTGCCTTCCATATTGCCGCCCGGCTGCATGGCGGTCGTGTGCTGGTCAACTCCGTGCAATAAGGGATTGCCGCGAGCCTCCATCGAATAGGCGACGGTGACGCCTGCAAGACACAAAATCGCCATGGCGGCCCACACCGCCCAGCCGTGTTTTTGAGAGCCCGTCATGCGGCCGAGCGTGTAGGTGAGACCCGCGCCGAGCGAGAGCATCATCACGATCTGCATGAAATCGGTGAGCGGCGTCGGATTCTCGAACGGATCGGCGCTGTTTGCGTTGAGGAAGCCACCGCCGTTGGTGCCGAAGATCTTGATTGCTTCCTGAGAGGCAATCGGCCCCTGCGCGATCACCTGATCCGTCACAGTCTGCGTGCTGGTCTTGCCGTTCGAATCCGTCGATGAGATCGTTTGGGGATTCAGGAGCTTTGCCGTGTCGTAAGGCCGCAAGTTTTGGACCATGCCTTGCGAGACGAACACGAGAGCGATCACAAGGGACGCAGGCAGCAGAACCCACAGCATGCAGCGCGTAAAATCGACCCAAAAGTTGCCGATTGTCTTGGACTCTTTTCGCGCGATCCCGCGAATCACCGCGATGGCCAAGGCGATGCCGACGCCGGCGGAGGCGAAGTTGTGGTAGGCGAGGCCGGCCATCTGGGTGAAATAGCTCATCGTCGATTCGCCGCCGTAGTTCTGCCAGTTTGTGTTGGTGGTGAACGATGCGGCGGTGTTGAACGCGAGGTCGGGTCCTACGTTGGCCAAATGTTGCGGGTTCCAGGGCATGAACTTGAGACCCTGAACGCGCTCGATCAAGTAGAGCGCCAGCATGCTGACGACGCTGAAGAGCAGCATCGCGATGGCGTATTCCTTCCAGTCCATTTCGCGCGTGTCGTCGATTCCGCAGCAGCGGTAAATGAGACGCTCGATTGGGCGCAGGACGGGATCGAGAAATGTTTTCTCGCCTGAAAACACTCGCGTCATGAACACGCCGAGGGGCTTGGTGACCGCCAGCAGCACGGCGAAAAACAGAAGAATTTGAAACCAGCCATTTGCAGTCATTGTCTTTAGAACCTCTCCGGCCAGAGCAGAGCCACCAAGAGATAGCCGCCGGTCAGAATACTAATTGCCAAAAGCACGATGTTCCCGAGCATGTCGTGTCACTCCCTTATTTCAGGCGGTCGCACGCCCAGACGTAGCCGACCGCGACCGCGAAAAACAGAACCGAGCAAATTACAAAAGTGATGTCTCGCATCGAAATTGCTCCTATGCCACGTCTCGCTTGGCCATGCCGCTCACGGGCAGCACCGTGACCTTGGTTCTGGCGCCGGAGTCCGAGTATCTTGCGGATTCCGGCATTCCGCGGAACGGCACGACGAGAGCCGCGCCTCGGTTGCGTTGAGACTTCAGAAGCCCGATCTCGCGCCCGAATTGCCCGAGGGCATAGACGAGAAAAACGCACGCCGCGCCGAGCACGATCACAACAAAGACTGCCATTTCCTTATCTCCTTGGCTGTGACGCCCAGCGGACCTAACTATCCCGAGCGTGCAACCAAGAGAAAGGCTACTTCGATGCCGTAAGGAACAAATAAGCAGCGCATAATGATTTCGTAATGGCTTCTATGGGATTGACGCAGATGATTTTACGATGGAAGAGGATTGCCGCGATGAATGCAAGAGCGGCGCGCTAACTCGCGCGCCGAGCGGCGCTCTTGCGCGACTGCTCGCGAGCCTGGACGCGCGGCTCGTGTTTGGTGCCAGCGCGCTCCAGGCTTTTCTTCAGGGCCGTCATCATGTCGATCACGGGCGCGCGGCGCGGCTGAGGGATGTCAGCGGCCGTCTCGTGGCCTTTCCTTTTGGCTTCGATCAGAGCGTGGAGCCGCGCTTGAAATTCGTCGTGATATTTCTGGATGTGGAATTCTTCGGATAGGCTTTCGACGAGCTGTTCGGCAAGCTTTACTTCCTTCGGGCTCAGTTTCACACCGTCCGTCTTTCCGTAGCCCGGGGCTTCGCGAACTTCGTTTGCGTAATACATCGTGTGCAGCGCGAGACCGCGGTCGTAGGGCCGGATGAACGCGGTGTATTCGCGCTGATGCATCGTGATCTTTGCGATCGCGACGCGCTTCTTGTCTTCAAGCGCCTTCAGGAGAAGCTGGTAGGCCTTGCGTCCCTGCTCTTCGGGGACGAGGAAATAAGACGCGTCAAAAAAGAGTGGATCGATCTCGGAATTCTTCACGAAGGCGAGAACGTCCATCGACTCAGCTGATTTGGGTTCGATCTTCTTGAGTTCTTCGGGCTCGATCAGCGCGTACTTTCCCTCCTCGTACTCGAAACCTTTGACGACTTCGGAGCGGTCGACCGGGCGGTCGCACGTGGGGCAAAACAGCGGCTGGCGCAACCGTGTGTGGCATTTGCGGTGAAGTTGGTGCAATTCGAATCGAGATCGCCGGGCGGCCGCGTAGAGCCGCACGGGAATCGTGATCAATCCGAATGAGATGAAGCCCTTCCACGCAGAAGCCGCCATGGCATGTACCTCCCGCCCTCAATGCGGCGATTATAGCAGAGCGATTGTCAGACGACATGCGGGCAAGACCGTAGAGGCCGAGTCAGGGCGCTGTATCGGCACTTTTTCGGCTGGCGCGGCGGACGCAACTCCCTAATAATCTCGGCCATGGCACTTCAGGAATATCGGCGGAAAAGGCAGTTCGATGCGACGCCCGAGCCGCGCGGCAAGGACCGAGCGAGCGGCGGAAACAGGTTCGTGGTGCAGGAACATCACGCCACGCGCCTGCACTATGACTTCCGGCTCGAGGTCGACGGCGTCCTGAAGTCGTGGGCCGTGCCGAAAGGCCCTTCGCTCGATCCTTCGGACAAGCGCCTCGCGGTCCAGACCGAGGATCACCCGCTCGAGTACGCGAAATTCGAAGGCACGATTCCGGCGGGAAACTACGGCGCGGGCGAAGTGATCGTCTGGGACGAAGGGACCTACGAACCCGAAGGCTCGTTGCCGGCGGACAAGCAACTTGAAAAGGGCGAACTGAAATTTACGCTGCACGGCCACAAACTCAAGGGCAGTTTTGTGCTGGTGAAGCTCCGGTGGAGCAAATCCGGAAAACCTGGCAAGGACTGGCTGCTCATCAAACATCGCGATTCCGCTGCCGAAGCGGGTTGGAATATCAGCGAGCATTCAGAATCCGTGGTATCGGGGCGAAGCATTCGTCACCGCGAGAAGGATTCGCCGCCTGCTGGACACACGCGCGGAAAGCAGAGCGCACCGGAGAAAATCGAGTTTCCATCGGGTGCGAAGAAGGCGCCGATGCCCGAGCATGTTGTGCCGGCTCTCGCCACGCTTGCCGAAAAGGCGTTCTCCGATCCCGAATGGCTCTTTGAAATCAAATGGGACGGCGTGCGGACGCTGGCGCGCGTGAAGGACCATCGACTGAAGCTGTGGTCGCGGTCGCAGCGCGAGACGACGGGCGAATATCCGGAAATGGCCGTCCTGCCAAACCATGTGAACGGGCACGACGTTCTGGCTCGATGGAGAGATCGTGGCGCTCGATAAGGATGGGCGCAGCGATTTTCAGCTCTTGCAGCAGCGTTTCTCGGTTCAGTCGCCGAGCGTGGAGCTGATGCGCAAAGTTCCCGTCGTGTACTACATCTTCGACATCTTGTACTGCGATGGCCACGACCTCCGTAAGGTGCCCTTGATCGAACGGAAGAAACTGTTGAAGCGGATTCTCGATACGGATTCGCTGGTCCGCTATTCGGATCACGAGGCGGAGAAAGGCCAGGAGTTGTACGACCTCGCGCGCGAACGCGGGCTTGAGGGCATCATCGGCAAGCAGATTCATAGCGCGTATCCGGAGGGGCGGACGAAATCCTGGCTGAAATTCAAATTCGACGAGGAACTCGACGCCGTGGTGGGCGGCTGGACCGATCCAAGAAAATCGCGCGAACACTTCGGGGCACTTTTGGTTGGGCTTTATGAGGGCAAGAAGCTCGAATTCATCGGCGGCGTGGGGACGGGATTCTCGGTCGCGCTACAGGCAAGCTTGGCCGAACGTCTTCGCGCACTCCACATTTCGGAGCGCCCGTTCGCCGAGGAGCCGGATACCAGCGAGGAAGCTCACTGGGTGAAGCCGGAACTCGTTGTAAGAGTCACATACGGCGGATGGACGGAGGGCCGGCATCTGCGGCAGCCTAGGTTTGCAGGCCTGCTCGAAGACCACGATCCCCGGGAATGCACCTTCGAGAAGGAAATGCGAATCGAAAAGGATGTAAACGCAGATCCGAGCGGCGGGCGCAAGCATTCCACCACGAAATCGGAGACGCACGTCCATGCCCGCGCATCGAGCGCCGCGGCTCTCACCGAGAAGGAGCTTGCGAAGGAGCTCGACGCCGGCGCCCGCGAGGATGTTTTCGCCGCGGTGGGCGGGCAGACGCTGCACTTCACCAATCTCAACAAAGTTTACTTTCCGCAGGATGGCTACACGAAACGCGATCTGCTCGGCCACTACTTGCGAATGGCGCCGTTCATTCTTCCATTTCTGAAAGACAGGCCACTCGTACTGCGGCGGTATCCGAACGGAATCGAAGGCGATGCCTTTTTCCAGAAGGACGCTGGGAAGGACGTGCCCGATTGGATTCAAACCGCCGCGATCACATCGGAGACCAAGGGCTCGAAGATCCATTATTTTCTCGCCAACGATTTGCCGGCGTTGCTCTACCTCACGAATCTCGGATGCATCGACCACAATCCCTGGTCCAGCCGGTACGACGATCAAGAGCATCCAGACTACATTTTCTTCGATCTCGATCCATCCGCAGGCGCTAATTTTGCGTCCGTCGTGAAGCTCGCACGTGCGCTCACGGAACGGCTCGAAATCTTGAAGCTGAAAGTTTTCGTAAAGACGTCGGGCGCGACGGGCCTGCACATTTTCATTCCCATTCGGCCGCATTACAGCTACGAGCAGGTCCGGCAGTTCGTAGAACTCGTCGCCACCTGGACCGCGCGCGATTATCCCGAGCTCATCACGACGGAGCGTAGCGTCGGCAAGCGTCCTCAACACAGCATCTATGTCGATGCGCATCAAAATTCGCGCGGGCAATCGCTTGCCTCGGTCTACTCCGTGAGGGCGTTTCCGCATGCACCGGTCTCGACGCCGATTTCAGTCCGCGAGTTGACCACTAAACTGCGCGAGGATACGTGGAACATTAAGTCGCTGCCGGGCCGCATCAAGAAAAGCGGCGATTTGTGGGCGCGCTTCTGGAAGGAGCGCCAGGGGATTGAACATGCCGTGGAGATGCTCGCGAAGAAGTTGTGACCGCCGGCGTCACTCGGGCTGAACGTGCGGGACCGGGGCCATGTTGATGGCGGCCGACACCAGCGCAAAGCCGGCGCCACACATCAGCGCCACGCTGACGCTGCGAAGTGTCACCTCGCCATGCGCGATGATTCCGAAAACAACGGCGACCACCGAAACTCCGATCGACTGTCCCACGATCCGGGACATCGTCGCGATGCCTCCCGCGCCGCCGCTTCTTTCCTTGGGAGCGCTCGCGACCATCGCGCGGCTATTCGGTGCGCCGAAGAATCCAAAACCCGCGCCGCCCAACGCTGCCCGCCACACGATTTCGAAAGTCGTCGGATGCGCCGGCGCGAATGCCAGCAGCAGCATGCCCGCGCACATGCCGAGCATTCCCGAAGTCCCGAGCACTCGCAGCGGGTGGCGATCGGCGAGCCTCCCCGAAAAATGCGACATCACTCCGGCCGCGATTGGCCAAGGAGTCAGCAGCAACCCGGCTTTCACCTGCGAAATGCCCAGCGCGTCGACGAAATAAAACGGCAGCGCGACGAAGGCGAGGCCTTGCGCCATAAAAGCGCACACCGATCCAATCGATGCGAGGGCGAAAATCGGCCGCTTGAACAGATCGACCGCAAGCATCGGAACGGGCAGCGAAATTTGACGCCGGACCAAGAGCGTCCCAAGAATCACCGCGCCAAAAAGTTCGGCCACGGCAATCCAGCGGTAATTGGGTTCCCCGATGCCGTCGATTCCGGTAATCAGGAGTATCACCGTGATCGCATTCAGGACGGCGCTGCGCAGATCCCACCGATGGCGAGTTCCCGCCGCTGGTACGAGCGTTTTTTCCGAAAGGCTCAGCGCCAATAGACCGAATGGAATGTTGATCGCGAAGAGCCAGTGCCACGAGGCGATGGCGAGTATGCCGGAAGCAATGCTTGGGCCGGCCGCCGCCGATGAGAAGACAACCATGCCGCTCAATCCGACGGCCCTGCCGAGCAAAGCGCGCGGATACGTGTAACGCATCACGGCGGCCGAAACGCTCCACATGCAGGCGGCGCCCACACCCTGGAAAACTCGAGCCGCAACCAGCATATCGAGCGAGCGAGGCAGCGAACATCCCACGGACGCGAGCGTGAAGAGTACAAGGCCCGCCTGGTAGACGCGTTTGTAGCCAATGATGTCCGCAAGCGAAGACATCGGCAACACGCAGATCGACACGGCCAGGAGAAATGCGTTTACAACCCAGATAGAAACTTCCGGCTTCGCATGCAATTGAACGGCGATGCTCGGCAGGGCGGTGTTGGCGATGTTGCCGTCGAGGACGGACATCGCCAGGCCGATACAATACGTGAACATGGCCATGCGGCGCTGCGGCGCCGGCAGGCCATCGCTCGCAGCTGTGCTGCCGCTGAGAAGTTCACTGCTTAGGTCGACCTCGGACATTTCCTAAGAATCCGTCCTGATTTTCCGCTGCCGCACAATCATGCACGCACTTGGCGCGTCGTATCCAATTCGGAATTCTGCTGGGTGTGCGAAGGATCCGCGAATGATCAAGTGCCCCGCTCGCGAATCATCCGGATCGCATCGGGCAAGAGGGAATCGCCCGCTCGCGTGGGACCCGCACCGGCAGAGGACACCTCTTCCGGTTCGGATTGTCCCTCGCCGGGAGCAAGAAAGAGGTTTGCTTCGAGGCCGTGCTGCTTTGTGTAGAGATCGAAATAGCGTCCGCCGGCCGCATAAAGCGATTGGTGCGTGCCGCGTTCGATCACGCGCCCTGCTTCGACGACGAGAATCTGATCGGCGCGCCGAATTGTGGATAGTCGATGCGCGATCACGAAGGTGGTTCGTCCGCGCATCAGGTAGCGGAGCCCCTCCTGGATCAACGCCTCGGATTCGGAATCGAGGCTCGAAGTGGCTTCGTCGAGAATCAAAATGCGCGGATCGGCCAAAATCGCGCGGGCGATTGAGACGCGCTGCTTCTGTCCGCCTGAGAGTTTCACGCCGCGCTCGCCCACGACCGTGTCGTACTTCTTCTCGAATGTTTCCGCAAACTCGTCGACGCGGGCGATGCGGCACGCTGCGAGGATTTCGCTTTCGCTCGCGTCCGGCCGCGCGAAAGCGACGTTCTCGCGGATCGAGCCGTCGAAGAGGAACGTTTCCTGCAGCACCAGGCCGAGCTGCGTGCGGTAGGAATCGAGTTTCACGCGCGCAAGGTCGATGCCGTCCACGAGCACGCGGCCGGCGGTCGGCACGTAGAAGGCCGCGATCAGCCCGATGATCGTCGATTTTCCGGCGCCCGAGGGGCCGACGAATGCCGTCACCGTGTCCGGAGCGGATTCGAACGAAACGTCGTAGAGCACCTGCTTGCCGGCTTCGTAGGCAAAATCGACGTTGTCGAAAACGATGCGACCATCGACGCGATCGAGGCGCACGGCGCGCGCCGGATCCGCGTCTTCGATGCCTTCATTCAGCACTTCGCGCGTGCGCTCGAGGCCCGCCAGCGCCTCGTTCATCTGCGGCCCGATCGACGCAATCTGCGCCACGGGCGCGATCAACATCGCGAGAAAAGCCATGTAACTCACGAGATCGCCCGGCGTCATCGTCTTGGCAAGGATATTTCGAGCGCCGAGGTACATCATCAGCGCCGAAACCACGCCCATCAGCGCCGTCGCGGAGAAGCTCATCATGGACGTGGCCGTCAGCGTCTGCAGAACATTGTCGAGCAGGCGCTGCACGCCAGCCTGAAACACTTTTTCCTCGCGGTCCTCCGCGCGGTATCCCTTCACCACACGCACTCCCCCGAGCGATTCGGTGAGCCTGCCGGTGACTTCAGCATTGATCTTTGGCCGCGCGCGGTACATCGGGCGAATTTTCTTAAGCGCCTGGCTCAAGCCCACGCCGAAAATCAGGACGGCCACAGAGGCGGCAGCCGTCATCGAGACGCTGACTCGCAAGAGATAGATGAGCGCGAAGACCGCCGTCATGATCCCGCCGATGAAGTCGACGAGCCCCGTCCCGATCAAATTTCGAATGCCTTCAACGTCGCTCATAATTCGCGATACGAGCACACCCGTTTTGTTCGCGTCGTAGTACGCGATCGGGAGGCGCCCGATATGCGCCTGCACCTTGATGCGCAATTCCGTGATCATGCGCTGCGACGATTTCGAGAGAAGTTGCGTCAGGCTGTACGAAGTGAGTCCCTGGATGAGCGTCGCGCCTACTACCGCTCCTACGATAGGCTCCAGTAGTCTCGCGTGATGCTTCCCGATCACGTCGTCGAACAGATACTTGAGCGAACCGGGAGCCACCAGCCCTGCAAGGCGATTGATCAGCATGAGTAGGAGGCCGACGGCGAGGATCGCGCGGCGCGGCTTGATGAGCGCCCAAACGTCGGGCAGCAGCTTCCACGCCGCCTTCTTGTTTTGTTTGGATTGCGCGGCCGATTCACCTCCGGCGGGGCCAAGTCTGCCCGAACGTGTCCGCTCGCCCGATCCGCCGCCAATCCGACTTGGTCCGAATGGAGGCATGTTAGGCATTCACGTCGATCACGGTGCGCCCGCGAATCTTGCCGCCCAGGATCGCCTCGCCGAGTTCGCGGATTTTCTCCAGCGGTTCCACTTGAGTCATGCGGTCGAGCAAACGCATCGGCAGATCGAGCGCGATCCGATCCCAGATTTCACAACGTCGCGGGTTCGAGATATTCACCGAGTTAGTTCCGAGCAGGTTCACGCCGCGCAGAATGAAAGGGAACACGGTCGAGGTAAACGTGGCGCCCCCAGCGAGCCCGCACGACACAATGCTGCCGTCTGTAACCGTCGAGCGCAATAGCCCGGTGAGCGTGTCGCCGCCCACGTTATCGATTCCGCCGGCCCAGCGTTCGGAATCGAGCGAGCGTTTGGACGGCGCGGCCAGCGTGGCGCGATCCAGAATCGCGCTGGCGCCTAGTTCGCCGAGATACTCGTGCAGCTCCATGCGCCCGGTCGACGCCGCCACTTTGTAGCCGAGATGCGCCAGGATCGCGATAGCAACGCTGCCGACGCCGCCGGCTGCTCCGGTGACCACTACCTCGCGTCCGCTCGGTTTCACGCCGTGTTGCTCGAGCGCCATCACGCTCTGCATCGCCGTGAAACCCGCCGTGCCGACGGCCATCGCCTGCTTGAGCGTCATGTCATCGGGCAGAGGGACAACGAACTCCGCGCTGATCCGCGCAAACTGCGCGTAGCCTCCCCAAAACGTCTCGGAAGTGCCGCAGCCCGTGACAACTACTTGATCGCCCGGCTTGAATTGGGGAGCGCTCGACTCCTCGACAACACCGGCGAAATCGACGCCGGGCACCATCGGATACGCGCGAATCACTCCGGGCTTGCCCGTGACGGCGAGCCCATCTTTGTAATTGAGGCTCGAGTAGGCGATTCGCACGAGCACATCGCCCGCAGGAAGCTCGTTGCGATCCACCTGCCGCAGCGATGCGGCAAACGTGCCGTTGTTCTGCGTCACGAGAAAGGCCTTGAAAGTTGTCACGTCTGAGCCCACGAGCATCTGATGCGATTCTACATGCGCGGTTTCGGAATGACTACGGCCACGATTTGCTGATTTACGGCGCGGGAATTCAACTCGGAAGGAGGCAAACGTCATCGCCGCGGGCGCGGCGGTTTCACAGCCGGGCGCGCATGTCGCTGGACGTGCCGCCCGCAGCCGGAACATAGCATTTGAGCGTGTAGTCCATCACCATGCGGTCGGCGTTGAAACGCCAGCCGAGCGTGCGGATCGTTCGCTTCATGCGTTTGATCCAGCCGCGGGGCAGACCATCGCGATCGCGCGCATAGTAGAGCGGGATCACTTCTTCGCGCAGGACGCGATACAGCTCAGCTCCGTCGCGCGAATCGTGAACGTTCATGTCCGAATGGGTTCTGCCGGTTCCAATGGCGAAACCGTTGAGGCCGTCGTATGCCTCCGCCCACCAGCCGTCGAGCACGGAGAGGTTCAAGCCTCCGTTGAGAACGACCTTTTGCCCGCTCGTGCCGGATGCTTCGAGCGGCCGGCGCGGATTGTTGAGCCATACGTCGACGCCCTGCACGAACTGGCGGCCCACGTTGATGTCGTAGTCTTCCACGAAGACGAGCTTATCCGCGAAAACCGAATTTCGCATCAGCTGAGCCACTTGCTGCAGCACGCGTTTTCCCGGTTCGTCTAGGGGGTGCGCCTTGCCCGCGAAAACAAACTGCACCGGCCGCTTCGGGTCGTTCACCATCGAAGCGAGCAGTTCGATGTCGGCCAGGATCAGATTGGCCCTTTTGTAGGTCGCGAATCGGCGGGCGAATCCGATCGTGAGCGCGTCCGGACTTAGCACTCGCCCAAGCGCTCGCAGCACTTCGGGAGATTCGCCCCGGCGTTCCGCTTGCTGCACGGCACGGCGCCGGACGAATTGCAGCAACTCCGACTTCAGGCTCAGGTGCGTTTCCCAGAGCTCGCCATCGTTCACGTTCTCGATGCGTTCCCAGATTTTTGCCTCGCTGCTGTGCTCGTGCCAGCCTGTTCCGAGGTGCCGGTCGTACAGCCGAAACATCTGGGGCGCCAGCCATGTGGGTACATGGACGCCGTTCGTGATATGCCCGATGGGAACCGCTTCTTCCGACCTTCCGGGATACAAGCCCGTCCACATCTGCCGGGACACCTCGCCATGGAGGGCCGAAACAGCATTGGCGCGCCGCGAAAGCTTCAGGCCGAGCACCGTCATGCAGAAGTCTTCATCGTGGTTCTGCGGGTTCACGCGCCCGGTTTCGAGGAACTGATCCTGCGAAAGGCCCAACTGCTCGCGCAAAGGGCCAAGATGCTCCTCGATCAGCCCGGCATTGAATCGATCGTGCCCTGCCGGTACAGGAGTATGCGTGGTGAAGACCACTTCACGGGAGACGCGCGGCGCGGCCTTATCAAAGGGCAAGCCCTCGTCCAACATTCGGTTGCGGATCGCTTCGAGCACCACGAACGCGCTGTGCCCTTCATTCAGGTGCAGGACGCCTGGCGTGATTCCCAGCGCTTTCAGCGCGCGGAATCCCCCGACGCCGAGAAGAAGTTCCTGCCGTATACGGATTCGCAGGTCTCCGCCGTAAAGGCGCGACGTGAGTTCGCGGTCCTCGGGGGCGTTTCCCTCCACATTGGAATCGAGGAGAAACAGATCGCAGCGCCCGACCTTGACGCGCCAGACCTTGGCATAAATCGAGCCTGTACGCGTCTCGATCTGCACCATTACGGGCTCGCCATTGGTGCCGATGGCGCGCGTCATGGGCAACTGATTGACGTCGGTCTCGAGGTACTCCTCCTCCTGCCAGCCATCGTTATTGAGGCGCTGCCGGAAATATCCTTGCCCGTAGAACAGGCCGATTCCAACTAATGGAATGTCGAGATCGGAAGCGCTCTTGATGTGGTCACCCGCGAGAACGCCGAGACCGCCTGAGTAAATGGGCAGCGATTCATGCAGGCCAAATTCAGCCGAGAAATAGGCCACTGGATGAGGGCGCAAAACACCGGCGTGGCGCGTGCCCCAGGTTCTGTCTTTTTCGAGATACTCCCGCTCGCGGCGATAGGCGTAATTGATCCTGCTGTGCAGCACAAGCTCCGCGGCGCGCTGCTCGAGCTTTCGGAGAGGCATCTCCGTCAGCAGGGAAATCGGATTGTGATTGAGCCGGCTCCATGCCGCAGGATCGAGATCGAGGAAGAGGTTCGTCGAGTCCTGGTCCCAGCTCCACCACAGGTTGCGAGCCAGCGACCAGAGGCGCTCCTGCGTAGGCGCGATGAAGCGATCCAGCGTTCGGGCCTCGCTTACGACGGGTGCCACCTGGGCGGCGGCCTCGACCAGCATCCGGATTTCGTCTTCGCGGAAGACGCGCGGCTCGATGGTCTGCACCACGAGTACGCCCTGCAGGACTCCCCGGTCGCTCAGGGGAACGCCGAGAAATGATTGATAGCGATCTTCCCCGGCTTCGTTGAAATACTTGAAGCGCGGATGATTTTGCGCCCGTTCGACGGCAACCGGACGCACCTGCTCCGCCACCAGCCCGGCGAGGCCCTCATGCACGGTCATGCGCAGCGTCCCGATACACTTTGGCCGCAGCCCGACGGTAGCCGCCAGCACCAGGTTATTCCGGTCAGGCTCCAGCAGGTAAACGGAGCAAACGTCGGCGTCGAAGCGCTTGGCGATCAGCGCTACCACGTTCATCAGCGTTTCGGCCGGCTTGCCGCCCTCCGCGGCGAGACTGGCGATTTCTTCGAGGGTCAGGGTGTGGCTGGCGTCGCGCTCTTGCGCAGTCGGGCTCATCGTCTCTGTTCCGTCGTCATCTTGAAGCGCTTTGGCTGCTTTTGGTGTCGGTGTCATGGCGCCGGCCGCCTGCATGCCAGCCAGAACAGGCCGGCGAAGTACGCTCGGCGAAAACTCTAGACGCCCCGCGCGCGCCGCGTCCAATCCAATTTCTCGATTGCGCGCATAAGCCGGTGCTGAGAAGGGCTCGCCGTCAGCCAAGCTCGCACGCCGACACAGCGCTCGGATAACCCTTGAATTTTAGTAAATTTCCGCGGCTCTTGCCGCACGGTTCTTCGACCATCGCGGCGTAGTTAACACGCCCGCGGCTCAACGCAACGGTCGGTTTTCGAGTTAGGGGCTACCTGGAGGTAGACGGAAGCTGAAAAACGATGGAGACGTCTTCCTGCGACTCAATCGGCTTTCCATCGAGCAGACTCGGGGTATAGCGCCACTGGCGGACGGCACTTCTGGCCGCTTCAATCAGCAGGCCCGGTCCGCCGACAGCGACTACGCTGCGCACGGCCCCGGTTACTCCGATTGTCACCTCAAGTTTGACCGTGCCCTGAACGTTTTGCTCTCGCGCGAGTTCGGGATATACGGGATCCACGTGGTAGATCAGCGCACCGCGCTGCAGCGCACTGGCTGGCCGCGCGGCCTGCGGTTCTGCCTGGGGTGGGGGCGGGGCTATTTCACGGAGATTCGGATTTTGCGACGGAATCGGGATGCTTGCTGCATTGTCGGTTCGCGCTGCGACCTCTGGTGGATTCGGTTGTTGCGAGCCGGCGTTACTCCCGCCAGCCTGTGATTGGATCTCCGGCACTGTCGCATCGGGATTGAACGCCGGCCATTTCACTGGCGCTGGCGGACCGCTGGAATTCGCCTGGTTGGCGCTCGCAGTTGGATTGAATGGAATCGTCCACCGCTGATTGTGAATGTCTACGATCTCCATATCCGAGATTGGCGAACTGGCGAGGGCTGAAACCGGCGCGAGGCTTGCTGGGGCCGTTTTCGCGGGCGAGGCCGTTCCCTGGAATTTGTCCCATAATCCGTCGAATGTTCCGCGTCCCGCGATCCATCCAGCGACGAGCGACGCGATGGCAAGTAACGCGATCACCCCGGCAACGTTCCACGCACGGTCGGATCGCTCCGCATCTGGCACAGGCTGAGCGCTCGTTCGAAACGCAGACATTTGGCCGAAGAGTAGCGTGGCAGGTACGGGAGGCGGGGGTGGCTCTGGCTCGACCGGTGGAGCGGTTGTCGCGCCGCTTGCAGCCGCCTCTTGGCCGGCCGTGGTGGTCCCGCGGTCATGATCATGAGCTCGATCCCGGCCTCGATCGCGAGTTTGGCGTTGGGTGTGGCCGTCGACCGCAGGTTCGTGGTGTTCGGTAGACTCGACTCCGGCAGCCTCTCCCGTCAGCCATTCACGGATATGCAGGCGAGTTTCTTCCGGCAGATCGACGAACTGCAAGCCGGCCACTTTCCTTGATTCGTTCGCCCATACCACGCGCGCGCTCGTTTCGAGCCAGGCATTCGATTGCGACAGCTGAAAGCGCATCTTCGGGAGCGAATCCTCCATCAGGCTCATCACCGCTTGCACCGAAAGTCCGCCCTCGCTGGCGTTCAAGACGATCCCGCCATTCCCCTCGTCGAGTTCCACATAGGCGAGCGTTCGCACCGGCTGGCGCGAATGCGTGCGCCGGTCGTAGGCCGCAGTTCCCTCGTTGATGTGTTCGAAAGCGCCGGACATGTGTGAGCGTCCTTACAGGTCGCGGAGGGGGGGCGCCGCAACACCTCAGTAGTCGGATTTACGCTCGATTGTAGGCCAGCCACCCCACCATCGCAAAGCTCCACGTGAGGCTGACACCACGTTGGGGCGGTTGCGTCAAGGCGTCGACGAAGACGCCCGAATCTCTGGCCATGCGGCGGGGAAGTCGATCTCGTAACGGTTCGTCTGATCGAACAGCACAAATCCGGCCACACCGGCAACGTCGGCCGCGACGAGTTGATCGAACTGGCGCTCCGCGTAAGCGCTGCCCTGGCCCGGCCAATTGAAGAGATGGCTCACCTCAAGGGCGACTCTCGTGCGGTTTCGCGCCGGAACGAAAGCCGCCGCGTCCAGCGTGACTGGTTCGTCGGCGCTGAGCGTTCCGCCGGGCTTCAAGCGGCTCATGACGACGATATTAGGCCCCTTGGCGAGGTGATAGTCGGTATCGGTCTTGTTCTCGAGATCGTACAGAAATACCACCGCCGCGTGCGTCGGATCGATCTCCTGCACGCGAACGCCTGCAAGGGTGCCCTCAATAGCCAGCGAATCCCAGGTCGGAGTTTGCTTGGCGGGGGGCTTATTTTGCGCGAACCTCGCCACCACGACCATGGTCAGGAGTAGAAGGGCACACGCGACCAAGCCCACCACGCCTATTTTTTTCCACAAGGGAGTCATCGAACTGAATCTATCACATAGACGGCGTTTCCGCGATGCGGCTGCCTGAGCCAGTACGCCGGCATCCCACGGGCGGATTTTTGTCGCGCATCTGCCGAAAATCTTGGTGTAATCTACGCGCATGAGCGAAAAGATCAGGAAAAGCGATGCGGAGTGGCGGTCGGAGTTAACGGACGAGCAGTATCACGTGACGCGGCGGAAGGGAACCGAGCCGCCCGGCACCGGAGAATACGAGGACACGGAAACCGAAGGCACGTACGTCTGCGTCTGCTGTGGCCAGCCGCTCTTCGGTTCGGACGCCAAGTACCATTCGGGCTCCGGCTGGCCGAGTTACTGGCAGCCCATCACAGCCGAGAGCGTCGAGATGGAGCGCGACACGAGCCACGGCATGGCGCGCACCGAAGTGATGTGCAGCCGTTGCGACGCTCACCTTGGGCACGTCTTCGAGGATGGCCCTCAGCCCACGGGGCTGCGATTTTGCATCAACTCAGCCGCGCTGCGGCTCGAAGAGCCCGACGAGTCCCACAAGAAGAGCTAGTGGTCGAAGAAGAAGACCTGCGGGTCCGCGCTGCCAGAGTCCGCCGAAATCGCGCGAGCGCTGGACGGCGACACGAGATACAGAATGAGATTGGTCGGCAATCCGGTGGGCGCATTCGTCGTCACCGGACTTCGGCCGACTGCGGTCAAGCCATTGATCGTAGCGGATAAGGATTGACCCAGATAGGCCGGTTTGCCCGGCGGAACGACTGCGTCGACCGTGCCCGTAATATCTCCCGCACCATCGGCCGACACCTGTCCGACGACGTTCGGCACATTCGTCTCTCCCGGGAATGGTGCGCTCAAAGTATATCCGCCAACAACGGACGAATCCGCGTAGGGCGCGCCCGATTGCTGTTCGAGCGTTCCCGTCGTGACCGCTGCATCACTTCCCAGCAGGAATCCGCTTCCGGGCTCGGTGAGATACGCGGCTGCAATGCGCGGCGTCGGTGCGGGATTTCCAACGCCCGTAAAGTCGAAAGTCGCGTGGCCATTTGCCGACACGGTGCACGTTCCCGAGAAGGATTCCGCTGTGGTGACCGTGCCGCCATCGTTTTCGTCGGCGGCCAACGAAACGGGTGCGTTTCCATCGCATAGGGTCGAAGTGAGCAAGCCCCCAAACACGCTCGCGTTACTTCCATCAACCCCAGTTCCCGTCGTGACGCTCGTTCCCCCCAGTACCGCTTGATTGAAGACCGTACTCGGATTTTGAAGGATCATTTCCCCGCTCAACCGTGGCGGATTTGGGAACGTGGTCGTCGACAGGTCGTCTTCGACGAAAAACAAGTCGGATGAAGAGACGAAATAAAAGATGAATGTCAGCTGAGTCTGCGCCTTGCCCGCCGGTTCAAGTATGAACGTGGCGCCGCCACGAGGGCTGCCCGAACCAACCGCTGCAAAGCTACCGCTCATATTCTGCGAGCTGAACGTGCCGGCGTCGTTCAAATCGGTGTTGGGGCCGTTTCCTCCGGGCGTCAAATTCGCACCGTCGGAATTGAGAACGCCTCCGAGTGCCTCTCTCTTGTTGTTTCCGTCCACGCCGGAGAAGAGAAACGCGTAATTTCCACTGAACGTCGCGGTCGCCGCGCCCGCAGCGGGCTTCATCACTCCCTCGCCGTGCGTTCCAAAGGTATCGGTGTTCGTCCCCGTGGCGTTGTTCTCGAAGAAATGTATGTTTCCGCTCGAATCGAGCACCATCTGGTAGTCCGTAGTGAGCGTGGTTCCTTGACTGTTGACAACTTCCAACTCGATCGTGCCTCGCCCGTCGGTGCCAACCGAATACGAGCTGCCCGTGGGAGCGGCAGGCGGCGCGCTGCTATACGGGACGACGGTAAGGCTTATGATTTGAATTGCCTTGCTAGCAGCGGAGTATCGGTTGCTGTCTTCGCTGCCCGCAGTAATGTGGCCATTGCCATCCGACGTGAGCGTTCCCACGATCGCAACGGGTCCGCCGGTGTCAAAGCCCTGAAAAAGGAATGTATACACGCCATTGAACAGGCTATTTCCGCCCGTCGTGCCGGGATTGATGGTGATGCTGAAAGTCGCAGTCTTCGTTACCGGTACGACTTCGGAATCCGTCACCTCGACGGTGAACGTCGAAGTACCGGCCACCACCGGGATCCCCGATATCGTTCCCGTGGAGTTGTTCTGCGTCGTCAGGGTCAGCCCGGACGGCAGTTGCCCTTGAATGAGCGACCAAGTGTACGGCGCGATTCCGCCCGTCGCTTGTAGCGAGGCCGTATATCCCGTCGGTTCCGCGACCGTTCCCGTCGGCAATGATGCGGTGGTAATGGACAACGCAGGCGGCGTCTTAATCGTGATCGACATCGACTGCGGACCGGCCGTCTGCGCCGGAGGATTCGGCAGGGACGAGTCCTTCACGTTGACTTGAAACGTGAATGTACCCGTCGAGGTGGGTATGCCGGTGATTTGGCCGGTCGTTGGATTGAGCGTCAGCCCCGGCGCAACACTATTGCCGCCGCCTTGCAGGCTCCACGTGAGTGGCAGAACTCCGCCATTCGCAGTGAGCGACCCGGTGTATTTCGTGTTTGTGAATCCTTGCGGCAGCGGATTCGTTACGATGCTCAGCGGCGGCGGCGGCTGTATGGTGATAGAAAAAGTTTGCGAGATTGTCGTCTGTTCACTCGCCTGCCCGTTGGCATTGTCCTTCACTTGTATTGTGAAGGTCGAAGTTTTGAGAACGGTGCTGCACGGCGTGCCGACGATCGTATTCGTCAGGCCATTCGCCAGGCCGTTCAGGGTGAGGCACGCCGGCAGGGAGCCGCTCACGACGCTGTACGAGTAGGGAGCGACGCCCCCGGTGATGGTGATGGCTTGATTGTATTGCACGCCATTTGCGCCGCCTGGCAGGGGGCAAGTGGCGACCGTTTGTACACAGGGCCCTGAGAACGTTGGCGCCAGCACGACGCTAATCGATATGGTCTGCGTGACGGAGGGGTCCGCGTTCGAGACCACCGTTTCGGTCGCCGTGATTCCAGCCGAAATGCCCGTGGGCGCAGTATAGGTCACCGAAGAAGGCGTCTCGTTGGAAAGCGTGCCGCAGCCGATGGCCGGAGTGCCGCCGCAGTTGGTTCCCGTCAGCCCCTTCTTAGTCCAGTTCACGCCTTTGCCCGTCGTGTCGCCGCCCACGATGGCGGTAAAATTGATCACGCCGCCTTCGTCAACGGTTTGCGAACCGCTCGGCTGTATTTCGATGATGATCGTCGAGCTGCCCCCGCCGCAACCTGCGAAAACCACCGCGGCGATGCAAACGACGAAGAATGCCGCGAGATACGTGCGCTGGACGCGCCTCATGCGAGCACCGCGATCCGCATCGTCGAAAATACCTCGCAGGGATTTACTTTGGATTCGGGCATAGGCCTTCAAAGGAGTCGCGTTCACTCGTGAATTTTTCTCTCTTCGGACACGCCTAAGCCGGACGGGACACCCACCCTCGGACTCACGGCACCAACAGCCAAACGAGTTGAATAACAAAACCGTCGGAGAGTGTCAACGCACATCTCCAAGCGGCACTTCCGGCCCAACGCCCCGCACACTCCCAGTTTCTGGTTCACGCATGTGGATGCGCCCGGCCGAACCCCCGTTGCCTGACACCTTTGGCGGCTGAAGGCCGCCTCAGGCCGGGTTCGTGCGATACGCCCATTTTGGCTGGGCCTCGAGGGGCCGGCCATCGGAGCGGCTCGTTCCCATGCTGTTGACTTCCGCTAGGATCGAGTCGACCAGTGGACGTCCCGGAGACAACGAGCATACAGGATCGGCGACCTCGGCGCGACCCGCAAGAAGATATGCCTGGCACCGGCACCCGCCGAAATCCGCCGCGCGACGCTCGCAGCTTTTGCAAGGATCGAGCATCCAGTCTTCGCCGCGATACTTGCGAAACGCTTCCGAGTCCTCCCAAATCTCGCGCAAAGAGCGGTTTTGCACGCTCTCGAACGACAACCCCGGAATCACTCGCGCGGCGTGGCACGGCAGTGCGTCTCCGTTGGGCGTCACGAGAATCACTTTGCGCCCCCAGCCCCCCATGCACGGCTTCGGATACTTCGCGTAGTAATCGGGCACCACGTATTCCACGCGAATTTGCCCCTGCAGCCGCTCCTGCGCGCGGTTTAGAATTTCGAGCGAGCGATTCAGTTGCGCCCGCGAGGGCAGCAGCCGGTCGCGGTTCGAAAATGCCCAGCCGTAATACTGCACGTGCGCGAACTCGACCCGCCCCGGCCCGATCTCTTCGGTGAGCGCGATCATGGCTTCCAGCTGGTCGAGATTTTCCCGGTGGATCACGAAATTGAGCGTGAACCCGATGCGATGCTTCTTCACCCAGCGAGCGACTCGGAGCTTTTGCTCGTAGGTTCCGGGCCGCGCGCCGCCGAATTCGGTCGAGCTGTCTTCTCGCGCGCCTTGAAAGCTCAGTTGCAAATGATCGAGGCCTGCTCCGACCAGCTCTTCGAGCCGGCGCTCGTCGAGTGGCATTCCCGAGGTGATGAGGCTCGCGTACAGTCCTGCGGCGCGAACGCCACGGATGATTTCCGCGAGGTCGGTGCGCGCCAAGGGCTCGCCGCCCGTCAGATCCGTCTGCAGAGCGCCCATCGCGGCGGCCTCTCGAAAAACGCGTTTCCAATTTTCGGTCGAAAGCTCTCCATCGCGCCGCGCCATCTCCAGCGGGTTCGAGCAGTAGACGCAATGCAGCGGACACCGGTGGGTAAGTTCGGCGACGAGGGCGAGCGGAGGTGGTATCGCGGCTCGCATGGCTAGTTCACGATCGTTGCTCTTGCCGTTCGGCGCGAGATCCGGCTCATTCGAAATCCAGCGCCCGCTCGTCGTGGAGCAGCGCTAGGTATCCCAAGATATCTTTTTCGACCTTTTGCGGCTCCGCCTTCGAATACAGACGCTGCAGGTCGGAAACGATCTCCTGCACCGTGTGCGTCCCATCGCAGCGCTGGACGATTTCGAGGCTCGGCCCATTGAGCCGCAGCGCGCGTTCGGGCATCAGCAGGACACGCTGCTGATTTTGCTCGTTCAGCCGGCAGCCGGCCGCGAGCCGCGGCTTCTTGTGCAGTTCCGGCGTCACGCTGGCTGCTCCGCCGGACGAAACGCCCCGGGCGGCGGCCAGCCGGGCGCTACGTAAGAGAAATACAGCGCGTCGAGCTGCGCCCACAGAATGTCGCATTTTGCGCGCAGCGCCGCGAGAGACAGCTCCTGCTCCTCGAGGGTGCGCGCGTGCTTGACCACCCAGGCCAGCGCGAACGTCGAATCCTCCGGCGCTTGCGTGATGCGCGCCTGAAAATAATCCAACCCGCTCGTGAGCCACGGATAGTACTGCCGCAGCTTATCCATGCGCAGTGCAATCAGCTTTCCTGAAAATAATTCCGTCAGGGACGACGCCACCGCTTCAAGGTGCGAGCGCGAGCGCACGAGGTTGACGTACGCCTCCACCGCGTACCGCGTTGCCGGCAATATTCCGCCGCCGTCGATTGCCTGTTCGCGAGAAAGACCCGTAGCTTCGACGAGCTTCAGCCACTTCTCGATTCCGCCGGGGTGCGTGCCGTCGCCATCATGGTCGATGATCCGCTTCCGCCACGCCCGGCGAAAATCGGCGTCTTCGCTTCGCGCGAGAATTACGGCGTCCTTGATCGGAATGCGGCTCTGGTAGTAGTAGCGATTCAGCGCCCACGCCTGCATCTGTCCGCGCGTCAGCTTGCCCTCGTGCATGAGCAGATGAAACGGATGCTTATGGTGATAGCGCTCCTCGCCGATCGCCTGGAAACGCGCGATGAATTCCGGTCCGGGAATCAGCGCGCCGGTGTCCGCCGCGCTCACAGGATGATTTCCATTCCGTCGCGCGCGATTTCCCAACCTGCATCCCGCATCTCGCGGAATTCGGCGCTGTCTGCATCCAGGATCGGATTCGTATTGTTGATGTGGATGGCGATTTTTCGAAGGCGCGTCTCACACCGCATTTCTTCGAGCAATCCGCCGCTCCCGGAAAGCGGAGGATGACCCATCTCGCGGGCGCTCTTGCCTCCGCCCCGGATGGCCACCAGCTCGTCGTCGCTCCAGAACGTGCTGTCGAGAAGCGCCAAATCGCTCGCCGCGGCCTCCGCCTTCCACGTGCTGTTCTTGCCCGGCAGTCCCGGCGCAAAAAACATCTTCTTCTCGCCGCACGAGATCAGCAAACCGATCACCGCTTCGTTCGCCGGAAGCGTTTGCCGCAGCGATTCATCCACGTAATCAGGATACGCGCCGTCCAGCGCAACGGCAGTGCATCCAAGGCCGGAATCGGCGAGCAGCATTTCTTTTCCGGGGCGAATGTCTGACCACTGAACGGGCGGCTTGGACCGCTCGAGCACACGAAACACGCTGTTCGTTTCCGTCAGAATTCGCCGCACACCGGAGGTGGAGTACACGTGAAAAGGATGGAACTCCCGCAAATGCAATAGCCCGATAACAGCATCGACGTCTGCACTCGTAAGGACAACTCCAACAATCGGACTATTGCGCGCTCCCGCGGCAGGGGCTAATTCAGGTGTCGCGAGGATTTGCTGCCTGAGATCGGGAGAGGCGTTGAGCAGGAACCAGGATTTGTCGTCCGCCGTCACAGCAAGCTGCGCCTGCGTCCGCGCTTCGACATTTGCGTTTATTGCACGCGCCCGCACGCAGTTCGCGCAGCCGCAATTCCACTGCGGGAATCCGCCCCCGGCCGCTGAGCCGAGGACCTTTACGCGCACGCACGCCTACAGTTCGGCGTTGGCGTACGAGCTAATTTCGCAGTTCAGGTCAATCGATTCGTGCTGAGGTGTGGACCATTCCATGGTGTTGCCTCCCAAACCTGGATTCTGCAGCAAAATCACTACACGATCAATCAGATGGCGGAAGTATATCCTGTGGTTGCTGCCTGCCACAACACCTTTCTGTTCAGCGAGTCGCGAAATATCGGCGGCCGCCGGACGGCAACGCTAAGCCGATGTGTTGCATCACAATTGTGTTTAGAGTTCTTGAATTTTCTTGGCTTGGGCATACGATTGATTTTTGGCGGATTATTCGTTTTTTTGATATAAGGGGATTCGGTTTGGTGCGGTCCTTGTACTAGGTTCTTATTCTGCTTTTGTCGCTAATTCATATACTCGCACTTGGGGGAACGCATTGATTGAAGTTGAAGACCTGACCAAGGCCTATGGCCCGGTCACAGCGGTTGACCACGTTTCTTTCACCGTAAATCCTGGCGAAATCCTCGGTTTTCTCGGGCCCAATGGCGCCGGGAAAACCACCACGATGCGCATCCTCACCAGTTATATTCCGGCGACGTCCGGCACGGCGCGCATCTCCGGCTTCGACGTCTTCGAAGATTCGCTCGAAGTTCGCCGCCACATCGGCTATCTGCCCGAAGCGCCTCCCGTTTATCCCGACATGACGGTTGCGTCCTATCTGGATTTTGTGCTTCGCATCAAGAATATCCCCGCGGACAAGCGACGCGCGCGACTGGACGATGCTCTCGAGAAGACCGCTCTCCGCGACAAGCGCAATGAGCTGATCAAGCGCCTTTCACGCGGCTACAAGCAGCGCGTCGGCCTGGCGCAAGCGCTCGTTCACGATCCCGACGTGATTATTCTCGACGAGCCTACGGTCGGTCTCGATCCCAAGCAGATCATCGAAGTCCGCCACTTGATCAAGGGCCTCGCGGGCGTCCACACGATCATTCTCTCGACGCACATTCTTCCGGAAGTCAGCATGACGTGCGATCGCGTCGTCATCATCAACAAGGGCAAGATTGTGGCCGTGGATACGCCGCAGAATCTTACGACGCAGCTCAAGGGCGGCCAGAAGGTTCACGTCGATGTGGCTGCGCCGGAAAAACCTCTCGCCGAGGCTCTCTCGAAGATACCGGGAGCGAATCGCGTCGAGGTCACTTCGCACCCGGGCGGGCATTTGACCGCGACCGTCGAAACCGCACCGGGCCAGGATATTCGCAGCCAAATCGCAGCCAAGATCGTCGAAAGCGGCTGGCCGCTCTACGAGCTTCGCGGCGCCAGCCTGAGCCTGGAAGACATCTTTCTGCAATTGACCACCGACGACGCGGCGCATGCCGCCCAGCCGTCGAATTGATGCCATGAACTCATAGGAGTAGAACCGAGCATGCGGAGCGTCTACGCAATCTATCGCAAGGAGATGGGCCACTACTTCGTCTCGCCCGTCGCGTATGTGGTCGTGGCGGTCTTCCTGATCGTGGCCGGCTTTTTCTTCCGCTTGTATACAGGACTCGCGATCGAGCAATCGATGGAAATGGCGCTGCAGGGGATGCCCTCGAACATGGACGTTCCTGGCGAAGTCCTAAGCGCATTTTTCGGGCTCCTTTCGACGCTGATCCTGTTTCTGGCGCCGATGCTGACCATGGGCGTCTATGCCGAGGAGCGCAAGCGCGGCACGATGGAATTGCTGATGACGTCGCCAATCACTGAGCTTGAGATCGTTCTCGGCAAGTTCTTTGCCTCGCTGACGCTTTTTGCAATCATGCTGCTCCCCACAGCCTTTTACGTCTCCTACATGTGTTTTCACAGCGAGCCGAGACCTCCGTGGACCCTGATCCTTGCGGGCTATCTGGGCGCGCTGCTTTTGGGCGCGTCGCTCCTCGCGATCGGCTCGTTCATCTCATCGCTCACGGAAAGCCAATTGATCGCCGTGGTGCTCAGTTTTGGCGCGATCTTGATTCTTTGGGTGCTGGATTTTGCAGTGCGCGGTTCGGATAGCGTCGCGGGACAGGTTCTGCAGTACATCTCGGTGATTCACCACTACGATGACTTCACGCACGGAGTGATCGATACCTCGAGCCTGATCTATTACGTCAGCGTCCCGATTCTGTTTATCTTCCTCACCGTGCGCTCGGTCGATTCCATTCGCTGGAGGCGCGCATGACCGCCAAGCCGGGTGAACGGGTCAGCCGCCACGGCTGGGCGGAGCTTGCCGCAACCATCGGCGCGGCCTGCCTGATCGCCGGCTACCTGCGCTTCACGATTCAAGGAGAATGGCTGCGGACATCCGAGATACTGGCCATCGGTGGCGGCGTGTTGCTGTTTGCGGGGATCGCTCTCGGCTTTCAGGGAATTCTGGCGTTTTTCTCGAAGCGTTCCTCGCGTCTCGGTACGAACACGACAATTCTCGCTGTGGCCGTTCTCGCGATTCTCGTCATCGTCAATTTTGTGGGCTATCGCCATCACAAGCGCTTCGATCTCACCACCGAAAAGCTCTACACTCTCTCGGATCAGACCCGCAAAATCGTCCGCGATCTCTCGCAGGACGTCACCATCGTGCGCTTCGCCAAGCTGCCCGACGCGCAGTTCGACGAGCTGATGACCGAGTACAAGAACCTCAGCCCGCGCCTCAAATACGAGAACGTCGATCCGCAGGAAAAGCCCGACGTTGCGCGGGATTACGGCGCCACGCGCATGGGCGACGTGATTGTCGCGTCCGGCCCGCACAAGGAAACTCTGCAGGGAACCACCGAAGAAGACGTGACGACCGCCATCCTCAAGGTCACGAGCAAGCAATCGAAGACGGTTTGCTTCGTCACCGGCCACGGCGAAAGATCCCTTACCGATGACGCCGCGCAGGGCTATACGCAGGCCGATCAAGGACTCAAAAAGGAAGATTACGCCACCAAGACGGTCAATCTCGCTTCCAGCACCGAGGTTCCTTCGGGTTGCGATGTCCTGGTGATCGCCGGACCGACCGAGGCGTTTTTCCCGCAGGAAACCGCGATGGTTTCGCGCTATCTCGATGGAGGCGGCAAGGCGCTCATCGAAGTCGATCCCATTACAGCAAACAAGCAGGTCGAGCCCGGGCTCGACAGCATCTTCCAGAAGTGGAACATCAACGTCGGGAATAACGTTGTGATTGATAGCAGTGGCATGGGCCGCCTGCTCGGCGCGGGCCCCGCGATTCCGCTGGTCATCAATTATGGCGATAGCCCCATCACAAAGACCTTGCAACGGACGATGACCTTCTTCCCGCTCGCTCGCACCGTCTCGATTGCGGATAAATCCAAGCTCGAACCGATGGACACGGAACTTTTGATGACGTCGCAGCAGAGTTTCACGACTCCGAAACTCGAGCACGAAGTGAGTTACGACCCGAAGACGGATACGATGGGGCCGCTCTCGCTCGGCGTTGCGGCCAGCGATCCCGACAGCAAGAACGCGCGCCTCGTCGTAATCGGCGATTCCGATTTTGCTTCGAACGAAGCGATCGACCAGGCGAGCAATGGCGATCTTTTCTTCAACTCAATTGATTGGCTGGCGCAGGACGAAAACCTGATCTCGATTCGGCCAAAATCCCCGGCGAACCGCCGCATCGTTCTCACGCAGGGTCAATCGATCGGTCTTGAATGGTTCGAACTGTTCCTGCTGCCGGGTTTTGTGATCATTCTCGGAATCTCGATCTGGTGGAAGCGCCGCTGAGAAAGCCGGCCCGAAAGCCCTGAAGACGATGATCAAGAAGCCCACTCTGATTCTTCTGGTTTTTGCCATTGCGCTCGGCCTTGCCGTCTACTATTTCGACTGGAAGCGCAGCCAGAGTGTGAAGCCTCCCGCGGATACTTCGAAGCCCGCGTTTTCCGTGGATGTGTCAAGGATCAGTGCCTTCACGCTTGCTCATTCTGCACAAAAAGACGACGTTCCCGTACGCTTCGAAAAGCGCGATGGAACCTGGTGGATCGCCCAGCCGATCGATACCCGGGCCGATCAATCGACGGCGGATGGAATTGTCGACCAACTCGCCGAGGACCGCGTCTTGCAGACGGAGCCCGGCACAGAGGATCGCCGCACGGCGTACGGCCTCGATCCGCCGCAAGCGTCGATCGAATTTGAGCTTCAAAACGGCGCCAAGCACACGCTCTTGATCGGCACCAAGGATTTCTCGGGCGATTCCGCCTACACCATTATCGACGGCGCCCAGAAGGTCTCCCTGCTGCCCGCATCGATTGCGGAAAGCACCGGCAAACCGCTCCCACAGCTCCGCGACCGCTCGATCGTCCACGTTGATCCGGCGAACCTTCAGCGTGTCGAGATACATGATGCCGGTGGTGATATCGTCGTCACCACGACCAAGGACAAACCCGGCGAATGGACCATCGACGCCCCTGCCGCTCAAAAAGGCAAGCTCGCGCCGAGCTGGAAAGTGATCGATCCATTCGTCAACCTCCAGGCGGACGACGTAATCGATCACCCCGCTGCGAAGTTGACCGCGTTGCTTGCGAACCCCGCGATCCGGGTGGTCTTCACGTCCAACGACGGCAAGCAGTTCACGCTCCGGATTTCGAAACCCTCGGGAGACGTTCTCTACGCACAAGCCAGCGACAGCCCTTCGCTGTATACTCTCAGCAAGCAGACCCTGGCCAGCTTGAACCTGAAGCCTGCGGACCTGGTTTCAAGTGATGCAGGGGTTAACCCCTAAGTGGGTACTTGTGCGTGCGCCGCGAACTTGCGATAGTCGCAACATTTTCCGAGGGTTGCCGAACCGTGAAAAAGAAACCGAAGGGAAAGACCAAGAGGAAATCCAGTCGTTTTCACGAAGATCGCCGGCGCAGGCACCGCCATTGGCAGGTCACCGTCTACTATCACGACGGCGAGAGATTTGCCCGCGTCTATATCGACCGTGATCGCGCGGTGCGCTTTGCCGAGAGGCAGAAGAAATCGCCGATCGTCAAGGCGACGCGCATCCTCGAAGTGGATTAAGAGCTCGGACCTACCATTGGTCAGTGGGTGTCCCAGTCCCTTACACCTCCTGTCGATCCCGGTCTCAGCAATGAGCTTCTGAGTCGTGCCGGTAGTCCGTCTTGTTGGACGCGCCGGGACAACGCACGCGTGTGCAACGCGCACCAACGCTTGTTCGGCCTCCCGGCCGCATGCTATAAGTACTTGTTCGCTTTGCCGTTCGCGGGATTCGTATAGTGGTAGTACGCCACCTTGCCAAGGTGGAGGCGAGGGTTCGATTCCCTTATCCCGCTCCAGTTTTCCCGCAGGCGCGTATTTCGTCATTTCCTGCATCTCCCGCGAAAATTAGACGCATTTGTGGCAGCCTGGGGCCAGTTATGGAAAGATCGCATCGGAAGTTCGGAGTTGGATTTCGCCCATGCAGACAGTCTCTATCGCCGTTGGCAGCACCCGCCGGCCAAAATTGAACGCGGTCCGGGAAGCCCTTGCCGCACTTGGCCCTGTCGTCGGCACAGGCATCCAGTTCGACATTTGCCCGGTCGATGCGCCGAGTGGCGTGGGCCACACCCCTCTTTCCCGCGAGGAAACGATGACAGGCGCCCGCCAGCGCACCGACGCCATGGTTCGCATCGCCCGAGAGAAAAACGATCCGTGGAAGTATTTCGTCGGGCTCGAAGGCGGCCTCGATCTGATTCGCGAAGGTTCCGCGCGCTGGGTGTTTCTCGAAAATTGGGTTTACGCCACCGACGGCCGTGGTCACGCCACCTTCGGCCGCTCCGGAGGAATCCTGCTGCCCGACGCGCTGGTGACCCAGGTAGTGGACGAGGGCATGGAGCTTTCCGTCGCAATCGATGCTTTTGCGGGCGCCAATGGCATTCGCGATGCCCAGGGAGCATGGGGAGTTCTCACGCACAATCTCATCACCCGGCAAGACGCTTTTCGCTTCGCGGCGATCAGCGCCTTCGCGCGGCTGTTCAGTTCCTCCCCTCCGCTGCTCTGATTGGCCCGTTTTTTTGTTCCGGGTCCACACAGGCGCCCATCCGGATCGTCGTCGCATGCCGACTCGACCGATGACACGGACTCCCTGAAGGCGTATTATGGCGGGCAAGTATGGACGTTCGATCCACGCTCGTCCTCGCTGCGGCGCTGGCCATTGCTGCGGATCTCTCCGGGGTAACGCAACTCCGCCCTGGGGTCCCAGGCTTGTCCGGGGGAACTTCCCCCGAACCGGCCTTGAGCGGGTCGATTTCCCCGGTCGCCATGACCGGCATTCAGGATTCATCCAAGCCGTCGAAATCGCTTCCATTGCAGGGCTCCTCGCGGATTCTGCTGATTCGCGACGTTGACGGCGAGTTTGCAAAGGCCGTACAGCCGTTGCCCGGCGGCAAGCACGGATTCAAAGTTTCCGTGGGCAAGCCGGTAAGCAAGCAGAGCCTCAGCGATGCCGTGCGACTGTATGGTCTTGCCGCGAGCCCGGGCGATGTCGTCCAGATCACGGCAATGTATTTTCGTCCTCACGAAATCCTGATCCAGATCAATGGCGGCGGGAAAAAGCGCTTCCACGTGCGCGATCATCTGCAAGTCGGTGTGGGCAATTTCTCCACGCCGACGCCCACATACGAGCCGCCCACGCCTCCGGGTTCGACGATCGTCCTTGACTACGGCCGGCCGATCCCGGACATGAGCCCCGATGATCTAAAGCGCGATCTGCGCGTGTTTCTCGATTTTTCGAAGGAGCATTCGGCATCCGTGAATTGGATCGATACGATTCCTCCGAAGTTCAGGGACGCGATTCAGGACCATCGCGCCGTTATCGGCATGGACAGCGAGATGGTGTTGGCTGCCATGGGCCGCCCCGACCACAAGGTCCGCGAGCGTGACCCCAGCGGCACCGAGACCGAGGATTGGATTTACGGCTCGCCGCCCACGAAAACCGTCTTTGTTACCTTCGCGGGAGACAACGTAATTCGTGTGAAAGAGTACAACTGATAGAGGCGAACTCCGCTGCCGCAGACCTGTCGTTGACTTTTCCCCCGTCGCGCCCTAGCATTTGCAGTTCAGCAACTTCCTGCCGCCGCTTCGCGCAGGTCATCAACCACCCTTAACGGTCCCCCGGAGGACGCATGTCAGTCAAAGTGGGAATCAACGGCTTCGGACGCATCGGTCGCAACATCCTGCGCGCCACGCTGGGCGATCCCTCCATCGAAGTCGTCGCCGTCAACGACATTACGGATTCGAAGACTCTTGCGCATCTCCTGAAATACGATTCGATCCTCGGCAACCTGCCCAATCAGGTGACTCACACCAGCGACACGATTTCCGTCGACGGGAAAGCTTTCAAGGTTTTCAAGGTGAAGGATCCGGCCGAGCTCGACTGGGCTTCGGTCGGCGCGAGCATCGTCGTCGAGTCGACCGGCCTCTTCACGAGCGGCGCCGACGCGCGCAAGCATATTCGCGGCCCCGTGAAGAAAGTGATCATTTCGGCTCCCGCCACCGACCCGGATCACACCGTCGTTCTCGGAGTGAACGACAAGACGTACGACTTCGCGAAGCACCATGTGGTGTCCAACGCATCCTGTACCACGAACTGCCTCGCGCCCGTCGCGAAAGTATTGCAGGAATCGTTCGGGATTGTCGTTGGTACGATGACCACGATTCACTCCTACACGAACGACCAGAAACTTCTCGACCTGCCGCACAAAGATCTTCGCCGCGCTCGCGCCGCCGCCCTTTCGATGATTCCGACCTCGACCGGCGCGGCCAAAGCCTTGCATCTCGTGATTCCCGAGTTGAAGGGCAAGCTCGATGGCTACTCGATACGCGTCCCGACGCCCGACGTAAGTGTCGTCGATCTCACGGTGATCACCGAGAAACCCGCGACAGTCCAGAGCGTGAATGCAGCACTGAAAGCCGCTGCTGAAGGACCGCTGAAAGGCATTCTGGAATACACAGAAGAAGAGCTCGTCTCGATCGATTTTCGCGGCAATCCGCATTCGTCCATCGTCGATGCAGGCTACACGCGCGTCGTCGGGTCCAACTGCGTCAAGGTCCTCGCGTGGTACGACAACGAGTGGGGCTATTCGTGCCGCTGCCGCGATCTGATCAAGCTCTTCGCCGCCAAACTCTGATTGCAGACGGCTCCAGACGGAACGTTTTCCGGATGACTATGAACAAGCTATCGATTCGCGATCTCGACCTGAGCGGCAAGCGCGTTTTCATCCGCGTCGATTTCAATGTTCCTCTCGAAGGCACGCGCGTCTCGGACGACACGCGCATCCGCGAAACGCTGCCGACGCTTCGCCTGGCCATCGATCGCGGCGCGCGGCTGGTGCTCGCTTCGCATCTCGGCCGTCCCAAAGGAAAAGCCGATCCGAAATACAGCTTGGCGCCCGTGGCCGTCCGCCTGCGAGAGTTGCTGGGAAAGCCGGTCGAGTTCGCTTCCGATTGCGTCGGCGCCGATGCGGAAGCCAAGAGCAAGGCTCTTGCGAACGGCGGCGTGTTACTTCTCGAAAACGTCCGCTACCATCCCCAGGAAGAGGCGAATGACCCCGAATTCTCGAAGCAGCTCGCGGCGCTATGCGATGGGCTCTTCGTTTGCGATGCCTTTGGCTCGGCGCACCGCGCGCACGCATCCGTCGTCGGCATCACGAAATTTGTCCGTCAGGCCGCCGCCGGATTGCTGATGGAAAAGGAACTCGCCTATCTCGGCAAAGCTATTTCAAATCCAGAGCGTCCCTTCGTGGCCGTGCTCGGCGGCGCCAAAGTTTCCGACAAGATCGAAGTCGTGCAGAACCTGATGAAGCTTGCCGACGCCATGCTGATCGGTGGCGCGATGGCGTACACTTTCCTGAAATCGGAGGGGAAGCCGGTAGGGAAGTCGCTCGTCGAAAACGACAAGCTCGATCTCGCCCGCGGCTTGCTCGAAGAGGCGCGCAGCCGCAAATTCAAGCTCATGCTGCCCGTCGATCACGTGATCGCGGAATCGCCCGATTCCACTGCGACGAAAGTTGTCGACATCAGCTCAACGCCCGACGGCTGGATGGGACTCGACATCGGCCCGAAGAGCGTCGAGCTGTTTGGGAAGGAAATCGCCAAAGCGCGCACGATCGTGTGGAATGGCCCGCTCGGAATGTTCGAACGTCCGGCGTTCTCGCACGGCACGCTTGGCATCGCAAAAGCAGTCGCGGCCGCGACTAAGGCCGGCGCTACGTCGATCATCGGCGGCGGGGACTCCGTCGCGGCCGTCGAGCAAGCCGGCGTTGCTGACCAGATCTCGCACATCTCGACCGGCGGCGGCGCGTCGCTCGAATTTCTGGCCGGCGAAAAACTCCCCGGCGTGGAAGCGCTCACAGACAAAGCCGCGGCGCTAAAGGATAGCGATTGCGCCGCCCCGTGATCGCCGGCAACTGGAAGATGTACAAGACGGGCGCCGAAACGCGCGCGTTCTTTGAAGCATTCCTACCCCTCGTCGGCGCCACAACTCATTGCGACATCGTGGTCGCTCCGCCTTTCACCGCGATCGCTGCGGCAGTGAACGCCGCGCGCGGCAGCGCCGTCGGAATCGCCGCGCAGAATATGCACTGGGAACGCGAAGGCGCATTCACCGGCGAGATTTCGGCGGGCATGCTCGTCGACGCCGGTTGCAGCGGCGTGATCATCGGGCATTCCGAGCGCCGGCAGTACTTCGGCGAAACGGACGAATGGGTTCATCGCAAGACCAAAGCCGCGCTCGGGGCTGGCCTCACGCCCATCGTCTGCGTAGGCGAAACCCTCAGCGAGCGCGAAGGGAATCTCACCGATGCCGTCCTGAAGCGCCAGGTCAAGGATGGCCTCTGCGCGTTGACCCCCGCCGAGTTCTCGCGTATTCTGATTGCGTACGAGCCGGTATGGGCCATCGGCACCGGGCGTACGGCGACGCCCGAGATAGCCGCTGAGGCGCATCGGCACATCCGGAATCTGGTCGCGGCTCAATTCACACCCGAGCAGGCATCCGCTCTTCGAATCCTTTACGGCGGGAGCGTCAAGCCCGATAACGTCAAGGGTCTGATGGCCCAGGACGGAATCGACGGCGCGCTCGTGGGCGGCGCGAGTCTGGATCCAAAGTCTTTTGCGGCAATCGTGAATTTTTGAGCGCTTTGCGGACAGGTGTCCGGCACGCGCCTCGAGGAGTTTGAAATGCCATCGTGGGCAAAATGGGGATTGTCGCTTCTGGTCGCTATCGGCTTGGTTTGGGTAGGCTGGCGCATCTCGTCGATCCTGGTGACGCTGCATATCCTTGTGTGTTTCGTCCTCATCATCGTCATCATGCTGCAAAGCGGATCAGCGGCGGATCTTGCCGGCGCTTTCGGAGGCGCGGGCAGCCAGACGGCCTTCGGGCCGCGCGGCGCGGCAACGTTTCTTTCTCGTGCGACCACGTGGTGCGCGATCGTTTTCATGATGACTTCGCTGGTTCTCTCCGTGAAGCGCGATGTCTCGGCCGGAGTCAGCACCGGCTCGATTCTCGAGCAGACCCAGCAGTCCGCGCCTGCGCCGGCCAAGCCGTCACAAGCGCCGCCGGCGAAGCCGGCCGCCCCCGTGACGCCCGCGCCAACACCAGCGCCGGCTCAGGCTCCAAAGAACTAGGGCCTTCTGTTACAATTTGTTTGCCCTCGGAATTGCGGTCGTGGCGGAACTGGCAGACGCACCAGCTTGAGGGGCTGGCGGTAGCAATACCGTGGTGGTTCGAATCCACTCGACCGCACCAAATCTTCCGCGAGAGACGTCCTTCGTAGCCTGAGCTACTTTGCTCGGCCGGTGTTTACCGACCGCGGCTCGAAGCCTTAACGTTTCCCAAGCTACTTCAAGGTGTAAAACTCCCTCGCGTTTATATATGATTTCGGGTTCCATCCGATTCGTCAGGCATCTTATTGCGAACCGAACGGCAGGCCGCAAGTGCGACGCGCTTCCGAAGTCCCGACCGGGGCTCCGCAGCACCAGCTGTCTCGCTCGCGCTGCTGCTGATTCTTCTAGTAGCGGCCACTGTCTACATTTTCGTTGCGCATCTTTTCCCCGCGCCGCCACCGATCACTTCCGCGGCTCTCCTCGTCGACCATCAATATGATTTGACGCTGTATGCCGTCGGCGCCGCTTTTGTCCTCGCGCAGTTGGGCTTGGCGTATATGATTTTCCGCTACCGCGATCGCGGCCAGCGCGCGCACTTCACTCGCGGCCATACCTGGATGGAAATCACGTGGACGGTTGTTACCCTCGCCACATTTCTCGGGCTCGGAATCGCGGGGAATCGCGTGTGGGCGGATCTGGAAATGGCGCCCTCCGCGGGCAATTCGCTTCAGGTGGAAGTCACCGGGAGCCAGTTCGTTTACACGTTTCGCTATCCGGGTCCCGATGGAAAATTCGGCCGGCTCGACGCAAATCTCGTCAGCCCCGCGACCGGTAACCCGCTCGGCCTCGATCCGAATGATCCGGCGGGCAAAGACGATATCGTCACCTCGTCGCTCACCGTCCCAGTCGACCGCCCGATCGAATTGTTGATCCGCTCGCAGGACGTGATTCACAACTTTTTCGTCCGCGAGCTACGCCTTCAGCAGGACGCCGTGCCCGGCATGGTGATTCCGGTGAATTTCACGCCGGACCGCATCGGCCACTACGAAATCGTCTGCACGCAGCTCTGCGGCCTCGGTCATTCCCACATGCACAGTATGTTGAACGTCGTCTCCGCGGACGATTACGCCGGTTTCCTCAAGCAAGAGGCGGCCGTGCAGTGAGCGTACCCGTGAACGCGCATCCGGAGTTCGATCGCGCCGCTGCCCATGCCGCCCAGGGTTTTGTCCGCCGCTATATTTTCAGCACGGACCACAAAGTCGTCGGCCTCCAATATTTTTTCCTCGCGCTCGCCGCCGTCACGATTGGAATCGTGCTTTCCCTATTGATGCGATTTCATCTCGTCTGGCCGGCCGCGCATCTTCCGTTCATCACCGGCGGCATCATGACGCCCGAGCAGTATCTCGCGCTCGTCACCATGCACGGCACGTTCATGGTGTTTTTCGTTCTCACCACGGCGCCGCAGGGCGCCTTCGGCAACTTTTTCCTCCCGATACAGATCGGCGCGCCCGACATGGCTTTTCCGCGCCTCAATATGCTTAGCTTTTGGTCCACGTGCGCCGCATTCCTCTGCATGATCTCGGCGTTCTTCGTCCGCGGCGGCGCGCCCATCAGCGGATGGACGGCTTATCCTCCGCTCAGCGGGCTCGGTGACGTCACGGGTCCGGGGGAGGGAACGGGCCAGACGCTCTGGCTCGTCAGCATCCTGATCTTCTGCTTCGCTTCGCTCCTGGGCTCGATCAACTTCATCTCCACCACGATCGACATGCGCGCTCCGGGAATGACGCTCATGCGCATGCCGCTTACCGTGTGGGCCTGGTTCGTCACGGCGATTCTCAGCCTGCTGGCCTTTTCCGTTCTGCTCGCGGCAGGAATCCTGCTTCTGCTTGATCGTTCCGCGGGCACAAGCTTCTTCCTCCCCGCCGGCCTCGTCGTCAACAGTGAATTACAGATCCGCAGCGGTGGTTCACCGCTCCTCTGGCAGCATCTCTTCTGGTTCTTCGGCCATCCCGAGGTATACATCGCGATTCTTCCCGGCATGGGAGTGACGTCGCACATCCTCGCGAATTTCTCGCGTAAGCCGGTGTTTGGATACCGCGTAATGGCCCTCGCGTTGTGCGCCATCGGATTTCTCGGCTTCCTCATCTGGGGCCATCACATGTTTGTCAGCGGCATGAACCCGTATTCCGGCTTGGCCTTTTCGATGTTGACGCTCGCGATTGCCGTCCCTTCCGCCGTCAAGACGTTCAACTGGCTGGGCACGCTCTGGGGCGGCAAAATTCAGTTTCACGTGCCGATGTTGTTTGCGCTCGGCTTCGTTTCGTTTTTCATCAGCGGCGGCCTTTCCGGAATTTTCCTCGCGCAGCCCGCGCTGGACTCCATGCTGCACGCCACCTACTACGTCCTCGCGCATTTTCACCTGGTGATGGGCGTGGCGGCGATCTTCGGAATTTTCGGCGCCACGTATTACTGGTTCCCAAAGATGTTCGGCCGCATGATGAACGAAACCCTTGGCAAACTGCACTTCTGGCTCACGTTTGTTGGCGTCTACTGCATCTTCATGCCGATGCATTTCATCGGCATCGCGGGCGGCATCCGTCGCTACGCGGACTCGACCGGCCCGGCCTATCTCGCATCGCTGCAGCCTTTGCACTTTTTCATCACCATCGCCGCTTTCATCACCGCCGCGGCCCAGCTGATTTTCTTCTACAATTTCTTCCGCAGCCTGAAGGCCGGCGCGCCCGCGCCCGGCAATCCCTGGAATGCGACGACGCTCGAATGGACCACGTCGTCACCGCCGCCGCTCGATAATTTTGACGGCCGCTATCCGCGCGTCTACCGCGGCCCCTACGACTACAGTGTCCCAGGCGCGCCGCGGGATTTCCTGCTTCAGAATGTCTCGGACGAGCAATATGCAGCCGGCGAGGAGCTTCCGAATGCCCGATGAGGTCGTCACCGCCTCGATTGATCTGCGCCACCCCGGTGGAAACGGAGGCGGCGGATCGCCGCCCGGCCACGGCAGTGGCCGGGACGGATCATTTAGATCCGGTGAGATCCCGCAGGGGACCTACGTTACGGGAATGCTTATCGCGCTCGGCGGCATGCTCATGTTCTTCGCGGCGCTCGTGAGCGCGCTCGTGGTGCGCAAAGGCCTTTCTGCCGTGGCCTGGCAGACGGTCGAGGTCCCGCGCATCCTCTGGCTGAACACGCTGATCCTGCTCGCGAGCAGCGCCACGCTCGCGCGCTCGCGCCGGGATTTTCGCGCGCAGGACGAAGCAGGCTTCCGCCACTGGTGGGGCGTCACGACAATTCTGGGATTGTTCTTCCTCGCGGGCCAGATTCTCGCCTGGAGGCAACTTGTCGCCGCGGGAGTCTATCTCGCCTCCAACGCGAGCAGCAGCTTCTTCTATGTGTTCACGGCAGCACACGGATTGCACCTCCTGGGAGGAATCGCTGCTATGCTGGCCGTTGCGTTTCGCCGCGGAAGGCATCTCGCGCGCGGGACGGCCGTGGATGTCGTCTCGATCTATTGGCACTTCCTCGACGCCCTTTGGCTGTGCCTGTTCGTGTTTCTGTTGATGCAGGGTCGATTATGAATGTAGCACTGCAGACGAAAACGCCCGGTAAGCGAGCCACGAATCGTCGCTCGGGTATCCTGAGCCTTGCGGCCCTCGTTTTCCTAATCATTGCGCTTCTGGCGGTGATGGCGCCGCACGCCATAGCCCAGGGCTGCGCCATGTGCTACCAAAACGCCGCTTCTTCGGGCGCGCAAGGACGCGCCGCCCTCCGCCACGGCATTCTGATTCTGCTCCTGCCAGCTTTGAGTCTCTTCCTCGGCGTCTTCTTCCTCATCTACCGTCGGCGTGGCCCGGCGTGAATTGTCCTTCCTGACGGGCGTTCATCGCAGATCTTGCGTCCTAATGTGGGATTTTGCGGAGTCTCCTACTGAATTTCGTATAGCGAAGCCCTTACGTTTTGTATTTTGCTGTTTTATATGGAGTTTGATCGTGACCGACCGCACTCGCGTTGTGGAACGTTGATTGCTCACTTTGTTGCGTGTGTTGGTTTTCTTGGGGGTGTGCGGTCCTTCCTGGGCAACGTTCCCACACTCTAGGGACAACTCTGATCGGGGGCAAGACGATGCGGAAGTGTGGGTTCTTTTCGGCTCTTGTGTTCGCTCTTTTTGCATTTCCGATTGTTGCGACAGCTCAGAGCGTCGCCTCTATTACGGGACTGGTGACCGACGCAACCGGCGCGGCCGTCCCCGGCGCGAGCATCAAGATCACGAATACCCAAACGGGCCTCGACTATTTTGGGAAGACTGCCGGCGACGGCACTTACCGGGTCGTTGACATCCCTCCCGGCACTGGTTACTCGCTGACGGTGCGCAAAGACGGCTTTGAGACCACGATTCTTTCGGGGATTTATCTGCCGGTTGCGACTACCACCACGCGCGATGTTCAGCTCCAGCTTGGTTCCATTGACCAAAAGGTGGAGGTCACGGCGGGCGCGGCAGCCAGTATCAACACCACCGACGCGAGCATCGGCAATGTCGTCGAGACCCAGCAGGTCGAGGCGCTGCCCAGCCTCTTTCGAGACGACGCAGCTGAGCTCCTGCAACTGGCTCCAGGCGTGCAGGTTTCGGGAGGCGATTCGCAGTATGGTTCGGTCACCGGCGGGCGAGCCGATCAGATGACGATTACGCTCGACGGACTCGACGTGAATGACGAAACCACCGGCGACCCGTTTGCGACCGTCGGGCGCGCCCCGATCGATTCGGTCCTTGAATTCCGGACGATTGTCGGCGATCCCGATGCCACGTTCGGGCGTAGTGCCGGCGCGCAGGTCGCGTTGGTGACGAAGAGCGGCACCAACCAGTTTCACGGTTCCCTCAGCGAGTTCAATCGAGTGTCATTGTTTGCCGCCAACAATTTTTTCAATAATCTCGCGGGCATATCCAAAGGTCAGCTCACCCGCAATCAGTTCGGCGGCGACCTAGGCGGCCCCATTCTAAAGAACAAGCTCTTCTTCTTCTTCGATTATGAAGGACGCCGTGACAGGGAAGGCCTTTCACAGAACTTGACCGTGCCGTTGGGGCCTTTTCGCGAGGGTGAGCTTTCCTATATCAATACCGCTGGCGGGATCAGCACTCTGCCAGCGTTGGGAGCGCCGGGTTCTCAGACGGTCCAGGGGCTCGATCCGCAGGCAGTCGGGGCTGACGCCGGTCTCCTTGCATTTGTCGATAGCCGCTACCCGATTTCAAACAACACCGGCGTGGGCGATGGCATCAACACCGGCGGCTACCAGTTCACTGCGCCGTCTCACACCAACGAAAATACCTTTGTCGGAAGGCTCGACTATAATTTGTCTTCCAAGCACACTCTTTTTGCGCGCGGAACCTGGGATCGCGACAACGACACGTATACGCCCAAAGTATTTCCACAGGATGCCGGCGATGAGGAGACCGAGATTGACCACGAGCGTTCTTGGGTCGTGGGAGACACTTGGATCATCAACTCCTCGATGATCAACCAGGCGTTTTTCGGTGTCACGCGCCAGCTGCTTGCTTTTCCGGTGGACTACGCGCCGACGGCTCCGACAGACTTCGGGTTCGACATCCTTTCCGATCCTTATGGCGACATCCGCGGGCAGAGTCGTAATGTCCCGCTGCCGGAATTGCACGATATCTTTACCGACCAGAAAGGGACGCACACGTTGCAGTTTGGCGCCGACATCAAGTGGATCCGCAACCATTCTTCCAATGTCAACGACATCAATTTCCAAGAGGTCGGTTTGTCCTCGTTCATCACGAGTCTCGACCCCAGCTTGCGTCCGTCCGACATTTTATCGGACCCTTCGAATCCCGAATCGGTTGCGGCTGCGAGCTTGTGGGATAACGCATTCACCACCATCCTCGGGCGCTACGCGGACACCACGGCACAATACAACTACGACGTTGCCGGAAATCCCCTCCCCCAGTTCACTGCTTCGGTCCGAGACTTTCACTACAACGAGTACGAGTTCTTCGCTCAGGATAGCTGGAAGATTCGTTCGGATCTCACGATCACCTTCGGCCTGCGTTGGAATTACGACAGCGTGCCCTATGAAGCGAACGGTTTCGAGTCTGTGCCGACCTTGTTCGAGCCCCAGCTTTTCGCCGCGCGTCAGGCTGCGGCGCTCGCGGGCGTCAATGGTGATAGCGCCGCGCCCTTCGATAGCTACACCCTCGGCGGGCCTGCCAATCACGGCCCCAATTACTACAAGCCGGATTACAAGGATTTTGCCCCGCGGATTGGAATTGCCTACTCGCCGTCTTTCACAGAAGGCTTCTTGGGCCGCATCTTCGGCGATCGTAAGACCAGCATCCGCGCCGGCGGCGACATCTCTTACGACCGCATCCTAAGCACCTTGCAGTTCGAGATCGACGAAACCGGGCAGCTGTTCGACTCATCCATTTCGCAGCCCTACGGAATCAGTGGCGATCCCTATGGTTCGCTTCTCACGGATCCGCGCTTTGTGTCTCTGACCAGCACGCCCACGCCCCCGGCTGCGGGAACGATACCCAGGCCGACCGTAACCCCGTTCGTTTCGGACGGCGTGGGATATGGCCTCTACTACAACGAGGATATGTTTCAGCTGAACGATAATTTGAAGGCTCCTTACTCGATCTCGACATCCTTCGGCATCCAGCGCGAACTACCGGGAAGCCTCGTCTTGGAGGCCGATTATTTCGGAAGGTTCGGCCGGCGCCTCATAGGGGTGGGAGATCCCGCCCAGCAGCTGAACTTCAAAGATGCGACTTCCGGCCAATTCCTGAACGCGGCCTTCGGAAGTGTTCAGTCCCAAATCCAGGGTGGCGTGGCGCCCAACGCTGTATCCGCACAACCCTGGTTCGAAAACCAGATCGGCTCGCAGGTCGGCGGCGCCGCGAATTGCCCTGGATTGGGCCCAGCGTTCCAGTTGACGGCTGCGGTCAGCAACTGCACGCAACTTGCCGCCTCGATCATTCCGACTAGTTTTTACACCGGCGATCTATCGACCGTTGATGAGGTGCTTTACGATAGCGGGCTTATCGCGCCGAACACGGGGTTGTTTTCGCAGGCCGGCTCGATCGGCAACGTCGGCAACTTCGCGGCATCCAGTTACAATGCGCTCGTTTTGAGCCTGCGAAAGCGCATGTCCAATAACCTTCAGCTCGATTTCGATTACACGTACGGCCATTCGATCGACAACGTTTCCGACATAACCAACGACGTGATCGGCTGGGACTATACGGGGCAAGGCCTCATCTGTGACCTGCGCAATCTCCGCGTGTGCCGGGCAAGTTCGGACTTCGACGCAACGCACACGTTCAGCGTGAACTACGAATATCGCCTCCCGGTTGGCCGCGGGCAGCGATTCTTGGGCGGCTCTTCCCGGCTGCTCGATGCGCTCGTCGGCGGCTGGACCACTTCAGGGATCATTCAATATCACTCGGGCTTTCCGTGGAACACGATAACGGATTCTTTCCCCATCAACTTCACACAATCAGCGCCCGCTGTCTTCGTGGGGCCTCGTTCAGCCGTGAAGCAGAATATCCACGTGGTAGACGGCGCTCTTCAGCTTTTCGCGGATCCTGACGCCGCTAACGCCGCCTTCACTTACCCCATCGGAGGCAATACGGGCGAACGCAACGTGCTGCGTGGCCCCGGATTCTCCAACGTGGATATGGCGGTGTTGAAGAACTTCACCATGCCGTGGTCGGATAGCCAGATTCTCCAATTCCGGCTCGAAGCCTTCAACGTTTTCAACCATCCGAGTTTCAACAACCCCTCGGTCGATCCAGGCCTGTACGGTTCCACAAACTTTACGAACAACAATATCGAAAATGGATCGCAGTACGGAGTTCTCACGAACGTGGCAAACGCCCCGCGGCAGCTTCAATTCGCGCTGCGGTACGTGTTTTAGGCCTTTGAGGGGAACGCGCGCTACACGCGCTCCAGCTGAGTCATTTGGAACGGGTCGCTGATTTTCTCGTGCAGGTCGCGCCACAGTTTTTCCGGCTGCGCCATGAATACTTCTACCACCTGCGGATCGAACTGCCGGCCGGAGAATCGCTGAATCTCCTCGCGTGCGGCTGAGACGGGCAAGGCCTTGCGGTAAGGCCGGTCCGAGATCATCGCGTCCAGTGTGTCCGCAACCGCGAAAATTCTCGCTCCCAGCGGAATCTCCTCGCCTTTCAATCCGCGCGGATATCCGGTACCGTCGAAAAACTCCTGGTGTGAGAGAACGATCTCTGCCGCGTCCTTCAGGAATGGAATCCGTTCGAGCACTGAATAACCGATCTGGCAGTGCCGCCGCATGATTTCCCGCTCTTCCGCTGTCAGCGGGCCCGGTTTCCGCAGGATGTAGTCGGGAATACCCATCTTGCCGATGTCGTGGAGGAATGCGCCGCGCGCGATTTGGCGCAACAGCGCCTTGTCCACACCCATTGCCTTCGCGATCGTGATCGTAAACGCCGTCACCCGCTGGCAATGGCCTTCCGTCTCGGCGTCCTTGGCGTCGAGCGCTCCGCCCAGCGCCTCGAGTGTATAGTCGTACGACTGCTCGAGGTCCTGCAGCGCAATGGAAAGCTGTTGCGTTCGCTCCGCCACAAGCTGTTCGAGGTCGCTCTGGTAGGTGCGGTTCTCGATCACGAGCCGCCGGTGCTCCAGCGCGCGTCTCACGCTCAGATGGAGCTGATCCTTCTCGAATGGCTTCAAAATGTAGTCGTATGCCCCGGCTCGTATCGCCTCGAGCGCGATGGAGATGTCGTGCATGGCCGTCACCATGATCACGGGCACGTCGGGGTCTTCCTCGCGCAGGGCCGCCAGGAGTTTCAGCCCGTCCATCTCGGGCATCACGATATCGCTTAGGACCAGGTCGAAAGAGTCCTTGCGAAACGCCTCGAAGCCGATCCGGCCGTTCGAGGCCACCGTGCAGGGATAGCCTTGCGCTTCCAGCAGCGTCGAGACGACTTCTCGAATCGCCTCTTCGTCATCCACCACGAGAATTTTCTCTTTGTCCACTGTCGCTCCGTTCGCCATTATAAGGCACGGCACACCCAGCGACACTGTCTGTTGCCGTGATTTTGTCCTATGTGCTAATTCTTGTAATGGCTTCCTGATATCCCCAGAACTTTCGGCGGTTGGTCGTATGCGAGCGGCCTGGTGTCGCTCGGGCAAGGTGCAATGACGCCTGTCTTGGGTCCAGAAGTGTTGGCCGTCGCTTTCATGGAGGGCGCTGCCTCCGCGGTCATCCTCGTCCTCTATTGCCTTCTGCTCCCGGGTTTCCGGGCGCGTTTCTTCCGGTATTGGCTTGCCGGATGGACGCTTTACGTCGCGCTTCAAGGCATCCGCATCGAAAGTTTGCTGCGCGGCCATGCCGGCGCCACATCGGTTACGTCAGTATTATCGGTTATTCCCGTACTTTTCTTTCTTGCGGCAACCCTCGAATGCCGAAAGCGATCTCAAGAGCTTACGTATCTGTGGGTTACGGGCGGCTTGCTTGTGGCTGCCCTTGCCGTCATGAATTCAATTCCCAGGCTTTCTCATGTCGGGATCTGGACGTTTACCATCGTTGTTTCCGCCCTCTATCTCTCCTCCGGCTGGATCTTCTGGCGTTCCCAATCCCAGCACTCCGGCGTCGGATGGAGGCTTGCCTCCGCCGCCCTCATACTGCGTGGCCTCGACGGCCTCGATCGCCCCGAGTGGGCGCAGCAGGGTTTGCAGCTGTTCCGCCTTTCCTTCCACAGCCTGTTTGGGATCACCATGGGGATTGCCATGGCCGTCCTGGTCTTGGAGGCAGGCCGCGCCCGCACCGACGAACTCAATGAGAAGCTCCGCCGCCTCTCCCTGATCACAGCTGAGGCTACCCATTCCTTCCGGATGGAGCAGGTGCTCGACTCGGTACTCGGCCACCTTGTCGAGATTCTGGGAGCCAGCCACGGAGTGGTCTTGCTCGTCGACGACCCAGGCAACTCTCCGGCTCTAGTGATGCGCGCCTTCGCCGGAGCGGGCAGCGCACCCAAAGACCAACCTCGAATCCCCATCACCGACTCCTGGATCCAGGCCGTTCTTCGTCAGTCGACTCCCGTGGTCTCCTCTGGCGCACCTGGGAATTCGACTGTCCGGCTCTGGAAAGGGGCGGACAGGCTGGCCTCCGTCGTATTAGTTCGCATTCCGGGGAAAGACGGCCCCTTGGGCCTGCTCGGCATCGGCTCTTTGGCGCCGCGAACGTTTCAATCGGATGAAGAGAATTTTCTCGTCAACGTCGCAAATCTCCTGGGATTAACCGTTCAAAACGTGGAGCTATTCCAAAGTTCGTCCGCTTCCCGCAGGCAATGGGTGGACACTTTCGACTCGATCGACGATCTGATTCTCGTCCACTCACCGGATGGGCGCATTCTGCGCGCCAACCGCGCTCTCGCCGAGCGCCTCGCCGCTGAGCCCATCGCGCTCGTCGGCCGTTCTTTGCGCGACATGCTCTTCCAGGGCAGCGCCCCCTGGGTCGTATGCCCGTATTGCGAAGGAGCGGCCGGCCAGTCGGAAGAAATTGATCCCACCTTCGGCGGCTACTTTGTCGCCACCGATTCGAGCTTCCACGATTCCGAGGGCGGGCGTCTCGGAACGATCCACGTCCTCAAGGATTTCACCGCTCATCGGTACGTCGAAAATAAATTCCGCACACTTTTCGAAAAGGCCCCGGAAGGCGTGTTCATCTCCACTCCCGACGGGCGCTTCCTCGATTTCAACGAAGCCTTCATGCGGATCGTCGGATACGACACTCGCGAGGAGTTGTTGGATACGGACATTCCCTCGCACCTGTACGCGAATTCCGCCGACCGCCAGCGCCTGCGCCGCCTGCTGCACGAATATGGCGAAGTGAGCGACTTCGAGTTTCAGTTTCGCAGGCGCGATGGCGAAATCCGCACCGCGCGCGAATCATGCTTCGCCACGCGCGATGATTCCGGCGAGATCGTCGCGTATCAGGGATTTGTCCTCGACATCACCGAGCACAAGCAGGCCGAGATGGATATCCGCCGCCGCAACCGGGAACTCCTTGCTCTCAATGCGATCGGCGAATTGCTCACCCAGTGCGCGACTCTCCAGGAGGGCCTCAACGACGCGCTCCTGAAAGTCACCGAACTTTCGGCCGTCGATGCCGCCGCCGTCTATTTCCTCGACGAGCCCACGAGAACCCTCCGGCGCGCCGCCGCCGTCGGATATCGGTCCGCGTATGCGCGCGCCGCCGCTCCCATCGAAGTATCGGCTTCGCTTCTCCAGCAAGTCCGTCAGGTCCGCGTGACGATCTTGTCGGGCACGGCTCCGGCCCTGCCTGAAGATTTCCGCGAAATCCACCGCAATGAAGGCATCCAAGTCTCGCAAGTCGTCGTGCTTTGGACCAAGGACCGTATCACCGGCGTCCTGATCGTCGGTTGCCGCGAGATGCGCGCTTTCTCCACGGGCGAGTTGAACCTCCTTTCGGCCATCGGCAACCAGATCGCCACCACCATCGACAAATCGCTCCTGCTCGAGAAGACGCGCGAGGCCTACGAAACCTTGCGGCGCACTCAGGAGCAGCTCTTGCAGAGCGAAAAGATGGCTGCGGTCGGCCAATTGATCTCCGGCGTGGCTCACGAACTCAATAATCCGCTCACCGCCATTCTCGGCTATAGCCAGCTCCTGAAATCCGAGGAGCTCACGAACGCTCGCGGAGCGGGCTACCTGGAAAAGCTCTACAAGCAGGCCCAGCGCACGCATCACATCGTTCAGAATCTCCTGAGTTTCGCGCGCCAACACAAGCCCGAGCGCGCCCCGGTCCAGCTCAATCAGATTTTGGAAGACACGCTGGTTCTCCGCGAATACGACATGCGGCTCAGCAACATCGTCATCCACCGCGAGTTCGACCCCGATCTCCCCATGACGGGCGGCGATTTTCACCAATTGCAGCAGGTCTTCCTGAACGTCTTGAACAACGCAGTCGACGCGATCCAGGAAAAGGGAGGCCCCGGCGAAATCTGGATTCGTACGGAGGCCGCCGGAAACCGGCTGCGCGTCGAACTCACGGACAATGGTCCCGGCGTCCAGAATCCCCACCGCATCTTCGATCCCTTCTACACCACCAAGGCGGTCGGGAAGGGAACAGGCCTCGGCCTCAGCATCTGCTATGGCATTGTGAAAGAGCATGGCGGTGAAATTCAGGTTCGCAACTCGCCGCCGCGCGGCGCCACCTTCACCATCACTCTGCCGCTCCTCGTCGTTTCTTCACCGGCTCCGTCCGCCGACCCAACTTCATCGAACGAAACTCCGGCCGGAAAGATTCTCCTCGTTGACGACGAAGAAACCGTGCTCCAGCTCGAGGAGGAAATCCTGGTGGCCCGCGGTTCCTCCGTGCGGCTTGCGCGAAACGAGCGGGATGCCATCGATATTCTGAAGCGCGACTCGGTCGATGCCATTGTCGCCAGCGCGAATCTGCCGGATGAAGATCCGTCCGCCAACCTGTACGCCTGGATTCGGAAGAATCGTCCCGATCTTTCCTCGCGCGTCCTTTTCACTATTTCCACTGCCACGGAAGATCTGATTCCCGAGTCTGTCCGGAATTCCGGGTGCCAGATATTGAGAAAACCTTTCAAGATCGATGAGTTTTGCAGAGCTCTGCAAGCCATTCTGACTGTCCCCGTCGCTTCCCGGCGGTGAAAACTTGAGACATCGCGGGCAAGATCTTTCTTGCGCCTCTTGAGCGGCGCGCTGTAGTATCGGGCACGCTGTGGCAACTGCACCGGGTCAACTAAGCCGCACTCCATTTTCTCGACATCATTTCAAATCCAGGCAGGTGCACATGGAAAGCATGGACCGTGGCACGAATGAACTCCGCAACGGCGCTGGGCTGCGCTCGAGGCTAAGGCTAGCGATCCTCGTTGGGGCGCTCGCCGTTCCGTTCGTCGGCGTCGCGAGCCCGGCCTTTGCAAGAGACAACGCCGGCGCGCGCGCGAATGCTCCGACTCAAAGCAATGAAACGCGCATCGCCTCCGGAAAAGCGCTGTACGGCTCCGCGTGCGTCTTCTGCCATGGCATAAATGGCAAGGGCGCCTCCGCCGGCCCGGCGCTCAGTGGCCGCTCCCTCTCACAGAAAACGGTGGCCGGCACGATCGCCAACGGAAAATCCGGCACGGCGATGCCGGCGTTCAAAGGTAGATACAGCCAGTCGCAAATCGACGATCTTGTCGCTTATGTTCTTTCGCTTTCTTCGTCGTCAACCTCTGCCGCTGCCATGCCTGCCAAACTCGGCGAGACAATTTACGCCACCAAGTGCGCCTCCTGCCACGAGGCCGGCAATCCGCCGTTTTTCAACCATCTCATGCTGAAGACGATGTCCCCGGATTACATCCTGTATCAGCTCAAGTCCGGGCCGATGCGCCTGATCGCCGCGCCTTTGACCATCGGCCAGCGCGTCGCCGTCGCCGAGTACCTCACCGGCAAGCGCGCCGGCAGTTCGCGCCCACGCAATCCTTCCGCCGGTCGGTGTTCCGGCCCCGCCCCGCAGGATCTTTCCGGGCCCGAGTGGAACGGTTGGGGCATCGACTACGATAACAGCCGCTTCCAGCCCGCCGATCAAGCGGGGCTCACCGCATCTCAGGTTCCGAATCTGAAATTGAAATGGGCGTTCGGCTTTCCCGGCGATTGGGGCGCCTTCGCTCAGCCGGTGATCGTCGGCGGCCGCGTGTTTTTCGGCGGCCCGATGGGCACGGTCTACTCTCTCGACGCAAAAACCGGCTGCACCTACTGGAAATTTCAAGCCGACGCAGGCGTCCGCAGCGCGATCGTGATTGGCCCCGATCATCTCGCCTACTTCGGCGATTTCCGCACGAATGTCTACGCTTTGAACGCGCTCACGGGAAAGCTCGTCTGGAAGAGCCGCATCACCACGCATCCCTACGCGCGCGTCACGGATTCGCCGCGCCTCTACAAAGGACGCTTGTATGTCGGCATATCCTCTCGCGAAGAGTGGATGGCGGCCGACCCGCACTATCAATGCTGCACGTTCCGCGGCGCCCTCGTGGCGTTCGACGCCACAACAGGAAAGGAAATCTGGCGAACCTACACCATTCCGCAAGCGCCGCATCCCACGGGCAAGAAACCCGACGGCACTCAACTCTGGGGACCGTCCGGCGGCGGTTTGTGGTCGTCGCCCACGGTAGACGAGAACAAAGGGCTCCTCTATGTCGGCGTCGGCGACAACTATTCCGATCCGCCCACGGCAAACAGCGACGCCATCATGGCCATCAACATGAAGACGGGAAAAATCGTCTGGGCGAAGCAGCTCACCTCCGGCGACGCCTTCAACACGAGTTGCCTGCAGAACGACAAGAGCAATTGCCCGAAAAAGCCGGGAGGCGACTACGACTTCGCCTCGCCTCCGCTGTTGCGCACGCTTCCGAATGGCCAGCGACTGTTGATCGTCAGCCAAAAATCCTCCGCGGTCCTCGCTCTCGATCCCGACCAGCAGGGAAAGCTTATCTGGCAGACGAAGATCGGCCAGGGCGGCCCGCTCGGTGGAGTTGAGTGGGGTCCGGCTGCGGATAGCAAAACCGTCTACGAAGCGCTTTCCGATATCGACGTCGTTCCGTTCCCTGGCGGCCTCGAGCCTGACCCGAAGAAGGGCGGCGGCCTGTTCGCGCTGGATATCGCCACGGGAAAACAGATTTGGGCCGCGCCGCCCGTATTGGGCACGTGCCACGTCGATCGCTGCAGCCCCGCACAGTCCGCTGCGGTCACGGCGATGCCCGGCGTCGTTTTCTCCGGCTCCGACGACGGCCACATTCGCGCCTATTCGGCCGACGACGGCAAGATCATCTGGGATTTCGACACCGCGCAAAGCTTCAAGACCGTCAACGATGTTGTCGCTTACGGCGGATCGATCGACGGCGGAGGTGGTCCGACGGTCGTCGGCGGCATGGTCTACGTCAGTTCCGGCTACGGCGCATTGTGGGGCATGCCCGGCAACGTCTTCCTCGCCTTCGCCCCGCAGTGAATTCGACGCCACGTCGGATCCGTCATTCTGGGGCCCGTTTCTGGCCGAAGAATCTCTCTTCCTTGCCGAATGGTGGCCATGAGGAGTCTTGTCGAATCGCCACGCCCCGTGAGCCACCGGGAAACCTGCTATCCTGATCGAGGCATCAGACTCTCGGGGTTCGAATGAAGCGACTCGCTGTCTTCGCAGCTCTAATCGTTTTCGCGTTAACCGCTGCGGCGCAGCAATCGCAGCCCCCATCTCCGGTCGCTCCGGATGCGGTAAGCCCGCCGCCTGCCGCCGCGCAGGTCGCGCCCACTCCCAATCCCGAGTTTCTCCAGGCCGCGGACGAAGTTCTCCAGCAGATGAGCCAGATCCTCCACCTCCCCATCCTCGAGCCGCTGAAAAAGAGCCTCCGCTCCAAGCAGGAGATTCGCGACTACCTCATCCGTGAAGAAAATGAAGACAAGGACGATTCGCAGCGCTACGCCGATCGCAAAGCCCTCGAAGCCTTCGGTCTGATCCCCAAGGATTTTCCGCTTGATTCGTTCATGCTTCAGGTCCTCACCGATCAGGTTGCCGGCCTCTACGATCCCAAGGCGAAGGAGTTCTACATCGCCGCTTGGATCGAGCCTGATGAGCAGCGCGAAGTGATGTCCCACGAGCTCACCCATGCCCTGGAAGATCAATCTTTCCACATCGATCCCTGGATCAAAGCTGCCCGCCCCAATGACGACGCCGAGATGGCGCGCGACGCCGTTAGCGAAGGCACCGCCATGGCGGCCATGGTCGATTACGCGCTCCGCGACGACAAAGTCGGCGTCCGCGATCTTCCCGATATTACGGTTCTGATGCGCACCAGCGCCCTTCAGGAAATGGATAAGGACCCAAATCTCGTCAAGGCGCCGCCCTACATCCGCGACGACCTCCTCTTTCCATATCTCTCCGGCGCCTCGTTCGCGCAGCAATTCCTGAAGACGCATTCGGGTTGGAGCGACCTGCACTTGATCTTCCAGAATCCGCCCGTCTCGACGCAGCAGATCATGCACCCGGATTTGTATTTCAAAGGCGTCGTGCCGCAGAAAATCACGCTGCCTGAATGGAAGGGCTTGGTCCCGTCCGATTGGAAGCTGCTCGAGGAAAACGTAATGGGCGAATTCGGGCTCGAGGAAATCCTGAAGCAGTTCATCGGCGCCGAGCGCGCGGATGCGCTTTCTCCTGCATGGACCGGCGACCGCTACGCCGTCTTCGAAGACGAGAAAACCAAGCAAACTCCCGACGTTTTCCTCCTCTCGCTCGACACGTCCGATCACACTGGCACCTTTTTCGGCCAGTACAGCGAAGGGCTCGAGACGAAATACGCGGCGAGGGCTCAACTCTTCCGGCGTCCCAACTTCTTTCAGTTTCAGACGGATCAGGGCGGCGTTTTTCTCTGGTGCGTCGATTTGAAATGTCTCTCGGTCGAGCGCGCCACTCGCCAGACTTTCGACGCCATCGACCACGCCATCGGCTGGCCCCCCGCGCCCAGCCCCGCGGAGACAGCAACGTCAGAATCCGCCGCGAGGTTCGTTCCGGCGAAGAGTCCGATCACGCCGCGGGCCATGCTCGCTTCCCGCTAGCATTTTCTCCTGTCTTCGTTGGATTTTCTTGTGGGTCGAACCTACCCCAGGGTCGAAGCGGGTCCTAAGGTGGAAGCGTGCCATAGGGTGGAAGCGTGGGCCTTCAGGCCCGCGAAAAAGCCGTAAGGGTAACTGGGCTTCAGCCCCGGGGTTTCGAGGCTGATGCTGCAAGCTGAAGCGGTTCAACAGTCAATTTTCCGGACACGACACTAGCATTCTCGGCCGCCATTTCATTACACTTCCGCGATGGCCCTCTTCGATCTGCCGCGCGTTCCGGAACCCGAAGTGATGGACGATTCGGGCGAAGTCGAGGCCTATTCCTGGTCCGCGACGCAAGCCTATCTCGACAAAATCGACGACACTTTCGTCGACCGCGCCCTTCGTCTCCTCAACGGCCGCGAGCGGGGCCGCGCCCTCGATATCGGTACCGGGCCAGGACAGATCGTCATCAAGCTCGCCCGCCGCCTCACCCGCTGGAAGTTCATTGGCGTCGACCGTTCGCCCAACATGATCGCCCAGGCCCACGCCAATTTCGAAGCGGTGGGCCCGGCGCTTGCCGGCCGCGTCGAATTTCGCGTCGCGGACGGCAACAAGCTGGGTTTCCCCGACGCCAGTTTCGATTTCGTGATGTGCAATTCGGTATTGCACCACCTGGAGGAGCCTCGGCACTTGCTATCCGAGATGGCGCGCCTCGCCAAGCCCGACGGCGCGATCTTGCTGCGCGATCTTCGCCGCCCGGGGCGCTTCGCGCATCCGTTTCACGTTCGCTGGCACGGCCGCCACTATTCCGGCCCGATGCGAAAGCTCTATCGCGACTCCGTCCGTGCGGCCTACACGCTGCCGGAGCTGCAACTCCTGCTCGATGCTTCGCCCTTGCGTGGCTGCGCGCATGTTTTCGAGCACCAGTCCACCCACATCGGCCTCGAACGCGGAATCGCCCGCTAGCACAGCAATGAGAACCAAACCCAACGTCGAGTCGGATATCTTGTTGCTACGAACCATCCCACAGCGTCTTTGCCGTTTGTTGCAATCGCGGCAATATAGTCTCCACCATTTTTTGGCGACCTGTACTTGTCGGAAGTCCGACCACGCCCATTGCAGCGGTCAATTGACCAGAGGGACTGAAGACAGGCACTGCAATCCCACAGAGTGACTCGCTACTTACGAATGACCAACCCTTCTGCCAATCATGTTTTACAATTTGCACCAGTTTCGAGATTGAAGTCGTTGTGCGATTCGCGAATCTACTCCGTTTCCATTCCTTGAGCACGCGAATCAGATCGGTTTCCGGCAACGCCCCGAGCAAGATACGTCCGCGCGCCGCGCAATACGCTGGCTCCCTAAAGCCCACTACTAGATTAACTGTCAAAGAATGATGCGCGTTGACGCATGCGACAGAAACAACGTCCGACTTGGTCAAAACCCCCAGCGAAGCGGATTCCTTCACGGCATCAACTAAATCGAACATTGCGCGTTCGGCGACTCTCCAGCTGGGTACCGTCGAAAGATAGCTGTAGCCGAGATGAAGAATCGCGGGTGTGGGGAAAAAGTTGCGGCCTTCGCGCCGCACGTATCCGAGTGATTCTAGAGTCAGCAGAATTCGGCGAGCGCCTGCGCGGTCGAGTCCCGCCTTCACGGCCACTTGAGCGAGAGTCTGGCGGGGTGTTTCAGCGCTGAAACTGCGGATCACAGCGAGACCTCTTGCCAGCGACCGAACATAATGGTCGCCGGGAGTTTGCTCTGGGACTTTCATCGTGAGCCCGGCATCGAATCCTTCGTAGAATGCTGGAACGAGATCTCGGCACCAGCGTCTCTGTTACCGGCAGTATAGGGCTAAGCTGCGGTATACACAAACCGAAAGACGTGCTGACAAGGATGTTCGTCAGACGAACATAGACGGTATTTGCGACTGATTGGCGGTCATTGTTGAACGCCTTAATTTCTCGTGAGATACTATGTCATTCAGTGAAACAAACGCTTTTCGCGTACATCCCCGTGGTCCCACCCCGACTTCTTCATACGTTCGTATAACGAACAAAATGGCTTTGCGGCATAAAATACTCCTTGACACGCCGTACGCTACGGTGTCATACAGTCGCGGGTTTGGTGAGACTGTAAGCCTTTGCGGTGGGGTACACCGTGTTTCTGACGGTTCTTTAGCGGGCAAACGAACTTGGGGGGCATTCGTTTATGACCAGAGGGGCCAGAGTGACGATTTTCTCGCGTGTCGTGCTGGCATGCATGTTCGGACTTTGCGTTGGCGCGGCGCCGCTTTTGGCGCAGAGCTCGACCACCGGTGCGCTGACAGGCGTCGTATCCGATCCGTCTGGCGCAGTGATCGCGGGCGCGATGGTGACGGTTACGAATCTGGGAACCGGAGAGGTTCGCACGGTTACGACGGCCGCGACGGGTGACTACAAGTTTTCGTTGCTCCCCCCCGGAAATTACAGCGTCCGGTTTTCCGCCGCGGGATTTGCTACAACGACGGTTCCGTCGGTGACGGTGGACGTCACGGAAACTCCCGTTCTGAACCGCACGCTGACGGTGGGTGCCCAGGCGCAGCAGGTGACCGTTGAATCCACCGCCGAAACGATACAGACTCAGAACGCTACGATCGGCACCTTGGTCGGATCGCACGAAATAACAGCCTTGCCTCTCAGCACCCGCAACTACACGCAGATCATCAGTCTCTCTCCGGGGGTCGTCAACAACGTGGCCAATGCCGCCGCGTTTGGAAACGGTACGGAGGATGTCAACGTGAATGGCTCAATGTCCTCCCAAAACAACTATCAGATGGACGGAGCGTCCATCACAAGCTATGCCATTGGAGGGGCGGCTGCGGTCAGCGCGTACGGTTCCATAGCGGTTCCGAATCCCGATTCGATTGCCGAATTCAAGATTCAGACATCTCAATACGACGCCTCCTACGGCCGGAACCCGGGCGCGAACGTCAACGTCGTGACCAAGAGCGGTACGAACGACTTCCACGGAGACGTGTGGGAGTTCAACCGCAACAACTTTTTCAACGCGAACGATTTCTTTGTAAAGCGATCGGAAATTGCGACCGGCAAGCCGAACCAGCCGCAGACCCTCAAGCAGAATCAGTACGGCTTCACGCTGGGCGGGCCGATTAAGAAGGACAAGTTGTTCTTCTTCGGTTCGTATCAGGGAACCCGGCAGCTCAACGGAGTCGTGAGTCAAGGTTCCTCTTCTGTCGACGTGCCGGCCATCAACGACTACGCTGATTTTACCAGCGGTGTCTGCGCGGATCTTCGCTGCACCAACAATACCGCGGCTTACCGAGCATACTTGGGAAGCGTTTTCGGCGTAGGCGGTCCTGAGAACCAGGGCACTCTTAGCGGCCACGGCCCGGCAATCGCAGCGGACGGGTCAAACATCAGCCCTGTGTCGATTGCGATCCTGCAGGCTCCTGGTCTCAAAGGCGGCTTGAATCAGGGCTTTTTCGTCGCCGGCGCCCCATCATCGTGCGCCGCGCCCTGCCTCATCACCATCGAGCAGCCCGCCGTATCGAATGAGAACCAGTTTGTTGCTAACAGCGACTACGTCATCTCAAGCAAGCACACTCTGAGCGAACGCTACTTCTTCTCAGACAATCCGACGATCATGAGCTTTCTTTCCAGCTTGCCGGGCGCGCCCACGGACATCGATTTCAAGAACTATGACGGGGTCCTGAGACTCACCTCTATTCTGACCAACAACTTGGTGAACTCGGCGCGCTTCTCGTACAATCGCGCCCTAACCACAGCCACCGACGAGTGGAGTCTGAACGCCTGCGATGTGGGCATCATCCCCCAGGTTAACAATGGCGCCCCGTGTCCAGCGGTTTCGGGAGCGAGCGCGAATATGTACAGGATTCCTGCTATTTCCATCTCGGGAACTCCGGTATCCGGGTATTACAACGTTGGAGGGTTCTCTTTTGCCGGGAATTCGTTTACCGCCGCCAACGACGCTCTCAGCCAGTATCAATATGCCGACGATGTCTCCTGGAACCACGGGAGGCAGTCGATTCGCACCGGACTCGAACTCGACCGCACGCAGTGGATTTATGCCCTGCCGTCGCCCGGTGGATTCAGCATGCCGACCTTCGGCGACTTCTTGTATGGCGGCGTCGGTACAATCAGTGCGACGAGTCTTTCATCGCGAACTCCGTTATCGGGTACCTATGAGTCGATCCGTGCAAACACCTTCTCCGCCTATGTTCAAGACGACATCAAAGCTACCAAGCGGCTCACCGTCAACATCGGCGTGAGGTGGGAGTACAACGGTCTGCCTACGAACACGACCGGCTATTTCAGCACCGTGTGGCCAAGCCTGCTGAGACAGGTAAATACGGGCTCTTATTTTCTCAACAATCCACAGGGTACGTTGGTTGGGTTCGTAGTGCAGTCCAACTATCCTCCGCAGGTCTTCGGATTCACGTCGCCTTCCGGGGCGACGGGTGTCTACGTCAATAGCAACAAGACGCTGCAAAACTCGGCGCCCTGGGATGTTTTCTCTCCGCGCCTCGGGCTTGCCTGGCAGCCGTTTGGCAGCCACCTTGTCGTCCGTGCCGGCTACGGCTGGTTTCATGACCGCATCTATGGCCAACTCCTCGTCAAGGGACTCCAGGGCAACCCGCCCGCCGATTACCCCTACCCGGCTAGCGAGCTCGCGGGCCAGACCCTCGCAAACCCCTGGCCGGTATCCTTCGAAGGCCAGGCATGCCCAGGCACGGGTGGAGTATGTCCCGAGCTTGGATGGGCCCCGCGCACTCTGGCCTCACCACTTAGTATTCCGGGCGTCCAGCAAAACATGCCTGTCCCGCTGGTGCAGGAATACAACTTCGACGTCCAGTACGAGCTCCCGCACAGCTGGGTGGTTTCGGTTGGATACGTCGGGTCACACAGCGTTCATCTGCTGGATTACAATCGCCAATCAAATGTCGATTACATCGTTGAAGGCGCCCCCAACACTCCGCCGGGCCTGTTTGGCGAGGTGCCAGCGAGCGCGTTGCCCTTTAACGATCCCGCTAACCCTACAGCAAATTGGATCACGACCAACCTGGGACCGCCGGCTTCAGGGACGAGCGTGAATCAAAACGAGCGCGTACCATATCTCGGCTTGGGGCCGGGGGGCGGCTACGGGATCACGGCAGACGATGGAGATTCCATCTACAACAGCTTCCAGGCAGTCATCCGGCATCAGTTTTCCAAGGGTCTTTCGTTTCAAGCGGCCTATACGTGGAGCAAGCTTATGACGGATGTCGACGCGTCGACGGCCAACGGCAACGTGCTTTCTCCGGGTGCGGCTAGCGGTTACATTCCAAACCTCGAACAGCAGTATGGCTTGGCGGCTTTCAATCGTCCGCAGCGGCTGATCATGAGCTACAGCTACGATCTGCCGTATAGAAACACGAAGGGATTCGAGGGCAAGGCGCTGGGAGGATGGAGCATTTCCGGGGTCACAACTGTGCAGGACGGTGAAGCCTTCACCGCCACCGATGGCTATGGAGGCAGCCTGTATGGCTATAGCATCACCGGTGGCCCTTCCAGAGCCGAATTGGCGAATCCGGGTAAGTGCGATGCGACGACGGGCAACTGCCAATCCACGGTGCCGTTTGCCACCTCAGGCGGTGTCGAACACCGCCTGAATTGCTACATCGCGATCGTATCGGCGAAGTGCCCGGGCATCACTGCTGCAACTGCGGCGTTCGCGACTTTTGGCAGCGAGCCCCGCGCTGGCGGCACCCCGAACCCAAATCCCGGGCCCTACACTGGCACTTGCACCGGTGCTACACCCCAATTCCTCAATTGCGGCACGCTCTTCGGAAACTCATCCGTAGGCGTTCTCTCTGGCCCGGGCCAGTGGAACTGGGACCTTGCCCTGGCCAAGATGACGCCGATCAGGGAAGGCCTACAGCTGCAATTTCGGGCGGAAGCCTTCAACGTCTGGAATCACACTCAGTTCAACAATCCTGGCAACTCCGTGAGCAGCTCGACCTTCGGCGTGATTACCACCGATTCGGTCCCGCCGCGGATCTTGCAATTTGGTCTGAAGTTGTTGTTCTGATTCGGAACGGCCGAGCTCCAGCGTTTGCCTTGGTGCAGACGGCGGGCCGGGCAATTAAAAGATGGGGGATAAACACCAGTGAAGACCTTACTCCGAGCAATCGTGATTTTATTCATCTCGACCGGCACTCTAGCCGCTGCGCCAAGCGCTAAGAATCTGCCCGCGCACTGTGACCGCCAGTGTTTGATCGATGTGATGAATCAGTATGTGGCGGCGCTTGTTGCTCACGATCCTTCGCAGGTCCCGCTCTCGCCGAATGTCGAGTTCGTCGAAAACACGGTCCCCATGCATCCGGGCGAGGGACTGTGGAAGACAGCGACCGCGCCGCCCACCACCTTCAAAATCTATGTGCCCGATCCGGTGTCGGAGGAGGTTGGTTTTATGGGCGTGATGCAGCAAGACGATAAGCCCATTCAAGTGGCTCTGCGCCTGAAAATCCGCCACGGGCAGATCGTCGCCGCCGAGCATCTATTCGCGGACATCAGGCCGACTGGTCTGAAGAATCTGCAGACGCCGCGCCCTGGTTTGCTAGCCACCGTCCCGCCCTCGGAGCGCGTTCCGCGTGCAGAGATGCTGAAAATCGCAACTTCTTACTACACTGCCCTGGTCACCAGCAAAGGCAGCGCCGCGCCATTCGCAGACGATTGCGAACGCCACGAAAACGGAAATCAGACCACCGGCAATCCCCCATCCCCCAATGCCAAACCCGGCCACCCGAGCCCGGGCTCTCTTGGCTGCGCCGCTCAGTTGGACACCGGAGTGATGAGCACGATTAAGAGGATCGAGCCGCGCCGCGTGATGATCGCCGACCCGGAAACTGGCCTTGTGTTTGGCCTCTCACAATTTCGCCACCCAATGACGGGGAAACTTCCACCATCACCTTCCGGCGCCCCCCGAAAGCCATTCGACAACGTGGCCGCCCATATCTTTAAGATTTCGGGCGGCAAGATTCACGAGATCGAAGCATTAGGCCACGCTGGCATGCCTTACGATGCGCCCACCGGCTGGGAGCATTTCCCCGACCACGGCCGCTAAACTTGAGTTACGATGCACGGTGAAAAGGGCTGATGGGTTTTTGTCGAGCACCCGTATTGCACAAATGTGCAAGGAAGAAAGCCGGTATGCCGGATTCTCCGCTCGGAGGAATCGCAATCATGACTTTGCTCCAATCGCGCACCCATAATTTTCTCGCCGGCATTGCAATCATCGCAACGCTGCTGATGCTGTCCGCGCGCCCCGCCGCCGCAAAAGACTGCGACCGCGCCTGCCTTGGCGATCTGGTCACGCAGTATTTGCAAGACATGGTCGCCCACAATCCTGGCGCGCTTCCGACTGCATCGAATGTCCGATTCACGGAAAACGGCGACGTCACGAAACTCGGCGACGGCCTCTGGCGCACGGCCTCCGGCCTCGGCACGTATCGCCAGGACATCCTCGACGTAGCGGAACATACAGCCGCCACGCAAGCCGTCGTGCTCGAAGATGGAGATAAGCCCGTGCTCTTCGCTCTGCGGCTCAAGGAGCGCCACGGCAAGATCAGCCAGATCGAGACGATGGTTGTGCCAAACGACAAATCCGCGCTGATATTCGATCCGGCCGGCTATCAGAAGGGCAACGAGCAAATGGCGTTCGTCCCGCCGGCCTCCGAAATCGCTCCCCGCGCCGAAGCGATCAAAATTGCCATGAAATACCCGCAGGGGCTGGAAGTAGGCAGCTTCGTCCAGGTCGACACCCCGTTTGCCCCGGACGGTTACCGCATCGAAAACGGCATCCACACCGCCGGAGCCGGTTGCCCCCGGGCTGGCTGCGAGAACATCAAAACGCAAAAAATCATCCAGCATCCGGGCATCCGCGCCCGCGTCGCAGCGGTTGACGCCCACCTCGGAATTGTCCTGCTCTATCTCGACTTCGGAAACACCAAGCAGTATGGCCCGGGCCGCGCCCTCGTCACCTTTGAGGCGTTCAAGATCTACGGCGGGCAAATCCACGCCGTAAACGCCGTCCTTCGCATGGCGTCCGCGAGCGCCGGTTCCGGCTGGGGCCCCGAGCTGCCCGTGAAAGTTCCGGCCGCCGACTAGCAGTATCGGGGCTTCGGATTTGCGACTTCGGCCGCTTTTTCCCAGCCACAAGCTCGCTCGACTGGGAGGTCATGCGCAGGAGGAGAGCGAAAAACAGGATGGCTCGGAACTTTTTCTCGAAAGGAATGGTCGGGGCGAGTGGATTTGAACCACCGGCCTCCTGGTCCCGAACCATAGTTAGACGCGCTACGTCTGGGCTATGCCGACTACTGTATCTCGAATTTCGCCATCCGCCACTCGGTGGCACGGCCTGCCGAATCTGACGCCTGTATTTCGATTTTGTACTCGCCGCTTTGCAACTTCTCTGTATCGACGTTCAGCGCAATTGGAATCACGACATTCCCTGGTATGACGCACTGGGCGGCACTCGTCGGCCCAGCATCCACCACCAATGTGCCGTCTTCCAGGTCTGTAATCCTCATCCGGAAATAAACCTCAGCGCTCCGATCTGCGAGCAGAGGTTCGTAAATTTCAAAGTAGAGAGGAAGAGAACTCTTCTTCGGGAGCTGTGCGTCTGGCACTGGTATGAATTGAGCGTGCTTGCTGACAAGCGGAGCAGGCACAAGTGGTGCGGGCGAAACCACGCCCGCATCTCGCAAAATCCATGACGCATCCCTCAGTATACCGTTCAATGCAAGACCACTGACTGTAAGCGCCTGGCTGTCAATGGCCTCCACTCGCAGAGGCATCCGTGCTTGTCCGAACTTGTGGCCATCACTTACGACAACATGTACGTCATAGTTCCCTGGGTGCAACTCAACCTGAGTGTTGAAGCGACTCGGAATCGCGACCCACTGTCTGCCGGGCTCTCCTTCCAGCTTATAGCCGGTGTTAATGCGATAATAATTGTCTTGGCTTTTGCTGCGGCAAGGATAGCTGTCGCCAAATTGCGCTACAACTTCTCTGTTCGTGTCGTAGACGACTCCAAAAACGTAGATTGCCGCGTTGCGCGGGCAAGGGTAATCCCACAGCTGTGCCCCCAAATCGTATTCTGTGGCAATCTGCACGGTCGCCGGTGCTCGGGAATCATGCACCACGACCACATATGTGTAATTCGCAAGACTGGAAGCTGACGCTGAATCGGTGCCGATTTTCGGCTTATCCCCCATGGGGGATAAAACAAGTGAAGACCAAAACACAAATGGCTGGCTGGAAACCTTGATAGATCCATGTGACGCAGACTTAACGAAGTTCTCCATTTTCGCGGCGAGTTTTTTCCCTTCCACCGTTGCCGTCTCGGCTTCCTCGGTGTTGCAGTACTGGTCACGATTCAACACAACGTCGTTGTCTCCCGCCACCACTCGAATCGTGTGACAATCACCCGATTGTAACAGCGGGGGGACATATCCGATGATATAGGTAGTCGTAGGTGCTGCGAACGACAGAGGGTCTGTAAAAAACACACCCCAAGTTCCTCGGATGTGAGGAAGGAAAAACCACTGCTGATTGACGTTCCCGCCAGGAGAAGTCGGATTCTTCAAAGTAGTTGATCTTTTGCTCCGCGCTATTATCGAAGATGTGAAAATCATCCTCGGATAATCCCCGAGCTACTGGGGGAGTGGCCAAATGCTCCGCCGCCACCGCCATTGGGAATCGCTTCAAAACCTCCTTGGGAACCCATGCCGCACTTCTTGCTGCATGCTTCCAGACTCCGACTGTAACCAGAACCTCACGCGCATGAGAATAAAATGTCGGGATTTGGCCTGTCGTGTTTTCCGTTTGAGAACGTTCGTCGGTGACTGGGGGAGCAGCTTGAACGGTGGCTTTCGGCGCTTGCACTTGCGATGTCGCAAAGCAACTTGCGATCAGAACCGCAATGGCAACGATTGGAAGCTTTGCCATAGGGACAGTCTAGCCTTAAGCGTCAACTACCTCGAAATCTTTGTAAGAACCGGTTCCTTGCTTTGCGTCGCACATAAAAGTCCAAGGGACTTGGGATATTGAATCTTCTCATTTGCCCAAGGCAGCGTCCGGTCAAGTCGGCTTTCTGATGCATGGAGCGAACGCGCTAGATAAGTTTCCAATTCCTCGGACAAGAATCCACAAGGATTTAGATTTAAGAAACCTCGGAGGATATTGACTATCTACAATTTTATCTACAGCGGTGTGGATGAAACCCCAAGAGTCCGAGATAACTCCCTGAAAGGAATGGTCGGGGCGAGTGGATTTGAACCACCGGCCTCCTGGTCCCGAACCAGGCGCGCTAGCCAGGCTGCGCTACGCCCCGACTGTCTACGTGATCGTACAACAGTTTACGTTGGATTCCCTCGAACGGCAACTTGCCCCATGCCTTTTTCATCTTAATTCTTGTTGGCAGACGGCTGCGCGCTAGTGCAAAATAATCGGGCGGCGCGGCCCAAGCGCCCCGCTGACACGCCACAGGAGGACGGATGCTGGATAAGCGAAACACCTCGACATTGATCTGTTCTGATTCATGTCCCACCAGAAAGGCTTCGTTCTTGCGCGCGCGTTCTGTCTTTGTGACTTTCGGCGTGGCCATCGCCCTCGCTCTGGTTGCGCTTGCCGCCAGTGCGCCGGCCAAGGCGGATGATGGCGCCACCTTGTTCAAGTCCAACTGCGTCGTCTGCCACGGCGCGGACGGCACCGGAACTCCCACGGGAAAAAGTCTCAAGGCGCCCGACCTGCACTCGGAAGTCGTTCAGAAGCTGACCGACAAGCAGATTTCCGATCAAATCGAGAACGGGAAAAACAACATGCCCCCGTTCAAGGGCACTCTGAGCGCCGATCAGATCAAGTTGCTCGTCGCCTACGTCCGTACCTTCAAGAAAAAGTAGCGGCCTCGCGAGACACGATTCGGCGCGATCGGATCATCTCCGGTCGCGCCATTTTTCTTTAGAAGCCATCTGGCTCTGTTGACATCCTGTCCTGAACGACACATCTGTGCGAATGTCATCCCGAATCCCCGCGCTTTTGGCGGGGTGAGGGATTTGCTTTTCGCCTTCGATGATCTCAACAGGGAGGATCTCAACAGAGCCAAGCCATCTCATAAATGCCCGTTAGGGGGTCGGAGCTTTCAGTTTACCCTGAACGAAGTGAAGGGCTCCGACATTCAGGGCGAAGAAAAGCTGGGCTTTAGCCCCTGAAGACACTCTTCGCTTTTGCCGAGAGCGTTTATGAGATGGATTCTAGAGTCCGCCCGCGCAAGCCAGCATCTGTTTTGTTCCTTCTCTAAACTCTTCCGTCGGCGTCAGCAGGCTGACCACTAGATATCCGTGCTCCGCGAAATCGTAAAAGTGTCCCGGATGCACCAGGACGCCGCGCTCCTCAATCAGCCGGATCGCCAGCTCTTCGTCCGATTGCACCGCCGGAACTCGCGCCACCGCATACCATCCGCCCTCGACCTCCAGCCGCGAAACCGATTTCTGCCGCGCAAGCTGCGCATCGAGCTCCGCCAGATTCCCTTCGACGCGCGCCATGATCTGTTTCTGCATCGCGTGGCGCTGCCCGAGCAGCGCGGGGAGCGCCCGCTGCAGCGGCGCATTCAGCGATAGATACGTGTCGGCGATCACCTCGAGCCGCGCCATCGCCTCGCCAACCTGCGCCGCCGGCCCGCTCGCCGCGATCCAGCCGAGCTTCATCTGCGGCAACGCCGCGATCTTGCTAAGCCCGCTCAGCACAAACGTCAGCGCGGCGGCGTTTGATGCAAAGGTTCCGTGCCATTTCTTCCGCGCGTTCGTTGCCTTCAACTCGTAATCCAGGAAAACCTCGTCCACGATCAGCGCCAGATCGTGCTTCCCGCAAATCGCATTCAGCTTTTCGGCTTCGTGCGCGCCGACGAAGTGTCCGGTCGGATTGTTCGGATGCACCAGCACGATTGCTTTGGTCCGAGCGCCGATTTCTTTTTGCAGGCTGTGAAAATCGATCTGCCATCCGTGGTCGTAGACAATCTGAAACGGCCGCAACTTCACATCCTGAATCGTGGCGAGAAAATCGAACAGCGGATAGCTGGGATGCGCGATCAGCACTTCGTCGCCCGGCTCGCAGAGCAGACGAAAGAGGAACGAATACGCCTCGCTCGTCCCAGTCGTCAGAATCAGCCGCTCCGGATCGACCTCGACTCCGCCTTTTTCCCGGTAATACCGGGCCACGGCCGCCCGCGCCGCGAGCATGCCTTTCGGCTCCGGCTCGTAGCGCAGGGAAGCGGGATCGCGCAGGGCCCCAAGAATCGCCGCTTCGTCGTACTGAAATCCGCACGTGGTCGGATTCGACGCGGTGAGATCGAGAATCCGCTTGCCCGCCTCGCGATACCGCCGCAAGGCGCGCGTGTACGCATTCTCGTCGAGATCCCAATTCGTGCGCTTTGAAAACATGGCGTGAGTTACGAAGAAAGCGCGCGAGGCATCATCACATCATCATCACAATCACAGAATTCGCTCGTGCGCGTAGCCGGCCGCATCGAGCGCCGCGGATAGCTCGGCCACATGTTCCGGCCCGCGCGTTTCCATCGTGATGTCGATCACCGTGTCGCCCAGCAGCACGCCGTAATACGCGCGATTGTAGTTGCGTCTCCACGATGTTGGCTTTCTGTTCGGCGATCACGCCCGACAAACGATGCAGCGCCCCCGGATGGTCCGGCAGATGAATTCGCAGGCGCACCAGGCGTCCATCCTTCACCAGCCCGCGCTCGATGATGCGCGAAAGCACCGAAACGTCGATATTGCCGCCGCCAACCAGCACGCCGACTTTCTTGCCGCTGCGCGGGAATCTTGTGCTGGATCACGGCTGCGGTCGCCACGGCCCCGGCGCCCTCCGCCAGCGTCTTTTCCTTTTCGAGCAGCAGAAGATCGCGTTGGCGATCTCTTCGTCGTCCACGGTCACGATCTCGTCGACGTACTTCTGCACCAGCGGAAACGTCACCGATCCCGCGCAGCGTACCGCGATGCCGTCCGCGATCGTCACCCGCGGCGGCAGCGTCACCGGCCCGCCATGCTCGAGCGCCGCCTTCATCGAAGGCAGTTTCGAAGTCTGCACGCCGATCACCTGAACCTTCGGATTCATTGCTTTCACAGCGCAGGCGACCCCGCCGATCAACCCGCCGCCGCCCACCGGAATCACGAGGACCTCGATATCCGCGCTGCTGTTCGAGCATCTCAAGGCCGAGCCGTGCCCTGGCCGGCGATCACGGCCTCGTCGTCGAACGGATGGATGAACGTCAGCCTCTGTTCTGCGCAACGGCGCAGCGCTTCCTGGCAAGTTTCATCGTAGTTCGTGCCGGCAAGAATCACTTCGGCGCCGAATCCGCGCGTCGCCGTCACCTTTACGATCGGCGTCGTCAGCGGCATGCAGATCTGCGCCGCGATTCCGCGCTTCGTCGCGTGATAGGCCACGGCCTGCGCGTGGTTTCCGGCCGACGCGGCGATCACGCCGCGCCGCTTTTCGTCGTCCGTCAGCAGCAGAATTTTGTTCAGCGCGCCGCGCTCCTTGTAGGAGCCGGTCATCTGCAGGTTTTCGAGCTTGAGATAGATGGAATTGCCGGTCAGCTTCGAAAAAGTCTCCGAGCGCATGAACGGCGAAAGGAAAATGGAATCGCGGATGCGATCGCGCGCTGCCTTGATTGTCTCGAGAGTCACCATGCCATGTGCGCCCCACCCACGCGGCGCAATCTCCAATTGTATACGCTGCGCGGTGCGTGTGGCGCTCAAAATGCCCCGGTGTCGCCAAAATGAATCCGCGATTCAGGCCGTGAATTTCGTACCGCCGGTTTACCCTGAGCGAGGTCGAAGGGCGTCTCGCCGGCCCTCTGTCGTTTCCTAACCTCGAGAGGTCACGCGCGGGGCGCGAAAGGTGGAAGCGTGAGCCTTCTTGCCCTGAGAAGTGGAAGGGTAGGCTCGCGAAAAAGCCCGCCAAAAAAACAGGGCTTTAGCCCAGGGCAGTCAGACTTGAGCACCCAAATCGTGCGACAAAGGTCACCGCCCACGGCCCCTGCAACACTGGCTTCGGCCGCTGAAGAGTTGGTGTGAGAACCCGAGAATCTTTGTGGGTCGTGGTTTTCAGCCATGACAAGCGAGGGTGTGCCTACACCGGCTGGGCAGGGCGCCCCTTGTTCTTGGTCACGCGATGCAGCAGGAAAAGCCCGCCGCCAATCAACAGAATTGTGAGCGCGCCTGCGATCTGCAGCACCGTCGCAATCGTGGCCTGATATCGTCCCGTGTCCGGATTGTACGTGCAGCAGTAGAGCAGAATCTGATCGACGATCGATCCGATTTTTTCCTTCGAGGATTGCACCAGCGCCAGCCGCAGAAATTGCGGATCAAACGTGACGCCATAGAAATATTGCGCCACTTTTCCCTCAGGCGTGATCACGACGATCCCGGCGGTATGCACGTACTGCCCGGTCCGCGGATCGTAGGCGTAGTGAAAGCCGACCGCGTCGGTGAGGCGCTTGATTTGTGCCGTCTGCCCGGTCAGGAAATGCCAAGCGCCGACGGCGTCCGGATGCCCGTACACCTGAATGTACTTGGCCTGCTCCCTCTTCGAATCGGCGGGCGTGTCGCGCGGATCGAAGCTAACAGTGATCGCGTCGAACTGATCTCCTAAATCAAAGCTCAGCTGCTTGAACGCCTTCGCCGCGCCATCCATCACGAGCGTGCACAGCATCGGGCAGCGGTAATAAGCCAGAATCAAGACGACGGGCTTCTTGCCGAAGTAGGAACCAAGCTGAACGGTCTTGCCATTCTCATCCTGAAAGGTCGCATCGAGCGGAATCTGCGAACCCAGCCGCTGTTCAAAGTTGATGCCCTTCAGAATGGGCGGCAGCACCGTCGATTTCGACGTATATCCTGGCGTCGCCTGACCGTCTCCGCCAATATCCTGCGCCCTCAGCGACGCCGGAGCGCACACCCACATCGCAATCAAGCCCAAGATTGCTACGCGAAACAAGGTTGGCCATTTACAGCGCGGACGAACGAACGCAGGAGCACTTTTCATAACCGTTCAGTGTAACAAAGCCACGCGAGTGCGGCGCAAGCGATTTAAGAATTTTTGGTCGGCACACTTCGAGCTAATCCAAGAACTGTGATTTCCACGTGAACTATTTCCCGAAATTCCGGCTTCGCCCAAATCTCAATGATGTGCGTTGAGCGCCCAGGGTTCTTGAGGAGATCGTCTTGCAGCGATGGGTCGCCGGATTTGCGACCCGGCGGTTTGCGGGTGGAAGCGTGAGCCTTCAGGCTCGGGAAAAAGCGTCCCCCGAAAGCGGCTTTAGCCCCGGGTCGCGCAAGGCACAGCGCGATCAAATTCACGCGGCGCGAAAGGGCTTGCGCAGCCCCATCTGCTCGAGGAGAGGCAGCACGTCTTTCGCGAAGCGCCGGACTCCGTTGATGTAGTCGGGCCACGTCAAGAGGACGCCATCGATGCCCACGCTCGAAATCGCCGCGAGTTGTTCGGCGAGGCCCTGCGCGCTGCCGATCAGCGGATGCCCCGCGCCGACGGCCATGCGCCAGCGCATCGCCGCAAGCATCGTCGGAGCCTGCGGGAATGTTGTTTTCTTTGCTGATCGTCGCCACGATGCTGTCGAGCACTTCCGTATCGAGGTACTCGACCGCGTAGCGGTGCAGATAATCTTCGGCTTCCTTTTGCGTGTCGCCCTGGACGACGGCGACGTTGGTCCACAGCTGGATCTCCCGGCCGAATTCCTCGCGCGCCATCTTTTTGTACGCCGCCACCTGCGGCCGCCAATCCTCGGGCGAGTTTCCTTGCGGGCTGATGAGGCCGATCTGCGAATTCTTCGCGGAGAAGCGCATGCCGACCGGCGAGAGCGCGGCATTCATGATCGGAATGCCGCCCTTTTGAATCGGCTGCGGCCGCGAGATCGCTTTCTTCATGCGGAAATTCTTGGATTCGTAGTCGAATTCCGTCGGGCAGGTCCATAGCTTGCGCAAAATATGCAGCCATTCCTCGAGGTAGACGTAGCGCTGGTCGTGCTCGACCAACTCGATGCCGAACATATCGAATTCGCGCCGGTTCCACCCTCCCACCACGTTCAGCGCGAAGCGCCCGCCGGAAATCGCGTCGATCGTGGAGCAAAGCCTCGCCACGAGCAACGGATGCATCGTCGGTGCGTGCGACGTTGCGAGCACCGCCGTGTGCTTGGTCGCCTGCGCCATCGCCGCCGCCCATGCGAAGACGTTCGAGCACATTGTTCGACGGATGGTCGGGCTTCTCGTCGAGGTAGCCCTTCCACCGCGCGATCGGGACCACAGCCTCAAGCCCCGCCGCGTCGGCAATCTGCGCCGCCGCGAGCGTGTTCGCCCAAGTCGGCGGCACAACCTCGGGGACGAACGTCATGTTCGGAATCGTGTTCGTGCAAAACGTGCCAAGCTTCAGCTTGTTGTCGTTGAAAATCGGATTGCTCGATTCATCAGTTGCGTTAGGCATTTGCCGGATGTCCTCGGATAACCTGAATTGCGAGATTGAATTGCAATCATACGCGATTTGATCGGGACGAATTCTCCCACGCCGCGCACCGCGTCTCAAGACCCGCGACCACGAGCTTCAAGTTAAGGTTTAAGTCCTGAGCGAAGCCGAAGGGGGTCCTTTAGCCCGGCATCCTCGCTCGGCTGGCGCGACCGGCCGCGGAAGCCGCCAAAAGCCGCCATTCCCGTCCATTTAGCGCCCGGTTAAGCCCCCGACGGCAGTAGTGTTATTGCTGCTGTTGGAGCAGAAAAAGCGAGGGCAAAAACGGTCCGTCTACGATGGAAGCGAATACTCGAAATGATACGAATGCTTTCCGCTCTCGATGATAATTTCGAACACGCCCGTGAGCCCTGCGAGTTGATCCGTCCCCGAATCCGGCACCACGCTGACGATCAGCTGAGGCACGCCGCGATTCATCGTGCCGCTGTGCTGCAGGACGAAGCTGCCACTGCGCCCCTTCAGCGTTCCGCTGACTTTTTCCATCGCCACGTAGCCGGCCGAGCCTTTGACGCTGCTCATCGCGCTCAGCATCTGTCCTTTGCTCGTGCCTTCGAGATCGCCGTGGAATTGCTTGTCGATCGACATCCGTCCGATCGAGGCATCCGCCCCCGGATCGTCGGCCGGCAGAGGCGCCATCTTCACTTCAAACGTTCCACGCGCATGATTCGACACAACCGCCTCCGTCTGGATTGCATTTCTGATGCGAGCCAGGTGATGCCAGCGAGCGTCCAGCTAGTTGTCGGTCTTCGGTCCAGCGGTGGCACCCAGCGCGGGAAGCGTCGCGGCGTCCCAGTGCTCGTCGGCCTTGCCGTCCTTGATCCGCCACATGTCGAACCACGACGTTGTGTATGTTTGCGACGGGTCGCGCGGATTCTTCAGCGTCCGCGCTGTCACGACGATCACGAGATCGCCATCTGCAACGACGGCAACCACTGGCGTCTTCATGTGTTCCGGAATCGGCGAGGGCTTGCGCGTGGCCTCGAAGAACGCCACCACCGGCGCGAGGCCCGATTTGACCATCGGATTGTGTTGGATGTAACGATCGGTGATCCACTTGCCGGCCTCATCCCAGTGATTCGCTTCGAGCAGATCGCGCTCGATATGGAACGCGACCTGCTTGTTGGCGTTCAGTTGCGGATTCGGGTCGGTGAAAAGGGATTCGGGATCGGCGGCGGGCGCGACAGGCTCCTGGGCCACTGCCGTCACGCACGCAAACAAAAGCACGAGTGAAGCGAGAGAAATCAGGCGCGTTTTCATGCGGAGTAAGTAACAGCATCGCGGAGACTCTGTCAAGCGAAGCATCTGTGATTTGCAAACACGGAATAGATGGAAGAGCGACCACCGGCTGGACGTGTTTTCTCCTCCCGTTACCGGGAACTTCCATCCAGCCGATAAATGTCGCGTTCTGCGAAGCCGGGCGCTAAGCCGCGATAACGACTACGATTCGCTGGTCGGGAAAGCGCGCGTCGCAGAGATAATCCACGCCATTGATCTCGACGATGTAGAAATCGTCATTGTTACCCCAGTCCGTCGGCCATGCCTCGGTGTATTCAAACGAATAGCCTCCGAATTGGAAACGGTCGCCATCGTGGCGCACGTGAAACGTGTGCGCGCGGCCGAAGTCGGCTCGATAGCGGTCTTCGGGTATGCGATGCCCCCCACCTTGGTTTCCGCCTGCCGCATTATCGGCTGTGACCGCGTGACCGTGACTGGGATTTTGATCTTGCCTCCGATTCTTTGCTTGCTGCTCGGCCTGTTTGTGTTGCTGATCTTGCTGAGGCCGCGGCGTAGACTCCGTCCTTACTGGAGCTTCTTTCGGAGGTCTCGACGGCTTGTCAACCGGCTTTTCCGGCGACTTGCTCGCGGCTTCTCCGCGCGGTTGTCGTTGCTTTTGGGCGCCTTCGAGGATTCCTGTTGTTTGTCATCTTGGTTCTGCCGGGCGTAGACAGGGGCCGTTGCGAGCATGCAGAGGATTGCGGTTCCTACGAGTAGTTTCATGGATATGCTGCCTCCCAGCGAAGCAGCGTGAGCCATCAGCGCGCAAATCGGAATGCCAGCTTCCATGTATATCCGGCGAAAAATTGCATTGCGGTAAAACCCCGAGATTTGGCGCGCAGCATACCCGAGTCCTCAGCGCGCAATTTATGCGCTCGCATTTTCTGCGAGGGGGAGGAGCCCTTGTGCGGCGAAGCTCGCGGGCTATTGCTTTGACAGCGGCGGGCTATTCGAATGTGATGAGGACGATTTCGGGGTTCGTCCCCAGGCGCATCGGCGGACCCCACGTTCCCGCGCCGCACGACGTGTAAACCAACAGATCGCCGAGCCTCTGCAGGCCGTAGACGAACGGCCCGTAGATCCGCGACGTGATCCACGTAAAAGGGAAGTATTGGCCGCCGTGGGTGTGCCCGGAGAGCTGCAGGCTGATTTTTTCTTCGGCCGCGATGGGCAGATGGTGCGGCGCGTGCGTCAGAAGAATGCTCGCGACATCCGGATCGATCTCCGCCTGGCGCAGGATGCCGCGGAAATGCTCAGGCTGCACCGAATCGTGATGGTGGACGCCGACGAGTTGCAGGCCATCGACGACGACTTTTTGGTTGTTGAGCACGCGCACGCCCGAGTGCTGGACGGCGCTGAGATATTTGGAGTAATCGCCAAACTCCTCGTGGTTCCCGGCGATGAAATACGCTCCGAACGGCGCCGCAATCTGATGCCATGGCGCCGCGAGCTTCGGCGCGTTCACGGCGGTGCCATCGTACAGGTCGCCCGCGACCAGCACGATATCAGGCGCGAGGCGCGCAAGCATGCCGACGATGCGCTGCGAGAACCGCTGCCCGCGCACGTGGCCGAGATGCGTGTCGGTGACCAGCGCCGCGACGCGTCCGCGCCAAGACGCAGGCAGATTTGGCAGCTTCACCGAAATTCGCGTCACGCGCGTGCGCGCGGAATTCAGCATGCCGTAGAGGCCGGCGAGAATCGCGGCGCCGAAAAACACGAAAGCGATGTAGGGCTGCTGCCAACCGAGGTGCAAGAGCCGGGCAGCGCCATAGACGAGCCACGAAGCGCACGCGGCAAGCACAAAGAAGCTGAAGAATCCGAGCCAGACCGCCGCCGCCGTGTAATAGAGGCGGACAGAGAACTGCGAATACTTGCGCGCGAGCAGCGAAGCCGTCAGAAACGTGACGGAAAGAATCGCCACAGCAATGGCAAACCAAGAAATCCCCGGCGGGTCAGGCGCGCGCCGGAAAGAAACCCACGTCTTGTAGACGAACCAGTGCAGACCGAAAAGCAGCGACTGAAATGTGGCCAGGAAAATAAAGATGCGCATTCGCATTTGAGAGAGCTCTACGAATTTAGATGAGACGCGGAGCGCGCGAGACTCTGAAATACTGCGCCTTGATCGCGCAGGCGGAACGGCCGATCAGCGCTGAATCTTCCTGTCGCCCGGTCGCGGGCAGTTTCGGTATACTCCCCGCGCAAAGGGAAGGGCATTGCCGGCACGGCCATGCCGACTGGGGGACGTCATGAAATCACTGCGAACGCTTGCGATTGCTGCGGGACTGCTTTTCGCCGCCGGCGCGATGGCGCAGGGCCAGGCTCCGAAGCTGCCGCCCGCTGACCCGAATGCTCCGCCTCCATCGGTTCAGAACAACGGCGATCCTGGCTACGACGCCGCGCTCGCCGCCTGCAAGAATCCGCCGCCGAAGACGCGCGCCTTCCACTTTGGCGGGCCCGGCCCGGCGCCTCGCGATTATCAGGTGACCGCGATCCCCGGCGTGATCGCGGCCGGCCAGCAATGGAAATTTCTGTGGCAGGACGCCGGCAACAACGGCGACGGTATCGTTGGCACACGCGACGGCGGCCTGTTGATCGCGCAGAACGATAAAAGCGACGTCGTGAAGCTCGATAAAGACGGCAACGCCTCGGTCGCTTACACGGACACGCACACCGGCGGCGCGCTTTCCATCAATGCGAAGGGCGTGCTATTCATCGACGAGCGGGGATTGCATCCGGCCATCTGGGAGCTTGCGCCCCACCATCAGCTTCTCGGCGACAAATATCAAGGCGACACGCTCGATTGCATCCCCAGCGTTCTTAACGACCTCACGGCGGATCGCAAGGGCGGCGCTTACTTCAGCATGGGCGGGCTGTTTTACGCGAGTCCCAAGGGCGTAATCACCAAGTACGGGGACAATCTCCGCACCAACGGCATCATCCTCAGCCCCGACGAGAAGCATCTCTACGTCACCAATGTGGGCACGGTGGTCGAATTCGACGTGCAGCCCGACGGCTCGCTCACTAACCAGCGCGATTTCGCGAAGCTGCAGGAGAAGACGGCCGGCGATGGCAGCGCCACCGACGCCGATGGCCGCATTTACGTCAGCACCGGCCCCGGGGTGCAGGTGATCGGCGCGGACGGCACGTGGCTCGGCCTGATTCCCACGCCGCGCGACATCATCAGCGTGTCCTTTGGCGGCCCCGGCCGGCATACGCTTTTCATCCTCGCTCGCGGCGCCGAGGATTCCACCGGCCAGCAGATCGCGAACGCCGCGCAGGTCTATTCGATCCAAATGATTGCGCGCGGCCCTTCCAGCCGCCCGAAATAGGCGCAACTGTATTTTTTGCGTGTCGAACTATATTACTGGGCTATCGCAAGCTGCCGCTGAAATCTGCCCGGTTCCAGCCGCATATCGCCCTGAACAAACGCCGTGATTTGCGTTCCCTTCGGAATCGTAATGTCCTTTCCGTGCATGAACAGAAAGAAAGGCGCGGCAGGCCATACCACAAGCGAGGTGGCTACAATCGCCCCGGTCATCGCGCCGGTGTGGCCGCCCCCCTGAACATCCTTGACTCCGCGTAGCAGTGCTCTCTCGCCATCAGCCAGACGGACCTTGTCGATATTCAGGTCCAATTTTCCGGCGCGTCCGAGATGCCTCTTATGTTCCGCCTCAGTCACTGTTGCCCATGCAGTTGAGCCGTGCGGAACAACAACAAGGCCGTCCACGACAATATCGTCCACGACTTCAAACTCCACGGTTTCTCCGGTAATGGCGGTTGCCGAAGACAGATTCTCGGATAGTACGAGGTGAACTGGAGTGCCGTCTTCAAGCAGTATCGCCATTGGAGCAGGTGCTTCTCTTGGGGGCACGGCGGCGGGTGCGTCAGTCTCTGCCGCTTGCGCTGGAGCCGGATCGGCAGCTTTGGCCGGTGTTGAAACTGGATGGCAAGCCCTGCCATCTATGACTGTTTCATTTGGCCCGATGTAGTTCCCGGTAGAGGCGAGATCGCGGCACTGCATCTGAATGGTTTCCGTTTGCTGCGCGGATCCTGATTGCTGGGCTGGAAGCGGCAGGGCGAACGTCGCAACCACCATGACGGCAAGAACGCGCTTCATTGAATGCTCCTTGAGGATCAGTATTATTTGCTGCGTACAACTCTGATCGGGCCATGAGCATTCAGCGATAGTACTTTGTCGTATGAGTAATTAAATGCTTGCGGGTCTATTGAAGTTGCCGAAATAACGGCTGCGGAACGTTCGGTTCAGGCGCATGTAAATTCTGATAGTGGCGAATTAGTGGTACGCGGCGCCTTATCTCAGTCGTCGAGGTTTGCCCCGGGTCGGGGCTGATGACTGATTTATTGAGCACAGGGCAGCTGCGTCTCGACCCGCAAGCCCCGGCTTCTTGCTACCCTTGCTTATTAACTAGGCGAAGTCCAAGAAAACACGTAGATGTTCTGCCGAAAGGGGAAATCCATGCGCGCGTTGAACCGATTTTCCGTTGCCATCGTCCTGGCGGGAACCTTCGCGGGCGCCGCTGCGGCGCAGACGGCCGATCGCCCTCAGCCGCAAGCCGGTGCCTCCACGGCTGGCCCGGTCACAACGGTGAACCAGGCCGTCGACCGCATTATTGCGCGCGAGCATGACGAAGTGGCCGCGATCCGGCGCTACAGCCCCATTGTCGAGACGTATGTCCAGGACATGAAGCCGGATGCGGAGATGGGCATCGTGCCGATGAAAGACCAGTATTTTCTCGGCCAAGCGCAGCTCTCGAGCGGAATTACCGACGATTCGATGCTCGACAAGAAGAAAAAGAAGAAGAAAGGCTTCGCCGAGGAGTTCAATCCGTTTTCGCACCTCGAGGGATCTTCTTCCAGCATCCCCGACGGCTTTCTCAAGATGGTTTACGTCGACCCCAACGATTTCGATCGCGCGCACTACGACTTCCGCTACGAAGGAAAGGAATTCCTCGGCGAAGTGCGTTGCGTGGTCTTTGACGTCACGCCGCTCCCCAAATCAGGCAAGGGACGCTTCAATGGGCGCATCTGGGCGGAGGATCAGGGATTCACGATCGTGCGGTTCAACGGCATGTTCCAATCCACGGACAACGAAGGCATCGGCTTCAATCTGCACTTCGATAGCTGGCGCATGAATCTCCAGCCGGACGTTCTGGCTGCCTGCACTCATCTACAGCCAGGAATCGGAACTCAAGACCGCCTCCGGCTCCGCCATCCGTTTCAAGGCGCAGACTCGCTTGTGGGGCTACGACCTCGCCAACCTCGATCGCCCGGTGGACTTCAATCAGCCCACGGCCGCGCAATCCGCCAATCCGCCGGCGTCGCTCGATAGCGGCGGCACTCCGCAGGATTATTCGCCGATCGAAGCCGAGCGCCAGTGGCAGGAGAAGGCTGAAAAGAACGTCGTCGATCGCCTTGAACGCATCGGACTGCTCGCGCCTCCGGGAGAAGTAGACAAAGTCCTCGAGACGGTCGTCAACAACCTGGAAGTGACGAACAATCTCGACATCGACGTTCATTGCCGCGTGATGCTGACCACCACGCTCGAATCCTTTTCCGTGGGCCATACAATTGTGATGAGCCGCGGCTTGATCGACACGCTGCCGGACGAAGCCAGCCTCGCCGCCGTTCTCTCGCAGGAGCTGGCCTCGATCATGATCACCAAGCCCTCGACCGACCAGTGGGGATTCAACGACACCACGAACGTCACCGTTGGCGAGGCGCTGTCTCGCTTTTCATTCAAGGCCACGCCTGCCGATGTCGACATGGCCAATAAGAAGGCCCTCGAATGGCTGAGCAACTCGCCGTACAAGGACAAGCTCGGCAACGCGGCGCTCTTCCTGAAGCAGCTCTCGGCGGATTCGGCGGCCCTTCCGGCGCTGATCGATCCGCGCCTCGGAAACGGCGTCGAGTTCAGCTCCGCGCTCGCAACCATCGGACCTCCGCTCGAGGCCGCTAAGCTCGACCAGGTGGCGGCACTTCCGCTGGGCGCCCGCGTGAAGGTCGATCCCTGGGACGATCACGTCGAGCTGCTGAAAGCCAAGCCGGTCGCGCTGAGCTCGGCCCGCGAGAAGATGCCGTTTGAGGTCACGCCCTTTTTGCTCTATTTGACGCGCTATCACGAACCCAAGGCGGAAGGGAAGTCGAGCGAATCCGCGCTGGCCAGCAAAGAGTCCGCACCTCAATGATGTCCAAGGAAGGCGGGATCGTTTGTCTGTGACAGCACGCGGGAGATGAACATGAGAGCGGTCGTTGCAGGTATTGCGCTCGCGTTTTTTGCGATGGTAGTCGTTGGCAAGCCCGCACCGCACATTCCCGTGGGATTGGTTTCGGATTGGACACACCATCACGTCCTCTACCCGAATCCTGATTCGAAACACCGTTCCTTGCTTGCCCGAATCCAACGAGATCCTCGCTGGCTGCAGGATTGGTATCTCCGCCATCCGGAAACGTGGTGGCCGGCCCGCTTCCGCCGTCCCGGCCTGCGCGACAAAGCCATTCGAGACTGGAACGTGTCGCTGTCGTCGTCCCCTTCGACTTCCGCTTTTGAGCCGCTGTTCAACTATGCATTCGCCATCGGCCCTGACACGGGTTACGGCGCCCTCAACACAACGGACAACGACAATGGCGAGTTCCTCGCCACCGCTGGAACGCTCACGGTGACTGGCGGCCAGGATATCGGCTCCTATCCGCTATATCCGGACGGGCCAGCCGAAGTAGATAGCCCAAGCGCGTACTTCTATGTCGATAATCTCCTCTACCCTTCCGTCGATCCCGGGATTGACAACGGAGGGCTTCTCTTTGTCACCAGCAGCGACTTTGAGATCAACATCTTCAGCAACGGTCCCGATAGCTATCAGTTCTACGACAATACCGGCTACAACAACACAGGGACGTCATTCACGCTCGATGTCGCTCCGGGCGGCGGCCAGACATTCCCCGCCAAATTTGTGTTCGACGTGACCGCGGCTCCCAGCTGCACGAATGATTTCGTCGCGATCGGCATCCCGGCGAATCCCGCGTCGGGCGGCCAGGCGAACATTGTCGGACTGAACAATCTCTATAGCTCGTCAACGCCGGGCGCTTACTGTTCCGGAAGCGGGCCCCACGTGATGTTCGCATACGCCTCAGGCACCGGGCAGGTGCCGGCATCTCTCGCCATCTCGCAGACCGGGGCGCAAATTTCTTATATCGAGGATCTGCCGACCGGCAGCTCGTATTTCCACGTCCTCACCGTCGGCACCACGGGGACGAACGGCACGAGCGCGACGGCGGCTGTCGTGCCGGGCGCGATCGGCGGCAACAATGCCGTCGACCAAAGAGTGCTGCTCTCGCCCGATGGCGGCACGACGAATCAAAGCTCCACTAACGCGCCTTTCATCGTCTACACGCCGAACGATGCGAACGATACCGCCTACGCCACCACCTACAGCTGGTCCGGCACAGGCTCCGGCTACCTTTACAAGCTCAGCAACGTGTTCAACGGCGGCGCCGTTCCGACGATCGTCTGGAGCGTGGCCATCGACGCCGTACCGTCCGCTCCGGTATACGATGCGATATCCAACAAGATTTTTTTCACCGATAGCAGCGGCCGCATCGATTATGTGACGGACTCGGGAATGTCGCCCTCGGTGGTGTATGGCACGGCCATCGCCCCCGGGGCCACTTCCGAGTTTCCCGTGATGATCGATGGCACGAATCAAATGGTCTACGCTTCTTTCAATTCCAACGGGACCACCGCCCTCGTTGTGCAAGCTCCCACGAGCATGGCGAGCGCCGTCTCCGTCCCCGTGGGTCCGGCAACTACCGTCTACACGGGCCCGTACGCGGTCGATTTCAATAACGCCTGGTACACCGGATCGGGGACGCCTCAGATGTACGTCGCGGGCACCGGCATCGGAAACATTCCGACCCTCTATAGCGTCGGCTTCGACGCGAGCGGCGTGATGAACACCATCACGAACGCCTCAACGCCTTTGGCAAGCGGCAATGCCGATTCGTCGCCGCTTACGGAGTTTTACAACTCGGCGCTCGGCACGGACTATCTCTTCGTAGGCGTTACGAACAACTGCATCGCCACCGTCGGAGGTGGAACGGCCGGCTGCGTCATGAGCCTCGACATCACCGGCGGTTTCCCCCTTGTCACTACCGCCACCACCGCCTTGCCGGCGTCTGGCGGCACCACCGGCATCATCGTCGATAACGACAGCAGCCTCACCCAGGCCGCGAGCATTTACTACGCGACCAAGACTGGGGCAACCGTGGTCAAAGCCACGCAGTCCGGGCTCAACTGACCCGGCCGGATTCGGCACGAATTCTATTTCTCTTGCGCCGCCTGTTTAAGTGATTGGTCTGCATACGTCTTGCAGCCGGCCTGCATCGGTCCCGCAACCTGCGCGCATTGATTGAATGCGTCCGCGGCTTCCTTGAATTTGTTCAGGTTTTGATGGTCTCCGCCCAGAATGAGATAGTCCGTCGGATCGGGGGTCGTGGCGTCCTGCGTGGCCAGAGAGGCAGAAGGGGGTCTGACGCTGAGCAAGGCCCGGCGAATCGGCCGGAATTTTGCGGAGTTTTGGGGTGAGCGATGGGATTTGAACCCACGACCCTCGGTTCCACAGACCGATGCTCTACCGGCTGAGCTACGCTCACCACAGGGTGGATGCAAATCAGTGTACGACACGAATGCGGCGACTTCAACTTGAGGTGGGACCGCCAAAGTCATTAGAAACATCTTGTCTGTTGGTGGTGTCCAAACACCCGATGCGATCACGAAGCATTGGTGCGTTGTTGTGTATTGTCGCGGCAGCAATCGTGCTCCTCGCGGGCCTTCCGGCGTCCGCCCAGGACTCTGGCCTGGTCCTTCTTCACAAGATGCAGCGCGCGCTTGGGGGATCTGACAAGATTGCCGCGATACACGACTTAGACTGGACGGTCCGAGCGAAAACCTTCGATCATAACGGCAGACCAATTGGTTCGGTGACGAAGCGAACACGCTGGATAAGGCCCAACTACCTTCGTTTGGACCAAGTCGGTCCCGGTGATACGTATGTTTTGTACTTCGAGGGGACGCGGGGCTGGGAATCCTGCCCGACAAGCGGGTATTAGATCTAGCCGGCAGCGAATTGGAGTTTGCTCAGAAATACCTTTCCGGTTTCATGCTGAACCTGTGGGTGGCGGATCGCGTCGGTGGTTTCACGATTACATCCCCGGCTGCAAACGTCATTCGCCTCTCCTGCCGCGGGGATACAAATGAAATCACTCTGGACCCTGCTACATGGCTTCCAGCGCAAGTGCTGGAGTGGACGGAAGTCCAGGGAGTTCGTTTCCCCGTGAGGCAACTCAACTCGCACAAAGGCGATGGATCAGCCGATATCCGGACCGAGGATGTCAGGTTTAACAGCAATCTCGATCCTCGCGTACTTGCGGCTAAGCCGGCCGATCTGAAACCTGCAATCGTTTCCCGATAGGCGCTGCGTACAATCGGTGCCTTAGGCTTTGCGCGGGAAGGGAATCGGCGCGGAACGCTTGCGGCGCGGGGAGCATTTCTTCAGATGTGCGCGTGCCTGTTCGGCCCACGGGCCGTTCGGCGCGTAGCGGAGATAGAGCGTCCACTGCTCGCGGGCGAGGCGGTGTTCGCCGCGCTTTTCGTGGGCAAGCGCGAGATTAAAATGGACGTCGGCGTGCGCTGGCATCGCCTTCGCTGCGCGGCGCAGATGGTCGATCGCCTCGTCGATCTCACCCTGTTCTTCGAGGACGCAACCCAGGTTGTAGCGCGAAATCCCGTTCAGCGGATCGAGTTGTACGGCCGCGAGAAATTCGCTGCGCGCGGCGCCCATATCGCCCATTTGGTAGAGCGCGACGCCCAGATTGATATGCGCGTCGACCCAGTGCGGCGCGAGATCGAGGACGCGGCGGTAGTTGTCGACGGCGTCGGGCAAAGTGTCCGGTGAAGCCTCGTAGTCGAGCGCCGATTGGAATAGGTCTTCCGGCGTGGGACTCGCCATCGCGTGGAGCTTGGCGCGGTGCAGCGGAGTATCAAAGGAAAAAGCCCACTGCTGCTTGATCGGGCTGAAGGGGCGGACAGCGCCCGGCGGAATCACGAGGACGTCGCGGCCTTGTTCGAGGAATTGCAGCGCTTGTAGCGGCAGGGGCGCTTCGCCGAACTGCTGCTCCACTAGCGCGACCGCGCGGCGAACGCGCTGTGCGGGAATGCGATTCTCGGTGAGCCGCTTCACCGTCCGCAGGGCGACGAGATCGCCAAAGCTGTAGAACCGCTCTCCCCAGCGGGCCTGAGGACGAACCAGCCGAAGGCGTTCCCAATAGCGCAGGCGGCTCGCATCCACACCCAGGATGCGGCCCACTTCCTTTCGCGTATACCTTTGCGACAAGCTTTGGGGTCCCTCAGTCAGCCGCTTCCCAAAGATTATGCACCCTATGTCAATGCTATGGTGGGCGAGTTTTGCACAGGCACCGGGGAGAAAGCGGGCGTTCCAGCGGCCCACGTGCCAAAACGATTACCAAAAGACGACACGCCGTCGCAGGCGCGCATGCAGGGCCGCGGGGACTTGCTAGACTTTGAAGGAAAGTCACCCGCACGATGCTTCTCGACAACACCGAGCGCCTATATTTGGAGCGCCAAGTCACGTTGGCGCGAGCCGTGATCGCCGCGCTTTCGCTGGTGGCGCTGCTCGAAACCTCGCAGGGACCCGTGCGGCGGGTTTCCGTCGTATTTTTGGCGGTCTATTTGGCGATCGCGGTGGGCGCAGTGTTGGCGGAGCGGTTCGTCAGCGAAGTTCCCATGCGAATTCCGCTTGCCTTCGACTTCGTTGTGCTCGTGGTGTTCGTTTATCTTACGCCTTCCGTCTCGGCGTTCTGGTTTCTCTTCCTCTTCGCGGTATTCGCTTTGGCGACGCGCGGAAACGAGCGCGCGATGCTGGCGCTGGTCGCGGTGGCGACGGTGGGAATCATCGTCCGCGTCGCTGCGGAAGAGTCATTCCGGTTGCAGGGCTGGTGGCACTGGACCGCCATTGGCCTCGGAACGCTCGTCTCGGGGCTGGGAATGGGCTTTCTCGGCGCGCGGGAACACGAGCATCTCGCGCGGCAGCAGTTCCTCGAGAAGATCACGAGCGCGCTACGTTACGATCGCGGCCTCACGGAGTCGATTCGTCAGGCGCTGGGCGAGCTTGCCGTCGCGTTTGGCTGCGAGCAGGCCTGCCTCGCGATTCGTGATGACGACCTCGAACGCCTGTTCGTCTGGAAGGTAGAGCCCAGCGAGACGGAGCCCGCGCCGCCCGAGACACTTGCGCTGAATCGCTCTGAAACATTTCTGCTCGACAGCCTTGAGATTTCGATGGGTTGGGAATTCAACAGCGGGAAAGGCGGTGGATTCGCGTGGGATCGCCGCACGGGGCAGAGGTTCCGGGCAGTGCCCGCGCCGCCCGAATCGACGCGGCAGGAGATCGGAGCAAAACTACTGGCCGTCACGCTCGAGTCGGGAGGGCGCCCGGCGGGCCGCGTTCTTCTGGCAAATCCGCTCCCTTCGCGCAAGCGATTCTCGACGGGCGATCTGCGCTGGCTCGAGCACATCGTGCGCCAGATCGGCCCGCCGCTCGAGAATGTCTTTCTGCTGCGCAGCCTGAGGACGCACGCCGTGGAATCGGAGCGCAGCCGCATCTCGCGCGACCTGCACGACGGAATCCTGCAGACGCTGCTGAGCCTCAAGATTCAGCTCAACGTCCTGCGGCAGCGCCTGCCGGAAAGGCCTCTCGATCAGACGTGCGCCGATCTGGCGGGCCTGCAGAAGACGGTCCAGCAAGAAAGTGACGAATTGCGACGGTTCGTGACGGACCTTCGCCCCGTCCGCGTGGAGAGCGCGGACATGCGGGAATTGATGCAAGGTTTCGCCGAGCGCTTCCGCCTGGAGCACGGCCTGGCGGTCGATCTCTTCGTTGAAGCACGCGATTTGCGCGTTCCCGACCGTATTTGCAGGGAGATTTTCCAGATATACAGAGAGTCACTACATAACGTAAAAAAGCATGCTGAGGCCAGCCACGTCGTGGTAAAACTAGTACAAGACGAGGCGAAAGTGTCGCTCGTCGTGGATGACAACGGGCGGGGTTTTAGCTTCTCTGGGCGATATACGAGCGAGGAACTTGACCGGTTGCGTCTTGGCCCGATTTCGATCAAGGAACGGACAAGAAGCGTGGGGGGCACGCTGACAGTCGAGTCGAATCCGGGGCACGGGGCGCGTCTAACCGTCGAGATTCCATTCAATTAACATGAGCAAAGCGAAACAGGCGATTCGGATCCTGGTTGCGGACGACCATGCGATCTTTCGGGACGGCCTTCGGAAGCTCCTCGAAGGCGCCGAGGAGATTCAGATCGTAGGCGAAGCCTCGAATGGCGTCGAATGCACGAAAATGATTGCCAAACTGAAGCCCGATATCCTTTTGCTTGATCTTCGCATGCCCGAAAAAGACGGCCTCGGCGTCCTCGAGGAAGTGAATTTCGATTCCACGCCCACTCGCGTGATCGTGCTGACGGCAGCCGAGGACGACCGGGACGTGGTTCGCGCGATGCGCCTGGGCGCGCGCGGCGTGGTGCTGAAGCAATCTGCCAGCGATCTTCTGGTGAAGGCCATCCGCAAGGTATTCGACGGCGAAATCTGGCTCGATAACCGGATGACGGCCGAGGTGATCGACGCATTCAAGAAGTCGGCGGAATCGGGCTCGCGGCGCGAAAAGCCGCTGCTGAGCGAGCGCGAGAAGGAAATCGTACAGCTGGTGGCGCAGGGCTTTCGCAACCGCGAAATCGGCGAAAAGCTGTTCATCAGCGAGCAGACCGTGAAGAACCACCTCCACAATATCTTCGATAAGCTCGGGGTTTCCGATCGCCTTGAGCTCGCGCTCTACGCGATTCACCACCGCCTGATCGACCAGGCATAGCCGCGTTTTTCTGTAACAATTCCGCATCCTAATTCCTGGATTATCTGGATTATGAGGTCCCAGGCTCTCTAGCCGAGAGGCCTTAGTACTTCCGTACCAATTCGGCCTGGCAGAATTGGCTCCTTTGCTCTATTGGCGCAAATTGTGCGCGGCCTTACTCTACATGGGCAATCGAGAGGACCCAAACCTGTGGCTTTAAAAGAAAGACGCATATCGCGGCGCTTCCTGATGCGCTTGCCGCTAACCGTCCGCTGGACAGATGAATCGGTTGTCGGCGAGGCCGCAACGGAATCGCGCGAGGTGAGCTCGCGTGGCGTGTATTTCCATCTGCCGAAGGGACTAAAGAGCGGCTCGCCCGTCGAGATTGTGATGACCCTCCCGCACGAACTGACCCAGGCGGGTCCGGTTCGTGTTCGCTGCCTAGGCCGGGTCCTGCGCAGCAGCCCGGAGCATTCCGGCGAAGTGGGAGTGGCGGCGGCAATCGAACGTTACGAATTCATGCGCAACGGCGAACACGCCGCATAACGAGTTTCTTACCCAGACCCTGCGGAGATGGGTGAGAAGAGGCCGGGCGATTCGGGTCCCTCAGCCGGTGTCGCCCGGCTATTTTATCCGTACTGCGCTTCATCGGCCCTTCACCCGATGAAGCGTGCGGCTTTCAGGCGGCCACCCCCGCATTCCCACGTCAGTCGAATTCCCGCTTAGCCGCCCTTTGATCCGGGCCCACGCGACCTGTGGCGATATCGGCCCGAAGATAATTCTCGCCTCGCACGGGTGCGCCCGCCAGGCGGCGCAGCATGGAGATCTGCCCCACGTGCGTGAAGGCATCCGCGATGGGGCCCTGAAAGAGCTCTGCGGCGGGAGTGCCAAGAGGCGCATCCGAAGCTAGAAATTCATCGAGGGCGCGCAGCGCCGCATAGAAGCGCTCTACACCATCCTTCCATGGCAGGGAAGTGGAGCTGTGCCACTCCTGCGCGCCTTTCGCAAGCGAAAGCGCCCAATCGAGCAGGTCGCCGATGTGGGCGAGCATCTCGCCGGGCGTGCGAGTCTTATCCCCGACGCGGAATTCGGCGAATCCCTCGGGGGCGTCGCGGAGAGCCTTGCCGCCGCGATAGGCGAGGGTCGCGAGCGTGTGGCGGAGCAATTGGCGGTCGGAACCAGATTTCGCTTCTATGGGAGCGGGCATGGGAGAAGGAATTCTACCACGCGAAGATTTCTAAATCTCCGCTTGACAATGTCTATTATACACGTAGACTTTAGCGAGTTAATAGGGAATCATTGCGCTATGAGAATTTCGCAAAGAGGACTGTACGCACTCCAGGCGCTGACCGTGCTCGCGCAGCATCCTACCGGTGTCGTCAAGATCAAGGACATCGCGGCCGAGGAAGACCTGCCGGAAAAGTTCCTGGAGGCGATTCTCCTGGACCTGAAGCGGGCGCGGATCGTCGACAGCCTTCGCGGCGCCCACGGCGGTTATCAGCTGAAACGATCGCCGAAGAAGATCTCGCTTGGCGAAGTGATCCGCAAGATTGATGGGCCGCTGGCTCCCTTCGAGGACGCCGAATCGCTGCGCCGGCGCGTGAACGGCGATCCGAAGCACCGTCCCCTGTTCCGCATTTTGCTGGATGTTCGCAACGCCACCGCGAAAATCCTCGACCATACCTCGCTGTCCGATCTGTGTTGTAGCAGCCGCAACTAAGTTCCTATCGCAGTCCATTCGTTCCCAAGCAATAAGAAGTTTTATTTTCGATTCAGGCTCGGCCTCGACAGCAGTGAGTTTTTTGAGATTACGAGGAGAAGGAAACGTGATGAGCACAGCAACCACTCAGGATTGGCAGCAGGACTTATCGGCGAGCGAGCGCGACTTGCTGCACGAAGTCGCACTCGCGCTGCGGGGAATTCGCTACGGCTCGGTGGTTCTGACGGTTCACGACGGACGCATCGTCGAACTGAACAAGACCGAGCGCATTCGAAAGAATTCGGCATAGCACGGACCGAAAAGAAAGGCCCGACCCGTTCCGCGGGAGGATGGCACAAAAAGGCCCGGCCAACCGACCAGTCCGCTGGAGGCTTGCAGCCGACAAATTCAGGAGAGATTGGAATGCCGATACACTTAAGTGGGAAATGGAAGGGAATTGGAGTTGGGCTGGCATTGAGCTTGGGGCTTGCGGGCTCCGTGGCGGTTGCCGCGGCGCGGGATGGAGATAATCCCGCTTCCGCGAATGGAGCTAGTACGGCCCCTGCGGCCTCCAAAGGCGAAACGGCGAAGGGAAACGCCGCGGCCGATCCGAACTCGCCGGTTGTTCTCGAATTGAAGGAACTCGAGGAGACGGTCGCGGCCCAGACGAAGCAGTTTGACGAGCACAGCAAGGAACTGGATGCCGAGCGTGCGGCATTGCGTGACGAACTCACGCGAATTGCGAATCTGGAAACAGCGCTGGGCGTCACGCCGGAGGCGCCCGCGGCCGCCGATCCTTCGACCGTCGCGGCCGCTCCGGTAACGGCAGCCGTCGTCGCCACTCCCGGTGACGCGGGACAGCAGAATACCCAGACGACGGTGCCACAGGATTGGTCGACGCGCGTCGGCAACCTGGAAGACCGGCTGAAGGACTTCGGGCCGTTCTCGTTCAGCGGCGACATCCGCTTGCGCGACGAGCCGTTTTTTGGCGGACCGTCGAACCAGTCGCTGGACCAGAACCGCGAGCGCTTCCGTGTTCGCTTCAACATAAACGCCAAGCTCAATGACGATTTCAGCGGCGGATTCTCGTTGGCGTCCGGCGACATCAACGACCCGACCACAACCAACCAGACGCTCGCCAACTTTTACACGCGCAAGACGATCGCCATCGACAAGGCCTACGTGCAGTACAACCCGCACGAGTTCAAGGAACTGACGCTAATCGGCGGAAAGTTCGCGTATCCCTGGTACAACACCGAACTCACCTGGGATAAGGACCTGAACCCGGATGGCGCAGCCGAAACGCTCGTCTTCAATACAGATACTCCGGTCCTCAAGAAGATCGCCTTCGTGGGATTCGAGCTGCCCTTCGCGCAAGTGGCGAAGACGGCATCGCCCACCGACCAGAGCGCGGCGACGAGCATCGTGTATGGCGGCCAGCTGCAGACGACGTTTCAGCTTGCCAAGTGGCTGAAGTTCGGCGCCTTCACCGGATACTACGACTACCACGACGCGGACGCCATCGCTCTCGCGCTCGCCCGGGCCAGTTCAAAGAATCCGCAGACGCCGTTCACCGGCTTGTTGCCGCTCGGAACTGGCAACACGGTGCAGAACTCCATTCTCACCACCACTGCCACGAACGAAGTCACCGTCGGCGGGATCTCTTACCCCACCGGCGTGACCAGCATTTCGAACGCGCAGTTCGCATCGAAATTCGGCTTGTTCGATTCCATCGCGCGATTCGATATCACGACCCCGTCGGACAAGTGGCCGATCGCTATCATCGGCGACTACGTGCAGAACACGGAGGCGTGCGCCAACGTTCCGTTCCTCGAGGCGGCTCCGGCGAACACTGCGTCCGTACACTACTCGCAGTCGACCAACTTCTCTTGCAACGCGAACCAGCGCCGCGGTTACTGGGGAGAAATCCAGGTCGGCCGGGCTCAGCAACGGGGCGACTGGCAATTCGACTACACCCGAATCTTTATCGAGCGTGAGGCGGTTCTCTCAAACTTCGATTACAGCGATATCCGGCAGGGCAGCAACGTGAGCGAGCACCGCGCAATGGTCATCTACCAGGTCCATCGCAATGTGCAGACCGACTTCACGGCGCTCATCGGCCGGCCGCTGAACTTCGCCGGCACCACACCGCCGCAGCCGTGGCTGGAACGGCTGCAGTTCGACCTGATCTACACCTTCTAGGAGAGACCATGAGACTACGATCATTACGATTCAGACGACTCGTGAAACTCGGTCTCTTCCTTGTGGCGGCCGGTTTGATTCTGACTCTGGGCGTGCGTGCACACGCCCAGAACCTAACCATCCTCAACGTCTCGTATGATCCAACGCGCGAGCTCTACCAGGACTACAACGTGGCTTTCGCAAAATATTGGAAGGCAAAAACCGGGCAGACCGTGACCATCGAGCAATCGCACGGGGGATCGGGAAGCCAGGCCCGCGCGGTGATCGACGGGTTGCCTGCCGATGTCGTCACGCTGGCTTTGGCTTACGACATCGACGCGATCTCGGAGAAGGCGAAGCTGCTGCCCGAGAACTGGCAGTCGCGGCTTCCCGATAACAGCACGCCCTACACTTCGACCATCGTGTTTCTGGTGCGGAGTGGCAATCCGAAACACATAAAGGATTGGGGCGACCTCGTGAAGCCGGGAGTTTCGGTCATCACGCCCAATCCGAAGACGTCGGGCGGGGCGCGCTGGAATTTCCTGGCCGCTTGGGCTTACGCGCTCAAGCAGCCGGGCGGAAACGATGCGAAAGCCAAAGACTTCGTGACGCGTCTCTACAGGAACGTCCCCGTGCTCGACTCTGGGGCGCGGGGTTCCACCAACACTTTTGTCGAGCGAGGCATCGGAGACGTCCTGCTGGCCTGGGAGAACGAGGCCTTTCTCGCGATCAACCAGCTGGGTCCCGGCAAGTTCGAGATCGTCATGCCATCGCAAAGTATTCTGGCCGAACCTCCTGTGGCGGTGGTGGACAAGAACGTAGATCGAAAGGGCACTCGGACCGTTGCCGAAGCCTATCTCCAATACCTTTACTCACCGGAGGGACAGGAGATCGCCGCGAAGCATTATTACCGGCCGCGCCTGGAGTCGGTGGCAAGGAAATATGCCGCGCAGTTTCCGAAACTGAAGCTGATCACGGTGGATGACGTCTTCGGCGGGTGGCAGAACGCGCAGAAGACGTTTTTCGCCGATGGCGGCGTATTCGACCAAATCTACCAGCCGAGTCAGTAGCACCGGCGCGGAATATGATGAGCATTCGTCTGAAAAAACGAACGATCATGCCGGGGTTCGGCCTGTCGCTAGGCGTGACGCTGTTCTATTTGTGTCTGATCGTACTGATCCCCCTTTCGGCAGCTGCCCTGAAGGCGTCCACGCTGACCTGGCACGAATTCTGGCATGTTGTCGCTTCGCCCCGGGCGATGGCTTCTTACCGGCTGAGTTTCGGAGGATCGCTGATCGGCGCAGCGATCAATTTGGTGTTCGGCGTTCTGGTGGCGTGGGTGTTGGTGCGCTACCGATTTCCGGCGAGGCGGCTGCTCGATTCGCTGGTCGATCTTCCGTTCGCTTTGCCGACTGCGGTCGCGGGCATCTCGCTCACGGCGATCTACGCGCCCAACGGCTGGCTCGGCAAGCCGCTCGCGTCGATGGGAATCCACGTGGCTTACACGAGGCTCGGCGTCGTGATCGCGCTGACGTTTATCGGATTGCCTTTCGTCGTGCGCACCGTGCAACCGGTGCTGGAGGATCTCGACAAAGAATTGGAAGAGGCCGCGGCGAGTCTCGGAGCGGGCCGGCTACAGACATTCACGCGCGTGCTATGTCCGACGATTCTGCCGGCGGCGATCACCGGTTTCACGATGGCTTTCGCGCGGGCGGTCGGCGAATACGGCTCGGTGATCTTCATCGCGGGGAATATGCCGATGCACACGGAAATCACGCCGCTGCTGATCGTCACGAAATTGCAGGAATACGACTACGCCGGCGCGACAGCCATTGCGATGGCGATGCTGGTGGTCTCGCTCGTGCTGCTCCTGCCGATCAACCTGCTCCAGCGCTGGGCCGGCAGCCGGCGTGAAAAAGAAATCTTGCGCGAGCCGGAACTTGGCGTCGGGCTGACTCGGGACTACGCACACGGGGAGGGTTGATAAAGCGGCTTCGATCGCCTCAACATTGCCATGTCTGCATCGACTCTACCTCGAATCGGCATCGCGTCCGGAATTGGCGCTACGAGCCGGGCAACATCCGAACCGGCGTTCGTGCGCTGGCTCTTGATTGGGATTGCGTTGCTATTCCTGGGAGTTTTTCTCTTTCTCCCCCTCGGAGTAGTCTTCTACACGGCGCTCGGGGATGGCGTCCGCGTCTATCTGCAAACTTTTCGCGACCCCGACACGTTGTCCGCAATTCGCTTGACTCTCCTGGCGGCGGGAATCGCCGTGCCTCTCAACATGGTATTCGGGATCGCGGCGGCCTGGGCCATCGGCAAATTCGATTTCGTCGGGAAAAGCCTCTTGATCACTCTGATCGATCTGCCGTTTTCGGTGTCGCCAGTGGTTTCGGGCTTGATCTACGTCCTGCTCTTTGGCCTGCAGGGTTTACTCGGCCCGTGGCTGATCGCCCATAACATTCGCATCATTTTCGCTGTGCCGGGAATCGTGCTCGCGACGATCTTCGTCACATTCCCGTTTGTGGCGCGCGAACTGCTGCCGATGGTGCAGGCGCAGGGAAACGACGAGGAAGAAGCGGCGCTCACGCTCGGCGCGAGCGGCTGGCAGACTTTCTTCCGCGTGACCCTGCCGAACGTGAAATGGGCGCTCATCTATGGAGTGATCCTGTGTAACGCGCGCGCGATGGGAGAATTCGGCGCCGTGTCGGTTGTTTCGGGCCACATTCGCGGGCTTACCGACACGATGCCGCTGCACATCGAGGTTCTCTACAACGATTACCAATTCGTTCCGGCGTTTGCGGTTGCTTCGTTGCTGGCATTGCTTGCGTTGATGACCCTGTTGGTCAAGAGCGTCGTCGAATGGAAATCGCAGCAATCGGCGAATCTCGCGGCGGGCGAAGAGGAGACGGGCCTGTGAGCATCAGCGTCCGCGGCATCACGAAGGATTTCGGCCATTTCAAGGCGCTGAAAAACGTCGACCTCGAGATTCCGGCTGGGAAGCTCGTCGCGCTGCTAGGGCCTTCCGGCTCCGGCAAGACGACGCTGCTGCGAATCATCGCCGGATTGGAGTTTGCGGACTCGGGGACGGTCGAGTTTGGCGGCAAAGATATTACCGACCAGACCGCGCGGGAGCGCCACGTTGGCTTCGTGTTTCAGCACTACGCGCTTTTCCGGCACATGACCGTGTTCGAGAACATCGCGTTCGGATTGCGTGTGCGGCCGCGGCGTTTCCGCCCGTCGAAACAGCAGATTCGCGACAAGGTTCACGAGCTGCTGCGCCTGATTCAACTCCAGAATCAAGCTGGGCGCTATCCTTCGCAGCTCTCGGGTGGGCAGCGGCAGCGAGTGGCGTTGGCGCGGGCGCTGGCGGTCGAGCCAAGTGTGCTGCTACTCGATGAGCCCTTCGGCGCACTCGATGCGAAAGTTCGCCAAGAGTTGCGCCACTGGCTACGCCACCTGCACGACGAGGTTCACATCACGAGTGTGTTTGTGACGCACGACCAGGAAGAAGCGCTCGAGCTCGCGGATCTGGTAGCGGTGATGAACGAGGGCCGCATCGAACAAGTGGGGAGCCCCGACGAGGTCTACAACCGCCCCGGCAGCTCCTTCGTCTACAATTTTCTCGGCAACGTTAACCTGTTTCACGGCCGCGTCGACGACGGGAAGACATATTTTCACGATGAGGTCACCGGAAAGCCCATTTTCGTCCGGCCGCACCTGCTCGAGATCACGCGCCAGCCCAACGGCGGAAATCACTTCCGCGCCACTACCAAGCACATCAACGCCGCCGGTCCGCTCGTCAAGGTGGAAGCTCTCACGGATTGGGGCGCCACCGTGCGGGTCGAATTGTCGCAGGCGCAGTTTCGCGCGCTTGACCTTGTGAAGGACGAAGTCGTTTTCATCACACCCAAGGAGGTCGCGGTGTTCGACAAGGATAAACCCGGCACGGGCTCGTCCGGACGCGCCACTACCGCCCGCTAATTTCGCCCTCGTCTCTCGAATCGAGCTATTGGTGAGCAGTAGTGTCCACGGCCACCGGCTGGACGGAAGGAACGGCGGAGGGAGCGGCGGGAACGGCGGTGCCGACAGGATAGACGATGATCTCGACATCTCCCCAACCGGAGTCGGTGTCTGCATGCATCTTCTTCCCCATTCCCAGGGTTTTAAGCTGGCTGTCGTCGAAACCGAAGTTGTCAACGAGGTATGCGCGTATCACCGCGGCGCGAGCCTGCGTCAGCACCAGGTCTTTCTGCGTGTCTCCCGTCATGCCCGTATAAATGACCACCACGGCCACACCGAAGTCATTGTCGGCCAGAAATTTGCCCGCGGCGCCCAGGGATTCCTGGTTCTTCAGCTCGGCAGTGTCTATCTTGTCGAAGAGGCCTTTTGGCTCGTAGGTGAACGTCTTCAGAGGCGAGGCCACAGGCAGGCTCGTGATTTCGTCTTTTGCCAGGTCAGTAGAATCTTCATAGCCGCGTTTCTTGAAATACCCTCGGACCAGGAAATTTTGCTTTAGCGCTTCCATGTTTTCCTGGAAGTCGGCGATCCCCGCCTGCGCGTGGACCATCGTGTCGCGCATTCCTACCGTAGTCTGGTCCAGTTCCGCATACATTTTCTTGTCGTTGATCAGGGCTCCAATCGTTCCCTGGCCATCGTCGATCTTCGCGGTAATGGATTTCAGATTCGCGGTTGCCGCAGTCGTGTTGTTAATCGCCTCCTTGCTGCTGTCCAGAATGGCGTCCGTCTTCTTCATCAGGTCCGCGATGACGAGAGGAGGCTGGCTGGCGATCGTGTCGTTATCCCGCACATTCGCCGCTTGGGCCGATCCGAAAGAGATGGCGACAAATTCATTGCCGAGGAGGCCCTCGGTCTGAATGGCAGCCACGGAGTCCTGCTTGATGATGTCGTGGGTCGAGCGGTCTAGATCCATGAGCACGGTGATTTTGTCCGTCGGCTTATTCGGCAGCTCGATACGTCGCACGGTGCCGCTTTGGACTCCGCCTACTCGCACCTCCGCGCCCTCGTCCAGTCCAACCACGGTGCTGAACTGTGTTTTCAGCCGATAGGTGGAGGAAAAGAGGTACTGCCGGCTTCCGATGATGAAGATTCCTGCCGCGAGAATCGCCAGCGTCGCGATGATGAAAGCTCCCAGCCTGGCTGCTCTTGACATATGCGCTCCCTATGAATCCCGCTTGAAAAATTCCGCGACAAATTCGTCGTCGCTTCGATCGAGCTCCTCGAAGGTGCCCTCGATCACCGCATTTCCTTCATGCAAAAGGACGATGCGGTCGGCGATCGTCTTGGCACTGTGCAAATCGTGGGTGACCACGATCGACGCAACCTCGCGTTCTTCCTGCAATTTGAGAATCAACTCGTCGATCTCGCGGGAAGTGATTGGATCGAGCCCCGCGGTGGGTTCATCGAGCAGCAGGATGCCGGGCTCGAGGGCCAGCGCGCGCGCCAGTCCCACGCGCTTTTGCATGCCGCCCGAAAGATCGCCGGGCATTTTCTTGAGATCGGCCTCCATGCCCACGCCAGCGAGCAATGCCCTCACGCGCTCCCCGCGATCCGCTGCCGTCATTTTTGTATGGCGCCGCAGGGGAAACGCAACGTTTTCCTCGACCGTCAGGGAGTCGTAGAGCGCCGCATGCTGGAAGAGAAACCCCATCGTCTTCCGGATCTCGTTCACCGCTTCGAGGTTGGACTTCGCCATCTCGCGCCCGTGAATGCAAATCGATCCGGAGTCCGGCTTCTGCAGCCCGACGATCAGCTTCAGCAGCACGCTCTTGCCGGTTCCGCTGCGGCCGAGCACCGCCAGAGTCTCACCGGCGCCGACCGTCAGATCGATCCCGTTCAAGACCACCTGGGCGTCGAAACATTTATGCACGCCGCGCAGAACCATGGGGGTGCCGTTCTGCGCGGTATTTTCAATCGCGCGATTGTCGCCGCTCTCCGCCGCTTGCAGTGCAACCGCTCGTTCAGAGTGCGTCATGGAAAGAACTCCAGGATCAATTTCGTCAAAATTACGTCGGCTAGCATGACGAAGAGGGAAGACAAGACGACCGAACTCGTCGCCGACCGGCCCACTCCCTCGGTGCCGCCCTTGGCTGCGCATCCCCTGGAAGCACGCGATCGTGCCGATGATCAGGCCAAACACCACGGTTCTGAAAGTAGGCGCCAGAAAGTCGCTGAAGCTGGCGCCGGCAAATCCCGCATGGATGAATTTGTGGAAGGAAGTGGGCTCAACCAGGGTGTTCGCAATCCAACCGGTCACCACACCGGCAAAATCGGCAGCCAGGGTCAGCAACGGGAGCATCAGGGCGCAAGCCACGATGCGCGTGAAGGCCAGCAGCTTATAAGGATTCACGCCGGAGGCCTCTATGGCATCGATCTGCTCCGTTACTTTCATCGATCCCAATTCCGCACCGATGCCGGCCCCTACGCGGCCGCTAACGACTAGGCCAGTCACGACAGGGCCCGTTTCGTGAATGATAGAGAACACGATTGCGGCCGGAAGCATGGCCTTGGCGCCGAATCGAACCAGGCTTTGCCGGCTCTCCAAGGCGAGGACCGCACCGATGGCCGCGCCCGCCAGCGCCACCATAGGCAGCGATTTGGAACCTACTTCGTCGAGCTGCCGAAGCAGTTCGCGGCCTTCAAACGGGCGCCTGACCGTCGCCCGCATCACCTTCCAGATGAAAATGCCGAGCTCCCCAAACCATTCGAGGAAGCCGTTGAACGGGTACCAAAGTGAAGCGAGCGCAGATCGCATCCGTGCGGCGGCTTGCGGCGCATCGTGGCCGATCCAAAGGCGAGAATCCTTTGCGTTGTGGCTTGCGTCTGCGTCGTGGCTCATAAATCTGGCTCAACGGCCATTATCGGGAAGGGCAAAGCGGTGTTGCTGGAGGAAAATCCAGTGCCGGCGACGGATTGCGCCTGTCCTGCGGACACAAACTGTCCCAGGCTCGTTGCGGCAATCAACAAAGCACCGATCCAAAAGCTCTCCATGCGAAAGGCTCCTTCGCCCGGAATCCCATCTTGTGGTCGAGAGTCGCTGTGGCAACGAAGCGGAGGGGCCAGAATCGTTAGACTGGAAAGTAGCAGCCAGACACTTCAGCCGTCTGTTCCAAACAGAACACAATTCCGGGGCACGTTATTTCTCGTCGCCGTTGATGGACAGGATGGGCGGAGTTCGAAGCCTTTACCTTATCTTGATCTTGCAAATAGATGGAGCTGAGGCCGAGACTTGACCCGGAGATCCGCCGATAGCTCCCGAAATATCATGCAGTTGACTCTGTTAGCCTTCTTGGCCATAGGCAATCACGATTCGGCTGATCTTTTCTTTGAATGTGCGGCTACAAGGACTCACCTTGTCAAACTGAAGGGAAAGGGGTATAGCTAGGAAGTCGGGTCCGCGCCATCTTTCGGTCCTCGGGTACTCGACGCAGTAAATCTCTACCGAGGGAGGGCTCATGGCTGTTAGCCAGCAGCGTGAGGATTTTGCCCCGCAACCGTTCCGCCTCGATGTTCGACTCCACGATCCTCTGACCAACTCGCCTGCTCCCAAGCCTCTGCTCGTTTGGAATTGCCGCGCCGGCCAGAATTCGATTATTATTCGCGGGGATGGCACGCTCGCCCCGTGCTTTCCGCTGTATTCGGCGACGCACGATTGGGGCACGATCGAGAATCATAAGTTCGATGTCCCGCAATTGAATGAAATGAAAAAGACCTGCCACACACACTGCTTCTCCACCCTCAATCACAATCTCGGCTTCTGCTACGACGATTCGCGCGTCATCAAGTGGGTCCTGAAACAAGCGCCGCACGGCTTCCAGGATGTTACTGGCAGCTTTACGGAATAAAGACCGTCAACTTGTAACCAGCTTCACAAAATCCACCTGGCGCAGTCAAAAACCTTTCGCATTCCTTGCACAGTTCCTTGAGGGAGGAACCATGGCGACACCACTCGTACAGATTGAGCAGGATCGTGAGATCGCCGAGCGTCTCGCGGCGGAAAGGATTCGCCTGCGCAAGCTCGCCGGTCTGGATGGGCACGCCCATTTTCACAAGCCGATCGAGCGCGCCTTCACCGCTGAAGAGCGCGGCAGGGTGACGATCCTGTTTGGCGGCTTTACCTGGAAGCACGAGGACCTGATTCGCGCCGTCTTCCAGGGCTGCGGCTATCGCTGCGAAAAGCTGCCTGTGCCCGACGTGCCCGCATTCCAGATCGGCAAGGAATACGGCAACAACGGGCAGTGCAATCCGACGTATTTCACGGTGGGCAATCTCGTTCAGTATCTCCAGTTCCTCGAAAAGGAAGGGGTGCCGCGCAAAGACATCCTCGACAACTACGTGTTCTTCACCGCGGGCTCGTGCGGCCCGTGCCGCTTCGGCATGTATGAGGCCGAGTATCGCTTCGCGCTGAAGAATGCCGGCTTCGACGGATTCCGCGTGCTGCTGTTCAAGGACAGCGATGGAATCAAGGCCGCGTCCGGCGAGCCGGGCCTGAAGTTCACGATCGACTTCGGATTCGGCATGCTCAACGCGATGCACATGGGCGACGTGTTCAACGATCTGATCTATCAGATTCGCCCGTTCGAAGTGAACAAGGGCGAAACCGATCGCGTGTTCCGCGAGACGGTTGACGATCTGTGCGACGACCTAAGAAACCGCAAGTCATTCGAAATCGAGCAGAGCGCACCGGATTGGGCCAAGCCGAAATTCAAGAGCAACAAGATCCTGCGCAACACGTTCAACGTGTTCGGCAAGATGCACGAGCATCTCTGGGGCAAGGACTATCTCGAAGCCCTGGCCGCCGCTCGCGCCAAGATGGACACCATCGAAATTGATCGCACCAAGGTGAAGCCCGTCGTGAAAATCACGGGCGAATTCTGGGCGCAGCTCACCGAAGGCGACGGCAACTTCAACATGTTCAATTTTCTCGAACGCGAAGGCGCGCAGGTGCTGGTCGAGCCAATCGCCACGTGGGTCGCCTACCTGCTGTATCAGGCAAAGGCGCACGCGAAGGCGAAGTAGCCGGTCACGCGCCCCTACCGCAGCCCGAAGTGGTATCAGATGAAACAGCAGCTCGCGAATCAGCTGTCGTTGCGCAAGAAGCTGATGGGCATCGCCGTCGGCGAGAAAATGTGGAACTACCTCTATCACCGCACGGCAGAAAATCTCGGCGGCATCACGCATCACCTCGTGCCGCAACCAGAGCTCGCCGAGATGGCGCATCCCTTCTACAACCAGTTCGCGCGGGGCGGTGAAGGGCACCTCGAAGTCGGCAAGAACGTGTACTACACGGTGCACAAGCTCTGCCACATGGTGCTGGCGCTGAAGCCGTTTGGCTGCATGCCGTCGTCGCAGTCGGACGGCGTGCAATCCGCGGTGATCAACAAGTTCAAGGACATGATCTTCCTGCCCGTCGAAACCTCCGGCGAGGGCGAAGTCAACGCCCACAGCCGCGTGCAGATGGCGCTCGGCGAGGCCAAAGTAAAGGCCAAGCTGGAATTTGAGGAGACCCTTGAGTCCACCGGCAAGAGCCTCGACGATATCAAGAGCTACATCGCCGAGCATCCCGAGCTGAAGCGGCCGTTCTATCACGTGCCGCACGCCGAGGGCGCCACTGGTACGGCGGCGCAGTTCGTCCTGCACGTGAACGATCGCATGAACCGCAGCAGCCGCTCCTGGCGGCGGTCGCGTTCGCAAGGCATCACCGTACCCAGCGCAGCCTGACGAGAAGCACGGGAAGTTCTCTTTTCAACCCGGCGGGCTGCAACGCCCGCCGGCGAAATTGAGGGAGAGACGGATGCACGGACACGATCGCGAGAATCGCTTCCTGGTGGGGCTGGATGTCGGTTCGACGACGGTGAAAGCCATCGTCCTCGACGCGAAGACGGACGAAATCCTCTGGCAGGATTACCAACGCCACGAAACCAAGCAGCCTGAGAAGACTCTCGAATTTCTGCGCCGCATGGAATCGGAAGTCGGCATAAGCCGCCATAACACCCGGATGTTCATGACCGGCTCGGGCGGCGGCCTTCTCGCCGATCTGGTGGACGCGAAATTCGTGCAGGAAGTCACCGCCGTCGCGCTCGCGGTCGAGAAGATGCATCCCGAAGTCTATTCCGTCATCGAGCTCGGCGGTCAGGACGCCAAGATCATCGTCTTCAAGGACGATCAGGACAGCGGGCGCAAGAAAAAGATCCCGTCGATGAACGACAAGTGCGCGGGCGGCACCGGCGCCGTGATCGACAAGATCAATGCGAAGCTCAAGATTCCAACCGACGAGCTGGGCAATCAGGGATACCACGGCGTCAAGCTGCACAAGGTGGCGGGGAAGTGCGGCGTCTTCGCCGAGACGGACATCAACGGCTTGCAAAAAGTCGGCACGCCTCCCGACCAGCTGATGGCGTCGCTTTTTGACGCGATCGTGCTGCAGAACCTGAGCGTGCTGACGCGCGGCCACACGCTGCGCCCGCACGTGCTTCTGCTCGGCGGGCCGAACTCGTTCATTCGCGGCATGCGCGAGGCTTGGCAGGCGAATATTCCAAAGATGTGGGCCGAGCGCAAAGTCGAAATTCCCGCAGGCATGAGCCCCGAGCAACTGATCAAGGTTCCGCAAAACGCGCAATATTTCGCGGCGCTCGGCGCGATCGAATTCGGCAAAGGCGAGGAGAGTTGCATCGGCTGCTACCGCGGCGTCGATCAGCTCGTTCACTACATCGAGTTCGGCCGCCAGGAAGAGAAGGCCAAGGCGGGCGGCTCGGGCCTGGTGAAAGAGCCAAGCGAGCTCGACTCTTTCAAGGAAGCATACGAGCGCAAGAAATTCGTTCCCGCAACTTTCCAGAAGGGGCAGACGGTCGGCGGATTCGTCGGAATCGACGGCGGCTCGACTTCGACGAAGGCGGTGCTGCTCGATGAGCAAGGCGACATTCTCTGCAAGGCGTACCAGCTCTCGAATGGCAACCCGATTCAAGACACGATCGACATGTTCGAGAATCTGCGCGGGCAAGTGGAAGCGCAGGGCGCGGAGCTCGAAGTTCTCGGCGTCGGCACCACCGGCTACGCGAAGGACATTCTCAAGGACGTGCTAAAAGCCGACGTCGCGCTGGTCGAAACCGTGGCGCACACGGAATCGGCGCTGAAATTCTACGACGATCCGCACGTGATCATCGACGTAGGCGGTCAGGACATCAAGCTGATCGTCCTGAAAGATGGCCGCGTCAAAGACTTCAAGCTGAACACGCAATGTTCGGCCGGCAACGGCTATTTCCTGCAATCGACCGCGGAAGGATTCGGGCTGAAGGTCGAGGAGTTTGCGGACCTGGCATTTTCCGCGAACTCCATGCCGCTCTTCGGATACGGCTGCGCCGTGTTCATGCAGTCCGATATCGTCAACTTCCAGCGGCAGGGCTGGCGCGCGGAGGAAATTCTCGCCGGGCTCGCCGCCGTGCTGCCGAAGAACGTGTTCCTCTACGTCGCAAGCATCCCGAACCTCGCGGCGCTCGGCTCACGATTCGTCCTGCAGGGCGGCACGCAGAATAACCTCGCCGTCGTGAAGGCGGAGGTGGATTTCATCCGCAGCAGTTTCCGGGCCGCGGGCAAGCAGCCGGAAATCATCGTCCACGAGCATTGCGGCGAATCGGGCGCGATCGGCGCCGGCGCCGAGGCGGTGCGCCTGTGGAAGAATGGCACGCGGACCACTTTCATCGGCCTCGATGCGGTCCGCAAAATCGAGTATCGCCAGACACGCAATGAAGACACACGATGTAACTTTTGCAAGAACACTTGCCTGCGCACTTTCATCGACATCAAGCTCGACGACGGCACGCACAAGCATATTCACGAAATCGAGGGTAAGGAAGAGGAAGTCGAGACGGCTTGTGGCACGAACGCCCACGGACACGGTCACGGCCATGCCCACGAACATGGCCACGCGCATGCCAGCGACACCAAGGTGGACGTCAGCCTCGAATCCTTGATTCCGATGGCAGCGGCGCCCGTGAATACCGCAAAGAAGAAGGCGAGCAAGGTTCCGCTCGCGGTCAACGAGCGGCGGCTGATCATCGCGACGTGCGAGAAGGGCACGGTCGAAGACGTCAACGACATGAAGGGGATCAAGGCGGGGCTCGACCTGGTCAAGGATGCGAATCCGAATTTCGTCGACATCGCGGCGCACGAGGTTTTCCGGCCGACCAACGTGAAATCGGTGGCCGACTCGATTCCGGCGCGCGCGTGGACGAAGGCCGCGAAGGAGCGCATCGAGCGGATGCAGGCGCGGCCGAAAATGCGCGTAGGCATTCCGCGCGTCCTCAATGCGTATAGCTACGCGCCGCTTTTCAACGCGTATTTCGAGAGCCTCGAATTGCAGCCGGAAAATGTGGTCTATTCGGATTACACGACGCCCGAGATGTATCGCGCCGGCGCGAACCGCGGCGCGATCGATCCGTGCTTCCCGGCAAAGATCGGCATTCCGCACGTCTACAACCTGATCCAGGTGAAGCACCGCAAAAAGCCGCTCGACGCGATCTTCTTTCCGATGTACGACGTGCTGACGTCGCCGCTCGTGAATCTGATGGGCACGAATGCATGCCCGACGGTGACCGCGACGCCGGAAACGGTGAAGGCCGCCTTCACGAAGGAAAACAACGTTTTCAAGGAAGTCAACGTCAAGTACCTGAATCCGATCCTGAACTTCAAAGACAGGAAGCTTTTCGCGTTCCAGATGTTCGAGGCGTTCAAGGCCCTGATGGGGCTATCGCAGGAAGAAAACGACCGAGCGGTCGAGGCAGGCTTCAAGGCGCTCGAGGATTATGAAACGGGCATCCGCAAGCGCGCGCGCGAAACGCTCGACCAGCTCGAGCGTGACGATCGCATCGGCATCGTGATGCTGGGCCGGGTCTATCACCACGATCCGGGCCTCAACCACGAAATCCTCGAGGAGTTCCAGAAGCTCGGCTATCCGATTTTCTCGCAGAACACGCTTCCGCTCGACGAAGACATGCTCGAACGGCTCTTCGGCGAGGAAGTCCGCGCGGGAGTGGTGAAGCACGCGCTCGACATTACGGACGCGTGGAAGAATTCCTATTCGTGCAGCACGAATCACAAAGTGTGGGCCGCGAAATTCACGGCGCGGCATCCGAACCTGGTGGCGCTCGAAATGTCGAGCTTCAAGTGCGGACACGACGCGCCCATCTACGGCGTGATCGAAGGCATCATCGAGAATTCCGGCACGCCCTATTTCTGCTTCAAGGATCTCGACGAGAACAAGCCGACGGGCTCGATCCGCATCCGCGTGGAGACGATCGATTATTTCCTGCGACGCTATCGCGAGACGATCATCAAGCGGCGCACATCCGAGCAGGACGTGGAGGCGCAGCTCGCGCAGTATGAAGCGCAGCTGCGGCGCGAGATGGAGCGCGGCGCGGGAATGGTCGCAGCGGATTAGCATGCGTTACGCGCGCTGCCATTGCGCGTTCCTCGCGATCAGCCGATCGCACAGAAACATCATGTAATTGATCCGGTTGCCTTTTCTTGCGTCTCGCATCACGGCTTGGCGCGGTATTCGCAGGTTATTGCTCCCTTCCTGTTCCTACGTGGTTGGCCGCCTCACGATCACATGAGTTCCTGTGGGCACGCTTGTGGTGTTCCCCAATACTCGGAAAGACCCTGCTGTACCAGACGGAACACATTTCAATTTTGTCGCACGGCGTCATAGCATTGCGTGACCAGAGTTCCTGGATGACGATCCGCAGGCACACCTGAAGCGCATCCGCAAACGGTTCAGTTTTTCCCCATTTGGAATGAAATCGAATTGCCGGATGAGATCGGCCCTCGGTGCCGAAAGCGAGTGGAATTCTCCCTACCTTTAGAATCAAGGGCCTAGCCCTCGTTCAATTCCCCCCAAGAGTGAAATCCCCGCCCCTACGCTTGGCACAAACCTTGCAATGAGTTTATTTCTCATGAGTAACCATGAAGCGAATTGAAACAACCGTGCAGATGAGTGAACCGCGAAATGCTCGTGAGCTTTTCGGCATTCAAGTCCTGTGTGGTGGAAGCGAGAGCTTCTGTTAACAATCCACCCGCTTCATTCAAACCGGCGCCACGAGGCGTCGACAAAGCCAGAGGGTAACGCCGTTAGCGACGAAAGAGGAGATTCTGATGCGTAACGTTACGGTTCGAATGATCTGGGTCCTGGCATTCTTGCTGACTGGCGTCGCGGCCGGATGCGGACGAGAGCAAGCGCCCGTTGTAGTTCCCGCTGTCGTTGCCACATCTCCGGCGAGCGGCGCGACCGGAGTGGCCCTGAATGCCACCGTGAGCGCGACTTTCAATTTGGCGATGGCCCCTGCCACGATCAACGCGACAACTTTCACGGTCACGGGGCCAGGAGCGGCTGTTGTGCTGGGAACGGTAACTTACGCGGGCGTGACCGCCACCTTCACGCCGACAACCTCGCTCACCGCTGATAGCGTATACACCGCGACCATTACGACCGGAGCCCAAAGCCCGACCGGCCAGGCTCTGGCGGCCAACTATGTGTGGAGCTTCACAACCGGCGCGCCCACGGTAATCTCCAACGTTCCCCTGACCGGCGCCACGGCAGTGCCCATCAACACTCTTGTCTCGGCGACGTTTAGCGAAGCCATGGACCCCGCCACAATCAATGGAACAACGTTCACGCTGACTGGACCAGGAGCTACGCCCGTTGCAGGAGTAGTGACGTATGCGGGAACCACCGCGACGTTCACGCCAGGGGCGGCTCTTGCCACCAGCACCTTATATACAGCCACGATCACCACCGGCGCGAAGGATCCCGCGGGTGCGGCGCTGGCGGCCAATTTTGCATGGACCTTTACAACGGCTGCGCCGCCTACGGTTACTTCCACAGTTCCGGCGACCGGGGCCACCGCCGTCGCCGTCAACACTCTAGTCTCCGCCACGTTCAGCGAGGCGATGAACCCCGCCACGATCAATGGAACAACGTTCACTTTGACCGGGCCGGGAGTCACTCCGGTAGCAGGCGTCGTGACGTACGCGGGTACCACCGCAACGTTTACGCCGACAACCCCTCTCGCAGGCACCACCTTATTTACGGCGACGATTACGACCGGCGCAAAGGATCCTACGGGCGCGC
>CAWARF010000006.1:0-15230 GCA_963784385.1 uncultured Acidobacteriota bacterium | reverse complement strand
GCCCGACGGCCTCGCTTATATCTACGAGCCGCCGCTGGCTTAGCCTGCGCGTCATGGCAGGTGCGCGCCGGTCATCTGTTCGCTCCACCGCCAGATTTCCGCGGATATTTTCGGATCGCGTTCCATCGGATTCGGCGGCGCGGGCTTCGATTTCACGAAATACTCGCCGCTTACATCCGCCACCTTCGGTGACGTCCCGAGATAGAGCGATACCTCCGCGCCTTTCTTTGAATCCAGCATGAATGGCTTGAAGATCCCGACGAGAACCTTGAGAAAAAGCGGCTGATCGTCCTCGCCCGAGTGCCAGATATTCGTCGCCACGACGCCCGGATGGAGGCAATTTGCGGTGACGCCGGTTCCCCCGAGTCTGCGCGCCAATTCGAATGTGCAGGCGTTCATCAGCACTTTCGATTGGCTGTAAGCTGCAAGCCCGGAGTATTTGCGGCGCTCGAATTGAATGTCGTCCATATCGAGGCGCGCGCGGCGCTGCGCCTCCGACGAAACGTTGACGATCCGCGAAGGAGCGCTTGCCTTCAGGCGATCGAGCACGAGTAGCGTCAAAAGAAACGCTCCGAGATGGTTCGCGGCGATGGTCATTTCGATGCCATCGACGGAAAGCGCCCGCTTGCTGATTGCCGCGCCGGCATTGTTGATCAGCACATCCACGCGCGGATACTTTTCGAGAATTTGCGCCGCAAGCGCGCGCACCGACGCTTGAGACGACATATCCGCGATCAGAAGATCGACTTTCGACGATCCCGATTCGCGTTGGACATCGGCGAGCGCCGCGCGGCCTTTCTCGGCGTTCCGGCAAACGAGTACTACGTGCGCGCCCATACGGGCCAAGCCGAGCGCGGTCTCCTTGCCGATGCCGCTGTTCGCGCCGGTGATGATGCACGTCTTCCCGCTCATGGTTTGAGGTTCGGTCATTGTGTCGCCTCGCATTCGCGCGGACACAATACATTAGCCGCCGCACCGTGCTCAAGCTGCGATCGTGCTCGGCGAGGTCAGGCGAGGGGAAGACTGGCTTCGGCTTCGAGCGTCATATCCGCGCGGTCGCCTGCGAGAAACCGCGCGTGGCCGGCGGCCGCGATCATGGCCGCGTTGTCCGTCGAAAGCGCGCGGCTGGGGAAGTAGGTGTTGATCCCGCGGCGCGCCGACTCGGTTTCGAAGCTGCGCCGCAACTCGCTGTTGGCCGCGACGCCGCCGGAGACCAGCACCGTGCGCACGCCGCGTTGCTCGGCCGCTGCCAGCGTCCGGTCGACGAGATTTGCGACCACCGCGCGCTGGAAGCTCGCGATCAGATCGAGCGTCGCCGGGGACGAAAGAGCGCGCAACGCATCCGCGCCGCGTTCACCGCGCGCGAGCGATTGCTGCCGCGCTTCGACTTCCGGCTGCAGTTGCGGATTGCGCCGCAGGTGATACAGCACCGCCGTCTTGATCCCGCTGAAGCTGAAATCGTAGGGATTGCCTTTGATCTTTGGTTCGGCGAAGCGAATCGCGCGCGGATTCCCGTGCGCGGCAAGCTTGTCGATCACGGGGCCGCCCGGATAGCCCAGCGCCAGCATGCGCGCGACCTTGTCGTAGGCCTCGCCGGCGGCGTCGTCGCGCGTGCCGCCAATCTTGGCATATGCGAATTTCCCGCCTCCATTCACCGGCTCGGATTTCACGTGATAGAGAATCGTGTGGCCGCCCGAGACGATAAGGCAGACCGCAGGCAACGCGATCTGGCGGCCCGCACCGTACGCCTCGAGCAGCACCGCGTGGACGTGCCCCTCGAGATGATTCACACCGACGAGCGGCTTGCCGAGCGCCATCGCGAGCACTTTGCCGTAGGTAATGCCGACGAGGAGCGCGCCGATCAGGCCCGGGCCGCGCGTCACGGCAATCGCATCGACGTCACGCAGTTGAACGCCGGCCTGCTCGACCGCTTCGCGCACCACCGGAACGATCTGGCGCAGGTGCTCGCGGGAGGCGAGTTCCGGCACCACGCCGCCGTATTTTCGGTGGATATCGACTTGCGACGCGACCACGCTCGAAAGAATCCGGCGCCCGCCGGCTACAACCGCCGCCGCCGTTTCGTCGCACGACGATTCGATGCCGAGGATCAGGTGTTCGCGGTCGCTCACAGCGTCAATCTCCAGGGTGGCTCAAAATCGCTATGGTAGCATAAGGACGGAGGCACGTTTCGCGCGGCTGGGGGCGGCGCAAATTCTTGCAGCTCCCAGGCAAGCTGCGCTTGCGATCACGATGACCGGAAAAATCAAGAAGGTGCGCAAGGCTGTGATGCCCGTGGCCGGGCTTGGGACACGGTTTCTTCCCGCAACGAAAGCGATTCCCAAGGAAATGCTGCCGATTGTCGATAAGCCGCTGATTCAATACGCGGTCGAGGAATGCCTCGCCTCGGGAATCGATCACATTATTTTCGTGACGGGCCGCAACAAAATCGCGATCGAAGATCATTTCGATCTGGCGCCGGAGCTCGACAATCTTCTCGTGCAGCGCGGCAAGTCCGATCAGGCGAAGCTGGTCCGCGAACTGCACGGCGAAGCGCACTTCAGCTATACGCGGCAGCGCGAGGCGCTCGGGCTGGGCCACGCCGTGCTGTGCGCGGCGAGCATTGTGGGCGACGAGCCGTTTGCCGTCCTGCTACCGGACGTGATCCTGGCCGGCGGCCCAGTGGCGGCTACGCGCTCGCTGATCGAGGTGTACGAGGCGACGGGCGCGGGCGCGATCGACGTTGAGGAAGTGCCGCGCGAGAAAGTTCACATGTACGGCATCGTCGATGCCAAGCCCGCGAAGGATGCGCGGTGGGGAGACCGGCTGCTGCGCGTCACCGATCTCGTTGAGAAGCCGAGCGCCGAAAAGGCGCCGTCGAATTTCGCCGTGAGCGGCCGCTACGTGCTCCCGCCCGAGACGTTCGAGTATCTGCTGAAAACCAAGCCTGGAGCGGGCGGCGAGATTCAGCTCACCGACGCGCTGCGCCAGCTCGCCCACGCCGATAAAATGATGGCGTACATCTACGAAGGGAAGACCTACGACGCGGGCGACAAACTCGGCTTCCTGCAGGCAAACGTGGAATTCGGGCTGAAGGATCCCAAGTTGGGGAAAGCTTTTCGGGAATATCTGCGCGGATTGAAGCTGTAAGCCCCGCCCGGCTATTTTTTTCTTTTCGAAGCGCCTTTGTTGGAGCTATCGGAAGAGGCTGGCTTCGATTCCTTCGAGTCCTTTGATTCCGACGACTTCGAATCGGATGATTTCGCATCCGAAGATGCCTCGGCCTTTGCCGACGAACCGTCGCCCGAACTTTCGCCCGACGGCGCGCCCTTCTTCCCGCCGTAATCCGTCACGTACCAGCCCGAACCCTTGAACTGGATCGCAGGCGACGACAGCTGGCGCTCGGCCTTTTTGCCGCACTTCGGGCACTTCTGGGTCGTCGGAGCCGAGAGTTTTTCGATCTTCTCGAACCGATGGCCGCACTTCACGCACTTGTATTCGTACAGTGGCAAGAAAAAACGCTCCTTTGCATTCTTACATGACGAAAGAGCTCAATACAGGCCTACACCACGCGCCTTAGAACCGGAATCCTCGCCTCGCGCAGCACGTGTTCGACCACCCTCTCCTGCAGCCGCGAAGCGTCGTAATCGAAATGGAGATGATTGGTCTTTTCGTCGAAGCGGAATTTCTGCAGCCCGTACGTATTCGCGAATTGGCCGAGCGCGCGAAACTGTTCCGGCTTGAGCGCATTTTGCAGCTCGTATGTCACCGTCATGAATGTCATGCGCAGATTATAGCATCGGCGCCGCCTTCCCACATCAGCGTGCCCCGCGGAATGAAGAGCCGGTTTGCAGATCTGTGTAGGCCGCTTGCCCAGTTATGCGACTTACCAGGCGTGTGAAACGCACCAGCTCGGAAAAGGAGCCGAGCGCAGGTTCTAGTTCGTTGGCCATTCGTAAGGGAACAGTTTAGACGCGTCTTCGGGACTTAACGTCACTCCCGCGATCGCTGCGGCGCGGGCCATGACTGGGTCCCGGCCGTTGGCAAGGTCTGATGCTGTGGGAAGAATCGTCTCATCCGGTGTCACACCGGTGTGCTCAAGACTCTTACCGTCGCCCATAATCAGATCAGCACTCGTGACGGACGCCCCAAAAGTGTACATAGGCTCCAACCCGGTGGAATGAATGTAGAATTTCGCCTCCATCACGTTCCCTGATGTATGATCTCCAAGAACGATCCCGCGCTTTTCGATTTGGACCACCCGGGCGAACAACTCGGCCGCCGACGCAGATTGGCTGTCCACCAGCACGAAGAGTTTCCCGCGGAAAGCCTTATCGTCGCTTCCTTTGGCCATCAGGGGAATTGTCTTTTCTCGCGTTATGCGATCTGCAATCTTGACATCCCTTTGAAATAGGGCCCCGAGCAGGTCCTTGATTGCGGTCTCAGCTCCACCCGGATTGCCACGCAAATCTAGGATGACGCAATTGTGATGGCGGGCCGTGTCGCTCACCTCTCGAACAGCCCAATTATCTGGGAGAAATTCTGGAAGTTGTACAATCAACAACTGCTCACCGAAATCCTTGTATCGAGGTTTTAGTAACCGTCGTTGGTCATCGTATTCCTGGCGCGCCATCCAATCGCGAAGTCCTGTCTCGTCAGTGAAATTCAAGATTGTCGTATGCGGAACCTTCGCCATCACGTCAACCCTGCGAACCTTCCCGGATTGATCTCGCAGAACTAGCGACAGCCCGCGCTGGGGTATAAGCACGTTGAGAGCGTACTGTATCTTGCTCAGGCTCTCTCGCGTGGGCGTAAAACCGTCGATAGTCAGCACCTCATCGCCGGGCTTTAACCCTTTGGCATCCGCGTCGCTCAGAGGCCGCACTTGAGTCACGAAACAATGTGCGCCCACCATTTCATATCGCCACCCATAATCCAGCCCGACAGGGTCACTGGGCGGAACGAAGAAAGTGTGAGAGTCATTCAAGCTCTCCAGAACCGCCCCGATCTGAACGAGCAGATCGGTACCGGATCTTGCCTGCGCGATCTTCTCCTTTGCGTTTTTGACCTCCGAGTCCCAGTCCAGTCCGTGGAGTTTCGGATCGTAGTAGTATTTCTGAACGTCGGAGGCTATGGTCTGCAACATCGCCTGGGCCCGCTCGCGGTCGATCCTGTGGATGTCTTGCGGCCAGCCGGAGGTAGCCACAAGCGCCAGCATTCCAATCAGGCTGGCAATCTTCTTGTTTCCAAACAAAGACGCTGCCCCTTCGCGTTTATCAGAGTGTTACAAACGAGTGTACCATAACGGGCGCTCAGATCGCACCGAAGCGGAGCTTCTGTCCTGGTGACTCTGGCGCTTCAGGCCGCGCTCCCCACACGTTGTCGGAACAACTACAGTCTTACGTGGCGGAGGCGCAGGGCGTTGGTGATCACGGAAACCGAGCTGAACGTCATGGCGGCACTGGCGATGATGGGGCTCAGCAGCAGGCCAAAGAACGGGTACAGGACGCCGGCCGCGACAGGGATGCCGATCGAGTTGTAGGCGAATGCAAAGAAGAGATTCTGTCGGATGTTGCGCATGGTCGCCTGGCTCAGGGCTCGCGCGCGCACGATGCCGCGCAGGTCGCCCGAGAGCAGCGTGATGCCCGCGCTCTCCATCGCCACGTCCGTGCCGGTGCCCATGGCGATGCCGACGTTCGCTTGCGCGAGGGCAGGAGCGTCGTTCACGCCGTCGCCGGCCATCGCAACGATGCGTCCCTCGGCTTGCAGCTTTTTCACGGCCTCGCCTTTTTGATCCGGCAGGACGCCCGCCTGCACCTCGTCGATTCTGAGCTTGCGCGCGACCGCCTCGGCTGTGGCGCGGCTGTCGCCGGTGAGCATCACGATGCGAATGTGGTCGCGGTGCAGCTGCTCGATGGCCTCGGGCGTGGTGGCCTTTACCGGATCGGCTACAGCAATTGCGCCGACGATCTTGCCGCCGAACGCAACGAACACGACCGTGGCGCCCTCGGATTCGAGCGATTTCGCGCGCTCGTCGAGATCGCCCAGCGGGATCGCCAGCTCGGCGAGCAGCGCGCGATTTCCGAGCGCCGCGCTGCGCCCGTCCATCATTCCAATGACGCCCTTTCCGGTGCGCGATTGGAAATCCCTGGCGTCGCCGGGAGCGATGTCGCGATCTTTCGCTGCGGCAAGAATCGCCGCTGCGAGCGGATGCTCGCTCGCGCGTTCGAGCGTCGCCGCGATGCGAAGCACTTGGGCCTCGTCGCTGCCGGTCGCGGGAACGATGGCCGTCACGCGCGGGCGTCCCTCCGTCAGCGTGCCCGTTTTGTCGACGACGAGCGTATCGACCTTCTCCATAATCTCGAGCGCCTCGGCATTTTTCACGAGCACGCCGGCCAGAGCGCCGCGGCCCGTGCCGACCATGATCGACATCGGCGTTGCCAGCCCCAGGGCGCACGGGCAAGCGACGATGAGCACTGCCACAGCATTGAGCAGCGCATGCGCCATTCGTGGCGGCGGGCCAAACGCAGCCCACGCGACGAACGCGAGCGCCGCCGCGAGCACCACCGCCGGCACAAAATAAGACGCGACGCGATCGGCGAGTTTCTGCACGGGTGCGCGGCTACGTTGAGCCTCGCTGACCATGCGCACGATTTGCGCGAGCACCGTCTCGCTGCCCACGCGCTCGGCGCGCATCACAAAGCTGCCCGTACCGTTCACCGTGCCGCCAGTGACGCGGCTGCCTGTGGTTTTCTCAATCGGGATCGGCTCGCCCGTGACGAGCGATTCGTCGATTGCGCTCGATCCGTCGGTCACTACACCGTCCACCGGCACGCGCTCGCCGGGCCGCACGCGCATCGTGTCGCCCGGTGCAATGTGCTCGACGGGCACGTCGATTTCGGTTCCATCGCCGCGCACCAGACGCGCCGTTTTCGGCGAAAGCTTCAGCAGAGAGCGAATCGCCGTGGATGTGCGGCTGCGAGCGCGCAGTTCCAGCACCTGGCCGAGCAGCACGAGCGTCGTGATCGTCGCTGCGGCCTCAAAATACACGGGCACTTGGCCGGTGCTGCTCCGAAACGATGCGGGAAATATCGAGGGGACGAGCACAGCGATCACGCTGTAGACGTAAGCCGTCCCCGTGCCGAGCGCGATCAGCGTGAACATGTTCAGGCTGCGATTCACGAGCGAAGCCCAGCCGCGCTCGAAGAACGGCCAGCCGCACCACACGACAACCGGTGTCGCGAGCGCGAACTCGATCCAGCCGATCGCGCGCATCGAGAGCACGCGCTCTACCGGCTGCCCGGGGATCATGTCCGACATTCCGAGCACGATCACCGGCAGCGCCAGTGCCACGCTGATCCAGAATCGCCGCGTCATCGAGACGAGCTCCGGATTGTCCTCTTCTTCCAGCTTCACCGTGCGCGGCTCGAGCGCCATGCCGCAGATCGGGCACGAGCCCGGTCCGGGGCGGACGATTTGCGGATGCATCGGGCAGGTGTACTCGACCCGCGTCGCGGGCCCAGCGGGCATTTCCAGCTCGAGGGCCATGCCGCACTTCGGGCACGCGCCGGGATGATCCTGGCGCACTTCCGGGTCCATCGGGCAGACGTAAGCCCCTGCTTTCGGTGGCGTTGGCGCGGGCTTGGAAACGGGCTTGCCGCCGCCGAGTTGAATCAGCGGGATCGGGCTAACCGGCTTACCGTTCAGATATTTCTGGGGGTCGGCATTGAATTTGTCGGCGCAGCCCGTGCAGCAGAAATAGTACGTCTTTCCGGCGTGCACCGCCGTCGCTTTGGCCCCTTCGGGCTCGATCATCATTCCGCAGACGGGGTCTCGTTCCATCGCTCCAATTGTAAGTGATGCGCCGCCATCATATCCCGGTCCAAGGGAACTTTCCCGGCGAAGCTCACGTATCTGATTTCAGCACGTCGAAAATCGGCATACGGGGGTGGCTGTGGCATTGAACGGCAACGGAAAGAACGGCCGGAAGCGGCGGAAACGATGGTTCTTCCTCGGCGGCGGAGCGGTGGCGCTCGTGCTGATCGTGGTGATTGCCTCTGCGGCCCTGCGCCCGAACCACGCCATCGACCCCGACAAGCTGGCCGCCGTCGAGCGCGGCGATATCGCCCGTTCGGTAGTTGCTACGGGCAAGGTCCAGCCGCTCACCGAGGTCGAGGTGAAATCGAAGGCCAGCGGCATCGTCGAAAGGCTTTTCGTCGATGCGGGCGACCGCGTGAAGTCCGGCCAGGTACTCGCGGAGCTCGACAAAGAACAGCTGCAGGCCGCGGTCGGTGAATCGCGCGCCAATCTCGAGGCCGCCGAAGCGGCCAAACAGGCGGCGGAAGCCTCGTATCAGAAGAACATCGTCGACGCCGAAGGTCCGGACGTCCCCTTTCTCAAGAGCGACATGCAGCGCGCGCAGGATTCCTACAAGCAAGGCCTGATCGCACTCAACGCGATGCAGGACGCCCAGAAAAATTATCAGCTGGCGCTCAACCGCCAGATGTCCGCGCAGCGCAACGTGCAGGTGAGCAAGGCCGACGTGGCGGAGGCCGAAGCGCAGATCGCGCAGTCCAAGGCGGCGCTCGACAACGCCAACGAAAACCTGCAATACGCCACCATCACCAGCCCGATCGATGGCGAAGTGCTTTCGAGAGACGTCGAAGTCGGCGACGCCGTCAGCTCGATTCTCGTTCTCGGCTCGCAGGCCACGCTGGTGATGACCCTCGGCGATACGAGCGAAGTGTACGTGAAGGGTCAGGTCGATGAATCCGATATCGGCAAGGTGTATTTGGGGCAAGCGGCGCGCATCTCCGTCGAGTCGTTCAAGGACAAGAGCTTTCAGGGCCGCGTCACCAAGATTTCGCCGCTCGGCGTGGAGAAGGACAACGTGACCACATTCGAGGTGCGCGTCTCGATTGTGAACGCCACGGGCGAACTCCGCGCCAATATGAGCGCCAACGCCGAAATCATCCTCGAGGAAAAGAAGAACGTCCTTCTGGTTCCCGAGGGCGCCGTGATTTTCGACAAGGACAAAAGCACGTTCGTCGAGCTCGCCGACCCGAAATCCGATACGGGCCGCCGCCGCGTCCCCGTGAAGCTCGGCATCTCGAACGGCGTGAAGGCCGAGGTGCTCTCGGGCCTGAGCCAGGGCCAGCAAGTCGTCCTGCAGTAATGCAACCGCGGGCGCGAATCATCGGAAGAGCGCAATGACCTTCAGCGATCTGCTCAAAGACACGCTCGAAACGCTCTGGGCGCACAAACTCCGCACGTTCCTCACGATGTTTGGAATTGCCTGGGGAATCGTCTCGATCACGCTGATGGTTGCCGCCACGCAGGGCCTGCGCGTCGGGCTGAAGCGCAATAGCGAATCCTTCGGCAAAGACATCATGATTTTCTTCGCCGGGCGCACGAGCATGCAAGCGGGCGGAATGCGCGCCGGGCGCGACATTCACTGGTCGGACGACGACTACGTCAACGTGCTCGCCGAATCGCCCGCCTGCCGCTACGTCCTGCCGGAAATCGGCAATGAGGTTCCGCTCCGCAGCCGCTACAACAGCGCCACGCTGCTGGTCGTCGGCTCGCTCCCGCCGTTTGCGGAGGAGCGCAGCATCGACGTCGCCGAGGGCCGCTTCTACAACGCCGAGGATCAGGCCAACGCCAACCGCGTCGCGTTTCTCGGAAGCGACGCGAAGAAGCAGCTCTACGGCAATCGCGAGGCCGTCGGCGAAACCATCTGGCTGCAGGATATCCCGTTCACGGTAATCGGCGTGATGCGAACGAAAAACCAAAACTCCGACTACGATGGCGAGGACATCCGCAAAATCTTCGTTCCCTACAGCGCGATGGTCCGCGACTTCCCGAATAAGCCGCCCGCGCCGGAGCACACGATCGACCACATGATCGTGGTGCCGCAATCGCTCGCCGAGCACATGGATTGCAAGAAAGAGGCGCTCGCGGCGCTTGGCACCATCCACCGTTTCAACCCGAAAGACGAAGAGGCCGCGTTCATCTGGGACACGATCAAGAATTCGCAGGCGAACGCGCTGATCGCCAACGGCATGGAATATTTCATGGGCGCCGTCGGTGTGATCACGCTATGCCTCGGCGGCCTCGGCGTGATGAACGTGATGCTCGTCGCGGTGCGCGAGCGGACGCGCGAAATCGGCGTGCGCAAGGCGCTTGGGGCCACGCGCCGCGCCATCATCAGCCAATTTTTCATCGAGACGCTGATCATCGCGTTCCTCAGCGGCGGCGTCGGCATGGGCATTGCCTATGGATTCTGCGCGCTGGTCGATTTGCTGCCCATGCCGCAGGTTTTCGCGGGCCTGCTCCCGACGTGGCAATCGGGAGCCGTGTCGTTCGCGCTGCTCGCTGCGATTGCCGTGGGCTCCGCGCTCTACCCGGCAAGCCGCGCGGCCGCGGTCGATCCGATTGAGGCGCTGCGATACGAGGCAGGAGGCTAGCGTCGCGTGTCAGGAATTCGCGGCACAGTTTTTTCATGCGGCACGGTTGTTCAGGAGGCCGGGGCTTCAGCCCCGGCGTAAATCGCGCGAACTCAGTGGGCTTTAGCCCCTGAAGCAACTCCGGGTTTTTCGTCCGATTCGGGAGGCTAGCGGGTGTTCGAGGAAATTCTCAGGCAAGTGTGGACATCTCTGCGCAGGCAGCCGGTGCGCACCTGCCTCACCATGGCCGGAATCGTGTGGGGAATCGTCGCGGTCACGATGCTGCTCGCCTACGGGACGGGCTTCCGGCACGTCCTGATGCACACGTTTCAGGCGTTTGGGAACAACGTGATCGTCTGCTGGCCCGGCACCACGAGCGAGCAGGCGGGCGGCGAACGCGCGGGCAAGGCGGTGCAGCTCGAGCAGGAGGATATCGACGACATCCGCGCCGGCGCCACCGCCGTGAAGCAGGTATGCCCCGAAACCGTGAAATTTCTCGGCCTTTCGCACGAAGATCGATTCGCGACCACCGCCGTCCGCGGCGTCTGCGCCGAATACGGCGAAATGCGCAATGAAGTGGCGAGCGAGGGCCGCTGGCTCAACGCCGATGACGAAGTGAACCGGCGGCGCGTGATCTTCCTCGGCGCCATGATCAAGAAGAAGCTGTTTGCCGGGCATGCCCGCCATCGGCCAAACGGTGCGGATCAGCGGCGCGCCCTTCACCGTGATCGGCACGATGGACAGGAAATTTCAGGACAGCAGCTATTTTCAGAACGATGACGAATCCGTGTGGATACCCTATTCGACGGCCGGCGACCTCTGGGATACGAAATCGGCAAGCGTGCTCGTCGTCACGCCCATGGCTCCGGAAATGGATGCGCTCGCGCAGCAGCAGGTGCTCGCCATTCTCGCCGAGCGCCAGCACTTTTCGCCCACGGACAAGCGCGCGGTTCGAATGCTCAGCATGGCGGCATTCCGCCCGATCTATGTGGGGATCACGTACGGCCTGGAAGTTCTGCTGCTCTTTATCGGGCTGCTCACGCTGGGCATCGGCGGCATCGGCGTGATGAATATCATGCTCGTCACCGTCAACGAACGCGTGCGCGAAATCGGTCTTCGCCGCGCGCTCGGCGCTCGCAGGCATCACATTCGCTGGCAATTTCTCGCCGAGGCGCTCGCGCTGACGATGGTCGGCGGCCTCGTCGGCGTCGTGCTTTCCGTTGCCATCGGTGAGTTCATCGGCACGCTGCCGTTCCTCGGCCCGGCCTATGAAGACACATCGGGCGCCGTGGACATCCACATGCACGTGTCTTGGGAGATTCTTGTGATTTCTGTCGGCGTGCTGGTGGTCGTCGGCGTGTTGAGCGGGCTGGTCCCCGCGATGCGTGCCGCGCGCCTCGATCCGGTCGAAGCGCTTCGCTACGAGTAGCGGCCAACGGCCGGCGCTACTTTTCGTTCAGCACCGTACCCATATACGCCATCATTTCCGGGCTGGTCCAATCCTGCGCTCCCACCACTTTTCGATCGATTTTGCCGTTGCGATCGATCACGTAGGCTTCCGGAATCATCGAGGTGCCGTAGTCCGTCTCGATCTTCTTCGAAGGATCGCGAAAGGTAGGGAAGGCCACGTGGTACATCTGGAGGAAATTCTCGTAGGCGCTTTCGTCATCGTCGATGCTCACGCCAAGCACCGTGCCGCCGCGCGGCGCAATCTGCTGCTGCAGCGCGTTGAGCGACGGCGCTTCATCCACGCACGGCGGGCACCACGAGGCCCAGAAATCGACGATCACCACCTGGCCGCGCAGGTCCGATAGCTTCGTGGGCTTGCCATTCAACGTGAATTGGAAATCCTCCGCGGGGCGTCCGTGCAGGCTGGGTTCGCCTTGGCGGTAGTCAGGACGCGCAAAGAGAAAGATCAGAAAGGCGATGAAGGCGAGAACGACGCCTGTTTTCAGTTTCCGTTTCAATCCCCCGTCCAAGAACCTATAATGAAACGAATATAGCAGGAGCGTAGCCAAACCGACAGCGGGCAGTTAGACGATTCGCCCAGCCAGGAACAAAACAACCTTGGTTTCCGCCATTATTCCCGCTCGAAACGAAGAGGCTTCGATCGCGCGCGCCGTCGAATCGGTGGCCGCGCAGCCGGAAATCGGCGAGGTGATCGTCGTCAACGACCAGTCGACCGACCGCACGGGGGAAATTCTCGCGCAGTTGGCCGCCCGCATTCCGAAGCTGCGCGTGTTTTCGACGCACGATCTCCCGCAAGGATGGGTAGGCAAGAACTACGCCGCGTCGCTCGGGGTCGCCGCCGCAACGGGCGATTGGCTGCTCTTTACCGATGCGGACACATTTCACCTGCCCGGCTCCGCGCGCCGCGCGCTTGCCGATGCCGTCGACCACGACGCCGTTCTCGTCTCGTATTCGCCCGAGCAGGAACTCGGAACATTCTGGGAGCGGGCGCTCGTTCCGTTCGTCTATTGCCGGCTCGCCGCGCGATTCTCATTCGCGCGCGTGAACGATCCGCGCCGTCCGGATGCCGCCGCCAACGGTCAGTTCCTCATGGTCCTCCGCGATGCGTATGAATCTGTCGGCGGGCACGCGGCTGTCGCCGGCGAAATCGTCGAAGATGTCGCGCTCGCCCGGCTCGTGAAGCGCGAGGGATACCGCATCTATTTCACCGCGCCGATCGGCATTGTGCGCACGCGAATGTACGGGTCGTTCGCCCCGATGTGGCAGGGATGGACGAAGAATCTCTACCCGCTGATGGGCGGGCGGCCGCGCTCGGCGCTGCTCGAGCTCGAGGCTTTTCCGTTGTCGGAAACGCTCGCCCTCGTGCTGGTCTGGGCTATTCTTTTTCGCACGGAGCACGTGTCGGCGTGGCTTCTGCCGGCAATGTTTCTGGGCGCGCTTGCGGGCGCTCATCTCCGCTATGCGGTGGCGCTGTATCGGAATCTTTTCCCGGTTTCGCTCGTCCAATACTACATCCCCGGAGCCTGCCTGTACGCCGCCGCGCTTGTCGCGTCGTGGTGGAAGAATACGCGGGGCGCGGTGGTCTGGAAGGGCAGGGAGTACCCGGCGAAGATCCCGGCCAAAAGCCTATGATTCGAGTCACGCGCAAAGTCGAATTTTCCGCGGCGCACTTCTATCATAATCCGGCTTTTTCGGCGGAGGAGAACAAGCGCGTTTTCGGCAAGTGCAGCAACCTGCATGGACACGGGCACAATTACGTGCTCGAAGTTACGGTCGCGGGCGAGCCGGATCCGGCGACGGGCATGGTCCTCGACCTGAAGGAACTGAAAGATATTCTGCAGCGCGAGATTATCGATCGCATGGACCATCGCCATCTGAATCACGAGGTGCCGGAGCTCGCCGGCAAAATTCCCACGTGCGAAAACATCGCCGCCGTGATCTGGAATCTGCTCGAGCCGCGGATCAGGCAGGGAAAGCTCGATCGCGTGCGGCTTTACGAATCGCCCGATCTTTTCGCCGATTGCACGGCGGAGTCGAACGGCAATGTGGGCTTCGCCGGAGGCCGCGCGTGACAGCGCTTCTCAAACTGTCGCTCACGCGCCGCTACCGCTTTTCGGCTTCGCACCGGCTGCACAGCGTTAAATTCAGCGAGGAAGAAAACCTGCGCCTCTACGGCAAGTGCAGCAATCCATACGGCCACGGGCATAATTACATCGTCGAAGTCACGATTGCCGGCCCGGTCGATCCGGCGACGGGCATGATCGCGAATCTCGGCGAGCTCGATCCGTTTGTCGAGCGCGAGGTAATCGAAGCATTCGATCAGAAATACCTCAACGAAGAGATTCCTCAGTTTGGCGCGCAGGTGCCGACCACCGAGAATGTCTGCCGCGAAATCTACCGGCGGCTCAAGCCGTTTCCGGCGGCGCGGCTCGAGCGCGTGCGGATCGAAGAGACCAGCAACAACAGTTTTGAATTTGCCGGCTAGTTTTCGAGAGCCGGTTGCGCGATACCAGGAGCGGAGTGCTCATGTCCAAGACAACGAACAGCAAGATCGCAGTGGATGAAACGCCGGAGATCGCGATTCCGGAGACGGACGGGTCGGGAAACATCGCCGATCTGGTGCGCCAGATGATCGTGCAACTCGGCGAAGACCCTAATCGGGAAGGCCTGCGGCGCACGCCCGAGCGCTTCGAAAAAGCGCTGCGCTTCTTGACCAGCGGCTATCGCCAGGATCCCGCGAAAATCCTGAATGGCGCGATGTTCAGCGTCACCTACGACGAAATGGTGGTCGTCAAGGATATCGAGGTCTACAGCCTCTGCGAGCACCACCTGCTGCCGTTCTTCGGAAAATGCCACGTCGCCTACATCCCGAATAAAAAAGTGGTCGGGCTCAGCAAGATCGCGCGCCTCGTCAATATGTACGCGCGCCGCCTGCAGATTCAGGAGCGGCTCACCAGCCAGATCGCGCAGACGCTCGAAGATCAGCTCAGCCCGCAGGGCGTTGGCGTGATCGTCGAGGCGCGGCATCTCTGCATGGTGATGCGCGGCGTCGAAAAGCAGAATTCCGCCGCGATGACCAGCGCCATGCTCGGCGTCTTCCGCGAGAACAAGCAGACGCGCGACGAATTCCTCTCCCTCATCCGCGGCGGAAAGTAGCAACTTCCTCGCGACTGTCATCCCGAGTGAAGTCCCGCGCGCTGTTGCCTTTCCCGCGTCCTCTGCGGGCGCGGGACGCAGCGAGGGATCTGCTGTTCGTCCGTGAGGGACCCCGCTATGCTCGGCGTCTTCCGCGAGAACAAACAGACGCGCGACGAATTC
>CAWARF010000005.1:0-200095 GCA_963784385.1 uncultured Acidobacteriota bacterium | reverse complement strand
TCTTCCGGCCGCGTTTGGCTGCTTCGATTCTTGCTTCGGTCAAGAAGGGCGCGCACGTGCTCGTCGAAGGCTCGCTCGTGAGTTCGACCTACGAGCCGGCAAACGGCAAAGGCAAGAACGGCGCCGCGAAGCTGACCTCGTGGTCGATCCGCGCCGACGCCGTCCGCAAACTCGACCGGGGCGAAGCCGAGCCCGACTCGGCCGCTCCCGGGCAGCCGGCATCCTCCGCGGACGCGCCCTTCTAGCGGCCGCGATCTGCAAAAGGCCCTGGCGATTGCCAGGGCCTTTTCTTTTTGTCTGGCCTTAATTCCGACCATCCGTCTGGAATCGCGCCGCAGCTCGCGCTCCGGTAGCAGAATACGCGCGCCGCTACGCGGCCGGATCTCCGAGCGCACGACGGTGAGGACGAGACCCATGCTCGCCGGGTCAAACTGCGAATGTCTGGTGTGCAGGTTGGAAAAGCGCCTGGTCGAGGAGCTCAGAGAGGAAGGTGTGCGAAACACGCCTGGAATGATTGGCAATTCGAGCGGGATTCTTCGGTATTTTCGAACACCTCTCGATCTCGTGCGAGCGCTCCATGCGCCCGAGCCTCTGACCGAGAGGTCCTCCTCCGACGCACTGCTTCTCGCGCTTGTCGAAGAGAATGCGCGCGGGCCGGCGGGGTCGCTGTGGCAGCAGCTGTTGCTTCTGGTCTTCATTCCGACCATCCACCGCACGACGACGCAGGTCGCATCCGCCTTCTCCTCGCTGGCACGAGACGATGTCTCACAGCACGCGCTCTCCGTGTTTCTCGAATTCCTTGAATCGGGCGAGCTCCGGGCGCGCTCTTCTCATCTCGCTTTCACCATTGCGCGCAACCTTCGACGCAGGACCTTCCGCTGGGCGATTCATGAATCGCGGTTGGCCACGCCCGACGAGAGCCGGGTGATCGTGAACGATGAGGCCCTTGGAGACCCGCATCGCGCGGCAATCCTTCTCGACCGCTTTCTCGACCAGTGCGAAAGCGCGGGATGTCTTTCGCCGGACGAACGCCATCTGCTCATCCAAGCGAAGATCGAAGGTGTCTCCTGCCGGGAACTCGCAGCCGGCAACGGGCATTCGCCCGTCGCCATCCAGCACCGGCTGCAGCGAATCATCGAGAGGCTGCGCCGCCTGGCCCGGACGAATCCGCCGCGACAGCTCGAACTCTTTCCGCCGCTTCAGGCGCCTCGCCGTACTAGCGAAAAAATATTTCGATAGTACCCGGTCTATTTTTCGTTTCCTTGACTGATTAGTAGTGTGAGGGGAGTTCCCGCCGGTTACTCCCGCGGACAGGCGAAACAAATCTCTCGAAAACGTTCGTCTGCCTCGCGCGCCAGCCCGCAACCCAGCAGGCGCGCGGTCGGGAAGCTACGCTGTCACGGAGCCAATGCTCCAAGTTTGTCCGGGCCCTGGCCCGGCAACCGGCGGCAACAGCCGTGCCCTCGATCGCGACCGCTTTACTGGGAACGCGGGAACTCCCCTTCTCGAAGCCTTCGTACAGGGAGAACCCAAAATGAAACGTTTCGCTCGGACGATCTTTCGCCGTCTCTCGAACCCAAGTTCTCTGATTTTGGCCGGGATCACGCTCGCTCTCGCCGCTCCAGCCTTCGCACAGGCAACTGGCAATTCCCCGTGGGAGAACGCCGTCAACGTGCTTGAGACGGCCTTCACCAGCACGATCGCGCGCGGCCTTTCGCTCGTCGCGATCGTCGTCTCGGGCCTCACCTTCGCGTTCGGTGAAGGCGGATCGAAGCGCGTTCTCGCCGGAGTTCTGTTCGGCGTCGGGATGGCCATCGCCGCAGTGAACTTTCTGGCATGGCTCTTTCCGGGTTCCTGACCAGCGGTATTTGGAAAAGGAGAGGCGCATGGCGGAACGCAGACGGATCAATAAGGTTCATCGGTCGCTGTCCCGGCCACTGACGATCCTGGGGGCCGAGCGGAAGCTCTTCTTCTTCTCGATGTGCATGGGCGCGGCCACCTTCAACCTGCTCGGCAGCCTGCTCGGTGGTCTGTTCATCTTCCTGCTGCTTTATGTCGCGGCGCGGTGGGCGACCGAAACCGATCCACAGATTCTGCGCCTTCTGTTGACGGCGGCCAGGCTTCGGACCCAGTACGACCCGATGAAGTTCACCCCGATCGCCGTTCGAGGGGGGCACCATGCTGAAGCTTAGCCGAATCTTCAAGAACTACGGCGAGACGGGCTCGCTCTCGGAACAAATCAACCTCTACGGTTTCGTCTCGCCCGAAGTGTTTCTCACCAAGACCGGCGAGGCCGGCGTGATCCTTGAAGTGCGGGGAGTCGATTACGAATGCTTGGACGGTACGTCGATTGACGGCCTCACGAAACGGCTGGAGTCCGCGTTCAAGCTGTTTGATGAAAACTGCCGCGTCTACCAGTACCTCTTCAAACACAACAACGAAACGATTCCCTACAAGCTCTACGACAATCCGGTCGTTGACGCGGCCATCAAGAACCGCATCGCCTACCTGGGAAGCAAGGCCGATACGCTTTTTTCGCTCGCGGTCTATTACGTCGTGCTCTACCGGGGTTTCGAGGCTTCCCACAAACTAGCCGGCCTGCTTCGCGACTTTCCGAGGAACCCGCGAAGAGCCCTCGGCGAACTCGCCGCCCGGCTTTCGTCGAAGCGGCAGGTTCTCGTTCTCGGAAAGCACGTCGAGGAAACCGCGTCCGTCGTGCTTCAAAAAGCGCGGAGCTTCGTTCTTCAGGTTAGCGACTTTCTCGCGGTGCGCGTGCTCGGCAAGCAGGAAGCCTTCCGGGTCCTGAAGCGGACGCTCAACTTCGATCCGGACAAACTCGACTTCGCGAAACTCAAGTACGACACGTTCCTCGACTACTACCTGCCGGAATCGCATCTCGAATGCCACCCGAAATATCTGCGGGTCGACGATTACTACGTCAAGGTGTTGACTTTGAAGGAGCCCGCCGCTCAGAGCTTCCCTCTCATCTTCAAGCGCCTGCTCGAAGTCGAGGCGAACTACCACGTGGTGACGGAGTGGAAGAGAGAAGACTCCGGGAAAATGCGCCGCACCATCCAAGCCAAGCGCCGTCACTTCCACAACACCAAGCGCTCTTTCTTGAGTCAAGTCAGCCTTGCCGATGCTCCCGCGCAGGACGTGCTCCTTGATGATTCGAGAGAATCCCAGGTCCGCGAGCTGGGAGAAGGCGTCAAGGAGATCGAACTTCATGGAAACTACTTCGGGCTGTTTTCGCTCACTGTCGTCATCTACGACCTCGATCCTGGGAAAGTCGACCGCGCGTGCGCCGAGTTTTACAAGGTGTTTAGCGTCCACGATGCGCAGCTCTATGAGGAGCGGTACAACCTGCTCAACGCGTTCCTCGCTGCCGTGCCCGGCAACCACGCCTTCAACCTGCGCTACCTGTATCTCCTCAACACGAACTACGCCGACTTCTCTTTCCTCTTCACCCTTCACTCGGGCGAGCCCCGCAACCACCATCTCCGGGCGGAGTATCTGGCGGTCCTTGAAACCAACCACCACACGCCCTACTTCCTGAACCTGCACTATCGCGACGTCGCGCACACCATGATCCTCGGCAGGACGGGCGCGGGGAAATCGTTTTTGTTGAACTTCCTCATCACCAACCTTCAGAAGTACCGGCCCTACACGTTCATCTTCGACCTGGGCGGCAGCTTCGAAAGCCTGACGCAGCTCTTCGAAGGCTCCTACGTCCGGGTGGGCCTGGAATCCCAGGACTTCAGGATCAATCCGTTTTCTCTGTCCCCCACCAAGGAAAATCTCGATTTCTTGGCGCTCTTCGTCACGGTCTTGATCCAGGGGCAGCGGCCGGCGGATCTGGATCCCGCAACCGAACGTGATCTCTACCATCAGATCGAAAACCTCTACGCCGTCGATCCCGAGCTTCGGACTCTGAGCGTGCTGGCCAACATGCTCGGGCATGACCTGGCCAGCCGTCTTGCCAAATGGACGCGGGGAGGCCAGTTCGGATTCCTGTTCGACAACTCCGAAGACACGATTTCGTTCTCGCGGTTTCAGTGTTTCGACTTCCAGCGCATGAGCCAGTACCCCGAACTCTTGGAGCCTCTGCTGTTCTACATCCTGCACCGCGCGAACGCGGTGATTGCGGACCGCGCGATCACTCCGGTCTTCAAGGCGTTCTTCATCGACGAAGCCTGGGTGTTCCTGAGGAACCCGAGCATCGAGCGCTACGTCGTCGAGGCCTTGAAGACCTGGCGCAAGCACAACGCCGCGATGGTGCTCTCCACACAGTCGCTCGACGAACTGAAGCGTTCCGACGTCTTGGACATCGTCATCGAGAGCTGCGCCACGAAGATCTTCCTGGCGAATCCCGACATGGACCGCGACCTCTACGCCCGCCAGTTTCACTTGAACGAGAACGAAGTCGAACTCATCGCCAACCTCATCCCGAAACAGCAGTTCCTGATCAAGACGCCGGAACTCGCCAAGGTTGCCAACCTCAGCGTCGATCCCAAGAGCTACTGGCTCTATACGAACGACCCCTACGACAACAAGAAGCGCAAGGAAGCCTTTGAGACCTACGGCTTCGAAAAAGGCCTCGAAGTGCTCGCGGGAGGGCGCTCATGACCATCCCGATCGTCCGGGCTGGCTTGCTCGAACCAGTCTTCGCAATGATTCTCCGCACCCTCGATGGCGAGGCCCCGCTCGGGGACCCGCTCGTTCTGGATTGGTTCCCATTGCTCGTCGCAGCCCTGGCGATGGCATTGATTGCGGCAATGAACGTGGTCGTGCGGATGCTGTCGACGAAGGATTCCTGTCTCCGGAAGTACAAATCGTCGTTCAGGAGCGAACCATGAAACACAGAAACTCGTTTGTGACCGGCCCTCGATTCGGACTCGTCGTCCTGTTGTTGCTTTTTCTCTCAGGCGCCGGCTTTGCTGTACACGCCGAAACGACCGAGGCACGCGTGGTCAAATACTCGCGTGAAGAGATCGTCCCGATCCGCGCGAAGCTCCGTTTTTCAACCCTCATCATCTTGCCCGACAACGAGGAGATCATCGATTTCACCACGGGCGACAAGGATTTCTGGATCATCAATGGCGCGCACAACCTCTGCTACGTCCACCCGGCTCAGGCCGGCATTCGCAGCAACCTCAATCTCATTACGGCCAGTGGCCACGTCTATTCGTTCCTGCTGACCGAGATCAGCAACGAACCGAACGCTGAGCCGGACCTGAAGGTATTCGTCGAACCGAAAGACGACTCGACGTCAGAAGCGAGCGGCTTACGAGGATACGTCCGGGCGGGGGAGGCCGACGCCTATAAGGCTGAGGCGGACACCATTCGCACCCAGGCCCAGGAGCAGATCCGTGCGGCGGACGCGCGTGCGACGGAGCAAATCGATATGTTTCGCGCCGACTATCAGACGAAGCTGCGCTTCGATTACCACCTCGATGCGAAAGCCGGCCGCGAGCCGTTTCTGGTGTCGGCGATCTATCACGACGACGCCTTCACCTACATCGAGTGCGGAGCGCGCGAGAAGCCAGCGCTCTATGAGGTGAAGGACGGAAAGCCCAACCTCATCAACTTCCAAGTCGAGAAGGACGTCTACATCATTCCGAAAATCCTCGACAGCGGATACCTCGCCGTCGGCAAGAAGAAGCTCACCTTCTCGCGGCAGGGATCCGGGAACTGAGAGCGAAAGCCATGAACGAACCCGTCCAGGACAAAACGCCCAAGCCGGCCGGCCTTGTGCCGAAGAACGTTCAATCGTGGCTTCTCGTCAGTCTCGCCGTCTTGATGGTCCTGATCATGTGGCTGACCGGCGGCAAGAAGCCCGACTCTGCCGCAAAGCGCGCCTCCGCGACCGCCCCTGCCGAAGCGCCGCTCGAAGTGAACCAGACGAAAATCAACGAACTCCAAAACCGCATCGAGGAGTTGCAGCGCCAGCAGATGGTCGCGCAAAACGCCCTCGCCCAACAAGCGCGCCTGCTCGGATCGACGCCCCAGGATTCTGAGCCTGGACAGCAGACCTCCGCTTCGAGCAATCCACCGCCCGAACGCGTAGAAGACGCCATCGAGTCGGAACGGAAAAAGCGCGGGTATCTGTCGCTCTTCGCATCGAACGTCGCTCTGAGCTACCGCAAGCCTCCCACCACCACAACACCTGCGACGGAGTCAGACTCCTCGCCCGGTCAGTCGAATCCAAGTCCGCAGCCCGAAGGTCCCGACGCCGCACAACTCGCGGAGCTTTTAAAACAGATGCCGCCGCCGACCGCGGCGCCAGAGGTTTCTGCTGCCTCCGCCAAGCCCGAAGTTGCTCCGCCTGAAACAAACAGCGACAGAAAGGAGGAAGCGGCTCACCCTGCCGCCGCGCCAAGCGTGTTGTCCCACGCGGCGGCAGGGAAAACCTACGTTCTTTTGGAAGGGACCATCCTGGAAACCGTTCTCATTAACCGTCTGGAAGGGCAGTTCTCGGGGCCCGTCGAATGCCTCCTCACAACCGATGTCTACTCACACGATCGCCAGCACCTGCTCGTTCCGGCAGGCTCGAAACTCCTCGGTGAAACGAGGAGGGTCGACAACTCCGGTCAAACTCGCCTCGCCGTCGTGTTTCACCGGCTCCTCATGCCCGATGGTTACTCCGTCGGCCTCGACCAGTTCAAGGGTCTCGACCAGATCGGCGACACCGGTCTTCGGGATCAGGTGAACAACCATTACCTGCGACTCTTCGGCGCGTCCCTCGCGATCGGAGCCCTGGGTGCGGTGGCCGAAGCCGGCACCGGGAGCGCACTCACCGCTTCCGGCACCGACGTGATGCGCCAGGGATTCGCATCGAGCGCCGCTCAGTCTGCCTCTCAAATCCTCAACCACTTCCTCAACATCCTGCCCACGATCACGATCCGCGAGGGTCACCGCGTGAAGATCTATCTTGCGGGCGATCTGGCTTTGCCCGATTACGCAAACCACACCATGCCCTCCGATTTCTGAGGGCACGAAAGGAAAGGGGTTCGATGAAACGAAAGATTCCGGCAGTTCTCTTGATTCTGATTCTCTCGGTGGGGACCGCCTCCGCTCAATTTGGGAGCGGGATCGTCTTCGACCCGACCAACTACCAAAACGCGCTGCTTCGCTACTACCAGCTCCAGCAGCACCTGATCGAGCTTCAGAAGACCTATGCCACGGTCCTCTCGCATTACAACCTAGCCCTTCAGATGGCGCAGTTCGTCCAAAACATGCCCGCTCGCTACCGCGCCGTGTTTTCCCAGTGGCGCAATGTGACTTCGCTCAACACCTTCGGAAACACGGGCTCCTGGATCAGCGGCATCAACTCCGGCCTCCTTCCCGCCATCAACACCGGCTACCAGAAGTCCACAACCCAACTGCTCCCGTACACCGCGGACCAGCTTTCGGGTATGGACCCTTCGGAGCTCGGGCGCGTCGAGTCCCAATACGCGTCGGTTGAACTCGCCGACGGCGCGAACGTGAACGCGATGGCGACGATCGGCTCGATCCGAGATAACGCCGACGGTGTCCAGGCTCAGATCGCAAACCTCGAACAAGACTCGTTCTCCGATGACCCCGATCTCAACACGGAAGTCTCCGTTCTGAACAAGATCAACGCGGCGGGAGTCTTGACTCTCCGCACCCTGCAGGACTCGAACAAGCTTCTCGCTTCGATGCTTGAGGAGCAAACCATCCTCGCCAAACAGCAGCGGGAAGCGACGACCAACACGATCAATGCCGACATCGAGCGCCAGGCGAGCCTCGCCGGGAACATGAACCATGTCACCGGCACGCTTACCGATTCACTCGAGAGCTTCCGCATGCCGTAAGCGTGCGGAACCCAACCCTTCGAAGGAGCCGACGCCCGTGCACACGGATTTCCTGCAGTACATCTTCCAGGCGATCAACAACCTGCTCACGGAGAACCTCGGCTTCTTCGACGCGATGGGCCAGAACCTCTTCCGCTCGTTTGCCACGATCCTCGTGGTCTGGTACGGCGTAAAGTCGGCTCTCTCGGCCGCGGGCGGCAGGAATCCGTTTCACTTCGACAATTTCGCGAGTCTGCTTCTGACCTTGAGCTTCGGTTTCGCGATGGTCAACTACTACAACACCCCGATTCCCGCGGTCGGCGCGAGCTTCCACAACCTCGTCACCAACGAGTCCCAGTTCCTGGCGAACCAGATCAACCAGAATTCGCTCCAGAATGTCGAACAGGGGATCGCCGATTTTGAAGCCCGCATTGACTCGCCGGGCTTCGGCGACTTCCTCGGAACGGCCATCTACACGGTTGTCGTTATCCTGCTGGCGGCGGCCCAGGCCGTCGCCTTCGTCGTGATCGCATTCGGGTTCATCGCCACCGCCGTTTGTGTCCTCGTCGGGCCCGTCTTCATACCCTTTTTCGTCGTCCCGAAGATGGAGTGGATTTTCTGGGGCTGGTTCCGATGCTTCATCCAGTACGCCTTCTATCAGGTCATCGCTTCCGCGGTCATTTTTATCATTGGAAATCTCATCATCGGGAGCCTCCAGCTCCCGCCTGCCGGCACGCTCTCCACCGTGCAACTGATGGCTTGGTTCCCTGTTTTGTTCGTTGTCTTCCTCGCATCCATCTACGCCCTTTTGAAAATACCGATGCTCACGAATCACATCTTCAGCGGCACATCGGGAGGCTCCTCCGCCTCGCTCCTCGAAAGGCTTTTCTCGTGAGCAATGAAGCGAGCTTTTATGAAGCCAAACGGCTCTACCTCGAACAGTACGGTGATCCCATGGTGACGAACACGTACCTCAAGATTGCGCTCGCGCTCGTGTCCCTCGTTTGCGTGGCCCTCGCGCTCATCGACTTGAGGACCATTCGCACCTTCCAGAACTTCCGTCCCCTCGTGATCCGTATCGACGACGTGGGCCGGGCGGAAGCGATCAACTACCACAACTTCGAGTACAAGCCCCAGGACGCGGAGGTGAAGTATTTCCTCTCGCAGTTCTGCGCCCTCTACTACCGGCGGAACCGCTACACGATCCAGGACGATTTCGCGAAGTCCCTCTACTTCCTCGACGGCAGCCTGGCGAACAGCGTTCTGGACGCCTACAAGAAGGGCGACATCATCAAAGGCTTTCTCACGAATACTTCCGCACCCGAGATCGACATCGACGTCAAGAACGTCGCGCTCGAAGGACTCGAAACGCCACCCTATCGCGCCCACGTCGACTTCTACATGGTGTACTACTCGCCCGCCGACCATACCGAGATCAAGCGCGACCTCTACACCGCCAACTTCGTTTTCGTATTCAGAAACCAGGTGCCCAACGACTTGATTCCCATCAACCCACTCGGAATGACCATCACCTACTTCCGCGAAGATGAGGCGTTCAAATGAGGGCTCCGATTCAACCAAAACCCGAAGAGGTCGCGGGCACACGCCTGGCAACATCGGCCCAACCTCCGCTCGCCACCCCGGCTCCCGTGCCATCCACTTCCTTGGAACCTGCGCCACCTCCCAGCCGGTCGGCCGCGTCAGAGCCACGAAACAAATCACTCACGACAAGGAGGAAGAGAATGGCACTGATTAAGAAACCACCCGAAACCGTTGAACGCCACATCCGGCTGGAGGAGCCCGTCAGCCAGCTTCTCGACGACTACTGCCGCTTCGTTGATTGCACTGCGGACTACGTCACGAACTTCGCTCTTCGCAAGATGCTCAGTCGTGACCCGGAATACAAGAAGTGGAAAGCATCCCAACCAGGACCCCCGGCAGCGAGGACCGGCGCAGCCTCATCCCCCAACCCGAGGCTCGCATGATCCAGCGCCTTCTCCAGTCGAGGAACCTTGTGGCCTACGTGATGGCCATGGCGACCGGATTCGCGCTCTATCGCGAGGCACCATTCCCGGAGCAAAACTTCTTCATCGAGCTGACGTTTCTCTGGGCGCGCCCGGTGTTTCTCGGGCTCAAGTACTCCTACCTCGTTTCCCTCTACACGACCCCTTATATCGCCTACTCGATTCTGCTCTCGGGAATCTACATCTTCGCCCTCAAGGTTCCCGCGAAGGTCCGGCCCGGCGAGCTGCCCCACTATTCCGACCCTCGGAAGCGCGAAGAGCTCTTCCTCGTCATCGGCGAAGTTCACAATGCCCGAACGCCAGGCCCCTCGCCTGCACCACGTTGGCTCACGATTCCCGAACGCGGTCTGTTCACCGGCATCGCCATTTTCGGCGCTGTGGGGAGCGGCAAGACCAGTTGCTGCATCTTTCCGTTCGCCGAGCAAATCCTCGCTTATCGGGCGACGGATCAGGACAAGAAAATCGGCGGTCTCGTGCTCGAAGTAAAGGGCGACTTTTGCCGCAAGGTGAAAGGAATCCTCGATAGCCACGCGCGGGGCGAAGACTACGTCGAGATCAGCCTTGATTCAGACTATCGCTACAACCCCTTACACAACGATCTCGATGCCTACGCGCTCGCCTACAGCATCGCGTCGCTCCTGAACAATCTCTTCGGCAAGGGCAAAGAACCCTTCTGGCAGCAGGCATACACCAACCTCGTCAAATTCATCATTCTTCTCCACAAGGTCGCCTACGACTACGTCACGCTGTTCGACGTGTACGAATGCGCCATTTCGCCCGACGTGCTCGAGAACAAGATTCACGACGCGGAGCGGCGCCTGGAAGAACGCTACTTCCTGCTCGTGTCGGCCGACGACTATTTGCCCCATGTCCCCGACCTCAAGCTCTTCGATTTCGGGTTCGACGAGTCCGTCCGGATGTACCGGACCAAAGAGACGCCCGGCGTACGGCGTTTTCTTGAGACTCGGGCGATTCCGTTCGAGTGCCTCAGCGAAGCGGGTTTCGACCAGATCGATCCCAATCGCCAGGAACAGCTTCAGGCCGTCAAACGATGGTTTTACAACGACTGGAAGCGCATCGGGCCCAAGCTCCGGACTTCGATCATTGAGGGCATCTCCGTATTCCTCTCTCTTTTCGACGACAACCCGGCTGTGAAGCGCACCTTCTGCCCGCCGGCCGAGTGCTACGACCCGAAGGCAAATGCCGGACGACTCCATCAGCGAAGTCATGGTGAACGGCGGGGATTCGATCTTTATCGAGAGGCAGGGACTTCTCGAGAGGGTCGCCGGCGTATCGATGGGAGAAAGGGCGCTGATGGTCGCGGTAAAAAATATCGCCAGACGCCTGGGCGACGACATTTCGGAAGCCAAGCCCATTCTTGATTCGCGATTGCCTGACGGCAGCCGCGTGGCCGCGGTCATTCCGCCCTGCAGTCTGGGCGGCGTAACGCTCACGATCCGCAAGTTCAGCGCCCGCCTGTTCACCATCGAGGACTTGGTCGCTCTCGGAACCCTCGACGAGCCTCTCGCCAAGCGCCTCGAAGGCTACGTTCTCGCGCGGAAGAACATCCTGATCAGCGGTGGAACGGGCACCGGAAAAACGACGTTTTTGAACGTGCTTGGCAGATTTATCCCCGATGACGAGCGCGTGCTGTTGATCGAGGACACCTCCGAAATTCGGATGGGGCACTCCAATCTCGTTCGCTTTGAAGCTCGTCAGGCGCAAAAAGGCTTGACGGCTGTGGCGATCCGGGACTTGCTCAAGGCCTCACTGCGACATCGCCCGGATCGGATAATACTGGGCGAGATTCGGGGCAGCGAGGCGTTCGATCTCCTTCAACTGCTGAACACCGGTCACTCGGGAACGCTTTCGACGATCCACGCGAGCTCCGCGAGGCAGGGTCTGGCGCGCTTCACCAGCTGTGTCCTGCAGAGCGGAATCGAACTGCCGTACCGCGCCATTAAGACGAACATCGGAGACTCGCTCAATGTCGTCGTTCAGATCGAACGCAGGCCGGGGCGCAGGTTCGTCTCCGAAGTGCTCGAAATCACGAGCTACGATCCCGACGTCGATCTGTTCGATTACGGTGCCGTTTATCAGAGGCAGGAGGCCCAGCGATGACGGACCTGGATGTCCGTAGAAAAACGATGGGAGCAACAGAATATCTCGGAAGCGCTTTCGAGTCTTCCGATCGACTCGCCGTTTTGATGCGGAACCGGCACCGCGGAGAAACCGTACAGCGCATTGCTACCGTGGAGAAAATTCTGGAACCGGCCTTCGAGGACTGGCTTCGCTTCAAGAACGGTCGAGACGGGTTTGACATTTACGTTGGAATGAATCCTCTGAAGCCAGCTGCTCGCACGCGCACCAAGGACGACGTCCTTTCCATCCGGCATCTTTATGTGGACCTCGACCACAACGGCCGGGCGTCGCTTGCCTCGATTGAGCAATCGAAGCTGGTGCCCCGGCCGAATTATGTTCTGTCCACATCCCCCGACAAGTTCCAAGTGGTCTGGAGCATCGAAGGCATAGCTCAGGATCAGGCCGAGGCCCTGCTTCGGGCGATGGCGCGGAAGTTCGGCGGAGACCCGGCGGCGACCGACTCGACCCGCGTCCTTCGCATACCCGGCTTCGCAAACAAGAAATATGACCAGGACTTCATCGTCAAGGCAGAGCAGCAGTCCGAGCGCATTCACGGTCCGCTCGACTTCAAAGTCCGAATCGACCAGCTCGACTCCCCCTATCAGCCGATGCGCCGAAACTCGAACGCGGCGGCTTCAACCGAACCCCGTCCCCTCAGTCAGTCCGAACGCGATTGGGCCTTCGCGAAACGAGCACTCGCTCGGGGTACCGATCCCGAGGAAGTCATTCGGAGCATCGCTCAATTTCGCGAAGGCGAAAAACACAACCCGCTTGACTATGCCCGCCGCACGGTCGACAAAGCCCGGCAAGCACTGGATGTCGTGAACAAACCGCCTGATTCGTCTCCTGAGGAATGGGCGGATCCAGACAGACAAGAATAGATAGCAACAACTCGACTAAAAGGAGCCCTCGATGTCGACGCAGTTCCCAGCACGTGCCCGTAGCTCAGCTGGTTGGGGCGTGGGGTAAAGCCGCTTGCCCGATAGCCATTCCATCGCGAATCGATCGCGACAGGCCGAGCTTCCGCTTGCCTCTCGGACGAACGCTGGTACGATGGCTCTGCCGCCAGTTTCAGCGACCCGAAAGCGAGGAAAATCAATGGGTCGCAGGCCTGGACAGAATCCCTCGGTCCGGACGCGCTGGAACAGGACCAAGGGCGTCAACGAGTACTACTTTCAGTACTGGAAGGATGTTGCAGGGCAGGAAAGAAGAGAACGTCGAACAGAAGTGATCGGACTTGTCAGCCAGATGACGCAAAGCGAAGCGGAACGGAAGAAGCTGGACTTCATCATGCACTTGGGGGTCAACTCGAATGAGTACAGGATTCCGTCCTCGCTGACCTTCGCCGATGCAGTCAAACACTACCGGGAAGTCTTCGCCCCCAGAATGCTTCGGGCGTCCACGCTTTCGGTGGCCGAGTACCATCTGAAAGCACACCTCGAAGACGACTGGAACGATGTCCCGGTCGAACACATTGACATCGACAGAGTGAACGAATGGGCTTGGCGAAAGAGAAAATGTGGTATGTCCTGGGTGACGATCAAAAACATTCTGCGAACCATGCAGCGTGTGCTGTCGTGCGCCTCGAAAGACAGAACCCCGCCTTTCTCTCAAGAGGGTCTCGCCATACCCGAAAAAGACAAGTTGCGGATGAGAATCGAAAGCCGTAAAGCCGTCTCGTTTTCCTGGGCCGAGTCCAAACGGATCGCAGCTGCCGTTCGAGAACTCGATACCTTGAACGAGAACCGCAAGAATGCTTACGCTACGGCTTTCCTTCTGGCATCCGCATCGGGTCTGCGTTGCGGTGAGTTGTTCGCCCTGAAATTGGACGACATTGACTTCCGGGCGGGCGCGATTCGCGTGGATGAATCGGCCGAACAGCGGCTGTATGAAATCGGGCCGTGCAAGAACGCCGCTGCTTATCGAACGGTTCTTCTCGTCGATCGCGAAGGCAAAGAAGCATTGAGGGCGCTGAAATCCTATCTTGCGAAAAAGCAGCCCCATCCTTGCTCGCTTGTCTTTCACTCACGTAACGGTTCGCCTCTACGCGAAACCAGTGTGCTGCACGATGGTTTGCATCCGGCGCTCAAAGCCCTCGGGCTTCCGCAGGCTGGAATGCACGCCTTTCGTCACGGCTGCAATCGCAGATGGGAACTCTCCGGACTCAATCCCGCCGTTCTTCGTCAGCAGATGGGACACACGTCCCAGGCGATGACGACGCGATACACCGGTGAGGTTCCGCTCGAACAAGTTCGCGCCGCCTTTTCCATGCAGAACGGCAACAAGGTCGTAATTTTGGAAAATAGTGGAAAATGGAAGAAATTTGCGGCGAGTGCATGAAGTTGCTTAGTGTTGTACAATCAGTGAGCTAGAGAACAATTGGGCGGGCGTCGTACAATGGCAGTATAGAAGCTTCCCAAGCTTCGGACGTGGGTTCGATTCCCATCGCCCGCTCCAATATTCAGAGATTGTTAGGCCACGCTTCATCCCCCGATTTTCCGAGAGCAGCACGGAAACCTCTGGCGCCCAGGTAAACGCAAACTTAAACTCTTGACAAGATTGGCGAACTCTGGAACCGTGCCGCGGTGGCGTGCGTCTGTAGGTTGGCCGGACGCCGCAGGATATAGGGGGTCATCCATGAAAGTGAACAGACGAAAGCTATTGTCGCTGCTGGGCATGTCGCCGGCGCTTCTCGTGGGCTCGCAGGTTGAAGCGGAACAGAAGAAGAAGGGTGCGCACGGAGCGGGCAGCGAACCGAAGCTGACGGCGGTCAGCCCAAAGGGAACTCCTCCGGCGATCCAGCTCTATGCCATGGCGCCTCGCGCCAGCTCCCTCGATGGGAAGACCATCTACGTGGTCGATGCCACCAGTTTTGATGGCGGCGCGACCCTCCTGGAAAAAATGCAGATCTGGTTTCAGGAGAACATGCCCACCGTCAAGACCGTCTTCCGGACAAAAGCCGGCGTTTACGCCATGGATGATCCCAAGCTCTGGTCGGAGATCAAGGCCAACGCATACGCATGCGTGATGGCCATCGGGCATTGAGGAGGCTGCGCCCCAGCGACCGTGAGTCACTGCGTAACGATGGAAAAGATGGGCGTCCCCGCAATTCCGATGTGCACCAAGGCCTACACGGAATTGGCGAACCTCACTGCGGCCAGAGAAGGCATGCCGCACCTGCGCCAGGTGTTTACTCCCCACCCGGTCGGCGGCAAGTCAGCCGACGCGCTCGCAGCCTATCTCGTGAATCCCGACCCCGTGTCCGGAATACAGATCATGAAGGAAATCGTTGACGATCTCACCAGGCCGCTGACGGATGACGAGAAGAAGACCGGGATGGACTCCGTTGCCGCAGGGCCGGCAACCTACGGCCCGGAAACCGCGGACAATCTGCAGGAAATCTTCCTCAATAATGGAATGACGGATTACATGCCGATCGTCATCCCCACCGAAGAAAAAGTGGAGGCGATGCTCAAGGCCACGAGCCACAGTCCGGATGAAGTGCTCAAGACGCCGCTCCAAGGCGTGGGCTACACGTCCGCGCGGTGGGGCTACACGGTCAGGCAGGTCGCCGTAAACGCAGTCATGGCCGGATGCCGCCCGGAATATTTTCCGGTCGTGCTCGCCATGGCCTCCTTGGGCCCGCTGGGCCTTTTCGGTTCGACGACGTCTTCTAGCACGGCGATCGTGATCAACGGCCCGATCCGCGACAAGCTTAATATGAATTACGGGCTTGGCGCGCTCAGCCCTTTCGCGCAAGCCAACGCGACCATCGGGCGATCGTGGACGTTGATGGGCAAGAATCTCACGAATGGGGGCATACCCGGCGACACCTATCAAGGGGGCCAGGGCAATCAGCTCGACTACAACAACTGCGTGATCGCGGAGGATGAAAAGAACAGCCCGTGGACGCCTCTCCACGTGCAGTTCGGATTCAAGCCCGAGGAAAACGTGGTCAGCATCTTCGGCGGGCCGGACCTCCGCCAGGGCCACGGCGCGAAGGGCGCGGGAGCCGAGCCTGCCATGTTCGATGAACAGATCAGCTTCATGTTCCAATCCATGGTCGGCGGGTCGGGTGCGCTCGTGATTTGCGATCCGCTGGTGGCGAAGCGCCTGGTGGACCAGGGATACGACGCCAAGGAAAAGCTCACCGAATGGTTGTGGAAGAATACGATGCGCACGGCCAAGGATTTTCGCGAATCCTTCCTGGCGCCGTTCCACTTGTATCCGCTCGCATTGCAAGGAAGAGAGCCCTACGCCACGTGGTATAAGGTTCCCGAAGATACGCTGATTCCCTTCTTCCCGAGAGCTACCGATATCAATCTCGTGGTTTGCGGCGGCCAGGCGAACGCGTTCTTCCAGGTGGCGAATATGAACCACGAGCGCAGCGCATCGATCGACAAATGGATGTAGGCGAATTCGGCGCGAATGGGTGATCCCGAAAATGCATCCGGAACACGAAGGTTTGGGGGGTGTCGTGTGAGTGGAGTTAAATGCTTCCGGCTACTCGCTTTGGCTTTCGTTGCGTCGACTCTCGCTGCGGGCGCGGTTCTCGTTTCTCCTGCCGCGGGCCAGGCGCCACCCGACGAGCGCCCTTCTCGTCCACCCGATGCTGCCAAGGGCAAAACGCTTTTCGATACGAACTGCTCCACCTGCCATGGGGTCGATGCCCGAGGCGAAGACGGCCCCGATCTCCGCGGAGTTCCCGCCAGCCTGGGCGACGCGGCGGTAGAAAACATCATCCGGCGAGGAATTCCGGGCACCGCGATGGCCGGCTTCTACATGATCTCGGCAACGGGTGCAACGGACATCGTGGCCTACCTCAAGACGTTGAACGTCACCGAAAACTCCGGCACATCCACGGGCGATCCACAAAAAGGCGAGGCCGTCTTCCAATCGAGCGGCTGCACCGCGTGCCACATGATCGATGGGACGGGCGGCAGCATCGGCCCCGACTTGACGCGCATCGGCTCGGAGCGGGGTCCCACGAGTCTCAAGCAGAGACTCCTCGATCCCGCCGCGAATCTGCCCCAAGTGGGTGGCGGCGGAATGATGGGCAACAGTTGGACTCAATATCTGATGTTCCGCGCGGTTGAAAAGGACGGGCACGTGGTGGAAGGCATACGCATGGGTGAAGATTCGTTCACGATTGTCCTGAAGGACGCGACCGGAAAATTCCACGCTCTCTGGAAGCCGGGCCTGCGCTCGCTCGAAAAAGAGCCGGGGAAAAGCATCATGCCGAGCTTCAAGGGCACACTGTCCGACGAGCAGTTGGATGACCTCGTGGCCTATCTCCTGACTTTGAAAGGCGCGCAATGAAAACCTACCTGTGTGCGCTGGTTTTTGCCGCTTCCCTCTTCCTGGCGCCGCCGCGATCCTGCGCGCAGGATGTGACCTACCAGCAATTGCTGCACGCAGACAAGACGCCGCAAGACTGGCTGATGTATGGCGGCGACTATAGTTCGCAGCGCTTTTCACGGCTCACGCAGATCAACACCCAGAACGTTCACAGCCTAAAGGCGGTTTGGATGTACCAGCCCAACCCGCCAGTCCAGCCGATCGAATCGTCTCCCGTTGTCGTCGGCGGAATCATGTACATCACGGAACCGCTGGGCACGGTGACGGCTCTTGACCCGCGCCTCGGCGTCAAGATCTGGAGCTGGACGCCCGAACTCCCCTCCCGGCTATACACCATCGGCGTGCATCGTTCGAATCGCGGAGTAGCGGTTTACGGCAATACGGTTTATGTGACGACGCTCGATGCGTACCTCGTTGCGCTCGACGCCACGACCGGCGCCGTGAAGTGGAAAGTTCACGTCGACGACAACGGCGAAGGATACGCGATGACGGGCGCGCCTCGCGTGCTCGACGGAAAAATCATCGTCGGAGTTTCCGGTGGAGACGTCGGAATTCGCGGCTATATCGACGCCTACGACGCGAAAACCGGCAAGCGTCTCTGGCGTTGCTTTACCATTCCCGCTCCCGGCGAGCCGGGCTCGGAAACCTGGGGCAAGGATATGTCCGGCACCGGCGGCGGCGGCACGTGGGGCACCGGCTCGTACGATCCGGAGCTCAACTTGTTGTATTGGGGCATTGGAAATCCCGCGCCCGATTACAACGGCGCCGACCGCCCGGGCGACAATCTGTACACGGATTCCGTGCTGGCTATCGATCCCGATACGGGCACGATGAAATGGTATTTCCAGTTTACGCCGCACGACACGCACGACTGGGATTCGATTCAAATTCCCGTGCTGTTCGATGGCACGATCGACGGCAAGCCGAGAAAGCTTCTCGCCTTCGCAAACCGCAACGGTTTCTATTACGTGCTCGACCGCGTGACGGGCAAGTTCGTCGCCGGCGTTCCCTTCGTGAAGCAAACATGGGCCAAAGGGCTCGATGAGAATGGGCGGCCGATCATGGAACCCAATACGGAGCCGACTCCCAAGGGGCAATTGGTTTATCCCGATGGTCACGGCGGCACGAATTGGAATAGCCCGTGCTACAGCCCTCTCACGAAATTGTTCTACGTGTCGGCTCGCGAAACCGGCGCCTATACCGTCGCGGGAGAACCGAAGGTGGACTTCCCCAGCTTCGGCGGCGGCGGAAGAATAAATCTCTCCGGAGACGATGTCTACGGCGCGATTCGCGCCCTCGAAGCGACCACCGGCAAGCTGAAGTGGGAATACAAGCTGCTCGCTCCCGCGGAAACCAGCACGCTCGCAACCGCGGGCAACCTCGTCTTCGCCGTCAGCAACGAAGGCAATTTTCTAGCTCTCGACGCCACCACCGGCAGGCTGCTCTGGGAATTTACGGTCGGCGGAGAAAATGCCGAATCAAATCTCATCACCTACGAAATCGACGGCAAGCAATACGTGATCGCCGCCGCCGGAACCACCTTCGTCGCCTTCGCTTTGCCGTAACCCAAATCGAACGGACAAGAGGCTATTGAACAAAGTAGCGCCCAGTCTCGCATAAGGCAATCTAGCGCGCGAAGCGGGAATCCGCGCACCGAGGAGGGAAAATGAGGAACTACTTGGCCGTACTTTCCTTTGTTGTTGGGGTCATCTTGGGTATGTGGCTGTCACGGCCGGCGACCGTGAGTGCTCAGGGGCAATCGGTTGTCCACGTGACTCGCGTCAAAATCGACCGGCGGTCGCAGGGTGAGTCGCAGACCGTTCCCGGTCAGCCCTTCGCATTCTCGTGCGGCACGTCAGGGGTTGGGGGAATTAACGACGTCGATTGCTACGTCCTTTCGAGGGACTAAATTCGCCCTCAGACTTCCTCGGCCTTGGCGGGCACCCGCGCTGCCTTCGTTTCCATTCGAGCGGGCGTGGTTCAATCACAGGCATCAATCCTGCACGTCGGTGGGGATCAAGACATTCTCGCCTCCCCAGTAGAATGCCCAACGGCTCCAGGGCCAGTCTTTCGGATCATTCAACCGCACTCCAAAAAAAACGGAAGCTGAGGAGAAATCGACCATAAGGAGAAAAAGTCAACCCCAAGACCCAGGTTCTCAAACCGAACCTGGGGCACCCTCCGCGTTTCTTGACGTTGAGAAAAGATAGGAAATCGAGATTCCGGCCGGCCGCGCCAGAATGTAGAATCAGGAAATTGTTTCCGGGCCACCCGCCCGTAAACCAGCGCAGCGCAGGCGTCTCGCCGGCTCTTCGCCGTCGCCTTCGCGGCATCGGTCTTATCGCATTGGCGTCGGCAATGCAGGTACCCTGGCGTCTACTTCATTTTGTCAAATACAAAGATTTGCTCGAAGCGATGCATCGCTTCGCTGCCGTCCACCTTACCAGCAACGATTCCACCCTGCGCTTCGTACCTGTGCATGGTCAAAGTTGTCCCATCATTGCTGACTTCGTATTCATCCTTCCAACCGCCTAGCGGAGTGATCAGCTCCATCTCGAACTTCTTAGGTCCTCGCCGCGTCACGCGCCACTGGTCATCGGTCTTGGACCCGTCCGCAAAAACCTGCTTGACCGTTGTACCTTTCATTTCCGTACTTATTGAATATTTCGGGTTGTAACCGCTGTCCTGTTTCTCATCGAAATCAAGTACGAATCCACTTCCTTGCGAAGTTATCGTGATGACCTCGCTCTCGGGGGAATTTGTAGACTCGTGGGTATTGAGTTTCCACTTGCCGAGAAAAAGCTCGGCAGCACGTGAAGCCGGAACTTGGGGTTGACTGGCAAGGCCTGCGGTGACACACACCGCACTCATAAGCACAAAGCAGAAGAGCGTCAGTTTCACAGTTTGCCGCGTCATGTCGGCCTCGCACAGAAACACGGACTGGAGTCTATCTGAACGCCTTCAGAATGCCACAAATCTTGATTAACGCATTATAAAAGGGGCGGGTCGATCACTCTCGAGAAACACAGCCCGCGGCTAAAGCCGACGTACGACGAGCACCTTTTCGAGGGCCTGAAGGCCCACGCTTCCACCGGTTTGCCCTTGCGGGCTGAAACAACGACTGGCGCAAACGTCCGCAGATCACACCGAACGGGCACTCCTCGGCCCTAGCGAGCCCCCGCGCTGCCGTCGTTTCCGCCGAGCGGGCGTAGTGAAGACTGAATAAGCTTCCCAAGCTTTCTCCAGCTCGCCTAACACGCTGAACCGGCGGCACTTGCTTCAGTGGAAAGCTCCCAGAATTGGAAAATATTGGAAAATCAACTTAATTTGGAAACGGTCTTGACAAATATAACAAGTAACTGTTATAAGGTAGCAATGAATCTCGATCAACTCAGACAAGCTCGTCTACGGCGAGGCCAGACACAACAGCAGGCCGCTTCCCGTCTGGGTGTAACTCAAGCCTATCTGTCGATGCTCGAAAAGGGTGGACGTAAGCCATCTGCGGAGCTCGCCCGAAAACTGATGCGCGAGTATGAAGTATCCCCTACGGTGCTGCCTGTGTCAGAAGTTCCGCTCAACACTGGCCCTGACGACTTTGCGTACGAGCTTGCCGCATTGGCATATCCCGGCTTTGCCCATCTCCGCCGAGGAACCAGGAAGGTCAATCCTGCGGTATTTCTATTGAACGCTCTCGCCAATCACAACCTCGAAGCTCGGGTGGTCGAGGCCCTGCCCTGGCTCCTTTTCCGTTATCCCGATGTGGACTTCGATTGGCTCGTGCCACAGGCGCGGCTGAAGAATCTCCAAAACCGTCTCGGGTTCTGTGTGACTTTGGCAAAGGCCGTAAGCGGAAACCATGCTCTTCAAGGGCCTGAGCTGCACCTTGCGGATAGCAAGCTGGCGAAAGAAGACTCTTTCTGTCGAGAACTGAGCGAACCGGAGCGCCGCTGGCTTCGATCCCATCGTTCCGAAGAAGCACGGCAATGGAACCTCTTGAGCGATCTGCGACCAAATGCGCTTCGCTATGTCTCCTGAGCCAGTCGCTCCATGGAAAGCATTTCTCGAAGACCTTGATTCCCTTCTGGCTGAAGCTGTCCAATTGCACTGCATCGGCGGGTTTGCTGTCGTCGCAGCCTACGGCCTCCTGAGAAGCACCAACGACCTGGACTATTTCTCCATCCAGCCCTACGATTGCGCCGCGCAGATCGAGACAACGGCGGGTCGGGGTTCCTCCCTTGCTCAGAAACACAAAATGTATGTGCAGCGGGTAGGCGTCGCATCTGTTCCTGAGAGCTACGACGAACGACTAACGGAGTTATATCCCGGCCATTTTGCGAATTTGCGCCTATTCGTTCCCGATCCCTATGATCTGGCCCTTTCGAAGCTGACCAGAAACGCTGAACGGGACCGCGAGGATGTAAGACATCTCGCTAAGACGTGCTCTCTCGATCCGGATGTCTTGCGCGATCGTTATCAAAAGGAAATGAGATCGATCGTGATCGGGAATCCCTTGCAACACGATGCCACGCTGGAGTTCTGGATTGAGGCCTATTTCTCTGAACGGTAAGTTGGCGGGTGGCGTATCCTCGGGAATTTGTGCACGGATCAATTTCGCGCGGGCGCCCATATACACCCGAGTTCATTCAAGCCACGGACACAATTTGAAGGTGCCGCATCCGTTTGCGTTTTTCTTTTCTGCAAAGGGTGCGCGAGGTAACTGTCCCATCCAGCAGCCCTGCCACGAACCACTCGTAGCGCCGGTTTACCCTGCTCGCCCTGATGCAGGGAGAGAGCGAGGCCGAGGGGCGTCGTTACGTTCGAGAAACAAAGCCCGCGGCCAAACAGGCTGCGGAAAAAAGTCGAACTGCCATTCGCGATCGCGGGGTTTGCCCTAGGACCCTACCCATTTCTATTGGACACTCCGCAAACAGCAGATCCCTCGCTACGTCCCGCGCCGCTCAAACACCGAGCGGAAATGCCAAAGCGCGCGGGACTTCGCTCGGGATGACAGCGCGCGCTTTTTTCCCGCAGCCTGTAAAGCCGACTTACGACGAGCACCTTTTCGAGGGCCCGCCCTTCGTTCGCTCCCTTCCTGCGTCAGGGCAAGCAGGGTAAAGAGGCCCACGCTTCCACCGGTGCCCTCGCAAAGTGAAAACAGGAGATTGGAAATCGGAAATTTGAAATTGGAAGGAAGACTCGCACTTCCACTGCCGTAGAAGTGCGGATTTTATTTTCTCGCGAATTGGGCTATTTTTTCCGCAGTAACAGGGGACTGGAGCAGCCCCCTAGCGGGGGCTTACGAGGCCCTAAAAAGTCGGAAAAAGCCAATTTTGGAGGGTTTTGCGGCATGGGACACTACCCGACCCATCGCGAGAAGACCCGGTGGGCCATGGAAGCCTTTCTGGATCTGGTAGATACGGCGGAATGGCTGAAGAGCGAGCTGCGTCCGCCGCTCGATTCATTCGACCTGACGTTCGGAGAGTTTCGCGTGCTGGAGTTGCTGGACCGCAAGGGACCGCTCACGGTGAGAGACGCCGCGCGCGAGCGCAAATCGAGCAGACAAAACCTGAAGGAGGTGAGCGGGCGCCTCGAACGACGCGGCTGGGTGCGGCGGGTAGTGGTGGCGCTGCCGCCGGTGCCATTCGACGAGAACCACAAGGCGAACTCGAAGAGGGATGAGAAACGAAAGGGGCGGCGAGTCGGCGTGATGGCCCTGACGCCTTCGGGGAAGAGATTCGTTCGCGACGTGATGCCGAACAATTCCAAGATGATGAAGGCGTTGATGCGAGTGCTCGATGCGCGGGAGCAGTTGTCGCTGAGCCGCCTGTGCAGGAAGCTTCGCTCGGGCGAGGCCGTTTTCAAGTTCTTGCAGGAGATTCAAATGGTCGACGAAGACCAGGAAGCGGCGGAGGTGAGAGAGCAGGCGTCGGCTGAGTTAGAGCGGCTCACGGGGCGAATGGGAGGGAGGGGTCGAGAGTTGAGAGTCGAGAGTTGAGAGTTCAGAGGCGGTTGCGGGATGGAGCGGTTACCCGCCAGCGCCTCTGGGAATTCACGATCGGCGGAGAAAATGCGGAGTGAAATCTCATCACCTATGAAGTCGACGGCAAGCAACACCTAATCGGCGCCGCCGGCATCACCTTCGTCGCCTTCGCCTTGCCATAAAGCAAATCGAACGGACAAAAGGTTCCAGGCACATGAGATCAAAATCAGTGTCGAGGTGGAATTGCCACGTCTTCTGGAGCGCTCTCTCGCCGAGGATCGACGCGCTCGGCCTGCTGAAATGCCCGGAAGGAATGGCACAACCGTTGAAACGATCCACGAACTGATCCATCCGTATCCCAAGTCTGCCTATGAGCCTGGGCGAAGTTTTCAGTGTTCCGTGCTTTGCCTCCTTCACGATCAGTCACGTCCCGAAATCTCGACAAGTGCCTGCGGGGAACAAAATTTGCCTGGAAGGTAAATTCTACGAGCCGGCGACTGCCGTCCAAGCGTCTGATCTCACATTCGCCTCGTCGCTCCCTTCCCCTAAGGAACAACGGGCCGTTTCGTTCAAATTCCAGAAGTTCACTCGCTGGCAGGAAAGCGTCGATAGCAAATCCCTCCAGGTTTTTGGGCGACACGCCGAAGAGTGCAAGAGCCGGAGGGTTGGCGGCTAAAAGACGGCGCTTATCGTTGGTCACAACAACCGCCTCAAGCGAATCCGCCAACAGGCGCCCAACTCTACCTTTCCTCTCGAGGAGTACTTCTTGCCATCTCCGATGTTCTTTTATGGCCCTTTGTTTAACGTTCGCCAGCGCGTTCCTGGCACGTTGAAGTTTTACGCTCACGTTCTCGAGGACTGCGAATAGGCTTGCTCTGAATCCAGCACTCCAGACGATAGTCTTGTTCATAATTTCACGCCACGGCGACCTCTGGCGCGCTCCTACCGATTGTTCTGACATGCTGCTGGAGGGAAATCTGCTCAAAATTGAACACCTGAGAAAATCACTGTGGGAACGATTGACGGCCCCAAGGGCTGTCTTTGCACTTCGACGCCGTGGGATGAATCGGGGCTTGTTACGAAATGGCTACCTCTAGCTGGCGCCGCGGCTCGGCTCAGTTCCTGCATTTTCTTTTCGTCGATCTTCAATCCGGCAGCGGCGACGTTTTCTTCGAGATGCTCGACCTTGGAAGTTCCCGGAATCGGGAGCATAACCGGAGATCGCGAAAGCAGCCACGCCAGCGCAACTTGCGATGGAGTCGCTTTCAATTGCGCCGCCACGCGGCCGATCGGACCTTCCGGCCCGGACAGCTTCCCTGCCGCAAGCGGAAACCATGGAATGAATGCCAACTTCTGTTTCTCGCAGTATTCGAGAACATCTTCCGATCCGCGATCGGTGATGCTGTAGCGATTCTGGATGCTGACGATCGGAACGATCGTTTGCGCGTGCTGAATCTGCCGCACGCTGACTTCCGACAGGCCGATGTGCTTGATCTTGCCTTCGGCCTGCAGGTCTTTCAGCGTGCCAAGCTGATCGTCCGCCGGGACTTTCGGATCGATTCGATGCAGCTGATACAGATCGATCCGGTCGAGACGCAACCGGCGCAGGCTGCCTTCGCACGCGGATCGCAGATGTTCCGGTTTACCGTTTTCAGTCCATCGGTCGGGGCCCGTCCGGTCGAAGCCGCCCTTTGTGGCGATCACCAGATTCGCGGGATAAGGATGCAACGCTTCGGCGATGATTTCTTCGCTCACGTGCGGGCCGTAGGAGTCCGCGGTATCGATGAAATTGATTCCCAATTCGACGGCGCGACGCAAAACGCGGACGCACTCCGCGCGATCCGCGGGTTCGCCCCAAATTCCCTTCCCCGTGATGCGCATGGCGCCGTATCCCAGGCGCGTCACTCGAACGTCGTTTCCGATCAGGAATTCGCCGGCCTTCGCGGCGAGCTGTTTTGCGGATTCGCTGCTTTCCATGTTGCTCCTCCTTCGCTGCAAGGTCACATCGTGAGGACGACGCGAAATTGGGCTTTGCCGCTCATCATGCGCGCGTAGGCTTCGGCGGCTTTCGCGAGCGGATACTTTTCGATCATCGGGCGCACGCCGGTGATTTCCGCAAAGCGCAGCGTGTCCTCGGAATCGGTCGGAATTCCGGAGGGCCAGCCCCGCACTCCTTTGCGTCCGAAGATCAGTTGAACTGGCGTGACCTCGATCGGATCCATCGTTGCCCCAACAACAATCAGCGTGCCGTTGTTTCCCAAGCCGTCGATCAACGCCGACATCGACTTCGAGTTCGGCGCTGTCGCCAGGATCACGCGCGCGCCGCCGAGCTTCTGCAGTTCCGCGGCAGGGTCGGTAGCGGCGCTATCGATGTAATAGTGCGCCCCGAGCTTCTTCGCGAGCGCGGCGTTCTCGGGCCCGCGCCCGATGGCTGCCACGCGATAGCCGAACTTTTGCGCGAACTGGATTCCCAGGTGGCCCAGTCCTCCGATTCCCTGCACAGCGACGAGATCGCTCGGCATCGCTCCGGCATGCCGAAGGGATTGAAGGTGGTGACCCCGGCGCACAGAAGTGGCGCGGCTTCCGCGGCATCGAGCGATTCCGGCATCGACGCCACCGCCTCCCACGGCGCGATCATGTATTCCTGATAGCCGCCGTCGTAGCTGATGCCCGCAGATTTTCAAGTTGGCGCAGAGGCCGAAGTCGCCGCGGCGGCACGCGGGACACGTGAAATCCTGCCCGCCGTGCCAGCCAACGCCCACGCGCTGGCCTTTCTTCCACAGCGTGACGCCTGAGCCAACGTCGTCGATCACGCCGGCGATCTCGTGTCCGGGCACGCGCGGATAGACGATGCCCGGCCAGCCTTCTTTGGTGAGAACGTCGCTGTGACAAACGCCGCAGGCCTGGACGCGAATCCTTACTTGTCCCGGCCCCGGCTGCGGAATGTCGCGTTCCACGATCTCGAAATCGCCTCCGGCCTTGGGCACCTGCACCGCTTTCATTTTCGGCATCGCGCTTTCTCTCCTTCGCTCGCGTTCCTTCGCTTCCTTCGCCCTTGGATGCACCAGCCGCGCCTGAAGCTTCACTTCTTCTTTGGGCGTTCGCATTGCGCGGGCGCGGGGATATGATGGTGTGCTAGAAGCTGTCTCATAAACGTTCGCGGCGGAACCGAAGAGTTTCTTCAGGGGCTAAAGCCCATTGTTCTTTGGCCCCTAATGTCGGAGCTGAAGCTCCGACCCCCTAAAGAGCATTTATGAGATGGCTTCTAGCGTGATGGACACGGGACGGGCCCGCCGATGAAATTTGGCGACGCAAACAACTTCGCCGCTCGCATCCGGCAGGCGATGGGCCGCGAGCCTGCCGATCTGGCGATCAAGGGCGTCACGATTTTGGACGTGGTCACCGGCGAACTCACGCAATCCGACATCGCCATTACGGACCAGACGATCACCGGCACGCTCGCCGAATACGACGGGCGGACGCTGATCGACGGCAAGGGCCTCACCGCCGTCCCCGGCTTCATCGACACGCACGTCCACGTGGAAAGCTCGATGATCACGCCGATGGAGTTCGACCGCTGCGTGCTGCCGCGCGGCACCACGACTGCCGTCTGCGACCCGCACGAGATCGCCAACGTGCTCGGAGAGCCCGCGCTCGCGTATTTTCAGAAATGCGCCGAAAACACGCTGATGGACCTGATGGTCCAGCTCTCTGCCTGCGTGCCCGCTTCGCCGCTCGAAACATCAGGCGCGACCCTCGGCGCCGCGAGCCTGAAGAAATTCGCGGACCATCCGAAGACGATCGGCCTTGCGGAATTCATGGATATTGGCGGCGTGCTGTCGCTGAATCCGCAGACGATCGAAAAACTTGTCGCGTTCCAGGGCGAACATATCGACGGCCACCTGCCCGGCATCCGGGGCTATGCGCTCAACGCGATGGCCGCTTGCGGCATTCGCAACTGCCACGAGTCGACCGACCTTGCGCAGGCCGAGGAAAAGCTGCGTAAGGGCGTGCAGGTTTTCATCCGCGAAGGGACGATCTGCAAGGACCTCAAAACGCTTGTCAGCCTCGTGACGACGCGGCTTTCACCCTTCCTCGGATTCTGCACCGACGACCGCAACCCGCTCGAAATCGCACGCGAGGGGCACATCGACCATCTCATCCGCACGGCGATTCGCCTGGGCGCCGACCCGCGCGATGTCTACCGCGTGGCGAGCTGGTCCGCAGCGGAGGGCTTCGGCCTGCATAAAAACACGCGGAAGTGGCAGGCGCGCGGATTGATCGCGCCGGGATACAAGGCGGATATCGTCCTGCTGAGCGATCTTGCAACCTGCAAGATTCACAGCGTCATCAAGGATGGCCGCATGGTGACGCCGGACCTTTTCGACCGGCGCGCGCGCATCGAGCCGGTCGGCTACAACAGCGTAAAGAATCGGCGCGTGTCGTCGGCTGACTTCGTGATTCACGCCGTGGCTGATGATCACGATGGCGACCAGGATGTGATCGGCATCATCCCCGGCCAGCTGGTGACGAAGCATCTGCATTTTCGCCTGCCGCAAAATAGCGACGGTGGATTGCAGCGCGATTTCGAAAACGACGTTTTAAAACTAGCCGTCGTCGAGCGCCATGGAAAGAACGGACACATCGCCGTGGGCTTCGTGAAGGGCTTTGGATTTCGCGAGGGCGCGATTGCCAGCTCGGTGGGACACGACAGTCACAACATCAGCGTGGTCGGCGCGACCGACGAAGACATGGCCATTGCCGTCAACCGGATTCGCGAGAATCAAGGCGGCTACGTCGTTGCGAGGAACGGAAAGATTCTCGGAGAAATCGCGCTGCCTATCGCGGGTGTGATGTCCGATCGATCTTTCGAGGATGTCTCCAAGGACCTGCAGGGCTTGCGCGAGGCCGCGCGCCAGATCGGATCATCGATCGAAGATCCAACGATGGTGCTGGCGTTTCTTTCACTCTGCGTGATTCCCGCATTGAAGCTTACCGATTTCGGTTTGGTTCGCTTCGCTCCGCCACAGGACGAAGGACCGGTTTTGATAGATGATCAGCGCGCCCTTCACCGCCCTCTTGCGTAAAATCCCGCTCTTCGCTTGTCACAAAGGATTGTGATACCCGTCACAGCCAGAAATTTCCCGCAGTGTCAGTCTATGGCCTTAACAGAGGCTGCCGAAAGACTGTCGAACAGTCATTCGGAGAGCGGGCTTTGCGCTGGGAATCTGGTCGTTCCTATTGAACATTCCGAAAACAGCAGATTCCTCGCTACGTCCCGCGCCCGCACACACCGCCCTTCCTTCGTCAGGGCAGGCGGGATGACAGCGCGCGTTTTTTTTCCGCAGCCTGTTAAGGAAATCGAGAATATGACGCGGACCTACGACATTTTGCGAAAGCTGGGAAACGGCGAGATGCTGCCGATCGCGTCGCGCGGCGATCTGGCGGGGGCAAAGCAACTCGCGGAATCGCTGAATTTCTATTGGCCGGCGGAGTACATCGTGCGCGAGTCCGAGTCGGGCGTGGAGTTCCACCTAAAACAGGAACGCCTTGCGGATCGGCCGCAAGGCGCTCGCAAACCGGAATACCTGATCTAGCGGGATCTGGGCCTAGAAGCTGTCTGGCTCTGTTGAGATCCTCCCTGTTGAGTTCACCGAAGGCGAAAAGCAGATCCCTCACCCCGCCAAAAGCGCGGGGATTCGGGATGACATTCGCACAGATGTGTCGTTCAGGACAGGATGTCAACAGAGCCAAGCTGTCTCATAAATGTTCGCGGCGGAAGCGAGGAGTGTCTTCAGGGGCTAGAGCCCAGTTTTTCTTCGCCCTGAATGTCGGAGCTCAAGCTCGGACCCCCTAACAGGCATTTATGAGATGCCTTGGCTCTGTTGACATCCTGCGGCGCAGAGGACGGTTTGTGTAGCGCCGGGGTCTCGCCGGCTCTTTCCCGGCGTGCCATCCCGGGCAAAATCGCCGGGCCGGAGGCCAGCGCTACAAGACCCGGCGTTCCTCCCTCGGCCGTTGCGACGATGCGGCTCTGTGCGGGATGAAGGATCTCAACAGAGCCAGATGCCTTCTAGGGTTCTTGCGCGAATTCCTGCGTGATGTAAAGCGCTCCGTCAGGCCCGCGCGCGATCCCGATCCCAATGTGCGTGTACGATGTATTCAGGATGTTTCCGCGGTGGTTCTGCCGGAACTTCGGCTCATCCATGAAGATCGCCTCGGCTTCGGCGACGTTGCGGCACTTGGCGATATTCTCGCCGGTCGAGCGCCACTGGATTCCGGCGCGCGTCACGCGATTCGACGGCTGGCTGCCGTCCGTCCCCTCATGACCGAAAAATCCCTCGCGCGCCATCTCTTCCGAGTGGAGCCGTGCGACCTCGGCGAGCCTGCCGTCCCACTGCAGAGGCCGGGCGCGCCCCTTGGTTTCCTGTAGCGTTGAGACGTCAGTCCGGTCGTGGTTCACCAGGTCCAGCATCTGAACCTCGAGTTGATCGGTCCGCGGGCGATAGTTCGCCACCGGCATGATTTGCTGAGCGCAGAGCGAAGTTCCCAGCGCCCCGGCGCCGAGCAAAACGGCCAGCAAGATCGCCGGGCGTGGCGCCAGGAGCCTTGAAACAAACGGGATAACGTGTCTGGTCGGAGTAGTCATGTGCAGTTCTCCTACTCCGACAGGCTACCTTTAGGCTTTGGGGGAAAACACTGGACCGAAGGACAGATTCGGTAGGGGTACGACTGGACAAGTGGAATGTAACTTTTAGGCTATTGCCAGAGGAATGGCCTTCTTCCACTTTCCCTGAGACTTCAGGATCAGCTCCACGACCTCGCGGATGGCGCCGTGGCCGCCCCCAACCGTGGTGACGTAGTGCGCGGCGCGCTTCACCTCCACGACCGCATCGCCGACCGCAACCGCCAGCCCCACGCGCTCGAGCAGCGGCAAGTCGGGCAAATCGTCGCCCACATAGGCCACTTCCTCATCGGTGACGCCGGCGCGAACCAGAATCGCCTTGTAGGCCTCGAGTTTCTTCGGCTGCCCCTGCACCACGAATTCCATCGAGGCTTCGCGAGCGCGGCGAGCGTTCGCGGTCGAATCGCGCCCGGTGATCAAGCCCGTGCGAAGCCCCATGATGCTCGCGAGCTTGATACCCGCGCCGTCGTGCGCGTTGAACACCTTCATTTCGGCGACGCTGCCATCGGGAAACGACTGCAGGCACACGTAGCCCGGCGTCATCGTGCCGTCCACGTCCATCAGCAGGACGCGGATCTTGCGCGCGCGCCGTATCACGTTTGCCGGAAATTTGATTTCGCGAATCGTCATTGTCTGCTTCGCGCCGCCTCTCCCTCAGGAATCAACATACCGAAACAACGCCATAAAGCCAAAATCCATGTGAAGCTGGTTGTGGCAATGAAACAGGGTCAGGCCCGGATCGCCCGCAACGAAATCGACCTCCACCTGGCTTCGCCTTGGCACCATCACCACATCCTTCACCACGCCCGCCGTATTCTTGCCGGCATACTTGGTGAGCTCAAACGAATGGCGATGCAAGTGGACCGGATGATCGTCGTCGCTCTGATTATCGAAACGCAGGCGGTATTTCTTGTTTGCCCGCAGAAGAATGGGATCCATCTTCGGAAATTCCTTTCCGTTGATCGTCCAATGATCCACCCAATTATTCCCCGCAAACTTGGGCCGAAAGACCATTGGAATAATTTCATCCGGCTCGGCCGCGGTTCCTGAAGTTCCAAACAGGGTGTAGTCCCAGGCAGTGTCGCCCGGCGCTGTCCATTGGGGCGAGCCGCTGCGGTTCTCGTATTCAACGACGATGCCCAGCCCTTTGCTTCGCATCCGGTCGTCGACTTCGCCCAGCACCCATACTCCCGGCGAGTTCATCGTCGCAATCACATCCGCTCGCTCGGCAGCTCCCAACGTGAGAGATTCCACCGCGCGCGGCGCCGGCACCGGATTTCCGTCGAGGCTGACCACAGTAAGCTGATGCCCGGCGAGCGCGATCCGGTGCATCATGGTGGCGCTGGCATTCAGGATGCGAAACAGCACTCGCTGCCCTTGGCGAACGCGGATCGGCTCTCCGTACCCCAGCGCGCGATCGTTGACCGAGAAATGCTGGTAGACGGCTTCGAGCGATCCGTCTCCGCCCATGCTGCTTAAATACGGATCCCATCCGTGCAGGCAGAGGAGATGCTCGGCATCGTATGCTCCCGGTTCGCTGCGCGGTTCGATGTAGACCATCCCGAACTGGCCGGTGTACGTGCTTCGCTTCAGATTCCGTCCCGCGTAAACGTGCGAGTGGTACCAGCGCGTGCCCGAGGGCCGCGGCACGAACGTGTAGCGCTGGCTGCTATGAGGCTGGATGAACGGAGTGCCCTCTTCCATGGCGCCGTCGATCTCCGATGGCAGGAAGAATCCGTGCCAGTGCACCAATTCTGGATCCTTCGTGTCGTTGAATACGTCGACGACCACGCGCTGGCCCTCGCGAAAGCGCAAGAATGGACCGGGGGCGGAACCGTTGTATCCAATCGTCTTGATGGTTTTTCCCGGAGCGATTTCGACTTCGACAGGCGAGATGTGCAGCGTCACGTCAGCTTTTGGACTGCTTGCGGGAACCTGGGCCGCCAGACTTGACGCGAGAGGAACGCTGATCCCCACTCCCAGCAGCTCCAGGAAATCCCTGCGACGCATCGCTTCGATCCTTAGAAGAGCTGCAGAGTCCAGAGATCGTGAATATGGACCACGCCTTCGACGCGCCCGGCCGCATCGACGACCAGCACGGACGTGATTTTCTTTTCTTCCATCACGCGCAGCGCCGCGGCGGCAAGCTCCGAGCGCGGGAGCGTGACCGGATTTTTCGTCATGCAATCGGCCGCTTTCAGGCCGAGCACGTTTTCCTTGCGCTTCTGCATCACGCGGCGCAAGTCGCCATCGGTGATGATGCCGAGCAACCGCCCGTTCGCATCGGTGACCGCGGCCATGCCGAGACCCTTGCGGCTCATTTCGTAGATCACGTCGGGCATTTTCGCCGCCGCATTCACTCGCGGCAGGTCGTCGCCTGCGTGCATCAACGCCTCGATGCGGCGCAACTTATTGCCGAGCCGCCCGCGCGGATGGAGCGCTGCGAAATCATCCTGCTGAAATCCGCGTCGCTCGAGCAGGGCGATCGCGAGCGCATCGCCCATGGCGAGCGCGGCCGCGGTTGACGCGGTGGGCGCGAGATTCAGCGAGCACGCCTCTTCCTTTACGGCGATATCGAGGACGATGTCGCTCGCCGTCGCGAGCGTCGAGCGCGGATGCGCGGTTAGCGTGATCAGCGGCACGCCCAGGCGCTTCGCGGCCTCGCTCAGCTCGATCAATTCTTCGGTTTCGCCGCTCGAGGAGATCGCGACGAGCACGTCGCCTGGCGTCACCATGCCGAGATCGCCGTGCAGCGCTTCGGCCGCGTGCAAGAAAATTGAAGGCGTTCCGGTGCTCGAAAATGTCGCTGCGATTTTGCGTCCGATCAGGCCCGATTTGCCGAGGCCGGTGACGACCGCGCGCCCTTTGCACGCATGTAAGAGTTCCACGGCTTTCTCGAATCGCGCATCGAGCCGGTCGATCAAGCCCTCGATCGCCGATGCCTCGATCTGTAGGACGCGCTTCGCCGTCTCGATAGCGGATTTCGCTTTCGGCATGCTGGCGACGCGAGCTTTCACCACGGTCGGTTTCGGCGTCATCGAGGCACATCCCATTCGCGGGCGAGAGCCGCGAGCTGCGTGATTTTTTCGAGCAGGGGCCGAAGCTGGCCGAGCGGCAGCGCGTTCGTGCCATCCGAAAGCGCCTTCGCGGGATTTTCGTGCACTTCGAGAAAAATTCCGTCGACGCCTATGGCCGCTCCCGCACGCGCGAGCGGCTCGATGAACTCGGGCTGGCCGCCGCTCGACTTCCCTTCTCCGCCCGGCAGCTGCACCGCGTGCGTCACGTCGAAGACCACCGGATAGCCCAGCTTGCGCATGATCGGAAACGACCGCATGTCCACCACAAGATTTTGGTAGCCGAAAGAGGCGCCGCGCTCGGTGAGGATGATTTTTTCGTTGCCGGTGCCGGCCACTTTTTCGGCGGCATTGCCGATGTCCCACGGCGAGAGAAACTGGCCCTTCTTGATATTAACGACGCGCCCCGAGCCGCCCGCCGCGACCAGCAGGTCGGTCTGGCGCGAGAGGAATGCCGGAATCTGCAGCACGTCGCAAACTTCCGCCGCCGGCTCGACATGCGCAACTTCGTGAACGTCGGTAAGAATCGGCAGGCCCGTGCGTTTTTTGATCTGCGCGAGGATGCGCAGGCCCTCCTGCAGCCCCGGCCCGCGATAGGACGCGACGGACGAGCGATTCGCCTTGTCGTAGGAAGCCTTGAAGATCAGCGGGATGCCGAGCTCGGATGCGACGCCGCAGAGCCGCTCTGCCATCATGAGGGCGTGCGCTTCGCTCTCGATCACACACGGCCCCGCGATCAGGAAGAGCGGCGATCCCCCTCCAATTGCGAATTTGCCGATCTCGAAGCTGCGCGATGGTTGCATTCGATGCTCAAGCCTATGCGGCTTCCGATCGGTTTTCAACTTTGAATTGGTCGCAGTGTAGCGATGCCGTGCGATAATGCGCGGCGCCATAGAGATGGGGGAAGATCATGAGTGATACATTTCCTAAGGACATGACCGGGGCTGCGGATATTACCGCGATTACGCAGCTGATCCTGCGCGAGCGAGAGAGCCGCGATCTTGCGCGCTGGGAGACGATGCGCGAGTGCTTCTGGCCGGATTCGCTGGTGCGCGTGAGCTGGTTTCGCGGCAACGGGCCGGATTTTGTGACAGGCTCGATCGAGATGGCGCGCCGCGGCATTCCGGCTAAGCATCGGCTGGCGCCGATCCTCGTGCGGCTCGCGGGCGACCGAGCCGTCGCGAGCATGCACGGCATCATCGACCTTCCCGTCACAATCAAAGGCGTTAGCGCCACGCTTTCGACCCATTCGCGCTTTCTCTATCGCGCCGAGAAGCGCGAAGGACGCTGGGGACTGATGGGCTTCGACGCAATCTATATGCGCGATGAGCTGATACCCGACCTGCCGGGCCAAACGATATCGATCGATCCCGGCGAAGTAAAAGACTTCCGAAAATCATACCGGCTGCTCTCCTATTATCTTCAGACCCAAGGATACAAAATCGATTCGAGCCTAGCCGGAGACGACCGCCCTGAAACGGTCGAGATGTTGAATCGGGAACTATTCACTTGGGCTGGCATTGAGACCCCTAAATAACTGATTATAAGACCTTTGAAATTCTGCGAAGAATCCATCGGCCCTCAATGGCGAAATAATAGCGAAATCAGGTGTGGCCAAAAGGTGCGGAATGTGGTACTATGAAATACAGGGAATACCTTAGACCGAACGAAGAAACTTTTCGGTATGATGCGGCATCGGATAACTATCATGGCTAAAGATAAAACGATGGGCACAGGCAATCGTAAGGGATCGGGACGGTTAGTTCCTACGCGTCCGACCGGTGTTGAATACCGGGTTCAGTATGGCATCCATATCGTCGATGCAGGCAACCAGCACGGTCGTGGTCAGCGCCCGACGAAGTGGGAGAAGTGCTCCGTGCGCCCGGCAAATGCCAGCCGCATCCCGCAGGGGGATTATTTCCTCCACGCGGACGAAGGCGGCGTGTTCCAGGTGAAGTTCACCGGGAACGAGTGGCAGTATCTCGCGGCAGCGTAAGACGGATCGCTCGGTCTCACCGAGCACAACTTAGCGGGCGCAGAAACTCCGGACAAAATTCGCGAGGATCTGCGCCTTTCTTTTTTGCTGGCCCCGCACATGGATTTCCCGCAGTGAATTCTCGATCCTCCCTGGAAGGTCACTAAAGGCCGAAAAGCAGATCCCTCACCCCGCCAAAGCGCGGGGATTCGGGATGACAACCGCACAGATATGTCGTCCAGACAGGATGTCAACAGAGCCAGATCGGTTTTAGTCGGCGGATGCAGCGTCGGTGTGGGGCTCGGAGGCGTGTGTCTCAACGGCGGGGATATGCGACTTCGACTGCGCATCGGCGGCGTGCCCGAGGCGCTGGCGGCGGTTCTCGATACTCGCGTGAACGAACGCCGCGAAAAGCGGATGCGGCGCCAGCGGCTTCGACTTGAACTCCGGATGAAACTGGCAGCCGACGAACCACGGATGGTCCGGCACTTCGATGATCTCGACGTACGTGCCGTCGGGCGTGCGGCCAGTGATGCGGAAGCCGGCGTCGGTGAGCGTCTTCTCGTATTCGCAATTGAATTCGTAGCGGTGGCGATGGCGTTCGGAGATTTCGGTGGCGCCGTAGGCCTTCGCCGCGAACGAATCGGGATCGAGCTTGCACGGCCACGCGCCGAGGCGCATCGTGCCACCCATTTCATCCACCCCGAGCAGCTCGCGAAGCTTGTAGATCACGCGATTGGGCGTCGAGGGATCGAACTCGGTGCTATCCGCGCGATCGAGCCTCGAAACCTGCCGCGCGTATTCGATCGTGGCGCACTGCATGCCGAGGCAGATGCCGAAGAACGGAACCTTGTGCTCGCGCGCGTAGGTGATCGCGTGGACCATGCCCTGAATGCCGCGCTTGCCGAAGCCGCCCGGAACGAGAATGCCGTCCACGTGCCGCAGCATGCGTTCGGCCGTGGCGGCCGAGTCGATATCCTCGGCTTCGATCCACTCGATCGAAACGTGCTGGCGGCTCGCCAGCCCGCCGTGAACCAGCGCTTCGCGCAAGCTCTTGTACGCGTCCTCGAGCTGGACATACTTCCCTACCACGCCGATGCGCACATCGCCCTGCGGGTGCTCGAGCGTCTCGAGCATCGCCAGCCAGCGGCTCAGATCGCGCGGCGGCGCTTCGAGATGGAGCAGGCGCAGAATCTGCTCGTCGAGACCTTCGGAAGCGAGCGTCATCGGAACTTCGTAGATGTTGCCCACGTCCGGCGCGGAAATCACGCAGGATTGCGCAACGTTGCAGAAGAGCGCGATCTTGGCTTTGAGATCAGCGCCCAACTGGCGGTCGCTGCGGCAAATCAGGAGATCCGGCTGGATTCCGATGCTGAGCATTTCCTTCACGCTATGTTGCGTGGGCTTGGTTTTCAGCTCGCCCGCGGTGGCGATGAAGGGCACGAGCGTGAGGTGCGCGAAAACGACGTTCTCGGGGCCCAGTTCAAGGCGCATCTGCCGGATCGCTTCCATGAACGGCAGGGACTCGATGTCGCCAACCGTGCCGCCAATCTCCACGATCACCACATCCACGTCGTCGGCGACCTTGCGGAACGCGGCCTTGATTTCGTCGGTGACGTGCGGGATCACCTGGACCGTCTTGCCGAGGTAATCGCCGCGACGTTCCTTGGCGATGATCGATTCGTAGATGCGGCCGGTGGTCCAGTTATGGTCGCGCGTGAGATGCGCGGAGGTAAAGCGCTCGTAATGGCCGAGGTCGAGGTCCGTTTCCGCGCCGTCGTCCGTCACAAACACTTCGCCGTGCTGATAGGGCGACATTGTCCCTGGATCGACGTTCAGGTAGGGATCGCACTTCTGGAGGGTGACTTTCAGGCCGCGGCTTTCAAGCAGGCATCCAATCGACGCCGCCGCCACGCCTTTTCCAAGAGAGGAAACTACGCCGCCCGTCACAAAGATGTACTTCGGGCCGGTCCGCAAGTGCTCGATTTCCTCCGGAGGAGTCGGCGTACGACATATTATCTGCGGAAAGCGCGCGCCTGTCAAATCACGATTTGCGCGTTACAAATCGCGGAGGCCCAGAGAATCCTGAGCGCGCTGCGCAGGGGCGGATTTCAGACCCGCCCCTGCGCCCGATACCTGCACTATTCCTTCTTCTTTTCGGGCGCCGCCGCCGTCTTCGGGGCCATCATGTGCTTCGGCGTCCAGAAGTCCGGATCGGATTTGACCCAATCCTCCGGCGCATAGCTCATTTCGGGGCTGAATCGAACCAGGGTCGAGTTGGCGGATGCAATCGCCGCTTCCTCCAATTCCGCCCACTTCTTTTGCCCGTCCGAACCGAGCGCCTCGTTGAACGCTTTTCCGGTGCCCATCGCCGTGTCCAGCTCGTCAAGCGATTTGCGCGGCGTGAAAATATAGAGCGTCCCATCCGGGGCGCCATAACGCGCCTCGAAGAAGATGTCGTGCTCGTCGATATTGGCCTTCGCTGCGGTCGCTTGGTACAGCGCCACGAGATCCTCCCAGTCCTTGTCGTGTCCCGGGCGCAGACGAATCGTCTCGATTTCGAAGTAGCGCATCTCGGCGATGTTCATGTCGGGCTTGTAGCTCCACTTCTCGTTGTAGGTGGCTACGACCTGGCTTCCATCCGATATGTAGTCGGCGTCTTTTTCGAAAAGGGGCCCGGTCAACGCCTGCACTTTTGGTTGGTCATCGTATTCGCTGGACTTTTGCCACTCGGCGTAGGAATCGTAACCGATAAGGAACCACGCCTCGCTTGGCCCGCTCATCGTGGTCACGGCCAGGTAGTGATCCGGCGACTTGGCGGCTGCGGCGGCCCTTGCGAAAGCGGCCTCATTCTTTTCGTGCCCCGCATCCTTGCCGAATTTCACCATCTCGCGAGCGATCAGCAGCACTTTCGGTATGGGACTGTTTTGATCTTGTGCGCGCAGCATTGCCCCGCCGCCCGCCAGCCATGCAATAGCGATAGCAGCAATCAGAATCTTCCTCATGCACGTCTCCTTTTTTCGTGATCGACTCCCGAGCCACGAGTCGTGGCGCCAGAACGATCCTGCCTTTTTTTATCTGGGTTGTTCTTAACGGGTTCCGATGGGGTCTTAGGCCGCGAAATAGGTGTGATCCGGCCGGCCGCTACTATACACCCTCGACCCTGGGGAATGCATTCGACGTCCGACCGTGGACTGCGATGGCTCGATGGCGCCTATGCGGGCTAACCCTCTGGAAATCGCCGACGGCGCGATGCTATGATCGAGTCTCGTCGCAGGTATTTCCCGACTGATCGGCGCGGTCGCCAAGTGGTAAGGCAAAGGTCTGCAAAACCTTTATCGGCGGTTCGATTCCGCCCCGCGCCTCCAATCTCGGCCAACAAAGAGAGATCCTTCGCTTCGCTCAGGATGACGGCGAGAAGCAGGGGCGCCGCGCGCTATCCGTGCAGCCACGGCAATTGTCCTTTGTGCGCCAGCGCGAGCAGATCCATCGTGGATGCGACCGCGCAGTGCACGCACACGCCGCCCCAGATCGATTTCGTCTTCCACGCGAGCCAACCCAGGACGAATCCGGCCACCACCGCGCCCGCCGCCTCCGGCCACGGCTTCGTAAAATGAATCATCAGGTACGGCATCACGCTCACCGGCACCGCGAGCGCCCCGATAAACCGCGAGAGGCCTCCCACCAGAAAACCGCGAAAGAAAAATTCCAGCGCGATGAACTGCCCCGCGTACAGCGCTTCCCAGCTGAGCAGATCGAACCACGACCGCCCCGCCTGCGGGTACATCGGATAAAACGTATAAAACTCGGGCGTCAGCGACACCAGCCAGATTACGGGCAGCACCGCGCCGTACAGCCCGACGTAAATCCAGAAGTGCCGGCGGAATCCCTCGAACCCAAGGTTGCAGTCGCGCAGCCGCTTGCCAGGCATCGCGGCCATCACGATCGCGGGCAGCGCCAGATAGCTAACCACGATCACCGCAACCCACCACGCCTTGTATCGCAGCACCCAATAGGAATCGAATCCGCGCGGGCCTTGGGGAAAGACATGCAGGAATGTCTGCTCGCTGCCAACAAACTGCACCAATCCCAGCGCCAGGCACGCCGTCACGCAGATCACGGCCACCTGCCAGAGATTCGCCGCAGTCGCCGCGTCGATTCCGCCCAGGATCTTCGCGATCGGGTTCGTCGAATCGCCCGCGTCCGAACCTGCGCCGAAGGCTGTCTCCGCCGCCCGAGCGCCTGACGCAGCAGCATCGCGCGCCGGGCCAGTTCCCTGCCGCCGATCCCGCCGCTTCCGGCTGCCGCGCGGCACATTTCTTCGAAGATTCTCCCGAATCACCCGCTGCATCGGCTCACCGACTCGCTCGCGCATCTCTTTGCAGTGAATTGCGCAAAAATGAGAATGCGCGAGATTCTAGTCTGCCCACCGCTCTTTGGGAAGCTGTCTTGCATCTCCGCGCCGAGTCGAGCTTGACCGAGGATTGCTTGCCATGCATCGTGCTCGCGCTGCTAAAATCGAAATGCACGACCGAGAGCCTCGCGGAGACGCCCGAGATGAATTGCTTGAACTGCGGCACGGAGATGACCAACAACGAAGTGATCACCAAGAAAGATCGCATCTCCTACGACATGTGCGAAAAGTGCGGCAGCCTCTGGCTGGACAAGGGCGAGCTGGACAAGATGGCGTTCACCGTCGACGGCAGCATCGAGTATTGCGAAAGCGAAAAGGACAGCGTGCCCGAGCAGCAGCCGAAGAAGTGCCCGCGCTGCGACGACTCGACATTGGCGAAGGTGAAGTTTCTCGAATCCGACGACATCTTCCTGCACTATTGCCGAAACTGCGGCGGCTTCTGGCTCGATGGCGGCGAGCTCAATCTGATCGACCAAACGCTCGCGAGAATCATGCCCGTAAAGGGCAAGGGATTCTCCGACTTCGTCAACAACACGCACGTGCCCTATTGGTCCAAGCGCATCCAAAAGCCGAGTGACGAGACCGATTTCAGCGTCGAGGTCCTCCCCATCAAGGGAGCGGAGCTGAAACAAACGACCGGCGACAGTTGCCCAGCGTGCGGAAACGCGCTCGGCCTTTACACGGTTTTCTCGCTGGATTTTGAGGGCTGCCCGAAATGCAAAGGCGTCTGGCTGGTGGGCGACGAGCTGCGCAAACTGAAAAATCGCGAGGCCGACGGCTCGCTCCGCTGGCTCAACGCCGAAATCGAGAATATCGACAAAGCCAGCGCCATTGCCACCAAGCGCCATTGCGTGAAATGCGCGGGCGTCAATATGGTCTCTGTGATCTTCGGAACCTCGTCGGTCGTGATCGACTGGTGCCCGAAATGCCACGGGATCTGGCTCGACCGCGGCGCATTCGAAGCCATCACCGCGTATCTTAGAGATGAGCTGGGACACGCGCAGCCGAAAGAAATCGAAAAGCAGGCGGCCGCGGACATGAAGCACGCCGTGACCGGCGGCCCCGAGAGCCGCCTCGATGAACTTCGCGACGCCAAGGCCGCCATCTCAACTCTGATCAGCGCCACAATCTTCCAGCATCCGAAGCTCCTCGATTTCATGGCCAACGTATCGCGCTCCATACCCATCTGACGAAAATCAGCCGCGCCGCGCGCAGTACTCCGGACTCCCTGTCCTCCGATGCTCGAAGAGTGCAGGGGGGCGCTTTGCCCCCGCGTCTCCTCCTGATAGAATTTCCGTTTCGTCGCTCATCGAGGAAGCTCACCATGCTCGTTGTCATGCAATCAAACGCGACCGAAGAACAGGTCCGCGCCGTCTGCCAGCGGATCGAATCGCTCGGACTTCGCCCGCACCCCATTCCCGGCGCGGCTCGCACCGCCATCGGCATCACGGGCAATAGCGGCGAGGTGGACACCGGCGCGCTCGAATCGATGCCGGGAGTGGTCGAATGCATCCCGGTCAGCAAGCCCTACAAGCTCGTCAGCCGCGACGTGAAGGCGGAAAACTCCGTCGTCCGCGTGCCCACTCCGTCAGGTGACGTCACCTTCGGCGGACAGGCTGTCGCCATCGTTGCCGGCCCCTGCGCCGTCGAGACGCGCGAGCAAGTGTTCACCATCGCCGAACGCATCCGCGCTGCCGGCGTGCGCCTTTTTCGCGGCGGCGCCTACAAGCCGCGCACGTCTCCCTACAGCTTTCAGGGGCTTGGCGAAGACGGCCTGAAAATCCTTGCCGAGGTGCGCGAAAAATTCGGCATGGGCGTCGTCACGGAAGCCGTGGACAACGAATCGCTCGACCTCGTCGAAAAATATGCTGATGTGATTCAGATCGGCGCGCGCAACATGCAGAATTTTTCGCTGCTGAAGCGCGCCGGCAAAGCGCGCAAGCCCGTGCTGCTGAAGCGCGGCATGTCCGCCACGCTCGACGAACTTCTGATGGCCGCCGAATACGTGATGTCCGAGGGCAACTACAACGTGATCCTGTGCGAGCGCGGTGTGCGCACTTTTTCCGACCACACGCGCAACACACTCGACCTCAGCGTGATCCCCGCCGTGCAGCGCCTCAGCCATTTGCCGATCGTCGTCGACCCGTCGCACGGCACGGGACGCCGCAACAAAGTGCTGCCGCTTTCACGCGCGGCGGTCGCAGTCGGCGCGGACGGAATCCTCGTCGAGGTCCACCACGACCCGGCCCACGCGCTCTCCGACGGGCCGCAATCCATACTTCCCGATGAATTCGACCGGCTCGTCGGCGAAGTGCGCGCCATCGCCGCCGTGCTCGGCCGTACGCTCAATTAACATGCTTGCCCGATCACGCGCCGCTGGTTTTGGAGGGGCGCTGCTTGCTGCCGCGCAAAAGAAAAAGAAACAGCAGATCCCTCGCGACGTCCCGCGCCGCAAAAAACGCCCTTCCTTCGTCAGGGCAAGCGGGAAAGAAAAGTCGCGCGGGACTTTGCTCCCTTCGCGAAAAACGCTCAGGGCAAGCGGGATGACAACTGCGTGGTGGGGCGGGAACGTGCACACGGGTTCCATAGGCGGCCCGCATGAAAATCCGCCTCAATTACCGCCTCTTGATCCTGCTGGTGTTTCTCGCGGCGCTCGCCGTCCGCGAAGTCGCGCTCGAACTTCGCCCTTCGTTCCTGCGCCCGGGCCTGCATCTCTGCGCCTACGTGGACAACACTGCCGACGGCACCGTGACCGCTATCGATCTCGTCAAACTCGCGCCCGTCGCGACGATCTCCGTGGGCGCCGACCCGACCGGCATCCGCGCGAATCCCGCGCGCAAGGAAATCTGGGGACTCAGCTCCACGGGCGGCTACGCCTGGGTGCTCGATGTCACCACCAATCGCATCGTCGCGCGCATTCCGGTTGGCGCTGCGCCCTACGCGCTCGATTTTTCATCGGATGGCTCGCGCGCGTACGTCGCAGCCTCCGGCGCCAACACCGTCGTGGCGATCGACTGCGCGTCGCGTCGCATCGTCGCTCGTGGCCGCGCCGGCCGCCGCCCCTGGATCGCGCGCGTTTCGCCCGATGGCAAGCTCCTCCTGGTCTCGAACCGCGACGATGCCACCGTTTCTCTTCTCGATCCCGCCACGCTCGCGCCGCGCGGCGTAATTCCCGTTGCGCCCGATCCTGAGCAGATCGCCATCCTGCCGGACGGCTCGAAGGCTTTCCTCACGTCGGGAACGACCGATCAAATTTCGGTCGTCGACCTGAATCGCCGCGTGCTGCTGGCGAATCTCGCGCTCGGCGGCACGCCCGACGATCTGATCCTCAAGCCCGATGGCGGCGAACTCTACATTCCATCGGCGGGTACGCATGGCCTCGTGGTCGTCGACACGCAAACCAACGAGGTCGGCGACTTCCTTCTCCTCGGCTCATCGCCTGCGGCCGCGTCTCTGACAGCCGACGCGCAAGTTCTCTTCGTTTCCGATTTTGCCGCGGGCCGCGTCGTTCCCGTGGCGATTGCCGTTCGCCAAGTCGCCGCTCCGATCTCGGTCGGGCAAGGGCCGCAAACCTGCGAGCTGACGCCCGGAGGCGACATGCTTCTCGTCGTCGACACGCAGTCCGACGACCTCGGCGTAATCCGTGCGAACGAGCCGACGCCCAGCCTGGTCACGCTCGTGCCGACGGGTTCGCACCCGCGCGACCTCGCCATCAAGCTGTTCTAGCGCTGGCTTTGTTCGCTCCGTAGGGGCGGGTTTCAACCCGCCCGTTCCCGGTGGCCGCTGAACGACAGTTTGGCGTTAGTTGCGGGGCGAAGGCTGCGCGTAATACTCTTGGTAGGTGCGGGCGGTCAGCCCATTCCGTGCGAGCCGTATCTCCAGTTGGTGGTATTCGTCCGGCCGCTCGGCTGGCGCGGGATCGAACGAAATCTCGTAGTAGGGCGCGCTGTCGGCGAGGCATTGTTGCAAAGCCTTGGTGACCTCCTTGCTCGAGTTAAGCGCAAGACCGCCGCTCCGGATGGCGAGCACCTGCAGCCCCAGATTCCCGGCCTGTACTTGGCTCGGCTTGTCGACGCCTTTGAGAAACGCCTCGTAGTATGAGGTGCGCAACAGAGGCTCGTCGGGGCCGAGCGGATCGATACTGTAAAGCGTGACGCGAGCCCGCAGCATCCGTGTCGAAAGATCGACGACATCCGAGAATATTCGCCGCTCCTGCTTCGAATCGAGGTCGGTGTGCGCGCCGGAGAGAAACGGCCAGCCGGGAGAGATCCAGAGCACGATCTTGCGTCCCGTTTGGGGCGTCACAGTCGCAACGATCTGGCTCAGGGCCCGAAGCGAAAGCTGCCAGCGTTCGACGTCGCCCCAGAAGCCCTCCGAGCGGCCAACGGTGCGCAGGGCGCTATCCTCACGGTCCAGCGCCGCGCTCAGCGCGTTGCCGTCGACCGAGAAGCCCGTGATCTGCGCGCCTTGATCCGTGACGGACGCAAGGGCGACGGGGTATGCGAGGCGGCCTTCCTCGGCACGGAGGAATTTATCGGCCTCCATTCGTTCGTAGGTGACGTTCAGGTATGTCGCGTTCACCGCATCGATCACCAGGACGATCTCCATGGGGGCTTGGCGCCCAGTGACGGCCTTGAAAGACGTGATCGTCTGCGGGGCTTTGTTGTCCAGAAGCGTGAAGTCTTGCTGCTGAAGATCGGCGACAGACGCTCCGGACTTCGGAGCAACCACGACATCAAGATAAATCCTGCCGTCATTCGGCTGCGTCGGCGGATTTTTCTGCTGGGCCGAGACCGCGGCGCCGATCAGCAGAACGACAAGAAAAAATGGGCCGGGACGTGCGTTGAAGAACATGAGTTCCTGCCCTCCGGACGAAAGCGCATGGAGCCTCGCGGGAGCGCTTCGCCCATCTCGAACGCGCCAGATTACACTCACATAGACTCAATTCAAGGATGAAGAGTTACGACAAACCTGCAGTTTCACGTATTTATCGGACGCCTGGAATACAACTGACTGGGCAAGTGGCGCGTTCTATGGAATGACCGCAGAGGTCTGCCCGGAATAACCGCTCTCCTGGTTCTGCGAATTTACGGCGGTCACCACGTAATAGTAGGTATTTCCGTGCTGCACGCTGTTGTCCGCATAGTCTGTCGCTGTGACTGGCGACGCAGTCAGCTTTGCATAAGGCCCACCTGAGATGGTGCTTGAATAGACGTTGTAGCCCGTAACGGTTGATGCGCTCGCCGTCCAGTTGAGCGAAACCGAATATGTGGCCGGTGCGACACCCGTGCCCGACAACGCGATGACCACGGGCGAATTCGCGGCGTTGCTCGCTACCGTGATGCTGCCTGTTGCGCTTCCGCTCGCCGCCGGATCAAACGTCGCGCTCAGCGCCGCGCTCTGTCCGCCCGACAGAATCAGCCCCGAGGACACGCCGGTCGCTCCAAATCCCGCGCCTGCCACCGTCACGTTCGAAATTGTGACGCTGGAGCTCCCTGCGTTGGTCAGCGTCACGCTTTGCGTGGTGCTGCTCGAGACATTGACACTGCCAAACGCCAGGCCCGGCGCGCTGCTGTTTAGAACGGAAGCTGCGGCGTTCACGGTCAGAGCGGCGGCGCTGCTTGTCGCGCTTCCCGCGCTGTTGTTGACCACCACGGTAAACTGCGCACCGCTTTCGGCAGTCGTCGTCGCAGGAGTCGTGTAACTCGACGACGTGGCGCCGCTGATCGCCGTTCCGTTCATTCGCCACTGATAGGTCAGGGGCGCGGTTCCCGTCGCCGCAACCGAGAAACTTGCTGCCTGCCCCGCGGTGACGGTGCGGCTCGCCGGCTCTACAGTGATCGCCGGCGCCGTAGCCGACGAAACTCTATGACGGTGATTCCGAGTGAGGCTTTGTTGATTTGCGGCGTGTGCGGCCGCTCCTGACATGCACAGCAGTACAGCTGCAACTACCGCCCGAGCGGCTTGCGCTTCAATGAGCCCAGAAGTACGCATTTTGTCCCCAGTTCATGGTTGTGCCGGCTGCCCGGGATGCGCCGGCTCGCAATCGCGATTCGGAGGAAGTACAAGGCTGGGGGCCCGAAGCATCCGCAGGTTAGTCCGTCTGCGCAGTGAGGAACTACTGATCGTTAGGACAGAAGAAGGACAGGCAGCAGCGGTGGCCGGAGAACTGCCCTGGCTGGCTCGATAAAAAGACGAAACGGCGCGTTCGGACTAGCGCGTGGAAGCCGCCGCGAGGATCTTCTTGTACAAGCCGTTGAGTTGCGATTCAGAACGGAGGCTTAACTCGGAAGTATCGACGCTCAGCACCTGCAGTTTGCCGGTCGAGTTATGGTGGCGGGCATACGCGTCGCGCAGCGCGTCCAGATATTTCGCGTCAATCGACGTCTCGTAAGGCCGGTTGCGTCCCCGAATCCGATCGAGCAGGACGTTGTTCCTGGCGTCCACGTAAACCGTGAGGTCTGGGCGGGAAAGGCTCGCATCGAGTCCGACGCTGAGCCTCTCGTACAATTCCACCTCCCGATCGTGCAGAAGGGCCCGCGCGAAAATCGGATCTTTCGCCTGCGTGTAATCTGAAACGACCGGCCTGGCACGCAGCGGCGGAATCGTTCGCAACTGCTCGTACCGCGAAATCAAGAACGCCAATTGCGTACCGAGCGCCCAGCGCTCTCTGTTCGCGTAGAAATCGGGCAAAAACGCGTTGCCATCCACATCTTCGAGGATCAGTTTCGCGCCGAGGTGCAAAGCCAACAGCTGCGCGAGGGTTGTCTTCCCCGCTCCGATCGGCCCCTCGAATCCGATGTAGGGCTGATTGATGACCGACAAAGTTGTTTCCGTCCCGTGTTACAGCGGCTGAGCCATTCTTCCCAGACGTTGCGTCCGCCTCGACGCCGAAACGGCCCGATCATATCACTCCACCCCTGCTACGCGGCAAAACGCGTGAGCGGAGCGACTGGGTGCTTGCCTGCGAATCGCATCGGTTGGAAGTTTGTGCGGGCTGGCAGGCGTGGGCTATCGGGCGGACGGCCGATTACCTGCGCGCAAATCAAAAAAATGAGGGCGACTCGGTTTTGGCCGGGTCGCCCTCTTTCGACTGATTCGCGAAGGTTCGCTTCTCGATTCAACTTAGTCGAAGGCGGTTCGGTTTTACCCGGACCGCCCTCGGTAAATTGAGTCGCGAAGCTCTACTTGCCAGTTCAGCTCACGATCACGACGCGGTGTTACCCTTGCCGCACCCTTGAGTGCACTTGCGAAGCTTTTCGCCTCCGCTTGCGTCCAGCGGCCACCCGGTTTTACCCGCGTCGCCGTGAACTCAGCTGCGAAGCTCACTCCTCGGTTCGATTCGGCCGAACTCGGCTCGGTTTTACCCTCACCGTTCCTGCTGGATCGAATCGCGAAGGTTTCTTCTCAAATTCAATTCAGTTGAGACTCACTCGGTTTTACCCTCGCTTGCCTCTTCGAATTGACTCGTGAAGTTTTTCTTCCCGATCAATCTGGGCGCATAGTAAGAGCGCGAAGAAAAGTTGGCAAGAGTTATTTGGAAAAAATTCTGTGGAAATTTGTGGATGCCTGTGCAAAACAACTGGCAGGAAAATCGAGCGTAAAGAGCTCTTGCGAGCACCGCGATCAGGCGAGCGTTGGCATTGCTACGCTGAGATTGAATCGAATTTCGCGGCGGCCAGACCAAGCGATAAACAGACTGTGAAGAAGCGGCCTCGCAAACACAAATCGGTGGCAGCCAAACCGGGAACTATCTCGTGTGCTAAAATCCCGTCCATCACCTTCGCCAGCTCGTCGTTGGATGGCAAGGCCAAAACTCGCGCAACCTCACGATAGGCTGAGCGCAAAATCAAGCGTTGCTTGGGAATCGATGAAGATCGCTCTCGTAGGCGCCACCGGATTCGTCGGATCGAAGATTCTTGCCGAAGCGATCGCTCGCGGGCACACGGTTACGGCCATCAGGCGCCATTCCAAGAAGGTCCTCCGGCACGAACGCGTCAATCCCGTGTATGCTGACATCGCAGATACGTCCGCCCTTTCGCGCGTGTTTCGCGGACACGCAGTAGTGATCCACTGCTACACTCCTCCCGCTTATCCGGACGCTCACGCATACGTTACCGCGGCTCTCAAAGCCGGAGACCATCGGCTCGAGACGATTGCAAATTACGTTCCCGCCGATCCCACCGCCTTCGCTGCGCATGTGAAAGGCCGAGTCCAGGCGCAAAAGGTGGGAACGCGATCCCTGATCCAAGCCGCTAAATCGGCGGGAATAAAAAGAATTCTCGCCATCGGAGGGGCAGCCACGCTCCTGGTCGATGGCGTACCCTTCCTCGACCGTCCGGATTTCCCAAAGGTGTTTGAAGGTGGCGCCAGATCCACTGCCGTGATTAAAGATTTGTTGCGAGAGGAAACCGGAATCGACTGGACGATATTGTGCCCCCCGACGATGATCGTACCCGGGAAGCGCACAGGGAAGTTTCGGCTGGGACTCGACGATCTCCTGGTCGCACCGGATGGATCGAGCAGCATTTCGCTTGAAGACTTTGCCATGGCAGTGATTAATGAATTGGAGAACCCGCAGAACACGGGGCGGAGATTCACCGTCGGATACTAGCGCGAACGGAGTTTCCATATGAAGCGGCGCCCCACGAAGAGGTCCTCTGTGCGCAGAGCCGCCGCGCGCCCGCAGCGAGTCGCCAAGGTCATCGACTCGCTCGCAGTCCTGCCCTTCGAAAACGCCGGCGGCGATCCCGAGCACGAATACCTCAGCGACGGCATCGCGGGCAGCCTCATCAACATGCTGGCGACCATACCCAAACTGCGCGTGATGGCGCAGAGCACGGTGTTTCGGTATCGGAGCCGCGAAATCGCCCCGCAAGCCATCGGCCGCGAGCTTCATGTGCGCGCCGTCCTTACGGGAAGAATCATGCAAGGCGGCGGCTCCTTGCGCATTTCGACCGAACTCGTCGACGTAGCCACAGGCTCTCAACTCTGGCACGCGCAGTACGATCGCAAGACGGGCGACATTTTCGTCCTGCAGGACGAAATTTCAACCGAGATATCGGGGAAATTGCAGTTGCAGCTGACCCGTGCGGAAAAGAAGCGGCTCACAAGGCACCACACGGAAAATGCCGAGGCGTATCAGCTCTACCTCAAAGGCCTTCATCATTGGAACCGTTGGACCGAAGAAAGCTTCTACAAAGCGATCGAATACTTCCAGGAGGCAGCCGAAAAGGATCCCAACTACGCTCTCGCCTATGCAGGCGTGGCCAATTCCTACGTGCTCCTGGGATGGAACAGCTATCTGCCGCCGAAGGAATCGTTCCCTCGCGCCAAAGCGGAGGCGATGACCGCCCTGCAGTTCGACCCGCATCTTGCCGAAGCTCACACGGCTTTGGCGGCTGTGCTGTGGCTTCACGATTGGCAATGGAAAAAGGCGCAGGCGGAATTCAAGCGCAGCATCGAACTGGGCCCCACTTACCCCACCGCCAACCACTGGTACGCCGAATATCTAATGACCATGGGACGCCACAAGGAAGCGTTGGCCAGGATGAGGAATAGCCAGGAACTCGATCCGCTGTCGCTGATCATCAACGTCGCCGTCGGATGGGCCTTCTACTATTCCCGCCAATACGAAAATTCCATCGAACAGCTTCGCCGAACTATCGAATTGGAGCCAAACTATGCCGTCACGTACTGGATTCTCGGCCTGTTGCTCAGGAAGACGGGTCATTACGAGCGGGCCATCGCCGAGGGTGAGAAAGCCGTGAGGTTTTCCGGCGGCAGCCCTCTGATGCGCGCCGCCCTTGCGCAGACTCTCGGCAGGGCCGGCAGGACCAACGAAGCGCTGCAGATGCTCGATGAACTGACCAAGCTCTCCAAGGAAAAATACGTCGCGCCCTACTTCCTGGCCGGAATCCATATCGGCTTGGGACAGGACGACCGCGCGATCGAATGCCTGGAGAAAGCCTACGCAGAACGCTCCCACTGGCTGATCTATCTCCACATCGATCCGAGCATGGACGCCTTGCGCTACCACCCTCGTTTCAAGGATCTGTTGCGCCGCGTCGGCCTCCCCGACGGACGCTAGCGGACTTCGAGGTCAGATTTTGCCGCGTACAAGTTGGTGAGTCGATCGTGAAGATTTTGCGCCTCGGGAATGGCGGCGCGAATCGCCGTTTTCAGATTGCCGTAGAGCGTGGGGTAGACAGCCTTGAACTCCTCCGGCACGTCGGCAGCGCCTCCCCAGTTCACGCGATCGCCAATCGCCAGCATGATTCGGCTCGCCTGGAGCGGAGCGATATTCCCTTGCAGCCCCTGTTTCACCCATTCCTGAAGAGTGCCCAGTTGCTGAATGGCCGCGTCTTTTTCCGAATCGCTCATCGCGCCATTCCCGATAATTTCCAGCACCGCCTGCTCGAGAGGTTTGTCGATGGCTTCTCCCGCGCTGATTGTTGCTTTTGATTCTGAGAGAAGATTTTCCAGCTTCACGCCGTAATCGGCGATTTTCCGGTGCACCATGGCCAGCTGCCCACCAGCCGCCTCCGCCGCCTCTGCGACGGACTTTCCTTGCTGCAGCGCGGCCTTGTAAGCCTGGTAGTTTCCAGTCGCCATATTCCAAATCGCTTCGTCCACCATCGCTTTCGCCGGATTTCCATACGTGAGGTCGCGGGCAGGAGGCCTGACCGATGATTCAGTCGCCCGCGCGACCTTTACATCCGGAAGCGTGCTCGGTATCTCCCGCGGCGGCGGCGCCTTTGGGCTTGGAGCAGCGATCTCCTGAATTTCAATTCGAGCAACTACGTGTTCGGCTGTTGCGGCCGGCACACTGCGCGGCGCTTTCGGCAAGGGAGAGATCTTCGGCGGCGCGGCAACTTCCTTGGTCTCGGTTCGATCGACAGCGAATACAGACTTCGTTTCCGGAAGAGTGACCGATCCTTCCGCCGGGGCGGCAGCGTTCGGACTTGCGGCGGCGAGCTCCTGAAGTTCAGTTCGATCGTCGACTCTTACCGGATCGTCGCTCTGTTCCGATGGGGATGTGATGATGCGGATGTCCTTCACTTGCTTGCGAGGGCTTCCCAGCTGCTTCGCGTGACTCTCGCAGACGTAAATCGGCTCGCTCCCGCCGTCCTCCCAGCAGGTGATGACCCCGGTACCGTAGTCGCAATCGAGGCGGTAATGCGGGGAAAGAGATTCCGCGGGCCTTCCCGGCTGGAGACGCCACTCCGCGCGGCTTGTGCAGTAGCGTTTTGGCACACGCTGATTGTAGCGGACGCATAGCGTCGGATGCGGCGAGCCGTGACGTTCCGTGACGGAACATGTAACCCCACGGCAGAGCGAACTGTGCCAATCATAACTTCTTGTAAACAAAAGACAGGCCACTGTTCTGACCGACAGAGTAGGAGACCCTTTCCGTTTTGCACAATCGGGACGAAACTCGCCAAAGTTCTCTATTTGCTCCGCGATCTTGTTTGCTATAGTCGTGGGCGCACTCGCGTTCCTCCTCCTGGGCTCCGCGCGCTAGCGCCCGCGCGACCCACATGGTGCGAGAGCCTTCCCCTGCTTTGCCATGGAGAGCTTTGTGTTCCCACCGGTTCGCAACATCGGCTGGAGACATCCAAGCTAAACGGAGACTTTCGTGCGCGTTCTTACGCCAACTGAAAACAAGCGCTTCAACGAGCTCATCGGCTTCGTCGGCCTCAGCCTGGCCGTCTTTCTAGCGCTGAGCCTGCTTTCGTATTCGCCGCTCGACCCGTCGTTCAACGTCTCGGCTGGGCCGATCAGTTCCATACCCGTGCACAACTGGATCGGGCCCGTCGGCGCGCATCTCGCCGATCTCGTCTTCCAGTTCTGCGGCTACGCGGCGTTTCTGTTCCCGGTCGCGATTTGCATGGTCGCGCTGCGCTGGTTTCGCAGCCACACGATCGGCGCGCCGATCGCCAAGCTGATCGGCGCCGGCCTCCTGCTCACGTCGCTCTCGGCTGAAATGACGCTGATCCATCTTGCGCCGGTACGCGGCGCGTTGCCGCCGGGCGGGCTGCTTGGCACCGTACTCGCGGAAGGTCTGCGCGCCGGATTCAATCCCGTCGGCGCGAACCTGGTCGCCGTCGCCACTCTGCTCACGGCGCTGTTTCTCACTACGAGCTTCTCATTCCACGCTGCGGCGGATTGGATGAAGAAACCGCTCGCGCCCGAGGGCATGGTCGGCAAGTGGATGGCGCAATTCAAAGGCTGGCGCGAGGAGCGCGAAACCGCGCGCCTGCGAAAGCGCGTTGAAGAAATCAAAATCGCCGGGCGACCGCCGGTGAATCAGGCGGGCCAGCGCCGCGCGGCCATCAAGGATCTCGACGAGGACGAAGAGAAGCGCGAACCAGATCCTGAGCCGCTGCTCGCCGAGCGCGGCCCCGCCGTGATCAAATTTCACGAGCTCGACGCGCCATCCTCGCCTAAAAAGAGCGCGGAACCGAAAGTCTCTCGCGGCCGGACCAACTACAAGCTGCCTCCGAGCCACCTGCTGCACAGCGCCGAGCGCGGCGAAAAGATGGACGAAGCCGAATTGAAAGAGTGCGCCCGCGCCATCGAGCAGAAGTGCGCCGAATTCGACGTGTCGGGCCACATTACGCAGATCAATCCCGGCCCTGTCGTCACCACCTTCGAATTCAAGCCCGAGGCGGGAATCAAATACAGCCGCATCACCAATCTCGGTGACGATCTCTGCCTCGCCCTCCGCGCCGAATCGATCCTGATCGAGCGCATCCCAGGCAAATCGACCGTCGGCATCGAAGTGCCCAACGCGCGCCGAGAAGTGATCGCCCTCCGCGACGTGATCGAGGCGCCGGAATTCTCGCATTCGCCATCGAAGCTCACGCTGCCGATGGGCAAGGACCTGATCGGCCGCATCCGCGCCGCCGATCTCACGCAGATGCCGCACCTGCTGATCGCGGGCTCCACGGGAACCGGGAAGAGCGTCTTCCTCAATTCCCTCTTGATGGGATTGCTCTACAAGGCGACGCCGGATGAATTGAAACTCGTGCTCGTCGATCCGAAGCAGCTCGAACTCGGCCTATATTCGGATATTCCGCATCTCTTCACGCCCGTCGTCACCGACCCAAAGGTTGCTGCCAACGTCTTGCGCAACGCCACGCGCGAAATGGAGCGCCGCCTCAAGCTGCTGGCGGGACGCTCGGTGCGCAACATCGACCAGTACAATCGCACCTTCGAGAAAAATCAATCGCTTTCGCTCTTCGACAGCGCCGAGGAAGAGCATCGCCCGCTTCCCTACATCGTGATTGTCATCGACGAGCTCGCTGACCTCATGATGGTCGATACGAACGGCGTCGAGGAATCGATCACGCGCCTCGCCCAGATGGCCCGCGCGGTGGGAATCCATCTGATCCTGGCAACTCAGCGACCGTCGGTCGACGTCATCACCGGCCTCATCAAGGCCAATTTCCCCGCGCGCATTTCTTTCCGCGTGGCCAGCAAAGTCGACTCGCGCACGATTCTGGATGCGAATGGCTCCGAATCGCTGCTCGGCAAGGGCGACATGCTCTATCTGCCGGCCGGATCGTCGCGCCTGCACCGCATCCACGGCCCGTTCGTCAACGAATCCGAGGTCGCTTCCGTTTGCGATTTTTGGCGCGATCAGGCCAAGGCGATCTACAACGAGGAGCTTCTGCGTCCGCCGCGCGATGAGAACGCCATGGGCGGCGGCGCGGATGGCGTCGACGGCGAGGAAGTCGACGACGATCTGTATCACGATGCCGTCCGCGTTTGCTGCGAGATGGGACGCGCCTCTACATCGACTCTGCAGCGCCGCCTCCGCATCGGCTACGGCCGCGCCGCCCGCCTGATCGATCTCATGGAAAAAGACGGCATCGTCGGCCCAGCCGATGGCTCCAAGCCCCGCGAAGTCCTGAAGAAGAAAGATTGGATGCGCGAATTCGACGAATCCGTGCAGTAGGCGGCGGGAACGGTGGTCGCGAGGCGCTTTTCCCTTTCCAGCGCCGTCGCTTTTCCGTAAAATCATGAGCTGTTCCGGTGCCGAGGTAGCTCACCGGTAGAGCGCGGCCCTGAAAAGGCCGGCGTAGGCAGTTCAACTCTGCCCCTCGGCACATACCATTTGCGCTTGGCCTCGACCGAGAAGCTCCCAACGGGATGTGAACCCGTAGACCTGGAAACCGTCTGACTTCTCAACGGGCCTTGAGTGATCTGTGGCATGTGACGGGCGAGCATCGCCTTGGCGCTTACGGGATCACCGCTTAGGGCGGCGCGGCAGCCCTGAGATTCGGACTCAATAAATCGCCGAATCCCGTTTGGTGTTCGTGTTGACGGCTTCTGGCCTCGCCGATCGAAGTTGGCGATCGATATCCCCGGTCGTCATCAAACTAGTCGGTGACGGGTTTAAAGGTGACGGCCAGCTCGGCTATTTGGATCCCGTCGAAGGTCAGCGATAAGAGCGTTGACATGGAACTCAGATGGGGCTTGATCATTTCGACCTACAACAGAGAGAGAATCCTACCGCTTTGCATTCAATTGGCTCTAGAGCAGACACGCCCCCCGGTTGAAATCGTCGTGATCGACGCCAGCCAAAATTGGCAAACCACACGCGAACATGTCATGGACATTTTCGCGGGCCGTACCAACGGGATCAGGTGGGTCTACGAGCCGGCCGCAGTCCGTTCGCTCACAATGCAGCGAAATCAGGGCATTCAACATGCCACTGCCGATGTCTTGTTCCTGCTAGATGATGACTCGTTGATGTATCCGAATTGTGCCATGGAGATCATGCGCATCTACGAAGCGGATGTTGATGCAAGGGTGGCCGGTGTCCAGGCGAGCGCGACACCGATATCTCCCGTCGATTTCTGTGGCGACGCGAAGAAGGCCACAGGAGCAAAGCTAGACACGGATGGCGGGCTCGGAGCCGTCATCAAGCAATGGATGTGGCGGACGCTCTTCTTAATGGACGCGGAGAAGCTTTTCATCCCGTACGACGGATGCTTTCCAGAACACGCGATGCCCCCGGAGCTTCAGAGCCTGGCCGTTCGCAGAGCCTTCCTTTTCCAAGGCTTTCGCATGACCTACCGTCGTAGTGTCCTTCTCGATGAGCCATTCGAGCCGCGTCTGCGTTATTACGCGGCTGGCGAGGACCTGGATCAGAGCTATCGAGCCTCCCGCCATGGCTGCCTACTGACGGCGTCTGATGCAAAATTGCACCACCATGAGAGCGCCAGTGGCCGTCCACCCCGCTTCAAGGCTTCCTGCTTGGGATGCCTCAACCAAGCGTTGCTGCTCCGAACCCACTCGGCCAACCTAGGCCGGATGAAATGGAGCTACTACCAGCTCAACGCGCGGCGGTTCGTGGCCGAGATGTTCAAGGACGCGTTGAGCCATCGCTGGACGTTTCCACAGACTCGCGGCATCTTGGCGGGTTGCTGCCTGTCGTATTTTGTGTTCACGATGCCCGATCGCGATCTTGACGTTTGGTATCTAGATCTCCAGGATAGTCTTTCTTGAACGGCGGTCGCTTGCGTCTCGTCGAAGAGGGAGGAAAAGCGGTTCGGCTTTCTTTTGGTGAAGAACCGCAAGGTAGATAGCCCGCTTCCGGCATACGAAGGACAACGATGGGTGCGCGATTAGTCGAAACGACCTCTGGATCGCACTACCGGCTCGCCGCTCACGTCCGCTCCGCATGGCCGGTGATCCGCATCCCGCGCGTGAAGTATCCCTACGACCACCAACGCGCAGGCGACCACCAATCCGATCTGAACGCCCGTAAACAGATGCATGAAGAAAATCAGGAACGCCAACAACGCAATGTAGAAGACATCAAGCTCCATCTCGTAATGACGCACCAAGAACTCTCGCATAGCGCAGCCCCTCCGATCTCTTAGATGCAATGGCAGCAGTGGGCGGACCGCTCGCAATCGCCGCAAAGTTGACGCTCGCGCAACTGGCCTGCGATGAAGCGCGGTGGATCGTCATTCCAACGGAGCGATTCGAGGACGCCTTCTTCCAGCTCCGCACTCGCATCGCGGGCGAAATCATTGGGAAGTTCGCGGTATATAAAATGCGCGTCGCGATCGTCGGCGACATCTCACGCCACACGGAGGGTAGCTCGGCCTTCCAAGCCTTTGTCTACGAATGCAACCGAGGCGATCAAGTCTGGTTCGTTGCAAACATCGAGGAGTTCAACCTGCGACTCGAACGCGCGCACGCGGCTGCATCAGACTGACGCGTCGTTCCGTCTTTACGGCTTGTAGTTGCTCTCGGATTCATAGTGCCACAGCAGGATGGCGGGCACGGCCGCCGCACCCGCGCCGATCAAATAGAACCCGATCGGGCGGCGCAGGCCTTTTTGCTGCTGCTGATCTTGCGACTGATCCTGGCGGCACGACGGCGCGGCGCCTTCAGCGAAAGTGACCTTCGCGGTCTGTCCTTGCGGGATCGTGCGCAACTCTCCGCCGTTATCGAGCACCAGATCGCCGCGCATCGCGGTGACCGTCATTTCCTTCGGCCCGGTGATCGCCACCTCGCCGGATGCCGCTTGGCCATTCGCGGCGCGGACGAACCCTGCCGGCGTCACCACCTCGATCGCCGCACCCGCCATCGCCGCAAAGCCCATCGTTCCCCGGTCGACATATACATCAGTGCCGTTTAGGCCCTCCTGCAACTGGCCTTCGCTCGCGGCCGCGAGGTAGACCTGACCCGACCCAACCTGGACGCGCATCTGGCCGGCCTGTTCGGTTTCCAGCGTGTCGCAGTCGTAGACGTTTTCTCCAGTTACGGCGTCCGCCGAATCGATATGGCCCAGGTTGGTCTGAGACACCACGCCAACCGCCTTACGCTTGATATGCTGAGCGGCCTGCACTGCCGGCAACATCAGCGCGGCAACGAAGAGGACGCCCCAAAAGCGCGCAAAAGAACGCATGAATCTCCTCCGAGAGGTGCACTCTCACTGTGTTCTCGAAGTCGTTCAGCGTCAATGAAACGGGCGGGATCGGTTGTCACCGGCGAACTGTACGTCCGTACAGGTCACTCATACGACAGTTTTGAGCCACTGGAGCTATCAGCCGAGGGGTCGCCAATACCATAGATAGCGTGGGCCACATATCTCAATGGAGGTTGGTTTATGAAAGCCGGAATTGCTATCGCAGGACTTAACCTGCTGTTGGCCGTGGGACTTACCGTGATGGTAGCGCCTGGCGCCAACGCAAAAGACGCTCCGAACTACGATAAGGGCACCCTTCTCTCGATGGATTCTTCCGCCTGTGGCACGGCGGAAAAGCAGGGCAAGACGCTTGCGGGCGAGGTCCTTGGCACGGATTCGTCCAATAAGAACACGCAGGAAGTCCTTTGCCAGGAATACGTGCTGCAAGGCGACCGGATCGTCTATCACATCCGGCCCGAGGACGCGAAGCACCCCGTCCTCTTGCCCGTGGGCGAGATGGTCGAGTTTCGAGTCCACAAAGACAAGCTCTACCTGTTCGATCCCGAGGGCGATCATAAAGAACGCGCCTATTCGGTCGTATCGATGCAGGTTCGTCCCGACGTAAAGGACGCGCGCAACATTCAGCCGTAGCCGGCGTCCCCGCCAGCAAATCATCCGGTCCAGCGCCTGCGGTCAAATCATGGCCGCAGGCGCGTCGGTCCGCTTACGAAGGCGCTGCCCTTCTCATAGAAGCGCAGCTTGCGATGCGCTGCGCGCGTGATGCCGATGCGTGTGGTTACGCCGATGACGCCGACCGGCGGCACCGCCGTGCCAAGCCACAGCGTGCTTTCTCGCGAGCACAGGTCGACTCCATCGAACCGATTGTCGATCCCCATTGCCGCGGCGAGCCGGCCCGGCCCGCGCGCGAGATCGCGAAGCACGTGCTCGCCGCGATTCTGTTCCATCCTCGCGATGCCTTCGAGGGGTTCGAGCGCCCGGATGAGCACACCCGCTCCGATTCCCGGCATCTCGCTCGAGACGTTCATCAGCCAATGCGCGCCGTACGTGAACCTTACGTAGGCGTGCCCGCGTCGAGAAAAAGCGAATGGTTTGCGCGCGATTGGCCGGTGAAGGCGTGCCCGGCCGGGTCGCCGATGGGATACGCTTCGGTCTCGACGATTCGTCCGGCCAGCCTCCCGCGAGGCAGATCGTGCACGAGCATCTTTCCGACCAGATAGCGCGCAAGCGCGATCGTATCGACCGGCAGTTCCGCGCGACGCAGGCGGCGGAGGCGGCGGGCAGGATTTGGGCGTTGGGCTTGGATCATCGACTCGAATCCGACGATTGCATGCACAATTCGATCCGACTGTTCTACCATAGCGGTCGGCGCTGGCGCTCGCCCTTGATTCGCGGCGCTGGGCTGCTCGAATGGAGGCATCCATGTCAGAAGGTCAAGCTCCGGCGCTATCGGCGCTAACCAAGGACGAGGCATGGCCCGCGCTGCCTCTGGCCGAATGGGAAGACACGCGCGCCACGCTCCACATGTGGATGCAAATGGCCGGCAAGGTAAGCCTCGCGCTCAGCCCGAATGTGAACCACTGTTGGGCGGTGGCTCTCCACGTCAGCCCGCGCGGCCTGACGACGCTGCCGGTTCCCTACCCGCTGGGAATCTTCACAATCGAATTCGATTTCATCGATCACGTGCTCAGAATTGCCACCAGCCGCAACGAGACCAAGACGGTGGCGCTCGCACCCCGCACCGTCGCCGATTTTTACCGCGAATTCATGGCCGCTCTCGCGTCGCTGAAGATCAATGCGAAGATCTGGCCGATGCCCGTCGAAATCGCGAATCCCATCCGCTTCGACAAGGACACGCAGCACGCCTCCTACGATCCCGAATACGCGAATCGCTGCTGGCGCGTCCTCACGAGCGTCGCCACGATTTGCCGGGAATTTCGCGCGCGCTTTATCGGCAAGGCCAGCCCCGTACATTTCTTCTGGGGAAGCTTCGATCTGGCCGCATCGCGCTTTTCCGGGCGCCGTGCCCCGGAACGTCCCGGCGCGGACGCATGGACTCGAGAATCTTACTCGCATGAAGTGAGCAGCGGGGGATGGTGGCCGGGCCAGGGCGGCTTCGATGCGCCGATGTTCTACGCGTACTCCGCGCCGGAACCCGCTGGATTCCGCACCGCAACCGTATTGCCCGCGGAGGCATACTACGAGCCGAAAGTGAGCGAATTCCTGCTGCCCTACAACGCCGTGCGCAACTCACCCGATCCCAAATCGATGCTGCTGGATTTCCTGCAGAGCACTTACGAGGCGGCCGCCAACTTCGGCAAGTGGGATCGCGCAGCGCTTGAGCGGCAGACTTAGCTAGCTGTTCGTTTCGGGCGCAGGCAAGAGCGGTGGGACGGACGACGCGCGTAAGCGGCCTTGATCCGCCGCTTGGGCAAGCACGGCGCGATGCCGGTCCAGAAAGTGTTTCTGCGCGCGACGGCCCCAGGACCGCACGAAGTAGTAGTTGATCGTGCCCGCCACACCCGCGCTCACCACGGGAACGATGCGTCCGGCCCATTTCTCGGCGACCTCGGCCCCGACTTTCACTGCGACCTGGTCGACGATGCGCGGCACCACGCGCTCCACCGCCTGCTTTTCGAGAAAATCGCGTCCGAGGTCAACGCCCGCCGCGCTCGCCGCGGCAACCCACAGCTCGACAGTTTCCTGATCCGTCGCATATTCGAAGCCGTAGAGCAGGCTAAGCTTTTGCAGCATGCGCAGCGTGATCGCCGCCAGAATCCCCATGTCCGGAATCGCCGTGAGAAAGCCGCCGAGGCCGAGGCCCATGCCTTCGAGTGCCGCCATCTTCGAAGAGCTCGCTATCGTGCGCTTCGCGATCGGGTCGATCACTTGCGGCCCGAGGTAGAACATCTCGCGCCAATTGTGAATCGGCAGCCGATGCGCCCGCTGGACGTGCCGCAGATACTTCGCCTCGTCGATGCGAACCTGCTGGTAAGCTCGCCGGAATCCCGCCTGCGCGGAACTGCTCAGCACCTGCGTCACCCACGCCTTTTCTTTGCGTTTTGCCATATTTATCCGATGCGCGGCAGCCTGACCTAAGGCGCCAAAACCTGTTGTTCTCTGAGTTAAGTGTAACTCAATCGGGCGGCCACTGCCTGGTTCCTCCAGTTGCGGCGCGCCTGCCGCACGCGTCCCGTTGTGCGCCGGGCACCGGCGGGTATTCGCCTTCCGTGCCGCCATTTGCCGCGACTTGCCGAGCGGCGTATAATTTTGGGTTTAGGCGCATGGCAACGGAACCCACTGTGAACCCCAGACCGCGAACGACCCTGCCCGCGCGAAAAGACCTGCCGGAGACCGCAGCCGACGCTGTGGAGGAAATTCGCGTTCGCGGCGCACGCGTCCACAATCTCAAGAATATCGACTTCACGATCCCGCACAACGCGATCACCGTCGTCACCGGCGTTTCGGGCTCGGGCAAGTCCAGCCTCGCTTTCGACACGCTCTACGCCGAGGGCCAGCGGCGCTATATCGAGTCGCTTTCGGCCTACGCGCGGCAGTTCCTCGAGCGCATTGAGAAGCCCGATGTGGACGAGATCACGGGCATCGCTCCCGCAATCTCGATCCGGCAGAAGAATTCGACGCGCAATCCGCGCTCGACTGTCGCGACGGCCACCGAAATCTACGACTATCTGCGCCTGCTTTTCGCGCGCATCGGACATACCTTCTGCCTGAATTGCGGGGAGGAAGTCCGCCGCGACACGCTCGACGAAATCGCGGCGCGCGTTCTCGCGCTGCCCGAAGGGCGCCGATTTTACGTCCTCTACGATTTGCACTTCGGCCCCGAGCCTGCGGCAGGCAGCGTGCCCGCAGCGCACCCGGCCCACGCAGCCCATGCCGCCCGCGCGCGCAAGTCTTCGCGGCCCACTCCCGATGCGATTCGCCAGGCGCTGATCAGTCTTCGCAAGCGGGGCTTCAATCGCCTGTATCAATCGGGACGCGTCTTCGAATTCTCAACGCCCGAGGAGCTACTCGACGTCGATTTCGGCAAGCCCGTGTACGTGCTTGTCGATCGGCTCGCTCTGTCGCCCGAAATTCGGTCGCGGCTGATGGACTCGATCGAAATCTGCTACCGCGAGGGACGCGGTGAAGCAATCCTCGAATTCGTCGGCGACGGCGCGACTGCATCGACGGACGCCGCGCCCGAACGCCTCGTTTTCAACGAGCGATTCGAATGCAAAAAATGCGGCGCGAAATACGAAGAGCCCGAGCCCCGGCTTTTCTCGTTCAACAATCCCTACGGCGCCTGCCCGCGCTGCCAGGGTTTCGGGAATACGATCGACTTCGATCTCGACCGAGTGGTGCCCGATCAAGGCAAATCGCTCGCCGAGGGAGCGATCGAGCCGTGGACGAAGCCGCGTTACCGGCAATTGGCGATGGAGATGCGCCGCTTCGCTCGCGCGAAAGGCATTCCGGTCGATGTGCCCTTCCGCGAACTGACCTCGGCGCAGCGCGACGCGATTCTCGAAGGCGACAAAAAGGAAGATTTCCCCGGTGTGAAGGGGTTTTTTGGCTGGCTCGAACGCAAGAAATACAAGCTGCACGTGCGCGTGTTTCTCAGCCGCTATCGAGGCTACGCAACGTGCCCCGACTGCCGCGGCACCCGCCTGCGCGCCGAGGCGCGCGCGGTAAAAATCGCTGGCCGCTCGATCACTGAAGTCTGCCAGATGACGGTGAAAGAAGCGCGGCCGTTTTTCGAAGGCCTGAAGTTGAGCGATGCCGAGACGGTGATTGCGGACAAAGTTCTCGAGGAAATTCAGCAGCGCCTGCGTTTTCTCGACGAGGTTGGCCTCGACTACCTCACGCTCGACCGGCTCACCTCAACGCTCTCGGGCGGCGAGGCGCAGCGCATCCAGCTCGCAACGTCGCTCGGCTCGCATCTCGTCGGCGCGCTCTACGTGCTCGACGAGCCTTCGATCGGCCTGCATCCGCGCGACACCGGCCGCTTGATCGACATTCTCAAGGGGCTGCGCGATCTCGGCAACACGTTGCTGGTTGTCGAACACGATCCCGATACGATTCTCGCCGCCGATCGCATTCTCGATCTCGGCCCCGGCGCGGGCGAACATGGCGGCAACCTGATCTTTGCCGGCACACGCGAGGAACTTCTCGCGGACGCGCAATCGCTAACCGGCCGCTACCTGCGCGGCGACCTGCGGATTGCCGTACCCGCGCGCAGGCGCAAGCCGCAGGGCAAATTCCTGAAGATTCTCGGCGCGCGCAGCCACAATCTGGCGGGCGTCGATGTGACGATTCCGCTCGGCATGCTGGTTGCCGTCACGGGCGTTTCCGGCTCCGGCAAATCCACGCTGGTCTACGACGTGCTATATAAGGCGCTCACGACGAAACGCACCGGCGGCGCCTGGCGCGAGTTCTGCGACCGCATCGAAGGCGACGCTGCGGTGGCGGGCATCGAGATGGTCGATCAATCGCCGATCGGGCGCACGCCGCGGTCGAATCCCGCGACATACATGAAAGCATTCGACGCGATCCGCGAGGTTTTTGCGTCGACTCCGGAAGCCAAGAAGCGCGGATTCACATCGGGACATTTTTCGTTCAACATCCCGGGCGGCCGCTGCGAGGCTTGCCAGGGAGACGGCACGGTAACGGTCGAGATGCGCTTCCTCGCGGATGTCGAGCTCGTGTGCGAAGAGTGCCGCGGCACGCGTTACAAGAGCAGCGTGCTCGACGTGCGCTTCAAGGACAAAAACATCCACGACGTGCTGCAAATGACCGTGCGCGAAGCGCTCACCTTTTTCGCCGCCCATCCGAAGGTCACTTCGCGGCTGCGCGTGCTCGAAGAGGTCGGGCTCGGATACCTGCGCCTCGGCCAGTCCGGCACCACGCTTTCCGGCGGCGAAGCGCAACGATTGAAACTCGCGGCGCATCTCACCCGCCAGGAGAATGCGGGCATTCTCTACATTTTCGACGAGCCGACCACGGGCCTGCATTTCGACGACATCCAGAAGCTGCTGACCGCGTTCCGGAAGCTGATCGATGGCGGCGCTTCCCTGCTGATCATCGAGCACAATCTCGACGTGATCAAATCGGCGGACTGGGTGATCGACCTCGGCCCGGAAGGCGGCGATGAAGGCGGCCGCGTGATTGCGGCGGGAACTCCCGAGCAGGTGGCCCGGAATTCGCAGTCGCACACGGGAAAATACCTCGCGCGCGTGCTCAGCGCCCGCACCAACGGCCACGAAAACCACGGTTCGGTCGTGAACGCGAAGCCGCGCGCGGCCGGAGATCGCCCGGCAACAGTTTGAGAAGTGCCGGTGGAAGCGTGGGCCTTCAGGCCCTCGAAAAAGGGCGCTAAATAGAGGGCTTTAGCCCCGGGAAGTCCCCGGCACGGCTGCCGCACTCGAAAACCAAATCACTCGAGGCGCAATGAACGGTCCGCGACTCATGACATCGTTCTCGAAGCCGCTCGCGCGTTGCGCGCTCGGCGTAGCCCTCAGCTCTCTTTGGTGTGCGTCCTTCGCGCACACAACACTCGCGCAAGCCAGCAGTTCCACCCGCAGGCGCGTTGCCGCCAATCCCGAGGCCCAGGCGCTGAATCGCCTGCTCAGCGACGCGCAAAGTGCGGTCGACCGCCAGGATTACGAGACTGCCGCGCAAAATTATCAGGACTACCTCGCGAAAAAGCCGGACGACGCCGAAATCCATTTCAATCTCGGATACGTGTACACGGCCATGCAGCGCCCCGACGATGCGAAGGCCGAATACGAAAAGGCCATCGCGCTTGCGCCGGAAGATCCGAAGATGGCGCCTGCGTATCAAAATTTGGGGCTCACGCTGCTTCCGAAGGATCCGGCCGCGGCGGTCGATCCGCTGCAGCACGCCGCCGGGCTGGCGCCGCAAGACGCGCGCACAAAGTGGCTGCTCGGCATGGCGCTTGAAAACAGCGGCAAGCTGGCGCCCGCGATCGAGCAATATCAGGCCGCGGAAAAGCTGAACGAAAAAGACTTCGACACCCGGCTGTCGCTCGGCCATGCGCTGATCGCAGCGGGCCGGCCGGCGGATGCGGAGCCCGAGCTGCGGGAGGCCCTCGTGGTGCAGCCTGATTCCCCGGATGCACCGCGCGTGCATCTCGAGCTTGCCGAGTGCCTGATCCTGCAGAAAAAGAACGAGCCCGCGGCGGCCGAACTTGCCACATATCTTCAGTCGCATCCCGACGATGTTGGGAGACGCCTCGACCGCGCCTCGTTGCTCGTCGATCTCTCGAAATATGACGACGCGCTTGCCGAACTTGATCGCGCCGCAAACGGCAAGCCCGAGACGCTGCGCTCCCTCCAGTTGCGTGCGCACATCTACTACGAAGAGAAGCATTGGGACGACTTGATACCCGTCCTGCAGAAAGCGGAGACCCTCGCGCCGAAGGACGCCAGCATTCCGGCGCAGCTCGGCGAAGTCTACCTCACGAAGAAAGATTACCCGGACGCGGCGCGGACGCTGATTGTCGCCTACAATCTCGAGCCGGGCACGCTCGACGTTCTCGCGAATCTGATCGAAGCCGAATATCAGGCCGGAAATTACGCGGCCGCGTTGCAGGCGCTGGACCTGCTCGCCAAGCAAAAGGATTTGCCGGCTCCGAGCTGGTACATTCGCGCCAGCTGTTACGATAAACTGGGTCAACCAGTCCAGGCGCTCGATGCCTATCAGCGCTTCCTGCAGCTGAATACGGACCAGAACAGCGACATGTATTTCGCGGCCGCAGCGCGTGCGAGAGAATTGGCCCGCGAAGTACACGACAAGAAAACGAGGTAACACCTTGCGTGGACCGGGTGACACGTGGGGATTCATACTAGCGGCGGCGCTCGTCCTTGGGCCTGCCCTGACGCCGACGGTCAGAGCGGAGCAGGACGCGACCGCGGAGCTTCAGTCGCGTTTCGAACACGAGCAAGATCCGATCCGCAAAGCAAAGATGATGCAGCAGCTCGGCATGAACCAGTTTCAGGAAATACGGGAGGACGTGAACCAGGGGGACTACCCGGACGCTGTCCGGATTCTCGACCGGTATCGTGACGAGGCCCGATCGTGCGTGAAAGCGCTCGATGCGAAGAAAATCAACGCCGCGCAGCATTCCTCCGGCTTCAAGCAGTTGCAGATCTCGCTGCAGGAGGCGCTGCGCCGGCTCGATGAGATTTTCGCGGGACTCACCGCCGATCAGCAGCCTGAATTTGCGTCGGTGCGCGGCGATCTGCAACAGATGAACGACCACCTGGTTCAGGAGCTTTTTCCCGGTAGTCCGGCGGGCAACCCGTCGGAGGAGAAAAACAGTCATTAAGGAAGTAGTTTTATGATTCTCGTAAAGCGCCATGCGGTCGCGGTTACCGTCGGCCTGGTGCTGGCGTCGCTCGCGGGAGCGCGCCTGGCGTCCGCTCGGCCGCGCCCGCAGGACTATACGCCGAAGGATTACCTTAGCGACGAAGAGTCGGACAAAATCCGCGACGCGCTGACACCCGCCGAACGCATCAAGCTCTACATAGTCTTCGCCGAGGATCGGTTGAAGAAATTCGACTACGAGCTCAAGCGCACCGTCCCCGAAGCTCGCGAAAGCGAGACTCTGAACGGCCTGCTCAATGGATATGCGGGATGCATCGACGACGGCGCCGACCAGATCCAGGTCGCCGAAGACAAGCAGATAGACATCCGCGACGCCCTGAAATTGATGGACACGAAAGAAAAGGAGTTTCTCGAAGCCCTTCAGAAATACGACAAGGGCGCGCCCCATCTCGACGACTATCGCGACACGCTCGAAGACGCCATCGACGGCACGAAAGATGCGATCTCCGACACCGAGGCTGCGGAAAAGACCGCCTTGCCCGCGCCCGTGCGGAGGAAGCAGTGAGGCGAGCGGTCGCCCGCCACGGAACCAGCGGACAGCTCGTGCCCGGCGGCGCACAGATTTTTCATCGCATCTACACGCGCCTGGGCTGCGAAGGGCGTCCGCCGCAATTCGTCGTTGAATACCACCCGTACACGGACCTCACGCATACGATCCGTCTGCGGGAAGGCATGGCGCGCGTCCGGATTTCAGACGTTATGCGGAGGGCGCCGCGCGCGGTGGTGGAAGCGGTCGCCGCGATCCTGCTGGGCCGGCTCTACCGGCGGCGGACTCCGGAAGACCTGGTTGCGATTTACCGCCAGTTCTCGTACGCGCGTTCCACTCGGCAGCGCGTCCTGCTGCAACGCCAGCGCCGGGCGCGCCGCGTTGCGCATCAACCGTCCGGGGCGCACCACGATCTTTTGCCTCTGTTCGAACGATTGAATGGCCAATACTTTGAGGGCTCGCTGCCCCGCCCGCGCCTCGGCTGGAGCAGCCGCATCTGGCGATCGCAATTGGGCTGCTTCGATCCCGCTCTGAATCAAATCGTCATCAACCGGCAGCTGGACCGGCCGGGCGTTCCGGAGTACGTCGTAGCCTACGTGCTCTATCACGAGATGCTCCACCAGAAGCACCCGGTCCGTTTCGCGCGCTGCCGCCGCGAATCGCACTCCGCCGAATTCCGCCGCGAGGAAAAATACTTCGCGGACTACCAGCGCGCAATGAAATTCCTCGAACGTTTCCCGGTTCCTTAAGGTAAGTAGCGCTTACCGCTCCGACAGCTTCTCGATTTTCTTCTGGATCTTCTTTGCGTCAGAGGCGTTGGGGAATGCCTTCAGGTATTCCTGGTAGGTCTTCACGGCGTCGTCCGTATTGTGGCTCTTTTCGTAGGCTTCGGCGAGCATCAGGCGTGCCTTCGCGTAATTGCGGCTTCAGCTGAACAGCCTCCTGCAGGCGCGGAATGGCGGCGTTCATATCGCCCTTGCGCATGTAGTAGCCGGCCACGTTGACGTCCGTCTCGGCGTTCGGCGGATCGAACGTGGCGATCTCCCGCGGTTGCGTCTGTGGCTTGGTCTGGTTCGGCTTGGAGGAAGAAGACGGCGGCGAAGCGGGCGGATTCTGCCCCGATTGCCGCGCGCACCAGGCCGGCAGCGCGAATATCATCAGCAACAGAAATGGAGAGGCTCGCCGCATCGCTTTCGTATTCAGTTTAGAGCGATTTGCTATCATAGAAGTTGTACGCGACGGGCGCCGTTCCCGCCGGAAACGTACGCCCCGCTCATTGTAACGCGCTGAAAATGGAACTCCGAGAAAAAGTCGCGAATCTGCCCGCCCAGCCCGGCGTGTATCTGTTTCAAGACGCGTCCGGGAAGATCGTCTACGTCGGCAAGGCTCTTTCGCTGCGTAGCCGCGTCCGCTCGTATTTCCTCGAATCCAGCTCGGTCAACAATGCCAAGACCGGGTCGCTGGTTCGCGAAATCGCCGAGCTCGATTACATCGTTGTCGACAACGAGCGAGAAGCGCTGGCGCTCGAAAACAACCTCATCAAGCAGTACAAGCCGAAATTCAATATCCTGCTGCGCGACGACAAGACCTACCCTTATATCAAGTACACCGCATACGAGAAATTCCCGCGCGTGTACGTCACGCGGCGCTTGACGAAAGACGGCTCGACCTATTTTGGGCCGTACTTTCCGGCGAGCCTTGCCTACCGTCTCGTCCATCTGATCCACAAACATTTTCTGGTGCCGTCGTGCACGGTCGACCTCGGGCGCCTTCATCCGCGTCCCTGCTTGCAGTATTACATTCACCGCTGCCTTGGCCCGTGCGCGGCGCTGGTCACCGACGAACGCTATGCGGAAGCGGCGCGCGATGTCCGCCTGTTCCTCGAAGGCCGCCGCAACGACCTTTCGCGCAGCCTGAAACAGCGCATGGAAAAAGCCTCCGAGGAACAGCGCTACGAGGAGGCCGCGGGCTATCGCGATCTGCTGCGCACGCTCGAAGAGATGGAGGAACGCCAGAAGATCGCGGCCGCGGAAGGTGACGACACGGACGTCCTCGCGTGGTACGCGGAGCCGCCGCAAGTCGCCGTCAATCTCTTTCACCTGCGAGGCGGGCGCGTGGTCGACCGCCGCGATTTCTACTGGGAGGATATCGAGGAGCTTCGCCCGGAGGAATTTCTCCCGTCCTTGCTGAAGCAGCTATATCTCGATGCCGCCTATCTCCCGCGTTACATCCACGTGCCGATGGATTTCGAGGAGCGGCCGCTGCTCGAAGAGGTGTTGAGCGAAAGCGCGAAGCACAAAGTGGAAATCCTCAACCCGCAGCGCGGACAGAAACACGCGTTCCTCGAGCTCGTCGAGAAAAACGCGCACCATTCCTTCACGCAGCGCTTCCGCGTGCTCAAGCCGACCTCGAAAGCAATTGCCGAGGCGCTTCAGGCCGCGCTCACCCTCGAAGAGCCGCCGAAGCGCATCGAGTGCTTCGATATTTCGCACATCCAGGGATCGGATACGGTCGCTTCGATGGTCGTGTGGGAAGATGGCCGCATGAAGAAATCCGACTATCGCAAATTCATCATTCGCGGCGACGCGATGCCCGAGAGCCCGGACAAAGCCGCAGGCATTCTGCGCGATGATTTTGCGAGCATGCGCGAAGCAGTCGAGCGGCGCTACCGGCGCGTGCGCGACGAGAACAAGCCCATGCCGAGCCTGCTCCTGATCGACGGCGGAATCGGTCAACTTCATGCGGCGGCGCGAGGCGCTTGAAAAGCTCGAGATCATCAACCAGCCGGTGGCGAGCATCGCGAAGAAAGAAGAGATTCTGTACGTCCTCGGGCGCGAGAACGATCCGATCGCGCTCGACCGGCATTCGCCCGTCCTGCACCTCATCCAGCAAATTCGCGACGAGACGCACCGCTTCGCGGTGACCTTTCACCGGCAGCGGCGCTCGAGCCGCCGGCTGCGAACCTCGCTCGTCGAGATTCCCGGCGTTGGCGAGCGCACTGCGCAAAAGCTGCTGCGGAGATTCGGCAGCGTGGCGCGGCTGCGCGAGCTGGGCGTCGAGGAGCTCGCAGCGGAAATCCCGCGCCATCAGGCGCAACGCGTGTACGACGCCCTGCGGGCCGAGAAAACGCCCGTAACGTGATTCCCATCACCTAACTACAGCTTCCCCACCCTTGCCGCGCTGGAAGTGCTATGCTAGTGTCCAATTTGGAGGTGCATGATGGCTGATAATGTAGGCTCGAGAGTGAGCTTCTTTCTTGTTGGGCTTGGAATTGGCGCGCTGGTTGGAATTCTTTTTGCGCCGAAATCCGGCGAAGAGACACGCGAATACCTGACGTCGAAGGCCGATGAAGGCCGCGACTACGCCCAGAAGAAAGCCCGCGAGTTGCGGGAGCGCGCCGAAGACCTGATCGAACGCAGCAAGGAAATCATGTCGCGCCAGAAGGACGCTATCTCCACGGCCGTGGACGCGGGCAAGGAAACGTACAAGCGCGAAGCGAAGGCATCCTAAAGCAGCTCCGGGAGCTCCATGTCCGGCTGGCTCGAAGTGTTCATCGCAGTCGCCACGATCGCCATCGTGATTCAGATGGCGATCCTGCTGGCGATGTTTCTGCAGCTGCAGACGGCGATCAAGAATTTCACGCGGATCGCCACGCAGCTGCAAGCTCGCATTGACCCGATCCTCGTCCGCACGAATCACATCCTGGAAGATTCCGAAGACCGCATCCGCAGCATCATGGGCGATGCGGCCGAAATGACGCGCGTCGCCCGCAGCCAGGCGCAAAAAGTCGACCGCATCTTCACCGACGCCATCGAGCGGCTGCGCATCCAGATCATTCGCGCGGACCAAATCCTCACCGGCACGCTCGAGGTGATCGAAGACGCCGGATCGACGATTCGCGACAAGGTCTGGGATCCGATCAACAAGGTCTCCGCGGTTTTGAAGGGCGTCAAAGCGGGACTCGATTTCTTCCGCGACCGGCGCCGCCCGACCGCAACCGGACGCAGCCACCCAAGACGAAGAACTCTTCATCTGAAGCGAATTTCTCGCTTCGCCTACTTCGAAATCCAGCCGCCGCCGAGGACTTGCTCGCCGTCGTAGAAAACCGCAGCTTGGCCGGGTGTGATCGCGCGCTGCGGCTCGATGAAAGAGACGCGAGCGGTTGTTGCATCGAGGGGAATGATTTCCGCAGCCGCGGGCACGTGCCGATTGCGGATGCGCACCGTGGCGCGGACGGGATTCTCGGGAACCTCGTAGGGAATCCAATTCACGTTGCGAACTTCGCATGTGGTGCGGCGAAGTTCGCCATCTTCGCCGACCACGAGGCGATTGTTTTCGCGATCGAGCGCGACCACGTAGACGGGATGCCCGGCGGCGAGGCCCAGCCCGCGCCGCTGGCCCACCGTGTAGTGGTGCAGGCCGCTGTGGCGGCCGATTACTTCGCCGGAAGTGGAGACGATTTCGCCCGGCTCACCCAATTCTCCCAGCGCAATTGCGCTGCTTCCGCCTTCGCGCGCGGCGGTTCCCTGCTCCTGCAAATAGCTCTCGATGAAGCGGACGTAATTGCCCGTCGGGACGAAACAGATTTCCTGGCTCTCCGGCTTTTCGGCGACCGGGACAGCGAGGCGGCGCGCGATTTCGCGGACTTCCTGCTTGGTCAGCTCGCCGAGGGGAAATTCGGTGCGGGCGAGCTGCTCCTGCGTCAGGCCGAAGAGGAAATACGACTGGTCCTTGTTTTCGTCGACGGCGCGGAGCAATTCATAGCGGGCACTTTCGCGATTGTGGCGCACGCGGGCGTAGTGGCCGGTCGCGATCCGATCGGCGCCGATCTGCCGCGCGGTCACAAGAAGCTGATCGAACTTGACGTGATTGTTGCAGTGCGTGCACGGGATCGGCGTGCGGCCCGAGAGATAGTCCTCGACGAACGGCCGAACAACGGTCTCCTCAAATTCGCGCTCGAAATTGATCACGTAGTACGGAATGCCGAGATGCTCGGCGACGCGCCGCGCGTCGTATACATCGTCGAGCGAGCAGCAGCGGTGCGGCGCGGGGCCGGCGCCCTGAAGCTGCGGCAGGCGGCGCTGGTTCCAAAGCTGCATCGTAAGGCCGATGATGGGCTCGCCGCGATCGCGCAGGATCGCAGCGACGGTGGAACTATCGACACCTCCCGACATGGCTACGGCAATCGCTTGCGTGGTTGGCGCGGAAGCGTCGCGCACAGAATCGAGTTGAGCTGTATTTGCCATTTTTCGGTGTTATCGCGCGGGCGCGACGGCCTCCGCGTGCGGGGCGCGCGGCGAGAGTGAGCGAATGCGCTCGACGACGCCGGGAACAATTGCGATCGCGCGATCGATTTCTGCGGCGGTGGTCGGGCGGCCGAGGCTGAAGCGCAGGCTGGCGCGCGCGTCATCGCGCGAAAGGCCGGCGGCGGTGAGCACGTGCGATGGCTCGGTGGACCCGGATGAGCAGGCTGCGCCCGTGGAGCATTCGACGCCCTGCAAATCGAGGGAGATCAGCAGCGCCTCTCCGGCCGCGCCCGGAAACGAGATGTTCGTCGTGTTGGGGACGCGATGCTTGCGGTCGCCGTTCACGCGCGCCGACGGGATTCGATCGAGCAGCGCCGATTCGAGGCGGTCGCGCAGCGGACCGATGCGCGCGGCATCTTCGGCGAGAAACTTGCGCGCCAGCTCAGCAGCCCTGCCGATGCCGATGATGCCTGGAACATTTTCGGTTCCCGGGCGACGGTCGCGCTCGGCATGGCCGCCGAAGAATCGCGGCGCGAGATTCGTCCCGGTGCGAACGTAGAGCGCGCCCACTCCCTTCGGGCCATAGAACTTGTGCGCCGAGATCGAAAGTAGGTCGACGCCAAGGCGATTCACGTCGAGCGGCACCTTGCCCGCGGACTGCACGCCGTCGCAATGGAAGCGCACGCCCGCTTCCGCGGCGATGCGCGCGATTTCCTCGATCGGCTGGATCGTACCAAGCTCGTTATTCGCGTGCATCACGGTAATGAGCACGGTTTCGGGGCGCAGCGCGCGGCGAATCTCCTCGGGATCGACCACGCCCTGCGATTCGGGGCCCCGGCCGACGGGCACAACGGTCACGTCGATTCCCTGCCGCTCGAGCTCCTCGCAGCTGTGCAGGATCGCGTGATGCTCGATCGCCGTAGTGATGATGTGCTTGCGCGCCTTCGATGATGCAGCGACCGTGCCGCCCAGTGAACCAAAGATAGCGAGGTTGTCGGCTTCCGTGCCGCCGCTGGTGAAAACAATCTCGCTCGCCTTCGCGCCGATCAGCGCGGCGACGGATTCGCGCGCGGCGTCGACGGCGGCGCGGGCGCGCTGCCCCGCCGAATGCACCGACCCGGCGTTGCCAAAATTCTCGCCGAGAAACGGCAACATGGCTTCGAGGACCGCAGGGGCCACGGGAGTCGTCGCGTTGTAATCAAGATAGACCGGCATGCCTGCGCCTCGGAATATTCAGAATAGCGACTGCGGAGAGGCGGGTCAAGCAAGCCGGCGCACTCCACTCGCGATGGCGGCGAGATCAGGAGAGCATGGACGGGAGGCTGCTGGGGTTGGGCGCGGGGGCCGGGCCGCCGGGGTTCATCATGAGTTGAAGGTCGAAGGCCTCTTTGCGGACGCGCAGGTCGAAGTAGAAGATCGCTGTGGCAATCAGCAGGATCGGCGTGGTGAGCGTTACGCCGATGGTGTTTCCCACTTGAGCTAAAGCGAGCCACATGCGGACCGACTCCGAGTGGGTCCTTATGGACAACACCATCATGAAGTCGACGGGATACGCAAATATCGAGGCCGCGACGATGGCCATTATGAAGTAGACCAGATAGATCACGAAGGCGCGGCCTGCGCTGCCCTCCGTGAGGCGGTAGCTACGCTCGAGGGAATCGCGGGCGCCGAGATCTTCGAGTAGGGCGGCGGGCACGCAGGTGATCAGGCGGCAGGCCAGCCAAATGCCCGGTATGATCAGTAGGATTGTTGCGGCGCCGACCGCGAGGCCGTTCAGCAAAGTGACGCCGAAGAGGTTCGTCGCTTGACCGCGCATGCGGCGGAGAGAATCGGCGATTGTCGTCGTGCGTCCGAGATACAGCTCGGAAACGGCGAATACCGTGCCGCCCTGCGCGAACAAGTAGGCGATCAGGTAGACGATGAGGCCGAGCAGCCCTAGGGCGATTGCGACGCCCGCCTCGCCGCCCGAGAGCGCGGTCCGCGAAGGACTGACCCTCACGGTGCCGATGGTCGCTGTAGAGGCCAATTGGATCAGGTGCAGAGCCAGAATCAACAGCTGCGGGATCGCGGTGATGCCGACGAACAGCAGGAAATTATCGCGATAGAGCGAGAAGGTGCGGTCGAGAATCTCGCCGAGCGACAAGGGGCGCAGATCGATGGCTGCCATGCGAACCTCCGCCTCAGAGGATTGGGGCTTAGTTGGCGCGGCACTTTAGCAAAGAGTAAGAGAAAAGGCGAGGCAAATCCTGATGCCGGGGCGGAAGGCGGCCGGCTCGCGTCCCGACGGGACCGCGAGCCGACGCGCAGAGCTTAGCCTCTGTGGTGCGCGAGTTCGCCTTCGTGGCTTGGAGCGGGCTGGGCGCGAGTTTCTTTTTCGAGGTCGAGGACGATGCGGCCGTTCACTTTGCCTTTCTTCAGGCGCGTGAAAATGTCGTTGATCGATTCGAGCGATTCCATCTCGATGGTCGCCTTCACCTTGCCGTCGGCGGCAAACGCGAGGGCCTCTTCAAGGTCGAGGCGGGTGCCGACGATCGAACCGCGCAACGTTTGGCCGTTGAGCACGAGATCGAAGATCGAGACGGGAAACTCTCCCGGCGGCAGGCCGTTCAACACGCACGTTCCACCGCGACGGAGCATTCCGAGGGCTTGCTTGAATGCGACGAGAGAAACGGCGGTAACGAGAACGCCGTGCGCGCCGCCGATCTGGCGCTGAATTTCCCTGGGTGGATCCTGCGTGGCCGCGTCGATGGTGATTTCGGCGCCGAGCTTGCGCGCGAGCGCCATCTTTTCCGGCCCGAGATCGACGGCCGCAACATGCAGACCCATGGCCTTCGCGTATTGGACTGCCACGTGGCCGAGTCCTCCGACTCCGGAGATCACGACCCATTCGCCCGGCAGTGCCTGCGTCTGCTTGAGTCCTTTGTACGTGGTTACGCCGGCGCAGAGAATCGGAGCCGCTTCGGCAAACGAAAGATTCTTAGGAATTCGTCCCAGGTAATCCGCTTGTCCCAGGGCGTACGGCGCGAAGGTGCCGTTCACGGAGTATCCGGAGTCCTGCTGTTCGAGGCAGAGCGTTTCCCAGCCGGCCAGGCAGAAGTCACAGTGCCCGCAGGCGCTGTGCAGCCAGGCGATGCCGACGCGGTCGCCTTCTTTGAGATGTGTGACGCCGGAACCGAGCGCGGCAACAATTCCCGCGCCTTCGTGTCCAGGGATGAAAGGCAGCGTTGGCTTGATCGGCCAATCGCCGTCCGCGGCGTGTACGTCCGTGTGGCAGACGCCGCTTGCGATCACTTGCACGAGAACCTGCCCGGGACCAGGCGTCGGCACCGGAACCTCTTGAATCACCATCGGCGCGCCGAATTTCTCGACGACGGCCGCTTTCATCGTCTTTGGATGCTTCATCGTTTGTACCTCCACCGAAAAGTCGCGATTGGTCTAGAATCGAGACCAACTCATCATGGGCAAGGCGGTCGCGTTTGAATGTGATGCAAATCACAGAGGAGGCAGGAGCCGACGAACGCGGCTGTGCCGGACCGGGACGCCCGGGCTGGAACTTTCGGGGCCAAGCGCGCGTATCACTCACAGGAGCAAACCATGAGCACAACCGGAGGAACGGAAACGGGCGGTATGGGAACTGGGCCGGGTCCGGAGTTTCGTCATCCGCGGAGACGGTCCTTTGCCGGGCCGATCCTATTGATCGCGCTCGGAGTTTTATTCCTGCTCGGGACGCTGCGGCCGGATTTCGACCCCTGGTGGGTATTCTGGCGGTACTGGCCGCTGCTCCTAATTTTCATTGGCTTGGGACAAATCTGGGACCATTACTGGAATCGCAACCCCGACGGCACGCGGAGCCACGCCATCTCCGGAACAGGGCTCGCATTCATCGTGCTGCTGATCATCCTGATTGCGGCGGGCTTGCACGGCGGCGGCCGAGCGTCCGACGGCTGGGGCCACGGCAATGGCTGGTGGGCGCACGATTGGAACGGCAATGGCAGTTGGCGAGGCGGACATAATTCGCATGATACGCAGTCGATCGAGCTGCAGGGCGCGAAAAGCGTGAGCGCCAATATCGACATACCGGCCGGCTCGGTGACGCTGAGCGGCGGCGGCAGCGGCAAGCTGCTCGATGCGTCGTTCAATTACGACGACTCCGAGGGCAAGCCGACCATCGATTACAACGTTTCGGGGGCCCATGGCGATCTCAACATTACGCAGGACAACGAGGACCACACGCACTGGGGCGGAGAGCGGGACGACTGGAATCTTCGATTGGGCAGCGGCATTCCAATCGACTTGAAGCTGAATATGGGCGCGGGCCAGAGCAACTTGCAGTTGAGTCAGGTCGACCTGAGCCGCCTGGAAGTCCACATGGGCGCAGGCCAGTTGCAGCTCGACCTCACGGGGCCGCGGACGACCGATCTCGACGCGACGATCCAGGGCGGAGTGGGGTCGGCGACGATTCGGCTGCCAAAGGATGTGGGGGTGCGCGTGAACGCGTCGGGCGGGCTTGGGTCGGTCAATGCTCACGGGCTGCAGCGCGATGGAGACGCGTACATCAACGCCGCGTACGGGAAGTCGGCGGCGACGATCAATCTGACAGTCGAGGGCGGCGTCGGGGAGATCAACCTGTTCGAGGAATGATCGGGCTTGAGGCGAATTTGGCACCGAAGAGAGATTCTTCGGCCAAAGACGGGCCTCAGAATGACGGCGGCCGGTGCAGGCGGATGAGGAATGAGTCCAGTCGAGCCGCTCGAATGCCCGCGTGCACCACAAAGCGCCCCGCGTCATTCTGAGGCCGGTTTCTGGCCGAAGAATCTCTCTTCAGCACCGGCCATCGACACATGCGTTACTTAATCGCGGCAGAGCGAGCGGTTGGCTTTGACACGGGCGTAGCGGTCCGTTAGCGTCGAGGATGCGCCCCTGAACGTTCCTTGCGGGCGCTAAGCGACTGGAGCGAACCTTGGCGCGGCCCATCATCACGCTGACGACGGACTACGGCACGAACGACCATCTGGTCGGGGTCATGAAGGGCGTGATCCTCGCCATCAATCCCGAAGTCAACATCGTCGACATCACCCACGGCGTGATCGCGCACGATATTCTGGATGGCGCGCTCACCATCGCCCAGGCGTACAAATATTTTCCGCCGAAGACGATTCACGTGGTGGTCGTCGATCCGGGCGTCGGGACGGCGCGGCGGCCAATTCTGGTGGCGGCCGATCAGCACTACATGGTGGCGCCGGATAACGGCGTGCTTTCCGCGGTATACGATCAGAGCGAATCGCTCTACGTCTGGAACATCATCTCCGAGCACTATTTCCGCACTCCGGTGAGCAACACCTTTCACGGGCGCGACATTTTCGCGCCGGTGGGGGCGTGGCTCTCGAAATCGTGGCAGACGTCGGCATTCGGCGAGCAAATCACGGATTTCGTGCGTTTCGCGATTCCCAAGCCCAAGACCGCGGGGAACACGGTGAAAGGCATCGTGCTGCGCGTCGATCATTTCGGAAACGCTGTGACAAACCTCACGGTGCAGGATGTCCCGGCGCTGGCGGGCGGAGACGGCAAATTCACGATTCGCGCGGGAAATGCCGTGGTGAGCAAGGTCGTCCCAACATTCGCGCAGGGCGCGGCGGGCGAAGCGGTCGGCGTGATCGGATCGAGCGGTTACCTGGAAATTTGCGTGAACAAGGCGAGCGCCACCCGGGCGCTCGGCATCGCGCGCGGCGCCGAAGTCACCGTCGAGCTGTCCTAGCCTCGTATCGCAAACCCGGGGCTGAAGCCCCATTATTCAGCAGCGTTATTCGCGAGCCTGAAGGCTCACGCTTCCACCCACAAGAGCCGGCGGGACGCCGGCGCTACTTAGCGAGCCAGCGAAGTCACAATTAAATACGAGCGCATGTGGGGGTCCATCCAGTCGCGGAGGGCGTCGCCGAGGAGATTGAAGGCGAGGACGGCGGCCATCACGGCGAGCGCGGGGAAAATCACCATGTGCGGCGCGTCGAAGAGGTGGCTGCCCGCGTCGTTGAGCATCGCGCCCCAGCTGGGCATGGGCGCGAGAACGCCGAGGCCGAGAAAGCTGAGCGTCGATTCGGCGAGAATCGCGCCCGCCATGGCGATGGTCGCTTGCACGAGCAGCGGCTGAAGAATATTCGGCAGGAGATGCCGCAGCAGAATGCGCGCAGGCGAAGCGCCCAGCGAACGAGCCGCGAGCACGTACTCCATTTCCTTAGCCTGCAAAATCTGCGCGCGCGCAAGCCTCGCGTAGCCCGCCCAGCCGGTGATGACCAGCGCCAGGATCACTTTGCCGATGCCCGGGCCGAGAAACGCGGCGAACGCAATCGCGAGCAAAATCCCCGGAAACGAGAGAAACGCGTTGATCAGGACGATGTTCACGAAATTATCGAACCACCCGCCGCAATAGCCCGCGAGCGCGCCGATCGAAAGCCCTATAGCTCCCGCGCCGGCCACTACGCTCACCGCGACCAGCATCGATACGCGCGCGCCGAAGAAGATGCGCGAGAGAATGTCGCGGCCGAGATCGTCGGTACCCATCCAGTGCGTGGCGCTTGGGCCCAGGAGCCTCGCGGGAAGATTCTGCGCGGTCGGGTCGTACGGCGCGATCCACGGCGCGGCGAGCGCGATGAACACGAGCAGCAGCGCCAAGGCGAGCCCCCAGCGTCCCGGGCCGCTCCGCAGAAGAAACTCGCGCAGGCCTTTCATTGCAGGCGCACCCGCGGATCGACGAGTGCGTAGATCATGTCGGTCAGCAGATTCACGACCACGTAGGAAACCGCAATCAGCAGAATGCAGCCCTGCAGAAGAGGATAGTCGCGCGCAGAAATCGCCTGAACGGCGAGCCGGCCGATGCCGGGCCACGAAAAAATTGTCTCGGTGACGATCGCGCCGGCGAGAAGTGTCCCGAACTGCAAGCCGAGGATCGTGAGAATCGGAATCAGCGCGTTGCGAAACGCGTGGCGAAAGAGAACCTGCGATTCCGAGAGGCCTTTCGCGCGCGCCGTGCGAACGTAGTCGCTCGAAAGCTCTTCGATCACGGAGCTGCGCACCATGCGCACCAGGATCGCCGCGAGCGCCGCGCCGAGGGTGATCGCGGGCAGAACGAGATGAGCCGGGCCGCCGCGTCCCGAAACGGGCAGCCATCCGAGGATTACCGAAAAAATCAGAATCAGCACGGGGCCAAGCGCGAAATTCGGCACAGATAAGCCGAGTAGCGTGAAGACGCCGACGGCGTGGTCTGTGGCGGTTCCGCGGTGTTCGGCGGCATAGATGCCGGCGGGAATGCTGATCGCCGCGCAGACGAGCAGCGCCACAAGCGCCAGTTCGAGCGTCGCGGGGTAGTGCTCGAGGACGACGCGCGTCACCGGCTCCTGAAAGCGAAACGACTCGCCAAGATTGCCGTGCAAAAGGCCAACCAGATAGTGGCCATATTGCACGGAAATCGGCTTATCGAGGCCGAGCGAATGGCGAAGCTGCTGGAGATCTTCCGCGCGCGCCCCCTCGCCAAGCATCTGCTGCACCGGATCGCCTGGAATGACATGCGCGAGCATGAAAACCATCGTGACGATGAGCCAGAGCGCGGGGAGCGCGAGCAGAACTCGCACCGAGAGATAGCGGATCATTTCGCGCGACGCTCCCTTGCGGATGCGGCTCGCTTCGGCGCCGGTGCAGGCGGAGCCGCGGCTGCCGATGGCGCAGGTGACGGAACCAGCGCGGGCCCCACCGACCGGATGGGCTTGATCTTCACGCGCGACACGCGGCGGCGGTCCATCTCCGTGACGGTAAAAAGATAGCCGTCCGATTCGAAGCTTTCGCCGCCGCGCGGAATGAAGCCGAGGCGGCTGAGAACAAACCCGCCGACCGTCTCATACGAGGGATCGTCGGGAATGGTGATGTTGTACTGCGCTTCGAGATCGCGCACTTTGATGGCGGCGTCGAAAATCATCCCGCCGTCGGGAAGGCTCAGCGGCTGCTCGACGACGTCGAACTCGTCGTGAATCGCGCCGACCATCTGCTCGAGGATGTCCTCGAGCGTGACGAGGCCGAGGATGCTGCCGAATTCGTCGACCACCATCGCCAAGCCGATCCGGCGCGTGCGAAATTCAAGCAGCAGGCTGCTCGCCGGCTTCGTCTCCGGGACGATCAGCACCTCGCGCAGAAGTTTCTTCAGATCGAACGGGGGAGGCGCAGGCTGACCTTCTTCGGCGCGGCGCGCGCGATCGAGCAGAAGCCAGATGATGTCTTTGATGTGCACGAAGCCGAGGATGTGATCGAGCGAGCCTTCGTACACCGGAAGGCGCGAGCGCTGCGTGGTGGCGAACATGCGCATGGCCTCGTCGAGGCCGGCCTCGGCGGGCAAAGCGTGGACATCGGGCCGCGGCACCATGATTTCTCGCACCTGCACCTGGCCAAGCTCGATCGCGTTTTGCACGAACTGCGCGTCGCGCTCGGCGAGCACGCCGCGGTCCCGCGCCTGCTGCACCATCATTTGCAGTTCCTCGACGGAGCGCACCAGCGTGTGGCTGTGCGGCGCGACGATTCCCAGCGCGCTGACGATTTTATCCGACGTGGTATCGAAGAGGTCGATCGCCCAGCTGAACGTCCGCAGAAACCAGTGAAACGGGCGCGCGATCAGCAGAGCGACGCGTTCGGCCCGGGCGAGGCTGAGCGCCTTGGGGACAAGCTCGCCGAAGACCACCTGCAGGAACGTAAGCAGCCCGAACACGACTACGAGCGCGATGGCGTGGGCCAGGATCGGCGCCCAGGGGCGCGTGAAGGCCTGGACGAACGGATGCACGATCGCGGCCAGCGTGATCTCGCCGAGATAGCCGAGGGAAAGGCTGGCGATCGTGAGCCCCACTTGTACGCCGGAAACCACGCGGCCGAGATCGCCGATCAATTGCTCCACGATTTTCGCGCGCGGATCGCCCTTCTCGACGAGCTGGCGCACGCGGGAAAGGCGGACAGCGACGAGCGAGAATTCGGCCGCGGCGAAAAACGCGTTCACGCCAATCAGGAACAGCATGCCGAAGACGTGGAGCGGCGTCATGCTGCGGCGGGACCTTCCCTGCGCAAGATCGTGCGACGCGGCAGCGGCTCAGACGCGGAGATCGCGAAAACTCGCATTTGCGGCAATTCTATCAGGCATCCGGCGCAAGGGAATGATGGCGTCGCATGGTGTTGCTTCGACCGGGCGGAGCTGGAAGGTCTCTCATAAATGCTCGTTAGGAGGTCGGAGCTTCAGCTCCGACATTCGCCGCGACGACAGAAGGGCTTTAGCCCCTGAAGAGACTCTTCGCTTCCGCCGCGAACATTTACGAAAGAACCTTCTAACGCTGAGACACCTCGCCGGCGTTGACGCGCGCGTTGTAATCGGCGGATTTGCCGCGAGGTATGGTGAGCGATGTCCAGCGGCCGGACGCGCAGTGTTTGGCGATGAAGACGATCTGGCCGATGTGATACGCGTAATGAGCGACCTGGCGATGGATCGCTTGCATCACCGAATGGCGTTCGCCGCGGATGCGGATCGTGCGGCTGAGATCGTCATCCGAGAGCGGCGCTAGCGCATCAAATACGATTTTCCACGACTCCTCCCACAGCGCCAGAATCTCGGCGCGGGTCTGCGGAGGAGCCTCAAATTCCGAGTCGCGATTGCGGCCCGGCTTTTCACCGTCCGAAGTGAGAAAGTCCGTCCAGCGCGAATGCATGTTGCCAGTGAGGTGCTTCACGATAATGGCGATCGAATTGGACTCGGCGTCAAGCGTCGCCGTCAGCGCCTCATCGGGGACCTGCGCGATGGCGCGCTCGGCGAGTTTTTTGTAATGGCGCAGCAGATCGGTCGAGTCTTTCAAGTAAGAGGTGGTAAATTCGAGTGCCATGCGGCGATTCTGCACCCTGTGCGGGCCGGCGTGCAAGAGCTGGAGCATGCGATGGAAGCGTTTCTGAGAGCAACGGAAGTTGTGGACTGGAAAGAGCCGGGCGTGTCTGCCAAGGCTCGGGAGCTTTCGGCAGGCGCCTCGGAGTCGCGCGAGATTGCGCGGCGGTGCTTCGAATGGGTGCGCGACCACATCCAGCATAGTTCCGATTTTCGGCGCAACCCGGTGACGTGTGCCGCTTCCGAAGTTCTCGCCGAAGGCACTGGTTATTGCTATGCGAAGAGCCATCTGCTCGCGGCGTTGCTGCGCGCGAATGGAATTCCCGCCGGATTCTGCTATCAGCGGTTGAGCATCGACGAGACCGGCGCGCCGTACTCTCTGCACGGCTTGAATGCCGTTCACTTGCCGGAATTGGGATGGTATCGGATCGATCCGCGCGGCAACAAGCCGGGAGTGGACGCGCAGTTCTCTCCGCCGGTCGAAAAGCTGGCCTTTCCTGTTGCGTTCCCCGAGGAGCGGCTCTTCCCTGAGATTTTGGCGGATCCGCTGCCCGTGGTTGTCGCGGCCCTTCGCGCACACAAGACGTGGGACGAGATGTATCGCCACCTGCCCGACTGGGAACCGCCTTCCCTTCCCAATGCCTGAGCTGCCAGAGGTCGAAGCGGTGGCACGCTCGCTGCGGCCGCTCGTCGTGGGGCGTACGATTCTTCGTTGCCGCGTAATTCATCCGATCGCGGTGCGGCCAACCTCGGGCCGCGGTGCTGCGCGCGCCGCGGCAGCGATCGAAAGGAATGCGCGCGGGCGCGCGATTCGGGCGGTGGAGCGCCGCGGGAAGTATCTGGTTCTCCTGCTCGATCACGGATGCCTCGTGTTGCATTTCAAGCTCGATGGCCAGCTTATCTGGTTCCCGAGGCGCAAGATCAGCGGGCATATCGATGTAGCATTTGAGACGCGCGGCGGGACGCTCGGATTTGTCGACCGGCGGCATTTCGGACGCGTGTATTGGGCCGAAGCGCCGCAAGAAATTCCCGGCATTCGCAAGATGGGTGTCGAGCCGCTTTCCCGGGCGTTCACGGCGGAGCGCCTGGCGGCGATGCTTCGCGCGAGCCAGCGTCCGCTGAAGGCGTTCCTGCTCGATCAGGGCAAAATTGCGGGGCTCGGAAATATTTATTCGAACGAAGCGATGTGGCGTGCGCGACTAAACCCGCAGCGGAGAACGAACCGCTTGTCGGCGGCGGAAGCGCACCGGCTGCACAAGGGCATTGTTGACGTTCTGCGGCGTGCGCTAGAATGCTGTCTCCATCCGGCGCCGGACTTTCGCGATCCGAACTGGTGGTTCCAAGGGCTCGAAAAGATTCTGGCAGTGTACGGCCGCGCCGGGCAGAAATGCAGGCGCCGCGACGGCACGATCCGGCGGATAGCGCAGGGCGGGCGTTCGACTTTCTGGTGCCCGAGTTGCCAGAAGTAGAGCATCTGAAATGTGAACTTTCAGATTTCACATTTTGAGAAATCAGAACTCACCGCAGAGACGCAGAGGACGCAGAGAAAGAACAGAGCCGAGCGATTGGTGATTTAACGAAGGAATTCAATGAATTCAGCGACGAATAAAGCAGCCGAGCCGCAAAAGAAGGGTGATTTCGAGAAATCGCTCGCGCGGCTCGAGGAAGTCGTGAAGCGGCTCGAGAGCACGGACCTTTCGCTCGATGAAGCCATGAAGCTCTTCGAAGAGGGCGTAAAGCTCTCGCGCGAATGCCAGAAACAGCTCGAAGAGGCGGAAGGCCGCGTCGAAATTCTCCTGAAGAAGGCGGACGGAAAGATTGCCGCGGAGCCGTTCGAGCCCGAAGATGAATCCTCGTAGAATTCGCGCGAGGTTTTGCAATTTGATCTGCGCCACGATATCGACCCGCCTCGACGCATGAAACTTCCCGATTTTTTCGAAGCGGATCACGCCGCGATCGAAGCGGCGCTCGAGCGCATTCTGCCCGCGGAAGACACGCAGCCGCCTTCGATACATCGCGCGATGCGCTATAGCGTGTTCGCTGGCGGCAAGCGAATTCGTCCCGTGCTGTGCCTTGAATCGGCGCGAATGTTTACAGAAAATGTCGATGCGGCAATCCAGACGGGATGCGCGCTCGAATTCATCCACACGTATTCGTTGATTCACGACGATCTCCCGGCGCTCGACAACGACGATCTGCGCCGCGGCAAGCCGACCAACCACAAAGTTTTCGGCGAGGCTATGGCTATCCTGGCCGGCGACGCTCTGCTGACGCTCGCGTTCGAGACGCTTGCGAAATCGCCGCTCGAAGCGGATCGGCGCGTGCAGCTAATCGCCGAAATTGCCGCCGCTGCGGGCACGGTAAACGGAATGGTGGGTGGGCAAGTCGCGGACGTGGAGGCCGAGGGAAAGCCGGTGAGTGCCGGCGCTCTTGAATACATCCACCGGTCGAAAACAGCGGCGCTGATTCGCGCCTCAATTGTAGCGGGCGCGATCGCGGGCGGCGCGTCAAACCAAGATATCGAACGGCTGCGGCGCTTCGGCGACACCATCGGCTGGGCGTTTCAGGTGGTCGACGATCTGCTCGACGTGGAGGAATCGTCGGCAGCGCTGGGAAAAACCGCGGGAAAGGATGAAGCGCAGAAGAAAGCCACGTATCCCGCGCTCTACGGAATCGAAAAATCGCGCGCGATTGCGGCCGAGCTTGAAACGAAGGCGCTGGCCGAGCTGGATTGCTATGGCGAGCGCGCCGCGCGCTTGCGGCAGCTGGCGGAATTTCTGGTCGCGCGGCGCTCGTAGTGCCTAGCCCAATCGAGTTGCACGTTTTCTCGCATATTCACATGCCGAACTCACCAAGCAATGAATCACCCCGCAAAATGCCGAAACCGGGAAAAGCGCGCCTGGATGTGCTGCTCGTCGAACGCGGCCTCGCCCCTTCGCGCGAACGGGCGCAGGCAATTTTACTTGCCGGGCAAGTGCGCGTAAATGGCGCCAAGATGGAGAAACCCGGGAGCCAGGTGGCGACCGATGCGCGAATCGAGATCGTCGGCGAAACGCTGCGCTACGCGAGCCGCGGCGGGCTGAAGCTCGAAGGGGCGCTCGAAGATTTCGGCATCGATCCGCGCGACCGGATTTGCCTCGACGTCGGAAGCTCGACAGGCGGATTCACGGATTGCCTGCTCCAGCGCGGGGCGCAAAAAGTATACGCCGTCGACGTGACCATCGATCAGCTCGATTGGAAGCTGCGGCAGGATCCGCGCGTCGTAAAGGTGGAGCGCAACGCGCGCTATTTGCGGGCGGAAGACATTGGCGAATCGCCCAGCCTGATCGTGATGGACGTGTCGTTCATTTCCGTGACGAAGATTCTGCCGGCAATCATTGCGATGGCGCCGGCAGGCGCCGATTTCCTGATCCTGATCAAGCCGCAATTCGAGCTGGAAAAGCGGGACGTCGGCAAGGGCGGGATCGTCCGCGATGCGACGCTGCGGGAAAAGGCTATCGAGCGCGTGCGGGCCTCGGCGGCTGAGGCCAGCCTCGAAATTGTCGGCGTGCAGCCGAGCCACCTGACCGGCGCGGAAGGAAATCAGGAGTATTTTCTCCACGCGCGGCGGCCCGGGTAGAATAAGATGCGCGTCCAAACGAATGATCCGCGCAGCCGGCATCGTCTGCAAACCAGTCCGCGATCTGGTGGCCTCCGTCGTGCCGCCGCTCATCACATGGCTGCACGAGCGGAAAATCAGCGTCTTCGTCGACGAGGAAACGCACGGGTGTTGCCTCGATCTCGGCGAGCCTGTGCTGGCGCGCGACGCGCTGGGCGCAAGAATCGATCTGCTGATCGTTCTCGGAGGAGACGGCACGCTGCTTTCGGCGGCGCGCGCGCTCGGCGGTCACAATGTTCCGATCCTCGCGGTGAATCTGGGCGGCCTCGGCTTTCTTACCAGCGTGACCCTCGACGAGCTTTATCCCCTGCTGGAGCAAGTGCTCGCGGGCGAGCATCACACCAGCGAGCGGATGATGCTCGACGCGGAGATTCGCCGCAAGGGAAATTCCTCCGAGATGCAGTGCGCGCTCAACGATGCAGTGATCAACAAAGGCGACGCAAGCGCGCATGCTCGATTTCGACGTGCATGTGGACGGGCATCATGTGGGGCGTTATCGCGCGGACGGATTGATTGTTGCGACGCCGACCGGCTCGACGGCCTACTCGCTGGCGGCGGGCGGCCCGATCGTCGATCCGAGCCTCGATGCATTCGTCATCACGCCGATCTGCCCGCACATGCTGACCAACCGGCCGCTCGTGATTCCGGGTTCGTCGCAAATCGATCTCGATTTCACGGCGGCGGCGGAGCCGGTGTACGTGACGCTGGACGGGCAGATCGGCATGGAGCTCGAGTCGACGGACGGAGTGCGGATTACGAAGTCGGCGAAGCGTGTGGCGCTCGTCCGGCCGCCGAGCAAGAGCTATTTTCGAGATCCTGCGCAGCAAGCTGCGGTGGGGCGAACGATAGGAGAAGAGTCGGCTCGGCTTTTTCCGCTAAGGTGGCAAAAGCCGCCGAAACCGACCCTTTAAGGCCGTTTAAGCTCCCGACGAAGGGGTGCTTCATACCCTGTCGGAGCCGTTCTAGCGAACTTTCAGGACGAGGAGCGTGCGGTCGTCGGCGGGATGCTTGCCGCCGGAAAATGTGTCGGCTTCCTCGAGCATGTGGTCGGCGATCGTATCGGGAGCAAGGGCTGCATCCCGGGTGAGGATCTCGGCGACGCGCTTGTGTCCGAAAAATTCTCCCGTCGAGTTTTGCGCGTCGGCGATGCCGTCCGAATAGAACACGACAACGTCGCCCGGATCGAGAATGATAGCTGCGCTCGTCGTATGTTGCTTCCTCGAACATTCCCAGGGGAAAGCCAGCAAGCGGAATTTTCTCGCACTTGCCCGCATGCCATAGAAGCGGCTGTTCCTGACCGGCATTGGCAACCCGCAGCCGTGCGCTGACGGCGATTCCATGTAGGCGAAGCAGAGCGTCATGAAGCGCCCTTCGATCATTCGCTCGCCGAGGAATCCGTTGATCGGCGCGCAGCATGTTGGCCGGCCGCGGCTTCTGCGAGCCGAGGCTGCGCAGCGTGCCGATCGCAACCGCACCATAAAGCGCCGCCGCGCTCCCCTTCCCGCTGACGTCGCCAAGCGCAATGCCCAAATCCTGCGGGCCATAGCGCAGAAAGTCGTAGAGATCGCCGCTGAGTTCACGGGAAGAAACGACGCGTGCGGCAATATCGAGCCCGAATTCGTCGCCGGGCAAATCGCGGCAGCAGCGCGCCTTGAATCCGGCGGGCGGCATTGAGATCGCGCTCCATGCGCGCTTCGTCGCGCGCCACCTGCTCGTAGAGGCGCGCGTTTTCGATCGAAACCGCCAGATGCGCAGCCAGAATGGAAAGCACCTGCACGTGGTCCGGCGTGAAATAATTGAGCTGCGGGCTTTCGAGGTCCATCACGCCGACACACGCGTTCTTGTAAATCATCGGCACGGCCAGTTCGGAGCGCGTCTCGGGATTCAGCCATGCGATAGCGCGGATCGAGCGAAACGTCCGGCACCACGATCGGGCGGCGGAGCGTTGCCGCCGCGCCCATGATTCCCTCGTGCTCGGGAACCGCGGATTTTTCCTGCACGCGCTGGCCGAATTTCACGGTGACGCGGTGGCGAAAGACGCCGGCCGGCTCATCGTGCAGCAGGATGCTGAAAATCTGGTAATCGATCAGGCGCTTGGTCAATCTCCGCGGCGCGGCGCAGGACCTCTTCGACTTGCAGCGTGGAGTTCGTTTCGCGGCCGATTTCGTTGAGCAGCATCAGCGTTTCGGCCTGTTTTTGCGCGCTTTCGAACAGACGCGCGTTCTCGACCGCGGTGCCGATGCGGCTGGCGACGAGCGTGAGAATCTTCTGCTGGCCGGGAGTGAAATAATCGGGCTCGCGGCTCTCGATATCCATCACGCCGATCACGCGCCCGCGCACGATCAGCGGGACAGCCATCTCCGAACGAACCTCTTCCGCCGCGGGCAGATAACGCGAGTCTTTTCTCACGTCGCCGACGCGAATCGCCTGGCCCAACTGCGCGGCCGCGCCGATGATGCCGTCGCCCATCGGGAATGCGCCAGTGCTCGACAACCTCGGGGCGATGGCCGATTGCGAAGCGAAAGTAAAGATTGTCGGTTCCCTCTTCGGGCAGCAAAACCGCGAAAATTTCGTAATCGATCAGCCGCTTGACCTGGACGGCCGCGCTGGCGAGAACTTCGTCGAGGTTGAGCGACGCGTTGATCTCCTGGCTGATCTCCGCGAGGACGGCCAGCGTCTCCGCAGGGATCTCGAGCGTCGAATTGAGTTCGGTCAAATCCATGGATGATGGCGATCCGCGCAGGCCTTTGGTTCCCTTACGACACGGCAACTGCGGATCGCTGCGAGATTCCCAATCCCGCGGCGTCAGTTCGAGTCAAACTATTATAGCAGGCGAAAAATTTGCTCCGCCGACATAGATTGCGCGCTTGGAAACATTCTTGCGCCAATTTGGAGGTTGAGGTTCGGGCCGGGCGAGGCCAGCAGCCGGTCAGTGCGTCCCGTCTTCAGGGAGATGAAGGACGTAGAACGTCCTTCAGATTGCGGTAGCGTTCGGCGTAATCAAGGCCGTATCCGACCACAAATTCGTTGGGAATCGTGAATCCGATGTAGTCAGCTTCCACTGGTTTCAACCGACGCGAGGGCTTGTCGAGAAGCGCGGCGACGCGGAGGGTTTTGGGCCGCCGCTGCCGCAAAACTCGCAAAAGATAGCTCAGCGTGAGGCCGGTATCGAGGATGTCTTCAACCAGGATGACGTTGAGGCCCGCGATGCTGCTATCGAGATCCTTCAGCACACGCACCTGGCCCGAGGATTCTTTTCCCCGGCCGTAACTCGAGACGGCGATGAAGTCGATCGAGCTTTCGAGATCGATCTCGCGAACCAGATCGGAGAGGAAAATGCACGCGCCCTTGAGGACTCCTATCAAATGAACGCGCTCGCCCTTGAAGTCCCGGGTGATCTGGCGCGCGACGGCACGAACGCGCTTCTGAATTTCGGCGCGTCGAATCAGGACTTTGCGCCCCTCCGCTTCCGTGCTCGCCATCTCTATCCCGCTTTCTCGCGCCCGTGATCGCGACTTGACCGTTACTTTAGCGTACGCGCTTGCGACGAACAAGGCCGGCGGTTTGTGGCTGATCGCGCCCGGTCCAAGCCCGCTGTGACCAACCACGATCCGCTCTGAGCCTTACACCTTCTTTATTCCAATCCTGTTACGTTCCATTGCGGGCGCATTCGCCCGCTACGGAGCTACGATTGAGCCGGCTGACGCTATTCGGGCTGTTTGCGGTAACCGCGATGCTTTTGTGCTACGCGTTCGAGAAGCGTAGCCGTTGGTTCGTTCTGGGCTTCGCCGGAGCTTGCGTGCTCGGATCGGTCTATGGCTTCCTGCAGGGGGCGTGGCCCTTTGGCATCGTGGAAGCAGTTTGGGCGATTGTGGCGCTGAGGCGATGGCGGATTGCCGCACCCAGCAGCCATTAGGGCGCGTTCCAAGCCTAACCGCATAAAAGCCCCACCCTCACAAACCGAAGATGGGGCACCCCGGAAAGTCAAAGACTAGGAGAGCCCGATGACTTTGCCTGTGGCGAGGTCGAGGTCGATTTCGTAGTACCCCGGCCGCGTGGAAAGCCCCGGCATCGTGCTCATCGTCCCTACGAGCGGGAAGAGGAAGCCCGCGCCGACGCTCGCGCGAATGTCCCGCACGGGAATAGTAAAGCCCGTGGGCGCGCCTTTGAGATTCGGGTCGGCGCTCAAGCTCAAATGGGTCTTGGCCATGCAGATCGGCAGCTTATCGAAACCGAGACGCGTGTAGAGCGCAATCTTCTTTTCGGCTTCGGGTGAATACTCCACAGCGGAGCCGCCGTATATCTTTTTAACGATCGTCTCGATTTTTTCCTTGATGCTGATGTCGAGCGGATAGAGAAACTGGAAGTTGCTCGGCTTTTCGCATGCGGCGATCACGGCCTTGCCAAGGTCAACGGCGCCCGCTCCGCCCTGCGCCCAGTGATTCGCCATCACGGCGTCGCTCGCGCCCGCTTCGATCGCTTTCTTGCGGACCAGTTCGATCTCCGCCGGCGTATCGTATTGGAAGCGATTGATCGCAACCACAACGGGAATCCCGAAGAGGCGCGCGTTCTGAATCATCTTCGTGAGGTTCGCGCAGCCTTTTTCCAGCAGCTCGAGATTCTCCTCGGTGTACAGGTGGCTCAGCGGCTGTCCGGCGACGACTTTCGGCCCGCCACCGTGCATCTTGAGCGCGCGGATCGTGGCGACCATCACGACGCAGTTGGGCACGAGGCCGCTGTAGCGGCACTTGATGTTGAAAAATTTCTCCATGCCGATGTCGGCGCCGAAGCCCGATTCGGTGAGGACGTAACCATCCTTCCCGACCAGCTTGAGCGCGATCTGGTCGGCCACGATCGACGAATTGCCGTGCGCGATATTCGCAAAAGGTCCGGCGTGAACGAAGGCCGGAGTGCCCTCGAGCGTCTGCATCAGATTGGGCTGAATCGCGTCCTTCATCAGGACGGTCAGCGCGCCGCTGACGCCGATGTCGTCTGCCGTGATGGGTTCGCCCGCCTTGCTCGTGCCAATAACCATCGCTCCCAGGCGGTCGCGCATGTCGGCAAGGCTCGTGGTGAGCGCGAGGATCGCCATGATCTCGCTCGCGACCGAGATGTCGTAGCCCGTCACGCGCGTCATGCCTTTTTCCTCGGGCCCTTGCCCGATGGTGATCTGGCGGAGCATGCGGTCGTTCGTATCGGTGACGCGGCGCCACGTGATGCTGTCCACATCGATATCCAGGTGGGCGAAGCGGAGGCGCTCTTCAGGCGTGAGATCGTTCGGGTTGGTTTTCGTGATGCCGAGCTTTTTCAGACGGCGGAGCATGACCGGCGAGAAACGGCGGCTGCCGTCTTTCGCCGGCGGGCAGAGGCGGTCGAAGAGGCCTTCGGGCTTCTGCGAGTTTTCGTGAAACCAGCGCGTATCGATCGCGGCGGCGGCGAGGTTATTCGCGGCAGTGATGGCGTGGATATCGCCCGTGAGGTGGAGATTGAACTCCTCCATCGGGATGATCTGGCTGTATCCGCCGCCGGCGGCACCGCCCTTGATGCCGAATGTGGGTCCCTGGCTCGGCTGGCGAACACAGGTGAATACTTTCTTGCCGAGATGCGCGCCCAGTGCCTGGCTCAAGCCGACCGTCGTCGTGGTCTTCCCTTCTCCGAGCGGTGTGGGAGTGATCGCGGTGATGACGACATACTTTCCGTTGGGACTATTCTTCAGCCGATCGCGAATTTCGAGGTGCACCTTCGCCTTGTTCTTGCCGTAGAGCTCAAGCTCGTCCGGGAGAATGCCCGCTTCGGCGGCGATCTTATCGATCGTGATGGGCGTGGCGGCCTGTGCAATATCGATGTCGCTGGGCACGCGCGAGAGCATGTTCGTCAGCTTATGCGGCATTCCTGTATCCTCCCGAAAACAGCAAATAATTGCCGAATCTCAGAATTTGCGGAGCCCCAAGACCTTTACGATCTACAGGTTTTCCTGAAGCCAATCACCCAAACGAATACCGTATATGGGCGCTTACTTGATTGTCAAGCGCGACGCTCGATCGCAAAAAGCGAGCCGGCGGCGCAATCAGGCGATTTTGCGGTCCACCGCCAGAGCGATGGCGCGTATTTCTTTCATGAGCTGCGCGAACTGATCCGGATAGAGCGATTGCACGCCATCGGACAGGGCGCGCTCGGGGTCGGGATGCACCTCGATCAGCAAGCCGTCCGCTCCCGCAGCCACGGCCGCGCGCGCCATCGGCGCCACTTTGTCGCGCTTGCCGGTGCCGTGCGACGGGTCGGCCATGACCGGCAGGTGCGATAGGCTCTTGAGCACGGGAATGGCCGCGATATCCATCGTGTTGCGCAGGGCCGTCTCGAAGGTGCGAATGCCGCGCTCGCAAAGGATCACTTTGTAATTGCCGCCGGCCATGATGTATTCGGCGCTCAGCAGCAGCTCTTCGATCGTGCCGGACATGCCGCGCTTCAGCAGGACAGGTTTATCGACTTCGCCGAGCCCGCGCAGAAGATGATAATTTTGCATGTTGCGCGCGCCGACCTGCAGCACATCGACGTAGGGCATCATGATATCGATCTGTGATGGGTCCATCACTTCGCTGACGACGAGCAGTCCGTTTTTGTCAGCGGCGTCGCGCAGCAGTTTCAGGCCTTGCTCGCCGAGGCCCTGGAAACTGTACGGCGAAGAGCGCGGTTTGAAGGCGCCGCCGCGGAGTAGCTTGGCGCCCGCGCGCGCTACCTTTGCGGCGATATCGTTGATCTGCTCGGCGGATTCAACCGCGCAGGGTCCGGCCGCGACGACGATTGCCGCGCCACCGATCGAGACGCCCTTGCCGAGATCGATCACCGTGCCTTCGGGGCGCACGCTGCGCGCGGCCAGTTTGTACGGATGCGAAATGCGAACGATCTCCTCCACGCCGGGCGCCGAGGCGAGCGCGAGAAGCTCTTCGCGACTTGTCCGGCTGTTGCCGACGACTCCGATCACGGTGCGTTCCTTGCCGCGGATCAGGTGGGCTTCATAGCCGCACTCCTTGATACGGTCGACAATGTGGTTGATATCTGCGTCGGTTGCTTCGCCCAGCATGTTGAAAATCATTTTCGAGTCCTCGTGATCCCTAAGATTTCGTGCTGTCCGTGAGCGGCGCGGAAACGTACGACCCGAGAATTCGCAGCTCGACGACCAGTGATTCGAGTTCGCGCAGGGCCGCGGCCACTTCGGGATCGCGACGCGACGCATGCAAATCCAAATAAAAACGGTATTGCCACGGCCGGCCGTGAACGGGGCGGCTTTCGATCTTCATCAGATTGAGATGGCGGCGCGCGAATGGTTCAAGCGCGTTGTAGAGCGCTCGCGGGCGATGATCGAGCTGGAAGACGAGCGAGAGCTTATCGGCATCTTCTGCAGAAGCACCAGATTCCGAAAGCAGGAGGAAGCGCGTGTAGTTCTCGCAATTATCCTCGAGATGCTCGCGCAGAATCGCGCCGCCGTAGATTTCCGCGGCGCGGCGCCCTGCGATAGCGCCGCGCGAATGGTCACCCGAAGCGACTACGTCGCGCACGCTGCCGGCGGTGTCTTCGGTGGCGATGCGCTTCAGGCGCGGGTGCGCGCTGAAAAACTGCTCGCACTGCGCGAGCGCCACCGGGTGCGACTCGACGACGGCGATCTCTTCGAATTTCGCGCCCGGCGCTGCGATCAGATTGTGCGCGATCGGTATGATCACCTCGGCGAGAATGTTGAGCGGGCTATCGACGAGCAGGTCGAACGAGCGGTGGACCGAGCCCGCCAGGCTATTTTCGATCGGCGCGAGAATGTAATCGGCCGCGCGATCGCCGATCGCGTTGAAGGCGGCTTCGAACGTGGGACGCGGGACGAGTGTGATCTCCTCGCCGAGGAGTTTCACGGCGGCCTCTTCGCTGAAGGCGCCGCGCTCGCCCTGGAACGCCACTCGCGCATTTTTTTCAACGTGCATCGTTCATTCCATAGACCATTCCGTAAACCAAATCTCCTACCGGCGCGCTGGCTTGCGGCTGCCTGCGCGCGGCCCGTCGAGCTTCGCTTTCGCCGTCACCGCCGGCACGCTGTAGCCAAAGCGCGTTTGCGTGCGAATCGATTCATCCAGAATCAACTGGTAGACCTTGCCGATCGTTTCGGCGTCGAGCGGGCCAGGATTCAATTGTTTCATCCGCGTCAGAATCTCCTGCTCGCGCTCTTTTGAGCGAAGCGGGACGCCCGCCTCGCACTTCATGCGGCCGACTTCGATCGAAAGCTCCGCGCGCAGATTCAGGAGGTGCAGCATGGCCGTATCAATCGCGTCGATTTTGCGTCGCCAGTCGTCGATTTTCATCCCGCCTCCCGTTTCCCGTTCGCCCGCGCTGCCCTGCAAGTGCCGCACAACAAAAAAGGCCGCGTCCCCGTTCGGAGGTCGCGGCCCGGTTTCTCGAAACTTTGTGCGGCTCTCTAGATGCCTCGATCGCCCGCGCGCGTTTCGCCGGCCCGCTCCCCGCGAAGGAGAAGCGGTAAGTAAAGGCGAAATAACCGAAGTATTGCATCGCGCGCTCTCGAATTCCCTTCCGATTCCCTGCTGTTGCCGAATCGAAGCTCGAATATACAAAAGGTGTCGGCACGCGTCAAGGCGATTTCATGCGCGTGTCAGCGGCGCGAGTGGCTCTGCTGCGGCACCGTGATTGCGACGCGCCTGAGCGCCGTCCGGCGGGCCATAAATCTGCTTTATGCCCTGCCGCGAAAAATAGCAATTTGACTTATCTGCGCGAATCGACGCTAATCTTACTTTGGCGCTTGCGGCGGCCGAACAAACAGGCGCTGTTGGCGAGCACAGGAAAGCGATTGTCGATTCAGGGATGAGACGCTACTCTATGACACGCCCTGCAAGACCACCGGTACTCTCCGGCGTATATGTAACGATCGGGTGGGGGCCACCCTCCTAAGCCAAGCTTAGGCGTATGCGCCCCGCACCTGATCGCAGGCAGCGGGGCTTTTTTATTGGCCGCATTTATCGGACGAACAGCAAAGCAGGCACACGGGAAAGAAGGTTTCGAGCGAAATGCAGAGCGACGCAATCAAAAAAGGAATCGCGCGGGCGCCCGCGCGGGCGATGTTGAAAGCTACCGGACTGACCGACGCGGATCTCGCGAAACCGCTGGTGGCGGTGGCAAATACGTGGTCCGATGTGACGCCATGCAACATGCATCTGCGCGGCCTCGCTGAAAAGATCAAAGAAGGGATCCGCGCGGCCGGCGGCACTCCGATCGAGTGCAACACGATCGTGATTTCCGACGGGATCACGATGGGCACCGAGGGCATGAAGGGATCACTCGTCTCCCGCGAAGTGATCGCCGATTCGATTGAGTTGTTCGTGCGCTCGCACGCATTCGACGCCGTGGTCGCGATTTGCGGTTGCGACAAAACCATTCCCGGCACGGTGATGGCTCTCGCGCGGCTGAATCTGCCTTCGCTTTCGCTCTACGGCGGCTCGATCCTGGCGGGACATTTTCACGGGCGCGATGTGACGATTCAGGATGTTTTCGAAGCGCCCGGCGCATACGCCGCGGGGAAAATGACCGAGCAGGAAGTGTGCGAGCTCGAAAGCCGCGCGTGCCCCGGAGCCGGAGCGTGCGGCGGCCAATTCACCGCGAATACCATGGCGACCGCGATCACGTTTCTCGGCATGTCGCCGATGGGCGCGAATGAAGTTCCGGCCGTCGATCCGCACAAGGCGCAGGTCGCCGTCGATTGCGGCAAGCTCGTGATGCAGCTTCTCGCAAAGGATATCCGCCCGAAGCAGATCATTACTTCTGCGGCGCTTCGGAATGCGATCACGTCCGTATTAGCCAGCGGCGGCTCGACGAATGGCGTCCTTCATCTGCTTGCGATTGCGCGCGATGCCGGCGTGCCGCTCACCATCGATGAATTCGACAGGCTCTCGAAGAAAACGCCTGTGCTGGCCGATCTGAAACCCGGAGGCCGCTTCACGGCTCCCGATATGGCGGCGGCAGGCGGCATGGCATTGCTCGGCAAGCGACTGCAGGAAGCGGGATTGCTCGAAGACGGCCTTACGGTTTCCGGCAAGAATCTTTTCGAGGAGATTCGCGATGCGCGCGAAACTCCCGGACAGGAAGTGATTCGCCCAATCTCGAATCCGCTGAAGAAAGAGGGCGGCATCGCGATTCTGCGCGGCTCGCTGGCGCCGGAGGGCTGCGTCGTGAAGCTCGTGGGCCACGAACGCCTTTTGCATACCGGGCCTGCTCGTGTATTCGATTCCGAGGAATCGTGCTTCGAAGCTGTGCAAAAACGTGAAATCAAGGCGGGCGACGTTGTCGTCATCCGCTACGAAGGACCGAAGGGCGGCCCGGGCATGCGCGAGATGCTTGCCGTAACGGCCGCTCTCGTCGGCCAGGGTCTCGGCGATTCGATCGCTCTCATCACAGACGGCCGCTTCAGCGGCGCGACGCACGGCCTGATGGTCGGACACATCGCGCCGGAGGCCGCAAACGGCGGACCGATCGCGTTCATTCGCGATGGCGACAAGATTACGCTCGACGTGCGCGCCCGGCGGCTCGATGTCGAGGCCAATCTCGATGAGCGACGCGCGCAATGGAAAGCGCCCGCGCCGCGCTACCCGAGCGGTGTGATGGCGAAATACGCAAAGCTCGTTTCATCGGCGTCCGAAGGAGCTGTCACAAACGCCGCATAGAATTCGGAAATTTCTAAGGAGAAAACACATGGCAAAGATGTTCTGGGAGAAAGACGCAAACCCGCGGGCGCTCGAAGGCAAGCGTATCGCCGTGATCGGCTACGGCAGCCAGGGCCGCGCGCACGCGCTGAACCTGCGCGACAGCAAGCTCGATGTCGTCGTGGGCCTGCGCCGCGGCGGACCCTCGTGGGCGCAAGCCGAGCAGGATGGCTGGAAGCTCGTCGGCCCGTCCGAGGCATCCGAGGGCGCGGACGTGATCGTGATGCTCGCGCCGGATATGGCGCAGCCCGCGATCTACACGCACGAACTCGCCTCGAATCTCAAGGCCGGCTCGATGCTGCTTTTCTCGCACGGCTTCAACATTCATTACGGCCAGATCACGCCGCCGAAGGATATCGACGTCACGATGGTTGCGCCGAAGGGCCCCGGCAATCTCGTCCGGCGGCAATACGAAGCGGGCCGCGGCGTTCCATGCCTGCTCGCGGTGCATCAGGATTCCTCCGGGCACGCCTTTGATCGGACGCTGGCCTACGCCCACGCCATCGGCGGGACGCGGCCCGGCGTGATCGAGACCACTTTCAAGGAGGAAACGGAAACCGATCTCTTCGGCGAACAGGCCGTTCTCTGCGGCGGCGCGCGCGCGCTGATTCAAGCCGGATGGGAGACGCTTGTGAACGCTGGCTATCAGCCCGAATCCGCCTACTTCGAGTGCCTGCACGAGCTGAAGCTCATCGTCGACCTCATCTATGAAGGCGGCATCGCTGAAATGCACAAGTTCGTCAGCGAAACCGCGAAATACGGCGACCTGACGCGCGGGAATCGCGTGATCGACGAGCACGTCCGCGCCGAGATGAAGAAGATACTCGAAGAAATCCAGACCGGCCAGTTTGCCAAGGAATGGGTGCTCGAGAATCAGGCGGGGCGCCCGCAGTATGCGAAGCTGCTCGAACGAGACAAGAATCATCCGATCGAGGAGGTCGGAAAAGAACTGCGCGAGCAGATGTCGTGGATCAAGCCGGAATCGACAGCGGCGGGCCGTGGCAAAAAGTAAGCCTGATCTGTTAGGCCTTGCGAAGTTCGCGGCACGGTTCTTAGGGGGTCGGAGCTTCAGCTCCGACATCAAGCCTCGCAACTTCTGCGGGGCTTTAGCCCCTGAGGAAGCCGTGATGCAGGGCGGCGCGGCGTAAGCGATGGCTGCCACCATTCCCTTTCGGCGCGCCGCCGTCATTGGCACGGGCCTGATCGGCGGATCGTTCGCCCTGGCCCTGCGCAAACATTTCCCCGATATCATCGTGGTCGGCTATAGCCACGCGGGCTGCTCGAGCGCGCGCTGGCTCGTGGCGTGATCCAGGAAGCAGCCGCCGATCTCGCAAGCGCCGTTCGCGGCGCCGATCTCGTCTACATATCGCTGCCGATCGGCGCAACGATCGATGCGCTCGGCGCGATCGCGGCAGCCGCGCAGCCGCACGCGCTCGTCACCGATGCGGGCAGCACCAAGACCGCGATCTGCCGCGCGGCCGAGGCTCATTTTCGCGGCGGCGCGCGATTCCTCGGCGCTCATCCCATGGCAGGCAAGGAAAAGGCTGGGGTCGATTACGCCGATGCGGAGCTTTTTCGCGGCGCGCCCTACGCGCTGATCGCTCCCGAGCACGATTCCGACGCGCGCCTGAAAGCCTTTGCCGAAATCGTGCGCGCAATCGGCGCGCAGCCCGTATGGACCGACGCCGACACGCACGATTGGGCCGTTGGCATCGTCTCGCACCTTCCCCAGCTTGTGTCGATTGCGCTCGCGCGCGTGGTGCAGGACGAAACAGACGAAACCGGCATGCCGCTCACGCTCGCCGGCCCAGGCTTGCAGGATATGCTGCGGCTCGCGGGTAGCTCGTACGGCATCTGGCGCGATATCTTGCTGACGAACACCGAGAATGCATCGCGCGCGCTCGATCGCCTCGCGCAAGCCGTCGATCATCTGCGACGCAACCTTGCGAGCAAGGAACTCGAACAGGAATTCAGCGCCGCAAACGAAGTCTACAAACTCCTCCGCAAGTAAGCCTTCTGCTTTTGAAATTCGGTTCCGATTGAGTCCCGACAGGTCGCCGAAAAACCTCTGAGCTGTCATCCCGAGAGAAGCCCCGCGTCTTTGTCTCTCGCGCGTTTTGTGCGCGCGCGGGGCGCAGGGAGGGATCTGCTTTTTGCCGCCTGCGGTGGGTCTTCTCTGCGGACTCTGCGTCTCTGCGGTAATCTTCTGTTTTGCTTTGCGACTCTAAATCTGACAAATTCCTAAAAGAGAAAATAACGCTGCGCGAGGGGGAGCACTTTCGCAGGCTCGCACGTGATGGGCGTGCCGTCGACGCGGACTTCGTAGGTTTCGGGATCGACTTGAATATCGGGCGTGGCGCTGTTGTGCAGCATGTCTTTCTTGCCGATCTTCCGGCAATTCCTCACGGGCGCGACCATCTTCTTCAAGCCCAGCTTCTGCGGGACGCCCGCCTTTACGCTCGCCTGGGAGACGAACGTGATGCCGGTCGCGGCCGTCGCGCCGCCGAATGCGCCAAACATCGGCCGGTATAGCACGGGCTGCGGCGTAGGGATCGACGCGTTCGGATCGCCCATCGCGCTCCAGGCGATGAATCCGCCCTTCACGATCATTTCCGGCTTCACTCCGAAAAACGCGGGCTTCCACAGCACGAGATCGGCGAGCTTGCCCGGCTCGATCGAGCCGATTTCCGCGGCCATGCCATGCGTGATCGCCGGATTGATCGTGTATTTCGCCACGTAGCGCTTGGCGCGGAAATTGTCGTTGCGGGCGGAATCTTCGGCGAGCGGGCCGCGCTGCGTTTTCATTTTGTGCGCGGTCTGCCAGGTGCGCGTCACCACTTCGCCGATGCGGCCCATCGCCTGCGAATCGCTCGAAAGCATGCTGAGGACGCCGAGGTCGTGCAGGATGTCTTCTGCGGCGATCGTCTCGGGACGAATGCGGCTTTCGGCGAACGCGACATCTTCCGGCACCTGCGGATTGAGATGGTGGCAAACCATCAGCATGTCGAGATGCTCGGCGATGGTGTTGATCGTGTAGGGCCGCGTAGGATTCGTCGACGACGGCAGAATATTCGCGAACGACGCGATGCGGATGATGTCAGGCGCGTGGCCGCCGCCAGCGCCCTCGGTATGATACGTGTGGATCGCGCGGCCGGCGATCGCGTCGACCGTGGCTTCGAGAAATCCCGCTTCGTTGATCGTGTCGGTGTGGATCGCGACCTGCACATCGAATTCGTCCGCGGCTTTCAGGCAGGCGTCGATCGCCGCCGGAGTCGTGCCCCAATCTTCGTGCAGCTTCAGTCCGCATGCGCCTGCCTCGATCTGCTCGGCAAGCGGCGGGAGCGCGGCGGCGTTGCCTTTGCCGAGGAAACCGAAATTCATCGGCCAGGCTTCGGCGGCTTGCAGCATCCGCGCCAGATTCCAGGCACCCGGCGTGCAGGTGGTGGCCGCGGTGCCGGTCGCGGGACCTGTGCCGCCGCCGATCATCGTGGTGATGCCGTTCGAAATCGCCTCGTAGATTTGCTGCGGCGAGATGAAATGGATGTGGCTGTCGATGCCGCCCGCGGTGACGATCAGGTTTTCGCCCGCGATGACTTCCGTGGCCGCGCCGACCACCAGGTCCGGATCGACGCCGTCCATCGTGTCCGGATTCCCGGCCTTGCCGACCTTTACGATGCGGCCATCCTTCACGCCGATGTCGCCCTTGACGATGCCCCAGTGATCGAGAATCACGGCGTTGGTAATGACGAGATCGAGCGCGCCGTGGGGCCCTTCGCGCTTCGCGCCGCTGCTCTGCCCCATGCCGTCGCGAATCACTTTGCCGCCGCCGAACGTGATTTCGTCGCCGTAGTGCGTGAAATCCTTTTCGATTTCGATGATCAATTCGGTATCCGCAAGGCGGATCCGGTCGCCCTTCGTGGGGCCGTAGAGATCGGCATAGGTGCGGCGCGGGATTTTCAGGCTCACGATCTTTTCTCCCGGCTCGCAAATCCGAAGCCCGCTTTTCGCGCTTTCTCGATCGCCGTTCGCGCGCGCCGGGAGCCTCAAGCGGCCCATCCACCAGCGCGTTGAGCCCGTGAATCGTGCGGCTGCCGCCGAAAACCGGTCAGCTCGATTTCCTTTTCTTCGCCCGGCTCGAAGCGGACGGCGGTGCCAGCGGCGATGTTCAGCCGCATGCCATAAGCGGCGGCGCGATCGAATGCGAGCGCGCGATTGGTCTCGAAAAAATGGTAATGGCTGCCGACCTGGATGGGACGGTCGCCCGTATTTTTCACGACGACGCGCGCCGTGCGGCGGCCCACGTTCGCCTGGATCGGGCCGGCAGCTTCGTCGAGGATATATTCGCCCGGCTTCATGGCGCGCCCGCTCCGGTGATCGGATCGTGGATCGTGACGAGTTTTGTCCCGTCGGGAAACGTCGCCTCGACCTGCACTTCGTGAATCATTTCGGGCACGCCTTCCATCACCTGGTCGCGCGTGAGAATCTTCGCGCCGAACGACATGATCTCCGCGACCGTCCTGCCGTCGCGCGCCGCCTCCATCACCTCCGCGGTAATGATCGCGACCGCCTCGACGTAGTTGAGCTTCAATCCGCGCGCCTGCCGCCGTCGCGCGAGATCGGCAGCCACCACGATCATCAGCTTTTCTTGTTCGCGCGGCGTCAGGTGCAAAACATCCTCCGATGGGACACTCAATATAAACGAACAGCATGCGATTCGCGCCCATCAAAATAATCCGGGGCAACTCATCGAAGACTCTAATGCACTTTGCGCGGCGGCACAGCGGGACGTCCATACAGCCGCAGCTTCGCGGCATTCCACAGCGCGTGCAGCCCTCCGAGCGCGTCGCGTCCGCGAACGGCGAGCCCTCGCACGATCAATCCCTCCGCCAGCAGCGTGCTGACGCCCCAAAGCGCCTCGCCCGGCCGGCTCAGCTCGCGCGCCGCCTCGCGCAGATGTTCTTCCGCCGCGAGCCACGCAGCGGCGTCGAGCCCGACGCGGCAAATGTAGAACGTCGCCCAGTAGCGATATTCGCCGAGCCGCGCGATCGATCGCAGCGCCGAACCGCGCGGATCGAGCCGGATGCTTTCCGCCGCGATCAGCCGCCCGCTCGCGGTCACGTCGGTTCGCATCTCGATGTTTTCGTACGCAAAAACCTCGCCGCTCGCTTCCCTGCCCGGCGCGATCAACTCCCACCAGAAAAGCCCCGCGCCCGCCGCGAGATCGATCCGCGTCCGCTGCGCAAATCGCGCACCAGCGTACGGAATGATCGCGTCGGGAACGTACTCGAGCAGCGCATTTTCGCTCACCCGAATCTCGTTCGTCTGCGCGGTAGGCGGCGCGCTCTTGCGGGGGCGATAGATGCGGGTTCCGCCAGTCGTCGTCAGTTGAACGCTCGCTCCCGCGCCAATATTCACCGCAAGCGACAAGCGATCGCCGCCGAGCAGCCCTCCCGAAACATTGTGAAGGTGCGCGAGCGCCGAGCCATCGTCGAGCGCGAACGCCCGGACCACGCGCAGCGGCGGCTCCTGCACGCTGGCCGAAAGCACCGTGCGGCCCGTCGAGGCGTCGCGCGCGAAATCGAGCGCGAGCGATGCTTCAACTCGCGGCGGTGCGGAGATGATTTGAGGCTGGGCGTCTTTCGCGGCGGCAGGCGAGCTCATCGGCGCTCAGCTCACGAAGAGGCGCGTCGAAAGCGCGGGATGCTCCATCGCGCCCCAATCGGGCAGCGGCATGAAGCACGAAACGGACTCGGAATCAGCAGCGGCGCTACGCGCGGCAGTCTCGATCATCACCGGCTTCAGGTTCCACAGGATGCGCGCCGCATCGGTCTGGCCGAGCGGCAGCAGCCGCTGGCACGCGGAAACAAGATTCGCCGCCGATTGATGCAGGTACGCCAGCACGGCGCGGTTTTCATCGAACCCGAGCGCGCCGCTCACGAGGCCAAACGCGAGCGAATGATGGATCGCCGCCGCAGGCGGCTTTCGCGCGGCGTCGAGCGCCTCGCGCAGCACCGGCCGCTCGCCGAGCGCCAAAACGGTCGTCAGGAAATTTCGGCCCAGCGCGGCGCTGCCGGCGCGGCTCTCGCGCGCGGGCTTGAGCGCACTCAGGCGGATGTTCAACTCGAGCCATCGCTCGGCGGCAAACCCGCGCGACGAATCGACCGCGAGATGAAATGCCGCGCGGCAGAAAACGGCTTCCATCGCCCCGGCCTCTTCGAGGTATCCGCGAAGAAAGCCGAAGAGACCGTTCACATCGAGGATCTGGGCCGCCACAAGCGATTCGAGGCCAAACGAATGCGCGAGCGAGCCGATCGGCAGCGCGGTATCAGCGAGATGCAGGAGGCGAAGATCGGCAAGTTCGTCCGGCGGGGGAAATGGAGGTTGCCGAGCAGGGTCCGGATCAGCGGGCATCGTCAGTCCGCGTCGGAGTGATGATGCTCGTGCGAGTGATCATGCGTGTGGCCGTGTTCATGGCTGTGGGTATGGCCATCGGCATGATCGTGGCCATCGCCGTGCGAATGAGGATGGCCCACATAGGGCGCGTGCGCGTCGATCAAGGCCCGGCGCGGCTGCGCGATTTTCTCTTCCACCCACGCCAGCACGCGATCGAGCCCCACCTCATCGCGCAGGTTCGTGAACAAAAACGGCCGCTCGCCCCGCATTTTCTTCGAATCGCGGTCCATCACTTCGAGCGACGCGCCCACATACGGCGCGAGATCGATCTTGTTGATCACCAGCAAATCCGAGCGCATGATGCCCGGCCCGCCCTTGCGAGGAATTTTGTCGCCCTCGGCCACGTCGATCACGTAGATCCACACATCCACCAACTCGGGGCTGAAAGCCGCGCCCAGATTGTCGCCGCCGCTCTCGACGAACAACAATTCGAGCCCCGGCAACGTGTCTTCGAGGTCCGCGATAGCCTGCAAATTCATCGACGCGTCCTCGCGAATCGCCGAATGCGGGCACGCGCCCGTTTCGACGCCGCGAATCCGCTCCGCGGGCAGCGTGCCCTGTCGCAGCAGAAACTCCGCGTCTTCCTTCGTGTAGATGTCGTTGGTGACCACCGCGAGGTTGTAACGCGGATAGAGATGCTGGGTGAAGCGATGGACGAGCGCCGTCTTGCCCGAGCCGACGGGGCCGGCAATGCCGATGCGAAAGGCGCGTCCTTCTTCGTGCTTGTCCATCTGCGATCTCCCAAGCGTCAAAGCCCGCGTGCTGGGCCTAGCGGCGGTGCGCCGCTTTGGCGGTTTCGTTATCGTCGCCCGCTATGGCGCCCACGCCGGCCACACCCTGGCGCGCCAGCGTGACGAAAGCGGAGGCCGAGCGCGGCAGCGTCCGGTCGCGCCGGTAGACGATCCCCAGCTCGCGCCACACTTCCATGTCCGAGATCGGGATCAATTTGACATGCCCCGAGCGTGCTTCGTCCACCGCGAAGCTTTCGCTGATCAGCGACACGCCCAGCCCGGCCGCGACGAACTGCTTGATCATGCCGACGCTCGGCAGCTCCATCGTCACCCGCAAGCGCGAGCGGAACGGGCGAAACTGCTTGTCGAGCACCTGGCGCATGAATCCCATCTTCGGAAAGATCAGCGGCTGATCGGCGATGTCGGCCGTGCGGACACTTTTATAAGCCGCAAGCGGATTCTCCGGGCTGACCATCAGCATCAGCCGGTCGCGAAAAATCGGATGCACCTTCAGGCTCGGCGATTTCACCGGCAGCGTCACGATTCCCACGTCGACTGTGCCGTCCTCGATTTTTTCGAGGACCTTGTGGCTGAAATTCCGGTAGATGCTGATCTGCACGGCGGGAAACTTGCGGCTGTACTCGGCAAAAATGTCGCGGCAGGACGTACAAGCACGTCGCCTCGTTCGCCCCAATTGCGAGCGTCCCGCGCGGCGTGCTGGCCTGGTCCGCCACCGCGCGCAGCGATTCGTTGCGCAAGGTCAGCAAACGGCCGGCATATTCGAGCAGCGTCTCGCCCGCAACCGTCAGCCTCACGGACTTGCCGACGCGGTCGAACAATTTCTGCCCGTATTCCTGCTCGAGTTGGCGTATCTGCGCGCTCACGGCAGGCTGGGAACGATACAGTTTTTGCCCCGCTCGCGAAAAGCTCCCCTGCTTTGCGATCTCCAGAAAGGTTATGAGGTGGTCAAAGTCCATAGTTTTGGGTGATTCTCACCGCGAACAGCTCCGCCTGATACTGTGCAACTTGAATGGCTGGGATTATAGCAAAAAGCGGGCATCATACCCGATACAAAGGCATGACCCGCTATTGGCCTTGTCTTGGAAGGGGCTCGGAACCGCCGCGGTCTGGGGAGGAACCACTTCTTGGTCGACGGGACGTTTGCCGCAATGCGAGCCGGCTCTAACGGTCTTCCGGGTCTTCGATTGGCAATTCATCTTCGGGGCGCTCGTGAATCCGAACTTCGCCCTGATCCGGATCGGGCGCGTTCTCGACTCCGCTGATCGCATCGGCTTCGAACGCCTGCCCCTCCTCGATCAGTTCCTCGACGCTTTCCGAATCCACATCGATGGTGCGCGACAATCCCTGCAGATCGCCCGATTGCCCGGCCGCACCCGTGCCGAGTCCCCTCTTTGCCGGGCGCTCTACGGTTTCAAACGGACCAGAGCCAAGGGACGATCGTTCGCTCCCGGATGAAATTTCACGCCGGACCACCGGACGCCGGGCGGTTTTTTTCCTGCGTATCGGCTTCTTCGCCGGGGCCGCCTTTTTCGCGCGTGCGGCCTTCGCGCGCAGCGTCACTTTTTTCTTGCGGGCCGCCTTTTTCGTTCGAGCTGCTTTCTTCTTCGTCTTTTTCGCCACAGTCTTAGCTCGCATTCCCCTCTCCGTTAACCTCTGCTCCCACGCAAAATTGTACACCGGGCGCGCGGGTCCGCGTGCGCGTTTCGCAGAGCCTGCAGTTAGGCGAAAAATTGGAGAGCGCGTTACTTCCCGTGGTGATGGTGATGATGGTGATGCCTGTGATGATGCCGAGGATGCGCACTCACTGGACCCGCTAGCACCGAAACCGCCACCAGACCGAGCAGTAGAGCGAGAAACCTGAAACGCCGAGAATTCATGGGGGCCTCCTGGAGCACTTCCCGAAAAACGCGCGCTCAGGCGCAACCGAGCACGCTATATGCAACTTACACGGTTGCCGTTCGGAGGCAAAGTGTTGCGGCCGGAGGCGTAGAGCAGAAGGTAACCGTCGAACAGGAGATCAGCAGGGCTCGACGGGCTGATGCGCATCTTCCGCGTGGAGCGGATCGGCAATTTCCAGCGGATTGACTTCCTGGCGCTCGAGGCGCGCGATGATCGGTTCCCAAGTCTGCGAGATCGGACAAGGCAGGTGCACCGGCTCGATCCGCACCAGCGGCAGCTGGTCGGATTTCAGCAAGCGCTTCGCGCGCGGGCTGCCGGTGAGCCGGAAATGCTCGGCGAGCACTCGGCGCAGCCACGCCTCTTCCTGCTCGTCGATCTGGTCTTTCACGTGGTCTTCGATGGCCGTACACCGGACGAATTCGCGGTTGTAGTTCCCTTCCACCACCGATTTGCGCAGCATGTAGACCAATCCGCCGGTCATGCCCGAGCCCATGTTCACGCCGGCGGGTCCGAGTATCACCGCGATTCCCGAGGTCATGTACTCGCAGCCGTGATGGCCCACGCCTTCAATAACCGCCAGCGCGCCGCTATTGCGCACGGCAAACCGTTCGCCTGCGCGCCCGGCGATGTAGAGCTCGCCGCTCGTTGCGCCGTAGAGGCACGTGTTGCCCGCCAGGACGTCTCCTCGACGCGAGGCTTCCACGCCGGAGGTGATTGCGATGGTTCCTCCGCTCAAGCCCTTGCCCACATAGTCGTTGGCCTCGCCCAAGAGCCGCAGGCGCAAGCCCGCGATTGTAAACGCGCCGAAGCTCTGCCCGGCCGATCCGCGGAACTCGCAGTCGATGGTCGCATCGCGGAGGCCCGCGTATCCGGAGCGGCGCAGAATCTGGCCGCTGAGATATGCGCCGATGGTGCGATCGGAATTCGCAATCGGGAAGCGGATCGGCTTGGTCGGCGATTTCGCCTGATCCACCGCGCGGAGCAATTTGGCCTGAAGGCCGTTGGGTTCGCGCGACGCCTCGGGGAATTTTGCTGTCGGAGCGGGCACCGTTTCGAGCAGCGTGCCAAGCGAACGCTCCGCATCCGCGTTGCGCGGCTTGAGAAGTTTCACGGATCCGGAAATTTCATCGAGCGAACGCGCGCCGAGCGCCGCCAGCCGTTCGCGAACCTCGCCGGCCACGCCCCGGAAATACGCGACCACCATTTCGGGGCTTCCCGCAAAACGCGCGCGCATCGTCTCGTCCTGCGTGGCGATGCCCGCGGGGCAAGTATTCAAATGGCATTGCCGCGCCATCACGCAGCCGATGGCCAGGAGGGAGGCTGTGCCGAAGCCGAATTCATCCGCGCCGAGCATCGCCGCTATGATCACGTCGCGCCCGAACTTGAAGCCGCCGTCCGAGCGCAGTCGCACGCGGCGGCGGAAGCCTGTCATCAAAAGCGCGTTGTGCGCGTCGCGCAGCCCGACTTCCCCGGGCAAACCCGTGTTTTTGATCGAAGTAAGCGGCGAAGCGCCCGTGCCGCCGTCGAATCCGGCAATCGTGATCACGTCCGCGCCGGCCTTGGCCACGCCCGCGGCGATAATGCCCACGCCGTCGCCTGAAACGAGCTTCACGCCGATGCGCGCGGTCGGATTGATGGACCGCAGATCGTAGATCAATTGCGCGAGGTCCTCGATGCTGTAGATGTCGTGGTGCGGCGGCGGAGAAATCAGCGACATTCCCGGCACGGCATGCCGCAGCCGCGCGATATACGAATTCACCTTGGCCGCGGGAAGCTGGCCGCCTTCGCCGGGCTTCGATCCCTGAGCCATCTTGATTTCGAGCTCGTCCGCGCGCGATAGATACTCGGCCGTAACGCCGAACCTCGCGGAGGCTACTTGCTTGATCTTGTTATTCGCTTCCGGCTCGAACCGGTAGACGTCCGGATCCTCGCCGCCCTCGCCCGTATTGCTGCGGGCGCCGAGGCGATTCATGCCGATCGCGAGCGCGCGATGCGCCTCGGGACCCAGCGCCCCGAGCGACATCGCCTGCGTGCTGAAACGCGCAAGAATCGAAGCCTCGGATTCGACTTCTTCCAGCGGAATCGGCTTCCCCGGCACGAAGTCGAGCAGATCGCGCACGGCAACGGGTTCGCGCGTCTCCGCCAATTCGGCGTAGGCGCGGTAGCCTTCCGGCGTGGGCGCCTTCACGTATTTGTGCATGCGCCGCACGAGCTCGGGAGAGCTGGCGTGGCGCTCGCCGGTCTGGCGGAAGCGGTACAACCCTTCGTCGTGCAGCGTCTGCGCTTCGACTCCAAAAGCGCGCGCATGGCGCCATAGGCTGTCTTCCAGAAGGCTTTCGAGTGTCTTGCCGCCCAGCGCGACGGCAGCGTCATCGAAGAAAGCGTCGACAACCGCATCATCCAGCCCGACGGCTTCGAAGAGATGGCTGTTGCGATAGCTCGCGACCGTCGAGATGCCCATGCGCGCGAGCACTTTTCGCAGTCCCGCCTCCACCGCCGCGCGATACTTCGCCGCGGCGCCCGGCTTCAAGGCCTCGGAGAGTTCCAGCGCGATGTACGGGCAGACCACGCTTGCGCCAACCGCGACCAGCATGGCGATGTGATGCGTCTCGATCACCTGGCCGGTTTCGACCAGCAGCGGAGTCTCGTGCGCGCCCTCGCGCACCATCTCTTTCCAGACCGCGGCTGTCGCCAGCATCGCCGGTAAAGAGGCGCGCTTCGAATCTGCCGTCCGGTCGCTGAGCACGATGACCGCGGGCTTCGACTTTGCCGCGGCGCTCGCTTCTTTCCTGATGCGCTCGATCGCGGCGACCGCGCCATTCACGCCGCCGGCGGCCTCGAACGTGATATCGATCCGGCTGGCCGGCTGGAGCAGCGATTCGACCTGCGCGGCCTGCCCCGCGTCGAGAATCGGCGAACCCGCCACCAGGTTGTGGCCGAGATAGACATCGAGAGACATCACGTGCGATTCGCGAAGCGGATCGATCGCGGGATTGGTCACTTGCGCGAAGCGCTGCTTGCAGTAATCCCAGATCGGGCGATGCATCGACGAAGCAAACGCGGGAGGCGCATCGTCGCCCATGCTCCACGTCGCTTCCTTGCCGTCGGTACCCAACGACTGGAAGAGCAGCTTGAACTGATCGTCGGTCCAGCCAAGTGCCGACGCCATTTTCTTGGGTTCGGCCGTCGGGGTCTGGACCACGCCGTCGAGCGCGGCGATTCGCGTCGGCGGCACATAGGGACCGCCGTTGCGTGCATACGTCAGCAGTCCGGAAAGATCGTTTCCGCGGAACACTCCGCTGATGGCCGGATCGACCAATAGAATCTCGCCGGGACCCAGGCGCTGGCGCTCGGAAACGTGCTTGCCCTGCAGGTCCGTGAGGCCTGTTTCCGATCCGCAGACGATCAAGCCTTCGGAAGTCACGGTGTAGCGCAGCGGCCTCAGGCCGTTGCGATCAAGCTTCGCGCCCACCACTTGCCCGTCGCTGAATACAAGCGCCGCGGGCCCGTCCCAGGGTTCCTGCTGCTGCACCTGCGCCTCGAAATAGCGGCGCAGGTCGGGAGTCATGGTCCGGTCGGATTCCCACGCCGGAGGAACCATTCGCAAAACCGCCGACGCGGGGCCGTATCCGCGATGCAGCAAAACTTCGTAGCCGTTGTCGAAACTGGCCGAATCGCTCACGCGCTCTTCGAGCACGCGGAACGATTCCGGCGCGCCCAATTCCTGGCGCAGGGCTTTCTCTCGCGCCCGCACCCAGCGGCGGTTCGCGCCGATCGTGTTGATCTCGCCGTTGTGCGCGACGAAGCGGAAGGGCTGCGCGAGCCTCCAGGTCGGCTGCGTGTTCGTCGAATAGCGCTGGTGAAACATCGCGAACGGCGCCGTGAAATCGGGGCTCGCGAGGTCCGCGAAAAATTCGCGAAACTGCACCGGCGCCATCAGCCCCTTGTAGACCACGGCGCGCGATGACAGCGAACAGAAATAAATTCCGGCCGGGGCTTCCGCCTCCACCCGCTTCCGGAAAAAATAAAGCACTCGCTCGAAATCAGCCCTGGCATCCTCTAGAGCGAAAAAGCATTGGCGGATAGTCGGTACGGTGGCTTTGGCGCGGGGGCCCAGGAGGGATGGGTCCGTGGGAACTTCTCGCCAACCAAGACAGCGCAGCCCGCTGGTTCCCGTGATCGACTCGATTGCGGCGACCGCCTGAGCTTCCTCGCCGGGCGGCAGGAAAACCATGCCCAAAGCGAAAGATTCGGGCAGGTCAATGCCGATTTCGCGCGCGCATTTCCGGAAAAAATCCTGGGGGATCGGGGTCAGAAGTCCAGCGCCATCACCACTTAGGCCGTCCGCGTCCAATCCGCCACGGTGCGAGAGACGCGCCAGCGCCGTGAGCGCGCGGTCCACGACCTCGCGCGAAGACGCGCCTCCAAGTTGGGCAATAAACCCAACTCCACAAGCATCGTGGTCGACCCTATCTCGCGAACTACCTGCCATGGTAAAGACTAAGTTACCGCTATATGTGCGGAGAGGTACAATCCACAATTTTGATGCAACCGATCAATCTTGCGGGATGGTACGCGAGGGTTTAGGCACACTTTATCGGCAATTTACGAGGCTTTACGCGCGCTTTGTGGCTTTTCTTGACCACTTAAGAGGGGTTAACAAGGGCGCGGCGCAAACCCGAGTTTCGGGCGCGCGTCAGCGCACTTCCACTTTTTGAGTCGATTACTTCGAGGTTGCGGCCGGTTCCTGCGCCGGATGCTCCGTGGGACCAGCAAAGTGGCGCCCGTTGTTGTGAGTCGGATCGCGCCATTCGCGCCCATCGCGGCGGAGAAGTTCTTCGGCTTGCGGCGGCCCCCAGGTGCCCGCGGCATAGTTCGGGAAATCGCGCGGCGGAAGCGCCTTCCATACATCCAGGATCGGCTGGACCACGGCCCATCCGGCTTCGACCATGTCGGAGCGCTGGAAAAGCGTGGGGTCGCCCATCATGCAGTCGTAGATCAGCGTTTCGTATCCGGTCGAAGGGCGCGTGCCGAAATAATCCGAATACTGAAAATCCATATTCACGGCGCCAAGACGGACGACCGGCCCGGGAACCTTCGCTTCGAAGCTCAGAGAAATGCCTTCGTTCGGCTGGATGTTGATCACGAGTTCGTTGGGCGTGATCTTGTCGACCGACGTCTTGCGGAAGAGAATGAAAGGCGGGCGGCGGAAGCGAATCACGATCTGCGTGGAGCGCGCCGCGAGGCGTTTGCCAGTGCGCAGATAGAAAGGCACGCCGGCCCAGCGCCAGTTGTCGATGTGCAGGGCGATGGCGACGAACGTCGGCGTCTGCGAATCGGGCGCGACGTGGGGCTCGTGGCGATAGGCTGGAACGCGCCTGCCATCGACGATCCCGTCGCCGTACTGGCCGCGAACGGCCTGATCGAGAACCCTTTCGGGACTCAAAGGCTGAATCGCACGCAGCACCTTGGTCTGCTCGTCGTGAACCGCGTCGGCATCGAAATCGGTGGGCGGCTCCATGGCGGTGAGCGTGATCAACTGAAAAATGTGGTTCGGCACCATATCGCGGAGGGCGCCGGCCGTCTCGTAATAGCCGCCGCGCAGCTCGACTCCCAGCTCTTCGGCGACGGTGACCTGCACGTGATCGACGTAACGCCGATTCCAGATCGGCTCAAAGATCCCGTTGGCGAAGCGAAACGCGAGAATATTCTGCACCGTTTCCTTGCCGAGATAATGGTCGATGCGATAGACCTGCTTTTCATCGACCACCTGGCCGACGGCGTGGTTCAGAGCGACCGCCGAAGGCAAGTCGTGCCCAAAAGGCTTCTCGATCACCACGCGCCGCCACTTGTCGCTTTCCTGCCTGGTGAGGCCGGCGGCACCAAGCTGTTCGACAACCACAGGGAAGAACTCGGGGCTGGTGGCAAGATAGAAGAGAACATTGCCCTGAGTTCCCTGCTCCTTATCCGCCAACTTTAGCGCGTCGCACAATTTGGAATAGAGCTGCGGATCCTTGAAATCGCCGGAAATGTAATAGAGGCGCTGGACGAACCATTCCCACGAAGACGCATCGATGCCTTCTTCGGCAAATAGCTTGATATCTTCCGTCATGCGCTTGCGGAATTCCTCGGTCGAAAACGGCTCGATCGAAACGCCGACGATCGCGAACTGCTCTGGAAGCAGCTTGCCGCGCGCGAGGTTGTAAATCGAAGGAATCAGCTTGCGTTTGGTGAGGTCGCCGCCCGCGCCAAAAAGAGCCATCGCGCACGGACCAGCCGGACTGCCGGGCGCCCCGATTGCAACTCCAGAGTCAGTCGCGTCCATCAGAGGCACCTCCCCAGGGCGAATTCGCGAGTGGGTTACTGTCTGCCATAACGGGTCGGCAAACGCCCCCCGCCTTGCGAAGCTGCCAGCCCACCCTATATGTGGTCAACGTATTCATCATATCCATCTTAGCGGACAAAATTGGGAGTGCAAGCCGGCAGTCCTGTGGATTTAGCCGCCGTTTCGAGGTCCTCAATACCCTATCGGCGAAATGTGTCTGCAGTATTACGGCGTTTGGCGAGCGCCTGCGGGGCGATTCAGATAGGTACAGGCCCAGATCCTGGGCGATGCACCTATCGTCGACGAGTTGCGAACGGTTTCCACCGTGTCGTTCACGTTGGCCCAGCGTTTTGGCGCAGTGCGGATGGTCCAGACAGTGTCTTGCCCCACAGTCCTTGGCTCGTACGTCACCGCCGTTCATCTCATGTATTTATGCTGCTTTACTGTGGCACTTAACCCAAGTTAATATAGCCTCCGTAGAGGCCCCAGGTAGCCATGCGCACAATCCTTGGCGGATGCGTTTCGGTGGCCTTGCTCTTGTTTCTTGTCCAAACGAGGACGCAGGCGCAGGGAGAAACCACGAGTGCGATTGTTGGCCAAGTCACCGACGCAACGGCTGCGGCCGTTCCTGACGCCACGGTAGCGATCACAAGCCGCGAGACCGGTCTGCGACGTTCCGTGAGAACCGACAAGGAGGGCCGATTCAACTTCCCGCAGCTCACACCGGGCACTTACTCCGTCAGAGTCGAAGAACCGGGTTTCGATCCGCAGCAGAATGACACCGTGTTTGCCGGCCTCGGCGAAAAACAGACCGTGAACTTCACGCTCAGGGCCGCACGATTGGAACAGACCATTGAAGTGAGCGGCGCCGCTCCTCTCATCAATCCCGAAAACGCGAATACATCGACGAATCTGAATGCGCCGGCGCTGGAGAATCTGCCGAATCCCGGCGGAGACCTGACGTACCCATTGCAGTTCGCGCCGGGCGCGCTCATCAATACGGCGGGCAGCGGAAACGATTTTGTGGGAGGCACGAATGGATACGGCAACGTGGACTTTAATGGGCTCCCCGCGCTTTCGAATGGCTACATCGTGGATGGACTCGAAACGAACGATCCGCTCACGAATCTGAACAGCGGGCTCTCGACGAATCTCGTCCTGGGGCTGAATTCAATTTCAGAGGTGACCGTCAATACGCTGTCTTACTCCGTGGATCAAGGGAGGTATGGAGCGTCGCAGGTGAACTACGTGACGAAATCCGGCACGAATGATTTTCACGGAAATCTTTACGAGATCTGGAACGGCTCGATACTAGACGCCGCGGATTATTTCACGAACGCGACGCCGGGGAATCACAAGCCGCGGTCGACGGTGAATCATTTTGGCGGCAGTTTGGGCGGCCCGATCGTCCACAACAAACTGTTCTTCTTCTTCGATAGCGAATGGGTGCGCATCGCGCTGCCGATCGTCACAGCGACGACCGTGCCCACGATTGCGTTTCAGAATTACGTCCTGCAACAGCTGACGACAGGCCAAACAACGGGCTGTGCGCCGGGTTCGTGTTATCCGGCAGAACCCGCTGAGGTTCCCTTTTATCAAAGAATGTTTGCTCTGTATGGAAACACGAGCGGAGCCAGGCATTCGATCCTCGGCTGCCCCTTCAATGCGGACGGCAGTCTCGCGACCGATGGAGACGGCTGCGCCAATCTGCAGAGTGTTTCACATTCGAGCGACGATCACGAACAGGTACAGACAGCTCGCATCGATTACAACATCGACGCAAACAACACGGCCTGGTTCCGCTTTCAGGCCGACACGGGCCTACAGGCTGCTTACACAGATCCAATCAACCCATTGTTCGACGCGATCTCGCCGCAGCCGCTCTACTCATTCGCGGCGGGCTACACGCACGTTTTCTCGCAGAATCTGGTCAATTATTTCAATCCTGGATTCTCGTGGTACGAAAGCCTGTTCGCACCGAGCGATTTCCAGAAAACGCTTGCGGCGTTTCCGATTGTCCTGCAAGGCAGCGGTGCAAACGCTTTCACGCCGGTCGGGGGCCTGGATAACACTTGGCTGCAGGGGCGGAGCGCCACGCGCTTCTTCATCAACGACAACCTCGCCTGGAGCCATGGCCCGCACGAATTCAGGTTTGGAACCAACACCAGAATTCTCCGCCTGAACGACTACGATTTTGACGAAGGCACGGTCCCCACCGTCACCTACGCGAATCTGCAACAATACATCTATGGCGTCGCCAATACGGCGACGCAGACATTTCCGGCATCGCCGAATGAGCCCTTCAATTTTCTGAATCTCGATCTGTATGCGCAGGATACGTGGAAGCTCACGCCGAAGCTGACGTGGACGATCGGCGTGCGGGACACACTCAATTCGAATCCGTTGAATCCGCACGATGAAATCGCACGGCTGCGCGGCTCCTTCGATTCGATCTCGCATGACGTGAATCAGCCGCTCAATGCCGCGATTCAAACCGGCCTCGGGAACGTTTTCGCCTCTACGCCGCTCGCGATCTGGCAACCGAGGACGGCCCTGGCGTGGGAGTTCGCGCCCAATTCCGTGCTGCGAACCGGGTTTGGGCTTTTCAGCGATATCTTGCCCGGAAGTGTTGCGGATGTTGTCGGTGTGAACCCACCGTACGTTCGGGCTTTCCAGGGTGGGCTTCTAGGCAGCGTCGGAGGCACGGCGATTGCGCCGGGAGTGCCGGGCAGCGCTGTGGACGCGACGGTCGCTGCAAACCAGGAATTTGGCGCCGGGTTTTCTGAGGGCGAACTTTCCTGCGCGTCTCCGCTCGCAACCCCCTCGGCGTGTCTCCCGCCCGTCGCGATGACGGCGGTGCCAGATGGAAAACTCCATGCGCCATATTTCATGGAGTGGAGTCTGGGTATCGAGCACCAGATTGGCAGCACCACCAGCGTGCACGCGCAATACGTTGGGACGCGGGCGGTGAACCAGCCATATCAAACGCAAGTGAACGGCTACCAGACCGTCTGCCAGGGATGTTTTGCCCCGTTCCCCTACGGCCAGCCGGCCGATCCGCGGTTCGGGGCGGTGACGCAGCTTTCGACCGGCGCGAACAGCCACTACGATGGCCTCCAGTTGACCGCCATAAAGCGGCTCGGGCACGGTTTGCAGGGGCAGATCAACTACACGTTCAGCAAGTGCATGGATGAAGTGTCGAACGGCGGATTTCTGCAATTCTCCGCGGGAGGAATCCTGTCACCCTTGCCGGGAGAATTGGCTCGGAACTATGGCCCGTGCGATTACGACATTCGTCACAACCTCAACGCCGAATACGTCTACGAATTGCCGATCAAGGTGCGGAATCACCACATGGGGTACGTGCTAAACGGCTGGCAGATTTCCGGCACCGCCTTCTGGCACAGCGGAATCCCCTTCTCCGTGCTCAGCACGCCGTATTCAGCGGGAGGAGACGGCATCGTGCAGGGCGGCGGACCACAGTTCGCGAGCGTCGTGCCGCGCGTGCCGCTTTACGAGCACAGCGCCATTCCCGGCGTGACGCAACCGGGCACGATTCAGTGGCTCAATCCCGACGCGTTCGTCTCAAGCGTCGATCCGAGCACCGGAGCATGTGACGGCGGGAATAGCGCGCAAACCTGCCAGTTCGGGAATCTCGGGCGCAACGCCCTGCGCGGACCGCAATTCTTCTGGAGCGACTTCTATCTCACGAAGTGGTTTCAGTTGACGGAACGCGTGAAGCTGAGGATCGACGGGCAATTCTTTAACGTGTTCAACCATCCGAATTTCGGGCTGCCGAGCATGGTGCTGGCCGGCATCCCCGGTGAACCTTCGACGCAGACTGGATTCGGCTTGTTGGCTTACACGACCGCGCCGCCCACGGGCCTGCTGGGCGTCGGCTTGGGAGGCGACAGCGCGCCACGCATGATCGCGCTTCAGGCGCGCCTGGAGTTCTGATTTATGACAGCGCTTGCTGGATCGCCTGCTGGAGCTTCGCAAGACCAGCGGCAAGGTCCGCGCCGAGATGAACGCGAAGGGCGCGGCGGTTGCGGTCGGCGAGGACCTGGAAATCGCCACGGGCCTGCGCGGCCTTCACGATGCCGAACGTGTACTTCTGTCCCGGCACCGGGATATCGGCCGCGTCGTCACAGGTAATCTGCAGGAAGACGCCGGAATTCGGGCCGCCCTTGTAGGCCTGTCCTGTCGAATGCAAGAAGCGTGGACCGAAGCCGAGGCAGGTGGCGACGCGTTTCTTGCCGCGGACGGCGTGGCGAATCGATTGAAGCTGCGATTCGTGCGCGTCGTTCCTCTGGATGTAGCCGAGAACGGCGAAGTAATCGCCGGCGTGGAGACGATTGAGATGCGCGCGCAGGTAACCGACGAGAGTGGCATCGCCACCCACGGCCTGTTTCAACGCCGCCGCATTCTTCGCGTCGGTGAAAAGCTTGACGCCCGCCTCCCGCAGGATCGGCGATTCGGGCGGGAGCGAGCCCTTCTGCTCGTATTCGGAGGTCAGCTTCTTGGTTTCAATCTTGCTGGCCTCGACGTCAGGCTGGTTGAAAGCGTTGATGCCGATGATCGAGCCCGCCACGGCCGTCGCGATTTCCCAGCGGAAGAATTCCTGAGCCACGTCGTAGACATCGGGCACGCTGATGCGGACGACCGGCTGGCCTGCCTTTTCGAGCGCGTCGATTGCTGCGTCCTGCTTCGCGTCGGGCGCACCGGCCAGGCGCAGGTAGGCGAAGACGCGATCGTTGCCGTAAACGTCGGGCGAGGCGAGCTGCTCGCGATCGACCGGGATGATGCCCTTGCCTTCTTTACCGGTGGACTCGGCGATCAACTGCTCGAGCCAAGCGCCCAAATCGCCGATACCGGGCGAAGTGACGATGGTGAGCTTGTCGCGGCCGTTCTTTTGCGCTGTGCCGAGGATCGCGCCGAGGATGACGCCGGGGTTTTCGTCGGCCGGGACGACAGAAGCGCAGGCGTGGGCCATCTCGTCGGCAAGCTCGAGGAATTTATGGATGTCGACGCCCTGAATCGCGCCCGGAATCATGCCGAAATCCGAGAGCGCCGAATAGCGGCCGCCGATGCTGGGAAGGCCGAAGAAAACGTGGCGGAAGCCATCGCCCTCGGCGACTTTCTGCATGTGCGAGCCGGGATCGGTGATCGCGATGAAATGCTTGCCGGCCTTGTCCGCGCCAACGGCTTTCGTTACGAGATCGAAGAAATATTGCTTGAAGATGTTGGGCTCGAGGGTGCTGCCGGATTTGCTCGATACGATGAAAAGCGTCTTCGCGAGATCGAGTGTGGATTCAATGGCCTTGATCTGCGCCGGGTCCGTGGAATCGAGCACGCGGATTTTCGGGAATCCGGAGATGTGGCCGAACGTGAGATCGAGAACTTCGACGCAGAGGCTCGAGCCGCCCATGCCGAGGAGCACAGCTTGCTTGAATCCGGCGTCGCGGATTTCACCGGCAATTTGCTGGAACTTAGCGCGGGAGGCGAGCTGCTCTTCCGTAATCCCGAGCCAGCCGAGCCATTTGCTCTCGTCGGTGTTGGTCCAAAGGGAGGCATCGCGCGCCCAGAGGCGCTTCACTTTGTTATTGGCCTTCCAATCGGCGAGCGTAGCGTTGACGGCTTGCGCGAGATTGTCGGGCAAACGATAGGTGAGGTTCGCCGAGGAACTCGGCGCGGCTTTCGCGGCGCGATTGTCGATGGCGGCGAGCAACTTGTCGAACGCATCGGCGAAAAGCTTGACTCCCTCGTCGGTGAGGCGGTCGGTAACGGCCTTGATCGAAATTCCGGCGCGCGCGAGATCGTCCATGGTTTTCTGCGCAACGTCCACGGCTTCTTCAAGGCTGGCGCGGGGACGGCCGTGATCGCGGAACGCATCGAACGTGGCGGGCGGAATCGTATCGACCGTGTCGGGCCCGATGAGTTCCTCGACGTACATGACGTCGCGGTAGGCCGGATTCTTGGTGCTGGTGCTGGCCCAGAGCAGACGCTGCGTTTGCGCGCCGCGTGCGGCGAGCCCTTGCCAGCGCGGACCGCTGAAAATATTTTTGTACGATCGATAAGTGAGCTTGGCGTTGGCGATCGCGATTTTGCCCTGCAAGCTGCGAAAAGCAGCCTGCTCGGAAGGATTCGTCGACCCCTTGATATTCGCGTCGAGCAGGCTATCGACGAGCGTGTCGATGCGGCTGACGAAGAAGCTGGCCACGCTGGCGACGCCGCTGGGATTGCCGCCCTTCTCTACGAGAGTCTCAAGCCCGGTGATAAAAGCCTCGGCAACCTGCTCGTAAACGTCCTGCGCAAAAAGCAGCGTGACGTTGATGTTGATGCCGCGGCTGATCAGCTCGCGGATCGCGGGGATGCCATCGCGCGTGCCGGGAACCTTGACCATCAGGTTGGGGCGATTCACCGTCTTCCACAGGCGCGTGGCCTCATCGATCGTCTCTTGTGTCTTGAAAGCGAGATAGGGAGAAACCTCGAGGCTGACATAGCCATCGCGGCGCTTGGTGCTGTCGTAGACGCCCCGCAAGGCGTCGGCGGCATCCTGAATATCGCGAATGGCGAGATGCTCGTAGATTCCCTTGGCGTCCAGATCTTTGCGCTTCGAGAGTTCTTCGAGCGTCTTCGAATAGTCGTTGCTTCCGGCGATGGCTTTCTCGAAGATCGCGGGATTCGAGGTCATGCCGCGAAGGCCGTCTTCCTGGATCAAGCGGGCGAGTTCTCCTGTCGTCATCAGGTTGCGGCGAATGTAGTCCAGCCAGACGGACTGGCCGAAATCGGCTAACGCCTTCAGAGGGTTGACGGTTTGTGTGGATTCCCGGGCGCCGGCAGTCGGATTGGCAGACATTCTCTCCCCCTTTTGGCGTCCCCGAATATTCAGCGCTGGGACGCTTCATGCGGTTCTCATCGACCAGTGGCGATTCTACCCCACGCGTCCGCTGGGGGCGAGTTTTTCGGTGGCCGCCCCAATGAGCGAATGTGACGGTCTCATGACATAGAAGAACTTCAGCAAAATCAAATGCTCGCGACCGAGCCACCGTCGACGCGGAAGTTCGAGCCAGTGATGAACGTCGCCTGATCGGAAGCGAGAAACACCACGATCCCGGCAGTTTCGTCGGACTTTCCCGCGCGGCCGAGAACGATGTTGGGGCGGAATTCGCGCAGCAGAGCCTGCTCGGCTTCATCGACGGTAATGCCGCGGGCGCGCCCTTGCTCCTCGAGCATTCCGTCGAGCAGGGGCGTGCGAATGAAGGCCGGCGAAACCGTGTTCACGAGAATGTTGTCCTTGCCATAAGCCTTGGAGAGGCTTTTCGTCAGGCTGTTCATGGCGGATTTCGAAGCGTTGTAATGCGGCATCACCGGATCGGGCTGCACTCCGGATTCGGACGAGATGTTGATGATGCGGCCCCATTTCTGCTTTTGCATGCTCGGCAGCGCGGCGCGCGTGGCGCGTACGGCGGAGAGAACATTGAAAGTGAAAGCGCCGAGCCATTCATCGTCGGTAAGCTCCTCGAACGACGCGAAGCGGCCCACACCCCCGGCGTTATTGACGAGGACATGGATCGTGCCGAACCGCGCGACCGCCTCGTCAATGACGCGTTTGGCGCCTTCGGCTTCGGCGACGTTGGAGACGACCGTATGAACCGTGCCGCCGCCGGCCGCGTTCGCACGAAGTTCCGAAGCGGTCGCATCCAGTTCTTTCGCGTGGCGGCCATTAATGACAACGTTGCAACCCTCGCGCACGAAGGCCGCAGCAATCGAGCGGCCGATTCCCTTGCTCGATCCGGTGACCACAACGACTTTGCCCTTGAGGCCGAGCTCCATTTCGTTCCTCCTGGCGATTGGATGAAACGGGACGGTAAACGGTTCGCACGTCTTTACAAACCAGCCTCAAAATGACAAGCTCCAGGCGCACCACACTTCCGATTTCGGCAGGACAGCGATGAAATTGTATACGCCCCGCGAGGCCGCCCAGGTGCTTGGGATCAGCTACCCGACGCTAAAGCAGTGGATTTACAAAGGCAAGCTGGGCACGGTGAAGACGGCCGGCGGCCATCACCGCGTACCGGAGAAGGAAGTCGACAAATTTCTATACCGCGCATCCGAGCAAGGCGAGGTCAGCGAACGCCGCACGAACTATCGCAAGATCAGCGGCCGGAATCAGCTGGTGGGACGCGTGACCGACATCAAGGTCAGCGGCTTGATCGCGCAGGTGAGCCTGTCGATCGGCGGGCAGCACATCACCTCGATCATCACGGCCGATGCGGTGCGGGAAATGCGGCTGAAGGTGGGAGACAAGGCGGCGGCGCTGATCAAGTCCACCGAAGTGATGATCGTCCGGCCATGAATTCCATCTCGCTCAAGACAAGCCCGACTCAATTGCAAGGATCTTGACGTCACGCCGACCCGCGAGAACTGCCTCCGCTCCATCCGTATTTGCGCAACAGGCGAAGCGGACGCAGGGCCACGTAAAGCGGGGCGAGGGGCCCGGGCAGCCGCACCATCTGCCAATCCTCTTCCGCGGGAGCCACGGCCAGCCGAATCGAATAACGCCAGCCGGCGAGCGCGCCATTCACCATGCGCCGGCGGAACGAGAAGCGCCCGGCGGAGCCAAACGCGCTTTGATCACGCCGCAGGATCCGGCTCATCACCTCCGAGGCGATGGCTGCGGCGACGAGGTCCTCACGCATGCGCGCACCGATTTCATCGGGCAGCCCCGCATCCAGCATTTCAACCGCGAGAGCGAGTCCGAGATGAAGGATGCGCCGCGCCTTCCAGGAATCCGCTCGGGCATAGACCGCGTTCCAATCCAGCTTTGGGCATGCTCGAATCAGCTCCGCGATGTCCACAATCCACGAAATCCGTTCCCAGAAATCCTTCGACCCGTGAATGCAGAGCATCACGAGGGCATCCTCGGGCGCAAACGTGCGAATCTCGTGGCCGCTAAGAAACACGGGTACCAGGCGGCGGCCAAGATCGTCGAGGTCCGGCGGTACCGGGAAATGGCGCAGAGTGCGCTCGGTGTGAAGCTCAAGCACCATCCGGCGCGAACGATCGCTGTACTGATATTCGCCGGGCACGAGCGCAGAGGCAGCGCCGGGAGAAAGAATCCAGGGGAACTTCGGACGATAGCCGAGGCCGGTGACGACCTCGTTTACGCGGGACATGTCCTGCTGCCGCACGATGATATCGAGATCTTCAAATTCGCGAAGGGCGATATCCTTGTACGCCTGCGCGGCAACAACAGGGCCTTTGTAAGGCACGGCAGAAATTCCGGCCTCCCGAAAGCGGTCCATTATCTGGATCAGCTCAGCAGTGAGAATCAAGCAGCGGACCGTGTTTGCACGAACAGCATCGCCGAGGCGCTTCAGCTGTTGAGACGGAGCGATATCCGCAGCGCACGCAGAAAGATGACGCGCGAGAAGGGGCCTGAGCGAATTTCGGGCGGCCTCGGCAAGAAGATAGTCCCAATCAAGCGGGAGAGCCGCAAGTTCCCGAATCTCTTGCGCGAACCCGGGCGGGAGCTGGATCCGAGCGCAACAGAGAAGCAGGCGTTTTTCCGGACAGATGCTTTCGCTGACGGAACTAGCCATTCGAGTGAGTCGAGAGCGGACGCGAGAATTCTACGATACACCGGCTGGATGATTCGAGGATTCTTGCTTTGAGAGAGGGCCTCTCGCCACAGCAAACCTCCCAGGGATCCCCCACGGCGAGAGGGAGTTCAAGAACGAACGGCTAGGCGGCCAAATTACCCGACCACGGACCTTCCATGTTTACCATGCGGCCCATTTTGGAGAGTTGTACGCGCAAGCTTGATGGATCAAGGCCGGCGCTCGCGCAGACGCGGCTGAAATCCTTGCTCTCGTCGAAAAGAAACCTCTGGGCCTCGCGCCGCTCGCGCAACGTTCCCGCGCGCCAGTCTTCCAGGGCGCGCGTGACTACCGCAGTCCACAGATGCCGCTCAGCGATGCATTCTTCGGTGACGTTGGACTGCGAAGTTCGAATCCGGTTCTCAGCTTCCATCAGTGCTTCCCCCGCCGCGGCCTTCGGCAGGCGGCCTCTTAGATGGAGAGCACATGCATAGCCCAAGATACCGGCTGCACGCCGACGACGAAGCGTCCCTCGCAAGTGAAAATGTATGAACAGGTTAGGCTTATTCGCAGCGAACCGCCGGCGCAAAATCGGGGCCGCCCGAAACGCGCCACTGTTTCGTGTGCGCGCACATGTTCCAGAAGGGTGCACCGATCCGAGAACGCACTCGGCGGAGGTTGCGCTGAAGGCCGGTCAGCTGGCGGGTACAGAAAAGATGTCGCGCAGTTTTGAGGCGAGCGTAGACAGGCTGAAGGGCTTCTGGAGAAGGACGGCCCCGTCCGCGAGAGTTCCGCGGTGGACAATGGCTTGATCCGTGTAGCCAGTCATGTACAGAACCTTGATCCCCGGACGGATCGCATTCACGCGATCTGCCAGTTCTTTCCCATTGATCCCGGGCATCACGATATCGGTGATGAGCAGGTCGATGGGACCGGCGTGCAGGGCGGCCAGCTCCAGCGCGGTGTGTCCGTTTTCGGCCACGAGGACCTTATAGCCGCTCATTTCCAGGTACTCGCGGGTGAGGTCCCGGACACCCTTTTCGTCTTCAACGAGAAGGACGATTCCGGAACCGCGTGGCACGGACCGGGAATCGGCGAGTCCGCCGTGATTCGCGGGCGTAATCTCTTCTTCGATTTTCGGCAGATAGATCTTGAAAGTGGTTCCGTGACCGGGCTCGCTATAGACCCAGATGTAACCGCCGCTCTGTTTGACGACACCATAGACCGTCGCGAGTCCAAGACCCGTACCCTTCCCTTTTTCCTTGGTGGTAAAGAATGGCTCGAAGATATGGGCTTTCGTCTTCTCGTCCATGCCGCAGCCATTGTCCGTAACCGAAAGCACGACATATTTCCCGGGCGCTAAGGCAATCGTGGGATGGGAGGTCGAAGCGTCGAGCTCGACGTTGAAGGTTTCGATCGTGAGACGCCCGCCGTCCGGCATGGCATCGCGCGCATTCACGGCAAGGTTCATGATCGCCTGCTCGATCTGGCCGCGGTCGGCCTTTACGAGCCAGAGATCGGGCGCCGTCGACGTCACGAGATCGATATCCTCGCCGATCAACCGGCGAAGCATCTTCTCCATTTCGCCGACGACGGCATGGACGCTGAGAACCTTCATCTCCATGATCTGCTTGCGGCTGAACGCAAGGAGTTGACGCGTGAGAGAGGATGCGCGCTGCGCGGCAGTCTGAATCTGCTCGGCGTTCCGGTGCAACGAATTGCCAGCCGGGAGGCGCTCGGCCAGCAAGTCAGCGTAGCCCTGGATCACCATGAGCAGGTTGTTAAAATCGTGCGCGATTCCGCCGGCAAGGCGGCCCACGGCTTCCATTTTCTGCGCCTGGCGAAACTGCTCCTCGAGCTGTTTGCGGTCAGTGATATCCAGCGCCATGCAGATCGCGCCCTGAACTTCGCCTGTAGCATCGCGAAGTGGTTCGATGTGGCACGCATAGGAGCCGTCCTTCCATTCGAGAGGGAATGTTCTCGACTCGCCGGCGATTGCGCGATGGGTTGCCGCAATCAGCGGGAATATGCGGCCGGGATTCTCGAAATAGTCGGAGAGAGACGTCCCGACAAGCTGATTCTGCGCCAAACCCAGACGCGCCAGGCCGGCTCCCAGAATCGAAGTGAAGCGGAGGTCCGCGTCGACGGTCCAAAGCACGGCCGGCAGCTGCTCGATGAGGACACGCAAACGCGCCTCGTTCTCCCTCCTGGCCTCTTCGGCTCGCTTTCGCTCGATCGCGAGGGCGATTTGGCCGCCGACTGAATCGAGAAATTCGAGGTCGCGTTGCGTATAGGCGTTTTCCCGCTCGTAATCCTGAACAACCAACACACCGATCTTCGCCGCCGGCATTCGCAGCGGGACTCCGAGCCAGGAGCGCGAAGGGGTACCTTCCAGTTCGATCTCTCCGGCATCGATCAGCTGGCGGCATCGTTCAGGCGAAATCAGCATGGGCTGACCGGTGCGAAAAACATAGGAGGTACAGCCGCGTCCCATTTTTTCCGGACCGGGTTGCGGATCGTATTTGTCGACAAAGAACGGAAATCGGACCATTGAGGCCGGATCGACGAGCGCCACGTAACAATTATCGGCTGGAACAACTCTGTTGAGGGCTTTGTGGATCAGGCGAAGCAGGTCATCGAGATTGTCCGTCGCGCTCATGGCGTGGGTGATTTCCGTCGTGGCCTGGCGCTCGAGTTCCGACCGCTTGCGCTCGGTGATGTCGACGGCCGTGCCATCGTGGGTGACGATCGCGCCACTGGCGTCGCGAAGGGCGCGAACGTTCATCGAAATCCATATGCGGCGGCCGTCTTTCCGCACCATGTGGCATTCGTAACCTTCCAGAATGCCGTTCTCTTCGAGCTTTCGCTTCACGTCTTTGCGGGACTCGGGATCCACGTAGAGCTGGCCCGCTATGTCGTGAACCTCACTGATCATTTCGGCGGGAGAAGAGTAGCCTGCAATGCGCGCCATTGCCGGATTCACGGTGACGAATCGCCCGGCCGGCGTCGATTCGAAAAAGCCTTCGACGGCACTTTCGAAGATTCGGCGGTACTTTTCTTCCGCGGTGCGTTGGGCCTCCTCCGCGCGGCGACGCTCGGTGATGTCTTCATACATCCCGAAGCTTCCAACGGGCCTGCCGCTGACTACGAGAGGCACGCCAAGAATTTGGACGTCAACAATGGAGCCATCGCGATGGCGGCGCTTCGCGGCCGCGCGAACCACTTCCCCGGCCCCGGCGCGTTCGATCAAGTCGATCATTTCCTCTTGCTGCCCGGCCAGTGCCGTGATCGAGTCAAGCACCTTGCCGCGAATCTCAGACAGCGGGTAGCCAAACAGTCGCTCGAATGCGGGGTTGCACATCTGAACCTTGCGCTCAGCATCCACCGTGACGATGGCGAGGGGATTGTTCTGGGTGAGCGCGTGGAGATAGGCAGTGTGTTCGGCAACTCGGCGTTCAGCCGCGCATCGCTCGGTGATATCCTGAGCAACCACGAGGCCCGCAGCCCTTCCGGCAAGAGACATCGACTGAGTGGTGATTTCCACGTCCAAGATCTCGCCGTTTTTGCGCTGATGCCGCCACTGGCCGCGACGTGCTACCGGCCCTCCATTCTGGCGGACCGATGCGAGAAATCTGGGCACGTCCTCCGGCGGGCGGATATCCGTGACGCGCATACGGAGAAATTCTTCGCGGGAATACCCATATTGCTCGATAGCCGCAGCGTTCACTTCGAGAAAATATAGAGTTTCGCTATCGGCCACGTACATCGGGTGAGGGTTTTGCGAGAACAAAAGGTCCAGATGCTGATCGTTGGCGAGAGGGGTATTGCGCGGCGGCGGTCCATTCGCCTCGGCCTTTGAGTTCGCGGCCGACGGATCGTCCTGGCGCGTCGAGACGCGCGACTGTTCTTGCCGCTTCGGATGCAGCTTGGACGGTCCCCTCGGCATGATCGTTTTGGGAGTGCTTTGTCCCGGGAGCAGGACGGAACGCTCCGCGGTACCGAACCCCACCCTTCCTATATAGCGGCCATAGGGGTCTGGGCCAACGGTACATTGGTACTAAAAACGGTGCGCTTGTCCATTCGATGACTATGTGGGTGATGGCGCGGGGGTTACTAGGAAGATCCTTCGCGAGACATTCGAAGGTGAAGATCCGGCGAAGATCCAACGGGGGCCGAGGGTCTTTTGCACGACGCCCTGCCAGCGGTTAAGATGATCTTGAGGCGTGCGCCACGTGAAGCAGACCGAAAAATCGTCGAGTGCGACTAAGAAGGCCGCCGAAAGGCCTTACGATGACATTGGGAACATCGTACAGGCGGAGCACTCGGATCCATTCAAAATTCTGGGCCCGCATTGGGTTGGACAAGGCGCGGGACGCTCGCTGGCCATCCGAGCGTTTCGCCCAGGCGCCCAAAAGGCGGACATTCTTTGGGGTCCCAATCGGAAGCTCTATCCGGCGACGCAGATTCATCCGGGGGGCATGTTCGAAGTGATTCTGCCGGCGGACACGCCGGACCTTCGCCAGGGCGATCCAATTTCTCCTACCGCTTATCGCTTGCAGTTCCGCTTTGCAAATAGCGCCAAGTTCGAAACCTACGATCCGTATGCATTTCCGCCAGTGCTTACTGAATACGACCTGTATCTTTCGGGCGAGGGCACGCACTACGAAAAGTACGAGAAATTGGGCGCCCACATACGCGAAGTGGCCGGCGCGCGAGGGGTTCATTTCGCCGTCTGGGCGCCAAACGCGCAACGCGTGAGCGTCGTCGGCGACTTCAATCTTTGGGACGGGCGCGCGAACCCCATGCGCAACATGGGTCCGACCGGCATCTGGGAAATCTTCATGCCCGGGGTCGACGAAGGCGCGCTGTATAAATTCGAGATTCTTTCGCGCGTCGAACACAATCTCGGGCTGAAGTCAGATCCTTACGGTTTCTCCGCGGAGGTCCGGCCCAATACCGCCTCGGTGGTTTTCGACATCAACCGCTACGAATGGAACGACTCGCCGTGGCTGGCGGATCGAAAGGCGCGCGACTGGCAGCACGCGCCGATGTCGATCTACGAAATTCACGCCGGAGCGTGGAAGCGCAAGGAGAAAGAGAATTATCGCTGGCTCACCTATCGCGAGCTGGCAGCGGAGCTTGTGCCGTACGTGAAGCAGATGGGCTACACGCACATCGAGCTGATGCCGATCATGGAGCATCCCTTCGACGCGTCCTGGGGCTACCAGACGGTCGGATACTACGCCGTGACGAGCCGCTTCGGGTCGCCCTCCGATTTCATGTATTTTGTCGACCGGTGCCATCAGGAAGGCATCGGCGTGATTCTCGATTGGACGCCGGCGCACTTTCCTCGCGACGCGCACGGGCTGGCATTCTTTGATGGCACGCATCTCTACGAACACGCGGACCCGAAACAGGGCGAGCATCCCGATTGGGGCACGCTCGTTTTCAATTACGGCCGCAACGAGGTGCAGAATTTCCTGCTGTCGAACGCGCTCTTCTGGATCGAGAAGTATCACATCGACGCGCTGCGCGTTGACGCGGTCGCGTCGATGCTCTATCTGGACTACTCGCGCAAGGCCGGTGAGTGGATTCCCAACATTCACGGCGGGCGCGAAAACCTGGAAGCGATTGCGTTCATCCGGCGGTTGAATGAAGTGCTGCATCAACGCAATCCCGGAGCACTGACGATTGCGGAAGAATCGACTTCCTGGCCCGCGGTGTCACGGCCAACGTACGTGGGAGGGCTCGGCTTCGATTTGAAATGGAATATGGGTTGGATGAACGACACGTTGCGGTATATGTCGCTCGATCCGTTCTACCGGCAGTACCACCACGGCGAGCTTACTTTCTCGATGCTCTACGCCTTCCATGAGAACTTCGTCCTGCCGCTATCCCACGATGAAGTGGTGCACGGGAAGCGCGCGCTACTCGAGAAAATGCCGGGCGACGACTGGCAAAAGTTCGCGAACGTGCGGCTTCTTTTCGGGTATCAATTCGCGCACCCGGGCAAGAAGCTGCTCTTTATGGGCGGCGAGCTTGGGCCGCGGAATGAATTTTGGGAGGGCGGGATGGTCGAATGGCCGCTCGAAGCCTCACCTCCGCATCAGGGTATACAACGATTGACGGGCGATTTGAACCGCCTGCACACGCACGAGCGAGCGCTGCATCAGGTCGATTTCGAATCATCCGGATTCGAATGGATCGAGGCGAACGACGCGGCTGCCAGCGTGATCTCCTTTTTGCGGCGCGGGCGCGATCCCGAGGATTTCATTCTCGTTGTGTGCAATTTCACGCCGGTGGTGCGCGAAGAATATCGCGTCGGAGTGCCGCGGCCGGGCTACTACCGCGAAATCCTGAATACGGATTCGAAATATTACGGCGGCACCGATCTGGGTAACGCCGGCGGGGTCAACGCGGAGCCGATCCCCTGGAACGATCGGCCTTACTCGCTCAAGTTGAAGCTTCCACCACTCGCAGCGTCCTATTTCAAACCGCACCGCGACTAACGCATAAAGAATGAAGGGGCAATCCGCTGTCGAATCGAATTGCCCCTTGAATCGAATCCGCTGAACTACGCGGCGGTGAGCGCGAGCTCTTTCGGCTCCTCGAGTGTCGCTGACGGCCAGCACTTGAGTTCAGGCATGCAGTGCTTTACGAACGTCTTCACGTTGCGAACCGATTCCTCGTGCGGCATGCCGCCGAAGTTGAAATTCGGCATGATGCCCTGCATGTCGATCGTCTCTTTCGTTTTGGCGAGTTTTTCCAGCACTTGCTGCGGCGTACCCCAAGGCATGAGCTGGATGTAGTCTTCGACCGCCTTGTCTGCGCCAATTTCTCTCAGGTACTTGCTGAGATCGGCGTAGCGCTCGTAGCTCTTCGTGTGGTCGAAATGCTTTCCGAGCATTTCGTAGTGATCGAGAGCTTCGCGGTAATTCGCGGCGAGATACTTGCGCGCGAGTTCCTCGGCGCGGTCCGCGCTCTCATCGACGAAGCAGAAGCCGGAACAGAATGGCTTCGGCGCCTCGACGTTCGGATGAAACTGCTTCCACGATTTGTGATACAGCTCGAAATCGGCCTTCACGAGATGCCACGCCTTTTGCACGATTACGAGCAAGCCGAGACCCAGCCGGGCGCAAACTGGGACGGAATCGGTGGAAGCTGCGGCGGCGAATGAGCGTCCCTTGAATGATTTGAACGGCCGGGGACGTATTTCGCGGCGCGGCTGCTTCACGGTGGCGCCGCCTTCCATAAATCCCGTCTCGAGCGCATCGAGCACCAGCGACGTGTATTCGTCGAAGCGGAGCCGTCCTTCGTTTTGGTCGATGCGCAATCCTTCGAATTCGCGGCGGGCCAGCCGCGGCCGACGCCGAGAATAAAGCGACCGTCCGAGTAGTGATCCAGAAGCGAAATCTGCTCGGCGAGGCGCATTGGATCGTTCCACGGCACCACGATGACCATCGAGCCGAGCTTCACGCGCTTGGTCTTCCCGGCCAAGTACGACATCAACTGCGGAACGTCCGGGCTGATCGAGTAATTATCGAAGTGGTGCTCGGTCGCCCAGATCGAATCCATCCCAAGCTCTTCCGCCATCAGGCAATTGCCGAGTTCCTCGCGCATGAATTGCCTGTCCGAATACCCACCCAAGTGTTGAAAGCCGGAACCGTAGCCCACATGCATGATCTGTTCCTCCCTATGATGGCCTCAAAATAGCGGCGTATCTCTGCACATTCCCCCACTTCGGCGGACTATATCAAATTACGCCCATTCGGACCAAGGCATCAAGTCACGGGTTCCTTTCTTTCTCGAATCGGCGACCGAAAGAAATGGCTGCCGATGTACAATACTCGAGTCTCAAAACCAAAATCGAAAGTTCCGGTCGAATCCATGCCGAAGAACCAGCAGCATTTTGTAGCGATCATTGGCGGAGCCATATCCGGTTCCGTGGCGGCGGAAATCCTGGCGGACCGCGGGATCCGCGTCGCCGTGATCGATCAGAACAAGCGGCCTTACGGAAAGATTGAAGACGGATTGCCGCGATGGCACGTCGAACAGCGGAAACAGGAATACGAGCGAATCAATGCGCGCCTGCGAAAGCCGAATGTCTCCTTCGTTCCGTCGACGAGACTGGGACGCGACATTGAGTTCCAAGATCTATGCAGGAATTGGGGCTTCTCGGCAATCATCCTGGCCAATGGCGCCTGGCGCGACCGGGATATCGGCATACCGAGAGCCGAAAAATTCCTTGGTAAAGGGCTCGCTTACCAGAATCCGTTCATCTACTGGTACAACCACAAGAATGAGAGGGACTACAGCGGGCCGAAATACGAGACGCCGGACGAGGCCGTCATAGTCGGCGGCGGGCTGGCCTCGATCGACGTGGTGAAGGTGTTGCAACTTGAGAACTACGAGCGGGCGATGAAGTCTCGCGGCATCGAGACCAACATGCACGAGCTCGAAAAAGGCATTCCGGCCGCTTGCAAGACGCACGGAATCAAGCCAGAGGATCTCGGCGTGAAGGGATGCCTCTTAATTTACCGAAGGCGCGAGCAGGATATGCCGCTGGCTCAGCCGCCGGACAATGCGACGCCCGAGCAGATCGCCAAGACCGAACAGGTAAGGCAGAAGATGCTCAAGTTGGCGCGCGACCGGTACCTATTCCGGTTTCAGGAGCGCAGGCTGCCGCTCGGATTCGTCGAAGAGAATGGACAGGTCGTGGGTCTGCGAGTCGGCGAAACGAAAGTCGAAGGACGCAGGGCCGAGCTGATTCCCGGGTCGGAAACCGTGATACCTACTTCGTTGGTGGTCTCGTCAATCGGCTCGGTGCCCGAAAAAATCGCGGGTGTGAACATGAAGGGCGAATACTTGACGTTCGTGGATGAAGATTTGCCCCGATACGCAGAAAGCCAACACGTATTCGGCGTGGGAAATGTCGTGACGGGCCAGGGCAACATCCGCGTGTCGCTGGTGCACAGCCAAAGGGTGACGAATCACCTGATCGAAAACTATCTGGGCATCGGCGATCGCGACGGGAACCTTTCGGAAATGTACGAGGCAGCCGAAAATCAGGTCGCGGGACAGACGCAAGCCATCGAGAAACGCATTGAGGCTTTGCCGGGGCTTTCGGACGATCAAGTAGCCGCTGTCGAACAACGAATTCGAGGCCTGCAAGAGCGGGCGGGTTACACGTCCGATTACGACTCGTGGATCGCGAAAGTTATGCCGCCCGATTTGGAATAGCGCCCTCTCGCACGAGGGCGACGCCGGATCAACAGGGGGCGCTGCCCTCGTGCGATTTCAGCGGCACGATCCTGGTTATTGCTGCGGTGGCTGCTGCATCATCGACATCGGGTTGAAGGGTTGCGGCGTTCCGACGATTTTGTCCTTCGCGTCCGTTATGATCTTCGCCAGGACCATCGATGAATCCTTTCCCTGATGCTTGACGAGGCCGAAAGGCGGCACCTTCGAGCTTACCCACGAATCGCCCGAGCCATCTTTCATGCGGTAGTGCTCGCACGAAAACGTTCCGGCCGGCGTCGTAATCGATTCTATTCCAACGTTTTCAGCCAGATTGCGGATGTCGGATGGCGCAGTCGCATTACCGCCGCCCGTGTGCCCCATCTGCATCGGCATCTCCATCGGCGGTCGGCCCGCCATCTGCATGATTACCTTCTGCGCGGACGTGCCGCCCGGAACGACGAGAACCTTCATGACCATCTCGCCCATCGCTCCGGCGGTCGTCGTCCACTCCATCCAGAAACCATCTTTGCCGTCGACCGATTCCTTGCCAACGATCGCGTACTCGATGCTTGTCTTCGGGCCGTTCGCCGGCTGAATATCATAGGCCGCGCCGGAACCGACCACCGGATCGAAGAGACCGCTCGGCAGAGACCGCTGCCGCATGCCCATACCCATCTGGGCGCTCGCCGCGGCCGCGGCAATCAACAGAGTCAGACAACACACGCAGAACGCCGCTGCCTTCATGTTTTTCATGACATCCCCCGTTTTCGTGAAAGATCCATCGAAACGATCCGAATGCGGGTATTGTAACCCGTCGCGCAGGAAGAGAAAGCGATACCTTAGTTCAATTCTCGGTAAGTAATCAGACGAACGTCATGGAGTTGGATCGCGCGACGAACTCGGGGATCCAGCAGTCCGTCGAGCTCAAATTGGCGCTGCCGCTGCAAGCGCGAACCCGTTCGCGCCAAGTCGTCGTCGCAGATGCCCGGGTGCAACATGATTTCGGTTCGCCCCTGGGCGAGCGTGTCGATCAGATGACACAGCGCTTCGGCCCCGAGCTGTCCCGTAGCCGCCACACCCAGAAAAGTATCCGGCGATCGCAGACCATGCTTCTTTAAGATCGCGTCGAAGTCCGCGGAAAGCAAGCGTACAGCCGCAACAGCCGCCAGTTGTTTTGGCGACGCACCCGATTCGCTGCACATCATTCTCCAAGAGTCGCGGAGATACTCCGCCGGCTTGCGCACACAAGTAATCCCGAGATCCTGCGCCACTTCTGCGAGCACCTTCATCACGCGCGGGTGCGCGTGCGTGTGCTTGTGGGTATCGAGATGCGTCGGCTCAATTCCGGCACCGCGAATTTTCCCGATCTGGGCGCGCAATTCTTTCTCGATGTCTTTGGCGCGGATGGCGCCGTAACTGACTCTAGCCACGAACGCGCCCAGAGAAGAAGGCATGCGGCCATTCGCGTCGACGAGCGAGGGAATTTCTCCCGGTGGAGCAACCGGAGCTCCCCCTGCCAGAACAAGGTGACACCCGACGCCCAACTTTGGATTTGCACGAGCGCATTCAACGGCGTGATCGAATGCCGGCCCGTTGGCCATCAATGTCGTGCTGGTGAGAACTCCATCGCGGAAGGCGCGGATGATTCCCTCGTTCACGCCCTTGGTCAAACCAAAATCATCCGCGTTGAGAATCAACTCTTTCATTGTCAGGAGATCTGTTTCAGGAGAGCAGACACTATACCACGCGGCGGTAAGCACTTTCTGCGCCACATCGGTGCACGAGCGGCAAACGAGATTATGAATGCTCTGTAAAAGTTTTCAACAGTTCTGTTGAAATCCGTGTGGAAAAACATCCTGCCATGATGGAAATCATGCGCCGCAATCGTGGTTTATTGCTCTTTGCACAAGTTCTTGTGCAGTCTCCGATATTTTCGATCGCGACGTGAAAAAAAATTCCCAAATGGAAAAGTTTTCTGCAGAGAAGAAGCCGCTTAGTACCAGTGCGGCGGAGGCTCGAGCTTGATCGGAACGGATTGTTCGCTCTGTTGGATTTCGTACCACTTGCCGTACGTATGCCATCCCTTTGCAATCACTTGAATCAGAATTTTGCCCTGAGGAACCTCGGGCACTTTCACCGAGCCGTCCTGATTCGTCTTCAAATCCAGTTCCTCGAGCTTTTCGTGATGCAAGAGTCCGCCCGACGTGTAATAACGGACATAGACGCTCGCGTTGCCGACCGCTTTGCCATTCGGGTCGGTCACTTGGATCTTCAATCTTGTCATTCCTGAATCGGTTTGTTCGTTCCCGGCGGACTTGTCGCTTGAATTCGAGTGATCGGGCGCGGCCGATTGGCTTGAGCCGCTTGATTGGGCGAACACGATTGTTGTCGTACCGAGGAAAGCTACGGCGAGGATCGCGGCGTCCAGGCAGACACGGAACTTGCGATGACGGATTGCCCTCATGGCGCTCCCGTTTTACTCCAATTGGTCGAGCCGCTCAAGTCCCACATGTGTAGGAATGCCGAATCTACGAGGATCGTAAGAGATGGGCCTAAGACCGCACCGAATCGGCGATCCACCTGAGATACCCTCGCGCGCCGGCCACAATCGGCAGGGCGATGATCTCGGGCACGTCGTAGCTGTGAAGTTGCGCTATCTTCTTTTGCAGCATGGCGAATCGGCGTCGCGAAGTTTTCATCACGAGCAGAAATTCCTTTGCGGACTCGACTCTTCCCTTCCATCGATAGATCGAGTGCACGCGCGTGTCGAGAATATTGACGCAAGCTGCGAGCTTCTGCTCGACCACGGCTTTTGCGATGCGCCGAGCCTCCTTCGCCGACCCGCACGTCACCAGCACCACGATCTTATCCGTCATCGCCACCTTTACTCTTGAGCCGCGCCCTGCTGCGATTACCCGATACTTGCGCCCCGCGCGACAAGATACAATAGCGACCCATGGCTGGCCAAGCGATCCACTTCGGAACATCCGGCTGGCGCGGCATCATCGCCGAGGATTTCACCTTCTCCGGCGTTCGCCGCGCTTCGACTGCGATCGCCGGCCACCTGCGAGCGAGCACGAAGTCTCCCGTCGTGATCGTCGGCTACGACACTCGATTTTTTTCCGAGGAGTTCGCGCGCACCGCGGCCGGAGTCCTGCGATCGCACGGCTGCCGCGTATTTATTTGCGGCGCGGCCACGCCTACGCCCGCCATCGCGCACGCCATCATTCACGGCAAGCTCGACGGCGGCATCAACATCACGGCGAGTCACAATCCGGCACAGTACAATGGCTTGAAGTTTTCAGCCGCCGATGGCGGGCCAGCGCTGCCGGAGATCACCAAGGACATCGAGAAGCGCGCCGCGGCGATCAAAGAGGACTCCAACGGCCATCACGAAATTCCCGACGATTTCGAGCGGATCGACCCTCGTGAGCCATATTTCGAACAGCTCCAGCGCATGGTTCGCTTCGATGTGCTTGCCAGAGCCAAAGGAAGTTTTGTTTGCGACGCGGTTCACGGATGCGGCGCGGGCTGGCTCGACCGGATTCTTGCCGAGCACGGCGCGACGGTGACGGCAATTCGCGGCGGGCGGGACGTGCTCTTCGAAGGCACGGGCCCCGATCCGTCGGAAGAGAATCTCGGGCCGCTGCGGAAGGTGATGGCCGAGAAGAAGGCACTCGCGGGATTGGCCACGGACGGCGACGCGGACCGTTTTGGGATTGTCGACCGCGATGGATCGTTCGTTTCGCCGAATCACATTCTCGCGCTAGTCTTCGACTACCTGCTCGAGACGCGCGGATACAAGCTGGGCGCTTCACGCAGCGTGGCGACCACGCATCTTCTCGACGCGGCAGCCAAGCTGCACGGCGTGAAGCTTTACGAGACGCCTGTCGGCTTCAAGTACGTGGGCCCGCTGCTGCGAGAGGACAAAATCGCGCTCGGCGGCGAGGAAAGCGCCGGCATGACCATCCGCGGCCACCTCCCCGAAAAAGACGGCATCCTTGCGTGCCTCCTAGTCGCCGAAATGATTGCGGCGCGGCAGTCGTCGCTCGCCGATCAGCTGCGCGATCTTTTCCGGCGCGTGGGGCGCGAGTTCTGGTCCATTCGCCTCAACCTGCATCTTTCGGAAGAAGCTCAGGCTAAGCTTCCCCAACGCCTGAAGTCGGATTTCAAGGAATTTGCGGGGCGCCGCGTGGCAAAAGAAAATCGGCTCGACGGCCTGAAGCTGATCTTCGAGGACGGTGACTGGGTGCTGATGCGGCCCTCTGGGACCGAGCCCGTGGTGCGCATCTATACCGAAGCGGCCTCGATCGAAGCTTCGCAGAAGCTGGCCGAACAGGCGCGCGCGTGGATCACACAGTGAGAAACCCGATGGAGAAGCAGCCGCCGACCTTTGCGGAACACTTCCGCGACTTTCTGCGCCGGAACATGAGCTGGTTTATCGCGGCGGGGATCGCGCTGCTGCTGGTGCAGGACGTCTTCGGGAATCACGGTGTGCTGGCCATGCGGCGCTCGCAGCAAGAGGCGCGCCAGGTGCAGCGGCAGATCAATCAGATGAATGAGGAAAACCGCCAGCTCGAAGCAAAAGTGAAAGCCCTCAAGACCGATCCGCAAGCGATCGAACGAATCGCACGCGAAGAGATGGGCCTGGCACGGCCGGGCGAATATATTTTCAAGATCCCGCCAAAACCCGGCGATGGCTCGACGGCTGCATCGCCGTCTCAGCCGAGCGCGCCAACCACAAAGCCTTAGTCCGAAACAGTCTGGCCCTCGGTAGGCCTTCCCGGCGAGCTCTCAACTTGTTCCGAGCGAAAACGACGGAGCCCGGCCCAAATTTCAGCGCCTCGTCCCTTGAGACGCGTTCGGGCCATCGACAGGAGAACCATCGCGATCGTGATTTCGAACAGGCCCAATGTGGCGCCGCGTATGCCCTGCGATTGCTGGTCGAAGAGCGAAAAGCATCCGTAGACGAAATCCATGTGGACCCAGTAAACGAGGAGCGAGGTTTGGCCAAGCTGCATCCACGGACTGAATCCGGTTGCGCCAAGCCCCCAGCGGCACCACGCGTAACCGGCGAGCACCACCAGCATCACAACCCCAACGCGTGCGAGGAAGAAATTGGGGCTCGTGTGCCAGTAATCGTACGCGGCATAGATCTGAACTGGCCCCGCGTCGAGCCGTCGCGAAAGAAAAAATAGCGCCGCGCCGCCCGAACCGAAAAGAACCATCGCTCGCCCTGGGTTCTTCATGGGCCATTCGCTGAAGAGCAGGATGCCAACCGCCAGTCCCGCGAAAGCAAAAGCGGCCCAGGGAAAGATCGGGAAGAGCCATGCCTGCGGCGAGTTGTAAATATGCACGCCGTTGAGGTAAGACTCGAGATACCAAGGCAGCCAGTGCGGCCGCCAGGTGGTCCAGACCATCGGCGTCACCAGCGCGATTCCAAGCGCCACGCCCGCCGAGACCAGCGCGCCCGCCTTGCGGCCGCGCACGATCCAACAAAGAACGCCGAGAAACGCGACCGAGAGGCCGATCAGGTTCAGGATGTCCACACGAAGCAGGTCCGTCCACGGGGCCACGGTCCACCCCAGCACAAATTCCTGAACGCGAAATAGCAAGCCTAGCGCGAAAATCTCCCCGCCACGCCGAATCATGCGCCCCGCGATCGCACCCTGCGTGGCGCCTTTGCGCCGCATGGAGTCGGCCACCAGTGCGCACGTGACGCCGGAAAGAAATATGAAGAGAGGCGCGGGAATCGTCCCGGTGAGCTGCGACCATCGGAAAAATGAGGAGTTGCGCGCGGAGCCGCCAAGCCACGCGTCGTAGCAGTGCACCTCAAACATCCCGAAGCATGCGAAACCGCGCAGCCAGTCGATGTAAGCGAGTCTTTGTGTTTGAGCCTTAGGCATCGAGTTGTCTTTACAGCATCGCCGAGGCTCAAAATCAAATCAAGCCCTTACAGATGTGGATGCCGGGCAAGGTCCGGTAGAATCGCTTTCGATGGCGTCTTCCTCCAAATCGAGTCGGCTCAGTGCGGCGGCGGTCGGGTTTGTCTGGGCTATCGTCGTGGCCTGCGCGGCATTTCTGGGTTTGCGCGCAGGATTCGGCGGGCGGCATTTTGCGATCGCGCTTGGTGTCGCCGCGGCACTCTTTGCATTTGAACTATTTCTCGCGCTGCCGAGCGTGCACAGCGCAGTGCTCGCATCTTTTGGCAGCCGCGGCGGAGTTCTCGCGCCGATCGTGCCTCTCTTCGCGGTGCTGGTGTATTCGTGGGGCGTCGCGGGCGGCTGGCCGATGATGCTCATCGGGGCGGCCTACGCCGTGGTCCCCGCGCTGCTGCTCGCAAGCAGCCAAGGCAGGACACCGGGCACATGGGAGGACTACGCGGCGCTCTTGGCCCTTTGGCTACCTGTCGAGTTTCGCTGGATGTATCGTCTCTTCCCTTACCCGCCGCCGCTGACGCACACGCTCACGATTCTGATGGCTCTCAGCACGGGCGTGGCGGCCCTCGTGCTGTTTCGGCGGATGCCCGGCGTGGGCTATGCGTTGGAGTGGCGGCGTGGCTTCGCATTTCACTTTGGGTTTAATTTCCTCGTCTTCTCGGCCATCGCGATCCCGCTCGGAATCGAAATCGGTTTTCTCAGATGGCGGCCCGCGGTGCCCGGCATTCGCTCAATTTCCTTCTCGGGACCCGTGTCCCTAATTTTGTCGGCAATCGGCATCCTTCTCTTTACCGCGTGGCCCGAGGAGTTCTTGTTTCGAGGGCTGCTTCAGAATCTGCTTTCGAAGACCTTTCGCAGTGAATGGGCAGGGTTGATCGTGGCGTCGGTGATCTTCGGGTTCTCGCACATCTTCCATGCGCCGTTCCCGAACTGGAAGTACGTCTTCCTCGCGACGATCGCTGGATTCTTCTATGGCCGAGCGTGGATGAAAACGGGATCGCTCGTGCCGGGCGTGCTCATTCACGCGACCGTTGATACGCTGTGGCACGTCCTGTTTCGCTAAGCGGAATAACTCAGAGCGGAATTTTGCGACGATTACTTGTACTTGCGCGGCACTTTGCGCAGCCCCAACTTGCGTCCCAAGGCAAACGCCAAATTGACGGCAACCAATGAAACGAGCAGCCACAGCGCGGCGTGCATGGCCGGCATGCCTTGCTGATACGCGCGGTAGCAATAAAAGCCGACGAAGCCGTCGACCAACACGAGCAACAAAATAGTCTGAGGGGTCATTTCACGACGCCGGCGAGCGGGCTCGACGCGGTTGCGTAGAGCTTCTTCTCGATGCGCCCGGCGAGAAACGCCTTGCGTCCCGCTTCGACGGCGCCGCGCATCGCCTCCGCCATCAGAACCGCATCCTGCGCGCCTGCGATGGCCGTGTTCATCAGCACGCCATCCGCGCCCAGTTCCATTGCAATGGCCGCGTCTGAGGCCGTGCCAACGCCCGCATCCACGATCAGCGGCACTTCGGTGATCCGTTCGCGCAGAATCCGCAGATTGGCCAGGTTCTGAATCCCCATGCCCGAGCCGATCGGCGCGCCGAGCGGCATCACGGCTGCGGCTCCGGCGTCAACCAGCTTGCGTGCGGCAATCAAGTCGTCGTTGGTATATGGCAGTACCACGAAACCTTCCTTCACCAGTATCTTCGTGGCGCGAATCAATTCTTCGGTGTCGGGGAAAAGCGTCTGCTCATCGCCGATCACTTCGAGCTTCACCCACTCCGAAAGCCCGACTTCGCGCCCGAGGCGTGCCGTGCGGATGGCATCGTCTGCCGAGTAGCAACCAGCCGTATTCGGCAGGATGAAAAGTTTTTCGCGATCGATGTAATCGAGAAGCGACTCCTTCGTCCGGTCGGTGAGGTTTACGCGCCGCACGGCGACGGTGACCATCGCTGCGCCCGAAGCCGCATGCGCCCGCGCCATCTCCTGAAAGCTGCGGTATTTCCCCGTGCCGACGATCAGGCGCGAGCCGAACGCCCGCCCCGCAATCACCAATTGGTCTGCCATGTGCGTTTCTCCTCGGTCATTGTAACGCCAGCAGGCCCGGCGGCGCAGAGCAACTACAGCGCCCGCTGCGGCTTCGGTTCTTCGACGTCCGCGTACATGCGCGCGATGATGTCCTGGTAGCGCTCTTCGATCACGCGGCGCTTCAGCTTCAGCGTATACGTGAGCGCGCCGTCTCCGTACGTGAAATCTTTTTCGAGCAGGGCGAAGCGCTTCGGCTTTTCGTACTGCGCGAGAGACGGAGTGAGCCGTTCGATTTCATGCGCAATCAGATCGCGGACCCACGGATCGGACAGCATTTGCCCGGGCGTCTGCACGTCGCGGCCTGCGTCTCTGGCGCCAGAAGCGATCGTGGCGAAATTCGGCACGACCAGCACGGACACAAACTTGTGCTTGTCTCCGACGACCATGGCGTTTGCGATATAGGGCGACGTCTTCAGCAGATTCTCGATGGGCGCGGGCGCGACAAATTTTCCGCCCGCCGTCTTCAGCAGCTCCTTCTTGCGGTCGGTGATGATGAGATAACCCTCGCCATCGAGCCGCCCAATGTCGCCCGTGGAGAACCAACCGTCCGCTGCGAGCACTTCGTTCGTGGCATCCGGCTTGTGGTAGTAGCCCTGCATAACGCACGGCCCCTTCACGAGAATCTCACCGTCGTCCGCGACGCGAACCTGCACATCTGGAATGGGCCGGCCCACGGTACCGATTTTGTTCGATCGCGGCGAATTCGCTGTCACGATCGGAGAAGTCTCCGTCAGGCCATAGCCCTGAAAAACGGGCAGGCCTACGCTCCAGAAGAACTCCGCAAGCTCCGGCGCCAGCGGCGCGCCTCCGGCAGTCAACAGGCGAATTCTGCCACCCAAGCCCGCGCGGACCTTCGAGTAGACGATCTTATCGGCGACGTCCCATTGGAGTCTCAGGCCGAGGGACGCGCCCTTGCCGTATGCCCGCCAGGGCACCGCTTTCCCGGCTACACGAATCGCCCGATCGAAAATCTTCCTCTTGATTCCCGTCGCGTGATGTCCCTGCTCGATCACATTCGCGTAGATTTTTTCGTAAAAGCGCGGGACCGCGCCCATGACGGTCGGATGAACTTCCAAGAGCGCCTGCTGCACCGTCTCCATCTGCTCCACATACGCGATCGGCACGCCATGAAAGAAAAACGCATAATCCATCGTCCGCTCGTAGACGTGCGCGAGCGGCAGAAACGACAGCCCCACGTCGGAGGGCGTCATCTCGTAGCCCGCGGCGCCATCAAGGGCGTTCGAGCTGAGGTTCGCGTGACTCAGCATCACGCCCTTTGGCTCGCCAGTCGTGCCCGACGTGTAGATGATCGTCGCGAGTTGCCCGGGCGTCACTTCAGCCGCGCGCCGGCGATACTCCGTGATTTCCGCGTCCCCTGTCGCCGCGATCAGCGCGTCGTATCGGAGACTCTCGCCGTGCAGGTCGGCAGGCGGCGCAACCGAAATCACCTGCTCCAGCTCAGGCAAACTCGGCCGGCACTCGGCGATTTTTCGCGCCTGCTCTTCGCCCGACGTGAACACGACGCGCGCGCCCGAATCCTTCAGGATGTACGCGATGCGATCGACCGATTCGTGAAAGTAGACCGGAACCGTGACGCCGCCGACGCCTTGGATCGCGAAATCCGCGACGTGCCACTCCGGGCAATTCGGCGCGAAAACTCCCACGCGGTCGCCGGAACCGACGCCAAGTTCCGTAAGCGCCTTGGCGACGCCCGCAATCCTGCGCAGAAGCTCTTCCGAAGAAATCGTCTGCCATCCGGAGGGGGTGCGATAGCTCTGCGCGCGAGGGCTTGGAAAACGGTCCAGCGCATCGAGGAAACATCGCGGGAGCGCTGAGTACTCCGTCGGCATGGGAGCACTCTAGCCTATCGCCGCCGCGCGACGCAATGCAGCGCTGTGAAAGCGCGGTCGCAATGCGTTAAGATGCGCACGAAGGCCTTCATGCCCCCGCTCATACCAAAGATCGCTGCCGAAGACGCGACCGCCTACCAACCCATCCGCGCGCCCCGCGGCACGTCCATCTCGTGCAAAGGCTGGCAGCAGGAAGCGGCGCTGCGCATGCTGATGAATAACCTCGATCCCGAGGTTGCCGAGAAACCGGAGGAGCTGATCGTCTACGGCGGGCGCGGCAAAGCGGCGCGCAACTGGAAGTGCTACCACGCCATCGTCGCCTCGCTGCGCGCTCTCGAAAATGACGAAACGCTGCTCGTGCAATCCGGCAAGCCCGTCGGCGTCTTTCGTACGCACACGTACGCGCCGCGCGTCCTGATCGCGAATTCGAATCTCGTGGGCCAGTGGAACGACTGGAAGCATTTCGACGAGCTCGACCGCGCCGGCCTGATGATGTACGGCCAGATGACCGCCGGCAGCTGGATCTACATCGGCACGCAAGGAATTTTGCAAGGCACGTACGAGACATTCGCCGCTGCGGGGCGCAAGCACTTTCAGGGCGATCTCGCCGGAAAACTGATCGCGAGCGGCGGCATGGGCGGCATGGGCGGCGCGCAGCCGCTGGCCGCGACGCTGAATGGCGCAGCGTTTCTCGGCATCGACGTCGATCCGGAGCGAATCAAGCGGCGCGTGAAGGCCGGCTATTGCGACGTGATGGTCAACGATCTCGACGAGGCGCTGCGCATCTTGAAAAACGCGGTGCGCAAGCGCGAGGCCACTTCGGTGGGGCTCGTCGGCAACTGCGCGGATGTGATTCCCGAACTCGCGCGGCGCGGCGTGGTTCCCGACCTGCTCACCGACCAGACGAGCGCGCACGATCCCGTCGGCGGCTACATTCCGCAGGGCCTCGATGTGGCGCAGGCTGCCGAGCTTCGCGCGGCCGATCCCGATGCGTATCGAAAGCGTTCGCTCGAATCGATCGGCAAGCACGTCGAGGGCATGCTCGCGCTGCAAAAGCTCGGCTCGATCACATTCGACTACGGCAACAACATCCGTACGTTCGCATTCGAGCAGGGCGTGAAGAACGCCTACGACTTCCCCGGCTTCGTCCCTGCCTATATTCGCCCGCTCTTCTGCGAAGGCCGCGGGCCGTTCCGCTGGGCCGCGCTCTCAGGCGAGGCTTCCGACATTCATCGCACCGATCAGCTCGTCCTCGAGATGTTTCCGCACAACGAAATTCTGTGCCGCTGGATCAAGCTCGCGCAGAAACGCGTACGCTTTCAGGGGCTGCCTGCGCGTATCTGCTGGCTCGGCTACGGCGAGCGCGATAAATTCGGCCTCGCGCTCAACGATCTCGTCAGCCGCGGCGAACTGAAAGCGCCAATCGTGATCGGCCGCGATCATCTGGATTGCGGCTCGGTCGCGTCGCCCTATCGCGAAACGGAAAGCATGCGCGACGGTTCCGACGCCATTGCCGACTGGCCGTTCCTGAATGCACTGCTCAACACCGCGAGCGGCGCAAGCTGGGTCTCGATCCATAATGGCGGCGGCGTGGGAATCGGCTACGCGCAGCATGCGGGCCAGGTGCTGGTCGCCGATGGTTCGAAGGAAATGGCCGCGCGCATCGAGCGCGTGCTCACGAACGATCCCGGCATCGGCGTCGCGCGCCACGTGGACGCCGGCTATCCCGAAGCGATCGATTTCGCCCGAAAGTCCGGCATCAAGATTCCGATGGATTGAGCTCGACCGATTGAAAGTGATGGCCAACTGGCTGATCACCGGCTGCTCGGAGTTGCTCACGCTTCGCGGTCCCGTACCGCGACGCGGGCGCGCACTCGGCAATCCGGGCATCATTCGCGACGGCGCGTTGCTGGTGCGCGGCGACCGCATCGAGGCAATCGGGCCGCGGCGCAATATCGAGCGCCTGCGCGAGGCGCGAGGCGCCGAAAAGCTCGATTTGGGCGGACGCGTCGTGCTGCCGGGATTTGTCGACTCGCACACGCACTTGATTTTTCCTGAATCCCGCGCCGCCGAGCACGAACAGCGCATCGCGGGAAAAACGTACGAAGAAATCGCGCGCGCAGGCGGAGGAATTCGCTCCACGGTTGCGGCGCTGCGGCGAGCGCAACCGGCGGCGCTGAAGGCTCGCGCAGCGACGAATCTTCGCGAGTTTGCTGCGCACGGGACCACCACACTCGAAGCCAAGAGCGGCTACGGCCTCAGCTGGGAGAGCGAGCAGAAGACGCTCGAAATCTTGCACGAGCTGCATCAAGCGCAGCCGCTCGATATCGCCTGCACGTTTCTGGGCGCGCACGTCGTGCCGGCGGAATTCAGCCGCCGCCCGAACGCTTTTGTCGATCTACTCGTAAAGCGCTGGATTCCGGCGGTCGCGACAGCGGGCCTCGCGGAATTTTGCGACGTTTACTGCGACCGCGGAGCGTTCACGGTGGCACAATCGCGGAGGATTCTTGCCGCCGGGCGAGCGTGTGGCCTGGTGCCGCGGATTCATGCCGAGCAGCTCGCGCACACGGGCGCCGCTCGTCTCGCGATTGAAATGCAAGCCGCGAGTGCCGACCATCTCGAAAAGATCGACCGCGGCGATATTCGCGCCCTCTCGCTTTCGGGAGTCGTCTGCACTTTGTTGCCGGGCTGCTGCTTCCACCTCGGCCTCGCGCAGTACGCTCCGGCGCGCGGCTTGATCGACGCGGGCGCAATCGTCGGTCTCGCCACGGATTTCAATCCCGGCACCTGCCCCACGCTCAGCATGACGATGATTCTCTCCCTCGCCTGCAGCCAGATGCGCATGACGCCCGCCGAAGCCATTGCCGCCGCCACGATCAATCCCGCATATTCGCTACGCCAGCACGATCGCGTCGGCTCGCTCGAAGTCGGCAAATACGCGGACCTCGCGGCGTTTGACGTGGCTAGCTACCGCGAAATTCCGTATTATTTTGGTGTGAACCTCTGCAGCTTGACCATGAAGCGCGGCATCGTGATCCATTCCAAATGAAACCGCTGGTTGAATGCGTTCCGAATTTTTCCGAAGGGCGCGACCCGGTCAAGATTCAAGCCATCCTCGCGGCCATTCGCGAAGTTCCGGATGTATTCGTGCTCGCCCATGAAAGCGACGCGGATCACAACCGCAGCGTGATCACGCTGGCGGGAGCGCCCGAAGCAGTCGCGGAAGCGGCGGTGCGAGCCGTTGGCAAAGCCGCCGAACTCATCGACCTCACGCGGCAAACGGGCGCGCATCCCCGCATCGGCGCGACCGACGTTGTTCCGTTCATACCGGTTCACAGCGTCACGATCGACGATTGCATCGCCCTGGCCAGAAAAGCGGCGCACGAAATATGGCAGCGCTATCGCATCCCGGTCTATCTCTACGAAGCGGCCGCTCAACGGCCCGATCGCACAAATCTTGAGAAAATCCGCAAAGGGCAATTCGAGGGGCTGCGCGAGGAAGTGCTGCGCAATCCCGACCGCGCACCCGATATCGGCGAGTCGCGCCTGCATGCGACCGCCGGCGCCACCGTGGTCGGTGCACGCAAGTTCCTGATCGCGTACAACATCAACCTGGACACGCCGGACGTCGAAATCGCGAAAAAAATCGCGAAGACGATCCGATTCTCGAGCGGCGGCCTGCCGTTCGTGAAAGCGATGGGCGTCGATCTGCGCGCGCGCAATCTCGCGCAAGTTTCGATGAACCTCACGGATTTCGAGCAGACACCTGTCCACGTCGTATTCGAGGCGGTGAAGCGCGAAGCGGAGCGCCACGGAGTCGGCATCGTGGGCAGCGAAATCGTCGGCCTGATCCCTCGCCGCGCGATTGAAGTCACCGCCGAGGCGTATCTGAAGGTCGAAAACTTTTCGCCCGCCCAAGTGTTTGAGAATCGACTGGAAGAATCGCTCTTATCCGCGCAATCTGGGCCTCCCGCCAGTCTGTCGGCGCTGGCCCAGCCGTTTCTCGATGCTGTCGCGCGGCCGTCGCCCACGCCCGGTGGAGGCTCGGTGGCGGCGCTGGCCGGCGCGCTCGGCGCGAGCCTGGGGCAAATGGTCGCGGGCCTCTCGAGCAAGAAAAAGTTCTCGGGCGTGAATCCCGAAGCGCTCGAAGCCGCAGTCAAGGATTTCCGGGCGGCGTCCAAGAGGCTGTCCGCGGCTATTGACCGCGATGCCTCCTCCTACGAATCAGTGCTGGTCGCGCACCGCCTTCCGCGCGAAACTACGGAAGAGCAGAAGCGGCGCAATCAAGCGATTCAGCAAGCGTTCCAGGGAGCGATCGAGGCGCCGCTCGAAATCGCCCGCGAAGCAGCGGAAGTATTCGAGAAGCTGGGGCAACTGGAAGCGAGGTCAGCCCCGTCTATGGTTTCAGACGTGCGCGTGGGCCGCATGATGGCCGCCACGGCGGTGCGGGGCGCGCTCGAAAACGTGCGCATCAATCTCGAATCGGTGACGGACGCGGCATTTACCGCCAGGGCGCGTTCCGAAGCCGGATCACTGGCCGGGCGGATTGCAGAGAATCCGGTCATCAGCCGATAAGATTTAGGGGCAGATTGAGGGACAAGACGTGACAAAGCTAACTCGCCGTATCGTTACAATCGGTCTTCTATTATTTACCTCGTTCATCATCCTTCCGCGGCCCAGCTTCGCGGGAACGCTCGGCACGGACATCATCGGCATGTTCCCGAAAACAGTGGGAGAATTCGCGTACGCCGATATGAAGGCGGCCCGGAAATTCCCGTGGTTCCCCCAGCTTCGCGAACAGCTTCTTCCGAGCAAATTCCGCCAGTTCGAGCAGTTCTTGACGGCAGCGGGAATCGACCCGAACACGCAGGTCGACGAGGTCGCCTGGGGCGCCATCAATGCGGGAAAATCCGGCGGCGAGCAAATCCTCGGCGTGGCTATCGGATCGTTTGACCCGTCGTCGAATGAGGCGCGCTTCAAACAGCAGAAGCTGCCGGTGACGGACTACCACGGCTACCATCTCTACGCTTTCGGCAGCGGTTCCGGCCCAACCGATATTTTGTTCACTTTCATCGACGCCAATACCGCGGCGTTTGGAGTCCGCCCGGCGATGGAGAAGATGATCGACGTTCGGACCGGCGTTTCGGAGAGCCTGCTCACAAACGATCTGCTGTTTCCTCTGATCAACGAAGCCAACGGCTCGGGAATCATTTGGGCCGTGCTCGATCAGAGCTACACGCATATCGCCGTCCAGCAGTTGCTGCCCCAGGCGGGCCAGTTTCCCCAGGCCTCCGCGATCATCAACCGCATGCACGCGATGACCATCAGTGTGGCGGCCGATAGCGGCATCGATGCGCAGTTCGAGGCCGTATGCGACTCGCCCAACGATGCCAATCTCCTCGCAGCGGCTCTGCAAGCCGGAGTCATGTACCGGCGCTACCAGTCCGCGCAGGATCAGCCGGCGCTCGCCAGCGCCCTCGACCAGGTGAGCGTCACACCTAGCGGCGATCGCCTCAAGATCGACGCGCCTATAAGCCAGGATCAGTTGTTGTCGTTGATTCGCACACGCGCTTTTGCAGTGCCGATGTAGTAGATGTAGGCGGGACTTGCCAAGCTCGAAACGGGCTAAGCCTTGGATTTCACCGGGCGATAGTATTTCACAAGCACGATAGAAGGCCGGCCGTCGTGCGTTTCCCGCTGCACGTGATCTACCAGCCCCTCGTTCAGCCGTTTGCCGCCCTGTTTTTCGTTCCGGTCAGTTGCCTTCTTTGAGCCGGCCCCCCCCTCATTGTTCGCCGCAGCAATCGACAATTCGACCGTGATCTGCACGCGATCGGGAAAGCGCGATGCGGTGACGGTCACCACGGGAGGCGATTCGGGATCGGGCTGCGCGAGCGCGAAAACCTCGCCGCAAGCCTCCTTCGTAGCAGTCGCGAGATGTTCTTGTACCTGCTCGGTGAGGCCGGCCTCTTGGGCGGAATGGCCTGCGATAGTGCCGGCGCCGATCAGAAGGCGGGGATCGTCGTGCAGGGTGCCGACGATTTGAACGGCGGGCACCGTGTAGCCGGCTTCGGAAGAGGCGTGGTCGGAATCAGTGGGCATCGGAATCGGCCAGCCGGACGTTGCACGCTTCCCGGCAGTCTGGGCAATAGTATAAGCCATCGATGCACAGGCGTACGTGAATTTGCGACTGGCAGAAACAGCAATATTTTTCGCAGGTACACTGCCTTTCCGGCTTGTCGCACTGCGAGCAGAGGGTAACCACGCTAGCTCCCCGATCGGAATTAGGTCTTTAAACCATGGTAGGCCCACTTGGGCGCACCGGCAAGCGCCGGGGTCCCCCTTGTTTGCAACCAGACAGCACGTACAATGGAGCCCGAAGACCTGGAGGAGGCTGCCTTGTACCCTGCCGAGTATCGCTACACTAAGGAACACCAGTGGATTCAACTGGCTGGTTCAACCGCAACCATCGGCATCACGGACTACGCGCAACAAGAGCTCGGCGACATCATTTCCGTGGAATTGCCCAAGACAGGCTCCCAAGTCAAAGTCGGCCAGTTTCTCGGCACCGTCGAATCCGTGAAGGCCGTCAGTGACCTGCTGAGTCCGGTTTCAGGCGAAGTCGCCGAGACGAACGCAACCCTGAAAAACGCTCCTGAAACGATCAACAAGGATCCGCACGGCGCCGGATGGATCGCCAAGGTGCGCCTCGCTGACGCAAAGGAACTTGCCGATCTGATGGACGCAACTGCCTACCAGAAGTTTGTAGAGGAAAAAGCCAAAGAGGCGGCGGGCTAAAAGTCGGTAAAAAGGGATCGCGGCGTGCATTGCCAGATCGGCCACGCACGCCGCGCCAGATGGATAATAGACAATAGTTAGCGTTTCTCGTTCTTAGCCTTCTCCGATGGAATGCCTCTGTGCGCCTGCATCGAAGACGGCCGGATATCCGAGGAAGTCTTCGCGCTCGCGGTGGTCGCTGCGGGAAGCGTGATCTCGCGGCCGTCCGGGATCGCTGCGGCTGCAGCTTCCGTCAGACCGTCGGGCACGGGCGAATCCATCGGCAGCAGCGCCCCTTCGGCTTCCTTCAGAAAAGCAAGGCCCGCCGACGTCCCATCCCAGTCGATCGAGAGGACGTTGCCCAGCATCACCTGTTCGGTTGCGAGCAGGCTCGCCAGCGGGTACACGACGTACCGCTCGATGGCGCGCTTCAAATGGCGCGCGCCATACTTGAGATCGGTGCCCTCGCGAAGCAGGAAATCCCGGGCCGACTGCGTAACGCGGAACAGGAACCTGCCCTTGGCCGTCTCGAGGACGCGCTGCTGCACCATCCCGAGTTCGATTTCGAGAATCTGCTCGAGCTGCTGCGAGCGCAGCGGGTGGAACACAACGACCTTATCGATGCGGTTCATGAATTCCGGCGCAAATTTCCGCTTGGCCGCTTCCGACGCCGTGCGCTCGACTTTTTCGTCGAGCCTCGGCTTCGATTCCGGCCGGACGATCGGCGCGAAGCCCAGCCCGCCGGTCATCAGCTCGGTGATCTCGCCGCCGCCGAGGTTCGAAGTCATGAAGATCATCGTCTGCGAGAGATCCACGCGGCGGTTGTCGCCGAGCGTCAGCGTCGCCTTGTCGAGAATTCCCAGCAGCAATTGCCAGAGCGCGTCGCTGGCCTTTTCGATCTCGTCGAAGAGCAGGAAGCTGATCTTGAGCTTGTCCGTGTGATATTGGGCGAGCGCCTCCTGCGTAATCAGCGGGTGCGTCTCACGGTGACCCAGGTATCCCGGGGGCGAACCAATCAGCTTGGCAATCTCATGCGAGTGCTGGAACTCGGCGCAGTCCACCTTGATCACTGCGCGAGGATCGCCGAAGAGAACTTCCGCGGTCGCTTCCACCACGCGCGTCTTGCCCGCACCGGTCGGCCCCAGGAACAGCAGGTTGCCTACCGGGCGTCCCGGCGAGTTCAGGCCGGCACGGAACACCTGATACAGGTCGACGACCGCCTGCACCGCTTCGTCCTGCCCAACAATCTTCCGACGCAACCCCGCTTCGAAGTCTCTCGACTCCACGCTGCGGAGTGTCGGGTCAAGTTGCATTGCTTGCGCGCCCATGGTGTTGCTCCCTACCGGAACCTTCTTCCGCCCACCGGACTGCGCGGCACCGACCGCTCGAATTGATCGAGTTTGATATCGAGCGTCGACCGCAGCAATCTTAGTTGCGTGACCAGTTCCCGGCTTGAATTGGCTCGGTCTGCCAGCGTCAAAAGCGGCGGCGACAGGTCGGCCAGGTCCAGGTTAAGGTTTCTTAATGTGCTCATCAGGCTCTGTACGTACATCGACCGAATATCAAAGAGCTCGACGCGGCTGTTCACCTGCTCTCGCAGGCCGGACCAGTCCAGGTCGAGGAAGGGGTGGTTCCGCGATACTTTGCGGACAATTTCGTCGGTGATACGCGGTCGCTCGCCCAGCCGGGCCAGGTGAAGCTGCTGCACCTTGCCCTGCCGGCGCACGTTGTGAACCAGGTAGTAGGTGTTCCCTTTGCGCCGAACGAAAGCCACAACCGTTCTCCTTCCGGGCCAAGGACCGCGTCAACTTCTGTAGTGTATGGCCCTTCCACTACACCGTCAATGGTACGATGCTGGCGATAGCGGAAGGTTGCATCGAAGTGGTTATTACTCTTGCGGAACGATGCCGGAGCGGCTACGAAGGCACTTGCGGCGGCTTCTTCTCGAATCCGGCGATGGGATCGATAAACAAAACTTTCCCTCTAATACATTAGATGCGGATTTTGCTTGTCGGATCTAGCGAGGGAGCGCGCAAGACATGCCTTGGGAGCCGATTTATCGCCTCGTGAAACGAATCCCGCGCGGCCGCGTAACCACCTACGGCGCTCTCGCGCGAGCGCTGAAAGTGCCGGGGGGCGCTCGCGTGGTTGGCTACGCGATGGCGGGCTGCCCGAGCGGCCGGGGGATTCCGTGGCATCGCGTAGTCGGCGCCGGCGGGCGCTTGATTATTCGCGAGCCCTATGCGGGTAAGCAGCGCCGATTGCTCGAATCGGAAGGCGTCGAGATCGGAATGCGCTCTCTCGATATGCAGCGCTTCGGTTGGTTGCCGAAGAAATCCGCAAGGAAGCGGTCGAAGGCTCGCGGAGCCAAACGCGGAAAAGTGCAGTGATTCGCGCTCAACTTCCGATTGTGATATAGAATTCTTCTTCTTGGAAGTTGAGGACTCATTCGTGCCCGAAACTGTCATCCAAGTCGAAAATCTGCATAAGAGTTATGGAACCGTCGAGGCCGTCCGAGGGTTGAGCTTTGCCGTCGAGCGCGGCGAGGTCTTTGGCCTCCTCGGGCCCAACGGAGCGGGCAAAACCTCGACCGTCGAAATCCTGGAGGGCCTGCGCACACCCGATAGCGGCGTCGTGCGCGTCTGCGGCCTCGATCCGCAGACAAGCGGCGAGCAGTTCAAGCAGACGATCGGCGCCGTCCTGCAGTCGACTGCCCTGCCCGACAAGCTGCGGGTCAAAGAGGCCATCGAGCTCTTTGCGCAGTTCTACCATCGCCGCGCCGACACGGATAAGCTGCTCGCGCGCTTCCAGCTCGAAGAGAAGCGCAACGCGTTCTACAGCCATCTCTCCGGCGGGCAGAAGCAGCGCCTCGCGCTGGCCATGGCTCTGGTGAACGACCCGGAGGTCGTATTCCTCGACGAGCCCACGGCCGGGCTCGACCCGCAGGTGCGCCGCGAGATCTACGACATCATCGAGGAGCTGAGGCGGGAAAAGAAAACGGTCCTGCTGACCACCCACTACATCGAAGAGGCCGAGCGCCTCTGCGATCGCGTCGCCATCGTCGATCACGGGCTCGTGATCGCCCTCGGCACTCCTCGCGAGCTCAAGCACAACTCGGCCGGCACCACTCGAATCGAAGTCCGGCTGGCGCGCCCGCTGACCAATGGCCTGCTTTCCGGCCTCGACGGCGTGGCCGACTGCCGCGAATTCGAAGGCACCTACGTGCTGCACTCGGCGCGCCCGCCGCAGACGATCGTGGCGCTCGTGAAACAGCTCGAAGCCGAAAACAACGAGTTGCAGAGCCTCGAAATGTTCTCGCCGTCTCTCGAAGACGTGTTCATCGAATTGACCGGGCGGCGATTGCGTGAATAGGAGCCAAAAGCCTTGAGCAGCACCTGGACTTTGACCAAAATGCGTTTGCGCCTGGCCGTCCGCAACCGCGCCTTCTTCTTTTTCAGCCTCGTCATGCCGCTGATCTTTCTATTTGGCGCAGTCGCGCTGATCGGCCGCGGCCGGACCGAATGGGTGGGCTACATTCTTGGCGCAATTCTCACCACCACCGTGATGGGCAGCTTCTGGGGCTTGAGCGTTCAGCTCGTCACCTTCCGCGAACAAGGCATTCTGCGGAGATTCCGCCTGGCGCCCTTGGGAGCCGGTCCGATGCTCGCATCGGGCATCCTCGCCAACTATTTTCTGGTGCTTCCCGTCGTGGGCTTCGAGATACTCGTGTGCCGTTGGGCGTTTCACATGCAGTCCTGGGGAAACCTTGGCGCAATTCTCCTGCTAGTGACCGTCGGCTCTGCCACATTTTCGGCGTTGGGGCTGATCGTCGCCAGCGTGACCAATACCATGCAGGAAACCCAGATGATCAACAACCTGATCTGGATGGCCTTCCTGTTCCTCTCCGGCGCCACGATTCCGCTCGCAATCTTTCCCAGTTGGCTGCAACGTGTCGCCCTGTTTATTCCGGCGCAGTATCTGGCGACGGGTCTCGAATCGGCCGCAACCAGCCTGGCCACCCCCACCGAAATGATCACGGACACAGCCGCGCTGGTTCTCGGCCTTTTGGTCGCCTTTGAGGTCTCGCGCCAGCTTTTCCGTTGGGAACCGGAAGCGAAAGCGCCGCGGAGCGCCAAGCTTTGGGTGCTGGCCGCCCTGGTGCCGTTTCTTGCTTTCGGCATCTGGGAGACCACGGCGGGCACACGATTGAACCACATCAAGCAAAACTTCGAGATAATCAGCGCGATGTCGGAGCGTACGCCCGGGGCGCACTAGCTGGCATCCAGCCTTCCGGCTGAAGCGCCTGCATCCGCCCCTGCCTCGCCAACATCGAAATTGCATTGCGATGGACTCGCACCCAGGCCGGTGCGCGGGACCCTGACGTACGAAACGTGGAGGAGAGATGAAGGCAATTCGCGTGCATCAGTTCGGCGGACCGGAGGTCATGCATCTCGAAGAGGTTCCGGATCCCAAACCATCGGCCGGGCAAGTTGTCGTGCGCATCGGTGCCGCGGGAGTCAATCCCGTGGAAACGTACGTCCGGGCCGGCGCCTACGCACGTCTTCCCAATTTGCCATACACGCCGGGCTCGGATGGCGGCGGCACGATCGAATCCGTCGGTCCAAACGGCTCGCGGTTCAAACCCGGCGATCGAGTGTACGTCGGCGGCAGCCTCACCGGCACCTACGCCGAACTTGCCCTTTGCGACGAGCGGTCGGTCTACCCGCTCCCGTCGAACGCATCTTTCGCGCAAGGCGCAGCCATGCACGTGGCCTACGCAACCGCATTTCGCGCACTCTTCGATCGGGCCCACGCTCGTGGCGGCGAAACCGTCCTGATCCACGGAGCCAGCGGAGGCGTGGGCATCGCCGCTGTTCAACTCGCGCGGGCCGCCGGGCTGTACGTCGTCGGCACAGCGAGTTCGAGCCGCGGAAAGAAGCTGGTTGCGGACGAGGGCGCGCACAAAGTCCTCGATCACTCATCGCCGGGCCATTTCGAGGAAGCCCTGGCAGCGACCGGCAGCCGCGGCTACGACGTCATCATCGAGATGTTGTCCAACGTCAACCTCGGCCGCGATCTGCCGCTCCTCGCGCCGAAAGGCCGAGTGGTCACGGTCGGCAGCCGCGGCCCGGTCGAGATCAATCCGCGCGACGCGATGAGCCGCGACGCCACGATTTTGGCCATGAGCCTGTTGAATGCGTCCGTCGAAGAACTCGCCAGCATCCACGCCGCGCTGGGCGCGGGCCTCGAAAACAAAACGCTCCGCCCCGTGATCGGCCAGGAGATTCCGCTCGCCGAAGCGCCGCGCGCCCACACAGCCGTCATGGAATCTGGCGCCTACGGCAAAATCGTCCTGGTGCCGTAGGGTTTCACTAAGGTTCAAGTGTAGCGCCGCGGTCTTCAGCGCGGCACTCTTCGCCGGGGCCGCAATTCGCGAGGCGGCGAGGCGCTGAAAGAGGGCGAAGGAAGTCTTTTCGACCGGTGGAAGCGCGGGGTTTTAACCCCGCGATGAGCGACCTTCCAAGAAAGGGGCTTCAGCCCCGGCCATGTAATTTCGAAGCATCGCAACAAGGAGGAAAATCATGCAACGAACCGCAACCGCAGTCTGGAACGGCAGTTTGAGAGAAGGATCCGGAAACATCTCCAGCCAGAGCGGCGTGCTTACCAACGCGCCCTACTCCTTCGCCACGCGCTTTGAAAACGCCAAGGGCACCAATCCCGAGGAGCTGATCGCGGCCGCCCACGCCGGCTGCTTCACTATGGCGCTCGACGCGCAACTCCTGACCATGCACTTCACGCCCGAAAAGCTCCAAACCACGGCTACCGTCACGCTCGACAAAATCGACACCGGATGGGCGATCACAAAGGTCCATCTCGACGTAACCGCCCAGCTTCGTGGTATCACCGCATCGGCTTTCGAAGCAGCCACGGTCAGCGCTAAGGAAAATTGTCCCGTCTCGCGTCTGCTGAAAGCGGAAATCACGATGACCGCGCACCTGGAGCAGGCGGCGTGATTCTGTCCGTCGTCTTTGGCGTCCTCATCGTCCTCAATGTTCTCTGGGAGGCGTTCGAGACGATCATCTTGCCTCGGCGCGTCAACCGCCGTTGGCGCGTCACCGTCCTGTTTTATCGCGGCACGTGGCTGCCTTGGAGAGCGATCGCTCGCTGGATCCGCAAGGTCCGTGCGCGCGAAACCTTTCTCAGCTTTTACGGGCCCCTTTCGCTTTTGACGCTGCTGGTGTTCTGGGCCGCATCCCTGGTCGTGGGATTCGCGCTGCTGTATTACGGCGCCGCGCATCAGGTTGCAGCCGCGCGCGATTTCGAAACGTGCCTCTACCTCAGCGGGACGACGTTCTTCACCCTGGGCCTGGGCGACGTCGTCCCGCACACTTCCGTCGGACGATTTCTGGCAGTCGTCGAAAGCGGCCTTGGGCTTGGCTTTCTCGCTCTTGTGCTGAGCTATCTGCCGGTGATCTATCAGGCATTTTCGCGGCGCGAGGTCAATATCGTGCTGCTCGATGCGCGCGCGGGCTCGCCTCCAACGGCCGGCGAGCTGCTTCGCCGTCACGCCGAGCCCGACGGAATGGAATCTCTGCAAAGGCTGCTCCACAATTGGGAGCGCGCCGCAGCGGAAATCCTCGAAAGCCACGTCTCCTATCCTGCGGTCACCTATTTCCGGTCGCAGCACAACAACGAATCTTGGCTCGCCGCTCTCGCCGCGATTCTGGACACCTCCGCTCTCCTGATTGCAGGCATTGAAAACGCCTGTGCCCGCCAGGCGCGTTTGACGTTCGCCATCTCGCGCCACACCGTCGTCGATCTGGCCCAGCTTTTCAACGCAGCCCCGCGCGCCGCCTCCATGGACCGCCTGCCGGCGGCCGAGCTTCAGCGCCTGCGCGCCAGCTTGAGCCAGGCTGGCCTCAAACTCGCCGATACCGAAGCCGCGGACAAGAAACTCGCGCAGCTCCGCGGCATGTACGAGCCCTACATCGAGGCCCTTTCGCGATTCTTCGATATGCCGCTTCCTCCGTGGATTCTCGCCAAGGAAATCGCGGACAACTGGAAGACCAGCGCCTGGGGCCGCATCACCGGATTCACCACGGTGTCGCGCCCAGAGACCGACGAACACTCCGACTAACGTTGTACCGCCCGTGTCCCGCCGGCCGTTGTAGGGGCGCTGCCCCGGCCTGAGCTCTCTTCGCGAAGGCTTGCCGCGCCCGCCTTGCCCGCATGTCCATCCGCCGGGATCGGACCACATCCCCGGATCAGCAGCGCCAATTTGGCCGCTCCCATCGGACCTCGCCGCGTCTCGGCCGAAAGAGCCGTCGAATCCCTGTGCTATAATTTCGCTTTCGCAGGGCCATAAAAGATTTTCCGCGGCCCGGAGAACCTCATGAGCATCCCGAAGACCGAGAAGATCTGGCACAACGGCAAATTCATCCACTGGGACGACGCCAAGATTCACGTGCTTTCCCACGTCGTCAACTACGGCTCGGCTGTCTTCGAGGGCGTGCGCTGCTACGAAACGGTGCAGGGCTCCGCGATCTTCCGTCTCCGCGAGCATATGCAGCGCCTGCTCAATTCCGCCCACATTTATCGCATGGAAGTCGCCTTCAATCTTGAGACCCTGTGCCAGGCGAGCCTTGATCTCGTGCGCGAAAACAAAGTCAGCGCGTGCTACATCCGCCCGATCGTTTTGCGCGGTTACGGCGACGCGGGCGTCGACCCGCACGGATGCCCGATCGAGGTCTATCTAGCCTGCTGGGCATGGGGAAAATATCTCGGCGAAGAAGCGCTGCGCAGCGGCGTGGACGTCTGCGTGAGCTCGTGGAATCGCCCCGCGCCCAACACGCTCCCGCAGATGGCCAAGGCCGCCGCGAACTACATGAATTCGCAGCTGATTCGCATGGAAGCGAAAATCAACGGCTACGAGGAAGGCATCGCGCTCGACGTGAATGGCTACGTCAGCGAGGGCTCGGGCGAAAACATCTTCGTCGTGATGAACGGCACGGTCCACACACCGCCGCTCGCTAATTCGGCGCTGCCCGGCATCACGCGCGACTCTGTCATGACGCTCTGCCGCGAACTCGGCTTCCCCGTCGTCGAACAGATGATTCCCCGCGAAATGCTGTACATCGCGGACGAAGTCTTCTTCAGTGGCACCGCGGCCGAAATCACCCCCGTTCGCTCGGTCGACCGCATGAAGGTCGGCTCGGGCTCGCGCGGCCCGGTCACAAAAAGCGTCCAGGAAGAATTTTTCGCCATCATCAGCGGCAAAACGCCCGACCGCCACGGCTGGCTCTCGCCAGTAAGCGTGCCCGCAGTCAGGGTCTAAGGCCGTTCGCCTTTGACTTTCCGGGTGCCCCATCCTCGGTTTGTGAGGGTGGGACCTTTGCCACAGGCACCCAACCGACAGACAGACTGGCATTTTAATTCCACGTGCGTTCGTGTCTTTGACTCTCTTCCCTTCCATCCAGTAGAATCCCGCGTCTGCCCGAGCACGCCGGAGGAATGTTGTATCGTCTGCCACAGAAGCTCGCCGCCGAATTCATGGGAACGCTCGCGGTTGTATTCATCGCCGCGGGCGCCATCTGCACGGACCAATATCTCCGCGCCGCGACGCAGCCCGGCGTGGGCCCGCTCGGTTGCGCGCTCGCCTACGGCCTGGCCGTTGGCGCAATGGTCAGCGCACTGGCGCACATCTCCGGCGCGCATCTGAATCCCGCAGTCACCATCGGCTATTGGGTCACGAGGCGGCTGGGCGCACTCGAGAGCATCGGCTACGGAGTCGTGCAACTCCTTGGCGCCGCGGCCGGCGCCTACTTGCTCAGCGTGATCCTTCCCGAATCCATTTGGCGTCCTGTGTCCCTCGGCGCGCCCGACCTTTCCTCGGATTTCACGCGCCTGCACGGCATGGCCCTCGAGGCTGTTCTCACCTTCATCGTAGTCCTCGTCCAGTTCGCCACGGTGGTCGACGGGCGCGGGGCATTCCGTCACGTCGCGGGTCTCGCGGTCGGCCTTGCCGTCACGATTGGCTATCTCGTCGGCGCTCCTTTCACCGGGGCCGCAATGAACCCGGCGCGCGCCTTCGGACCGGACCTCGCCCTGACCCCGCATCACTGGCAGAATCATGGCGTTTACTGGGTCGGCCCGCTCTTCGGTGGCGTCCTCGCGGCCGTAATTTACGATCGCGTCTTCCTCCGCAACCAACCCGTCTCCTGACCGAGGACTCGGCCAAGCCGCCTCTCGTCTCTAGCACACGCCAGAAGGCAACATCACGCCACGCCAAGCGCACCGCCAAGCTATGTCTCGTCCGTAGGCTGCGAACCCAAGAGATCCTGAATCTCCCCGTTCGACGCCGTTCGACAACGACCAGCCAGTTCCTAACATCTGCCCAAAAAAAATCAGGTTGCACGCTTGGAAACCATCATCCGTCCGTCCTTGCCTCACCCCGAGGCCGATGCTAGCGTGGTTTGAAAGCTTCGCATTCGGGGAATCACGCTATGGCCATTAGTATTGACGATCTGTTGCGCCGCGCCGTCGAACAACGGGCCTCCGACCTTCACCTCAAGGTCGGCAACCACCCCTACCTCCGTGTCGACGGATTGCTGAGCGCCATCACGGACGTCCCCCGCATCACGCCGGAAGAAATGCTGTCCATGGCCTTCAGCATGATGACCAACCGGCAGAAGCAGAAATTCAAAGAAACCGCCGAGCTCGACATGGCCTATGGCGTGGCCGGCCTCGGCCGGTTCCGCGTCAACGTCTTCCAGCAGCGCGGCAACGTCGGCATGGTTCTTCGCGTCATCCCGACCAAGATTCGCACGCTTGAAGAACTCGAGCTGCCCCGCGTGATCGCCACCATCTGCGAAGAGCAGCGCGGTCTCGTCCTTTGCACCGGCACCACCGGTTCCGGCAAATCGACCACGCTCGCGGCCATGATCGACCGCATCAATTCGCTGCGTCCCGAGCACATCATCACCATCGAGGACCCGATCGAATATCTGCACCGCGACAAAAAGGGATTCATCAACCAGCGCGAGGTCGAAGTCGACACGTCTTCGTTCTCAACCGCGCTGCGCGCCGCCCTCCGTCAGGACCCGGACGTCGTCCTCGTCGGCGAAATGCGCGACCTCGAAACGATTTCCACGGCATTGCTCGCCGCCGAAACCGGCCACTTGGTGCTTTCGACCTTGCACACTCTCGACGCGACCGAAACGATCCAGCGCATCATCGCCGTGTTTCCGCCGCCCGAGCAGAAGCAGATTCGCTTGCAGCTTGCCTCGACGCTCAAGGCCGTCGTCAGCCAGCGTCTCGTCCGCAAGGGCGACGGTTCAGGCCGTGTGCCCGCCTGCGAAGTGATGATCGCGACCGGCTACATCCGCGACTGCATCATGAATCCCGACAAGACTCGCATGATCCGCGACGCGATCGCCGCCGGCACCAGCCAGTACGGCATGCAGACGTTCGATCAGTCGCTCTTCGATCTTTATTCGCGCAACCTCATCACGCTCGAGGAAGCTCTCACGCGCGCCTCGAATCCAGATGATTTCCGCCTCCGCGTCCAGGGCGTCCGCTCGTCCGCCGACTCCGCCCGCGAAGAGATGGAGCGCGCCATGACCGAATTCGAGCGCTCGGGTCCCCGCAAGTAATTCAGAAAATCGAAATTAGAAATTCGCAAATAAAAATTCGCAGTTAAAGTTCGGCCAACTGCCATCGCCCACCGCCCGGTTTTCCATTTCAAATTTCCAATTTCAAATCTCTAATTCCGCTCCTTGCTTCCCCGCCTCCATGCTTCTATGCTTCATCCCCGATGCGCTCCTCACCCCGCAAATTCGAAACCGAGGAGGAACTTTACGCCGCGGCCCTCCGCGCGCTGATGCGCCGCGCGCATTCGATCCATGAAATGCGCGAATATCTCACGCGCCGCTCCGAGGACGCCGAGCAAGTATCGAACGTCGTCGCCAAGCTCCGCGAGCGCGCCTATCTCGACGACGAGCGCTACGCCCTCGATTACGCCCGCTCACACGCACAATCTCGCCGCCAGGGACGCTTCCGCATCGCGCGCGAGCTCCGGTCGCGTGGAGTTCCCGACCGGCATATCGAAGCCGCTATCGATGTCGTCTTCGCTGAGACCGACGAATCCGGCCTGATCCGCGCCCGCTTGCAACGCCGCCTCGCCCACTTGCGGGGTCCGCTCGATCAGCGCAAGATCGCCTCGCTCTACGCGAGCCTGCTGCGCGCCGGCTTCTCATCGGACATCATCCGCACCGAAATCCGCGCCGCCACGCGCACGAGCGTCCCCGATTCCGCGGAGATCCTTCCTTCGGAAGACTGACGCGCGCGAATTGCGCATCGCGGGCCTCTCGCTCGAGTCGCGTTTCCAAATCGCTTTTCGCCTTCGAAACCGGTAAAGTACCGTCACTTTCACTCGGAGGGGAACAGGAATGATGAGGAATCTGTGCCTGTCTATTCTTGCGCTAGGTTTGCTTTTGACCGCCGGATCCGTCCAGGCATTTGGCCAGGACGCAGCATCTGCATCCAAGGCATTCGATTTCCGCTCCGAAGCGATCGTTGAACTGAAGGCCGCACAGGATGAAATCGTCAGCCTCGCGCAGGCAATGCCTCAGGAGAAATACACGTGGCGCCCCGAGGAGGGCGTCCGCTCCGTCAGCGAAGTCTACCTGCACATTGCCCTGGCCAATTTCGGGCTGACGGCAGTCGCCGGCGCTCCACCGTATCCCGGCATCAAATTCCAGGGCTTCGAAAAATCCACCACGGACAAGACGAAAATCATCGAGCTGCTCAACCAGTCCTTCGACTACGCCGAAAAAAGCATCGCCGACATGTCCGAAGCGGATATGTCGAAGCCCCGGAATTTCCAGGGATTCAACACCGTCGGCGCCGTCGTGTTCCACATCGTCGCGCACGCGCACGAGCATCTCGGCCAATCGATCGCGTACGCGCGCATGAACGGCGTCGTGCCGCCGTGGACCGCCGCCGCGCAGCAAAAAATGCAGCAGCGCCCGCCCCAATAGGCACGCCCTTCTTCGGGTGCCGATTCAAGAATCCGAACGGCCGCTGCGCGTTTTTCGAATCGCCTGGGCCGCGCTGAGACGCTATACTTGTGCGCTCGCGGGCATCGCGCGCAAACCGCAGCCGGAGCATCCAGGTGGCCTCGCCCAACTACGCCGATCTTCCCTCGCCTCAGCCGCCGCGGGGAATCTGGTTTGGCAGCCACTGCTTTTCCGAGCCCGAGATTCTTCCCTGCTCGGTGGCCGCGTGCAACTCCGGCCTGTACGCAATTTTGGTGCGCGATCCAGCGTGCTATCCGCAGATGATGCGCGCGATTTATTTCGGTGAATCAGGAAACATTTCGGCGCACCTCACTCCGTGGCACGAGAAATACGCGTCGTGGTGCAATGTGGCTGGAGGCGCGATCAACCTTTTCGTGGCCTTCTTGCCGATGGAATCGTCCACTCCCGAGGATCGCGCCAACATTCTCTCCCCCCTGCTCGCGCAGTATCAGCCTGAGTGCAACGGGCTGGCGGAACTGCTGTAACTGGAGCAAGGACCCTACTCTCGTCGGGAGCTTAAACACCCTTAAATGGCCTGGAAAATCCGATTTTGGCAGGTTTCAACGCGTTAGTCTGCCGACCCGCACCGGCCGTTACGCTGAGCCGACCCTTTCCCGGCTTTCGTGGCGGGAGCACGCCGTCTCCGCGCATATCGAGCAGGTAGAGGCCAGTTCGGGCGGCTGCGCCATGCTCGAGTCGCCCGCATAACCGACAGGCTCCGCCATCTTTCGCTTCGGGACCACGGTGCCGGGAAACACGCAGAACGAAACCGCGAGTTCGTCCTCGGTCACCTGGGCGCGGATCAGCAGCGGCACCCGCGACCGGAATCGCAGGTCGACGTAATTCCATGCGACCGTTGCGTCTCGTCCGGCTGCCGCCTCGGAGCCGGGAACGACGCGCGAGTGCGCGTGGCGCTCGATGATCTCGCAGCCGGATTGCAGCGCGGCATCGTAGAGCGCGTTTGAAAGCTGGCACAGGCCGCCGCCAACGGCCGGAATCATGCAACCCTGCTGCAGCATACGACCGACTACATATCCGCGCTCTTCCGTCGCTCGCCCAATCTGCGTCCAGAAGCTGAAGACTTGCCCCGGCAGCAAGAGCGCGCAGTCCAGCTCGGCGACGGCTTTCCGCAGATTGTGCACTTTGCCCTTTTGGTGGATCGCCTCGGCCGGGCGATCGTCCGACCAGAGATGGGTGCGCGATTCGCCGACAACCAGCGAGTACGGACCATCGTGCATCTTCTCGCAGCGGCGCAACTTCGAGAAAGAATCGGCAATACCGCGCCGGATCCGCTGCCGCATCACGCGAATCCGAAAGAATAGCTCGGCCCACGGGCCATGCCGGTCCGCACTTCGAGCGGCGTGATCCTCCGCGTTTGGTTCAGGATTTGTCATCTCAGCTATGTGGCTTCTTCCGTTGCTTCCATTCCAATCGCACTCCCCGAGACGGTCAATGGTACGGAAGGCAAATCGGTACCGTGTTTTCCACATTCACGTGCATGGAAGAGCAACTCCGATGCCGCTCTTCGGAAGAATTACGGTTGTAGGAACAGCGGGAAATGCTTGATCTTTCGAGAAAGCCGCACAGGTGAAGGGTGTGCGCGCACACACGCCCGCGGAATCTCTGACACTCGTTGAGTCTCACGGTCTTGCCGTGGACGGTTCAGGCTTACTGTAAGCGGGGCAAAGAATTCACGCGGGCTTTTGGGTCCACACGCGGATGGCTTTGACTGGGTTTGTGGGGCAGACGACCTCGCACGCTCCGCAACCGACGCACTTGTCATTGACCACGGGATAGGCGATGTACTGCGCCTCGTCCCACGTGATTTTCACCGCGTCGTAGGGGCATGCGATCTCGCAGGCGTCGCATTCCTTCTTGCCGAGGGCGGTGAGGCAGACATTGTTATCGGCGAGCGCTTCTCCGATGATGTACTTATTCTTCTGCTCGAGAGCAAGCGGCGCGAGCGCGCCGGTGGGGCAAACCTGGGTGCAGGCATCGCACGTTTCCAGGCAATATTTATAGTCGCGGTCGAATCGAATGATGGGCGCCCCGAAACCTGCCAGCCCACCCTCATGACCTGTATCGGGGTGAATAATTTTCGACGGGCAGGCATGCACGCAGTTGTTGCAGCGAATGCACAGCCCGGTAAAACGATCCTCGGGCACGGCGCCGGGAGGACGCAGCAGCGTGTCGCTTTTGCGGTATCGCGCCGCCCCGAGTCGACGCGCACCCAGGGCGAGCAATGCGCCTCCTGCGCCGGCGAAGAACGCGCGTCGCGCCATGCCCGAAATGTGCGAGGGCGCGGGCGAATCGCCTTCAGGGGCTGAAGCCCCGCGAATTTTGACGAGCTTGACGTTGGGGCTCCCTTCGACTTCGCTCAGGGCAGGAAAGCCCCGACCTCCTAAAGACCGCTCGGCTAATTTGCGATTCGGCGAGGACGCACGCGAAGTCAATTTGGTCCACAATGCCTTTCTCATCGCAAAAAGCATGTCCTGGAACCCGCTGAGCGGGCAGATGCGGACGCACCAGGCCATGCCAAAAACAAAAGTGCCTCCCACCAATACGCCGAGGCCGAGGCAGACCAGAAACACGGAAATCGGATTCGTCGCCTTGTTCACGGCAAAGGGACTGCTGAAAATGCACAGAGGATCCATCCACAGCAGCACCGGATATCCCGCGACGGCGCCCACGAGGGTGAGTATCGCGACATATCGGCCGACCGGGGGTAACTTCGCCCACCATCGCGTCTTGCGCAACCCCACGCGCGAGGTATTTTCGAGCAGGAAACCGGTCGGACAGAGGTACAGGCAAAACCACCGTTTCTTGAATGAACTCGCAATGGCCACGATGAGCGCGAGGATCGCCCCCACGCCGACGGAACGCGCGGCGATGCTGGAGGACAGGGCAACGAATGGGCTGATTTGCTGAAAAAATCGCGGAGCGATTGCCCATGGCAGCAAGGGCCAAACCAGCACGACCGCGCCGACAAAGCAAGTCAGCTGAATCACTCGCCGCGGCACGCGCCGGAGAAACATCATCCTAAATACGCCCCCTGCTGATGGAGCAGGTCCTGAAGCTTCGCCACATTTACGTTGCGAGGCTTGCATTTATTCTGAATGCACAACGCCGCGGCCAAGCCGGCAGCCTGTCCTGTGACCCAGCAAACCGGAATGAGCCGGGTGATATCGGCGACTTCGAAATTCGGCCGATATGCATCGCCCGGCCGCGAGGACATTTTCGACCTTCGCGGGAACGAGCGAGCCGTAGGGAATCTGAAATTCCGGAGCATTCGCATAGGCGCCGGAATAGCCGATGACATCTTTAAACTTGGCGCCGTTGCGGATTTCCTGGACTTTGAGTTTCTTCACGCCGTCGAGGAGCCTGCTGAGCCGCACGCCCAGCTGAGGAGCGGTTTCGGCCAGAATAGACCTGTTCGTTTCCCGCCTTCTGACGAAGCTTCTCGACGTTGCCCCATGTTCCGCATGCGATGCTTGAGTTCGCATGGCGGTCAGGTCCGAGATGTCCAGAGCGTCGCCGACCGGGCCTTTCATGTTGAGCCAGTTCACATGGGGCGCGGGCGTCGAATTCCCGGCGTGGCCGCTGAAGTCGTTCACCCGTCCTTTCGAGGGCCGCCTCCTTCATCGGGCTTGCCTAGTGGCAGGCTTGCTCCGGGTCCTCCGATCCTCTGTCCGGGGGCCATGTCGACTTCGTCGATGTTTCCGATTCGGCTGATCAGGCCGATGTTGGTTTTGACTTTTTCAAAAGCCGCACCCGCGGCCGCGTAAATATCGCCGTCTCCCGAAGCATCGATCACGATATCGGCGAGGATTGCCTGCCGCCCCGACTTGCTCTCGAAAACGGCGCCCCGCACGGCTCCTTTGGAATCCACGATTGCGTCGACGCCCCAACAATCGAGGTAGGCGGTGATTCCCGAATCGAGCACCATGTCGGCCAGGACGTACTTGAATGCCTCCGCGTCGATGGTCGGGTAGATCGGCGCCTTGTTGCGATCGATGATTCCGTACTTGAGCGACGTCCAGTTTCTTCATCAGCTCTTCGCCGATGCCGAAGATGACCTGCTTCTTCTCGCGATCGTAGAGCGGGAAATATTCCCAGGACGAGGCCGCCGGTTGCGAGCCCTCCGAGATATCCGTACCTCTCCACGAGCGTGACGTCGACGCCCATGCGCTTCGCCGAAAATGCGGCCGCCGTCCCCGCCGGACCGCCTCCGACAACCAGGATGCTTGTCTTATGCAAGACCGGTACATTCCCTTCGCGGTTGCACCACCTTGCCGCCAACGATTGTGGCGGGAACTCTGCGTTTCGGTTTGAGTCGTTGATTGCCCGGCAGCCTTGATCCGCCGAGCGTCGACGAAACAGGCATCAGTGATCCGGCCGCGAACAAGCCTCCCGCGGCAATCGAACGACGCATCAATTCTCTTCGTGTCAGGTCCTTTGGCATGTTTCCCCCCATCAGACAGTTAGCCGATCCGAACCCAATTCCCGGGTTCCTGATCTATTCGGGGCCAATACTACACCCGGCGCGAATGAGCAGCCAACTGATGGTCACTCGGATTGCCGGACGAATACCAGGCTAAGTTTCATGTGCGATTGGCTCACGGACTAACCGATCCACTTGCGCTCGCTGATCCTGTTGCACGCGCGTTCGGCTACCCAATACAATGTGAGATAAGCGCACCTGAGCGACGACAAAAGATAAACATGACCGGAAACGAGATTCGAAAAACATTTCTGAGATTCTTCGAGGAGCGCGGGCATCGCGTGGTGCGCAGCTCCTCGCTCGTTCCGACGAACGATCCCACGCTGCTCTTCACCAATGCCGGGATGAACCAGTTCAAGGATGTGTTCCTCGGGATCGAGCAGCGCGACTATAACCGAGCGACTTCGTGCCAGAAATGCGTACGCGCGGGCGGGAAGCACAACGATCTCGAAAACGTCGGCTTCACGAATCGGCACCACACGTTTTTCGAGATGCTCGGCAATTTTTCCTTCGGCGACTATTTCAAGAAGGATGCGATTGCTTTTGCCTGGGAGCTCATCACGGGAAAGGATTGGTATGCGATTCCTGTCGAGAAACTCTATTTCACCGTTTTCGGCGGCGCTGAAGTTTCTCCGGGCAAGAAACTCGATACTGACCACGAAGCCGCAAAGCTCTGGACCAAAATCGGCGCCGCGACAGATCGCGTGATCGCCGTTCCCGGACTGAAAGAGAATTTCTGGGCCATGGGCGATACGGGCCCCTGCGGGCCATGCAGCGAAATTTTCTACGACATGGGTCCGGCCGCTTCGGATCAGGGCCACGCCGATTGCAAATTCGGGTGCGAGTGCGGACGCTACGTCGAAATCTGGAATCTCGTCTTCATGCAGTTCAATCGTGATTCCGACGGCAAGCTCAATCCCCTGCCGAAGCCTTCGGTCGATACGGGCATGGGCCTCGAGCGCGTTACGGCCGTTCTCGAAGGCAAAATCTCGAATTTCGATACCGATCTCTTTATGCCGCTGATTCACAAGGCGGAGGAATTTACCGATGCGCGTTACGGGAAGGATGCGAAGCTCGACCCTTCCTTCCGAATTGTCGCCGACCACGCGCGCGCCACGACGTTTCTGATCTGCGATGGAGTGATGCCGTCGAATGAAGGCCGTGGATACGTCCTGCGCAAGATCATGCGGCGCGGCATGCGCCACGCCCGCCTACTCGAGCCGACGCGCGCGTTTTTCACCGATATGGTGGTCGCCGTCCGCGAACTGATGGCCAGCGCCTATCCGGAGCTGATGGGCCCCGCGGGCGAGCATGCGCTAAAAGTGGTCTCTGAAGAGGAGCACCGCTTCCAGCGGACCATCGATGTCGGTCTGAAAAAGCTTGATGAGGATTTGGACGAAGGTCTGGACAGGTTGAGAGACGAGATCATACAGGAAGGGAAAGCAAACAGAGTTAGTAGAGGCGTGGCGCTGTACAAGGGGCTGCCCGATCCGGGGAAGAGCCCGACTGTCTATCCCGGAGAAAAAGCCTTTCGTCTTTATGACACCTATGGGCTGCCCCGCGATTTCATCGAGGATGTGACGCGTGACGCGGGTGTGGAGGTCGACTGGCCGGGGTTCGAGCGCGCGATGGAGGAGCAGCGGACGCGGGCGAAGGCTTCGTGGAAGGGCGGTGTTGGCAAGGATGTTGCGAATCCTGCTTACACGAAGCTGGCGGAAACGTTCAAGACGGAGCCCGATTTCTACTTTGGGACGGAGACGCGGGATTGCCGGATCGAGGCGATCATCACGAAGAACGGACCCGTGAACGAGATCAAGGCGGGGACGGAGGCGGAGGTTGTCCTCGACCGGACGTTGATCTACTCCGAATCGGGCGGGCAGTTGGCGGATACGGGCGGCTTCTACGACAACTCCGAGTCGCTCGAAGTGGCCGAAGTGCGCGGGGCGTATTATCCGGTTTCCCGGCTGGTGGCGCACCGTATTCTGGCGAAGGAAGATTTGCACGTGGGCGACCGCGTGGCGACCGTCGCCGACGCCGAGCGGCGCGCGCGCAACATGCGCAACCACACGGCCACGCACCTGATGCACGCCGCGCTGCGCAACATTCTCGGCACGCACGTGAAGCAGGCCGGGTCGCTCGTCGCGCCCGATCACCTGCGCTTCGATTTTTCGCACTTCGCCGCCGTCGATCCGGTGGAGCTGGCCGAAATCGAGCAGCAGGTGAACGAAGAGATCCTCAAAGACCTCGAGATGCGGACGGACATCACGAATATCGACGAGGCGCTCGCCTCGGGCGCGCTCGCGTTCTTCGGCGACAAGTACCCGGAGGCGAACGTCCGCGTGGTGACGATTCCCGACGCCGCCTCGCCGCGCGGCTTTTACAGCAAGGAACTGTGCGGCGGCACGCACGTGCGGCGGACGGGCGAAATTGGCATCTTCAAGATTCTCGCGGAGCAGTCGGCTGCGGCGGGGGTTCGGCGCATCGAGGCCATTTCGGGCGACCGCGCCCTGGCCGATTACCAGCGTGCGCTGACGACCCTGCGCTCGGCCGCCGGGCTGCTGAATACGTCCGAAGAGGGCGTAATTGACGCGATTTCGCGCCAAATGGACGCCTTAAAGGCCCTCGAAAAGCAGCTTGATGGGCTTAAACGGAAGGCTGCGGGATCGCAGGCCGGGGATCTCCTGAGCGAGACGAAGGACGTCAAGGGCGTCAAGGTGCTGGCTGCCCGGGTGAACGGTTTTGACCGTGAAGCGCTACGGCAAATGGTCGATTCCTTGCGCCAGAAACTTGGCTCGGGAGTGGTGGTGCTGGCCTCCGCCGAAGACGGCAAAGTTGCTCTAATTACGGCAGTTACGAAAGACCTCGTCCCCAAGCTCCACGCCGGGAAAATCGTCCAGGAACTGGCCAAGCTGATCGGCGGTTCCGGGGGCGGCAGACCGGATTTGGCTGAGGCTGGCGGAAAAGACACATCGGGCATAGAAAACGCCTTGCAGTCCATTTACCCCCTTCTCGACCGATTGTTATAATTCACGCAACGCCAGGAACTTACGCCGGGGAAGCTCGCCTTCCCGGGCGCAATTGTCGCTGCGCGTTTTCGCGTTTTTAGCCTAGTTCGGAGCGGAGCGTTTTGCCTTCCCCAAGAGGCGGTATAGGCGGACAAATGACCAGGACAGCCATCGTCGCGATTACGGCGCTCATCCTGTTGTCGGTGTCCGTCCCGTCTCAAGCCCAAATCGCATCGTACACAGATGAGCACGGAAAGACCGTCTACGTGAACGGGGATTCCCCGAAACGCAAGGATGGGAGTACTATCAGTTCTCCCTCCTCTGCGGAGTCGGCGAATGCGGCCGGCGACCACCTGGATCAGATCGTCCAGCGGGCGGCCGAGCGGCACAACCTGGACCCGGCGCTGGTGAAAGCAGTCATCAGCACGGAATCGGGCTGGAATCCTTCGGCGATATCGCGCAAGGGTGCGGTGGGTTTAATGCAGTTGATTCCGGAAACGGCAGAACGCTTTGGCGTCGGAAACGCTTTCGATCCCGTCCAGAACGTGGAGGGCGGGACGTTGTACCTGAAATGGCTGCTCGATCACTACGATGGCGATTTGACGAAGTCGCTGGCAGCTTATAACGCCGGCGAACGAGCCGTCGACCAGAGCAGCGGGATTCCGGCTTACCCGGAAACCGAACGGTACGTGCAGAAAGTGACCAACGCGTATTTCCGGCCTAATTCGGGCCGCGACCCGTCGTTGTGGAGCAAACCCAGGGCTCCCATACGGCAGGAAACGGATTCGAAGGGACGGATCCTCTTCACGAACGAATGAGACGCGAATGGCTTTGGCTGGACTAAAATCGAGCTCGCGGCGAGTTTCTTGCGCTTTGGCTGTGGCGGCTTGCCTGCTGACCTGCCTCGCGGTTCCCACACGCGCTGACAAGAAATCCGACGCTCGGGAGCAGTTCGCGCAAGCGGTAAAGATGCGGACGATGCTCGAGGGCTACCTGGAAAAGGACCGCTCGCGCTCGGATTACGTCCAGACAATCGCGGCTTTTCACAAAGTTTACCTGATCACCCCGGATGCGGATAACGCGACTTCGGCGCTGATTGCCGAGGCTGAGCTGTACACGGAGATGGGGCGGCTCTATGATCCGAGCTACTACAAGTCCGCGGTGGCAATGTATTCCTTCCTCACGAAGCAATATCCGGGAAGCAGTTATCGCGGCGAGGCGCTGCTTTCAGCAGCCAAAATCCAGAACGACGATCTCAAGAAGCCGGCAGACGCCGAAGCCACTTACAAGCAGTATTTGAAGCTGTTTCCGCGCTCCGACCGGGCGGACGAGGCGCGGGCGGCGCTGCAGGAGATCAACGACCCCGAGGAAAATGGCGGGCCGGCGGCGCATGCGGATGATACTGCCGCGAGTCGCACCGATCGCGTTGGCCGCACCGATCACAGCGGCCAGCCCGAACAGGTTGATCCCGTCGACAAGGCTGCGGAGATGCTGCCCGTGGATGCGCCGCACGTGACTCCGCAAGCGGCGGAACACGGCCTGCCGGTCGTGAAAGATTTCAAGACGTGGGACTCGCCGGATTCGGCGCGGATCGTGGTGAATTTGGGGAATACGGTCGAATTCAGGGCCGCGCGTATCGCATCGCCCGAGCGCATCTATTTCGACTTACACAAAGCGCAAGTGAGCCCCAAGCTTGCGCGGAAGCCGATCGACGTGCAGGGCGGCATGCTCAAAACGATCCGGATCGCGCAGAACAAGCCGGATACAGTGCGGCTGGTGCTGGATGTGGACGGCGCGAAGGATTACTCGGCCTTTCTTGTGGCGAACCCGTACCGTCTGGTGATCGACCTGCGCTCCCGGCCGAGCGCCTCCGACGCCACCACGGTCGCCTCAACTGCCGCGCCGACTGCCACGCACGAGGCAGCCGACAAGACCACGGGAACTCCGGATTCGGCTACGCCCGCTGTAGCCGCCGAAACGGTTTCCGTGAAAGCAAGCGACGCGACGTCAGATGATGGGGCCAGGTCGATATCGAAGGCCGGCGCAAAAGCAGCGAAGGTACACCTGAAGGCGACTCTGACGGAATCGGCCGCTCTCGATCCGCCGACAGTGCCGGAGCCCAACCGCGACGGCGCGCGTTCCCTGACGCGGGCGTTGGGGCTCAAGATCAACCGCATTGTGATCGACGCAGGGCACGGCGGGCACGATACGGGAACGATCGGGCCGCACGGGCTGCTGGAAAAAGACGTGTGTCTGGATGTGGCGCTGCGTCTGGGGAATTTGATCGAACAGAGACTGCCGGGCGCGGACGTGGTCTACACGCGCAAGGATGACACGTTCGTTCCACTGGAAGAGCGAACGCAGATCGCCAACGACGCGAAGGCCGATCTATTCATTTCGATCCATGCGAATTCGAGCGAGGATCCATCGGCGCGCGGCGTGGAGACGTATTACCTGAATTTCGCGACTTCAGCCGAAGCCATGGAAGTGGCGGCCCGCGAAAACGCGAACTCGCAGGAGTCAATGCACGACCTGCAAGACCTGATCAAGCAAATCGCACGCAACGACAAGATCGAAGAATCGAAAGACCTGGCCGAAGACATTCAGGACAGCCTGGCCGGGCGGTTGCAGCTGGTGAGCCGCAACGAACGGAACCGCGGCGTGAAGAAGGCTCCGTTTGTGGTGCTGATCGGCGCGAACATGCCTTCGGTGCTGGCGGAAATTTCGTTCCTCAGCAACCCTTACGACGAAGGGCTTCTGCGCAAGGCGGCGCAGCGCCAAAGGATTGCCGACGGTCTCTACCGCGGCGTCGCAACCTACCTAGCAAGCCTCAATAGCCTTTCCTCGAACAGAGGCAAGCTGATCTCGGATAATCACGTCTCCGAAACCCGGCTCGCCGACGGAACAGTGGCGCCATCCGGGAACCCCAAGTAGAATCTGGGCATCTAAAGAAGAGAACGGGGATTCATGTACAGATTCGTTTCGCTTCTTTTCGCGGCTCTACTGCTGACGTTGTTGTGCGCATCTGCGCAGCAGATACTGCCTCGTTCATTTGCGGGATGGATGCAGAGCAGCGATGGGGCTTTCACGCCTTCCGCCGCTGCGCAGGCGCCCAGTGACGCAGGCGCGGCCGCGGCAGGCGATGCGCTCAGCGCGGCCAAGGAGTACGGATTCTCCAGCGGAGAGCATGCCTCCTACACGCGGGGCTCCCAAACGCTCGACGTCACGCTCTACAAAATGAAGGATCCGACAGGGGCGTACGGCGAGTATTCCTACCAACGCGTGCCGGGAATGCAGCGCGCGGAACTGACCGACCATTCGGCGATATCGCCAGATCGCGCACTCCTTCTGAGGGGAAATCTGGTTGTCGATATTCAAGGAAAAGACCTGCTGGCGCGCGTGGCGGACCTGAAGGCGCTCGTCAGCGCCGTGGGGCGGCACGCGCAAGAAGGACCGCTGCCGACGCTGTGGGAGAATTTGCCGCAGAAGAACGTGGTCGAGGGCACCGATCGCTACATTCTGGGGCCGCAAACGCTCGATCAGCTCTTCCCGGGCGGGCTTGGCGGTTCAGTTGACTTTTCGAAGGGCGCGGAAGCGGAAGTCGCTCAATACCGCGTGAACGGCCACGGTGTAACGCTGCTGATCGTCGATTACCCGACGCCGCAGATGGCGGAAGGCATGCTCGCGGACATCCAGAAAAAATTCAACGTGAACGGCTCGCAACCCGGATCCAATTCACCAGCATTGTTCGCGACGCGTTCGTTGACGCTGCTGGCGATCGTCGCCGGTGCACCTTCGCAAAAAGAGGCGGACGCGGTGCTGGGTCAGGTTCAATCTGGAACGGTGCTGACGTGGAATGAGCCCACGTTTCAGTTCAAGGAGCCCTCGATCGAAATGATGATTGTGGGCGCGATTGAGGGCACAGGGGTGATTTGCCTCTTTGCGTTGATCTCAGGGCTGGTGTTTGGCGGCCTGCGGTTGGTGGTGAAGCGCAGCATGCCGGGCAAGATATTCGATCGCACCAGCTACGTGGAGGTGCTGCAGCTGGGATTGGGCAGTAAACCTATCAATGCAGAGGACTTCTATGGAACTCCGGGTGCACCGATGCCGGGAGGCAAGGTGGATAAGAATCTACCCGATCGGATCGCCTTGCGCATATTCCGCTGAAACAAATAGGTTTACGTAGCGACAGATTTTGGCTTTCTCGCTTGACTTCCCTTGAAACGAACACTAGACTGCGGTCGAGGAAAGGGTTCTGCGGCCATCCGCGCATTGGCCGGGAGCTTTCTCCCCTCGAAAGCCCGCCGAAAGGCGGGCTTTCTGCTTTTGGGGGCTGCGATTCCGCCGCCACGGACTGTGTGAATTAGTGCGAATTGGTTGTGGCGGGGACCTAAGAACGAGTTCACCGCGGAGACGCAGAGAACGCAGAGTTAAGAAGCGAGAGCCCGGGCCGCGAAGTGCGCGACTCGCCGCTACAGAAGATCATCGTCTATTGCCGGCAGAAGGCCCCCACCCTCACAAGACGAGGATGGGGCACCCGGAAAGTCAAAGGCAAAAGCAAGAACTAAGGCCCGGGGTTGAAGCGGCTCGCGGTTCCACCTATGCTCGGGAGGCCGCCAGGACTTTTTCGTAGTACTGCTCGTAGAGCGGGATGATGTCGTTCGAACAATATTTGCGGCGAGCGCTGGCGCGCGCCATTTCGCCCATCATGCGGCCGCGGTCGGGGCGGGTGAGGATATCGAGCGCGTATTTGGCCCCGGTTGCAACGTCGCGTGGCTCGAAAAGATAGCCGTCGATGCCGTGCGTGACGACTTCGGGCACTCCGCCGACGTTCGTCGCTACCACCGGTACCTGGCAAGCCATCGCCTCCAGGGCGGCTAGTCCGAAAGACTCCTCATCGCTCGGCAGCAAGAAAAGATCGGCCAGCCCGAGTTTTTCCTGCACGTGGTCCTGCTTGCCCAGGAAAAAGACATCTTTTGCAAGGCGCTTCTTGCGCACGATGTATTCGGCCGCGCCGCGATCGGGGCCATCGCCCATCAAAACGAGCTTCGCGGGAATTTTTTCGCGGACGAGCGCGAAGATTTCAATGACGTTGGTGACTCGCTTCACAGGCCGGAAATTCGACAGATGCATCAGGATGGGCTCGCCCTCGGGCGCCCAGCGCGCGCGGGCCGCGGCATCCTCCGAGCGCTTATAGAGATCGCAGTTGACGAAGTTCGGGATCACTTCGATCGGCCGCTTGATCTCGAATTCGCGGAGCGTGCGATCCCGCAAATAGTGCGAGATGGCGGTGACGCCTTCGCTCTGCTCAATCGAGAAGCGAACGATCGGCAGATAGCTGCGATCGTTGCCGACAAGGGTGATGTCAGTGCCGTGGAGCGTAGTGATGAACGGCAAGCGCCGGGGCACGCTCATCATGCGCGCCAATAATGCGCTCACGGAGTGAGGGATGGCGTAGTGCACGTGCAGCAGATCGAGCGACGCCTCTTCGGCGACCTCGGCCATCTTCGTGGCGAGCGCAAGCGTGTAGGGCGGATGATCGAACAGCGGGTATGCGGTGACTTCGACTTCGTGGAAGAAGATGCGCTCGTTCGTGCCGCTGAGCCGGATCGGCATGGCATAGCTAATGAAATGAACTTCGTGCCCTCGCATCGCGAGCTCGAGGCCGAGCTCCGTGGCGACCACACCCGATCCGCCGTAGGTTGGGTAGCAGGTGATGCCGATTTTCATGCTGTTTCGACCGGCGGCTGAAATCGGTTGCAACCGCCGCCCGGCAACGTCGCCTGCGCCACGAGAAGCTGTCTCATAAATGTTCGCGGCGGAAGCGAAGAGTGCCTTCAGGGGCTAAAGCCCAGTTTTTCTTCGCTCCGAATGTCGGAGCTGAAAGCTCCGACCCCCTAACCGTGTATAGACGCCTTCGAGTGGTCTCTACTGGCCGTTTGAGCCGCCGCTGGCCGCTTCGTCGCCTTCCTTGTAGACGTAACGAATGCAGTGCTTATAAAGGAGAAGATTGGGACTGCCGTAGCGGGTGACTTTGATGCAATCGCGGTCGTACCATTCGATCGTGCCGCGGATCACTTCGCCGTCCGTTAGGACGACAGCGACGGGCGTGCGGGATTGCATTTGCTTCACGTAGTAGAAATTCTCCGCGTAGGTCTGGTCGGGCGGAGCGGGCTTCTTCCGCGGCCCAGCTGCAGGCTGCGGCATCACTTGCGTGGGTCGCGGAGTATAGGATTCTTTCGGCTCCCCGAGTGAGGGACGGAACAACTTGCGGTTTACCATGACGGCTCCTAAGTAATATACAGATTATGACTACGCAAGAAGGAGTTCGGTTGCAACAATTTCGAAAAAACTTCGATTGGGGCCTAGCGGAGACTCAGTGAAGCAATCAGCGCGTCCAGACCCAGTTGACGTCCGGTGTTGCGGCGAATGCGGCTTTCGAGCGCGTCGAGACCGCGTGTAGCCCGCAGCACCCACGCCCAATCAATCTTCCTGCCAAGACTTTCGACTTCCCGGTGAAGATCGGGATTGCGAGGTAGCCTGCTCGTTTGGCCGAAGGAATTCTCGAGCAGGTCTGTAAGCAGACTATAAAACAGGCTCAAAATATTTTCAAATGATTCCTGCTCCTGCTTGGAAAGCTGAGCAGTGGAGGCGAAAATGTCGGAAAAACCCTCGCCGGAAACGGACTGATCTAGAAGGCGCAAGACGCTTCTGCGGAGGCGCGCGGATTCCTCGAGGTTGAGCGAAAGCGCCGCGCCCGGGCTGCCTTCGGAAAGCTGGGCCACGAGCTTGTGTTCGGCCGGCTTGCGGTCCGAACGCTGCCGTAGGAATATCTCGATCTGATCCGCCGGGACGGGCGCGAAGTGAAATTGCAGACAGCGCGAGCGAATCGTCGGCAAAAGCGAATCAGGGGTGGGCGCGAGCAGGATCAGAGTCGCGGAATCGGGCGGCTCTTCGAGAATCTTGAGGAAGACATCGGCGTCCGTCCAGCGCATTGTGTCGGCGCCATCGAGGATGAAGATGCGGCGGCGGCCCTGCGGCTTGAAATAGGCCGCGCGTTGGACGGCGCGCAATTGCCCGACGCGAATCATCGGACGCGCCACCGGATTGCGGAGGCGCACCGGATCGGGAACGATCACCCAAACGTCCGGATGCGTTTCGAGAATCAGCGGCGTGCGTTCGACGGCGGCTGCGTCCGCGCTTTCGCCCCGCTCGCCGAGACCAGCCTGAATCAAAGGCCCTAGATTGGCGAGCGGCGCCATTCGCAGGCAGGAATCGCATTCGCCGCAAAAATCGTCACGAAGGCGCTGGCAATTGGCGGCTTGCGCGAACATTCGGGCGAGCGTGTATTTTCCGATGCCGCGCGGACCGGTGAACAGTAGCGCGCTGGGAACGCGTTCGCGCTGGAGCATCGAGCGGAGCGCGCGGACGATGCGTTCGTTGCCGAGAAATTCGCCGAAGCCCACGCGTCAGTTCCCTTTTCCAAGCGCGGAGGCGATGCGCGCGTCAATCGCCGCGAGAATCTCGGCGTGGATCGCCTTGGGCGCTCGAAGCGCGCCGGACGCTGAATCGAAGCACTCAATTCTTGCCCATTGCGGCTGGCGGGCGAGGCCGTCGTAGACCGCCGACGCCGCATCGAGATGCGCTACATCCGATTCCTGCAGATCGCGGCGCATTTTCGTGTAGGGGCGCGCGCCGCGTGCACCGCGCTCGCCGGCGAGGCGATGCGCTTCGGCCGCGGGCATACGCAGATACAGCACCAGATCTTCGGCGGGCAAACCGTAGACTCCATATTCCAACTGCTTGAGCCAGGCGATGAATTCGTCTCGCTTTTCGGCGGGCATCCGCGCTCCCTGATGCGCGAGGTTCGAGGCGATGTAGCGATCGGCCAGAACGGATTTGCCCGACGCGAGCGAGTCCTCGATCGCGGGCTTCGATTCGAGGCGGTCTCCCGCGTAGAGCAGCGCGGAAAAGTGCGGATCGACTGCCGCGAGCGGGCCGAATTCGCCATTGAGGAACCGGGCCACAAGTTTTCCGAAGAAACCTTCGTAGCGAGGAAAACTGACTTGCGTGAACGCGGCGCCGCGCTCGCTCAACACGCGCGCGAGGCAATCGAGCTGCGTGCGTTTCCCGGAACCGTCGATTCCCTCGATTACGATCAGTTTTCCGCGGGCAGGCATCGAAGTGGGATTCAGTGTAGCAGCGACGCACGGCGAGTGACCAGCGGTTCATGGCGCGTGTTAAAATCGCGGCGGTGCCGGCGGAAACCACAACGATCCGAGCGAATCTGGAGCGTGTCCGGGAGAGGATCGAGCGGGCGGCGGCCCGCGGCTCGCGATCGCCCGAAGAGATTACGATCATCGCGGTTTCGAAAACTTTCCCGGCCGAAGCGATTCACGCGGCATACGACGTGGGCCTGCGCCACTTTGGCGAGAATCGCGTTCAGGAATTCGAGGGGAAACACCCGAAGCTGGCAGGCCTCGATGCGGTGTGGCACTTCATCGGCCATTTGCAGCGCAACAAAGCGCGGCGCGCGGTTCAGCTTTTCCACCGCGTCGATGGGGTCGACAACCTCGCGCTGGCGCACGCCATGCAATCGGAGGCGGCGTCCCAGGAGAAACGGCTGCCGATTTTGATCGAGGTGCGGCTGAGCGACGAGCCGACGAAGACCGGGATTGGTGAGGCGGATTTGTCAGCGCTCGCGGAGAGCATCGTGGCTTTGTCAAATCTCAAACTGCGTGGGCTGATGGGTGTGCCGCCTTATTTCGATGATGCCGGGCGGGCTCGTCCTTACTTCAGGAAATTGCGCGAGATGAAAGATGGCTTGAGCCAACGGCTTGGATTGCCCTTGCCTGTGCTCTCGATGGGGATGAGCCACGATTTCGAAATCGCGATCGAAGAGGGGGCGACGGAAGTTCGCGTCGGCACCGCGCTCTTTGGCGAGCGGACGCGCCCAGCGGTATCTTAGGCTTGCGCAAAGGCCCCACCCTCACAAACCGAGGATGGGGCACCCGGAGATTCAAGGGCATATGAGAGCGCGGCTTTTAGTCGGGCAGCGGTTGGCCCTTTGTCTCGAGGCCGAACGGAAGCAGGAAAAGGCCTAGCAGGAACGGAATTGCCGTGAGCGCGACGGGGATGCCGATCGTGTGGAAGTACGACACGCCCGCGCCCACCAGGAACGTGAAGCCTGCGCCGATGAAGCGGCCGACGGACGTTGCGAAGGCGAAGGCGCTGCCGCGGCACTCCGTTGGATACTGCTCGGGCAGCCACAGCGTGTACATTGCGAAGTTGGCGCCGCCGATTCCGAGGAAGAACAGGCCGATGAAAAACCACTTCATTGCATCCTGCGGCAGATAGAAGGCGTAGCCGAAGGAAAACACGAGCGACGCTGCCATGCAAACGAAGAAGAGGCCCAGCGTCAGGCGGCGGCCGATGCGTTCCGCGATCCACGGCAGAGGCAGGCAGCCGACGATCGTGCCGAATGAGAGCACCATCGTGGCGTAAGAGCCTAGCCGCGGCGCCAGAATCGCCGACATGTGCTGGCGACCGACGATCTCGGCGACGGCCGTCGGCACGTAGACTGTCCCGCCCCACAATCCGATGATCGAAACCAAGACGTACGCGGAATTCAAGAGCGTGCGGCGGCGGTACTTTGAATTGAAAATCATCGAGAATGGGTGCGTGATCTTCTTGACGGTCGCCTGCCAGCGGGCCGGCTCCTTCACGCTGTACATGATGAATCCGATCAGCAGCGCGGGAACGCCGCCGATCGCAAACATGGGGCGCCAGCCGTACTTTTCTCCCACAAAGTAATTGGCGAGCGCCGCGAGAAAAAATCCGAAGTAATAGCCGGTGTGCATCAGGCCGGCGCCCATTTTGCGGCGGCTCTCGGGCCACTCTTCGGCGACGAATGTGCCGCCTATGGCCCATTCGCCGCCGATTCCGACTCCGGCCAGCAAACGGCAGGCGGCTACTTCCCACACGTTCTGGCCGAAAGCGGCCAGAAGGGTGAAGAGCGAGTAGCACAGAATCGTCAGCGCGAGCGTGCGGACGCGGCCAAACCGGTCCGCGACCGGGCCCCAGATGAGAGCCATGCCCCATCCGACGAGGAACAGCGCGAAGAGCAGGCCGCCGTAGAAGCCCACGTTCGCGGTGGTCGCGGGGATTCCGGATTTCGGCAGAAGCTCGCGGAGCGCTGGGACGAGGACGAGCGCGTAGATGAACGAATCCATCCCGTCGAGCGCCCAGCCGGCCCATGAGGCCCAGAAGCCGCGCACCTGGTTCGAAGTGAGGCGAACCGGCTCAGTTGTTTTCGAGGAAGTTGGGTTTGTACTCACGACGGGCGTGGATTGTATGGCAAAACGCAGCGGCGCGGGAGGATTTCTCGGAGAAATTCGCCAGCCAGGGCAGCGATGCGGATGATACAGTGTCCGATTGAAATCCGATTCTACGATCGATGTGCATGAACGCGGCGGCGTAATCACGTTCGCTGCGCGTGTAGTACCGCGGGCGAGCCGCGATGCGATCGAAGGCGAGCATCAGGGCGCGCTAAAAGTCCGCCTGACTGCTCCGCCTGTCGATGATGCGCGAACGACGCGTTGATCCGGCTACTCGCGGAGCGTTTGAACGTGTCCAGATCGGCTGTTAGAATCGTGGCCGGGGAAAAAAGCCGCACGAAGCGCGTGGAGATTACGGGCGCGCGCCGCGCGCAAATCATCGAGATGCTAAATTCATGCCGGACATAAAAGCGATTCAAGCGCAGCTGCGCGTCAACAAAATCGACGGGTGGCTCTTCTACGATCATCATCACCGCGATCCGATCGCCACACATATCCTCGGCCTCGGCGGCAACGGCATGGCGACGCGACGGTGGTTTTACTTCATCCCTTCGCGCGGCGAGCCTCGCAAGCTGGTGCATCGGATCGAGGCGGGCGCGCTCGACTCGCTGGACGGCCGCAGGAACGTCTATTCGAGCTGGCAGGAACTTCAGGGCGGCCTGCGCAAGCTGCTTTCGGGAAGCCGCAAAATCGCAATGCAGTACTCGCCGGAAAACAACATTCCCTATATCGGGCTTGTGGACGCGGGTACGGTCGAGATGGTGCGAAAGCTCAAGAAGAGCGTGGTGACGTTGGCCGATCTGGTGCAGACGTTCGAGGCTGTGTGGACAGCGGAACAACTCGAATCGCATCTGGAAGCCGGCAAGATCATCGACCGCGTGATGCGCGCGGCGTTCGAGACCGCGGCGGCGAGCGTGCGCGACGGCGATCCTCTGACGGAGTTCGAGCTGCAGCAGTGGATCCTCGATCGGTTTCGCGCGAACGGGTTGACCACGGACGAGCCTCCCGTCGCGGCGGTGCAGCCGAACAACGGCAATCCGCACTACGAGCCGCAGCAGGGAGCGTCGCGGCCGATCCGCGCGGGCGATTTGCTGCTGCTCGACGTGTGGGGAAAATTCGCGCGTCCCGGCAGCGTCTATTACGACATCACGTGGGTCGGATACCTCGGCCAGCGGGTGCCCGATGCCTACTCGAAGATTTTCCGGATCGTGCGCGAGGCGCGCGATCGCGCCGCGGAATTCGTCAAGGACTCCGTGAAACGCGGCCGGACGATCCACGGATGGGAAGTGGATCGCATTGCGCGCGAGACGATTCGCAAGGCGGGCTATGCGAAGAATTTCGTTCATCGCACCGGACACAGCATCGGCCAGGACGTGCACGGCAACGGCGCGAACATGGATGGCCTGGAGACGCGCGACGATCGCAAGATCGTGCCGCACACCTGCTTTTCGATCGAGCCGGGCATTTACCTGCCGGAGTTCGGCATCCGCAGCGAAGTGAACGTTTACGTCGGCGAGCGCGATGCGCGCGTTACGGGCGCGATGCAGGAAGAAGTGCTCGCGTTGCTCGCGTGAGTCGCGCTGGATGAATCGTGGCTGAAGAACCCGTGAATGAAACCGCGCCTGTCGCTGTGGCCGTCCGCAGGAAATCTCTCAGCGCAATTCCCTTCCTCGTTACCCTTGCTTCGCTCGCCGTGCCTGGGCTTGGCCACGCATGGCTGCACCGCTGGGGTCGCGGACTGGCGTTTTTGGGGGCGGTCGGCGGGCTGGCGCTCATCGGCTACCTCATGCGAGGCCAGGTTTTCACGGCGGTATCCAACGATCCCTTTGGCAAGCTGGGCTTTCTCGCGGACGCCTGCTCGGGCGTCTTCTACGTGCTGTCGCGATTCCTCGAAGCGTCCGGCCCGAATCTTTCGCGAGCCGCGGGCGACTACGGCACGCGCTTTCTCGCAGCGGCAGGAATCGTGAACTTGATCGGCATGCTCGACGCATATGCGATCGCTGCCGGGCGGAGAAGCTAGCCGGTGGACGCGAGCGGATGGCATCTTAGCCACTTCCCGGCGATGGTCCTCTTCGCGCTGCTGGTGTCGATCGCGCTGGCCGCTATCGGAGGGCACACGACGGCGCGGCGAATCAAATATGCGCTGTGGTCCTTCGTGTTGTTCCTCGCGCTGGGCGTGGGGCTCGCGTGGCTGATGTATCCGTTTTCCCGCTGATTCTCGCGAAGGACATCGACTTCGACTATGTCCCTGACCACGCGACTTTCGTCAATCTGATGATCGGCAATTCTGTTATGGCGTCGCGCCGCCCCCGCCGCTCAGGGGCTTATCGTTCGTAGCGCAGCGCGACCATCGGGTCCACGCGCATGGCCCGGCGCGCGGGGATGAGGCAGGCGAAGAGTGCGACGGCGCAGAGCAGGATCGCAACGCTGGAAAACGTGAGCGCGTCGGTAGCCGTGACGCCCAGCAGAAGGCTGCCCAAATAGCGCGTCAGCGCAAAAGAAGCCGCTAGCCCCAGAGCCACCCCGATTAGCGTCAATGATAATCCACGCCCGAGGACCAGCCGCAGAATGTCCTGCTTGCTCGCGCCGAGCGCCATGCGGATGCCGATTTCATGCGTACGCTGGCGCGTGGTGTAGGCTGTGACGCCGTAAATCCCCACCGCGGCGAGCACCAGCGCGAGCAGCCCGAATGCGCCGACAAAAGTTCCCGCGATGCGCTGGGGGAAACTGGAAAGTTGTGCGCGCGATTCGAGCGTTGTCACATCGAACAGCGCCAAGTCGGGATTCAGTTCATGCATGGTGTTTTCGATCGTGCCGCTGAATGCCAGCGGATCTCCCGTCGTGCGCGCATCGACGATCATCGTGGCGCGGTACACCTGGTAGAGCGGCAGGTACACAAATGGGGTCGGCTTTTCATTCAGGCCGCCCACTTTGCTGTCGCGCGCGACGCCGACCACGGTGAACCATTCGTGCGTCAAGTCCGAGTTCAGCTGTTTGCCCAGCGCTTCCTGATGCGGCCAGTAGCGATCGACAAACGTTTCGCTGACGATTACGACGCGCTGCGAGGTCATCGTGTCCTGGAGGGTGAAGTCGCGCCCTTTCACGATCGGAATCTCCATCGTCTTGAAATAATTGGGCGTAATGATGGCGTCCTGCGTCTCCATCGACTCGCTGGCCTGCGGGACGTATCCCTCGGGCTTCACACTGGTGGAGCCTCCGCCAATCCCCAACGGCACGCGGCTCGATAGGGCCACCGATTGTACGCCCGGCAGCGCTTCCAGTTTTGCGGCGAGCTGACGGTCGAATTCCGCGCCGTTCGCATCGGAATAGCCCGCGCTAAACAGGTCGTAGGAAGCAATCAGCACTCCGTGTGAATTGAATCCGGCATTGATTTGCTGGGCGCTCATGAAACTGCGAATGAAGAGTCCCGCGCAGATCAGCAGCACCAGCGACAACGAGATTTGCGCCACCACCAACGCGCTCGTGAGCCGGGCCTTGCGAACTCCGCCCGAGGCGCTTGCCCCATCCTCTTTCAGCACCTCCACCGGCGCTTCTCGCGAAGAACGCCACGCCGGCAGGATGCCGAAGATCACGCCGCTGAGGATCGAAATCACCAGCGCCGCGAAGAGCACGATGCGATCCGGCTGCATGTTGAGCGAGATCGGAAAATCCATGGCCGGCACGAATTCGGCGAACGTGCCCGCAGACCAGAAGGTGATCAGCAACGCGACCGCGCCTCCGGCCAGCGCGAGCAGGAGGCTTTCCACCAGCATTTGCCTCACCAGCCGCCAGCGGCTTGCACCCAGCGACGTGCGAATGGCGATCTCGCGCCGCCGCGCCACCGACCGCACCAGCATCAAGTTGGCCACGTTGGCGCAGGCCAGCAGCAGCACCAGGCCCGCGATGCACATCAGCACGGGCAGCATCATCGAGAGAAACTGGTTCGCGCCAAACGGACCGCGCCAGAGCGGGTATACGGTCACGCTGCTATGCCCGCGGTGCTCCTCCGGATAATTCTTCACCTCGGGCTGCAGCCGCACCGTCATTTCCTCCTGCGCCTGCCGCGGCGTGACACCCGGCTTCAGCCGCGCGAACATGCTCAGCCAAAAGTAGTGGTGATCGTGAATCAGATCGCCCTGCGACACCAACTGCGCTTCCATCATCATCGGAATCCAGATATCCGAGCGCAGTCCGGTCTGACTTCCCTGAAAAACCGGCGGCGTGACGCCAACAATGGTGTACGGGTGCTGATTGAGTTCTACTGTTTGACCCAAAACATCGGGATTCGCGGCGAAGTGCGTCTGCCACAGGCGGTAGCTGATCACCGCGACGGGCGCGCCTCCCGGCTTTTCCTCTTCCTCGGGCAGAAACGTGCGCCCGAGGATCGGCCGCACGCGGAGCACATCAAAATAATTCGCGGTCGCCACCGTGCCCCAGACGCGCTGCGGCTTGCCCTTGCCCGTGAGGCTCATCGGAGTGAGAGTGCACGCCGTGATGCCGGTGAAACTCTGTTGGCCGTTGCTCATCGCTTCGAAATCCGGGTAGGTAAATAGGAAGGGGTTGTCCCCTGGCTTGCCGAGCGATAAAGCCACCACCTCGCTCGGGCTGGCCAGCCCTGGAATCGGATTCAATAGAGTAGAGTTGATCCAGGTGAAAATCGTCGTGTTCGCGCCGATACCGAGCGCGAGAGTCAGGATGGTGATTGCTGCGTAGCCCGGCGCCTTCGCGATCATCCGCAGGCTGTAGCGCACGTCTTGCCAGAGCGATGTCATCGCGACACCTCCGCAACCAGAATAGCAGGACGATAACATGTCTTCGGCGTCCGCGGGATGAGGGGGGCTTACGAAGGCCGGGCGGCCGCGGAAGCGCGAGCTCGATTAGCCAAACAAAAAAAGAGGGGCGCGAGCACGACCCTCTTTGTTAAGTGAAACCAGTGAGATTCGGCCTTAGATTAGATCTTCCCCTCGACCTGCATTCTCGCCAAATACTCGGCGATGGGCGGCGCTGTACGCCGATTGCCGAAAGAGCCATCCAGGCCGGTTGCCATGTATCTCTTTCTGAAATGGCGTGAAGCCGCAAGATCGTTCACGGCTGCTTTTTTTGGCGATTGCTTTCTGCCCCACACCTTGTTATTTTCGCCGTTTGTGAGCTTGCAATAATTCAAATTCAAGGGGGGGATCGCGATTGGCTCAGCAACTAAGGAAGTATTTCGGACGATTCACTGTCATCGCGCTCGCTTCGGCGCTGTTCGCCTCTATCACTCCAGCTCAAACTTGGCTGGACTTCAAGCACCCGGCGCCCACGGCCGCGGACTGGGCTGCACTTGCCAAATTGCCCGACTTCACCGGCGTCTGGGAATCACCGCTCGGAGCAACTTCGCTAGTTATTCCACCCGGGGCGGCTAAACCGAATTCAGAGAAAACAGCGAGCACGTCTAAGTTCCCGAGTTTCCCGATGCGGCAACCCTTGCCTCTCACGCCTGAATGGGCTGCCAAAGTGCAGCTTTTGAGGGCGCACGCTGGCGAGGACACCACCACTGCGAACTGCCTGCCGCCCGGCATGCCCGAAATCATGGGGCAGCCCTATCCGTATGAGTTCTTGCTCACTCCCGGCCAGGTGACGATCGTCGGCGAGGCCTACATGATCGTTCGTCATATTTATACGGATGGGCGCTCGCTGCCTGAAGACCCCGATCCTACTTTTTTCGGCACGTCGGTCGGCCATTGGGAAGGCAACACGCTGGTGGCCGAATCCGTGGGCTTCTCTCCGCAGACGACAATTGCGCCGGACGTTCCGCACAGTGACAAGATGAAAATCATCGAGCGTTTTAGCCTTACCGATCCGGACACTATGAGCATCGAGACGACGGTAATTGATCCCGTGGCTTTGACGCATCCGTACACGACGACCCGGATATTGAGGCGTCATGCGAATTGGACAATCGATGAATATATCTGCGAGCAGAACAACCGTAACTCTGTGACCAGCGATGGCAAAGCTGAGGTGGATACCACCCCTCCTCCTCCGAGCGGCCTGGACCCCAATATTAAGTAGGATCGCCCTAGTACGCGGAGGCTTTTGATGAAGCACGTGAAGGCAAACTTAAAGAAGGCAGCCTTGTTTGTAATCCTGCTGGGAGCACTGATCGTAACGGCGGGTACGGCAATCGCGCATCACGGATTTGCCGATTACGACATGACGCGTCACGACACTATCGTGGGTAAGGTGAGGGCTTTCCAATGGACGAATCCTCATACGTGGCTTTGGCTCGATGTGCCGGACGGCAAAGGAGGCTTCACTCTTTATGCCTTTGAAGGAATGAGCCCAAACTACCTGGGTCGCCGCGGATGGTCGAGACAATCGCTGGAACCGGGCGACAAGATCACCGTAAACTTCTTCCCATTCAAAGATCCCGCGAAGCACGGCGGAACACTCGCCAGCGCAACGAAGGACAACGGTGAAGTGCTAAACAACTTTGTGCCACCCGGTGCGAAATAGCCCTGACAAGTGACGCCTTGCGGCAGACAGCTGAATAGCCCCCAGCAAGCGCTACATCGGGGGTGGCGGCATCGGCGTATTAGCGACCGAACTATTCACCCACCTTCCGGCGGCAATGACCGCAAACCATATCGCGATCGAAATATAACCCGCAAACTTGGCCGAGAAAGGCGGATTGGAGACATCCCAAGTCTTCACCCGGCGGTAAACGGTCTGGTGAAAAATAAGGGCATTTATGCCAGCCAAAACGATCAGCGCCATTTTGATTTGAAAGATCACATTGGCATACGCAAGCGTGGCCTCGGACATGAATAAAAGGGTTCCAGTAACGACTTGACATCCAAAACCCAACCAAGCCCACGGCAGAAATTGACCGGCGATTTTCGAGACGGGTATTTCCGTCAAGAAAAGACCCGCGAGGCGCAGGCTCAGGATCGAGGTAGATGCAACCAGGGCCACGCTGCCCATGACGTGAAGGGCTTCTACCGTCGGGAACAAATAGTCGTTCGTTTGCATCAGCGTGCCAATGTACGTTTGCGTGAGCCAGTGGAAAAAGGCGTACGCGGGAGTCATGCTCGGCGGCCTCGCGTGTGAACGTTTCGCCCGCCCGAAATGTTCGTCATCGAACCCCTCTCCGTTTCGCACGCCTCGAAACTGCAGGAATGGTTGACGCCTACTAACTGTAAGCGATCCAGCGTCCTGCACCAACGATGCCAAACCAAAGCAAGATCGAGAAGGTCCCGGCAAAGCGGGCGGACAACGGAGCGACTGGATCTCGCTCCCACGTGCCCACGCTGCGGTATGCAAGCAGCTGAAATACCAACGCATTGATTCCTGCCGCAGCAATCATCAGCATCTTAACTCGAAACACATCGCTGCTATACATCTTCGCCGCTTCAGACGAAAACAGGAGTATTCCCGTCAGCACTTGAACCGCGAAACCAGCCCATATCCATGGCAGGAAGCGCTCCGCTACCATCGAGACCGTATAATCTTTGAATGCCACGCCCATCAAGCGCAGGTCCAAAACGGAAGCAGAACCAACCAGTACGACAACACCGAAAAGATGGACCGTTTCGATTACCGGAAACAGCCACGCAGAGTCGTGTATCGATCTACCCATCAAACTGCTATCAAGCCAATGGCAGAGTGACAATAAGATTTGCATTTCTTCAAACCTCGCGAACGACCTGAGATTTTTGAAAGACGTTAAGTTTCAGATTGTAGCGCTCCATTCTCAAATCTGGCTCGGAAGTATGCCAAAGAAAAAGGAGGGGCGCGAGCGCCCCTCCTTTTTCTTTGCATTCAGCGGTTGCGATTTTCCTGGTTATGTCAGGTCTTCGGGAGCAATCGGCAGATGGCGGATGCGCTTGCCGGTTGCGGCGAAGATTGCATTGCAGATGGCAGGCGCGACCGGCGGCACGGCTGGCTCGCCCATGCCCGTCGGGGTTTCGTCGCTTTCCACGATGTTCACATCGACGATCCTCGGCATCTCGTTCATGCGCAGCATGTCGTAGGTGTCGAAGTTGGCCTGCTGGACGCGGCCTTTGTCGATCGTGATGGAACCCTTGAGCGTCTGCGTGAGGCCGTAGACCACGGCGCTCACCGCTTGCTGCCGGACGATGTTGGGATTCACCACGCGGCCGCAATCGAGCGCGACCGTGACTTTGTGAACCTTTACACCGTCTTTATCGAGCGAGATCTCGACGACTTCGGCCACGTAGGTCGAAAACGCCTCAAGAACCGCAATTCCGCGGTAGTGGCCCTTCGGAAGCGGCTTTCCCCATTCGCCCTTTTCGGCGGCGAGATTGAGCACGCCGAGGTGGCGCGGCTTCTTTGCGAGCAGCGCCTTGCGGTACTCGTAGGGATCTTTCTTTGCCGCGGCCGCGAGTTCGTCCATGAAGCTTTCGAGGAAGAACCCGTTCTGCGACGCGCCCACCGACCGCCAGAAGCCCATGGGAATGGGTCCGGTGACCATGTGGTAGTCGACCAGGATATTGGGAATGTCGTACGGCGTGTCGGAAATGCCTTCCACGCTGCTCGAATCCATGCCGTTTTTCACCGCGTCCGGACCGAAAAACCAGCGCGAGATCGAATCGCAAGCGACGCGCGCCGTGAAGGCGGTGGGCATGCCATCCGGCCCGAGGGCCGCGGCGATTTTCACGTACGACGCGGGCCGATAGTAGTCGTGCTGCGTATCGTCTTCGCGCGACCAAGTGACCTGCGCCGGCGTCTTCATATGCTTTGAGATTTCGCACGCCTCGGTGACAAAGTCCGACCAGCCCCGGCGGCCGAAGCCGCCGCCGAGGTACGTGGTGTGCACGAACGAGGCGTCGGGCTTGATCCCGGCGATTTGCGCCGCCGTGTTTTGCGAGGGGGTCTGGAACTGCGTGGGCGCCCAGACGTCCGCACGATCTGCCTGGATATACGCGGTGCAGTTCATCGGCTCCATCGTGGCGTGCGCCTGGTACGGGGCCTCGTAGACGGCCTCGATCTTCTGGGTCGCTCCGCTGAGCGCGGATTCGGCGTCACCCACCTTGCGCGACACCACGCCGGGCGTCTGGCACGCGTCGGCGAAGCCCTGGAAGATCGTCTCGTTGGAGACGTTCGCATTCGGGCCCTCATCCCACTGCACGTCGAGCGCTTTGCGGCCTTGCATTGCATTCCACGTGTTATCGGCCACGACGGCGACGCCGTCCGAGATCTGAAAGACGTCCTTCACGCCCGGCACCGCTTTCGCCTTGGTGGCGTCGAAGCTGGCTACCTTGCCGCCAAATACGGGGCACCGCAGCACGACGGAGTGGACCATGCCCGGCTGCCGGACGTTGATACCGAAGCCCGCCTTGCCGTTCGTCTTGATCGGCGTGTCGAGCCGCTTGAACGGCTTGCCGATCACTTTGAATTGGCTCGGATCCTTGAGCGTCACGGTCTGCGGCGGCGTAACTTTCGCGGCAGCTTCTGCAAGGCTGCCGTATGTGGCTCGCCGCTTGCTGGCCGCATGGATCACGGCGCCGTCTTCGGCGTGGCACTCCGAGGGATCGACGCCCCACTTCTGCGCAGCCGCCGCGATCAGCATCATGCGCGCCGTCGCGCCCGCTTCGCGCATCGGCTTCCAGGCGGAATTTACGCTCTGGCTGCCGCCCGTACCCTGCATGTGAAACGCAGGGTCGAAGTACACGACCGCGGCGGGCGCAAATTCGGTGCGAACCTTCCGCCAGTCGCACTCAAGCTCTTCCGCCGCCAGCATCGAAAGCGACGTCACGACTCCCTGGCCCATTTCGGACTTGGCGATCAGAATCGTGATGTTGTCGTCCGGAGCCACCTGAATAAATGCGTTCAGCACGTCGGGCGTGGCGGCGCTGCCATCGAGGCGCGAAGCCGCGAGCACTTCCCTGCGTCCGGGCAGGTAGAAACCGATCACAAGCCCCGCCGCCCCCGCGAGGCCGGTCTTGAGGAATCCGCGCCGGTCCAATCCGTTGGTTTGCGTGCTCATTCGGCACCTCCGTTTGAAACCGCCGCGGCGCTGGCAACGAGTTCAGAAGCCTCGTCGGCGTCGGCAGTCTTGGTGCCGCCCTCTTGCAGCTTCGCGGCGCGATGAATCGCTTCGCGAATCCTGTCGTACGTGCCGCAGCGGCAGATGTTGCCAGCCATGGCATCGTCAATTTCGGCGTCGGTCGGGTGCGGCGTCTTGGCAAGAAGGGCGGAGGCCGTCATGATCTGGCCCGACTGGCAGTAACCGCACTGGGGCACGTCGATCTCAATCCAGGCTCGCTGCACAGGGTGGCTATCGGTGGCGGAAAGCCCCTCGATGGTGGTCACCTTTTTGCCGGCCACGCCCGAAATCGGCATGGTGCAGGAACGTATCGCTTCGCCATCGATGTGGACCGTACAGGCCCCGCACAACCCCATGCCGCAGCCAAATTTTGTGCCGGTCATGTTGAGGTTGTCGCGAACCACCCAAAGCAGCGGCATATTGGGATTCACGTCCACCATCTTGGGCTTGCCATTCAGAATGAAATGAGTCGCCATTCAAAACCCTCCGTCGAATCCTCGAACTTACACAATCACCGAGCCTTGCGGCCGAAATTCTAGTTTCATTTCAAGCTACGCCAAGGACCGAGTGGTGTCAAGTTTGGATCGGTTGCGACTGTAAGCGACTCTATTCATTATTACGCAATGGAATAACGCTCTTTTCGTTGTTTGAAGATTTTTCGGGCGGATGTTACATTCGAAGGACACCGCCGAGGTAGCTCAGTTGGTAGAGCAGCCGATTCGTAATCGGCAGGTCCCCGGTTCAAGTCCGGGCCTCGGCTCCAGATTTCTAAAGCTGCTTCGCCTCAGTCAGTTCCCTTGCCATCTTCTATCGCCGCTGAAGCGAACGTTCAGGGAACAACGGTCCGGCAACTTCCCGCGCAGCACGCTTGTGTGATTCGGGCGCGCCTGCGGGCGGAGTCTCGCCACGTCGTGTTTTCAGAGCAATTTGGCTATCACGGCTCAGTGGTCTTTTCCCTTCTTGTCCGAGTCGCTCGTTTTCCATGCTTGGCGCCTTCGGCGCTCAGCAATGTCAGGGAGTCTTTCGCGTTAAACGGGTATTGACGCACGGACTGTTGCCCGGTGGTGTCGAGCGAGATGTCCACGCGCCGGTTATTAGCCAAAACAATTACGTGCAAGTTGTTCTCTATTCGCTGGCGCTCTTCACTACTCAAGTCCGGATTCTGTTCAACCAGCTTTTTCACTTGTTCGGCGTCCAGATTGTCTTGCTCGCCGAGAGCATGAGTTTCGATGTTTGCCTCGGGAACTCCGTGTTCGACCAAGAAGCTCTTGGCACGCGTTACGCGCCGCTCCGTCAGGTCCTTGTTGTATTCAATCGAGCCGCGACGATCTGCGTGGCCCTCGAGGATCAAATGGGCCTGCGGCTTGAATGTGAGGTATCGATTGAAATCGGTCGCTAGCGACGCAAGAACCTGCTGCTGACTATCGACCAAACCGCCGGTGGGATTTTCAACCGTGGGCCGGGCGGTGGCGAAGTATATGCTGTGAAGAGCGAGCCTCGTTTCAAGTTCCTTCACTTCCGGTGGAGCTTGAGCTGCCTGCACGTCAAGAACGACCGCGCAATCGGCCGTTCCGCTGTGGCCATCGTCCACGTGGCCGCTGACCGTGTATGACCCCGGCGCCAAATCGGTGGTGTCAAGTCTCACGGAAGGACCCGAGCCTTCCACCGTTCCGCCACTGGCGCTCCAGGTAAAAGACAATGGGTCGTTATCGGGGTCGATGGCTACGGCAGTAATCTCCACGGGCTGGCCGACCGTCACGGTTGCATGGTCTGCGGAGCAACTCATCGTCGGCGGACGATTGGGGCGAGTTTCAACGTTAATATTTACCGAGCAGCCCGCCGAGCCGTTTCGGCCGTCGTCGACGCGTACTTTGATCGTGTACGTGCCTGGCTGCACGTCCGAAGATCTCCAGCGAACTTCGGGGCCGGTCCCATCTACGGTGCCCTCGCTTGCCGACCACGTGTAGTTCAAGGAGTTTTGGCCCGGATTGCCAGCCTGCGCGTCTACGACCACAAGATCACCGGATCCCGCATACACCATCTCCTTATCCGCCGAGCAAGTGGCAGTGAGGGGCGCGGGAGGCGGAGGAGGAGGCGCTCCGCCGAAGCGGAAGACGACGCCCGTGGAAAGCCGGACGTTCTTCTGCCATCCCCGGTCTGTCCCGTCGGCCGAGAGAAGATTTCTATAGTGGGTCAGCAGGAAATCACCTTGAATCAGGCGGAGAGCGACGTGATGGGTAATTCTGATGTCGAAGCCGGCGCCTATCGCCGTGGCGAAGGCATTCTCAGAACCGAGAGGCGTGCAACCGGGAGTTCCAGTGCATCCGGAAATCGTCACCGAACTCGCATGCGTTCCCCCGAATAGCGCTTGGGCAAATGGAGTGACCCTTCCATGCCGGTAAGAGAAGCGCGGACCGAAGAGGTAGGTATAGGCGCTCCCGCCGGAATCGAATGTTTCGCTTGTTGTCGGCGTGAAGAGCGTGACCCGGCTGTCGTCATAACCGCCAAAATCCGCCACCAGCCCCACATACTTGTTTAGGTTGTAGGCGATGGACGTGCTGCCGCCGTGCAGGTAGCCCATCCGGTTGCTGGGCGACGTGGGCACGGCGCGCCAGAAGGAATATCCCAGAAACCACTCGACCTTGGGATAGTAGTCTTCCGAATCATCCCACCGATGCGTCGCACCGACCGGCTGCACGTCACTTCCGGACTGCGATTGCGTGCTGGTCGAGGAGGATGGCACGAGCGAGGGTTCGGCCGTGTCTGGCTGGGCCTTGGCGGGAGCATCCGAAGCGGTGATGGAAGCAGGCTGATCCTTCGTCGCTGTCGCTTTCGGATTCGTTCCGTCGTCCGCATACAGTGCAGGCACCATTACAAAAGCAACCGCCATTGTGGCCATAAAGCGAACTCTCAATTTCATTGTCGCCTCCTGAATCGCGCCTGCCAGCCGCGGAGCGGGCCAAAGACCCGCTCCGCCATGCACTCCGTCCGAACCGTGCCGGAGCTATTGCTGAGGTATGTTTACGCTCACACCGTCGACTATCACCGATCCCGCTCCTCCTGGGCCCGATCCGGCAAAGAGCCGCCCATTTACGACCACGCCGCCATTCTGGGTGATCGATACATCGGCCAGGATATTCCCCTGGAAAATGGGGCCGTTGAGGGTGGCCGATGAGCCAACTACCCAGAAAATGTTGCTCGCCTTGGCGCCGCCCGTCAGAATGACCGAGCCCGCCGTGGCGGCGGCCGCGCGGGCTGTGGAGATAGCGCACCGCTTGCCGCGGCTCGCGGTTGGGCTGCATCTAGCGCTGGTCGACGCCGAGCCGGTGTTACCGCCGTCGGCCGTGCCTCATCTCATCGACGAGCGCGGCTGGTTTCGGTCAAATATGGCGCTCTCCGCCGCCGCGATGTTCTTTCTGCCCCATGTGCGCAGGCAGATGCGAGCGGAAATTCGCGCCCAGTTCGAGGCCTTCCGCGCGACCTGTCTCAAGCTCGATCACGTCACCGCGCACAAGCATTTTCACCTCCATCCTTCCATTCTGTCGGCGGTCATCGAGCTGGCGAAGGAATTCGGCGCACCGGCGGTTCGCGCGCCGCTCGAGCCGCGCGCGGTCCTCGCTCAGGTCGCGGCGACTGGCCCGCGTCTCTCGGCCTTGGCCCACGCGCCTTTGGCGCGCCTTCAGCGCGCGCGCCTCAGGCGAGCGGGCATCGGCGCGCCAGATCAGGTTTTTGGCCTCGCCTGGAGCGGCGCCATGAGCCAAGCGCGGCTTAAAGGGCTCGTGGCGCATCTGCCCGAGGGGCTCACGGAAATCTACACGCATCCGGCGACATCACCGGACTTCCCGGGAGCGGCGCCGGGCTATCGATATGAAGAAGAACTGGCGGCGCTAACCTCGCCCGAACTTCGCCGCCAAATCATCGAGGCTGGCGTGCCTTCAGGCGGCTTCTCGGACGTGGTTAAGTTCGGCCATCAATGAAGGAGGCCCAGATGACGATTGTCATGGGGCGTGTTCGCTTTTGCGAGTTCATTTTGAGCGATTTTAATGGCTTGCGGCGCCATTTGCAAGTCGTATCCCCCTAGAGCGTCGGATGGTCAGATTGAAATCGTTGGGGATTTCCGGCGGGGCTGAGAATGTGATTCACTTCCGCATTGGAGGTGATTTGCGATGCCGAAGCCGTATTCCCTTGATCTTCGCGAGCGTGTGGTGAGTTACGTTGAGGGCGGGCGTTCGCGGCGGGCGGCGGCGGCCCATTTCAGGGTGTCGCCCTCGTTTGTCATCAATTTGATGACGGCTTTTCGTCAGCGCGGGGCGGTTACGCCCAAGGCGCTCGGCGGTTGGCGACACAGCAAGCTCGACCCGCACCGGGTTTTCATTTTGCGCCGCGTGGCGGAGAAGGACGACATCAGCATGCCGGAGCTGGGCCGCGAACTGCATGCCGCGAGCGGCGTGAAAGTCGACCCCGCCTCGCTGTCGCGCTGGCTGATCCGCAACGGCCTGAGCTTTAAAAAAAAGCCTTCAGGCCAGCGAATGCGATCGGCCCGACGTGCGCCAGGCGCGCGAGGCGTGGAAGGCTGAACGACAGCCCAAGATGCGGACCGAGCCGCATAGGCTGGTGTTCATCGACGAAACGGGAACCAACACAAAGATGACCCGGGCGCGCGGACGCTGCAACAGGGGCGAGCGCCTTCGCTCCAAGGCCCCCTTCGGCCATTGGAAGACCCAGACGTTCGTCGCCGGACTGCGCTGCGGCGCCCTGACCGCGCCGTGGGTCGTCGACGCGCCGATGGATCGCGCTGTCTTCGAGACCTATGTGCGCACCCAACTCGCCCCGACCCTCGAAAAAGGCGACATCGTCATCCTGGACAACCTGCCCGCCCACAAAAGCCCAGCCGCCGAACAAGCCATCCGCGAGCGAGGCGCCTGGCTCATGTTTCTGCCGCCCTACAGCCCCGACCTCAATCCCATCGAAATGGCCTTCGCTAAACTCAAGGCGCACTTGCGCGCCATGGCCATGCGCACCATCGACGAACTCTGGAAGGCCATCGGCCAAATCTGCGATCTCTTCACCCCAAAAGAATGCGCAAACTACTTCCAAGCCGCAGGGTATGGATTCACATGACCGTCCGATGCTCTAGCTTTGCTTCCGACCGACCGGTTGTGCGGCGACCCACGAAAAGGACGACCGAGCCCTCTCTTCTTTCTGAAAAACAATGACACGCTCCCGGCCGCCCGGCAAGAAATTGTCGATATTTTCTGTCGAGCGCCGGATATCCCATCATCGAGATCAGCGGGCCGCGGCTCGCGAAGTCAGCTCGCGATCGGCCCGCACATGGATTTGAGCGCCTGCTCGACGCGCCGCCAAGTCCTCGCCTCGTCGTCGTCCCTGTTCCGTTCAAATTCGGCCGCACGTTGAGCCGCTTCCGCAATTGCCCGCTGGCCGTGCGCGTCCATAAGCTGGCGGGCGTATTCGTTGATCATTGTCGCTTCCATGAACAGGCCTCCTCGACCGAAACGCATTTTCGCGCCCCCGGCACAAACATTCTTCCCGAGGCGCGACTGTTCCCAAGAAAAGCAAACAATGACGGCGCGAGTGCGTCGCGCGGGCGGCACCGCGCAGGGTAAAAGACAAATCGCCCCGCGCATTGGGGATCTGCGCGGGGCGAAGGAACGCGTCCCATGAAACGGCGGGCGCGACGAATGCCCGAACGCGGATGGCGGCCAATTGTTCCATCCCCAAAGAAGTCCGACCGGCGGGGTGCGCTATCGCTCGGTCCTGTCAGACGGGATCAAACGCCAGTAAAGGCACGTGATTTCGGCCGAAAATTCGACGTTCGCCGAGCGCTTTGGACGGCGCGAAGGGCAACCTCCGCCGCAGCCGTCATTCTGGCCTTGACTTAATCGGAGGGAGAGCGGGAGGCGCTCCGGCGCCTGATTGGCCGGGGTTCTTGTGGCCGAAGGCTCGACGGTTCGCGGCTGCGGGATGGAGGCTCGCAAGGAACGCCCAGGCCTCTTTCGTCCAGCGGGCGTCGGCGAGCGCGTGGTGGCGGCCTGCCTTCTGGTGCGGAAGCTCGGGATCGCCGAGCTCGATCGCCCATTGCTTGATGTCGAGGCAGAGCTGGGGAAAGTGGAACGGCAACTCCTCGAGGGCGCCGAAAAGCCCGACGAACGCGACCCAATCGAACGCGGGGAAATAGCCCCAGAACACGGGATGCTCGTCGCCGTCGGTGAAGTTGCGCAACGCGTAGCTGATGTTTTCGCGGCTGATCCCCTTGCCGTCGAGCTGCGGGCGCACGTTCTCGAGCGTCCATGGGCTCGCCTTCGACCAGTCCGACCTCGCTGCTCTCGGCATAAAACTCCCGCCCGTTCTCGGCGACGAGCCCGACGCTGATGAGATCGATGACAAACGGCTTGGCGATGAACTCGGTGTCGAGCCAGTATTTCATCGAGCGCCCCTCTGCGCGGAGGCCTGTTCATCGGCAGCCGGATAAGCCACGCTACCCCGCTTCGGCGAACCCCTGCGCCTCAGCCAGCTCGACCGAAACGAGCTGGCTCACGCCCTTCTCCGCCATGGTGACGCCGAACAGGCGGTCCATGCGCGCCATGGTGATCGGGTTGTGGGTGATGGCGACGAAGCGGGTGTCGGCGCGCTTGCGCATGCCGTCGAGCAGGTCGCAGAAGCGCTCGACATTATAGTCGTCGAGCGGCGCGTCGACCTCGTCGAGCACGCAGATCGGCGCCGGATTGGTGAGGAACACGGCGAAGATGAGCGCGAGCGCGGTCAGCGCCTGCTCGCCCCCGGAGAGAAGGGTCAGCGTCTGCGGCTTCTTGCCCGGCGGCTGAGCGAGGAGCTCGAGGCCCGCTTCGAGCGGATCCTCGGATTCGATGAGCTGCAATTCCGCCTGGCCGCCCTCGAACAGGGTCGAAAACAGATCCTTGAAATGCGCGTTGACGACGTCGAACGCCGCTATGAGGCGCTCGCGGCCCTCCTGATTGAGCGTGCCAATCGCGCCGCGCAGGCGCTTGATCGCTTCGGTAAGATCATCGCGCTCGGAGATCAGCTTGTCCCGGCTCGCGAGGACCTCAACGAGCTCCTCGTCCGCCCGCAGGTTGACGGCGCCGAGCCGCTCGCGCTCCTGGCGCAGATTTTCGAGCCGACGCTCGACCTCGATCCCGCCGGGCAGCGGCTTGTCAGCCTTATGATCCGCGAGCGCCGCGAGGCCCGCCGGCTCGCAATCGAGTTCGTTCGCGATCGCGTGCTTGAGCTCTTCGTCCCTGGCGCGCGCGCCTTCCAGGCGCTCTTCCGAGGCTGCGCGCTGCTCGCGCGCGGCGCTCATGGCTTCGAGCGCCTGACGGGCTGCGCGATCGGCGTCGGCGAGCGCGGTTTCGGCTTGCGCGAGCGCGTCGGCGGCGTTCTTGCGCGCTAATTCCGCCTGGCCATGTTCGTCGGCAAGCGCGCGGCGCGCGCGGGCAAAATCGGTCGGGGCGTCATCGAGCGCGGCCTTCTCGCGCTCCGTCTCCGCCTTCCGTTCGGCGAGCTCAGCGATGCGGTCTTGCGCGTGGCTAAGCCGCTCATCCCAAGACGACCGCTCCGCGACGATTGCAGAGCGCCGCGTGGCGCGCGCCGCAGACTCGCGGGCGATCGACTGCGTCGTCGCGCGAGCCTCTGCGAAGGCGGTCCGCTCACGCTGAGCCGCTTCGCGCGCGTGGTCGAGGCTCTCCGCGACATCGTTTCCCGGCCCAAGCTCCTCAAGCGCAGCCTCCGCGGCGCCTTTACGTTCGGCGGCCTCGTCGCGGGCGGCGCCGGCGCGCGAATGCGCTTCTTCCACCGCCGACAGGCGCGAAAGGGTCTGGGCCCGGTCGCGCTCGAAACGCGCCAAGGCGTCGCGAGCGGCGTCTGACGCAATCCGGGCGGCGCGGGCTCGGCCCCGCCATTCCGCCTCCGCAGCAGCGGCTTCGCGAGTCGCGCCGGCTGCGCTCGCTGCCTCCAGGCTCAGCGCCGCCGCAATTTGCCGCGCCGCCTCCGCTTCGCGCTCAAGGTCGCCAAGTCTGTTCTTCTCTGCGAGGCGCCGCGCGGCCGCAGTCGGCGCTTCGGCGGCTGCGGCGAAGCCGTCCCAGCGCCAGAGGTCCCCCTCAAGCGAGACCAGCCGCTGCCCGGGCTTGAGTTCATGGGCGAGCCGCTTGCCCTCGGCGCGAGCGACCACCCCGACTTGCGCCAGGCGGCGCGCGAGGGCGGGTGGCGCGGAGACGCGCTGGCCAAGCGGGTCGACGCCCGTCGGCAGCGAAGGGTCGTCGCCGGCCGGCTCGATCAGCGACCAATGCGCGGGCGCCGCCTCATCGATCGAGGCCTCGAGATCGTCGCCGAGCGCCGCGCCAAGCGCCGCCTCATAGCCGCGCGCGACGCTAATCGCGTCGACTGCGCGCGGCCATGGGCCGCTCAAGTCCGAGCCGAGGAGTCCTGCGACTGTGCGCGCCTCTGTCTCAAGTCTCTGCGCCGCGCGTTCGGCCTCGGCCAATGGCTCACGATGGCGCGCCTCGATCTCGCGAGTGTGCGCGTGGCGCTCTTCAGCCGCCTGAGTTTCACGTTCGGCCTCTGCAAGCGCTTCAGCAGCCTCGGCGACGGCTTGAGCGCGCGCTGCGCCATCCTTGTCGTCAAAGGCCGCCGCGCTCAGCGCCTCGCGCTCGCCTTCGATTGCGGCGCATTCCGCTTCCAGGCGCGCGAGGCGGCGCCCCTCCTCCTCGAGCGTCGTGGTGAGCCCCCGGCGACGCGCGGCAAGGTCGGACGCGGCGGCTTGCGCCTCGCCAAGCGTGCTCTCGGCGCTGGCGAGGCGGCGCTCGGCGCTTTCCTCCGCCTCGCGCGCTCGCGCGGCGTCGTCATTGGCTTGCGTCCCCTCATCCGCAAGCATGGCGTCCTCGGCCGCAAGCTTCTCCATGACGCCGGCGGCATCGGCGATGAGCGCTTTCTCGCGCTGAAGATCGCCATTGAATTGCGCGAGGCGGCGTTCGAGCTCGGCCTCGCGCTCCTTCGCGCGCTTCTCTTCCGCCTCGAGCGCCTCGCGGGCGAGCGCGATGCGATGCAACGCCGCGCCGCGGCGCGCTTCCTCCTCGCGCAAAGGCGGCAAGGCTGCGGCGGCGAGCGCCTGCAGGCGCGCGGCCTCGCCTTGCGCGCGGGTGCGCTCGGCGACTTCAAGGAGGTCGGCGTCGAGCCGCCGACGCGCGTCGGCGAACGCCGCCTCATGCTCGCGCCACGCTATGAGCCGCGCAAGCGCTTCGTGACGGCGGATCGCGCCGGCCAGTTCGCGATAGCGGTTCGATTGGCGCGCCTGACGCTTGAGGCTGTCGACCTGCGCGTCGATCTGCTTCAGCACGTCCTCGACGCGAATGAGATTGTCCTCGGCGCCCTTGAGCCGAAGCTCCGCCTCGTGCCGCCGCGAGTGGAGGCCGGAGACGCCCGCCGCCTCCTCCAGGATCAGCCGGCGCGCCTGGGGCTTGGCGGAAATGATCTCGCCAATCTGTCCCTGGCGCACGAGCGAAGGCGAGCGCGCGCCTGTCGAAGCGTCGGCGAACAGAAGCTGCACGTCGCGCGCGCGCACCTCCTTGCCATTGACCCGGTAGGTCGAGCCGTTATCCCGTTCGATACGCCTCGTGACCTCGATCGTCTCGAAATCATTGAAGGCGGCGGGTGCGCGGCGGTCGGCATTGTTGAGCAGAAGCCCGACCTCGGCGTTGTTGCGAGAGGGCCGCCGGCCTGAGCCGCCGAAGATAACGTCCTCCATGCCCGAGGCGCGCATGTTCTTGAACGAGCTCTCGCCCATCACCCAGCGCAGGGCTTCGACGAGGTTCGACTTGCCGCAGCCGTTCGGCCCGACGACGCCGGTCAGCCCAGGCTCGATTCTGAATTCAGCGCTGTCGCAGAAGCTCTTGAAGCCAGTGAGGCGCAAGCGCTCAAACTTCATCGTCGCGACCCTTCGGCTCCGCGCAGGTGTTGCGCCGTTTCGTCACAATCGCCGGACACGAATCATTTTTCGCACGACCGGCGCAGGGTTTAGCCGCCATATCGGAATCGCGCAATCAACCCTGGGATGAAGAAAACCTGTGCGAAACGATGGAGCGCCGCGGCGGCTCGCCGGCAAGCGGCCGCGTTTGCCGGCGACTTCGTTGCGCGGCGACCCCGGCTCTCCCGCCTACGGCCGCACCTGCCCGTCGCCGCGCACCCGATACTTGAACGTGCAGAGCTGCTCGACCCCAACCGGCCCGCGCGCGTGCATGCGCCCGGTCGCGATGCCGATCTCGGCGCCGAAGCCGAACTCGCCCCCGTCCGCGAACTGGGTCGAGGCGTTGTGCAGGACGATGGCGGAATCGACTTCCGCCAGGAACCGCTCCGCTGCAGCCTTGTCCTCGGTCACAATGCAGTCGGTGTGGTGCGAGCCGTAGGTCTCGATGTGGTTGATCGCCGCATCCAGACTGTCGACAACACCAACAGAGATGATCGCGTCGAGATATTCCGTGCGCCAATCCTCCTCGGTCGCCGGCGTCACGCGTGAATCCGCCTCACGCGCCGCCGTGTCGCCGCGGACCGCGCAGCCTGCCTTGATCAGCGCGTCGATCAGCTTGCTGAGCAGGAACGGGGCGACGGCGCGATGCACCAGCAATGTCTCGGCGGCTCCGCAGACCCCGGTGCGCCGCATCTTGGCGTTGACGATGATCTTCAGCGCCTTGTCGAAATCCGCCGCCCGATCAACGTACACATGCACGATGCCTTCGAGATGGGCGAACACCGGCACGCGCGCCTCGCGCTGAACGCGCTCGACCAGGCTCTTTCCTCCGCGCGGCACGATGACGTCGAGCGCCCCGCCGAGGCCCTCAAGCATCTCACCGACCGCCTCGCGGGCGGCGAAGGGAGCCCGCGAAATCGCAGCCTCCGGCAGACCGGCTTCCTTCAAGCCCGCGACCAGGCAGGCCTGAATGGCGGCCGACGAGCGAAGGCTGTCCGAGCCGCCGCGCAGCACGACCGCGTTGCCGCTCTTGAGGCAGAGCGCCCCGGCGTCGGCGGTCACATTGGGGCGGCTCTCGTAGATGACGCCGACCACCCCGAGCGGCGTGGCCACGCGCTCGATCAGGAGGCCATTTGGGCGGCTGAAAGTCGCGAGCACCCGCCCGACGGGATCGGGCAGGGCCGCGACCTCTTCGACCCCACGCGCCATCGCCTCGATCCGAGCCGGATTGAGCGTGAGCCGATCCATCAACGCCGCGCTCAAGTTCTTTGCGCGAGCGTCTTCGCAATCGAGCGCGTTGGCGGCCAGAATGTCGTCCGCGCGTTGGCGCAAGATGCGCGCCGCGGCCAGAAGCGCGCGGTTCTTCCGCTCCGTCGATGCGTTGGCGACCTCCCGGGCGGCGGCCCGCGCCTTCGCGCCGATTTCGCGCATTGCAGCGCGAACCTCAGTCTCCGGCTCGAAGATCCGAACGACCGACATGGCTCCCCAACCTCCGCTCTTCTCATTTAGTAAGCGAAAGGGAAAAACGCCATTCCCCAATTATGGCAATCTTGACCTGGAAAACAGGAACGAAGCCAACAGTTCAACTTCGCGCGAGCGATATATGTTCCGCGGCCTCGGCTTTAGGCCTTGGGCCGGAAGGCCCTGCAGAACTCAGGGTTCGTATCGAGGCGCGCGCCCCCAATGAGGTCGATGCAATAGGGCACGGCGGCAAACACCGCGTCGAGGCAGGTGCGGATCGCCGCGGGTTTGCCTGGCAGATTGATGAGGAGGCTTGAGCCGCGCGTGCCGGCGACCTGGCGTGACAGAATCGCGGTCGGCACCTCGGCCAGGCTTTTCAGCCGCATCAGTTCGCCGAAGCCCGGCAGCATTCGGTCGCAGACAGCCTCCGTCGCTTCTGGGGTGACGTCGCGCGGCGCGGGTCCCGTGCCCCCTGTCGTGAGGATGAGCGGGCAGCGGGCCTCGTCGGCGAGCGCAATCAAGGCGGCTTCGATCGCCGGCCGCTCGTCGGGAACGAGGCGCCGCTCCGGTCGCCATGGCGTCGCCAGAAGCTCCTTCAGCGCCGCCTCGATGCCCGGGCCGCCCTTGTCCTCATAGACGCCGCGCGAGGCGCGATCGGAGACGGTGACGACGCCAATCGGAATGTCAGCCATTGGACGCTTAAGCTCGCAACTCGAGAACGTGGAAGCCGCGCTAGGCGTGGGCGACGCCTGCATGCGGCTTCTGCGCAACATAGCGCCGTTTTGGCGGCGGCAAAAATCGAGTTCGCGCGAGCGCGCGCTAATCAATGCGGGACCCGGCCAGCGCATCGATCGCCTCTTGCACGCTGCGGAACACGTGATCGCGGCCAAGCAGCGTGAACAATCCGAGCCGTTCGAAGCTCTGCTGCGCGCGGAGCGATTCAAGTCGGGCGACGGCGACGTCAACGCCCCGGTTGCGCAGCCGATGAACAAGGTCCGCAAGCATCGTCGCGCCGGTATAGTCGATCTCGACCAGCGCGTTCGCCTCGATCACGATCAGCTTGCTCGGCGGATTCTCGTTGACGAAGCGCTCGATGGCGCCACGAAAATTGTAAGCGTTGAGAAACGACAGCGGCGCCTGGAGAGCGATCACCCGAACGCCCGGAGTGAGTTCGCCATTCGTCTCCTTATCGTGAGGCCACCAGATCGACGTGCCTGGGATGCGCTCCAATTCCACTGCCTGAGCACGCGTCGTCGTCCACACGCCATGGAGCACCGATAGGAGCACACCGACGGCCACGCCCTGCTCGATCGGCAGCGCCAAAATCGCCAGGGCGGTCGCGAGGATCAGCAAAAACTCTGCCCGGCTTCGCGTCCACACGTCGCGCATCACGCCCACATGCACGAGGCGCATCGCGACGAAGAGGAGAACGCCCGCCAACGCGGCAGAAGGCACGTGGGCGAGCGCTTGGCCCGCAAATAGGAGAACGCCCGTCGCCACCGCAGCCGAGACTAAGCCCGCGACCTGCGAGGTGCAGCCCGCGTCCGCGGCGACGGTCGTTGACGGAGGGCTTGCGTCAACCGGAAACGCGCCGATGAAACCAGAGAACGCGTTGGCCGCTCCGACGCCGATGAAGTCCCGATTAACGTCCGGACCGTCCGCGCTATTGGGGAAAGCGCGCGTCGTCGCCGCCGTCTGCACCATCACGACCAACGCAATGAGCACGGCGAGCGGCGCGACGATGTAAAGCTCGTCCAAGGAGATCATCGGCAGTGAAAGATGAGGCGCCGCGCCGGCGATGGATCCGAGCATCGCCACTCCTTTGGCGTCGAGACCGAGCATGACCGCCGCCAATCCGGAGAGGCAAAGGCCAATCAGCGCCCCGGGAAAGCGCGGACTTACGGCTTCCCCCGCGAACATGATTGCGAGCACGCCCAAGCCGATCGCCAATGTCCAGAAATTGGCCGCCCCCGCTCGCTCGACGAGGGACAAGGCCTGCTCGGCGAGCGGACCCTGCGACGCCGCGACGCCGAGCACAGACGGCGCCTGCGAAATAAGAATGTGGCCGGCGATGCCGACAAAGAAGCCGGTCGTCACCGGAATGGACAAAAGATCAGCGATGAAGCCGAAGCGCAGCGCGCCCGCGCAAACAAGGATCAGTCCGACCATGACGCTGAGCGCCGCTGCGGCCGCAGCGTAATGGGTCGGTCCGGCCGCCGCGAGCATAGCCAGCGCGCCGACGAAGATTGGCGCGATCGTCAAATCCGCCCCTACCGAAAGCCGCCGGCTGTCGCCGAACAGAGCAAACCCAATCGCGGCCGCGATCAGGGCAAACAGGCCGATCTGAGGCGTGAAGTTCGCGAGGCGAGCGGTCGCCATCTGCGAGGGGATTGCGATGGCCGCCAGCGTCAGGCCGGCGACGGCGTCGGCGCCGAGATCACGGGGACGCCAGCCAGCGAATGACCGCAGGATAAACCAATGGAGCGGAGCGCCGGAATTCTCTCTGCCTGACTGCGTCACCTCATTCCGCCGTCACGCGCCGAAGCGCTGCCGATAATCCTGCGGACTCACGCCCTGGAGTCGCACAAAGCTTCGCCGCATCGTCTCTTCCGAGCGAATCCGCAACGCGCCGCGATCCGCTTGCCGGGCAGGCGAGTCTCAGCGAGGAACTGGCGGGCCGCCTCGACGCGCAGCCGCTCGATCGCGCGCGCCGGAGTGAGGCCCGTCACCTCGCGATAGCGGCGCAGGAACGTCCGCTCGCTCATGGCCGCCTGCGCGGCAAGTCGCGAGAGCGGCAGATCCTCGGCGAGGTGTTCCATCAGCCAGCCGTTCAGATTGGCGAAATGGTCGTCGGCCGACTGCAGCGAGAGGGCCGCGCTGAATTGCGCCTGTCCGCC
>CAWARF010000004.1:0-356755 GCA_963784385.1 uncultured Acidobacteriota bacterium | reverse complement strand
GCCGCCGGGCGCAGGAATGAGCCCGAAGCCGTGCCCGGAGCGAAAAGGGGCGGAAAGAGGAGAAAGACGGCCGAAATTAAGCGCGAATGTTGGGCTGATGGGGACTTCCGAAGAAAGACGAAGGGGCGAATGGCTTGGTCGAGAAAGGAGTGCTCAAGCCGGGTGTGAAGGCCGGGCGCCATGGTGGTCCTTAAGTTCCCTCGGAATCCGACAGCCGTTGACTTAACGTTCATAATTATGTACATTGGTTCAGATAATGACCATAAAAATGGACGTTAACCATGCGATCTAAGAAACCATCGGGAATGCTCCCTATACCCGTCACCCGCGCTCTTCGCAAGCTCGGCCACGATATACGTGATGCGCGCCGGCGCCGGCGCATTCCAGCAGAAATCGCCGCCGCGCGCGCATCCATCAGCCGGACGACGCTGGTCAAAATCGAAAAAGGCGAGCCCGGCGTTGCCATCGGCAGTTATGCCATCGTGCTGTTCGTGCTGGGTCTGACGGATCGGCTCGCCGATCTCGCCGACCCGAGGAACGACGCGGTCGGCCTGCAGCTCGAAGAAGAGCATCTTCCGCAGCGGATTTCCCGGCCGCGGAAACAGTAGTCGATAGAGGAAACGATGGAAAGGCAAGTTTTTGTGTATGTGGACCTGGGCGGAGTGCCGCATCTTGTCGGGCGCTTATGGGGACGTGTAAGCAAAAATAAGGAGGGCGCGACCTTTGAATACAACGACACCTGGCTCCAACATCCCAACCGCTTCTCCCTAGAACCGGCCTTAAAGCTCGGCCCTGGACCGTTTCACACAACCGCCGATACGCCGATGTTTGGGGCCATTGGAGATTCTGCGCCGGATCGATGGGGCAGAGCGCTGATGCGACGCATGGAGCGCCGGCGCGCGGAACACGAAGGGCAGGCCCCTCGCACCCTGCGCGAAATGGACTATCTGCTGCTGGTGGACGACGAGGCGCGCGCGGGCGCGCTACGCTTTGCCGACATGGAAGGCGGCCCCTTCCTCGCGCAAGGGGAAGCCGAACGCATACCGCCGCTCGTGGCGCTGCCGAAACTGCTCTCGGCCGCAGAGCATGTCATCGACGAAACCGACACCGACGAAGATCTACAGTTGCTGTTCGCGCCCGGCTCTTCCCTTGGTGGTGCGCGGCCCAAGGCATCCGTCAGGGAGAAGGATGGTCAACTGGCGATTGCGAAGTTTCCGCGCAAGGACGATGAGACCAGTACCGTCATCTGGGAAGCCGTGGCGCTCGCACTGGCGCATAAAGCTGGAATTGCGGTACCCGTTGCGCGCGTCGAAATGATTGGAAAGAAACCTGTGCTTCTGCTGCGGCGCTTCGACCGGGATGGCGAGCGCCGGATCCCGTTCCTCTCCGCCATGAGCATGCTCGGCGCGAGAGATAATGAGTCACACAGCTACCTCGAAATTGTAGACGCACTGCGCCAGCACGGGGCCGCCCCCAAAGCCGACATCGAAGCGCTTTGGCGGCGCATCGTTTTTAACATTCTCATATCCAATACCGACGATCATCTACGCAATCACGGTTTTCTTTATCACGGCAGCGACGGCTGGCTTCTGTCACCGGCCTACGATCTCAACCCTGTACCGACCGACATCAAGCCGCGCATCCTGACCACGGCAATCAACGAGGACGATGGCACAGCATCCCTGGCGCTGGCCATGTCCGTGGCGAGGTACTTTGAACTGGACGCCGCCAAGGCTCGCCAGATAGCCAAGCAAGTCGGCAAGGCCGTCTCGACCTGGCGCAACGAGGCCGCCCATCACGGTGTAGGCAAGAACGAGATCGGCCGGATGGCTTCGGCTTTCGAGCACGAAGACCTGAAAGAGGCAGTCAATGGATAGCACGCCCCGCCGACGCTTAAGGAGGTAGGGCATGGCCAAAGGGAAAAAAGAGGCCAGATTCAACCTCTTGATAGACACGTGCGTGTGGCTCGATGTTGCCAAGGATTACCAGCAGCAGGCGATACTTGCCGCGCTCGAAGAACTCATCCGACAGGGTGACATCGCACTCATTCTTCCGCGTACCGTCGTCGATGAATTTGCCCGCAATAAAGCACGCATTATCGAGGACAGCAGTCGCAGTTTGTCCAGCACGCTGAAGCGCGCAAAGGAGGCCGTGGAGAAGTTTGGCGATCCACGGACGAAGAACACGGTATTAAGCCAACTAAACGACGTAGATTATCGGCTTCCAACACTGGGTTCAGCAGCCGTGGACAGCGTGAGCCGAATAGAGAAGCTCTTCGCGGACACGGCCGTCGTCGAGATTTCCGATTCGGTAAAGCTACGGGCGGCACAGCGCGCCATCGACAAGCGTGCTCCGTTTCACAGGCAGCGGAACGGCATCGACGATGCGGTCCTGATCGAAGTCTATGCGGATGCGGTTACGGCCAAAGGAGCACCTGGCGCACGCTTCGCCTTCGTCACGCATAACATCAAGGACTTTAGCCACCCAAATGCGAACGACAAGCTGCCGCACCCCGATATCGCCGTATGTTTTTCGCGCGTACGGTCGCTGTACTTCATCACCCTGGGCGAAGTGCTGCGCCGCGTCAGGCCAGAGCAATTTGCCGACCTCATGATCGAGCAGGAATGGATTGAAGAACCGAGGAGGCTCCCGGAAATTCTCCACTCCATTGATGAGCTGACGACCAAGGTTTGGTACAACCGGCACAAAAATCTCGCGTGGAGTATTCAGCGAGGCCAACACAAGCTCGTTACAAGCGCAGAGTGGGAAGCGAAGTGGAGGCGGTCTCGAGGATATGGACAGACCCATACCGTCGATACGGTCTGGAGGGGTGCGCTCAAGGCCGCAAAGAGGGCAGAGCGCAAGCTCGGCAAAGACAACTACGGCCCTTGGGATGATTTTGAGTGGGGGATGATCAACGGGAAGCTTTCCGCCCTTCGGTGGGTGCTCGGTGACGAATGGGACATGCTGGACACATGAGAGCTGCCTTCGTCGGACTCGATCCGCTGTATTCTTGACGCAAGCCAGAAACATAGTGCTCATAACGTTTGTGGGTGTTGCTCCGCGTTGCTTAAGAAAGCAGCGAAGTTCAGGAGCCTATTCATAAATGTTGAATTAACCTTACGATTTCTTGAGCGGCCGCGTATGGCTCTGAGGCTTCACTTTGAGGATCAACCGCGACGAACGTATGAACAAGAAAGACCTCAGCGAGCGCGACATCTGCTCCAAGTTCATAGGCCCCGCCATCAAGCGCGCGGGCTGGGACGGGATGATGCAGATTCGCGAGGAGGTGGCCTTCACGAAGGGCCGCATCATCGTCCGGGGGAAGCTCGTTACTCGCGGCAAAGCCAAACGTGCGGACTACATCCTTTATTACAAGCCGAACATTCCGATTGCCATAATCGAGGCCAAAGATAACAACCACAGTGTCGGAGACGGCATACAGCAGGCGCTCGACTACGCGGTGACACTTAACATTCCCCTCGTCTTTTCCTCCAATTGGCGACGGATTCGTATTCCACGACCGCACCGGAACCAGTGACCAAAAGGAAGCCTCGCTCAGCCTCGACGAATTTCCGACGCCGAAAGAACTCTGGACGAAATACTGCATCTGGAAGGGACTGAGCGCCGCCGAAGAAGACCTTGTGCTGCAGGATTATTTCGACGACGGCAGGGGCAAAGCGCCACGCTACTATCAGACCAACGCCATCAACGCAGCAACCGAAGCCATTGCCAAAGGCCAGGACCGCGTTTTGCTGGTGATGGCGACGGGCACGGGCAAGACCTACACGGCATTTCAGATTATCTGGCGTTTGTGGAAAGCCGGACGCGAGAAGCGCATTCTCTTCCTGGCCGACCGAAATGTTCTGATCGATCAGACGATGGTGAATGATTTCCGGCCGTTCGGCGCGGCCATGGCCAAACTCAGCACGGGCGCAAAAACAATTGAACGGGAAGATGGCACCGAAGTCGAGCTCACCACCGCTCTTGACCGCAAACGCCGCATCGATACCGTCTACGAAGTTTATCTGGGCCTCTACCAGGCAATTACCGGACCGGAGGAACGCCAAAAGCTATTCCGTGAATTCTCTCCCGGATTTTTCGATCTCATCGTCATCGACGAGTGCCACCGCGGCAGTGCTGCCGAAGATGCAGCTTGGCGAGAAATCCTCGAATACTTCTCGGGCGCAACCCAGATCGGCCTTACCGCTACACCGAAGGAAACGAAATACGTCTCCAACATCAATTACTTCGGTAAGCCCGTCTACACCTACTCGCTCAAGCAAGGCATTCAGGACGGCTTCCTGGCGCCGTACAAAGTCATCAAGGTGCATATCGATGTCGATGTTCACGGCTATCGGCCGGAGAGGGGAGACACCGACCGGGAAGGCAATGAGATCGAGGACCGGATATACAACACGAAAGACTTCGACCGAACGCTGGTGATTTCCGACCGAACCGGCTGCAATCACACGCGTAGAGGCGCATCGTCGTTCTGCGAATTGTAACGGTGCATTGGGACATTGAGACTGAGTACCTTCCGCTCGTGCACTTGATTGTCACAGCTTCAAGAGCATCTTTGGCGACGGACTGGAGGCCCAGAATGAAGTCCCGTGGTTAGTTTTCCGTGGAATATCCGACTACGGACTCCGCTAAAAGGAAAGGAGTACCACGCGCTCGCAGCGCTGGGTGCCACTACCGCAGCCGTCATGTCTCTCCGGGATGCTTATAGATTTCCCCGCTAGCTGAGCAGCTGACGCGGTAGCCACAATCCCGCCCGGATATGCCACCAATTCCCGCATCAGAATAATCACAGCACGACTGATTCTCTAGGGAAGGTCGTCGGCGGATGTAATCACCCGATAGTCAACGCCGAGCGCCCCAACGAAATGTCGCTCTCCGCAGTGGTTCTTTTGATTCTCCGTGCCTCTTAGCTCACTTGCGACAGTCGTGCTTTTCGTTTCCCGGACCAGGTACAGCAACGGCCCCCTGTCTCCAAACGCGTCAACCTCTTCCATGACCAGGCCCCAGTCAGGATTGTACTGGCCTACGGGCGTCGCCACCTTGAACCATGCCGGCAGTTTAACGAACAAGCGCACATCGCTTCGCTTCTTTAACTTCTCGACGAAGCGCTTTTCTGTCTCCGACTGGACCACGATATGGTCGTAAATCGAGTTAGTGACGGGAACCAGCCGCTCGGAAACGGTTTCCTCTTCCTCGATCCACTCGCTCAGGTCATACCATGTCCCGTCTTTGTGGTATTGGATGCCATCCACCAACTGCTCAATTGCCTTCTCGCGGATGGCCCTCGCCGCATGCAAGGAAAACTCTTGAGGGTTATCGAGCGCAGCTTTGCGATTCTTCGTGCCAAGCACGATTGCACACAGAGTCTTTCGCGTCAGCTTGATCGGCGGCGTGATGTGTGCAATCAGATCCTCGATCATTGCTACGATATTCGGCGCCCCCCGTGAGCTCACTACCGTGGCAAGAACTCCGTGCCCGAAGAGTTGGTAGTCGAGCTGGTCCTTGTCTTTGTCGATGGTCACTTCGGCCTTGGAGGCAACAATTCGCGGCGGGTCGATCTTGATGCGGTCAAGCTCACCGACGACATCTGCCATCAGTTTGCCGGAATTCACTGTTACCTGATAGCGGGTTTTGAGCTTGATTTTCTCCCATAGGGCGGCAAACTCTTGCGGCAATTCATCCAGCGGCTTGCGCTTGGCAACGTGCTTCTCTCGGGCGTTAACAGGCTTGGGCGCGGAGCCTGCTTCGCCGAATGCTTCGATCATCTCGGCTTGTAAAGTGGATACGAACTGTTCATAACTCTCGTTCGCGATCACGGTTAGGATATTGAACTTGTCTTCAGAACTCCGCTCTCCCTGCTGGTTCACCACCAGCCGCATCCCTCTTCCGACCTCCTGACGCTTTCTTACCTCCGACACAGTCTGATTCAGAGTACAAATCTGGCAGACATTAGGGTTATCCCAGCCTTCCCGCAGCGCACTATGGGAAAAAATGAAAGCGACCGGCTCATCCAGGGACAAGAGCCGCTCCTTTTCCTTCATGATCAGGTTATAGGCTGTCCTGTCCTCCGCGCTTTGCCCGCTAGTGGAGTCAATTGCGTCCTCTGCGCCGCCTCGTCGCTTTTTCTTGGCGAAATAGCTCTCCCGGACATCGCTCGCCCTTTTTCCAGAGAAACCCGGATACTTCGATTTAAGCGTCTCAAACGCTTCATCAAACAGCTGCCGGATGATACCGGGATATAGACCGTCCACGCCGATCGCGGTCTTATCGGCCGGCGGGTCCCCGATGAAATTCTCTACGCGATCGATGAAAAACAGCGACAGTACCTTAATGCCGGCTGACTTTAGCCGGCTCTGCTTACGGAAGTGCTCTTCCACCGTGTAACGAATTTGCTCCCGAAACAGTGCCGCCTGGTCCGCTCCTTGCGTCTGGCCGACCCCGATCTCGACGCCGTTCTTGAACCTGACAGTCTGATCGGCGGCGTTGATTTCATCTATCACATAGCTGGAGTACTCTGGCCGCTCGGCCTTATCCGCGAGGCAGTCGCCGGGCTTGAATAGAAAGGCCTTCTCCTTGATTTCCGCGCCCGCCATTCGTTTGTGCAATGCAATCTTCGCCTGTACCTTTTGGGCCGCGGTACGAATCTCTTCCACGCTAACGAAGACCTGATTGAAGTCGTCCTCTTTTACAACGGATGCCACTTGAATCTTCTTAACCAACGATTGGCGATACGCCTCAAACGGCGTCAGACGGTAAACCAAGTTGTAAGGGTTGCGGTGTGTCGCGGAATAGCGCAGCGCGAACAATGGATCGAGCGAGGCCAATGCCCTTATCCGGCCTTCGCTCTCCATGTTCTGCGGCTCGTCAAGAATCAGCACCGGCCTGGCCGACTGCACAAGAAACAGCGGAGTCGCGCCCTGCAGGCGATCTGTGCTCTGGCGAATAACATTGTCTTCCTTATTGAAGGAGTCGATCGTCATCACCAGCAATTCGACGCAGTCGCTGTGCGCGAACTGCCGTACCTTCGCGATGCTCTTCGAATCATAGACCGTATAGCGGTAGGGCACGTTGTCGTATAGCGCCCGCAAATGTTCCTGAGTAATCTTCAGAGTCTTGATCACGCCTTCACGCACCGCCACAGACGGAACGACGACGATGAATTTCCGCAAGCCGTACCGACGGTTCAACTCTAGCGCCGTCCGCAAGTAGACATACGTCTTCCCGGTACCCGTTTCCATTTCCACCGAGAAGTTCGCGAATCGGACCTGCCGATCCCCGCCCTCAGTGCGAATCGTGTCCTCAATCCACTGCAGACTGGAATCGAGCGGAATACCATTTCTCTGCTGGACAAAGCGAAGATTCTCGAGCAGGTGCTCCTCGCTCAAATCCAACCGGTTAGTGATCGAGCCAAAGATTGGCCCCAGGTCGGCGACGGCAAAATCAACCAGCTTTCGGGGCTGCCCTTGTAGAAGGTCAGCAACGGTTTCAATCGCTCTTAGTTGATAGGCTTGATGACCATCAAACTGAAGTCGCAACGGGCATTTCCTCTCAAATCGTCTTCAGCCGACATTGAAGCGCTAGATTGGCTGCGGCCGAATCGTCTAGTGCCGCGTCGCGGCAGATGAAGAGGGTGTCCGGTTTTAGCTCACAGTGCTTGCTAAAATCCGCGCGAATCTGCTCGTCAAGGCAAATCACGAAGGTTTGATTGGTGTCCGGATCAAGAACGTCGCAGACGTTGTTTCCATTGGCGAGCTCCCGTGTAGTGAACCGCGTGTTGAGGCCAAACCCTTCACGCAAGGCTACTTCCCAAATGACGTTCTCCGGCTTCCAACCCGAGACCAGCGGATCGTTGAAAAGCTCAAGCTCCTGGGCGTAAGTGTCCGCGTCTCGATCGATATCGGCCTTCCACTGCTGAATGTTCGGCCCGGTAAGCTTGAAGACCTTGAATCCCAGGTCCTGTGTTTCGTTCTTGCCTGTCAGGTCCAGTTCCTTGCGAGCGCTCTCCTTCAGTTGCCCAGCAACTCTCCTAATGCGTTCCTTCCCAATCTCCGCAATGGTCGCGAATTGTTTGGTTCCTGTCGGCTCGGGTAATTGAACAAGAATGAATTTTCGGTTGCCGCCGTCTTTCTGATTAGCTTCCAGCACTCCTTGAGCCAGCGTTGCAGAACCAGCAAAGAAATCCAACACGATGTCGCCGTCGCCAGCTTTTGTGCCGATCTCAACAACGCGGTTCATGAGGCGGACCGGTTTGGGAGTCTCGAATGCATCTTCTTTGCCTAGGATCGCGTAGATTTCCTTTTTCGCTTCATCGGTGTGTCCGACTTCTTCGTGCGGCCACCAGGTCCATGGGGTCAGGCCCTCAACCTCTGACAAATAACGGATTACGCTGGGCTGTGCGTCCCCGTCGACTCCGAACCAAATACGTCCAGCTTCTCTAAGCTTTAGAAACTCAGGTTCAACCATGCTCCAGCACCGACCGACCGGTGGATAATGCTCCGCACCGCTTGGCGTCACGATTCGGTACATCTGATTTGGCCGGCGCCCTTGGGCCGTCATCGGAATACCCCGCCACCGCCCCTTCGGATCGTTATTCGGGTTCCTGTAAACAGCTTCACTCTGCTCATCCATGTGCAGGAGTCCCCGAAACCGCGCCAACGTCTCCTTCTCGCGAGCATAGAAAACGAGATACTCATGGACATCGCCGATAATGCCCCGGTTTTCGCGCGAGTAGCGTTTCTGCCAAACGCACGTTGCGATGAAGTTTTCTTCGCCAAATATTTCATTCAGAAGCAAGCGAAGATGATAGACCTCGTGGTCGTCGATGCTGATGCAGATCAAACCATCCTCGCGCAACAGCTGGCGCGCCAGAAACAGACGTGGATACATCATGGAAAGCCAAGACGAGTGATAGCGGCCACCAGTCTCCGGATTGCTTGTGAGAAGATTCCCCTCGGAATCAGCTTGGCCTGTCAGCTGAAGATAGGTGCTCAACGGATCGGAATAGTTATCCGGGTAGACAAAGTCCTGACCTGTGTTGTAGGGAGGATCGATGTAAATCAGTTTCACGCGGCCAAAATATGGTTTGAAAAGAAGTTTGAGGACTTCGAGATTATCGCCTTCAATAAAGACGTTGCCGGTGGCCTCAAAGCCGACAGATTCTTGCGGACACGGAACCAGCGTTCCGCGACTCGGCGTTTGGAGCAGTGCGACCGCATCGTTCTTGCCAGCCCAGCTGAAATGATAGCGACCCGCACCAGGTTCCGCCGCTGCGCCAAGCGTTGCTCGCAATCTGTCGAAGTCAACCTTCCCTTCAACAAACACTTCCGGAAATATGCAGCGCAAGTTGGCAATTTGCACTTCGACAATATCTCCAGATGCCGCTGCCACATGCTCTCTTTGAGAGCTACCCGGCTCCGCTTGAGGCATTGCTCCCTCAGTCACGCTGGGTTGGCGCTCGTCTTCGCGTTTTGACTTCATGAAGGCGGATTATCGCACAAGCATAGCTCTACGCGCCTGCTGCTGGCAGCCTCGCATGGAAGAAGGAGTTGAAATTGCGGAAATTGCCGACGATCCGCCTGAGCTACTCTAACCCTGTCCACCTGACTTCGCGCTTGCTCCAGGGGCCGCCGCGCGCCTTGCCACACGCACTGATTTTGGCAGACTCGTACATTGCTCCGCGCGCGCTCTTGCAATTGTGGCAACTGCCCAATCGATGTAGCGGGGAAATACTCTCATGCGACGGTGATAGAGGGCGTTGAAGGCAGCGTCGGCCAAAATGTGATCCCCGTCCACAGCTTCATCCCCGGATGTTAACCGTTGTGGAGCGGAAGCTGCCGTGTCCGTAAAGTAGTCAACAAGCTTGGCAAGCCCGCAAACTGACGCTACCTTTACGGCTGGTTCACGTGGTCACGTTAAGGCTGGGCGCAGCCCAAGATGATAGGCAAGGCCAAGAAGGATGCGACGACGAGAAGCTAGCCGATGCTGGTAAGCCTCCTGAGAAATAGACGGCACGTCCGAGGCACCCGCTGGGAAGAAAAACTGACACGCGGCCACTTCCTCCCTGCCAACCGTTATTCAGTGTCGGGAACTCTGCGCGCCAAGAACAACCCCATTACTTCAATCCCGGGAAATGTTTCCTGAAGAACCTGTTTCATCGCCTTGAAATGAGCTCCTGTCGTCAAAACGTCATCCACAACGGCGATCTGAACTGGAACCGGCTCCATCAGTTCCCCGTCGATAACATAGTTTTGGTAGAGATCGTTCGGCCGGGGCCGGTGTTCAGCCGTGTGAGCATCATGCATTCCTTCCAACTGGGAAACCAGCTCTCTAACGTCCACGCCATCACCGAGCAGTTTCAGGACACGAGTCATTCGGTCATCATACAGAGGGTCTGAGGCGATTCTTGAGGGTGGAATGGGAACGAATGTCGCACTTCTGAGGTAGGGTGGGTTCAGAGACTCTCGTAGTTCAAGGGCGCCCCGCCGGATAGCCCTGTAAGGCTCCCCGCTAATTTAGACAGTCAGGGTCTCCGAGTTTAGGTCAGTTGCAAAAGCCAAGAAGGCCTCGTGCGGAGTGCGATTTTGGACTCCGCGGTGAGGCCGGTCGTGATTGTACTCCTCGATCCAACGAGCGATCGATGTTCGCGCTTCTTCCAAGCTCCGGTACTCCGCCGTCCAGACTTCCTCTTCTTTCAAGCTGCGGTGGAACCGTTCGATGTAGCTGTTGCCTTCCGGGTGATGATACGCCGTCCTCCGATGGGTGATGCCGAGCCGGCCCAACGTCTCCAAGAAGCGCGAAGAAGTGAACTGCGTTCCATTGTCGGTGGTCAGCGTCACGTTCGCTGCACGGCTGCCCTCGGGCAGCCGTGCCAGGACGGCTTGCTCTACCGCAGCCAATGCATCTTCGGTTCGGCAGCGGTGGGAGAGATTCCAGCCCACGATCTCTCGCGTGCAGCAGTCGATCACGCACACCAGATACGCCCAGCCCACTGCCGGCCCCGCCCAGATCTTCGTCATGTCCGACTGCCAGATCTGATTCGGCTCGGCTGCTTCCACACGTCCCCACTCTTTCTTCCTGCGAGCCCGCAGACGACGGGAGCGCACCAGCAACCCACGTTCTCGCATCACCCGCAGGACACGTTTGCGATTCACCGGGAGGTTTTCTTTTCTTCGCAGCCACCAAGTCACGCGGCGATATCCATACGCGGGTTTTTCCCCGCACGCCACGACGATCTGTTCGTCGTACTGCCGATCGGCCCGGCTGCCTCGCGGCTTCTTTCGGTAGTAGAGACTCGATCGGCTGATGGCCAGAGCCGCCGCTACCAACGTGGCCGTGAAGCCCTCGGTCACCATCTCCCGCGCCTGGGAGTGAACTGCACCGCAGCTCACTCCCCCACGACGTTTTTTAGGATTTCGATCTCCAGCGACTTCCGCCCCAGCGTTCTCTCCAACTGCCGGATGCGATGGTCCTTTTCGGTTTCGGCCGCGGCAGCGCTTCTCCCCCCAAGCGCTGCCTTTGCTCCCTGCTCGGCTTCATCCTTCCAGCGATAGAAAAGATTCGGAGCGATCCCGTGACGCCGACACGTCTCCGAAACGTTCCCGCTCTTGATGCCTTCCTGCACGATCTGCCACTTCTCTTCCGGGGATCGATCTACGCGTGGTTTCCTGCCCATGTTGCCTCCTGTGTGGAGGCCCTGATCTTACCTAACTAAGGTGTCCAGTTTTAGCGGGGAGCCTTAGAACACGGACTATCCATGCTCGATGAACTATCGCGGCAACCCCACCCAGGTGACCACTTACCTTACTCCAGGCACCCCCACCAACGGAATTTCGAAGAACTTCACGTACCGGCTGAATGTGAAGGAGTTTTCGGTGGGGCAGTCAGAGCTGGACGCTTTCCACGTTGAACGTGGTGGGTTCACTGTGCAGTTTCGCTGCTAGGGGCGAGCCGTATCTCCGATCCCCAGAATTTGTAGCCAGAAAAGATGCTATTGCAGTAGAACATTTTGGATTTTCCGTATTGCACACGCGTACTGATAGTCGTCGGTACGAGGTGCGATTCGCCGTTCAGCACGACTCTGCCGTATAAAACAATCGACTCGTAGTGTGACCATTTTCTCACCGGACGATCATAAGCCTCCGATATCCGCACAATATCGCCGTCAGTAGAAAGCCAGATTTCACCGCTGCAACCCACGTCGGAGATTCTGTCGTGCCTGGAGAAGGGGAATAGCGCGACCTCATCGAACTGACAGAATTTCGACTCCGGTCCCGGTGCCTGCCATTGATAGACATCGAGGGGCTTGCTGTTGACGGTTGTCAGTCCGGCATGTCGGATGCGCAACGATAAATCATTATTGGCGTAGCGGGGCGCGTTTAACCACAATTGTCCCGGTCCAACCCATCCGTGAATGTTTGGGAACGGAATCTCGCCCGTGTATTCGTGTTTGCCGTCCGTAAACACTTCTACGCCGTCGCGCACATTCAAATCGTACACGGCCTCCATTTTCGGAGGGCCACCCTCACTCCATGAGACGAACTGGCGTGCCATCAAGAATTTCATGGAGTCGTACAGTTGTTGAGCCTTTCGTCGGACGCGCTGCACGTCGTCAGGTTCGGCGGTGCGCCGCTCCAGCACACCAGGTATCGACGGGGAAATGATCCACGCCGGGAAGGCGTCTAACGAAGCCGGCTGTATGACGGTCGCTTTTGGAAACAATTGCGCGTGCAAATAGGGGTTCACTTTGGCGAGAAAACGTTCGAGTGAAGATATGGGAACCGCCTCAGCAATCAAGTCTGAAGGCATCATTCCCCTCAGGATTCCGATGATCGCGCCGTTACGTACCACGATGCCGCCACTGGCTCCCGGGCGAATCCTTCCGCCGGAGTCCGATACCTTGTATTTGAATAGCAAACATCCATTGACGCTATCCGCAAAGTACGTCGCCTGCCATTTGGTCAGTGTTCGATAGAAGTCTGCCATTCCGATTGTTCGTCCCGGGAAAGCAACGATTTCGACTTGATCGCCGTCTGCCAGGGGTTCGAGACTGAACGGCATCCCCTGAAAACCCTTCATGGGTCTAACTAGTTCGTAGATGGCGATGTCGCGCACGGGATTATAGGCGGCCGCGCCATCTCCCTCCGGTTCCATAATGGCACCATCGTCGTCCGGCCCGGTCGCCAAGAATTTCTGTACGACCGGATCTCCGTGAATCGCGTTGGGCGATGCAAGCATCGCAACATGAGCATTGGTCAGCAGGTATCTGCACTCTACATCGAGGCACGCGGCTGTTCCGAAAGTAGAATGAAGGAGTTTCAGTTCGTGCACCGCGACAACGGTCTTCGACGGATCGAACGAAGATGCGTGTACCTTGAGAGCGAGGATACAAACCGAGGCGACAATGCGAGAAACCTTCACGCAGCCGTGCGTCCAACATTCAGATCGGCTGCATGGCGCGGAAGTTTATTTCGCAGTGGCTCTAATCAAGGGTGTGCCGAGATCGGTCGAGCTATGGGTGAACAATCAGCCGAGTGGGCGCCGATTCGGGAATCGAACTCAGCTCATGGGCATCCCACCCGGCATCGGCTCCCCAGATTGCATCGACGGCCACTACTGTGATCGTCGGAGCCTTGTCATTCGGATTGCGTCGCTTCCAATGCCCACAGAGGAGTATGCCCGCCGTTATTACGCCTGCCCGAGGTACGTACAATTCCAGCCGGCTGGGCTTCTTGCCGAACAGCGGGTTGCCCTCCGAGCAGTTGGCGATGTGCTCGCAGCGTATCGTCATCTCCGCACTCGCCACCGAAAGCGACGCTGCTAGTCCCCAACCGAACCAAAGGGTTTTGCCCAGTTTCGAGTGGAGCTGGATGACATCGTAATGTTTTGAAACCGGCCCGAGTGCGAGGCCCGAGTCTATAGGCGGCGGTGGCGGCAAGACAATTTGATAATTACCGGCTGATCGCGATGTGTATGCGGCGAGGCTTGGACTAATCTGGCCTCGCGCCGGAGTATTAAACATCAAAAACAGGAGGCTGACTCCCCAAATCGGCATGCCTCGGCGAGCTGTGCTCATTTCTTTCCCCTCTTCACGCCCAACGAATCGACGGTTGCACACGGGGTGCCACTTGAGATGAGGAAAACTACGCACGACTCCTTGCAAATCGCGAGGCTGAAAGTCTTCGATAACCGATAAAACGCTGTGTCTATGGATGGTCGCCCTCAGAAGGAAGTGCTAGATTTCATGTTCTGAGGTATTGGCGGAAACCCGCGAAATTCTGCAGGATTCGATTCCCCTTTTGGATGACCCAAGTTGCGAAACGAAACCGCGTCGGTAACATGGCCCGGTTAAAGTCCTTATTCAGTGCAGTTTCTGGATACCGCAATTCGGCCCGCAAAATGCCTAGTCCTCATTTTGCGAGTAAGGTCTGCGATCAAGAACGGCTTGATGCTTTAGCGGATCGAGGAAGTCGCCCTGGAAATTCACTTCTGTGGAGGTGTGCCTAGACGCCATGTCCCTCACCGAAGAAGCGAAACCCGCGGCACAGGTCGCCGCTCAGAAGAGGACTCGAACTGTCTTTGCGGTTCACCTTTCCCTATGCGGCAAGGAGTGGGAGATCGCTATGAGCATTTCGGACCGGGCTCCATTACAAGACGCGCTGTTACCCAAAACCAGGCCGCCTTGGAGATCCTTCGGTCTTGGAGCCTTCCTTCAAACCATCGTTGTGCTCATCGTGTTATCGGTACCCCTACTTTTTCCAGACCGCGTCGTCGACTTCCGCCACTACATGGCGACCATCATTGCACCCTCGCCAGAGTCCGTGAGTGCTTGGAAGCCTCAGCCGCCTCGATCAAGAAGATTCTCTTCCGTAAGAAGTCAACCCCGTATCACTTTGCCGGTCACTCCGACGATTCCCGCGCCCGTGGCATCGGTGCCGGTGATAGACCGGGTCAGGAAAACTGTTAGCGCCGACGCTCCTGATATCCCGAGCCAGCGGCCGGTTGCTTTCGCTCTGGATACGGCGACGGTCCCGAATTTAGAGAAGCCGCGCCCAGGAGTTCAGATGGGTGGGTTCGGAGATCCGAATGGTCTTCCGAACAATTCACGGGCGACGCGGGGGACTGACATCGCGCAACTCGGGAGCTTCAATCTGCCGTCCGGTTCTGTGGGACCCGCCGGGGGTATCGCAACATCCCAAGGATCAGGGCCAACTGGCGCCGTCCGCGAAGGACTGTTTCCCGACGAGAATGCCGCCCGAGTGGCTCGGAGATCAAGAAAAAGCGATGAAGCACCGACTCGAGCAAGACCGGTCGAGATTCTATTTAAACCGACTCCGACCTATACCAGTGCGGCACTGTCGAAGAAGATCGAAGGCGACGTACTCCTCGAAGTCCGTTTCTCGGGTTCAGGCCAGCCAACCGTTCTGAGGGTCGTTCGCGGCCTTGGATACGGATTGGATGAGGCCGCCGAAGCGGCCGCCAATCAAATCAAGTTCCGGCCAGCACAGAGCGATGAGGGCCTTCCGGTCGATTCGATCGAGACCGTTCACATCGTGTTTCAACTCGCCTACTGAAAGGGGAAGTAATATGTGGGCATTCAAACTTTGCTCCGCAGTGTTCTTGGCAGCGCTAATTGCGTCTGCAAGCCTGGCGCAACCGGCACGGCCAGATCCGCAACACAGTTCTAATGCTCGGAACAACCAGGAAAAGTCGTCAACGCCTGATGGAAAAGCATCCGCGCTTGACAAGGTTGTCGAGCAAATTATCCAGCGGGAGCAGAACGAGATCACGGCTTTCGCGCTCTACAAGCCAATTGTCGAAACATATATCCAGCAGTTGAAGCCCAATAAAGAGGTGGGTTTCCTGCCCGATCACGATGCTTACTTCATTGGCCAAGCGGACCTTGCTCGCGGAGTCGCAGTGCGCTCGATGCTACCCCGGGTAGGAGGTGTACTCGGCGTTCTTAGTCCCCCGAGCGAGGAGCCTTGGAATCCTGGTGGGTTTCTGCAAATGATCTACGTCGATAGAGATCACTTCGATCGGGAGCATTACGAGTTCCACTACGCCGGCCGGGATTTCCTCGGCGAAGTGCGATGTCTGATGTTCGACCTCACGCCCGCGCACAAATCCGGGAAAGGCCGCTTTGAAGGCCGCATTTGGGTGGAAGACCATGACTACACAATCGTTCGTTTCAGTGGCGTTTATGTCCACGACAAACTGATGACTCACTTCGATAGCTGGCGACTGAACGTGCAGCCCGACCTATGGCTGCCGGCGTATGTCTTCATCGAGGAGCTGAAGCCAAAGGCTATAGAGCTTCCTCGCTTCAAGGCTCAGACATATTTCTGGGCGTATAGCCCAACAGCCGCATCGCATGAGGACGAATTCAGCGATTTGGTGGTGGAGGGCGACAACAAGCAAGTACAGGACGACAGCGATCGCGAGCATGATCGCTCGCCCGTCCAGGAAGAACGCGAGTTCGAGCGGGAGGGCGAGGACAATGCCATCGACACCCTGGTCCGCGCGGGTCTGATTGCGCCCGAAGGGGATGTGGACAAAGTTCTCGACACCGTGCTCAACAATCTTGAGGTAACGAACCATCTCGACATCGATCCCGAGCCCCGCTGCCGGGTCATCCTGACCAGTAACATCGAGTTATTCGCTATTGGGCATACGATTGTCCTGAGCCGCGGACTCTTGGATGTTCTGCCGGATGAGTCGACGCTTGCCGTCATGCTCGCTCAAGCGCTGAGCGAAGCGATGGCGTCGAAGGGAGCTATCAGCCAGTATGGGTTTTCGGACGTCCTCCAGACTCCGTCAGATCAAGCCTTGAAGAAGTTCTCATTCAAAGAGAGCCAAGAAGACTGGCAGGCGACCGGCGCGAAAGCGCTTGAGATCATCGGCAATTCGCCTTACCGAAGTCAGCTAGGGACCGCGGCCTTGTTCCTGCAACAGTTGAGCGAGGAGTCCAAGCTGCTGCCGCGTCTGATTGGCCCGCATCTGGGCAACGAGGTGTATCCCATTGCCGCGCTGGTGAATTCGGGACCAAGATTGGAACCAGGCAAAACCGACCAGATCGCCGCTCTCCCCATGGGTTCTCGCATCAAGCTTGACCCGTGGAACGACAAAATCGAAATGATGATGGCCGCGTCCGTGAAGCTGCTCTCTGCGAGGGAAAAGATGCCTTTCGAAGTCACGCCCTTCATGCTGTACCTGACACGCTACCGCCAAGCGACAGCCGCGAGCAATTCTGCCCAGACGGGAGCGCCCGGCGAGACGCAGTCGCAAGCGTTGAACAACGATTAGCGACGCACCGTTGCGCAGGAATCTAAGCGGTCGATCAAAGACGATGTGTTCAGCGGCTACGGGTGACGCTGATGGCAACCCAAAATCGTCGAAGAGCGATTTTCAACGACCAGAATCGTGTTGGAGATTTTCGTGGCGGTTTGCTCCCGCTCGCGACGGTTGGGGCGTGTGCGGCCTTCGGAGCGGCTGGGGCAATCCGTACGAGAGTCCTCTTGCTTTGTGCCCAGCGCAGCCGGTCGCTCCAGTCATATTCCGGTTCCGGAATCCCCTGCGGGGCACGCGGACGCATTTGTTCATAAGCCCAAGGTATCCACTCCTCGTAGTCACACGGCGGGTGTCCGGTAATCTGCAATCGGGAGAGCTCCCGCATGAGGTGGATAATTTCGTCTCGCTTTTCGCGGGAATACCGAAGTTCCGCGACATAATCGCGCATGTCCTCATCAGGGTATGCATCTTGGTCAATCAGCTCCGCAACGAGATTCCGCAACTCATAGATGTGTTCATCCAGGATCTGAACCTTTTCCTCCGGGGTTATAAACATCCTTGTGTCAGAGTCCTGCGGTGTCGAAACCTGAGAGCGGGTCGGAAGAGTTGGGTTCTCTCGGACCGGAGAGAACTGCAAGACCGATTGAGAGGCGTGCGCAACTCTTACGATAGACATGGTAGTGCCTCCTGGCTGGGTGAGAAGACACTTCAATTCATGTTCTGCTTAGCGGGGGCCGAGGAGACCCTTCCTCAAGCATCCTGAACTTTCGGCCAGACGATGTGTGATCTGGTGCGGTCGGACCGAAAACGCCCCCACAGAATCGAGACGACGCTATATATTAATCAGATAACTGTCAACGCTGGAGAATACTGAAATTCCCGGCACACGTAACAGTACCGATTCAGGTGCGCGAATCGAGTAGGATGTTCGACCCTAGAACTCTAGAAATAGTGCCGGATTCACCCTAGGACAATCGTACCTGTTAGCATAGATCGAAGGTGCGGCGAACCTTCGTACTAATTCGCTATGAGGATCGTGCCATGGGCACATTCCGGACACGCAGCTAATCTTTCCTCGTCAAGCATCCGTCCTGCTAACACTGGAAGCGGAAGCGACGGGGTGGATTATGGCGGCTCCACGTAGCCAGCCGGATTTGCGTCGTGCCGTTATGACCTTGCGCGACCGCATGATAGAGCTTCGGAACGATTTCGACCGAACGGTAAGTGGCTTCGGCGAGCACGGCGTCGGATTCGCCGTACTTGAGGCACGGGCATTCCTGCAAAAAGCAATTTCCGCGATAGACGAGAATCAAACACGGAAAGCGAACGCCAAGCACGATCCTTAGCGGGAATAAGGCGCAATCCACCGTTCAATCGGGCTGTGAGATTACAGCATGTCCGGGGAGTGCCTGCATCAATCCGTGGATTTCGAGGGCCGTTCAAAGCAGTCGGTGGCAGGCGGGGTTGTCTCCCTCAAGGCAACCCCGCGATTCTCGAACGGCGGCTGAGCGGCTAGGCATGGCCGCTCCGGGGGCGGCCGGAACATCTGGCGCCGTCCAAGAGAGGCGTTTTTATATCGGGTCGTGAACAATTTCGTCAATCCGCAGTGATACCTAGACTGATGTAGGAAAGCGATGAACGGCAGTGTGCGGAAACTCCTGATACGAGTTGGTAGCGGTCCATGTCGCATGTAACACGCGGCCATCGAGAAAGGCACGCCTAAACTCGAAAGTCAATCGATGCTGTAATCGATCAGGATGAATTTCGCGCTACCGCTGCTGATCGCAACGCCGTGCCCGGCGAAGTACTGCCCGCCGAATGTCAATCCCACCCATCCGACGTTTTGGAGGGCTTGGGCAAATGCCTGCGCGTCGTGCTGGCCGTCCACATTGGTCCACTGGTCGGATGTGAGCGGCACGCTGATCGTCAACGTTTGATTATCTTGCGAGCCGAGGTCATACATGCTGGCCGGCGCCCACCAGCGGCCGTTCAGGTCGCTGAGGTTGTCGTTCTGCTGCTCAATAAGCAGCCGGAACGTCGCCGGCGGATGGTCCGTGGGGTCGTAGACTACATATTGCGCAGCATTGTTCTCCACCCGGAAGGTTATGGTTACGTTGTGAAGGGGTATCGTCGCGTTAAATGGCGTCTCAACGTAGCCCAGATATCCTCCAGCCTCCGAACTCGGGAAATCGAACGACCACGCCCCTTCGGGATCGGCGGAAGGGTGGGCCGGCATACCGGCGCTGTGGAAGATGTACCAATTTGACGGATCGAGCGAGACCACATTGGGCTCTTGGGGTGGAATGTTGGGCGGCCCCGTAGGTCCCGTATAGGCGCATCCCATCAAAGAGATTAGCAACCACGCGGCAAGGCCATGAGTGGTCAGTATCAACCAAGTTCGCGGTGTAGACTTCGTTCGCGGGAATGACATAAATCAAGCCTCCGGCTGAACAACGCGTGCAAGTAGGCCTCTTCGAAAAAAAAGGCCGAATCCGATTCGACGGGTGAGATCGAAAGGCCGTCGCGGACAGTGACCCGGCTTCTTACAGCGATCCGGGCGACATGACGCTCGGCAACTGGCGCGTTGCATGGAAGGGGCCATCGAATGCTGATCGCCAACACATTCAGAGGAGCGGAGTTACTTGTGATGAACGCCAAAAGGAGCGTGCGAACGTTCCGATTCGGAACCTTTGGCAAATCCAGAATTCCCTTTCAGGATGCAAGGAGCGGGAAGTCCTTCCGGTCGATCACGTCGACGAAGCCGGTCTCAGAAAGATTGGCTCACCGAGAGGGTGTCTTTCGTACCCCGGAGAGGTGAACCAGAGCAGGCGGCGTCCTCGATTTTCCTGAGATGACGGCGTACCGCGTGGGTTTGAAAGGCAGCGCCGGACGATGGCGTGTCCGGCGCTAGATCCGGCCATGTCGGCTCCCATACTCTGGGCGATTGCGGAGTGTCAGAACCCGTGTCGGCGTCTCTGCGCGGGCGCTTCTGCGTCACGAACACAAGGATGCGCTGATTCTCTCACTCGTTCTGCCTAGCAGCCGACGGAACTGCCCGCGCACCTTGGCATCCTTGCCCGAGTCCCACGCGATAACGTCCTCCGTCTGCGGTTCGGAAGGTTCGCCCACCTTGGTAGGTCGGGAAATTCCACGCTTGACTTGTTCTAGCTTTCTGTATTCACTCCAGACCCATGCGCCCCCACGATGCTATCAATCAACGCTTGGCAAAGAGGTACGACCGCTGGATGCTCATTCAACAATATGCGCCGGGCACTGTGACCAGGCGTAGGCGAACGATCCAGCTTTTCATCGAATCGCTTAACGGCAAACTTCTCACGGACGCGACTCATATGGATGTCCGAAGGTTCATTGCCCAGCTTGCGGAGAAAGGGGTCACGTTAGCGTACGCAAACGACTACCTGACATCCCTGCGCACGTTTTATGACTTCTTGAATCTTGGCGGGATGGTTGGCTACGTGCCGCCCCGGCTGGTCAGGATTCGTAATGCACGGCGAAAACCGCCAGATGTTCTGAGCGAGACTGATGTTCTTCGACTAATCCGAGCATGTAAGTCGCGGCGGGATCGAGCTTATGTAGAATTTTGTTATGGAACTGGCTGCCGACCGGGCGAAATGCGGACCCTGAAGATCGAAGATGTTGATTTCGCCGCCAGAATCGCGCGCGTTAAGGGCAAGAGCGGCATTCGTGTCGTTCCGTTCGGGCGTCGTGCTGGGCATGCTCTTCGTGACTACGTACAACGACGTCAAAGGGGGTATGTTTTTCAAGCGGACTATCCGATTCAAAAAGGTGCTTTCTACAAGGACGGAGGCAACTGGGTCGGCATCTGGAGAGATTACGGGAAGCAGAATTCAAAACAAGAGCAGGTGCTATTGGGTCGCGTCGGCGGAATGTCGGACGCGGAAGTGAAGGCAAAATTCCGCACAGTGCTGAAAGGCGTGCGACTCGATCGCCCCGAACGAACAAAACCGTTTTCGCAAACTGCAGCCGGTCGATTCATGAAAATTTTGGGAAGCCGCGCAGGTTTGAAACAACACGTACACCCACACATCCTTCGACATAGTTTTGCTACTCACCTGTTGAACCGTGGCGCGGACGTTAGGGTCATCCAGCAACTACTGGGCCACGCAAGGCTCGAATCAACGGCGACCTACACGCACGTCAGCACAACGATGATGGCGAAAACCATACAGAAATATCATCCGAGGGAGGCCTGATCTATGGGGAACGCAGAAGAAGATCAACGCAGCCGGAAAATACGAAATCATGGCATAGGCCGACGATCCGCACAGGACTCTCTGTTCTTTCACCCATGGTTCTTGCCCGCCAAAATCACATACGCCATCTATCGTCTGCTGCCTCCAGAGCACAGGTTCAAGATGCGCGACTACTTCGCCGACCATGGATGCCTGAGGTGTGACGAAAAGGAGTTGTACTGTGCGATGGGTCTCTGCGAGAAGTGTTACACCATGCTTCACAGCCGTATTCGCGCTTGCGTGCGAAAGAGGGCCAGTGTCACGATCCCAAAGCAATATGGGCTCAAACACCTTGGGGACGCTCGGATCGCACGTAAACTCCTGAAGGGCTTCCCCGCGAAGATGTATGTCGGCTCGCTGTCAGGCCCAAGTGCATACAAAATCAACAATCCCGCCCAAGCGGCATTCATCGTTGTGAATAACTACATCCCTGACGGAGATTAGGCGGTTCTTACGGACCTTATTGGCAGTTTCCGCAAATTCCCTCCCCACTTCCGTAATCAGTTTAGGTATCACTGCGGATTGACGAAGTGGCCGATAACAGCTATAAGGCTGCCTTCCTTGAACGGCTAAGTTCCAACCAGAGACCCCGAGCGGCTCCGCCCAGCCGCTCAGCCTTTGCTCGAGGATGGCGGGGTTGTGTCCCTTCGGCAGCGCCGCCTCTTTTCTCTCGATCTAATCGGGTCGCTCGCGCCGATTCGATCGCCTTCTAGCAAGTGGCGGAACCGGTGACGGGCTGATGAGGCTAACGACACTCAAACTCGGAGCGGATCAGCGAAAGATACTCGCGTTTCAGTTTCTGAGCGTCGCAGCAAGGTTCGCAGAAGTGGGTCGCACCGCGAATAGCACCCAAGTTCTCGACGAATGTGCTGCGCAAATGCGAGAGGCTTACGATGCCGCGCTTTCGCTGAGCATTCGAGTGTCATTCACGGCTGACGATTGTGGCGCTTTCGATTTAGGCAGTTCTTACATTCAGGAATCTTTCGTCGCGCTGCGAAAGCGGGCCGAAGGCATCGGCGCGCAAGAGTCCGATCCTCGTCCGGGCGCTTCTCAATGGCTGAGAGATTGGGAGCCGATGTGGGCTGTGCCAGGCCAAGTGTCGTTTGACTCCGCGTTTGAGCCCCGCACCCTGCGCCGTCACCTTAAGAAAATTGAGGACGCCGCGTACTCCTTCCGGGCTGGGTGCGAGGATTTATCCGGGAGGCGTATGGCAGTCACACTCCAACCGCCTCAATTCGCAAGGTTGCCGTTACCGGTACCACGCTTCGGTGCGACCTCAAAGACGAGAACTCCGAGGCTGTCGAATCTAATGTGCTATCCTCCGCGCCGTCGTTTCACCCCTATTACCTATTGAATTAGGTATGCTCGTATAGTAAAAGCCGATTGACCGAAAGGGATGACTTTAGTGAGCCTCAGATTTCTTGCCGCCGTTCTGTTGTTTGGGCTGTCAACCGTCGCGCAAACTGAGAGGATAACAGCCCGGCAGGCGAAAGGTCACGTTGGCGAAGTAGAGGCTGTTTGCGGGAAGGTAGTCAGCACACGCTACGCGTCTCGAAGCAAGGGAGAGCCGACCTTCTTGAATCTCGATGAGCCCTACCCAACGAGATATTCACGATTGTGATCTGGGGGAGAACCGTCCGAAGTTTGGAACCCCCGAGTCGAAGTATAGCGAAGCAAATGTGTGTGTCACGGGTAAGATTTCGATGGTATCGCGGAATCCCTGAAATCGTTGCGACCGAACCGGGCCAGATCGTCCCGCAGAGATAGCGTCCATGAAAACCGACGTGATCCTATTGCGCCGGATGGAAGGAACAACACGACCTGTCTCGCTTGCACGCCCGGTTATCAGCGAAAGTGCAGAGAGTAAGGGAATTCTTCTGCTCGATGTTTTGACCCTCGGCGGGATTTTCGATGCCGCTGTTACCTGCCGCGCGTCTAGCCACGACGTGATAAGACGTTTGCTAGATGGCTTAGATGGTTGGCAGACCGAAACTTTGCTGGCGACCGGTCACATTCGATTTCACGAAGGTGGTGATTCACAAAAGCAGTCCCGGGCAAATAAAGGAAAGGCTACGCGATGAAGCGACTGCTGATTATTTCGGTAGCACTTTCCGTGATGGTTTTGCCTGCGTATCCACAGAGCGCAGACAAACTCATCGTCATCGCTGCTCCCGGAGTGACGAAGTCCGAGCCGAAGGACTGGCATAATTCTCTCGGCATATCGGGACAGGACATAGTCCTCAATTGTCCGAAGTGCATGCCGATCCAGACCGTTAAGGTTCCTGCTTCGGACATCGCCGCAATTCGATACGGAGAAAATGCGTACCACCATTGGGTCGCTGGGATTGTCACGGGGGTGCTCTCGCTCGGCGTTGGTCTAATCGTCGGCCTGATGCCCCATCACCAGCACTATTTTTCGATCGACACAAAAGAAGGCAAGGTAGTTGCGATCCAAGCCGATAAGAAGGACTATCGCGATATTGCTGGCATGTTGCAGAACTTTACGGGCCTACCTATTGAAGTGTCAGAGAAAGAGGCCCACTTCCTTAACGGGTTCAACATCAAGATCACGGCCGAGGAAACGAAATAGCCGTTCGGCTCAGCCGGACTGACGCCGATCCTACAGCCAGTCCGTCGAGCTGCTTTCGGCCACGCCTCCTCGATGCGGACTTCTGGGCGTATCGTCTCCGCATACGTCGTAGTCCCGTCCACGATGCTGAGCCCTCTACGGGGCCGCCATCGACTTGCCCTCGCTGGCGTAACAGCTACGTAGGTATTAATGCGAATTGACGCATCGGGTTCGGAGAGCGTACTAAGGCTCGGTTCTGTTGGATGCCCCGTCCCCACCGCTCACGGAACGGCAACACGTTTACGTGCTGCAGTCGCACACGGTTGCCGAAAGGGACAAGAGAGGGTGCGTGCGACGGATATTGGGGACATCCCCGGACATCACCGAGCGAAGGAAGGTCGAGGAGAGGCTACGGAGGAGCGAAGCCTCTCTCGCTCTGGCGGAGCATAAACTGCGCCGCCTTTCGCAGCGGTCGCTCGATGAGCGAGACCACGAGCGCCGGCAAATGGCGCGCGACCTGCACGAATCAGCTGGGCAAAGTCTAGCTGCCCTGAAGATGACGCTTGGGAACCTGAGAAAATCCCTTCCGCCGGACAACGAGCGAGCCCTGGAACTTTTGCAATCTTCGGTCAAACTGGCCGAAGACGCGATCCGAGAAGTGCGCTCGATTGCTTACCTGATGCATCCTCCGCTTCTGGACGAAACCGGGTTGGGCCCTGCATTGCGATGGTATGCCCGCGGATTCTCCGAGCGCAGCGGCATTCAAGTGGTGGTCGACATCCCGGAGACCTTCGGTCGGTTGTCTCAAGACGTCGAAACAGCACTGTTCCGCATCGTCCAAGAGGCGCTTACCAACGTGCATCGCTACTCCGGGAGCCGCACCGCGAGGGTGTGCGTGGCGATCGAGGGTGGGCGAATCCGGATCGAGGTGCGGGATGAAGGTTGCGGGATCGCGCCGCATGGCTCGATCATGAATGACGACGCACTGCCGGGAGTGGGAATTGCCGGGATGCGTGAACGCGTCACATTGTTGAACGGAACGTTCGAACTTGAGAGCGCGCCCGGGGTGGGCACGACAGTCCGCGCGATCCTGCCGGTCGCACCCGTTCGTACACCGCAGGACGCCAAGGTGCGTCACCAGGCAAGTAGTTCATTGCCGAGATCTGGCGGACCCCAACGGACACGCTCTCAACAATAACTGGGCAGTTTCCACGGGGCCTTGGATCAGGTGGAAGAGTGAGTAGTCGTTCAACCTCTGACGGTACGCCATGATGTTCTCTGTTGGTCAGCTTCCTACAAACGGACTTCTGGCGAGTCAGCGAGATTCCCCACCTGTCCGATCACGTATATCGGGCACTTCGCACGAACGAACTCTCTCACGCGTTACGTTTTATCGCGTTCAAGCTGACTCTTGGTTATCATCAGAGCCTTGACCTGAGTCCAGTGTCGATTCATCCATGACAGGCTTGGAAACAGCTCGCGATTTCTTCTTTTCGTGGGGAGCGTCCCTTCTTGACCGCTCAGTTTCCTAATCTGGCAAGATCGCAGCCGGTCGTAGTCTGTTTCGTCTCCTTCTGGCCCATCCACAGTACTTGAACTTTATCTAGACAGGCCTCAGCGTAAGAATCCGCCGGTCTTCGAGACGGACTTGCTGGTCGTTTGTGCGAAGACGGCCTTGATTTTCGGAGAACAGAGTTCCGCAAAGGATCGATTATGTTGAATTAGGGCAGAACAGCGGCGGGGAAGGGAATCGTCAGGCCCGCGCCCGGCTGGTGCGCGCCATCTTCTGCGCCATGAACAGCAGAATCCTTTGGTCCTTCTCATTCGTCTTTTTTGAGGAGCCTGCGGAACTGCCCCAGCACCGGCGTGTGGCCGAGGGTCATAGCGAAGACACCAGATCGAAGGAACTCGGCAAGCTTGAAGAGATGCTCGAAGAGAGCCGCCTTGCGAAGGAAGGCTTTTTCTACCGTCCTCCGAGGAGCGAGAGGGAACGGCAGTGGCTTTCGAAGAATCGCACCGCCGACGCGGCACACTGGAATCTGCTGGCGGACATGCGCTCGGAACAGGTTTCCTATGCCCGGTGAGAGATCCGGCGCGTCCCTCCCTTCGCCATGGAAGGATTTCCTGGGCGAGATCGACAGGGCATTAGAAAAAACACTCGAAATTGACTGCACCGGAGGTTTTGCGCTCGTCTTTCATTACGGAATCCTCCGCACAACCGGGGATATCGACTATTACACGGCCGTGCCAGCCGATTTCAACCTGGAGGAAGGCTATGACTCCGCCCTGCGTCAGAAATATAAGATCTATCTTCATCGTGTCACAGTCACGACCCTGCCGGAAGAATACGAAGAGAGACTCTCCGAAATGGCCAGTTCGAACGGCTGAGGCTTCTCGTGCCTGATCCTTATGACTACATCCTCTCGAAGTTACAGAGGGCGGGGTTGAAGGATTCCGATCGAGAAAATTGAGAAGCGAAACTCGTCGGCAGCGCTATCACGAGGAACTGAGGGGTTATCTGATTGGACGACTCGAACAACACGACGAGACTCTGGAGCGCTGGATCGAGATTTTCAAATCCGCAGGTTGATTTGAGTCGAAGTCTCACGGTTCAACCAAACACCCTCTCTTGCAGCTGATGAGTGACAGAAAATGGGAGCTGGGGGCCCTCCGTTTTCCATCATTTTCCAACTCTAAGGCGATTTTCGCTGAAGCAAGTGCCGCCAGTTCAGCGCGTTAGGCGTGCTGGAGAAGGCTCGGGAAGCTTCTATACTGCCGTTGTACGACGCCCGCCCAATTGTTCTCTAGCTCGCCGATTGCATAACACTTTTCGTCGAAGCCGGTCCAGTGCCCCTTGGCCACGATACTTGGGATTGGACGCCTTTCAAGAGTGTCACGTGCGGGATTCTTCCCCCGAAGTCTTGTACTCAGTTGTAGGGACCGCCCGATCTTGCAATTGAAATAAGTCGGTCGTATAGTCCCGCGAGTTATGAATATCACAAAGGCTCAGTGCCGTAGGGAATTTCTGAAGTTTATCGCGGGCAGCCCCGTCATCGCCTCTCTGGGGGGGATGGCCGCTTTCTTAGCCGAGGGCGGGATCGAAGCTCAGGAACCCAATTCGCCGGCGACACAAGCCGCCGCACCCTCCGACGTGATCACCGATCCATCGCAAGCGCTTGATGTTTTCGATTTTGAGGAACCCGCCCACCGCAGGATACTCCCCGGCCACTGGGCTCATATAGCGGGCGGGGTCGACGGCGACGCTACGGTTCGCGCCAATCGCGAAGGCTTCAATCAGTTCTACCTGCGCCCGCGCCGACTGTACGATGTAAGAAAAGTAGACATGAAGACCGCGATATTTGGTACCACATACGACTCGCCTCTGTTCACATGCCCCACGGGCGGTCAGAGAAATGTTTGGTTGCCGGACGGTGAACTGTCGGTTTCGCGGGCCGCCAAAACGCGGAACGCGATGCAGATGTTGGATTCAAGCGCTTCGGAATCGGTTGAAGATTGCTGTGCGGCTCTCGGTCGTCCAGTCGTTCAGCAGATCTACGCACCGGCGGCTTTTTCGAATTGCGAAATTCTCTTAAAGCGCTTAGAGGCAGCTGGAGTCACCACGATCGTCCTGACCGTTGATGCCGCCGGCGGACGAAATGCGGAAACTGAGGAACGCCTTGTACCGAAGGATCTCACGACGTGCTCGGCATGTCATCAACCCCCTGCTGGTAACGCGCACATCATGGACAAGGGATTCGATAGAAAAGCGCCGGGCGATCCGTTCGATTGGGCCTATGTAGATCGAATGCGCCAGGCCTGGAAGGGCAAGTTCGGCATCAAAGGGATTGTGACCGTTGAGGATGCCTCTCTGTGCATCAAGCACGGAATCGATTTTGTTCACGTTTCGAACCATGGTGGGCGCGCCACAGAGACGTTCCGTTCCACCATCGCTACTCTTCCGGAAATCGTTAAGGAAGTGAACGGTCGCGTTCCGGTATTTCTCGATGGTGGCGTCCGTCGTGGCACAGACGTATTCAAGGCACTTGCTCTGGGCGCCGCTGCGGTTGGAATGGGCCGTCCAGTGCTCTGGGGTCTTGGAGCCTTTGGCCAGCCGGGCGTCGAAAGGATCCTCGAGATCGTCCAGCACGAGCTGAGAATCACGATGGGCAGTAACGGCCGCACGAAGATTGAGGACATCAATACAGACTGCATCGGAACGCTGCCCTGGCCCGATCCAGTTCTGCCTCGGGAGGCCTATTAGCTTCGAAGCCCTCGATGCTGCTGTTCGCGAGCCATGCACGTGTTGCTGCGTTAGACCGTATGACGGACTTTTCCAGGCGCTGAATTTCACAGAGGCCGAATGAAACGCAAGAATCCCAAGGGTTATACAGCCCCCCTGTCGCCAAGCGGTTCCGAAGGCATCGTTCCGCCTCCACCGTGGCATTACTGCGGCGATCTACTGATCGTGGAATACCGCACAAATCCGGACGCTGTGATCGGTCTGCTTCCGACGGAATTGGAACCGGCGGACGATCCCGGAGCAGTCGCTGCGATCTTTGCCGATTGGCAATCGTGTTCGGACGGTTGTCAGGAGTTGCTTGACCCGATTCAATCGCAATACAAAGAATTCATCATCGTTGTGGGCTGTAAGTTCCAGGGCAAACCTGCGAGCCGCTGTGTGTATATATGGGTTGATAAGGATTTCGCGATGTATCGCGGCTGGATTCAGGGCTTTCCCAAGAAGCTCGCGTCGATCCACATCTCCCGTCCTTATGCTGTCGGCAAGGCGACTCCGAGGCTTGAACCGGGGTCCAAGTTCGCTGGGACATGCACGGCGGGCAGCCGCGAAGTTGCACATTCCGTTGTTACCCTTCGCCAGGTCTCAAAGGCTGGTCCGACTCTGCACGGTCCACCGATGCACAATACGCGACACTTCCCGGCTCTTAACGGCGTAAAACCAGCGGTATTCGAGCTGGTTACGGGCGGAGCCTATGACTTTGCCAGCACCGAGATTTGGGAGGGCGATGGTGAAATTACGCTGGGTTCGAACACGATTGAGAACCTCCGCGCAATTGCGCCAAAAGAAATCCTGAAGGGTTATCGCCTTACGTTCGCGTATTCCACCAAGGGGGGCCAGGTTTTGGCGCAGCATGACCCAAACGGCTGATATTACGAACGACTTCCGCCCCAGCGTCCGTTCCGACTGCCGGGTGCAATGGTCCTTTTCGATTTCGGCCGTGGCAACGCTTCCCCCCAAGCGCTGCCACGGCCGCGGCAGCGCTTCCCCCAAGCGCTGCCTTCGCTTCCTGCTTTTTCATCCTTCCAGCCATGGAACAGCTTCGGAAGGTTCCATGACGCCGACGCGTTCCCGCTCTTGATGCCTTTCTGCACGATCTGCCACTTCTCCTCCGAGGATTGATCTGGGCGTGTTCCCCGCCCATGTTCCCTACAGCGTGGAGGAACTGACGTGTCCAGTTTTCGAGGGGAGCATTGGAAGGCTTTCGCTTGTACTTAGTTTGGATGACAACGGAGCAGCGACTGCTGTGGTATTTGAATGGGCCAGCATTTCAGCGCGTTCCGCCCCGTGCCGAGCGCCCAAAGTGACCGGACATGCTTGATCGTTGATTGTGATTTGCGAGAAAGCGTCAGAAATGCCATATCCGTCGATACTTACGCGGCATTCGGACTGCTTGAAACTGCTGAAATCATTGTGTTTACCAGCTCTTAGTTAGGAGATTCATCAAGCTGGGGCGGTGTTAGTCGAGGAGATTCTGGGTGGCCGATAAACGACCATTTTACGGCTGGAAACTGGTCGCGGTTCTCTTTGCCCTCGTTTTTTTCAACATGGGATTTCCATACTACGGCGGCTCGGTGATCAACGGCTACATGATCCACGAAATTCCGATGAGTCGCAGCACTTTGGGCCTCGGGTTCACGCTGATCAATCTGTTCGTGGGTCTTGCGTCAGTGCTTGTTGCGATGTCCATCCTTAAGTATGGGGTCCGTGCGACGTTTATTGTCGGCTCCGCTCTGATTTGCCTCGGCTCTCTGTTCATGTGGCTTTACGCGTCGAAGCCCTGGCACTATCTCATTGCCTTCGGCGTGATCAACGGTATCGGCATCAGCTTCTCGACGCTGTTTACCGCAGCTGCTGCCGTGACCCAGTGGTTCAGGCGTTATCGCGGGCGCGCGATGGGGATAGCTCTTTCAGCCCCTGGCTTTGCGGGTTTTGCCGTTTCGCCTTTTCTAGACAAGATGCTCCGAGCCGCCGGCGGAAATTGGCGTATCGGATGGGAGATCGTTGCGGGCACGAGCATAATTTCCGGACTCCTTGCATTCTTGTTTGTTAGAGAGAGCCCACGATCCCTTGGGCAGTCGGTGGACGGAATTTCGGAAGAGGAGCAGAATCGGCCATCCCGCACCGACGCGCTGGCGACAAACTATCCTTGGACTGCCTCGCAGGCCTATCGAACTTCCGCGTACTGGCTAATCGCGATCGGCGGAATTGCCACGACATTTCCATTCTTCTTTTTCGTCGCGCACTGGATTCTGCGCCTGCGCGGAGCGGGTATCAGTTCGGCCGACGCGGCCTGGGCAATGAGCCTGTTTACGATCGGCACCATCGGCGGCCACTGGCTCAGCGGGTTGCTGCTGGACGTCATGAATTCCCGTCTAGTCTTCGCGATCGGCCTCAGCATCTATTTCGTCGGTTCTTACTTCGCGATCATTGTGCGACCCGACACGCTGACAGTGGCTTATGCAGCCGCCGTTTTCTACGGTGTGGCGTCCGGCTGGACGTTAACGTGTATCACGACGATCACCGCGCACTACTACGGTCCCGCGGCGTTCCCGAAATTGAATGGAGTGATGACACTCGTGACGTTGGTCTGCGCTGCACCCGCCGGCTACATCGGCGGAAAAATCTTCGACGTTTATGGGAGCTACACCCAGGCGTTTGAGCTGAACTGCGTGATAGCCGCCATTGGAATCGTTGCGGTTGCGTTCGCGGCCATGCCGCGTCCTCGAAACGAGGTTGGCGCACCCACGACCCAGGTCCTAAGCGATTCGCCGGCGTCAAGTGCTCAAAATCTTCCTGCCGGGCAGCGCATTCGGCGGCAGAAAATCAAAATGAAAGTTAACGAAAGGTGGATGGAAGTGTCTACCAGCTTGCCATCTTTTGGTGAGATATGACGGTGACGTTGCAGAGGGTCTTCGTAGGGGCGAGTGAACGGGTGCCAGAAGACGGCCGGCTCGTCGTCGACATCGGCGACAAGACCATCGGGATCTTCCGGGTCGAGGGCAAGCTATACGCCTGGGAAAATACTTGCCCGCATCAAGGCGGGCCCGTCTGCCAGGGTAAGATCATCCCGCCCGTCACCGAAGTGATCGAGTCGGGCGGTGAGAGCCGCGGTTTCACTTTCGACGAGTCGGGGCTGCACATCGTCTGCCCGTGGCACGGATTCGAATACGACATCCGGACCGGCGTGCATCCGGGGCGCCCCTCGGCGCGGTTGATTCGCGTAGCGGTGGAAGAGGGCGCGGACGGAATTTATGTTACCGCCTGACGAGGCGGCGAAGTTGTCCGCGCTTCTCGTCGAACTGCACGCACAGTTAGAGCGAACGGCCGAGGCTGGTGAAGCGGCGAGCTTGCCGGCTGTCGGCGTGACCGATCTAGTGAGCGGCGCCGTGAAGCTCTATGCGACGATGGTTGAAGATGCGGCGCCGGGAGCGGATACAGTCCCCGCGATTGACGGGACGGTTTCGGCGACCGAGGCGATGGTAATGGCGTGCGCCCTCCTGCGCGCGCATGATCTGAATCCATTCGACTTGGCGCTCTGGTTCTCTCGCACAGCGCCGGATCGCAGCCGCCACGCGCGCGGCGCATGAGCGCGACGACCGTGGTCGTCGTGTAACTATTTTCTGGCAAGGACAGGCCCATGGGAACAAACAAGACTCTGAACGGCTCGATCGCCGCTACCGAACACGCGGTGCAGCAGATCACCACGCGTACCGACTCGCGCGAGATCCTCGCGAACGCCCGCCGCGACATCGCGCGCTATCATCTCGACGACTATTTCATCGTTGACGTTGACGCGCACCACGTGGAATTCGATTCCTGGGGCGAGATTCTCGACCGCCTCGAAAATCCCGTCCTGCGGCACAACGCGAAGACGATGACGCAGGATTGGCCCAACGCGCGCCAGGTCGCGTTCAGCAATCATTCCGTCGGAATGACGTTTCAGGACGTCTTCGGCCGCATCCCGCACCAAGCCGAGCTGGCGGAATATGTTGAGAAAACGGACGAGCACCGCGACCTTACCCTCGTGCGCCGCGCCATGGATTCGATGGGGATCAATATCCAGGTCGTGTTTCCGCAGCCGATGCTCGAAATGGGCCTGCATCCCGAGCCGGATATCGCCACGGCGATGACGTTCGCGTACAACCGATGGTTCACCGAAACGATCCTGCCGCGCGAGGAGCGCGTGAAAACGCTGCTAAGCCTTCCGTTCCACGATCCCGACGCGTGCCTGAAAATGATCGCGGAGTTCGGCGAAACGCGCGGCGTGGTTGGCTTCATGATTAGCAGCCAGCGCCACGAGGGCGTGCACAAGAATGCCTACATGCGTGTCTACCGCGAACTCGAGGAACGCGGCCTGCCGCTCGGGTTCCACGCTGGTCCCACTTGGGGCGACGCAATGACGTCCACGATGAACCGCTTTCTATCCGCCCATGCGATGTCTTTCGTCACCTGCAACATGACCCACCTGACCAACTGGGTAATCAACGGTCTCCCCGAGCGCTTTCCGAAGCTGAAATTGATCTGGATCGAAAGTGGGCTGGCGTGGGTGCCGTTCATGATGCAACGGCTAGACCATGAATACCTGATGCGCCAGTCGGACGCGCCGCTGCTCAAGCGGCTGCCGAGCGAATATATCGCCGAGATGTACTTCACGTCGCAGCCGCTCGAGGTGACGATGCCGCACATGCTCGAGGCGACGTTCAAGGCCGTGCGCGCCGAATCGCAATTGATGTACTCCTCGGACTGGCCGCACTGGGATTTCGATGTGCCCGCGCGAATCGCCGGGCTGCCGTTTCTAAGCGAGCAGGCCAAGCGCAACATCCTGGGCGAGACCGCACGAAAGTTGTTTCACCTTTAGTCGCTCGACCGTGGGTCCTAAGGGCGCGCTCTACGTCTTGACGACGTGGCGGAGCGTATTTAAAGGATCGTCCATCGCAGAGGAAAAGCGAACGCGGATAAGGCCTTTGAGGAGGCTCGGATCCGAGCGAAAGGAAAAGACAGATGACTACTGCAACGCAAACGATTGCCGTCAACGAGAATGTCAATAACTTCATCGCGAAACCGCGACGGCTGTTGATCAACGGAAAATGGGTGGATGCGGCGTCCGGCAAGACATTTCCAACCTACGATCCATCCACCGGCGAAGTTCTCGCCCACGTGGCTGAAGGCGACAAAGAAGATATCAATCGTGCCGTGGCCGCCGCGCGCGCGGCGTTTGAGAAAGGGCCGTGGCGCAAGCTCGCGCCATCAGAGCGCGCGCGCCTGATGTGGAAACTCGCCGACCTGCTCGAAAAGCGTCTCGAGGAATTCGCGCAGCTCGAATCCCTCGACAACGGCAAGCCGGTCGTCATGGCTCGTTTGGCCGACATACCAATTTCGATCGACACGCTCCGCTATTACGCCGGTTGGGCCACCAAGGTCGAAGGCAACACGATTCCGCTTTCCATGCAGCCGGGAGGAAAATTCCTTGCCTACACGCTGCGCGAGCCGATCGGTGTGGTCGGCCAGATCATCCCGTGGAACTTCCCGATGGTCATGGCCACGCTGAAGCTGGGTCCCGCGCTTGCGGTCGGTTGCACGGTGGTGTTGAAGCCTGCGGAGCAAACTCCTCTCACCGCGCTGCTTTTGGGCGAACTGATCCAGGAAGCTGGCTTTCCCGATGGCGTTATCAACATCGTCGCGGGCTATGGCGAGACCGCAGGCGCCGCACTCGCCGCGCATCCGAACGTCGATAAGGTCGCGTTCACCGGCTCGACGGAAGTCGGCAAGCTGATCGTTCACGCGGCCGCCGAAAACCTGAAGAAAGTCTCGCTCGAGCTCGGCGGAAAATCTCCGAACATCGTCTTCCAGGATGCGGAAATCGACAGCGCCATTCCCGGCGCCGCCAACGCCATTTTCTTCAACCAAGGTGAGGTGTGCGTCGCGGGATCGCGGCTCTATGTGGAAGACGCGCAGTTCGACAACGTCGTCGACGGCGTATCGAAGATTGCGTCGAGTCTCCGCATTGGCCCCGGAATGGATGCGACCACTCAGATCGGTCCGCTCGTCTCGGAGGAGCAGCTCAATCGCGTCTGCGGCTATCTCGAATCGGGATACTCGGAAGGAGCAAGGGCCGCTACGGGCGGCAAACGCCACGGGGAAAAAGGCTATTTCGTTGAGCCGACGGTTCTCGTCAACACGAGCGACAAGATGAAGGTTGTGCGCGAGGAAATCTTTGGGCCGGTCGTGACCGTGATGCCGTTCAGCGATGTGGATGATCTGATCGCCAAGGCCAACAACACGCCATACGGACTTGGCGCCGGAGTCTGGACGCGCGACATCAAGAAGGCTCATCGGATCGCTGCCGAACTTCGCGCCGGGACGGTCTGGATCAATTGCTATGGCATTCTCGACCCGGCGATGCCGTTCGGTGGATACAAGCAATCCGGCTGGGGGCGCGAGATGGGACACCAAATGCTTGATCTTTATACCGAGACAAAATCCGTCTGCACGCCGATCTTGTAGCGTTTCCCAGGGGACGTAGGAGCCTGGCGACGCCGCGGAAAGGGTCTTCCCGGAAAGTTTGCGTCGTCGAATAGCGCTTCTGCTGGCCGCCTGTGGAACGTTCGGCCTTGCCATTTCGAGTTTCAGCGGATCATTGCTGGTAACGTTATAGATCCCTATGTCTAATATCTTGAAACTTAGTAACTCCCATCGGGACCAAGGGCTTGCCGAGGATACGTTAAGTAAACAAACGGTCTTGACACGCTTGATGAGCAAGACTACAGTTCCGCCCGCAATTGGGGGGGGTGCCACAATGTCCGCTATTGGCGAACATGACTGGCTGTTGTTCTGCGAAAAGGCTGTTCGATCTACCGGAACGGCTGGTGCGACGGGCGCCTTCTTCGAGATGGTGTCCGCGGTCGCCCCGATTTGCGAACTTACGGGGTGGGTGTGGCCAGCCCCCGGAAATCCTCGCCTTATCGTGCACGCTGGCAGAGTTGCGGGTTCCAGCGAGAGAATACGCCGTTATATCAATCGATATTTCACTTTCGATCCTGCATACCAGATGATCCGTACCACTGCACATAGCGAATGGATTAATTTGAGGGTTCGTCCCGGCAACATCAGTGACTACCAATACCTGAATGACTGTTATTTGAGGCCCGCCGTCGTTGAGAAGCTCACGGTGGCGCGCTGGGCTGAAAACGGTTGGTTCGTCCTGAGCTTTTATAAGGATTCACATTGGGGGTGTTTCAGCAACGAGGAACAAGAGCGCATCGCCACTTTGTCACATCTTCTCCTCCCACTATTGAGAAAGCACTACGAGTTGACAGCGGAATCGCCAAATCTAGGCACGCGGAGGCGGGCTCGCATCGAAGAACTGACTCAGAGGATGGCCTCGCTCGATGCGAAGTTAACGACACGGGAGTGCGCGGTCTGCGCTCGCACTGCCGTGGGTTTCACTGCCAAGACGACAGCGCAGGAACTAGGTATTAAAGTGAGCAGTGTTCTCACTTATAGACGCAGAGCCTATGAGCGTCTGTCGATCTCAAGTGGCTATGAACTCGCGGCTCTTCTGATGCGATGATACGCGTCCGGGCATTTGTCTGTTCAAGGCGGACCGGTTCGATATTTCCGCCGAGGCCTCCTCATCTCATTCACAGTCGGGCAGTTTGTGGAATCCACACCTCGAATAATGGAAAGATCATGATTTTCGCAGGGGAATTTCCGTAAAGGTTCGGGAAGAGTTGTCGGTGCAATTGGCATCAGTGGCGCCTCGCCTCAGGTGAGCAAAATCATGCGGTCGCCGAGGCAGGGTGTTGCAACGATTTCTTGAATGATCTCTCCCGATGAGAACATGCTCGCTACGCCGAAAGGCGTCGCGGCTGCGCCTCTGAAATGGGAGCGAAGGAGAGAAGAAATGGCTAAAGGATACTGGATCTCGGTGTACCGCTCTGTGTCAAACCCGGCGGCCTTGATAGAGTATGGAAAACTCGCGGGACCTGCCCTTACGCAAGCCGGGGGGCGCTTGTTGGTGCGCGGTGAAGCGGCAGTGGCGTATGAAGGCGGAATCAGGCAGCGCGTTGTAGTCATAGAGTTTGACAGTGTAGAGAAGGCGATTGCGGCGCACGATGGCGATGCATATCAGGCAGCGCTAAAATTCATCGCTGGCGCTGCTGATCGAGATTTGCGCATCGTTGAGGGAATCGAATAGCCAATTTCAGTTTGCTTGGTTGATTGCGCGGGCTTCATCGTTGGAAATGCGATGGATCTCGCGTCACCCGCGCTCTTCCCGTAGGGCGGTTTCGGTTCCTTGCTGGTTGCCGGAGATCGCTCGCGTGATGGAATGGCCTTCTTATTCTTCGCGCATGCTCTCGTTTTCGCCCCAGCAGAAGACGAAGTGCATGCGCGTGCCGCTTCGGAAAAGCACTTTCTACGATGACTGCGCGATCTATGGAGACGCCCGCCGGAAGTGCGAAATCATGTTTAGGCCGCAATGCGGCTCTCGTGGACTCCAGGCTGGAACCAGGTCAGCGCCTGTTACGACCAGCGAGCCCTGGTTTTGTCCGATAGAGGTTTGGGCTGACCATATTTAGCAATGGTCTGTATCGCTTCGGCAATGTCCTTCACAGCTCGCAGGTTCATCCACTGCTCCCGAGCACGATCAGCCTGAGCCCTGTCGATCTGCATGAAATCGGCCATGCGATAGTACCTCTTCGCGTTGTCATCATGGCTCAACGGGGTTGTACCCTTGACGGAGAACGATTTCTCCTCTCCCGACTTTTTGCGTATGGTCCAAAACGCGGGGCCGGGAGGCGCGTCCGGGATGGTTCTGACTTTCTGCATCATCTCGCGGACTACTGGATCCATGTATTTGTCATGCGTAAAAGAATCGATGTAGATCTGCTTGTCGATGATTCCCCGGCAGGTAATGTACACCAAGCTGTGATCGGCCGTTTCGCGGCATTGCGGATCGAACTTTGGTGGATCACCATCTTCCTGCCACAGAACGACGTTAAGGTGGATGTCGATGGCTGCAACCTCGTCAGGTCTGACCCATGCAACGATCTCCGGGAGAAGCGGCATGTAGTAAATGACTGACGAGCCAACGGCAGGAAGAGCCTTGTAACCTCTGCCGTTCGCGTGCATTGACTCGATCGCCGTCCGGCCATCTCCGCTGTAAGGCAATCGGAGATCCCTCCCGAAGGGGCCAACGTGCTCAATCACGCCGTCTCTGCCTTCAAAGGGCTCAGCTGGTCCAGTCATCCCCTCGCTTGCTAGCAGAGCGCCCCAGACGCCGTTGCGAATCTGCTCCGCGCTGTGATTTCCTTTCCACATGGAGAGAATGCCAGCGTGCGTTACCGCCAGTGGTATGTGCGGCACAATCGCGATAGAGAGAGCATTCGCGAGTTGGTCTTTGTCGAGCCCCATTAGCCTTCCGCACGCGAGCGCTGTCGCAGGAGCGTGGTACATGACGTCGTACCCACCAGAACCCGCTACGCCAACTGCGCCACCAGCCGCTCCGTCCAAGGCCGCAACCACCTCATAAGCGATCGTCATAGCGTCAATCACCTGGGGGCCCGATGCGTGAAGTGCTTCGCCAATGGCCAAAACTCCCCAGAGCAACTCGTTCGTGTGGTCGTTGAAATCAGTATGGCGAGACATGCAGGCGTTTGTAAACGCAGCCATTTCCGGAGTTGTGACCACTCCGTATCCCACTACCGTGCATTTCATATCGCCCCGCATCGTCTGCGAAAGGCGGCTATTAATTCGAGCGGGTTGTGATTCGAAACCACTATAGATGTCCGCGAGGGAAGCGAGCATCAGATAATTGAATGCCTCAAGGAATTCATCCGTGTAATTCACGTGATAAGACGAAGCATATTCGACAAGTCTGCGGCTGCACTCGTCCATCGGTCCATTGCCGAAGGCTCGACCAGAGTTGTTGACCCAACCTGGACCGGCGAACGTCGTAAAACCTGCCTGCCCGGATGAAGGAATGTAGCGGCTCTCACGGATTTGGGGCCAATCCTGTAATCCCCCGCCTGTGTCCGCGGCGAGCGGTCCATTTGCCCGTTCGGGCGCTTGGCCTCGTTGTCCCGCTTCTTGGGCCTGACCCGCCTGTGAAACCAGCAGTCCCGCTATGGCCACGCCCGCGCCAGCGCCTATCCTCTTAAACAAATCTCGCCGACCAAGACCGTCTGGGGCAGAGCTGAGTTCGACATCAGAACGTTCTGGGCTACCATCTCCCCCTATTCTGTGCATTTGATCTCCTCTTTATGATTTAGGCCCCGGTTTTGTGTATCAGGTCCGCGCGACACGGTCGCCCAGTCAAATATCACAGCAATTCTTGCTCTATTGTCATCCGAACTAAGTACAGCTGGGCGCAATCGAAATACATCAAGCGTATTTCCCCTCCGTCATGAATATCACAAAGGCTTAGTGCTGAAGGGAATTTCTGAAGTTTATCGCGGGCAGCCCCGTCATCGCCTCTCTGGGTGGGATGGCCACTTTCTTGGCCGAGGGTCGTCATTCGGACCGAGGGTCTCCTTTTGTAATCAGTTGAGATGACAAGAAGGCCAGACGTGCAGTGGTAGAGTCCCGCCACGTTGCTGCTGGTCGGTTCACGTGCGTCGTCAAAGGCGACTCACTTTTAGAGGGGGAGATGAAATGAGAATAGCCAAGTATGCCCTGGTTTTCGTATTTGGTGCACTTCTCTGCGCCAGTTCCTGGGCCCAATCCGTCGAGAATTCCCGGGTAACCGGAGTCGTGACCGACCCCAGCGGTGCTCCGGTTGCCGGAGCACAAGTGCAGATGACAGACACGGGCACTGGTTTGGTTCGCACCACCGACGACCAACGGAGACGGATCCTACACGCTTCCAGATTTGCCTGTGGGCGCTTACGAACTTCAAGTAAAGAAAGAGGGCTTCACCACCTACGTGCAATCGGGGATCGTGTTGCAGGTAGGTTCCATTCCGACCCTCAATGCTGCCTTGCAAGTTGGCTCCGTCGCACAGTCGGTGACTGTGACGGCCAATGCATCTATCGTGGAGACGCATAGCAGTTCAGTCGGCGAGGTTGTAAATCACCAGGAAATATTGGACATCCCACTGAACGCGCGGGACCCGATGCAACTGCTCACGCTGACCCCGTCAGCTGTCGTGGCCGGCGGATACAATACGGCATTGGACTTCCCGAATCCCTTCACGATCGCATTCGCGGGGACAAGTCCCGGTGTCGGCACGTACATCTTGGATGGCGGCAATGATAACGACGCGCATACATCCGACGCTTATCCGCTGCCGTTTCCGGACGCCCTGCAGGAATTCAGCGCTCTTCTGACTGCAGTGCCTGCCCAGTACGGGATGCATTCATCGGCGACCGTAAACGCAATTACAAAGTCGGGAACGAACGAATTCCATGGGGATGCATTCGAGTTCGTGAGAAACGGCGATTTTAACGCACGCAGTTTCTACGCGCCCGTGCGGGACCCGCTGAAGCGTAACCAATTCGGAGGCGTGCTCGGCGGTCCAATCCGCAAGGACAAATTGTTCTTTTTCGGCGCCTTTCAAGATACGATCGTTCGCGACGTATCCAATGGAAACGTTGCGTTTTTGCCCACCGCACAAGAATTGGCCGGCGATTTCACGACCGCCACTTCTACGCAATGTCTAGCCAAGGCCGTTACCTTAAAGGCGCCATTCGTCGGCAACATGATATCGCCCACGGCATTCAGTACGCCTTCCCTGAATCTCGTAAAAGACGAACTCCCGGTGCCGACGGATCAGGCTTGTGGGAGCTATACGTTTCCAGTCAAAGTTGCGACGACCGATAAAAGGATCGTTGGCAGAGTGGATTACCACGTAAGCGATAAGCAGTCTCTGTTCTTGCGTTATTACTATGCAAGCTATTTTCTGCCGCCGGATACGACCGACCTCCTGACGATAAACACGCCTGACCAGTCGGCTCGATACCAGACCGTTACGCTGGGAGATACGTATCTGCTTTCAAGTTGGGCCGTGAATTCATTCCACGCCAACCTAAACCGGCAAGCCGTTTCGAAAGGATTTGATCCGGGGGTAGAGACGGCAACCCAGCTGGGTGTTGGAGGCAACTTCTATAACCCACTTCCAAATTGGCTCGTCGTTCAGGTAACGGGTGACTTCAACGCGAAAAATCCATCCGACATCCCGGTTGATTTCGACGACACGGATTATCAATTCACAGACGATATGGCGTTAACTCTCGGGACTCACCAAGTTTCGTTTGGCGGGGAATTCGTCCACTTCCGAGATATCTCCACAAGTAACATTTACGATAATGGTTACTTCATTTTCTCGGGTGGGGTAACGGGCTCCGCGATGGCCGATTTCCTAACGGGAGACTTCTTCACGTTTGAGCAATCGAATATAGTGCATCAAGGTAACAAGAAGAATTTTTACGCGCTGTACGCCCAGGATTCCTGGCAGATCAACCGAAAACTCACACTTAATTATGGTTTGAGGTGGGAGCCGTTCACTGCCCAGCAAAACGCAGCTGGGGAAGGATACTCTTTCAGCCTTCCAGATTTCGAGGCCGGGATCCAAAGCAAAGTTTTCGTGAATGCCCCGGCTGGTCTGCAGTACCCAGGAGATCCTCAGGGGCCTGGGCCTGGCGCCAGCTATTTGGGGGACTGGAAGCACTTTGAGCCCCGCATTGGCCTCAGCTGGGATCCTCGCGGCAAAGGGCGCGAGGTGGTTCGCGCATCCTACGGATCGTTCTATGATTTCGAATCCTTTCAACAACAGCAAAACATCCCCGATAGTGCGCCCTGGGCGGATAGCATTCTGCTGAGCGGGGGCAATTTTTCAAACCCCTGGGCCAATTTTACATACAACGGTAAGACCGGCGTAGATCCTTTTCCGATTGCAACATCGGCAGATTTCCAATTCCCGACGTCCGGGGCTTACGGGGCATACTCAGAACTTCATATGAAGGCTCCCAATGTGCAGCAATGGAGCCTGAGCGCGGAAAAGCAATTTGGGCAAAGCTGGGCGATCACTGCCAGCTATATCGGAAATCACGCCGTACACAATTGGCTACTTGGGGAAGAGAATCCAGGAATCTATGTTCCGGGAAATTGCACTGCGGGCCAGTACGGACTCACGGCCCCCGGCCCTTGTTCCACAGCGGGCAACGTGGCAGCACGGCGACTTTTCCTTCAGTTGAGTCCCACCTGGGGACCCTCGTATGGCTCGCTTGCCGAGATCCTGGATAACGGAACCTCGACTTACAATGGTGGTGTTCTCACCGTGCAAAAGCGCTTTAGCTATAACTTCAGTGCGGTGGCGAACTATACGTACTCACACTGCATCGACAATGGTGAAAGCGGATCGGTATACGCTGCATCAGGATGGCTGACCATGAGTCAGCCTCAACAGATCGGCAATTGCTCGTTTGACCATCGCAATCAACTGACGTTCAACGGGGTGTACCGGACGCCGGAGTTTCATTCGAGGGTAATGGAGACGATCCTCGGACACTGGCAGGTAGCACCGATCGTAACTTACCTGAGTGGCGGTTGGCTCACGGTCACGACTGGTGTGGACACCGCGCTGGTGGGTATCGCTACTTCCGTTCCCAACGGCGGGCAGCCAGCGAATCGCGTGCCGGGTCAGGCAGTTTATGTTCCGCAAACGATTCTTACGGGATCGGTTCGGGGCGCGAAGTATTTTAATCCCGCTGCGTTCGCAGTGCCTACCGCTCCACCTGGATTTACAGGAAACGTAATCAACGCTGGTAATGGCCCCATTACAGTGGGCCCGTTAGGCAATGTTGGCCGCGGTAGTTTGGTTGGTCCGTCGGTTCACAGTTTTGATATCGCACTGACTCGCATCTTTAAGATCAATGAGCGGAACGAGATCGACGCTCGATTTGAAGCCTTCAATGTTCTGAATTTGGTTAACCTTAGTAATCCGTCGACCGCGATGAATAGCACTACGTTCGGCGAAAGTACCAGTTCAGGAGCTGCAGCGAACCCAGGATACAGCTCCCCGCAGGACCCGAGAATCATGCAGTTTGCGTTGAAGTATATTTTCTGATTCTTGTGGCATGGAACTGCGCTCACGGATGATGTGTGAACTTTTGAATTTGGCGAGCGAGCTCACAATGAGTTTTCTAAGGTCATCGCGATCGATTGCGGCGCTGATTCTGATCTTGGGCGTACCGGTCCCGGCGTTTTCGGGGTCTGTTCCGCAGCCCAGTAGGCCCCCGCAAGCCGATCTCGACAGTGCCAAGCAGATGTTTGAAACATCCTGCGCCAGCTGTCACGGGTTCGACGCCGGCGGGGGCGTGGGTCCCAACATTCAGAGGGTCCCGGCAAATCGAGGCGACGACGAAGTAGTGAAGATAATCAAGAACGGTGTCCCCGGTACGGGGATGCCGGCATTCGGCGGCACCCTCACCGACGCGCAAGCGATGCAAATCGTGGCCTACGTCCGGTCGCTGGCCAGCGCGGCGATCGGCGAATCCGGAAAGGCAGTGCAAGCGCAGAGCGGCGACGCCGAGAAGGGAGGATTGGTCTACGCGTCCAATGGATGTGCCAATTGTCATGTGATCCGGGGAGAAGGCGGTGATCACGGTCCCGAACTCACCGAAATTGGCGGTTTGCGCTCGGCAGATTACTTTCGCAAGACATTGCAAGACCCGGGAGCGAATTTGCCTAAGGGCGGACCGACGGGACCTACAACCGGCCGATGGATCCAATACCTGATGTTTCGAGCAACGACGAAAGGCGGGCGGACCGTAGAGGGCATGCGAGTGACCGAAAGCTCCATAGCGATCATCCTGGAAGACTCGAAAGGCAACTTCCAGTCCTTGCCGAAGAGGGACCTGAAATCGTTGGAAAAGGAGCCGGGCAAGAGCTTTATGCCCAGCTTCCAAGGCACCCTGTCGACCGAAGACACCGCTGATTTGGTCGCATACCTCGTCAGCCTAAAGGGTGCAAAATGAGGCTGCTTCGAGGTACTGTTTCCCTGAGGCATCGATATCCTTACAGTCGCGCGACTCAACGATTGCCCACGTCGTTACCCTGTTTTGGGGCCGTGCTCGGGAGAGGCGTCACGAAACTCATGGCACGCGCCTTTTTTGTTTTGCTCGCAGTAGCCGTCGGGGGCGCGATTTCCGTGGCGTTGCAAGCGCAAAGCGCTCCCTATCAGAGGATCCTAAACGCGGATAAAGAACCTCAAAATTGGCTGACGTACGGCGGTGACTACTCCTCCCATCGGTTTTCCTATCTGAAAGAAATTAACAAAAACAACGCCGCGAATTTGAGGCCGCTCTGGATTTACCAGCGCGCGCAAGTAGCTGGCGAATTCATCGAATCGAATCCTCTTGTGGTGGATGGGATTATGTACGTCGTCGAGCCGCCGAGTACGGTGACGGCTCTGGATGCACGCACGGGTCTCCGGTTGTGGAGTTGGTCGCCGCAGCTGCCCAAAGTAGTGAAGTATGTCGGTCTGCACGCGAACAATCGTGGCATCGCGATACTCAACGATACGGTTTACGTCGGCACATTGGACTGTCATCTTGCAGCTCTGGACGCAAAGACCGGGGCCCTGCGATGGATCGTAGAGGTTGAGAGTAACTCCGACAATCATGCAATCGCGGGAGCGCCGCTGGCCATCGACGGCAAGGTGATCATCGGCACAGGCGGCGGCGATCGCGGCGCCAGGGGATTGCTGGATGCCTATGACGCACGAACAGGCAAGAGACTCTGGCGCCTGTGGACTGTTCCTCAAGTCGGTGAACCTGGTTCGGAAACATGGGGTACGACCACACCGGTCGGCGGCGACACATGGAACAGCGGTTCATATGATCCAGCTTTGAATTTGATTTATTGGGGGACGGGTAATCCGTACCCGGTTATGGACGGCAGCGGCCGCCCCGGCGATGATCTGTATACGTGTTCACTGTTAGCCATCGATGCGGACACGGGGAAAATGAGGTGGCATTTTCAGTTCACGCCTCATGACATTCACGATTGGGATGCCACCCAGGTTCCCGTGTTGTTTGATTCGGAAGTTCGAGGGAAGCGACGAAAGCTCGTAGCCGTGGCCAATCGGAACGGCTTTTACTACGTTTTGGACCGGACAACTGGTGAGTTTATTTCAGGTACACCTTATATAGCCCAGACATGGGCCAAGGGACTCGACGAAAAGGGGCGTCCTATTAAGTTGCCCAATTACGATCCTGCTCCAGAGGGGACAATAACGAACCCCAGCTATAGCGGTGGAACCAACTGGACCGCTCCTGCTTTTGACCCTGAGAACAAACTGTTCTATGTGAGCGCAAAGGAGATGAGCGGTTTATTTAAGGCAAAGGGGTCAAGCATCCGAAGCGGAGACGATGCTTACGGGGCGGTCCGGGCACTGGATTCGATGACGGGGAAATTGAAATGGGAATATCGGATGATCGCTCCCGCTTGGATCAGTCCGCTCGCGACGGCGGGCGGATTGGTTTTCACCGGGGATGACGAAGGCGACTTTCTGGTGCTCGACGCCGACACGGGCAAGCTACTTTGGGAATTTCCGATGGGAGGATTTGATCCGCGAAATGGCTTGGCAACCTATGCGATCGACGGCAAGCAGTATGTCGTGATTCCATGTGTAAATATTTACGTTGTCTTCGGTCTATCGTAGATTTTTTGCGATCTTTCCTATTGTCGTTCAGTACGAGTGATTGTGAGACGAGGGCGCGAAAGCGCCGAATGGAGGCGAGAAATGCGAAAGGCGTTCTACGGTGTCTTGTTTTCGGTGTTTGCTCTTTCTCCATGTGTCCGTGCGCAAGAATCGTCCGCGCAAACGACGGAGCCCGTAGCGCAGCATTTACCCCGCGGTACGGCCACGGATATAACCTCAAAGGAAATCCAGGCCGTCCTAGGGAGAACGGACGCTCAAATGCCAGTCAGCGACCAAACTCTCCGCGAGGTTGCAATCAATAATGGGGAGTACAACGTCGGCGTTTCCGTCGTGCACCGTGCCACGCCGCCAGGTCACACCCCCGGGGCTTTTAACGGCGGACCCATCGAACATAGCGACATCACCGAGATATACGAATTCCTTTCGGGCGACGCGACATTCGTGACCGGCGGCACCATTGAGAATCCAAAGGTCAACCCCACACACAGGGGCCCTGGGCCGAGTGTGTCCGGCACGGGTGTCGAAAATGGAGTGACGCGCGAGGTCGGACCCGGTGATGTGGTGATCATTCCTCCCAATACACCACATTTCTTTAGCCATATTGATTCCGAGGTCACGTACATGATCTTCCGCGTCGATACTCACCACATCTGGACTTTGCCCGACGGCAAGCCGCATCAATAAGGACTGAGGGTGTTGAGAGAGTCCGCTGAGGAGCTGATCGCCATCACGAGGTTCCTATGAAGCTTGGATTGGAGAACCAACTCTTGGCAGGCTCCGCGCTGCTGGTGCTGATCGCGCTTGTCGCGGTAGCAATTGAGCCCTTGAATATCCGGGCGCAGGATACATATCAGCAGGTCGATAATTGGGGGCTTCCAGCAGGCGGAGTATGGGGCGTGATATCGGCCGTGGGCGTCGACGCCAAAGACAATGTCTTCGCATTTAAGCGGGCCGATCCGGGTCAAACGAGTGGATCGCTGAATTCAAGAATCATGGTCTTTGACTCGAGTGGCAAACTGCTCAGGTCGTGGGGCGATAACTTTGTATTGTCAGCGCACGGCTTGCGGTTGGACAACAACGGCTTCGTTTGGATCACCGATAAGACGGGCGATCAAGTATTCAAGTTCAGTCCGGATGGGGATCTCTTGATGACGCTTGGCAAGAAGGGCGTTGCCGGAGATATGGATTCCAGGGACGCGTTCAATGGTCCGACCGATGTGGCAGTTGCAAAGAATGGAGACATCTTCGTTTCTGACGGTGAGAGCTCGAACGCACGCGTCGTAAAGTTCTCCAAGGATGGCACGTTTATCAAGTCCTGGGGAACTAGAGGCTCGGGACCGGGTCAGCTCAGGGACCCCCACAGTATCGCATTGGATTCGGCTGGACATGTGTACGTGGCCAACCGAGGCAACAAGCGTATTGAAGTCTTTGATTCCGACGGCAAATATCTTAATCAATTGCCGCAATTCGGCGCGCCGGCTTGCATCTACATCTCCAAGGACGACACGTTGTACGTTTCCGCCGGCGCACCTCAAAATTGGGTCATGATCGGTACAACAGACGGCAAGGTGTTGGGGAAGATTTCGGGACTCACCGGGCCACACTGGGTAACGGTCGACTCCACCGGCGCGGTTTATGTGGCTGAAGTTCCGGGGATGTCGCTGAAGAAATTCGCTAAGAAATAGTCTGCAACAAGACGTCTCGTCAGTGAATCCAGGGGCTGACGGGGCGTGGATCGCCGCCTTGCCAGCGCTTCAGATTGCGCGTCACTCGCTCGACCGTCGAAAGGCGACAATCGATGGGATTGGTCGACAACAGCGTTCGCCCCAGAAGTTCTCTCACGTTGCCTGGCTGCTCTGTGCCGTCCGGGAGTTTGTCGACGGGGTGGCTCTCCTCTCGACCCTCCGCCTTCTTTGGGGGGCTCTGATGGCCGCTACTAGATTCACAACAAGACTGCTGGAATGGCCGATCGGTCGATCGAAAAAAGGACTCCGCTGCGCAGCAATGGATCGGCTTCAACTGTTGGATCAGGAAATTGAACGGTTAGGTCTTCTCGTCCGGGAGATAGACGATACCTGGGACGACTTTGATGTTTTCAACACTCTCGCATATTTCAAGCTATGCAAGATTCAACAGAGAGAAATGCGGAGGTTGACCGGGAACGAGGATGGTGCTGCTATCCGGAGCTAGGGCCCGAAACTTTCTCGCACGCATCGCCTCGTGAAGATCGGCGAAACCGAGCGATCAACCGAATCACGAAAACGCCAGTTGTGGCCTTCAGCCGTCAGCTGTTTGGGATGCTCGTCTATTCTGGAAGTACCGTTGCCTCGGGGGCGGGAGCCATCCCGACTTCAACAATGCGGACCAGCCGCGTCGCGTGTCCAATCTGGTCACAATTGAGGAGGGAGTTGCGAAGGGAAAGTGCCACCGTTTCAATGCCTAAGAGTTCCTAGAATTTGGCTTGGGAAACTCCAGTTCTGTCATTGAACTACGCCCGTTTCGCCTCAACCTGCTGATTATACACGACTCCATTTTCGGCGGGAACCAAGGTTAGACTGCGAATCTCATATGCGGGTGCAAACTTCACAGGTCAAGGCACCGTAGCTTATTCGCGATCGAACGGTGGGATGGGAATCGCGTTCACTTCGGTTGAGCCGAGTAGCCTGCCGGTCTTAGACATTTGGCTGACGAGCCTCAGACAGTAAGGTCTCCCCGCTTCGCACATGCAGGCAACGTCATCCAAGTACTCGGGGTCAAATCTGTCCGGTCCTGAGAATGGATCGCTCTCGTCGTTATAAGCTCTCGTGGGTGCGAAGAGGTGATTTCGGGACGGAGGCAGTGCCACGAGCGATCAATTATGTTGAATTAGGGCAGAACACCGCAGGGAAGGGAATCGTCAGGCCCTCGCTCGGTGAGTCCCCGCCATCTTCTGCGCCATGAACAGCAGAATCCGCTGGTTCTTCTCGTTTGTTTTTCGGAGAAGCCTTCGGAACTGTTCCAGCAGTTTGGCGTCCTTGCCGAAGTTCCCCCAGGCGACGTCGTCCGCGGTCTTGCGCCTCGGAAGGTTCGGCGCCTTGGGCGGCTCCTCGCCGTCGTAGAAGAGCTGATAGAGCGGCACTTCCATCGCTCGCGCCAGCTTCTCCAGCGTCTCAATCGCGGGAACCGTGTGCCCATTCTCGACGCGCGAGATGTAGCAACGCAAGAGGCCAGTGCGTTTCTCGATGTCCCCTTGGGAAAGATGTTTTTGCTCCCGCAGCTCTCGCAGCCTATCCCCAATGATCATCTTTGGTTCTCCTCGTTCGGAAGTATAACCGACGCAGCATGGCACGGCGAGATTATCTGTGGAGCTCAGGGGATGAAGCTTCATCGAGGATATTGCGTGTCGCTGACTGCTTCTGCCCGGCAGTGTTCGGACTGCTCTGCGTAGGAGTCGTGTCCCCTTTCTCGGCGGCGTCGAGTTCGGCTAGGCGCTTCGACCGAGCGGCTTGTCTTGCTGCGAAGTCGTCCGGGCCGTCCCCTGCGGATTGCTCATCGCATATAAGACAAGTTCTACCCGATTTGAAATCCCCAAGTTGTCGAAGATATGGAACAGGCAGTTCTTCACCATGTCCTCGATTCTATGATAACTAAGGAGTTATCACACGCCTTATGGGGCATGCGCGTGGGACCCAGAAGAGATTACGAGTCCATTGCTCCAACCACTGAGCTACGGGCCCCACGTACTCGCAACATCTTACATGGGAATGATTTAGAACGCATCCACCAATACAGCCCAACACCCAACTCTTCTTCTTCGGCAGGCCGCTGAATAGAGTCCTAAGGGGACCTGTATTTTCCATCATTTTCCAACCAAGAACATTCCTCGCTGAAGCAAGTGCCGCCAGTTCAGCGTGTTAGGTGGGCTGGAGAAAGCTTGGGAAGCTTCTATACTGCCATTGTACGACGCCCGCTCAGGCTTGCAACACTGTGACTATACACCACTAAGCGGCATGGCGTGAAGTCGGCCCATTTTCCATATTTTCCATTTTACCTGTTGAACGTGTTCTGACGAAAGCATTTCGGACTTCCGCAAGTGGTATTTCGCCCGTGTATTTCACGGTCATAGCGGCTGGAGGTTTTCGATGAGCGCAGACAGCGCCTCGAACGATTGCACCGCGTAACTATAGCGGTCGGCATCGCAGAGTTGGCGCTACTCGTGGTGTGCTTCGGCCTTGTGCTCGCCCTCTTGCGCGTCAGCTTGAAAGTAAGCGGCGTCTTCGCCACTCCTCCGGGCTTCATCCAGTTGAATCGAGAAAGCGGACACCACCGGCTTGCCGTCGAAACCGTAAGACAACGGGTACACGAGTTCGTGCATTTCCCAGCCGAACGCCAGAAGTTCATCCTGAGACATTTTGGACAGGCGCTCGGAGAGCGTCGATTGTTTCGGATTTGCGAAACCCGATGCCGGTCAGGTCGGCCGCACCTTGCTCGCAGCACCCGTCTTCTCAAAGAGCAGGCGACCTTATCTGTGGCGTAGGGCGTGTGCTTCGATGCGAGGTCCCGGGCGAGGGACCCACGGATGCGCGTACGGGTGAATGTAATAGCCGCGATTCACCCAAACACGGCCCCAGGGCGTACGGTCGAAATAGATGGCGTGCGCGCCCCACAAAATATAAGGATGGACCCATCCGAAAGAGAAAAACCCCGCGGTGATCACCACCGCCGGACCCCAACGGATCGCCCCGCCGATGTAAAAGCCTGGCGGCGGTGGACCAAACACAACGAACGGATCGTAATAGGGCACGTAGATATACGCCGGATTGACCGGCAAAATTTCGATATAGCCGTCGGTCTCAACGATATTGCAGTACGGATTCGACTGTAAGTAGCCATACCGGCGCGCCTGGCGGCGCAGACGCTGCACGGCGTCCATTACGTCGGCGCGTTGTGCGAGCACGGCGGTGCCGAGTTGCTCAGTCCACGCCGTGTCTCTTGCCATCATGTCGAGCACCGAGGGAAACGGGAGCAGCGCGAGCACGCTGGGATCCCACTGCAAATTGTCTGCACGAACTGCCTCGGCGAGCGCGTCGCCTTTGAGGTAGTTGTGTGCGTCGGCCCACGCGGCGGCCGCGGGGATCTCGTTCCAGTAAGTGGAAGCCGTCAAGATTTGCGCGAGCAGTGAATCAGGATACAGCGCGATGCGGTTAACGAGATTTTCCAACTGTTTGTCGGTGAGCACCGGGCCGGGCGGCGCCGGCTCGGGAGTGGGAGCCGCTGCGGGCGGAGGAGGCGGAGGCGGAGGCGGAGGCGAAGGCGAAGGCGAAGGCACCTGGTTCTGAGCAGCCGCTTGAAACGCGACAAGCGACAGGAGGAGTAGAATCGCAAACAGACGTCTCCAAACCGGATCGAGACGAAATTTGAGACGCGAGAAGAGATCTACATGACCTTGAACGGCCTCGTTCGCCAAAACGCAGAACCTGGGAGACGTCATTGGGGTCCTTTTGTGCACCGCTCAAGCTGCTCTGCAGTGCAGATTGGATCAGAAGCCTCACGTCGGCCGCACCTAGAGCGAAAAGCGCTCGAAGCGTTTGGGCCGCCGATCGACCGAATCAATCGATGCCAGCGGCCCTTACGTCGGGGGAACCTTCAGTCAACACACTCGGTTGGTGTTTCGCTCTTGTCTCAACCGTATGCGTGACCTGGACTTCCTTTGTCCGGCATCTCCGCTGTCCGCAACTGCGTGCCGGCCTCCTCTACTTATGGCATCTGTAGCTCCAAAGGGCGTTCAAGTTACAGGGAGGGGCTAGCGCCTCTGGAATAAATAAGTTGCGGGAACGCCGCAGGTTTTTCGAAAGCGGAAACATGATCCTCGACGCAGCAGCGATGTCAGAGCACCGACAGGACTCCGACAAGCGAGCTCGCACTATGGCCGTGCCTCATAGCTCTAAACTTTCAACGGCAGACTGGCTCAGTGAGTGAGTGATTCTCACGCCTCTCCTTCAACCGAAATGTAATACTAAGGTGTTAGTGCTCTACTACCAAGATGTGTTGGTCCTGTGAGAGCTAAATCCCTCTCATTGCGATTGATGGGCATAGACTATGTGCCAAATGCCAAACAGCAGCGTGATGTCCAAGAGGTTCAGGCTATGCCTATTAACCACCTCCATCAACAAAGCGCGCGATTGCTGGCAGCCACGGAGTGGCAGGCATCGATAGAAGAGGTTCTCGACTCAACGATCAAAGTGCTCGGGGCCGACTTCGGAACCATTCGATTTTACGATGCGGTAACCGACACTCTAAAGATCGTCGCGCAACGCGGCTTTCAGCAGGAAGTCTTGGATTATTTCGACAGCCTTCACGGATCCACAAGCGTCTGCGGCGCGACCCTCCAGAGACGGCAGTGGGTAATTATCGAGGACGTGCTCACCGACCCACTCTTTGCGGCGCATCTAGAAATCGCGGCTTTCGCTGGTTTTCGAGCGATGCAGTGTATTCCCTTGTTTAGTCGCAAAGTGGAACCGCTTGGCGTGATCTCTGCGCATTTTGTGCGGCCGCATCGTCCGTCAGACAGCGAGATGGAATCTGTCGAGATCTACGCCAGGGAGGCTGTGGAGCTGATCGAACGCAAGCGCGCCGAGGAGGCTCTGCGCACGAGCGAGGAAAGGTTCCGGCGCTATTTCGAGCTGGGATTGATCGGGATGACGACGACGTCGCCCACCAAAAGGTTTCTGGAAGTCAATGACGAGCTCTGCCGCATTTTGGGATATGAGCGAAGCGAGCTTCTGAGAAAGACCTGGGCCGAGGTCACGTATCCGGGCGATCTTGCCGCCGACGTTGCGCAGTTCACGCGGGTCCTGAACGGGGAAATTGACGGCTACACCCTCGATAAAAGGTGGATTTGCAAGGATGGGCGCTTAATTGACAGCATCGTATCGGTGAAATGCCAGCGGCGCGTTGACGGTTCAGTAAACTACTTCGTCGGACTCGTTCAAGATGTCACAGACCGGAAACGTGCCGAAAGGGAACAACGAGAGCTCGCCGCTCTAGTCGAGAATAGCCCCGACTTTATTGGTACGGCTTCGCTGGAAGGCCAAGTCCACATTGTCAATCCGGCTGGCCGGTTGATGGTCGGGCTGGATAGTCCCTTCCAGGCGACTCAAACTAGAATTTTGGATTACTTACCCGAAGAAGACAGGAATACGTTCCAGCGCGAGGTCCTCTCGTTGGTGATGCGGGATGGTCGGTGGGAAGGCGATGTCCGTTTCCGACATTTCAAGACGGGTAGCACCATTCCGGTTCGGCAGCACATCTTTCTGATCAGGGAGCCGGAGACTGACCGTCCGGTCGCCATGGCAACAATCGCTCACGACATCACCGAGCGCGATCGCTCCGAGGAAGCGCTACGAACCGCACAAACTCAGCTTGCCCACATGGAGCGTGTGAACACGATCGCCGAGCTGGCGGCGTCCATTGCGCATGAAATAAATCAGCCTCTCACCGCCGTGGTGACAAATTGCGAGGCGAGCCTGCGGTTTCTCAACGAAACACCGCCGAATGTGGATGAGACGCGGACTGCCATGAAAGAGGTAGTGCGGCAAGGATACCGCGCCGGTGGTGTGATCGCTAGAATTCGTGATCTGATTCGCAAGCGCCCGCCCACCCTCGCACCTGTAAATCTGAATGAGCTCATCGAAGAACTGCCCGTCTTAATGCGGCACCAGGCGCTGGAACACGGCATAACGGTGCGCACCGAGCTGGACGCGGATCTACCGCTGATCTCCGGTGATTCTGTTCAGCTCCAACAGGTGCTGGTGAACCTCCTTCTAAACGCAATCGAGGCAACAAGTGTGCGAGAAGATGGGCCACGGGAAGTGCTTCTAACCTCCCGATTCCTTGGGACGCACGAGGTGAAAATTGCGGTCCACGATTCGGGGGTCGGGATTGCGCCCCGGCACGCCGATCAAGTATTTCGCCCCTTCTTCACAACCAAGGCTACCGGCATTGGCATGGGTCTCGCGATCAGCCGGTCAATTATCGAGGCGCATAGCGGCCGACTGTGGGCGACCTCCAAGGAAGGGCTCGGCACAATCTTCCAGTTCACGTTACCGACACAAGCTCCGAAGACAGGGCGCCGAGCCACATGACAGAACAGGAATCGATCGTATACGTCGTCGATGATGACTCAGCCGTTCGAAACGCAGTTGACAGGCTCATCCGCTCTGTTGGACTAAAGGTTCGCTCGTTCGTTTCCGCTGATGAATTTCTGGGGGCGACACTCCCGGCCATCCCAGGATGCCTCATCCTTGACGTGCGAATGCCGGGCACTAGCGGTATCGATCTTCAGAACGAGCTCGCGAAGCGGGACATCCAGCTACCTGTCATCTTCATCACGGGGCACGGAGATATCCCGATGGCGGTACAGGTGATGAAAGCCGGCGCAGTGGACTTTCTCATAAAGCCGTTTCGCGATCAGAACTTGCTAGACGCAATACAACAAGCGATCACACGCGATCGTAATCGCCGCAAGGAGTCGGAAGACTTACTTGAGTTGCGACAGCGTTTGCGCTTGTTGACGAGACGCGAGCGTGAGGTTATGCAGCTCGTGGTGGCCGGCATGTTAAACAAACAGATTGCGGCGGAACTGGGCACCAGTGAAACTACCATCAAGATACATCGGGGGCAGGTGATGCACAAAATGCAGGCGGAATCCGTTCCCGGCCTTGTCCGAATGACAGCGAAACTGGGCTTGCCGGGCTCAGACTGACGTTGCAGACCGCGGGTCTATCAAGTCGTGTGCCCTCTGGAAAAACAAACGAATGCGTTTTGGTCGTTCGGGGAGCCGATACCGGGTTGCCGACGCTGTTCCTCAGTCTTCAGTGCGGTTCCCTCAAACGGCACGTCGTTGCGTTGGAGAAAATCGCGAGTTGCATAGGCTGGGGATACCCCCAATCTGGCGACCCTATGGGGGGTGTACCGGACTGATTTTCAAAATCATGGGGCATCGCGGCGCTCCCGCCACATCTGCGATGACGCTAAACAACCTGATTTAGCATGCGGCGCGCGGCCACTGAAAGCATCAGCCGCGCTGTGCCGCTCACGAGCATGCTGATTCCCACGAGCAGGCCAAGGATCCACGGTGCACCTATTGGCCAAATCCTCCAAATCAGCAGCGCGAGGATCAGAGTGATTATTCCGTCAAACAAGAGCCAACCGGAGCCAGGCGCCGGGCGAAGTTGATATGATAAGACGAACTCGAGCAGACCTTCGAAAAGCAAGTAGAGCGCGAGAGCAAGCGTGACAGCAGCCAGCCCAACAATCGGGTTCCACAGCAAGTAAGCTCCAGCTGCGACGTAAACAACGCCGATGAGCACCTCCCATAAGACCCCACCTGCGTGCCGTGTTTTCCACGCATACACAAAATGGATGATGCCACCAAAAACCAGCATCCATCCGACAAAGATAGTAACCGCGAGGCTAGCTACCGGCGGCAGTACGATCGCTGCTATGCCAGCAAGGATCAGCAAAATGCTTAGCGCGATCGACCATGCCAACGATTTCTTAACCGTACCGACTGGATTTGGAGCAGTGCTCATGATCCATTCCTCCAAACGCTTTTGCCACAACCGTGGGGCCTCACATACACGAGGATTTCATCCATCAAGCGATCTAACTTCAATCACCGACGCCGCGTTAACCAGGCGGAAAGCGTCTGAATAGTTTGTCGATAGCCTTCTCGAGCTTCTTTGTATCTTTTTCCGGCTTTTCAGAGAGACTGTCGCTCGCCACGCCGCGCCAGATAATCTCTTTGGTTCTGGTGTCAAACAGATCGACGACGATGGTACCGACTTCATAAGGCTCCGCCGTGGTGAACGCAGTGCCGAAGCCTGTGCCAAAATGCCAGCGCCATCCCCCGCCCAAGCCGGTGTAGAAGGTTTCCAGTGTGTGCCTCTCGCGAGTAGCGACGTAGACTACAACCCCGACGTCCCCGCCCTCAGGAACGAGCTGCAAATTCTTCGACATCAGAGTGGAGTTGATCGCATCCACGATTCGCCCGTCCATAACCGGGTCCGGATGATAGTGCGGCTTGCTGATCCACATGAACGTCTTGTAAGTCGAGAAGCTGACGTGGTGATCGTAGTCGACGTAAAGTTTCTGGGCGTTAGCAACCGTTGCAATGCTCAGCAAAAGAACCAAGCTCACAAATACCTTTGGAAGACGCATGTGTCGAAACCTCACTTTGAGCGCGCGCTCGCTACTGGTTCCCCGAATCATCCGGTGAAACGACGACGAATAGGGGTGTTCCTTGATGAATAATTCGGAGCGGCGTTCTCCCTTGGGCTTCTGCCGCAAGCTTGTTGAAGTCCGCCACCGAATTGACCGTCTGTTGATTGATGCTGAGAATCACATCGCCTTCTTGGCGCATAGAGTTCCTCGGCCGTGAAGGCGCCGGCTGCCGGGTGATCCTTTTTAGGCGCTGGCGCTCTTCTTTTTCTGCCCGTGGTCCGCGCTTGCGGAATCCTTGGCGGTCTTGATTTCAACCGGTTTTGACAATGCCGATGCGCCGACAGGTATGGCGATTTCCAAAACGCCGTTATCGAACTCCGCGTTTACCTGGTCCGTGTCCAAGCCTTCTGGCAGGGGAATGACTCTCTCGAATTGTTCGTACGAAAATTCTCTCTGAACGTAATTCGAGTCCTTCTTTTCTTCCTGGCTCTTATGTTCGCCACTGATCGTAAGTCTGCGACCCTGGAGATTGATGTGGACGTCCTTGGGGTCCACGCCGGGCAGGGCCATCCTTACGTGATACTTCTGATCTGAGTTGTCGATACGAACTTCGATTGGAGGGACGGTCGCCAGCGGCGCGAGCGTTTGTCCACCTCGAGACGCTGTGCCGGTCAGGAAACGATTAAAAAGTCCGTCGAAGTCGCGCCTGAAATCGAACAGTTCTTCAAAAACGTCCCTGCTTCGAACAATATTCGCCATGTCGATCCTCCGTTACTGATCTTTTTCCAACTCGCCAGCGCCAGGTATGAGAGCACCTTCTCTTCCAACAAAGACGTGGCCCGATTTTTCACTGATCTTCGTTAGGATGAATCGATTAGAAAATATGGCGGAAGAAATGGCAGCGGCGAAAGGCCGGCGATACGTCGGTCTTTCGACAGCGTGCCGACAGCTAATTCCCTGAGGCGGCGCTCGGGCTGTACGTTTCTTGCGCGTACAACTTCGCAGTAACAGGCTTGCCCTCGGCGTCGCGAACCTCCAGTGGTCCACCCGTCTTTGGATTGATCAGCTCGACGCGGAGCGTTCGGGGCGGTCCCGATGGCGCTGGGTTTGATGAAATGTAGGTAATTACGTACCGAACGCGGAGGTTCTCCATGATGTCATCATAAATCGCCGGGACTTGCAGATCCGAATCTGGGTCATAGGCCCTTCCTCCAGAGGCTCTCGCGATCGCCTCAAGCTTCTTTTCGGCGCCGGCCCAATCGATGTGGGCAATCGGAGCCGTGGCTCCGTAATTCGATATCGCGCGTTCCACGGAAGAGGTCAATCCAAATGCATAGATGGGAACGCCGAAGTTCTGCGCGGCCTCTAAAGCCTGTTCGAAAGTCGCCTTGCTGAACGTATCGAGTCCCGTCGAAACTGCGATGATGGCCCTTCGCCCGCCAACAGCATGCGTGCGATTGAGCGCCTCTATCACGGCATCATAGAAATTCAGTTCGGAGAATTCTGGTGTCCCGAGCTGCTCGAGGATAGTGTTCAGCGGGTCGCGGTTTTGACCAAAGTCGGAGAGAACATCAAGCTTTGCGCCGTACTTATAGATCGCGAGTTTGTCTTTCGAGGTAGTCACTTCGAGAAGCTGCTGGCCGATCTGGACAGCTTCGGTTCCGATAGCTTGATTCAGCTCGTAATATCGTCCGCCGAACTCCAGAAGAAGGGCGAGCGAAACCGGGGCGTCCTCAACTTCGACATCCACTTTCTTTTGCCGCACTCCATCCTCGTAAACGGCGAAATTGTCGCGACGGATGTTTGGGATGAAGTATCCGTTGGGGTCCTCTACTTGCAGTTTGATAGTGACCTGGCGAGTGCTGGGACCGAACGCGATCTGTGATTGTTGCTTTCCCTGCTGCCCTTTGAAGAGGGGAGTTGCGGGCCGTGTGGGAACCGTAATTTGAGGCGCTGGCGGAGATTTGCCCGAGGAATTCTTGCCCGCGGTGCGGGACTCGACGCAAGTCGCGATTACCGGCACTAGTAGGAAAAGGACCGCGAATTTGCTGCGCGTCTTTGTTCTCACAGCGCCCTCATTCCCCTCATTCCAGGCAGATCTCCCAGCGGTTGCCGCCAATTGCTCTAACACACCGTGACGCGCCCGTGTAAATTGGCGTATTTGCGCTTCAGGTCCATCAGCGCGGGCCGGATGATCGAGTAGTCGTCGTCATTGGCCTTCACGAGAGCCTCTGAAAGGCTTGCGAGAAAGTGCGCCGGATGCTCTTGGGCAATGGTTGTGAGCCACTCAGTCGCCGTTCTGTCGTCGGATGAGATCACTCGATGTCCTTTGGGACCTGCAGCGACGCCAACGAAAACCGCCAGCTAGAGTCAAACGTGGAACTCAAGAATGCGTGCAAAAAATGCTTCCCAAGAGCGGTAATCCTCAACTCGGACGATGGAGTCCGTTTTCGTTGCGATGGCGACGGGCGTGACTGCCTTTGGCACGACGAGCTCGAGCACACCGTCGACCACTGCAGCCGTGGCCCTCCTTGGATCAACGTCCACTGGAAGACACAAAACTCTGAAAAGTTCGTTCGGACACGATTCGCAATAGATCAGCCGTTGAACCACCGGTTGCGTCCGGCCTTGGCGTTTACCCGCGATTGTCAGTCGGCGCGTCTCCACGCCGACCTGAAGGTCTTCGGATCTGAAACCCGGGACTTCGGCGCGCAGGAGGAGCGCGTCTTCGGATTCCACCAGTTCCAAATGAGCGGCGTGCAATACACCGCCTTCAGCGCGGAACCAGTCCTCCAGGTCGTTGCCCATCTTTCGACCGCGGCTTTCGAAGATTTCGAATGCACGCTGGGCAATCGCCTCACGGAGCGCATTCATCCGTTCCAAGAGCTGGTCGGCCAATACTAGTCGGGGAACTGAAACCCGCTCGGAAGACCTGAGTGCCGTTGCCACTCGCTGACTCATAAGTACTCCCCTTCTGATTGGGCTGCCCGCACATATAAAATGCGGCACATCGAGGCCGTGACTGCCGGCAAACGACTACGCTGCTGCAGCAGCCGCGCCGATCGTGATTCGGTTTTCGACACTGCGCACGCCGGGCGCTCTCCAGGCGGCGCGTTCCGCCTCTTCGCGTTCGGCCCAGGAACGAACCGTCCCACGCAGGATGACCTTGTCGCCATCCGTTTCAACGGTGATCGCGCGGGCGTCAATCTCGGCACTGCGCTTGAGGGCGTCTTCAATTTGAGATTTGACTTCACTCAGGCTTACTTGCGGTCGCACGTCAATCAGGTTGGCGACTCCCTTGACGCCCACTAAATCACGAGCCGCTCTTTCGGCAGCCTTCTTCTGAAACTGCCAATCCACCGTTCCCTCCAGCGTGATCCAACCCTTTGAAACCTTCACCTTGACGCGATTGCTGGGCACGGCGATCGACCAGTTGAGGGCGTTCACCGCCGCTCGCGCGATATCCTCGTCCGTTCGTTCGCTTGAGGTGGGGAGACGAACTTCCAGCTCATTTACAACTGCTTTTATTTCTGCAACGCGGGAAGCGGCGCGTTCCGCTGCATAGCGCTCCCAGAAACTTGATACAGAGCCCGCCAGGGTGACGATGCCGCCCTTCACAGCGACGCCAATTTGAGCCGCATTCACGCTCGGCTCCCAATTCAACTCCGTTTCCACGTTTTTCTTGATTTCCATGTCGTTCATGTCACAGCTCCTTTTGAGACTAAATTCAATCGATCCTGTCAAACTCCCGGGATTCCCGAGAGCTAGCGAAGAATTGCGGGCGGGGAGAACCCAGGGTGTTCGGGTCCAGCAGACTAGCCAGACGGCTCCGTGCGCGAACCGCCCGCGATTTGATGGCGCTGATTTTGATTCCAGCCTCTTTAGCAGCTTCGGGCGCCGAGAGTTGCCGTACGTCTCTAAGATAGAAAGCCGATCTGAGCACCGGTGAGAGCCGTTCCAACCCGCATTGCAGTCGTTCCCCGGTCTCGGCGAGAGCGCATGCCTCTTCAGGGTTGGGTCGCGTGTCGACTGCTTCCGGAAGAGCGGTTCGAGCATCGTAAGCATCGTTCCCGCGGAAGTATACTTGCAGATGCCTTCGCAGCCGGCGTCTCCTCATCAGAGCCGAGTTCAGGACGATCCGGGTCAGCCACGTTGAAAAGCGGGCTCGTCCTTCAAACGCTTGCAAGTTCAGGTAGGCCGAAAGCAGGGCGTCCTGGACGGCATCCTCGGCGTCTTCGCGGTTGCGAAGCAGAGAAAAAGCGCCGTTGTATAGTTTTGTCCTACGTTTAGCGAACAACACGGACAGCGCATCGGCATCTCCAGAAAGCGCGCGCCGTATGATCGCGATTTCGTCGCTGACGCTCACTTTCCCGGAAGTTGCCATTCGAGAAACGCTCATTGTCTTCGAGCCCAGAGTTTTTCCGTTTCGCTATGCGCGCCTTGAGGTGAGCAGTTATTGTTCCAATGCAGAGCAGGCTTCCACGCTCATGCAGCGTCCGCATGCTGAATGATTTGGCGATAAAGCGACGAGCGGCTTGCAGTTCACGAAACACAAATCCGCCGATATGCCGACAGGACCCCGACAGAAACTTCCAAATAAATGGCCGAAGTTACGCTGTTGGTACGCAGAGGATTTCTTGTAATGAGCTAGTCTACTTGCGAGGACCGGCAGTAGGTGGCTTGACCTGTCGCGATCTCTTTCGCTCGGACCACGAACCGCTCAGGCGCCGGACCGATGTAGTTGAAGGGGTAGCAGGTGATCAATGTTAACGTAGGCTCTCGAGTGGCAGCCAAGACTTGCGTATCGCCTGGATTGACGACTTTCACCCACTCCACCGCGTACGTGTCGGAACCGCGGTACGTCGTGAACTGGATAAGGTCACCTTGGCGAATATCCCGCAGCGGGCGAAAGAAAGTATCCCGGTGGGCGGCAATGGCGATGTTGCCCACTTGCCCTGGTCTGGCCGCACCCGGAACCAGTCCGGCTCCGAGCCGAAGAGTACGTGGATCATCGCCTTCTAGGACCACAACCGACAGACCGAGACTCGGGATGTCGATTCTTCCGATTGATTCACCCCGTCGCGCTTTTGGAAATCTGCAATTCCGCTGTTGTCCTCTTAGTTGCTCTGCCGCTGTCACATCGAACTGCAGAGCCTCGCGCCGCTGAAAGATGTGTGCCACTTCTTGGGTATAGAAATACCAACCCAGTGCAGACACCCCACACGCAAAACATGCCCCGGAAAGCCAAAGGAGCAGCGCCTTTCCGTGCCGTGGCGGCATGGCCAGTTTCATTGACGGCCCTGAGTTGACGTGTCATCCGCACCCTCGGATGAATCCGTCGAGAGGAAATACCCTTTTCGCGCGCGGACGAAAAGGCGTCCGCGGCCAGGCGCATGCACAGCGACACGAATTGACCGGTATCGACCCTTGCCGATCTCGGGAGGCGTATATCCCAGCATGTATTGATGCCGGATGTCTGATGCGATCGCGATACATGTGCTCACAACCTCGATGGTTGAGTTCGGGAAATATGCTTCGCCTCCCGTTTCCCGCGCGAATTTTCGCAGAACGTCGGGATTTTGGTCGGCGCTTAGCGGATCGAGCAAGCCAATCGCGTAGATGATTACATTCGCCGCCTCAGCCATGCGAAGAACTTGACCGAATTTGTGCGCACTTGCGGTGTCACCGCCGTCGCTAATCAACAGCATTACTCGCTTGTCGACTGGGCTCCCTTGAAAGTGTTGTATGGCCAGAACCATCGCATCGTAGAGAGCTGTCAGCCCGCTCGCGGATGGAGTCGATAGGGCGCGCTTCAATTGATCGACGTTGCCAGTAAATGGAACGTCCGGCGGCAAGCCGAGTGAGGGCTTGTTGCCAAAATTCACGACGAACTCTTTGTCCGCGGGATTGCTGGCTTCGACCAATGCCATCGCACCTTGGATCACATCGTTGCTTTTGGCCGCCATACTACCGCTGTGGTCCACTACAATTCCCACCGTTACGGGCACGTCCATGTCGCGAAATATTCCGATTTCCTGTGGCTTGCCGTCTTCGTACACCTGAAAATTCGACTGCTTTAGACCTAACACGAAATGTCCGCCGCCATCGGTAACACTAACCGGAACAACGACCAGTCTTGTTGTTTCTGACAGTGCGGCTTGGGGCGGCAGAATGTCCCGCCCCCCAGCCGACGGCGCAACGAGCGAGCCATGAGAAATCTTAGCGAACATCGCGGCCAGAAGCAGGATCGCGCAAGCCACGCGGCAGCTTGGATGCACCGCTGAGCACTCCTCTCTTCATGAATTTTCGCGGCTGCGCGAGGACCTGAACCAGCTAGACCTCCATCAGGCCAGTCGCTTTGAAGCTAACCAAAGAAGCGCGCTTGCAACAATGAAGGCGCACCCCAGAAGTCCGAACAGCGGCAGAAGGCTCGCCGTTTTCGGCAGCTTTTCAGCGACCTCTGAACCTGAAGTATCAGCGGCTACCGGATGAACTACAAATACCTCGGCGAGCTCCACTTCCTGCCCTTGCGGCTGCTCAGCTTTCAGCGGAGTATCCTTCATTGCTTGCACGTCGGCATTGGAAGCTTTGTTCGTGTTTGGAGCGGGAGTGATGTCCGATGCCATTTTGTTGGGCATCGAAGGCACGGGTTGGTTGGCGGCTTTTGCTAACTGGACCGCCCGATTCTTCGGATACACAAATTCTTGGCCGTACTGATCGTCCGGATAGAACCACTCCTTGATGGCCGGCGGGCCGCCCTGGGCAGTCTCTGAGAACGTGATCACGGGATGATCCGTCGGATTCTGTCGATAGTCGCGAATCGTTATAACCGTGGCAAGCAATTTTGTCTGATCGGCGTTGAAAATCTGTACGATGTTCCGCGCACCTCCTAAATCGAGTACCTTGAAGGCATATTTTCCCGCTGGGAGAATTCTACCGCCGGGAACTTCGACGGGTCCGCTGAACGTGAAATACGTGAGCTTGTCGAAAGTCTGTGAAATTGCTGGAAATGCTAATGCCAGGGCCAAGGCCGCAAAACACACTGCGAAAACAGCTACTCGAGAGATCCTCATGTGTGAGCCTCCTTAGAATGGACAGGTCTCACTAGCGCAAGCAGTTCGTTCTCCACGCAATGGACCCAGGCGGGGGTGACGCGTATGGCCTTGGTTCTTAATTATTTCCTGGGGAGGGGGTCGAAATCCGTGTGGCGACAGATTCCAAATGGCACGTCTCGTAGACGGTATCTTGACACTACACCGTCAGTTTTTCATTATTGCCCGCATGTCCGAAGGTCGCAGGACACCCCTCCAAAGGCATTAAGTCTTCTGCCAAACGAATGATGGATTCCCGGTTCGCCAAGAGCTACCTTCGCGCTGTATTCAGGCAGGCTAAGGAATGAGGACAGTGACTTCGGACGCGAAACAAACGGACAAAAGTTCGTCTGGAAGGAAGATACGGCTGCGGGTGGGCGGTGCAATCCCCTGGAATTAATGGCCACTCGCCGGAGTAAAGCCGTTTTTCTCGCAAGCTACTTAACCCCCAGCCCTTCAATCTAAAATGACTCTCGGCGCAGGTGGCGCGATCTGCTTCGTGACTCGGTTGCGAAGCGTCACAGCGGTCCTTCGCAAGGCCACGGGCGGTTGCTGTTTCTTCGGCCCCGCATGTGGGCGCATGAGATCCGCGACCGTCGGCTGCAGAAGGCGAGGCGAATTATGGCGACTACGAGCACCATTCTCGACTATCCAGCCCCCACGAACAACGCGACAACTGCATTCTCGGACAGATTTGCTGAGTTGCAGCAAGATCGGGTGGTAATTGTGGGGAAGGGTCCAGCACTAAGCCAAGTCATGCAGCAAGTGGAAGTCGTCGCTTGCACCGATTCGACCGTCCTTATTCTGGGAGAAACAGGTACAGGTAAGGAACTGATCGCAAAGGCGATCCATCGCTTCAGCTCGCGCCGCGACCGCGCTATGGTTCGGGCTGACTGCGTGGCTCTGCCGGCTGGATTGCTCGAGAGCGAACTTTTCGGTCACGAGAAGGGAGCTTTTACGGGCGCGGTCGCCCGAAGCATCGGACGTTTCGAACTTGCCCATGAAGGAACGTTGTTCCTCGACGAAGTGGGTGATATGCCGCTCGAATTGCAATCCAAGCTCTTGCGAGTCTTGCAGGAGCAAGAACTGGAGAGGCTCGGCAGCGCTCGAACAATCCGCGTGAATTTTCGTTTGGTGGCCGCAACGAATAGGGACCTGAATCAGATGGTCGAGGACGGGCAATTTCGCAGTGATCTGTATTACCGCTTGAATGTATTTCCTATTGAGCTGCCGCCGCTTCGTGACCGTCAGGAGGACCTTCCTTGCCTCATCAGCTACTTTGTTGCTAAATACGCTCGCCGCATGAACAAGTGCATCGACACGATTCCGAGCGAATACATCGAGAATCTGCGTCGATATCACTGGCCGGGCAATATCCGCGAGCTGCAGAACGTGATCGAACGTTGCGTAATTCTGTCAACCGAGCCGGTTCTTCATCGTCCTCAGCTCCCTGAACAAAAAATGGCCGACAGAGCCGCCTCTGCTGAATGTGAAACACTCGCTGATACCGAACGCAGGCACATCCTGCGAATCCTGCGGGAGACCGAATGGGTTATCGCGGGTATGGATGGCGCGGCGGCGAGACTCGGAGTAAAACGTACAACTTTGCTGGACAAAATGCGCCGCCTCGGCATCTCACGCCAGGCACAATAAACGTCATTCGATACGCCGTTCTCCGCCGCACAAGGGACACGAATGCCGGGCCGCCTTGTGGGCATCGCAATGCAGTTTTGCCTGATTCCTCGTTTGACGATCTCATTGGCGGCACGCCTTGTGCTGAAAGAACTTGGCTTGAGTTTCCGGCAACAGACGGGCTGATTGTCGGTTACTAACTCGCATGACCTTCAGAAAGGCGAGGTGCCACCACAATGCGTTCCGTCATGGGATTTCTGGTTCTGTTGCTGTGTTTCACGTCAGCGGCTGTCGACTTGCCGATCGCGTCGCAGCAATCAGCGATGCAGCTCGATGCTCAGAAGCACGCTTGGAACATGCTCGTGGAGGGAGCACACGGCTCAAACATGGACAAGCGCGCAAATGCCATCCAGGCGCTCGGCCTCGATTCCGGAGATCCGGCGGCCGTGCAATTGGCAGAGGACGCGCTCGGGGATAAAGAAGCGTACGTGCGAGCTGCCGCAGCCAAGGCTCTGGGCGCACTTGATTCCGCCACATCCATACCGAAGTTGCAAAGCTTGGTGACGGATAAAGATATCTCGGTCGCGCTCGCTGTCGGTCACGCTCTTGTCCAACTCAAGAGCAACTCGGGGTACGACGTGTATTATTCGCTTGTCGTTGGCGTGAGGAAGGGCAGAACATCACCGATTACCGAAGAAATGAATCAAATGAAGACCCCGTCGCGGGCCGTCCGGTTTGCGTTTGATCAGGGCATTGGTTTCCTGCCTTACGGAGGATATGGGATGGAGGCCCTACATGCCTGGAAGAAAAGAAGCACTGCACCAACGCGGGCCGCTGCCGCGCGAGAATTAGCTGGCGACCCGGACCCGCGCAGTGGCCAAGCGCTTGCGAAAGCCGTATCCGATAAGGACTGGAGTGTCCGGGCGGCGGCAATCGAAGCAATCGCCAAGCGCGGAGATGCAACTCTGCTTGTGGACATCGTTCCTGCGATGTCAGACAGGAAAGATGTTGTGCGCTTTTCAGCCGCCGCCGGAGTGCTTCGGTTGGGTCGGATCGCGCAAGAAAACGGGAGCAGATCGCACTGAACACAGCTGGCGGCCCCTTCGTGTAGGGTTGGTTGGGAAATCTGCCATCTTGCATGGACGCACGCTCTATTCGCAAAAGTACGAAGCGAACACTTGAGCTGCATGCCGGATTGTAGAGTCTGATTCTGCTTTACAGGATCCGATAGTCTCACTTCGCCCTGGAGCGGCGGACTGGGTATGACGGCGGCTGGATGAATGATTTCATAAAACAGGCTGTTTCACTTTCACTCGTCGGCAAGTGCGTTGCGGCAGCTGTCGGAATCCTGTTCATCCACGCCACGTTTCGGGTGCTCGAACAAACGCTGCCCAGGCGCTTTGGCGGGGGCGTGCGGCGTTTCAGTTAGTTGACATCGAGGGTCTTTCGACATCCGAATCCACGCGGTGCTACGGCTCACCAGTAGAGGAGTACAACTGCGCCACTGCCTTGATACAATGATGGCGCTGTTTGCCTGCGCGGAAGAAAGCACAACAGTCGCAAAAGGTGCCAGAGCCTCATTCGGCTTTCCTCACCACTTTCGACGGGAAGTAGCTCGGTGTCGTTAGTCGTTGCCGCAGGTCACAGAGAATCAAGGGGTAATCATCGACTCATCCAGCATCGAGCGTTTAGATGAAACCGGCAATGTTTAGATATGTCCGCGCTGAAACGCAGGATCAGGCAGTTGAGTTGCTGGGCGCTGCGGACGATACAGCGAGAATTCTTGCGGGGGGGCAAAGTTTAATTCCCGCGCTCAGCGCCCGCATCATCTCGACATCTTTGCTGCTCGACATCATGCGATGCCCGGGCTTGGATATCGTCTCGCAATCCGCCGGCGAAGTCACCATCGGCGCGGCATGCCGACAATCTCAGATTGAACTGAATCCTACAATTCGACAGTCGATCCCGTTGCTTTCCGAAGCGCTGGGATGGGTGGCGATGCCACAAGTGCGCAGCCGCGGGACGGTGGTCGGCTGTCTTGCCCAGGCGAACGCTGGCGGAGAAGTGCCGGTCGTGTCTCTCGCGTTGGACGCCGAATTCAATATCCTCATGAGCGGCGGCGTGCGGCACCGGATGTTGGCTGAAGATGTCTATCGGGCTGAAAGCGGCACGAAGTTGCCTCCGACGAGTTTGATCGTATCGGCTTCGTTTCGAAGCTGTGCTGTCGGGGAAGGCTGGGGATTTTCCGAAGTCCAATTGCGACCAGGCCATTTCGCCCTCGTATGTTGCGCTGCTACGCTCCTGCTTGGGGAGAACGGGCGCGTCCGCTCGGTAAGCATTGCAGTCGGCGGCCTCACCGCTAGCCCCTATCGCGCGCACCGCGCGGAAAAGGCATTGCTGGAAGCGGATGGAGACCGCGATTCTGCCATCCGCGATGCGGCCCATATCGCCTCCGCCGAGCGACCCTGGCCTGCGCGGACCGATCTGCACGCAAGCGCCGCTTTTCGAGAAAAGGCGGCCGTTGCGGCCGTCGCCCGCGCCCTGCGGGATGCGCAAGCCCGATGTTCCGGGCATACAGGATCGACAAATGACAGGGCCTGACGCAACGCCCGACCAGAGGGCGTGGGGTGATTCGAGCGAATCGCGAACGGCGCTTTGCGTCACGGTAAACGGGAAAGAAGTACGGGCATCGGTGCCCGACCGTCTTCTGCTGTGCGATTTTCTGCGCGACGTTCTCGGTCTAACCGCTCTGAAGGTCGCTTGCGGAGAAGGTGCGTGCGGCGCCTGTACGATCGAGATCGATGGGGAGCCTGCGCGGTCTTGCACTTTGCTGGCGGTGCAAGTCGAGGGATCCGAGATGGTCACGCTGGAAGGTATGAACGCTGCCCACGGGCTGGACCGCGTGCAGCAGCTCTTCCAACAGCATCACGCATTGCAGTGCGGATACTGCACGCCGGGATGGCTGATGACCGTCTATAGCATGGTCAAGCGAGCTATTCATCCGGACTCGGAGGAGGTCGGCCGGTATCTCAGCGGGCATATCTGCCGCTGCACAGGCTATCGAAATATTTGGTCGGCTGTCCGGCAGGCGTTGGCTACAACGAATGACCGCGGCGCGGGAGGAGAAAAATGACGGAAGAGAATCCCTCCTACGGGCGACTGGCGCGGAGCCGCCGCCGCTATATGGGCGAAGCCGTTCTGCGCGCCGAGGACGAGCTTCTGCTGCGGGGAGGCGGCGGATTTCTTCCTGATCTCCCCGCGCCAGATGTGGCGGAAATTTGCGTCGTGCGCTCGACGCAGCCGCATGCCATTGTGCGCGCGATTCGCAAGGAACGCGCGCTCGCAAGTCCCGGCGTAATTGCAGTTCTCGCCGCAAGCGATCTCGATCTCGTCGACGACGCGCTCCCTTGCGTGGACATGATTCCGGGAACGCTGGACGTACGCCAGCGCGCGATCGCCCGGGATCGGGTTCGCTACGTCGGGCAGCCGGTGGCCCTGGTGGTGGCGGAAAATCGCTATCTCGCGGAAGACGCGGCCGCGTCCGTCGAGATCGACTACGAACCACTTCCGCCCGTGACCGATCATATGGCCGCCAAGGATCGTGACGCGCCGCTGCTCTATCCGGAGCTGGGGACAAACGTCGTCTTTCAAGTGAGGCAGCGCGACGGCAACGCCGATTTCGCGGCGCGTGACGGCGATCTCGTGATCCGCAAGCGCTTCGAATTCCACCGACAGACGGCGATTCCAATGGAACCCCGCGGGGTGATGGCGAGGCTCACCGACAACGGCGAGCGCATGCACGTCGAGAGCCCCACACAGCTTCCTCAAATGTTGCGCACCGTTTTGGCGGGCGCGTTCGGTGTTCGCCTGGACCAGATTCGCGTAACGGCTCCGCGTCTTGGCGGCGGTTTCGGCGCCAAAGAGATGGTTTACCCCGAGGAGATATTGGTTCCCGCAGTGGCGCGCAAACTTCAGCGGCCCGTCCGATGGCTGGAGGACCGTCGGGAACATTTTGTCGCGACGACGCACGCGCGTGAGGAAACGATTGACGCTGAAGCGGTGGTGGCGGCGGACGGCACGTTCATCGGGTTGCGCATCAGGGGCTGGGCAAGCACGGGCGCGGCGTACGGATTTGTGGGCAACACGCCGATCACCGCGATGGGCGCGATGGTGCGCGGGCCGTACCGTGTGCCCAATTTGGATTCGCACATGTTTTCGGTGGTGACGAACAAGACGCCGTTGAATGTGCTGCGGGGCGCGGGCGCTCCGCAAGCGACTCTCGTGATGGAGCGGCTTCTTGATGAGGCCGCGCGTCTTCTCAAGATGGATCGCGCCGAAATCCGGCGGCGCAATCTGATTCAGCCCGGCGAATTGCCGCTGGATCGCGGCCGAACGGAGTTCGCGGGCGCATACAGCGTGCTCTATGACGAGGGCGATTACCCCCGTTGTTTCGAAGCTGCGGTAAAGCTGGCCGAGTACGAGTGCTTTGAGGCGGAACGGAAGGCGGCCGCGGAGCGCGGAAAACTGCGGGGCCTCGGGATCTCGATGTACGTCGAAATTACCGCAGTGGGACCCTCCGAAACTGCGCGCATCGCGCTGCAGCCGGATGGGACGGTGCTGCTCTACAGCTCCATCATGCCCGTCGGGCAAGGGTCCGAGACCACGCAACGGCAACTCGTCGCCGAGGAGCTCGGCATCGCGATCGAGCAAGTCGCGATTCGGCAAGGCGACACCGACGAAGTGCCGGATGCGGTTGGGACGTTTGCCAGCCGCGGGGCGGCGGTGGGCGGAGCTGTTGGGAGACTGGCCGCGCGCGAGCTGGTGAAACGAATCGTCGAGTGTTGCGCCGCGGCGTGCGGATGCGATCCCGCGGAGCTGCGATGGGATTTCGGAGGCGTGAAATTTCCGGGGCCCGCGGCGGAGTTCGTTCCGTTAGCGGAAATTCCTGCGCGGCTGGCATCGTTCCGGCGTGGGGCCGAGGCAGAGCCGGAGAAAATCGAGGCGAAGTATCGGCTCGAAGTGCCAAGGCCGTCTTACGCTTACGCCACGCACATCGCGGTAGTGGAAATCGATCCGCAAACTGGGCGGATCGAGATTCCGCGCTACACGGTCGCGCACGATTGCGGAAAGATCATCAATCCTCTTTTGGTCGAAGGCCAGATCGTCGGAGGAGTCGTGCAGGGCATCGGCGAAGTGCTGCGCGAACGCCTGGTCTACGACTCGGCAGGCGATCTCAAGACCCGCGCGATGATGGACTACGTTTTGCCGGGACCCTCCGATACACCGGCGGATTTCAGGCTTTGGCACATGGAGACCCCCACCAGTTTCAATCCGTTTGGGATGCGCGGAGTGGGCGAGGGTGGGACCATCGGAGCGCACGGGGCAGTGGCGAATGCCGTTGCCGATGCGCTGCGCGATTACGAAGTGGCTGTCGAGGGGTCGGGTCCCTTCAACCCAACGTGGGTTATGGAGACGCTCGAAAGGCCTCGACGCGCCTGAAAGCGGCGGACTAGGTTTTGGGTGCAGCTGCTTTGCGTGCAGCCGCGACACCTCTCCAATCCTCCAGATCCTGGTATGGTTTCTCTTTCCGGTATTTCGCGTAGAGGGCAATGCCTTCGGGATCTTCCAAAATGTCGACCTCAACGCCCTTATCGCGCATCATCTGCTCGTTCCCGGAAGCATTCGTCACGTCGCCGACGACGCACCTTCTGAATTGCCGCATGTAAATCAGAGTCGCGCAGATATCGCAGGGAGTCAGCGTCGAAAAAATCGTGGTCTTGCTGAAATCTTTCCGCCCGGCATCCCGCGCTGCGAACGTCTCGCCGTGATTGTACGGATGGTTTTCCTGCACCAGAGTGTTGTGCCCCTTGCCGACGATCAGGCGCGTTTCATCGCTGATGATCACGCCGCCGATCGGGCAGCCGCCTTCGTCATATCCCTTTTTCGCGAGAAGCACCGCGAGACGCATGTAGTCCTTGTCCGTCAGTTTCCGGAAGAAACCTTCCTCGACAATCCCCGAAAGGCTCTTCGTCGGCAGATGCGCGATCACATTCAAAACCTCATTCGTGACGGGCGTGTCCTTCGTAATAAAGGGCTTCATGATGCCTCCTTTGAGATCCCCAACGCCTCGCGTGCGCAGCGTGTTCGTGAAAAACGCAAAACGCTACGCCTTCTCTTGGGCATGGCTCTTGCCTTTGCCGCCGATCACAAACAGCCCGATCGTCACCGCCAAATAGCCGAGATAAATATAAGGCAGCTTGCCGTACGCGCCTTCCGGCACAGGATACAGATTGCCGACCAGCGCAAACACCATGGCCGCAAACGCGATCCACGGGATCGTCCGCGTTGCCCAATTGACCACGCCGTGGTGATCGCGCAAATAGCCTGGAAGCGCAAAGCAGACCAATCCATAGCTGACGACGAATCCATACGTCGCGAGCGTTCCTAGCCACCCGATATACGTCGAGGCCCGAGGAGTGCCACGCCGCCAGAACGGCCACGGGAACAAAGGCCCCGAGCCCCGTCGCAAGAATCGCTCCGCCTGGCGTTCCGTTGCGAGCGTGTGTCTCGCGCAGCGAGCGGTGCGCGAGTCCGTCGTGCGCCATCAGCAGCAGGACGCGGGCCGCCGCGGTGAGGCATGCCAGCGTTCCCGCGAACATACTCACGAGAGCGCCAACGTCGATCACCGGGCCCAGCATGGGTATCCCGCCCACCGAAGCGAGTACATGCATCGGATCGCCGCTCGTGCCGAGGTTCTGGCCGCTCATACGCAAGCCGAGGACCTCGACAAACGCGCAGATCATGAAAAATACGCCGGCGAGAATCGAGGTCAGGATCACGGCGCGGGGAATCGTCTTCAATGGGTCGCGCGCCTCCGACCCCAACGCCGTGGCGCTCTCGAAGCCCACAAAGCTGAAGAGCGCCAGCACGATTCCTTCCCGCAGGCCGCTGCCGGTCATGCCTCGTAGGTGCGCCTGCTCCGGATCGCCATGCAGCCCGTGGCGGGATTGCACGAGCACCAGAACGGTGAGAATCAGCGACACCGAAACAATTTCGATCATCAGCATCAGCCGCGCCGAGATTTTCACATCGCGCCACGCGATCCACATCGGAACGCCGGCTGCCATCGCCGCCAAGAGCAACGTGGGAGCGGCGTGGCCGGACGCGTTTCGCAGCATCACGTTGGTGTAGTGATAGAAGCCGCCGATATTCGCCGCGCTGGTCGCGACGTAGGCGAGCAGCAAGCTCCACGCCGCCGTCGCGGCCAGCCACGGAGGCAGGATCATCGCGGCGTAGGAATAAAGCGATCCCGGCGAGGCGGAGTAACGCGCAAAGCGTCCCACGCACCAAGCGACCGGCAGGATCGCGGCGGTCGCCAGTGCGAAAGCGAGCCACGTGCCGTTTCCCGACAGTGTAAATATCAGCGGGATCGTCATGAAGGGAGCCAGCGTGGGCGCAACCCCGGAAATGGATTGCGCGAGCGTCTCGACGGGCGAGAGCGCGGCCTGCCGCAAGCCGTAGCCTGTAGCTTTGGCGTCCTTCGCGGACGCCTCAAGCGCCAAGCGCGCGGCTTCCTCGGATTGAGCGGCTGTGCCCATAGGTTTCCTGGCAAACCAGCCGCTCGCTAACGCGCGGTCCGACTGGCTCACCCTAAAACAGCACGCTGAGCGACATTTGAATCTGTCGCGAGCTGCCGATCGTCTTCACGACCTGCCCGAGTCCGGTCGGGCAGTAATAGAAACCGTTGGACGGGCTATTCGTACTGCAACCCGAGGCCAGTGTTGGCGTGGTGCTCGTTCCGTATGGCGGCTGGGCCACCGGGAACGGACTGAACGCCAAATTTTGGTCGATGTTGTCGATCGGAATGTCGAAGCTCGGATGGTTCGTCAGGTTGAAAACGTCGAAGCTGTACCTCAGCGTGACGTCGCTCCGTGAGTCGCGTCGACTTCACGATCGAAATGTCGGCGCGCTTCTGCCAGGACTGGCGGAAAATATTGCGCTCTCCGCCGCCGGAGATGAAATTGGTTTCGAATGTATCGCCCGGAGGAATCGCGCCCGTTCAGCATCGCCCGGTTGAAGAAGCGGCACGGTCGAAGCACGAAGCCTTCAGCGCGGGGAAATCGAAATTGTTGCCGATCGCGCCAGTGACCGCGTTTTTCGGCGTGCAACCGGGGGCGAGCGGAACGATCGGATTCGTGATGCCATCGTTGATGCTGTAGAAGACGCTTCCGACGGCGCCGGAATAGTCGATCACGCTGTAAGGCTGCCCGCTCTGAAGCGTGATGAGGCCTTGCACGCCCCAGCCGTTGGCGATCTTGCCTTCGAGCGACGACGCGGAGAAGAATTTCGGTAATTCGTAGTGGTAGTCGATATTGAAGACGTGCGTGCGGTCGAAGTCCGATGGCCCGTAGCCGCCGCGCAAATCGAGCGGATTGCTGCCGTTGTAGTACAGGCCGAGCGCGCTCTGCTCGTCGAGAGATCGCGAATACGTGTAGGAAAAGCCGCCTTGCAGCCCGTGGCTGAGCTGCTTTTCAACGTGAACCTGCAGAGCGTTGTAGGCCGAAATTCCCGCGGCCGTGTAATCTTCCGATTCGCCGGCATACCCGATGTAGGGAACGCGCTCGTCGATGTTGCCGCCTTCGGAGTTGAATTGCATCGGCTGCCCGTTCGGCAAATTAAGGGTGCAACCGAGAAACCCGCAATCGGAGTCCGTCTGAACTGTATAGCCATACGTATAGAACTGCGCGTGTGGTGAACCAGCCGGGTTCGCGCAGACCGTTGCCGGGCCGCACAGCGGGTTGGTCGGGCTTGCAATCCTCGCCTGGTTGAACGGAACGGGAATGACTTCATGCCTGCCAAGAGCATCCACTCCGCCGATATCGATCGCGAGATCGTTGCGAGGCTGCCATTGAATGTCGAGGGACGTGTTCATGGTGTAGGGAAGCTTATTGTTCCGCGCGTAGGCCGCCAAATAGAACGGAATGTCGCCGTTCTCCAGACCGGCAGCATTGGGCAACGCCGCAACGCCGGTGCTTGGATCGGGGATGGCAATAGTGTTTGGATTGCCCGAGGGCGGAGATTCGAGAGTCGTCCCCCAGGGGTTCGAGAGAGTCGTAGTGCAGGTTTGAAACGTGCCGGGGAACTCGGTCGGACAGAACTGCGCGCCGACGAAGGGCAATTGCTGGTTGACTCCGAATGGACCGCCGGGCGCAAGGCTCTGGGCATCCGGCTCGGAAAGATAAGAATACAGCTCGCCGCGGTCGTAATACATTCCCCAGCCAGCACGGACCACTACTTTGTTGCCGAACTTCTTGGGGCTCCAGGCGACTCCCACACGCGGCGCGAAGCCCCATTGCCGGCCGGTCAGGGTCGACTTACTCACGCCCGGTGTTGCATGCGGGCTGTTTCCTGCAACAATCAAGCCGGTCGAGGTGATCGTGTCCGTTGTCGGGTCGTAGGCATACTTGCTGGGGTCAAAATTGAAAAAGTTGCCATTCTTTTCCGTCAAGCCTCCCTCCCAATCCCAACGCAGGCCCGCTGTGACAGAGAGATTGGAGCGCAGCTGAAATTTATCCTGGATATATTCGCCGGATTCGTTGGCTCGCCAATACCGATTCGGGTTTCCGCTCAAGTACAACGTCCCCGCATAAAGATAATCGTCGACGAGAGTGCCCTGCAGGAACTGGTTGATGTCTTGCGCTTCGATCGTGCCCAATTCGTTTCTTCGATCCCGGGTATTGAGCTGCGTGTATTCGAAGCTTCCTCCGAACGTGATGGTGTGCCTTCCGATCGTCCAGATGGCATTCGCAGAAGGATTGAAGCGGTTCTGGAATACTCCCGTGAAAGCCGCCAGCGACAACGCGCCGGCGCCGACATTGAACAACGGTTGATAGGAAGGCAACACGGTGCCCGGCCACGTGATGGTCATGCCGGGAAACAGCGTCGAGCCGAAAGTGTTGATGGTGCAATCGGCGGGAGAGATGTCGTAGCCTGCGTTCGCCGTTATGGTTTCGCACGCGGAGCCGAACTGCGCCGGCGTAAACGGCTGGCCCACCGTGCTGTAAGCCTTCTCGCGAATGAACCCGAAAGTTTCGGTGACGCTCAGGTTGGGTTTGACGATCTGCGTGTGGTTGAGCGAGATCACCTGGCTGCCCGCGTCGAGATGCTGCGGGAAACCCGCGACCGAGGAATACGCGTAGGGAGCGGTGGTCGGATCGTGCTGGTAGTAATACTTGGCCGAGAACGAGTGGGTCGAGTTGGGGTTCCAATCCAGATTGGCGACGGCCTGATCCGCTATGAAATATGCCGTGCCGGGAATTTCGGCGTCTTCGGGGAAGGCCTCGATCAGCGCCGGATTTGTCGTATTCAGCGCGACGGCATTCGGATTCGCTGACGGAATCAGATATTGGCCGTTGGGCAGTTTGTAATTGAAAAACGTATAGGCGATGGGATTGATGTCGCCCGCCGCAAGACCTACCGTCGGATTGATCGGCCCATCGGCCAAGCCGAGAGCGTCCGTAAGGTTGTTGTTATTCCCAACGGCCGCAAGAGCCGCGGCCGAACGATCGTCGGTAAGTCCTGGCGGAACGGTAGGCCTCGAAATCCCGATTTCGTCGTCCGCCGCGTGCGTGTGCTGATAGCTCCCGTAAAAGAAGAGCTTGTTCTTTATGATCGGCAAACCCATCGTCCCGCCTGCGGTGTAGCGGTGCAAGCCGGGATTTTTTTCATCTTGTGGAATGTTCGGGTCGGCGTTGAAGAAATACGGATCGGCGTTCAGCCAGTTCGTTCCGCGATGAACGTACGCTTGCCCGTGAATGTCATTCGTGCCGGACGCCGTGCTCATGTCGATGTGCGCGCCGCTCGTCGATCCTTGCTGGGCGTCGTACATCGAAGTGTTCACGCGGACTTCCTGAATGGTCTCTGGGGCCGGCGACGGAATCGACTCGCCAATCGCGAGATAAACCGACGCGCTGCTCTGAACGGGAAGCGCGCTTAGAGCTGAAGAGGTGCTGACGCCGGTTTCGTTCACAACTCTCGCGGATGCGACCTGGCTGGTGGTTTTGCCATTGAACATGTTCTTGGCATCCACGCCGTTCAGGAGAAAAGTATTGCTAGTGTCGCGCTGGCCGTTGGCCCACACGGGCTGGTTGCCCAAACCGGCGTTCGCTCCGGTTCCGGCGGGCAGTTCCTCGTTCACGCCAGGGGAAAGCAGCACCAAGCCTGTGAACGAGCCTGTGGGAGCGGAATCGCGTCGACCTCCGCCTTGTCCATCACGTAGCCGTTCGTCGTGTCGACGGCGTTGATGAGCGGCGTTTCCTCGACGCGTGACCGTCTCGGTCACTTTGCCGATCTTCAAGGTGGCGTTGACGGTGGCGGTGCGGTTGGCCTGGACCTGAATCGACGGAATGTTCAACGTTTGAAAACCCGCGTGAGTGACCGTGATCGTGTAATTGCCGATGGGCAGATTGACGAAATTGTAGCGCCGGTGTCCGTTGTCTGGACCGTGCGCGTGAGTTTGGTCTGGTCGCCGACGATCGTGACCGTCGCGCCGGGAATGACGGCGCCGGAATGATCCGTCACCGTGCCGGTGATGCCGCCAAGGGTTTGCTGGGCGCGCGCTTGTGATGCCAAGCCGAGGGAAAGACAAAGGAATGCGACTATACGGTAACGCCCCAATTTTTTCAGCACGCGACTCCTCCTGAAAAAAGTTTAAGGGCGAAAACCGAGGCCTAATACGGCCCGTCGAAAAAGGCCCATCGAGCTAATTGGTTTGACGTAGCCTACGCGCGGTCTCGCGGAGATAGAAACTCATTCTTTCTATGCAGAGGATCGATTATTTTGATTTTCCATTCTGAAGAGAAGGTCGCACAATGCCCGCTTCGGCCAACATCCCCGCCGGACGCTATCGCGAATGAATGGATCTCACGACAAAATGAAGGGACGTTTTCCGAAAAGCAACCGCTCTGGATGAAGGCGAGTAAGACATCTGCCGGCTACGGTTTACGCCATGCGGCCCTTTCGCCGCTGGAGACAATGGCACAATCCATTTCGGGCGCTTGCCCCACGCTCACTCCCTTCGTAACAATTCCTCTGGTGTTTACGCTCGCGGGCAACGGCACTTGGCTCGCCTACGGTTTGGCTACGGTGGCGATTCTTCTCGTCGCATGGTGCATCGGCCGTTTCGCCCGCTACTCCGCTTCGCCCGGTTCGCTCTATTCCTACGCTGCGATGATTCTTCCGCCGTGGCTGGGGGCCACGGCCGCATGGAGTTTGTTGCTCGCGTATATTGCTGGTAGCGCGAGCAACATCGGCGGTTTCTACCACTACACCAACGTGATGCTGCGCAATGCGACGGGCCACACCGTTTCCACCTTGCTCTTGGCCACGATTGTCGCGGTGCCTCCAGTGTGGATCGCCTGGCGCGACGTGAAGATCTCCGCGCGCCTGATGCTCGCGATCGAAGCCGTTTCCGTGACAGTCGTTGCCATCGTGATGGCGCTTGTGCTCTTCCGCCACGGGCTGCACGGCGATCCGGAGCAATTCGATCTTCGCGGCGTCACGCCAGGAGGCTTTCGCCAAGGACTGGTTCTGTCGCTGTACAGTTTCGTCGGCTTCGAGAGCGCCACCGCCCTGGGTTCCGAAGCGCGCAACCCGCTTAAATCGATTCCTCGTGCGGTGATCCTCACCGCCGTTCTCACGGGCGTGTTCTTTACGATCTGCGCCTACGTGGAAGTTCTCGGCCTGCGCATGAGCGGGAAAGATCTCGGAACTGCCGATCTCCCGCTGCACGTGCTCGCGCGCGTCGGCGGCATCCCGGTTCTCGGCCTGTTGATCGATATCGGAGCGCTCGTGGCTTTGTTCGCCGGGATATTGGCGTGCCTCACCGCAGCCGCCCGCGTGTTGCTGCTGATGTCGCACAACGGGCTGGCGCATGGCTCGCTGCGAGCCACTCACGCGCGCAACGAGACGCCAACCGGCGCAATTGCCGTCACGGGTCTTGCCGCGTTTCTTCCAGTAGCATTTCTCGCCGCAAGAGGCACGAATGGGCTCGATGTCTACGGCTGGCTCGGCACGCTCGCGACGTATGGATTCGTCGTCAGCTATGGGTTGGTCTGCTTTGCGCTTCCAGGCTATTTGCGCGATCACCACGGCGTGGTCAATTGGGCCACGAAGACGATTCCATGGATCGCGTGCGCGGCCATGGTGTTCGCGCTCGTCGCGAATCTTTACCCTGTGCCCGAAGGGGCGTACGGCAAGCTGCCCTACATCTTTCTCGCGTATTTGGCGGTCACTCTTTTAGTGTTTTTATTCCGCGCGCGCGCGAAAACGGCCGGGCCGGAGGAATCCGTGCAGGAGGAATCTTGAACGTCCGCTTGCAATTTGTCGCATCGCCCCCTTTTCTTTTGCGCGCTGTTCTTGGAGAATGGCGTCCGAATTTCTGGCGCTCGACGCGCTTGGGTCCCAAAGGAGACGTGATGAAGACTTTCATTACGAGAGACACGCCTGTTACCGACGAGGTGCTGAACGCGATCGCGCATCTGCCGACGAAGAGCCTTTCGAAGGTCGTCGAAGATGAATTTTTCCGCAAGCTGACGGACAAAGACTTCATGCGAATCGCGTTCCTGCTCGCGGAGAAAGGATACGACGAAGGCGGCTGCCCGATTGGCGGCGTGATTATCAGCAACGACACGCGGCAGATTCTCGGCAAGGGACACAATACGCTGGTCCAGGAAAACCATCCTTATAACCACGGCGAAACCTCCGCGGCGCGCGACGCCGGTCGCCTGGACTTCAGCCAGACGACGATGTTCACGTCGTTAAGCCCGTGCGATATCTGTGCGGCCTTGATTTATATGCGCCAGTTCAGCAGGCTGGTGGTCGGCGACGTTACGAATTTTTCCGGGAACGAAGAGATGCTTCGCAAGAAGGGCGTTCAGGTTGACATTCTAGAGGATCCGCAAGGCATCGCCTTCTTCGCCAAATACTGGAAGGAAAAACCGAACCAGGTGATCGAAGATTGTAACGGGTTAGCCGCAGTGAACAAGGCTTCCGACCCCCGCCCTGTCTACTGAGACTCTCTTCAAGCGCAAGAGGAAGGAGACCTTCGGATGCCGCCGCCGGCGCAGAAGCCCCGCCATGCCGCTGACTCGAGGTTGCGCTGCCCCGATCGCGAGGCCCGACCGAGCCTTGCTGGGAGGGGCAGATGAGCAAGCTCGGCGACGCCTTACGGACTCGGGTCATCGGCAAGGTAACCGACACGAGCGATTCCTCCTATGACGCCCTGAGACGCGCAATCATATGGAATGAGTTGACACCCGCTCGTTACCCGCGGTTGATCCTGGAAGCGAAAGCGGAACAGGACGTGGTCGAGGCCGTAAGGTTTGCCCGTGCCAATCGGATGAAAATCGCAGTCCGTGGTGGCGGACATAATTGGGTTGGCTTCCCCCTTCTCGATGACAGCCTGCTGATCGATCTTGGAAGTCTCAGGGAAATTTCGATTGACGCGCGAGATCGCACGGCGACCGTTCAACCCGGGGTTAGGGGTCGTGAACTCAACGATAGGCTGGCAGGGCACGGTTTCGCGTTTCCCGTTGGCCACTGCCCGACTGTGTCCTTGAGCGGATACTTGCTGAATGGAGGGCAGGGCTGGAACTCCGGAACGTGGGGCGTCGCGTGCTTCAGTATCGAGGCTGCGAATGTGGTCACCGCGGACTCAGATCTCGTGGTGGCAAGCGAGCAACAGAATCCCGATCTGCTCTGGGCGCTCCGTGGAGCCGGGCCGGGTTTCTTCGGTGTGGTGACGCAGTACCGCCTCAAACTCTATTCGGTACCGCGGGCGATCACGGCGAGCAGTTACTGTTATCCCTTGGAAAGCATGGACGCCGTGGGCACGTGGGCAGCCAGTGTTGCTCGGCGGCTGCCGGAATATGTTGAGCTCACGATGTTCTGCGTGTCGGCGCCGCCGGCTTTGGCCGAGCAATGCCGGTCGAGTAACGGCTTTGTGGCCATCCTCAGCGCGACCGCATTCGCGGACTCGCAGGCCCAGGGGGCCGCGGCCCTTGCCCCGCTGGATGAGGGACTCGCTTCGCACGAGTGCTTGGATAAGGCGGTGAATCAGCCGCGCACCATGGACGGCTTGCTTCAATCCAGCGACCTGTCTTTTCCCGAGAAGCATCGCTATTTAGCTGACACATTCTGGGTCAACCCTCCGGTTGCCGATATTCTCGCGGCCCTTCGCGATCGCTTCACGCGCGCGCCATCGCCTAAGTCACTGGGGGCCTGCGTATTCGGGACAGGCGCCACAGACGCGGGCGGCAAGTTGTCGGACGGTGCGTATTCGATGTCGGCAAAAACCTTGCTGCTATGTTACGCAATTTGGGAACGGCCGGAAGACGACGCCTCGAACGCTGCTTGGCATCGCGAGACCATAGCTGAGCTCGATCCGTTTGCAGTGGGTCATTACATCGGCGAGTCCGACATCGTTGCCCATCCGAAACGCTCTGAACGATCCTTCACACCTGCAAACTGGAAGCGTCTCAAATCGCTGCGGCAGAAATATGATCCGGGTGGTCTCTTCCACAGCGGCTTCGGCGCAGGCTAGAAGTTCTTGGCATCGAATCTGCCCCCATCTTCCCAGAGGATGATACCGGCGATCACCAAAGCGTGGCGGAATACAACCTGGGGGTTGACCACAAGCTGAGCGACAATCTTACTCTCTTTGGGAGTTGCAACGTGGGCTCGCGGCGAACAGAAGTACCGCCGACTCGCCCGTTTCTTGCCGCAATTTATTAATTAGGATTTAGTTAACTTCATGATAATCGCGACGAGCAATCAACATTTGTGATTCACTGCATCGAAAATTTGCGTTTTACTTCGCGCGTAGTCGTCACGATACTCTGCACGTGCAATCGGGACCTATAGTCTCCAACGGGGCTTCTCATAAGGTCGTAAAGCATTTCGGCCAGTGGTCATGTTGGGTTGGTGCTTACTCTCGCGGCCCGCTTCCTGATTAGGCCTCGGTTGAACCAGTCTCACGCGAATCCATTCTTGCGTGGATGCGGTCTGGAGTTACTTCGTCACGTAACTCGCAGCTGCGGCCTGCTGCTTTACTTGCAGTAAGACAGAAGCAAACAGAATCGAAAAATTCAAACTGAAATGAGGGACTGCTATGCCCGCCATGGTAGAAGAGGTGTCCGTGCTAGTCTGCGCGTGTTGTGCTCGGATCGCACGAACGCTCGGCCTCGCGCGATGTTCCCCCGTTTTGCTGCTCGCCGGATTTCTGATGCTATCCGCGTCGTCCTTATCCGCCCAGACGTCATCGACCTTTGACCCCACATTCACGGTCGGTGGCGGAATACAAACCAGTTACGACCATGACGAGCCTGGCGACGCTCCGGGCCTCGATCAATTCTCGCTCGACCACGCCCGCCTTTATTTCAGCGGCGACATCACCAACGATATCAGCGTCATGTTCAACACCGACTACAACAGCGTCACCGACAATATGGAGATACTGGACGCGGTGGGAGAATTCCACACATCGCCCAAGTTCAACATCTGGTTCGGCCGCTTTCTTCCGCCGAGCGACCGCGCGAACCTCTACGGCCCTTCTACTCGAACGAATGGGCGGTATTTACCGACGGCATCCAGGACGGCTATCCGTTCGTCTTTCAAGGCCGCGACAATGGCGTGATGTATTGGGGCGACTTCAAAGCGGGTATAGCCAAGATCAAGGTCTCCGCCGGCGCATTTGACGGCAGGCTCCGCCGACGGGAACACGAGTCTGATCTGGGCCAGTCGCGTCCAGATTGATTTCTGGGATCCGGAGAACGGCTACTACCTGAACGGCACATACTATGGGGATAAGAACCTGCTGGCGATCGGCGGAGCCACCCAGGTGCAGGCCGGCAAGACGGCCACGACTGTCGACTTCCTGATGGAGAGGAAAGTCCTCAGCGGCGGAGCCTTCACGATCGAGAGCGAGTATTCCCGCTACAACGGGCTCGGCGGTTACAACGCGGACTACGCCAAGAGCGAAGGGGCGTACGGGCTTGCGTCGTTCCTGATTCCGAAAGAAGTCGGCATCGGCAAATTCGAAGTCCTCGGCAAGTACGCGATCGCGGAGTTTACCGATGGCGCCGGTAGGCCGAACCCGAGCTATCGTCAGAACACGACGAAGTAAACCTCAACTACATCATCAAGCAGTTCGACGCACGCGTGATGAGCTTCTATCAAGGACACGCGCTTCAACGCCGTCAAGCCGAATACCTGGGAGGCAGGCGTCGGCCTGCAGCTCCAGATCTCCAAGACATTCAGTCTGAACACAAGTAGGTTTCTGCCGGATATGGACGGTCGAGGCGCTGGGCCTAACGCCTGATCGATACCCGAATTAGGAGGGAGTTATGAAATATGGAAATTACTGTAGCTGAAAACTCAAAAGGAGGAGCATTGAAATATAAATGGATGCGTATGGCAGGCTTGCTGCTTGCCGCCGGGATGGTCTTCGCCGGAATGGCCAAGGCCCAGGACACCATCAAGGTGGGCATTCTGCATTCTCTTTCGGGCACGATGGCGATCAGCGAAACGACGCTGAAAGACACGGACCTGATGATGATCGACGAGCAAAACAAGAAGGGCGGATTGCTCGGCAAGAAGCTCGAGGCGGTCGTCGTCGATCCGGCGTCCAACTGGCCGCTGTTCGCCGAGAAGGCGCAGGAGTTGCTGGAAAAAGACAAAGTCGCGGTGGTCTTCGGCTGCTGGACTTCGGTCTCCAGAAAATCGGTGCTGCCTGTTTTCGAAAAGGATGACGGCTTGCTCTTTTACCCCGTTCAGTACGAAGGCGAAGAGTCGTCCAAGAACGTCATCTACACCGGCGCGGCGCCGAACCAGCAGGCCATTCCCGCGGTCGATTACCTGATGAACGAAGTGGGCGTGAAGCGGTGGGTGCTCGAAGGAACGGATTACGTCTACCCGCGCACGACGAACAAGATTCTCGAGGCTTACCTGCTGGCCAAAGGCGTAAAGCCCGAGGACATTTCGATCAACTACACGCCATTCGGCTACTCCGACTGGCAGGCGCGTGTCGCGGCGATCAAGAAGTTCGGCTCCGCCGGGAAAGAAGACCGCGGTCGTCTCGACGATCAACGGCGATGCCAACGTTCCGTTCTATAAAGAGCTGGGCAACCAGAATATCTCGGCCGAGGACATTCCGGTTGTCGCCTTCTCGGTAGGCGAGGAAGAACTTTCGGGCCTGGACGCCAAGCCGCTCGTCGGCCATCTGGCGGCGTGGAACTATTTCGAAAGCATCAACACTCCGGAGAACAAGGCGTTCATCGCACGGTGGCACGCGTTCATCAAGAACCCCAAGCGGACCACCAACGATCCCATGGAAGCAAGCTACATCGGCTTTAATCTGTGGGTGAAGGCGGTGCAAAAGGCCGGAACGACAGACACGGAAAAGGTAATTGCCGCGCTGCCGGGCATTGAAACGCCGAACCTCACCGGCAGCATGGCCAAAGTGCTGCCAAACCACCACATCACCAAGCCGGTTTACATCGGCGAGGTGCGCGCCGATGGACAGTTCGACGTGGTTTGGAAGACCAACGGCACGGTACCCGGCGAAGCGTGGTCCCGTTATCTCCCGGCGGACAAGGACATCGTGGCAGATTGGGTAACGCTGAAATGCGGCAACTACAATAAGGCAACCAAGAAGTGCTCGGGACAGAACTACAAATGAAGAAGTCTTTGCTCCGGCTTGGCGTGCAGTGGCTGTTTGTATTGCTGCTGCTCGCCAGCCGGAGTGCTGGCCCTCTATACGCCCAATCTGCCGAGCGATGCGAGCTTCCTCGCGACGCTCGGACAACTGCGCGATGCTTCGTTCGACGACAAAGACAAGATCGTCGACCAGCTGGCCCAGAGCGGCCATCCGAGCGTCCGGGCTGTCCTCACGGCGTTCCTGGAAGATCGCCTCTACTTCCGCAACAGCGATCAGAAGGTCTTCCTCGTCAAGCCGCGGCGAGAGAAGACTCACCGACGCTCGATCTGATCGATCCGCTCACCCTGAAAAGCGCCGGTTCCGCCTCTGTCTGATGACCTTACCAAAATCGGCACGAACAACCATTTGCGGCGCATCTTGCAGACGACGCTGGCTCGCTTCGGGTTGTCGAGCCCGGATGCGTCGGTCCGCTTGGACGCGGTACAAGACATCGAGAAGGACTTGGACGAAGGCAACGTGCAGCTGTTGCGCGAGCGGAGCAGCGTGGAAACCGATTCCAAAGTGAAAAAGGAAATTGCCACAGCTCTGGCGCTCGCCGCGCTGGATGGCTCGGATGCAGCAGGCGCGCCTTGCCGCGATTGCCACGCTCCGCCACAGCCTCCGCCAGGATGTGCTGAACAAACTGCAGGCTTTGCTCGAGCAAATCTCCCGACGGCAGCTTCGTCGAAAGCGACGCGCAGGTGCGGCAGGCCGCCGCGGCTGCGGTGAAATCCATCAGCCGGTGGCGCACGTTCTATTCCGGCATCGAAACGCTGTTTTTTGGATTGAGCCTTGGGTCCGTGCTCGTGCTGATCGCCATCGGACTGGCGATTACGTTCGGCGTCATGGGCGTCATCAACATGGCGCACGGCGAGTTGATGATGCTCGGCGCGTACACGACCTATGTTGTGCAGGTGGCGATGCCCGATCACACCGAGACCTCCATTCTTGTGGCGATTCCGGCGGCGTTTGTGGTTGCGGCGCTGACTGGGCATTCTGATCGAGCGCACCATCATCCGTTTCCTTTACGGGAGGCCGCTGGAGACGCTGCTCGCGACGTTTGGCGTCAGCCTCATCCTGCAGCAGCTGGTGCGCTCGATTTTTACCGCGCTCAACCGATCGGTTGAGACGCCGCAACTGGATGAGCGGCACGCTCCAGTTGAACGAAGCGCTCTCGATCACCTACAACCGGCTCTATATCGTGATCTTCACGCTGCTCGTCTTCGCGGCGCTTCTCGTCGTGCTGAAGCGCACGCGCATGGGTCTCGAAATCAGGGCCGTCTCGCAGAACCGCGGCCATGGCCAAGGCGATGGGCATCCGCAGCGAGTGGGTCGACGCGATGACCTTTGGGCTCGGCTCGGGGATTGCCGGCATGGCCGGTGTGGCGCTCAGCCAGTTGACCAACGTCAACCCGAACTTGGGCCAGTCCTACATCATCGATTCTTTCATGGTGGTCGTTTTTGGCGGTGTCGGGAATCTCTGGGGCGCCATGGTCGGCGGCATGTCGATGGGGGTCGTCAACGAACTCCTTGAGCCCTATGCTGGGGCCGTGCTGGCAAAGATTTTCGTGCTCGTAGCACTGATTCTGTTCATTCAGATGCGGCCGCGCGGCCTGTTCCCGCCAACCGGCCGCGCGTCGGAAAACCAGTAGCTCATGCCCCGCGCCAATACACGTTGTGGATCAGCGCGCGGAAAGACTCGGGAACCGGATGGTTTCTGGGCGCGCTTGGCGTTGATCGTTGTCGTGAGTTCCCATCCTCAATCTGGCTGTGCCCGCGTCATCGCCGTTTCACATTTCGAGCTACGGACTCACGCTGATCGGCAAATACCTCTGCTATGCGCTGCTGGCGCTGGCCGTGGATTTGATCTGGGGCTACTGCGGCATTCTGAGCCTCGGGCACGCGGCCTTCTTTTCGCTGGGCGGCTACGCGATGGGCATGTACCTGATGCGCGAGATCGGCCCGCGGGGCGTGTATGGCGATCCCAGTCTTGCCGGACTTCATGGTGTTCCTCAATTGGAAGTCGCTGCCGTGGTTTTGGCACGGCTTCAACCATTTCGCGTTTGCCCTGCTCATGATGGTGCTCGCGCCGGGATTGCTGGCGTTCGCGTTTGGGTGGTTTGCGTTCCGGTCGCGCGTCACCGGCGTATATTTTTCGATCATCACCCAAGCGCTCACCTATGCGCTGATGCTGGCTTTCTTCCGCAACGACATGGGTTTTGGCGGCAACAACGGATTCACCGATTTTAAGGACATCCTGGGTTTCGATCTCCACTCCGACCGCGTGCACGTCGTCCTGCTGGTGATTACCGCCATCATGCTCGGCGCCAGCTACCTGGTGTGCCGCATGATCGTCTCGTCGCGGGCCGGGCGCGTGATCCGGGCCATCCGCGACGCGGAGAGCCGGACTCGTTTTCTCGGCTATCGCGTGGAATCGTACAAGCTGTGGATCTTCGTGTTTTCAGCCGTTCTCGCGGGTATCGCCGGCGCGCTGTACGTTCCGCAGATCGGCATCATCAACCCCAGTGAGTTTTCGCCCATCAACTCGATCGAAGTCGTCATCTGGGTGGCCGTGGGAGGGCGGGGAACGCTCTACGGCGCGGCTGCGGGCGCGGTTCTGGTGAACTACGCGCAAGACTTATTTTACCAGCACGCATTCCCGAGGCGTGGTATTACGCGCTTGGCGCGCTGTTCGTGCTGGTGACGCTGTTTCTGCCGCGCGGGATCATCGGCCTCGTGTCCGGCAGGGCAAGGAAACGAGGAAACGCGAAGCAGCATCCAGATTCAAGCCGATAGGCCGGAGCCATCGCAAGAATGAGCGCTCGACGACAAAACCCTCTATCTCGAGAAGCTGACCGTCAGCTTCGACGGTTTCAAGGCGCTCAACGAGCTCACGCTGCAGATCGAGCCCGGAGAACTGCGCTGCATCATCGGACCGAACGGCGCGGGCAAGACCACCATGATGGACGTCATCACCGGCAAAACCCGTCCGGATTCGGGAACGGTGCGATTTGGGCCTAAATTGAACCTTCTCTCGCTGTCCGAGCCGGAAATCGCGCAGGCCGGAATCGGGCGGAAATTTCAGAAGCCGACCGTGTTCGAGCGGCTGACGGTGTTCGAAAACCTCGAGCTGGCGTTGGCCGGCGACAAATCCTTCCTGAAGACACTGTTCGCGCGCACGACGCTCGCGCAACACGGGAGAATTACGACGTTCTCGAAATCATCGGCCTCACGGACCAACAGGACATGTTGGGAGGAATGCTCTCCCACGGCCAGAAGCAATGGCTTGAGATCGGCATGCTGCTGATGCAGGAGCCGGAGCTGCTGCTGGTCGACGAGCCGGTCGCCGGCATGACCCCGCAAGAGATCGAGCGCACCGCTAAGCTTCTCCAATCGCTCGAGGGCGAGCACTCCGTGGTGGTGGTCGAGCATGACATGGATTTCGTCCGTTCCATCGCCAAGCGTGTCACCGTGCTTGCACGAAGGGCGTGTGATCGCCGAAGGCGACATGGACCAGGTGCAGAACGATCCGCGCGTCATCGAAGTCTATCTCGGAGGATAATCGTGCTGGCGGTAAAAGGCCTCAATCAATTCTACGGCGGCAGCCACACCCTGTGGGATGTCGATCTTTCCGTGCCGGCCGGCTCGCTCATGTGCGTGATGGGCCGCAACGGCATGGGCAAGACCACGCTTCTGAAATGCATCATGGGCTTGCTAAGGACGGCTTCGGGCAGCATTAGCTTCGACGGAGTCGATTTGCTCAAGCGCCGCGCCGAGGAGCGCGCCAGGATCGGTATCGGATATGTGCCCCAGGGCCGGGAGATTTTTTCACATCTGACGGTGCGAGGAGAACCTGAGCGTCGGTCTGGGCGTGCGCAAGAATGGCGCACGGGCGATCCCGCAGCGTATCTTCGATCTGTTCCCGGTGCTGAAGCAGATGCTGAACCGGCGTGGCGGCGACCTCTCCGGCGGGCAGCAGCAGCAACTCGCGATTGGCCGGGCGCTCGTTCTCGAGCCGAAGTTGCTGATTCTCGATGAGCCCACCGAGGGGATACAGCCGAATATCGTTCACGAAATCGGCGACATCATCCTGAGGCTGAATAAGGAAGAAGGGCTGGCCGTGCTTCTGGTCGAACAGAAGCTGCCATTCGCGCGTCGCGTGGCCAGCGAATTCTGCATCCTCTCCAATGGGCGCCGAGTCGCTTCAGGCGCAATCGGTGAACTCACCGACGAAGTCGTGCACGCGCATCTGAGCGTGTAACGGCGGTTACTTTAGAAAATCTGCCTGGCGGCTTCGCCTTAGGTTATCGGGGCTAATCGGACCAGTGGGAATCTCGCTGACTCCTCAGAAGTCTTAGTGCTGTATCGGAAGCGCGCATCGAGAGAAGAATTGGTCTGGGAAGACCGAGATCGGCGCCGGGCGTTTCATCCGGTGGCTCGACATTTACAGCCAGCAGGTTCTACGGCTGGCGCGAGCGGTACGGCAAGGTAAATGAGCATAACCGCTGGGTTCCCCGGGACTTTTGGCTGGAGGATTGGGAGAAGCAGGCGATCATTGCGTTCCATCTAAAGAATCCGCTGGAAGGCTATCGAACACCGCAGGGAAGGGAATCGTCAGGCCCTCGCTCGGTGAGTCCCCGCCATCTTCTGCGCCATGAACAGCAGAATCCGCTGGTTCTTCTCGTTTGTTTTTCGGAGAAGCCTTCGGAACTGTTCCAGCAGTTTGGCGTCCTTGCCGGAGTTCCCCCAGGCAACGTCGTCCGCGGTCTTGCGCCTCGGAAGGTTCGGCGCCTTCGGCGGCTCCTCGCCGTCGTAGAAGAGCTGATAGAGCGGCACTTCCATCGCTCGCGCCAGCTTCTCCAGCGTCTCAATCGCGGGAACCGTGTGCCCGTTCTCGACGCGCGAGATGTAGCAACGCAACAGGCCAGTGCGTTTCTCGATGTCCCCTTGGGAAAGATGTTTTTGCTCCCGCAGCTCTCGCAGCCTATCCCCAATGATCATCTTTGGTTCTCCTCGTTCGGAAGTATAACCGACGCAGCATGGCACGGCGAGATTATCTGTGGAGTTCAGGGGATGAAGCTTCATCGAGGATATTGCGTGTCGCTGACTGCTTCTGCCCGGCAGTGTTCGGACTGCTCTGCGTAGGAGTCGTGTCCCCTTTCTCGGCGGCGTCGAGTTCGGCTAGGCGCTTCGACCGAGCGGCTTGTCTTGCTGCGAAGTCGTCCGCGCCGTCCCCTGCGGATTGCTCATCGCATATAAGACAAGTTCTACCCGATTTGAAATCCCCAATTTGTCGAAGATATGGAACAGGCAGTTCTTCACCATGTCCTCGATTCTATGATAACTAAGGAGTTATCACACGCCCTATGGGGCATGCGCGATGTGGTCATTACCAGCGCCGGTAACCGCGCAAAAACTTCGGGATCAAGCATCAAACACGTAGAGTTGGAAACGCTGAAGTACGTATCAAGCGGCTACGGCCGCTACCTGCCGGACTTTGTCCTTTACTCGACGCACGAGCCTTGCGCCATGTGCGCCGGTGCCTGCGTATGGTCCAGGATAGGCGCGGTCGTCTACGGTGTTTCTCAAGAAGACATTGCGGCTTACGGCCGCAAGAGCGGTACCGAGGACTATAAGTGGCGAGCTTGTCTTATCTCCTGCCGGCTCGTCCTCGAGAAGGGTAACCACCCCATCCCCGTCATCGGCGGGTTTCTCCGACAAGAATGCCAAAAACTGTTTAGCTACAAGACCGTGGATCGGAGCTGATGATGGCCGAGGAGCGCAGATACTCTTTCGATGGGCATGGCTGCGAGAAGAAGTTTAACCGCGAGTGTATCGCGGAAACGGCGATCGGCCGTTTCTTCGCGGGCTAGAATTCACCCTCACCTCTGACATCCTGCTCAAGCAGTGGCAGGTCCACGGTCATTGGCGCGTGGTCGGAGATGCGATCGTTGACGGATTCGTTCAGCTCGCGCAGGGTTCGTGCAGCATGGGGAGCGAACAAATCGCTTTGTTCCCGCGCGCGAGGATCCTCGATAAGAGGTTTGACAAGAAACCAATCCAGCTTGAAGCGGCCCACCAGTCCCCAATAGTCGCGCGAGAACGCGTATGTCGGAACGAAGCCTTTGCCGCCCCGCTCGTTGCTGTCGGCAAGTGTGCGACCCCTTCGGTTCAGCGTACGCTCTGGATCGCCGCGAAAATCGAATGCGCGTCCGTCGGCGAAGCGGAACTTCTCGACCGTCTTGAATAGAGGCCGTTCCCGGTTGTCCCATAGGATTGGGACACTCAAAGCCGTCGGGTCGTTGTAACGGTGGAAATAATGAACTGGAAAGAGCGTGAATTTGTAAATTCCGAGCGGATGGAAATGGGAAACAGCCTGCCCGGCCCAGAACTTGTAATCCGTCACCCGGCTCATGATTTCGTTGCGCGCAGAAGTAGGGGTGTTGTTCCGGCCGGTTGTGTTGAGGTCGCCCGCCACCACGACCGGATTGCTATCTTCTTTCACGCCGGCGAGCAGCGCTTGCATCTGTTTACGGCGGCACGAAGGCGCGCACTTATTTTCGAGATGAGTTGCGACAATCGTCGCCTCGCCGGTGGGGGACTCGGGTATCGCCAGATCCACGATCAAGGCCATTCGGCCGCCATGACGTATTTCGCGCTCGATTCGTTCCCTGAAGAGGCGATGCGCCGCCCATCTGCGGCCCTTTTCCAACCTGGCGGCTTGCTTCGCTTCCTTCCCGTACCAGTCGTAACACGCCGGCAGACGCAAGATGCGCGCGTCTTGAATCGGATACCGGCTCAAGATGGCCGTGCCATGCAGACCGCGATAGCGCGCGCGGTCCACGTCTAGGTCCTTTTGCAGGCGTGCATCCTCTGAAGGGTCCGCGAGATGCACTTGCTCCGTGCCCAAATCGAATACCGGATCCACCTCCACAAACTCTGCTCCGTAGGCGTAGTTCATATGCAGCGCGGCGGCAAGTTCTCTGGCCACGTCACGATAGTCGGTTCGCTTCATTCCCATGTCGACTTCATTGAGCACGAGCACGTCGGCATTCTGCAGGTCACTCAGCTGCGACTCGATCTGCGTCTTACGGGCGGCGCCGACCACCTTCTGGTCTTCTTCGAGGCGCTCGAACTCTTTCGTATCTGTGAGCGCGGCTTCGACCAGCTCGAAATTCAAACCTCGTTCGATGTTCCAGAAGCCGACGCGGAGGACTGGGCCAAGGTTCGCCACGGTGGGCCGGTGCGGCTGCACGCCGGCTGCGCTCGCGTCGTTGTTCATGAAGGGCATCGTCAGAAGGCTGTCAAGTCGAGCTGCCAGCTGACCCCCCGGTTTTGCCGTCGACGAGAGCCTGACGAGTTCATCGAACGAGAGCAACCGGAGATCCTCGAATTGCTTTACGTCGGGCCGGGCGGCTGTTTCCTGCGCTCGCGCCGAGACAACGCAAATGGAAAGCGTCAATACAAGTGCTGCTATGGCGTGCCTCATTCCGATTCTCCTTGTCAAGCGGTCTCTGCGCGGCCGTTTAAGCATGGCTCGGAAACCTTCGGCTCAGCCAACCGAACGCGCCGCGTACGATCAAAACGTTCAAAAAGATCGAAATCAATGAGGCGGCGATCACGGTGCTGAAAACGTTCTCGGCCACCATGCCCGACGATCGCGCAACTTGCACCACCACAAACGAGAGCTCGCCGATTTGCGTCAAACCTGCGGCAACCGCAACGGCAGTCCAGAGGGGATAGCGGAAGAGCGACACGACCGCCGTCCAAACCACAAATTTTCCGACCACGATCAGCAGAAGCATCAAACCCAGTAGCGGCAGGCTGCTGAAAAGGACCCTGGGATCAATCAGAGTTCCGAGCGAAACAAAGAAGAGCGCCACGAAAGCATCGCGAAGCGGTACCAGCTGGGCGTGCGCCTCGTGAAGGTCCTCGAGGCCGCTGATGGATAGCCCGGCAAGAAAGGCGCCCAGCGCAACCGAAAATCCCACCGCTTGCGCGAGTGCGGCGGTTCCAAGACAAACCGCGATTGCGACCAGGAGAAAAAGCTCCGGATTGCATGTCAGCTTGACCCAGCGGAGAAGTCGCGGAATCACTTTGATCGCAAGGAACGCCAACGGAACCAGAAGGAGCAGTGCCTTGCCGAGAGTCCAGGCCGCCTTCAGAAGGCTGCCATCGCCCGAACCGCCGAATACGGGAAGGACAACCGTCATGCAGATAACCGCGAGATCTTCCACCAGAGTGATGCCGATCATCACGCGGCCATATGCGGTCGCCATCTTCCCGCTGTCGGTTAGCAGCCGTGCCAGGACCATCGTGCTGGCTACTGAGACCGTCGCGCCAATGACCAGCCCTTCGGTGATGCTCCAACCACCGAGCCATCCCGCCGCAATCGCGACGCCCAGCATCAACAGAATTCCGATTGGTGCGCCGATGAGCGCTATCCACTTCACCCGCATCAAGTCGGGAATCGAGAATTCGAATCCGATCGAGAACATCAGCAGTACGACGCCGACTTCGGCGAAGACTTCGAAAGTGTGCAAGTCAGAGAGATGTGGACCAGGGGTGAAAGGGCTGATCGCAATCCCGCCCACGACGAAGCCCAGGATCAGAGGCAGGCGCAGCCTCCACGCCACGAGCCCACCAACTACGGCTGCCAGGAATATGTAAGTCAGATCGCGAAACAAAAGCGGATTCGGTTCCATCTCTTCATCTCCGGGCCAACATCGCGAGAAACTTTCGAACACTGAAGGATTGCAATCCCACTGCCATCACGCGGTGCTGAATCGCAGGGGCTTGCAGCAGAGGAACGCGCCGAGCGTTTCAGAAATGCCGAAGGGTCAGAAATATCGTGCGGAAAAATGAAAACGGTCCTTGGCAAAGCGGTTTTCCCGCTGAGCCAAGGACCGGCTGTTGGAAGATTTATCGTGCATTTACCCACACGCTATCCGCCGAAGCGAGCTCCACTCCCGCGACCTCCGTGCCCAGCTTCACGTACTGCAGTCCTGGCTTCTTGCCCGGCACGGCACGGAACTCCAGCACGTACTGATTGTCGAGACTCTTGTTTAAGTCATCGAGATAGGGTTTGAAGCTCACCGGGTTCTGGGTCCCGAGATAGAAGGACTGGCCACCGGTTTCCTCCGACAGCTTGGCCATGGCATTCTGACCGTTGGTGATCTCCCAGAAGTTGTTGCCCAAACGTCCGACACCGCGAGCGAAGATCGTGTTGATAATCGTTCCGGTGCGTTGAGCCACACGGCTTGCTGAATCCACGTCGGGGCTGATGAAACTGAGCCCACGGTGACGCGGCCCCCCGCGGAACCGGTCGATTCCGTCGGTGATCATCACCACCTCGCGGCGGTTTGAGTCATCGGGCCAGCGCTTCATCAGGTCGATCACGGAAAGATACGGACTCCCATAAGCACCGCTGGAAGCGAGGGGAAGCCGCAGAGCCTTCGCTGCCCGGTCGTGATCGGTCGTGAAGTCCTGCGCGATCTGGACCGTGCCATTGCGCATGTAGCCGATCCCGATCGAAGTGTTCGGCGGCTGTGCGTTGATGAACGAACGCAAATCGTCGAATTGAGAAGCCAAGACCGGCTTGGAAGCGTCGTCGATCAGAATGAACAGGTCGAGCCCGGCGCGATCATCGCGTAGCGGCGTCCAACCCGTCACTTCCAAACGCTCCTTGCCCTGTCTGACGATCACGTCTTCGCGGTTCACTTCGGGCATACGCTTATTTTCGCCCAGCACGCTGAGGGTAACCGTCATTTGCACGGGAGTCGTTGTCGCTGCTTGTTTCTGTTGCGCCTGCGCAGGAAGTACCCCCAGGAACGCGAAGGCGACGAGCATGGTCAATTTGTGAATCAGATTCTTTCGCATCACATCCTCCTTTTGAATTTGCACTCGGCTGTCTGCCGACGCGCCTATGGAAGTGCAATTGCGCGGCCAATGCGAAACGCTGAATTCGGGGAACTTGCAGTTGCAAAGGACGCCGACTCTTTCAGAAATGCCGAACGATCAGAAACAGGAAAGCAGCGTTTAATCAGAGTTGTGTTCGAACCGAAGCGGTGCGTGCGAGCGAAAGCGGAAAAGCAGAAAAAGGACAAGCAAGAAAAGCGAAAGACTAGAGAGGAACGCACGCGAGGGAAAAATGAGAGACGACACCGGGCTGCTTTCGTCTTTGTTCGGCGATTGTCCTAGACGGCCGCTCGAGCCTTAAACCGGCCCTTGCCAATTTGCAAATTTGCGATTTTCGAGTCCAGCGTCTGCCGCGGAATCCCAAGCTTCGCAGCCGCGCCCGATGGGCCCGCGATGCGCCCCTGGCTTTCCGCCAGCGCAGCTTCGATCATTTCTCTTTCGCGGCCGGCGAGCGTGGCTGCAAGAGGAGTCGCTGCCCCCGATTGGCGGGACGATTCCCGCTTCAGCCAGGTCCATCGACCGAAAATGTTTCGCTCTCGCACAGGATCACGGCCCGCTCGATCACGTTCTGCAGTTCGCGGATGTTTCCGGGCCAGTCGTACGCTTGAAGCATTTCGATGGTGTCCATCTTTATGTCGCTGAATTTTTTGCCGGCCTTCTGCGCGTACCGCTCGACGAAATGCTCGACGAGCAGCGGAATGTCGTCGATCCGCTCCCGCAGCGGCGGCACCTGAATGGGAAAAACATTCAACCGGTAAAACATATCCTGGCGGAACGTGCCCGCGGCGACCGCGGCCTTCAGGTCGCGGTTCGTCGCGGCGATGATGCGAACGTCCACCGAAATCGGCTGGCTGCTGCCCACGCGCTCGAATTCCCGCTCTTGCAGCACTCGCAGCAGAGCGATCTGCGTCTCCATGGGAAGTTCGCCGATCTCGTCCAGGAAGATCGTGCCGCCGTGGGCCGCTTCAAAGCGGCCAAGGCGGCGCTGCAGCGCGCCGGTAAAGGCGCCCCGCTCGTGGCCGAAAAGCTCGGAAGCGATCAGCGACGGCGGAATCGCCGCGCAGTTCACGCGGATAAACGGGCGCGAGGAACGATTCGACCGCTCATGGATGGCGCGGGCAATCAGTTCTTTCCCTGTTCCGGTCTCGCCCAAAATGAGAACGGTTGCGTCGGTCGGCGCAACGAGGCTCACTTCTTCCAGCACCGATTTCAAGGCAGAGCTTTCCCCCACGATTGCGTCCGAGCCGTCGACCGCCCCTGCGCCATTTCTCCGCCGTGGAATGTCGCGCTAGGTTCGTTTTTCGCGCCGAACGCGTACGTTGAAACCATGGCCCGCCTCCTTGCAACATTCATCAAGATTATTTGTCGGTTCGAATCTTTTGAAGCGCCGCGTGAATTTCCTTCAGCAATGCGTCGCTCCGTACGGGCTTGTTCAAGAAACCCGCGGCTCCGGCTTTCATCACCAAATCGCGAAGCGACGCATCGCCGTGAGCGGTGACGAAAATGACGGGGATCTGGCTGTTGGCTTCGACCAGCCGCTTCTGCAGCTCGATGCCGCTCATCCCTGGCAAGCGCACGTCGAGGATCAGGCACGCTGTGTTTCGCCGGTCGGCGGAATTCAGGAATTCTTCCGCGGAGGCGAACGTGGTTGTCGTAAAGCCGGCGGCCTTCATGACGCTTCCCAGCGCCTCACGAAGGGGTTCATCATCGTCGACGATGGCGATGATCCCGGTCTTGGTTAGCGTGTCGTTCACTTGAATTCACCGATCCGCTGCTCGTTAAAAGCAGTTCGAGCAGGCACGAGACTACAGTTAGAAGGTTTCGGAAGCTATCCTGCTTTAGGAGGAGACCGGTACTTACTTCCGAAGGGCGGTTTTGAGCCTCTCGGCCATGCGGACCAGGTGGGCAAGGGAATCGGCCTGCGTTTTCTCCATCACGTGTGCGCGATGGGTTTTGACGGTCAGCTCGCTGGTTCCCAGTTCATCGGCGATCTGCTTGTTCAGAAGGCCGGCGACGACCAGGTCCAGCACTTCCTTTTCGCGGGGAGTGAGCGAATCGAACCGCGTGCGAATTTCGTTGAGCTCCGCGCGCTCTTTTCGGAGTCCGCGATCGCTGGCTATTGCTTTCTGAACGGCGTCCAGCAGGTCCTGGCCGCGGACTGGCTTGGTCAGGAATTCGTGCGCACCTTCCTTCATCGCGCGCACGGACATCGGAATGTCGCCGTGACCGGTAATGAAAATGATCGGGATCTGGATGTTCGCCTCGCTCAATTTGTGTTGAAGATCGAGGCCGCTCAGGCCCGGCATTCTTACGTCGAGCACAAGACATGCCGGCGCATCGGGGCGCTTCGCAGCCAGGAAATCCTGCGCGGAAGCAAATGTCTCCACGCGAAGGCCGACGGACCTGATGAGACTCTGCAGTCCTTCGCGAATCATCCGATCATCGTCGATCACGAAGACGATCGGGTCCGGCTCCTTCATGCCCCAGTCCCATCCGCGCTGGCAGCGTGAATTGAAATACGGAACCCTGACCGATGATCGATTCGGCCCATAGTTTGCCGCCATGCGCCTCAATGATCGAACGGCTGATGGGCAGCCCCATTCCCATGCCCTTGGATCGGGTCGTAAAGAACGGCTCGAAAAGCCGGGCCATGACTTCGGGACTCACTCCAACCCCGGAGTCCTGGACGGAAACGCCAATTTGTCCAGCATCCGGCATCCGCGACCGGATCACCAGCTCGCCGCGGCCGATCGGTAACGCTCGTCATCGCTTCGATTCCATTCATCAACAGATTCAGGATCACCTGCTGCAACTGAATACTATCGCCAAGAACGGGAGGCAGGTCCGGCGCAAGTTCCATCACGAGCGAGACTCTATTCCGCGACGCCTGGCCCTCGGCCAGAGCGGCGGTTTCCTCGATGATTTCGTTGATCTGAACTCGCGCTTTCTCGGGAGTCGCCTTGTTGATCAGCGAGCGAATTCGGACGATCACCTCGGACGCTCGCGTAGCGCCCTGAGTCGTGCGCTCAGCGGCCGCCCGAGCTTCCGCCAGATTTGGATTTTGATGCGATAGCCAGGCCACGCAGGCGTCCGCGTTGGCCACCACGGCGGCGAGCGGCTGATTCACCTCATGCGCGATAGATGCCGTTAGTTCGCCGATCGTGGTGATTCGAGCCACGCGAGCAAGCTCCGCGCGGGCCACTTGCAGGGCCTCTTCGGTGCGCTTTTGCTCCTCCATCTGATTGAGAAGCGCCTCGTTCGCATTCTTGAGCTCGACCGTGCGCTCGCCGACCCTGATTTCAAGTTCGTCGCGGGCTCGCTGAAGGGATTCCTCCGTCTCTCTGCGCCAGGAGATCAGCCAGTTCGCGATTGCTTGGCAGCCGACGAACGTTACGAAAAACGGAATATCGCGCCGGCTCACAGTCCACGTGTGGTAGGGGGGAATGAAGAAATAGAGTGCTGCCACCGAGCTGATGCCGACTGCAACCCATCCAGGGCCCCTCCCGCCATACCACGTGCTGGCGATCACCGCGAGAGCGAAGAAGAACCAGAAAGGGTTGTCGAATGGGGCCTGCAGAACGAGCGACAGCCACAGGGCGATCGATGCAAGCGCGATCGCCAGTGCGTAGCGTGACAGCGTTCCCAAGTTAGGCGGTGCAGTGTGGACGGCTTGCATCTCGCGGCATAGGTCCCGGACGGGACGCGACTCTTATACTACGAGCCTCGATGGCTTCGCCATATCTTCCACAAGCCGCCAGACCGGCGCAGATTCGGAATCGTTTGACTCTGTTGACATTCGGCCGCTGCAGCGCGGCGCTTTCTTCGTGCCCGCCGGTTCCGCAGCTCTTGGTACATCGCCAAGAGCTGCGGCTACGAACGACTTAGTTTCCGGAGCCGGAATCGCCGGATGCTTCCTGCTGAACTTCCTTTTCCGTCTGATCGGCTTCCTGCTCCTGCTTTTGCAAATCGGCAGCCGCCGCGGGATCGGGAGCGGCTGTGCCCTCGGGAACCGCGCGCGGATTGGCTGGCGGAGCAACAGGCAAACCATCCTTGCCCTGCTTTTCCGCCAGAATCTTCATGCCCGCATCGACCTGCTCGCGGAGATGATTGAGCATGTCGTTCAGGTCGGTAAGCTGGACTCTAACCTGCGAGCCGATGGCGCAATCGCCCCGCTTGCTCGCAAGAATCCGCACGGCAACGGTGTTGTCACTGTCGAGAGCGTCCTCGATGCGTTTGACGACATCGCTCGACGTGAGCGAGCAGGTATCACCGCTCGCGCCCGCTTCCAGCACCGAAAACACGACGAACACCCGATGATTCGGATCGAGCGCCGCTGGACGCTCGTCGTCTGGGCGCGTCTGCGAGCCGCCCAACGGCGAACTCGCAGCCTCCTGCTGCTCCGCAATGACCCCCTTCACTTCGTCGGCGATCATCTGCTTCACTTCGGGCGTCAGTACAGCCGAGCTGCTTGTCGTTTGGCCGCCGGGATGATAAGCAGCCAGAGTGATCGCTCCTTCGGCGCCGCCAGGTTGCTGCGAGTTGAGGTGGTCAGCCTCATACGCGAGCCGCAGGTTTTCCGCGATCAGGTAGTCGGTCAGCCAGAGTGACGCGTACGGATACGCCGGATAGGGCGTGAAGTAATATCCATACGGCCTGTACCAGATGCTACCGTACCAGCCCCACCCGTAATAAACCGGCCGCGGCCACGGGCCATACACCCAGTGGTAATACGCCGGCGCGTAGTAGTAGGGCGGCACGTAAACGTAGTACGGCACGCCGTGGTAGTAGTGCCCACGATAAACCCGCACGTAGCTACGCCCGCCAACCACGTACGTCCGCCGTAGGTATTGGCGCCCGCCGCGATCGAAGGGACGCTCGACATAACCTCCGCGCCGACCTAGCGAAACCACGCGGCTACGATCGGCGCGCACCGTCTCGACTTTCCGCTCGCCACGAGGCCCGCGGCTGATCGTGTTGCCAGTCTTGTCGCGGATCGACGTCACGTGGCCGCGAGCATCCATTCTTGCGGTCGTGCCGCGAGGCGTGGTGACGGCTGTTGTGCGCCCGTTCTTATCGCGTTCGACGACAGCGCCGTTGGCTCGAGTTGTTCGCGAAGGTCGATCTTTCGCGCCGCTGGGCCGGCCGTTTTCGGAAGCGCTCTTTTCGTCGACATTCGGCACGCTGCCCGGTCGGCCTGCTGCATTGTTCCGCGAGCCTTGTCGGCCCGGTCCGTCGGTCGACGAACCAGGCCCTTCCGCTGCCTCCGTCGAAGAGCTGGGCCGTCTAGGCGCGTTCCCGGAGGACCAGGCCCCCCGCCGTCCGGGGCCGTTGTTTGACGATCCGCGATCAGTGGTTGCCTCCGCCGAAGAGCCCGGCCGTCCTGGCGAGTTCGCCGACGGGCCGCGTCGTCCCGGCTTGTCGTTGGGTGAGCTAGGCCTGTCCTCTGCTGTCTCGTTTGAGGATTCTGAGTGCGCCGCTGCGTTGTTTGCGGAGTCGCGCCGCCCCCCTGTGTTGTTCGACGAGCCGCGATCATCCGTTGCACCCCGAGAGGGCCCTGGGCGCGCGGGCGCGTTGCTTGACGAAGTGCGCTGGCTTGGTGTCCCGGCATTTGGCTTACTGCTCCCTTGAGATGTCGCCGAGCGTTGGCCGGCAGCCGGACCCTGATTACGCGGCGCTTTCGCCGCCGAGCTTGGCTCCGGCGAAGCGTTCTCGCTCTCTTCGTGCTGCGCCGGAGAATGTGGAGCGATTAACAGCAAAAGAAAAAAGATCGAAATCGTTCGAACTGCGACGGCGAGAGTGCTGCGAGTGTAATTCATGATCATCTCCGATTGAATTCAATCGCGTAGCCGAGAAAATGTGCTTCGACCGCGAGAATCCGTTTCAGTCTCTGCGATTGTCGGTCGCCGATCTTTGACCCTCATAGGGATTGCAATCGGGAGGCCAAGCCAAAGCATTGAGCCATCCGGATTTGCGTTGGAAGAAAACGCCGAACTTTCAGAAATGCCGAGCCGTCAGAAAAAACAAGATCTGTCCTCCGATAGGAAGTCCCTTCACCTTGACCAGACAGGGCGCAAAAGAGCGGGCACGAGTTAGAGCGGCATTTGACACCCTCGGCCGCTACTGAATGCTCTGGGGAACTATCGCATCGGCGAGTTTTGACCCGAGCTTTTGTCGCAATTTGTGGTGGCAGTTCTGGTGGCAGTTGGTTCGGCTATTTCGGGCATCATGAGGCGCGCGTACCCAAGGCCCTGGCGCGTTGTGGCAGAAAAGAACGTGGGACCCAGAAGAGATTACGAGTCCATTGCTCCAACCACTGAGCTAGGGGCCCCACGTACTCGCAACATCTTACACGGGAATGATTTAGAACGCACGCAAGTGCCGCCAGTTCAGCGTGTTAGGTGGGCTGGAGAAAGATTGGGAAGCTTCTATATTGCCATTGTACGACGCCCGCCCCGTGCTCAAACGAAGGCAGGATATCACCGCGGATGTGCGCGCGCAAGAAGACGCGGCGCTACTTGATTTCCGGATAATCGAGGTAGTAGCGATGCAGCTCGGCGATGGTCATCTGGCCTTTGCGGACGCGGATGGCCGTCGGGTGCGCACCGCCGGTGGATGTGACCCATACGGTGTCGCCCGCCCGGAGGTCGGATAGTTTCAGCGGCTTGCCATTCTCGTCGAAGTATTGCGTCTTGGGCGTCGCGTTCAGTAGCAGAGTCACTTCGTCCGGGCGCTTCAAGAGAATCTCGGACTTTGACTGATCGAGCGACGCGACGATAAAGAACTGCTCGCCGGCCGCGGTCGTCTTCGCTGTCTCCACTTTCGTGCTCACCGGAGCCGGCGGGGTCGTCGGCGGGTGCATGCTCATCTGACCATGGGGCCTCATCTGCCCTGGCGCGGGTGCCTGCGCGTGCGCGCTCATCGGGCACGATATTCCGAGCAGGGCGACGAAAGCCAGCGCCGCGAGGCAAGAGCCCCCATATCGTGGCGCGCTTGCAGGATTTTCGCGAATCTTATTCATATCGGAGAGCCTCAATGGGATCGAGCCGGGCGGCCCGGCGCGCCGGATAATAGCCGAACACAATGCCAACGCCGGCGGAGAAAACCACGGCGACGACGACGGAAAGCAGGGAAACGACCGTCGACCAGTGCAGAACGTTCGAAATGATCGCCGACGCCACCATCCCGAGCGCGATGCCGGCCATGCCGCCAAGCGAGCTCAGCACGAGCGCCTCACTCAGAAACTGCGCCTGCACATCTTCCTCGGTTGCCCCGACGGCCATGCGCACGCCGATCTCGCGTGTCCGCTCGGTGACAGAAACGAGCATGATGTTCATGATGCCGATGCCGCCAACCAACAGCGAAATCGACGCGATTCCAGCCAACAGAAACGTCATCACCAGCGAAGTCGCTTCGGCGGCTTGCGCCATTTCGTTGGGGCTGCGGATGATGAAGTCATCGTCTTCGGTGGGCCGCAGATGATGCCGCTGCCGGAGAAGGGAAGAGATGCCGGCCTGAACTTGGCCCATGGCCTGCTGCGATGTGGTGCCGACCATAATCATTTGCAGCCAGCTGATCCCCGAAATCTTCTTCTGGACCGTGGTGTAGGGGATGATCATCATGTCGTCCTGGTCTTGTCCGTTGGAATTTTGCCCTTTCGCGAGCAGCACGCCCAAAACCCTGAAGGGAAGGTTCTGCACACGAATCATTTGGCCGACCGGATCCTGGTCGCCGAAAAGCTGCTGCGCGACAGTATTGCCGAGGACACAGACGTTGGCGGCCATATTCACATCGCGATCGGAGAACATGCTTCCCTGAACGACGGGCCAGCTGCGAATCTGGGTAATGTCCGCGGAAGTGCCGTTGGCGCGCGTCAGCCAGTTCTGATTGCCGTTCACAACCTGCACCGAGGCGCCGACGATCGGGGAAATCATCGTGACGTTCGGGACGTGCTGGAGGATCGCATCGGCGTCGTCATTGGTGAGAGTTTTCGTCGCGCCATTGCCCATGCGCACCCCGCCGGTGTTCACGCTGCCGGCGAAGACCATGATGATGTTGTCGCCGAGCGATTGAATCTGCGCCTGCACTTGTGCGCTAGCGCCCTGTCCAATCGCAACCGTGCAGATCACGGCGCCGACGCCAATGATGATTCCCAGCATTGTCAAAATCGTGCGGAGCTTGTTTCGCGCCAACGCCCGTAACGCTACGCGAATCACTTCTCTTGGATTCATCGTCCTACCTCGTCACCCATCCCTACCGAATCAAAGCCCATCCAAGCCGATTAGCGCGGCGGCCCACCGCCGCCAAAGCCCGGCGGCCGCGCGCCTCCGCCCGTCGAGCCCTTTGCTTGCTCGGCAATTACCAGGACATCCCCTTGGTGAAGATCGCCCTGAAGGAGTTGGCTGTTGTTGTAGTCGGTGATTCCGACTTGGATCGCAACAGGTATCAATTGCTTCTTGTCCGGCCCCAATTTCCAGACCACTTGCCATCCGCCGAGGTGGGTGGTGGAAGCCTCGCGAGAGATGTTGTATTGCTTGTAAAGCGCCTGGAGATCTTTCGAGGGCATCGGAGCTTTGAATGTAAGGGCCGGGTTTGGGATCAGGACCGCGCTCTGCGCGTGGCCCGTCGGGATCGTGACGTAGGCGGTTTCTCCAGGAAGAAGCTTTTCATCCGGATTGCTGAAGTCGATCACGGTGTTGTAGGTGACCACGTTTTGCACGGTTGTCGGATTGAGGCGTACGGTGCTGACTCGGCCGTGAAAAAGCTGGGTCGGAAACGCGTCGACTTGAAACGTCACCGGCGTGCCGACCTTGATATTGCCCGTGTCGGATTCGTCGGTCGCTGCGTAGACCTGCATGCGGGTCAAGTCTTGCGCGACCGTGAACACCTGCGGCGCCTGCAATGTCGCCGCAACGGACTGGCCGACATCGACGTTGCGCGCGACGACGGTGCCATCAATCGGCGAAATGATGGTCGTGTACTTCAAGCTGGTCTCGGCGGCTTTGAGCGCGCCATCCATAGAAACGACTTGTGATCTTGCCTGGGCGAGCGTGGCCTTGGCTTGGTCGATGTTGGCTTGCGCCGATGACACGTCCGCTTGCGCCTGCCCGAGGGTGGATTGCGTCAGATCGTTGGAATCGGCGGAGACGATGCCGGATACGAAGAGGTCTTGCGAACGCTTCGCCGTGGCCTGTTGGTATTTGATGTTCGCCAGCACCTTTGCGAGAGCGGCCTCATTCACCTGGACGTTGGCCGCCAGAGTAACCAGATTCGCCTGGGCGTTTTCGAGATTGCCGCGAGCCTGCGTCACCTGCGCCTCATAGATTGCGGGATCGAGCTGCGCGAGCACCTGCCCGCTGTGAACCCGCGTGTTGTAATCGGCGAAGATGTACTCGACCGTGCCAGACACGTAGGACCCCACGGGCACCGTAGTCAGCGCGTTGATGGTTCCCGTGGCCTGCACACTGGCGGTGATGTTGCCGGTCCGGACTTCGGCCGTCGTAAACTTCGGATCGTTGGCCCGGCTTCTGGCATACCACCAGCCGGCTATGACTACGATCAGAACAGCCGCACCGATCACGTACAGCTTCTTATGCTGTTGGTAAGATTCTCTAAGAGACATTAACCTCTACCTTCGGGGTTGGTGATCACGATCTAGCGGTCGCCTGTCCAGGTTCTGATTCTTTACACCCGCGCCGTGGCTTCTCAAAGTAAAGACGCATGAGCCGCTCGATTGGTTTCGCGCCTTCGCCCCTCAACTTGGGTGGTCTCACAAGGCGACCGGAGGCAAGCCGTGTTAGAGTGGGCGACTCACACCTCTAGGAGGGGAAGTGGCGTATCGCGATCTGCGGGATTTTCTGCGCAAACTGGAAAAAGAGGGCGAACTCAAGCGTATATCGGCCGAGGTCGATCCGGTGCTGGAAATCACCGAGATTTCGGACCGCACAGTCAAGATGGGCGGTCCGGCCCTGCTGTTCGAACGCCCGAAAGGCTCGCGTTTTGCCGCGGTGACGAACTTGGTCGGAACCGAATGGCGCATGAATTTGGCGCTCGAGGTGGATTCGCTCGATGACATCGCCGGGCGAATTTCCTCGATTCTGGATATGCAGTCGCCTCAGGGCATTCTGGATAAGGTCAAAATGCTCCCCAAACTCGCCGAGCTTGCGTCCGTTTTTCCGAAAACGGTACGCAACGGGGAATGCCAGGACGTGGTGCGAACGGACGGCTTTTCGCTGCTCGATTTTCCCATCCTGCAATGCTGGCCTCAGGATGGCGGCCGCTACATCACATGGCCGATGGTAATCACGAAGAATCCGGAAACGGGCAAGCGCAACGTGGGCTGCTACCGCATGCAGGTCTTCGACTCGCGAAGCACCGGCATGCACTGGCAGACTCAGAAGCACGGCGCCGAGCATTACCGCAGCGCTCTCTCGAAGAACAAGGGCGGCAAGCTCGAAGTCGCCGTCGCGATCGGCGCCGATCCTGCCACATGCTTCGCCGGGATTCTGCCCGTGCCGCCCGATATGGACGAGTTCATGTTCTCAGGCTTCCTGCGGCGCGAGCCGGTCGAGCTCGTGACCTGCAAGACGGTCGATCTCGAAGTCCCGGCGAATGCGGAGATTGTACTGGAAGGGTATGTCGAACTCGGTGAAACGCGCACCGAGGGTCCTTTCGGCGACCATACGGGTTTCTACTCGCTCGAAGGCGAATATCCGGTTTTCCACGTGCAGTGCATCACGCATCGCAAGGATCCGCTTTACCTGACCACGATTGTCGGGCCACCTCCGCAGGAAGACTATTTCATCGGCCATGCGATCGAACGAGTGTTCCTTCCCGTAATGAAGATGCAGCACCCTGAAATTGTGGATGTGGCGATGCCGGCCGAGGGTATTTTCCAGAACCTGATGATCGTTTCCATACGCAAGAGCTATCCCGGGCATGCGCGAAAGACGATGAACGCGATCTGGTCGCTCGGGCAGGCCATGTTCACGAAAGTGGTCGTCATCGTCGATCACGATGTCAACGTGCGGGACCCTCGCGAGGTCGTGTGGAAGGCTCTGTGCGCGATTGACCCCGAGCGCGACATCCAGTTCGTGATGGGCCCGGTCGACACTCTCGATCATGCGGCCGCCGGCAGGACTTCGGCTCGAAAATGGGGATCGACGCGACGCGCAAGTGGCCTGAAGAGGGCTACACGGGACGCTGGCCGGATGAAATCAAGATGGATAGCGCAACCAAAAAACGCATCGACGATCTCTGGGGAAGATTGAAGCTGGATCGATAGGCCTTCGAAGTGTTCCTTCCGCGCAGTCCCCTCAATTAGGAACAAAAGGCAAAAGCGAAACAGCCCGCCAAAAACGGGCCTTTCAACGCAAAAAACGAGCCTGCACGGCCCCTCCCGCGCATGTCCAAGTATGTACCCTGTCCTTTAGGCGGGGTTTTACCAGAAGCACAAACCCGAAACATGTTGATTGACAGTCTGCGGCGCGGGATGTGATAAACGGTCCACGGGGAGCGTACCAGTTCTATCAGTACCGTAGCTCATTCCGGGGTGTGGCAAAGCAGCTCGCAGGGTTGGGGCGAAACAGAAACAAACGGCGCGGACTGCCGGTTCAGCGAAAACGCAGCAAAAGGGTGACGCGGATTCGTCCAGCGAAGCAGGGCGAACTGAGGAGTGAGGGGCCGCACGATGTTCAATCTCGGGAAAACCAAGTCACTAATCGGTCTGGATATCGGGTCGAGTTCGGTGAAGGCCGTCGAGTTGAAGAAGGCCAAAGACGGTTACGAGCTGGTGAGCTTCGGGCTGGAGCCCTTGGCTCAGGACACCGTCGTGGACGGAGCCATCATGGACGCCCCTTCGGTTGCCGAGAAGATCATCTCCATTTTCGATTCGCAAAAGATCAAGACGAAAGACGTTGCTACGTCGGTTTCGGGACACTCGGTGATCGTCAAGCGGGTCAGCATGCCGCTGATGACCGAAGAAGAGCTTTTTGACCGCATCCAGGCGGAAGCGAGCCAGCACATCCCCTTCGACATTGCCGACGTCAACCTCAGCTACCAGCTCCTGGAAGCCACCGAGAACCAGATGGACGTGCTGCTGGTGGCCGTCAAGAAGGACAAGATTCTGAACCACACGAACGTGCTCGCTCAGGCGGGAAAGACGCCCGTGGTGGTCGACATTGACGCTTTCGCGCTGCAGAACGCCTTTGAGGTCAACTACGAGCCGGATCCTTCGCAGGTGGTCGCACTGTTGAACGTAGGCGCAAGCGTGATGAACATCAACATCATCCGCGGCTGGACGCCTCTCTTCACGCGCGACGTTTCGGTCGGGGGCAATCAATACACCGACGCGCTGCAGAAGGAGCTCGACCTCAGCTTCGAGGACGCCGAAAAGCTCAAGATGGGCGGAACGCACGCCGGCGTAAGCGAAGATCAACGAACCTCGATTCTGCGCTCCGTTTCCGACATTTTGATTCTTGAGATTCAGAAGACCTTCGACTTCTTCCGCGCCACGGCGAGCGGCGAGAATATTCGCCGCATCGTGGTGGCCGGGGGGACGGCGCGCGTGCCGGGTTTGCTCGACCTGCTCAAGGAAGAATTCGCGATGCCGGTCGAGGAGCTCTATCCGTTTCGAAAAGTCGCCATCAACCCCGCGCGTCACGATGAAACGCAGCTTCGCGAGTTGGCGCCGCGCCTGGCAATTGCCATGGGTCTGGCGCTGAGGAGTTTTGACACGCCATGATCCGGATCAACTTACTAGGCCAGGCTCGTCCGAAAGCCACGAAGCAGACGGTGCCCCTCGAGGCCACTGTACAGATATTGCTGTTCGGCGCGGCGATCGTCGTAGCGGCCGTGGTTCTCTTCGTGGTCTACATGTCGCAGAGCAGGCAGCTCGATCAGACAAAGAGCCGCATCCGCGATTTGCAGGCGGAGAAAGCCACCTTGCAGCAGATCAAGAGCGATGTGGACAAGTTTGAAAGCCAGAAGGCCATGCTTCAGCAGCGGATCGACGTGATCGAGACGCTTCAGAAGAATCGCAGCGGCGCGCAGGATCTGCTTCAGATGGTCGCCAATACGGTGGTTCGAGTCGATGCGCTCTGGTTGACGTTCGATCACCAGAAGCGGCGATTCGCTCGATATCGAGGGCGAAGCGGGATCGATCAACTCCGTGGCGAATTTCATTACGGAATTGAAGCGGAGCGGCTACTTCACAAACGTCGAGATCAAGACCACCAAGGAAAACGATATACGTCCTTCGGTTCAGACCTACGGTTTCTCGATGTCCGTGACGATTGCACCGCAGCAAAATGGTGCGCCCACTACCCAAGCGACGGGAGCGACACAACCGCCCCCGCCCGCGCGGAAGGGAAGGAGCTAGTCGATGGCCACAAGTTTCCGAGACTGGCCCTGGCCGTTACAAGCCCTTGCGTCGGTGGGCTTGGCAGTTGTCTTGATCCTGGCGGGACTTTACATTCCCGGCCTGCCGCTCGCGAACGTGCGCGATCAGCTCGAGAGCGCCCAATCAGAGCTGAAGCCGCTCGAAGCTGAAGTGGAGAACCTGCGCGTTTACAAACAGCGCCGGGCCGAGCTGCAGACCGAGATGGACGCCCTGCAGAAACAGCTTGCGACGCTCCAGACGATCGTGCCGGAAGACAAGCAGACCGACGAGTTCATCTTGATGGTGCAGCGCGCCGCGTTGAGCTCGGGCGTTTCGATCCGCAGCCTGACGGCGAAGCCGGTGGCGCAAAAGCCGTACTACTTCGAGATGCCTTTTGACGTTGAAGCCGACGGCCCTTACTACGCGGTACTCGACTTCTTTTCCAAGCTCGGACGCCTCTCGCGGATCATCAACGTGGGCGACCTGAAGCTGACGGCGATTGGAACGAATTCGAACTCCAAGTTCCGGGTTGTGCCTGGAGCGTCGGTGACGGGAACGTTCACGGTCACCACGTTCTTCACCAATCCGACTGAACAGGCGGCCGCAACCACGAAAAGTACGAAGGGCGCGCCGGCAAGGCGATAGGGCGATAACGATGAGACTCGCAAAGGCAATCGCGAACCTGATGGCAGTGTTGACAATCTCGCTGTGCCTGATTCCCGGCACGTGGGCGCAGGGCAAGGCCGTCAAAAAAGCGAAAAGGGCGCCGAAGGCTGCCGCACCGGCCGCCCGGAAACCGGCCGCCACCCCGGATGCTGCAATTCCAGCCCCGGTGTCTGAAGAGTCGGTGGATGCAGGCACTGTCGATATGGTCGGCAAGCGCGATCCGTTTGTTCCGTTGGTTAGCGATAAAAAGGACACGGGCGCAGAGCACTTGCCGCCGGGTAAGGCCGGCATTGTGATCGCGTCGGTGCACGTGGATGGGACGGTGAGGTCCGGCAACGCAATGATTGCCGTGGTTTCCAATCCCGATCAACGCGTTTATTTCATCCGCGAAGGGGATCAGCTGTACGACGGTGACGTGGAGAAAATCAGTTTGGATGGGGTCACCTTCAAAGAGAATTCGAAAGACGCATTCGGTCATCCAGTCGAACGAATCGTGACGAAACGAATCTACGCGAGTGCAGGAGAGCAGCAATGAGGATCATGTGGCGGGGGTGGGGGCTCGGTGCGCTGATAGCGGCCGGTCTAGTGCTGTCGAATGGAACGCCGGCCGCAGCAGGCGACGCGCCGGTGGTCCATGTGAAAGCGGAGGTGAAGGACGGTGCCGTGAGCTTGCACGCCGAAGCCAACGCGCCGTTCGAGTACACCACCTACCGTCCGAGCGCGAGCCTTTACGTGCTCGACCTGAGCGGCGTCTCCGCCGGGGACGCGGCGGGCGCGCGCATCGTGCCTTCCGATCTCGTGAAGAGCTATCGCATTACGACCTATTCTTCGGGCGATAAGCCGATCGTGCGCGTGGAAATTCTGATGGCCCAAGGTCTCAATCCGCGCCTCGAACGCAAGGATCCCGAAGACCTCACTCTGCTGGTGTCGCGCGCCTCCAGTGGTGCAAAATCCGTGACTCCGCCTGCAACATCGCCGGTAATCGCTCCCGTCGTGGCCAAGCCTGCCGACATCGCGGGTGCGAGTACGGTTTCTCCGTCGATTCGCCAGGTCCACCTGACGCAGGATTCCGGCCGCACCGAAGTCAATATCTCGGGATCGGGAGCGCTCACCTATCATGCGATGAGGCTGCACAATCCCGACCGGCTGGTTCTGGATTTCGCGGGCGCACGTCTCAAGACTTCCGAAAATCATCTGGCAAGCAATCTTGACCCGGTCCGTGAAATTCGCCTCGCTCAGTTCACGCCTGAAGTTTCCCGTGTCGTGATCGATCTGCGCCAGCCGGCGGCCTACAACATCGCCCAGGTCGGCGATACCGTCAGCATCTCCTTTTCAACGAAAGGAGTTTCGTCGGGCGCGGCACAATCTGACTCCTCGGACCAATCGACCGACGTTGTCACGACAAAAGCCCCGGCGCCAGGCAATCCAGTTTCCTTGCAGCATGAGACTTCGGCGACAAAGCCGGGCGAAGTTCCCGCGCCGGCAGCGGTATTGCCGGTCGCGCTGACGAGAACCTCAGCGGCTCTCGCGACGCCTTCGGCGGACGCCAAGGCTACATCGTACAAGCCTGCCGACGAACCAGTCGCGAACGCTGCTCCGGCGCCGCAGCCGACCGCCGCACCAGCCGCTCCTCTTGCAGGGACGGCAGAGCCCGCCAGGCTCCCGCATCGGCTCCTATGACGGCCAAGTTTACGGGCGAGCCCATTTCCGTGAACCTCAAGGATGTGGACCTGCGCGATTTTTTTCGGCTGATACACGAAATCAGCGGGTTGAACGTCGTGCTGGACCCGAACGTGAAGGGAACGCTCACGATCGTTCTGGATGACGTGCCGTGGGATCAGGCCCTCGACATCGTTCTCAAAAACAACGATCTCGATAAGCAGCTCGATGGCAACGTCCTGCGCATCGCTACACGGGCTACCTTGCAGAAGGAGGCGGAAGAGAGCCGCGATCTCGCCAAGGCGCAGGCCGAAGCCGCCGATGTCGTCACCACCACGCGGGTGCTCAGCTACGCCAAGGCGACGGACCTTTCGGGCACGCTCAAGAAGTTCCTGTCGTCGCGCGGCGATATCATTGCCGACGATCGTTCCAACACGCTCATCATTCGCGACATTCCGAGCACGTTGCCGGTACTCGACAACCTCATCCGCCAGCTCGACCGCAGGTCGCAGCAGGTGGAAATTGAGGCCCGCGTTGTTGAAGCGAGCCGTTCGTTCTCGCTTGAAATTGGCACCCAGTTTGGCATTTCCGCGGCCGGCGGAAATCCGACCAGCTTCCTGAGCGGTGCGACCTCGGTCGGTACCAGCCCGATCGTTCATTTCCCGCCGATCCCGCCGGTCATCGTCACGTCGGGTACCTCCTCAACGACTGCCCCGACTTCCGGCTCCATTCCTCTTAACACGAACTTGGGGGCGAGCGCTCCGACGAGCGGCTTCTCGTATTCGTTCGGGACTGACAACTTCGCGCTCGACTTGATCATCACCGCGGCGGAGGAAAAGGGCGTCGGCAAGCTCTTGTCGAAGCCCAAGGTAATCACCCAGAACAACGAGAAAGCGACCGTCAAACAAGGAGTCAAGATTCCGGTTCAGACGATCGTGAATAACACCGTATCGGTTCAGTTCGTGGATGCGGTTCTCGAACTGGACGTCACTCCCCAGATTACGGCCGATGGCACGATCTTTATGGATGTGACTGTCGAGAACGACCAGATCGATCAGTCGATCCCGCGAGTCGAGGGTATTCCCGCCATCGATACGCAGTCGGCTGAGACGAAAGTCACAGTCAACGATGGCGCTACGGTTGTGATCGGCGGAGTCATCGTTACGACGCAGCGGACCGATATACAGCAGGTTCCGCTCTTCGGCAGCATCCCGGTCATCGGGAACCTTTTCAAGCACACGACGGTCAGTTCCACTTCTACGGAACTGATGTTCTTCCTGACGCCTCGGATTCTCCCGAGCTAAGCTCGGGCGGGAAATCCGGGAGGGGACCGGCTGCCTGACGTGGCGGCAAAATCGGCAAAGCAGAGTTCAGGCCGGGGCGGGTTCGAAGATCGATCGAACCGGCTCCGGCTCTCGTTTTCGAGCCTCGAGGTTGATTCGCTTCTCGTCTCCCACCTGCCGAATATCCAGTACCTCTGTGGCTTCACGGGCAGCGCCGGTCTGCTCCTGATCGACGAATCCCACGCCACGCTCTTCACGGACAGCCGCTACACCTTTCAGGCGCGAGAGGAAGTCCACGGGGCACGCGTCCACATCGCACAGCAAGGCCTGCTGAAGGCCCTCGGCGATGAACTGAAGGCTCAGCGGCGCCGGCGCGCGGTGGCGTATGCGACGGCCCACACGACTGTGGCCCAGAAGCAGGCGCTCCAGGCGATCGCCCCGACCAGAGTGCGTTGGGCCAGCGACGAGAACGCCGTCGAAAAGCTCCGCGCCGTGAAGGACGCCGGCGAACTCGTACGCATGCGCGACGCCGCGCGCCTGATCAGCGACGTTTTTCGCAAAGTGTTGCCGATTATCCGCCCGGGGATATCGGAACTCGACTTGGCCGCTGAGATTGAGTATCGCATCAAGAAGATGGGCGGCTCCGGCCCGTCGTTCGAAACGATTGTAGCCTCGGGCCCGCGTTCCGCCTGGGCCCACGCGCGTCCCACGTCGAAGAGGCTCGGCAAAAGCGAATTGGTCGTCCTCGACCAGGGTGCTATACTCCAAAATTACTGCAGCGACATGACGAGGACGGTGTTCGTTGGGCGGGCCCCGGCCAGGATTCGGCGAATGTATCAGGCGGTCCTGCAGGCCCAGCAAGCCGCGAAGCAGGCAATTCGGCCCGGCATTCGGGCCGGACATGTCGACCGGGCGGCGCGACGGACCTTGAAGCGATTCGGCCTAGCCCGTTACTTCACACACAGCACAGGGCATGGCCTCGGCATTGAAGTGCATGAGATGCCGCGCCTTGGCAAGGGCGAAGAAACCTTGCTCCTGGAAGGGATGGTCGTGACGGTTGAACCGGGCGTCTACCTGGAAGGGCTTGGCGGTATCCGCATCGAGGATGATGTGGTGGTAACAGCGCAGGGCGCTGTGGATTTGACGACGGCTCCCCTGGATTTCCTCGAACTCTAAATGGCGAAGAAAACGAAGTCTGAATCTGGCGCAGGTGCGCACGCGGAAGGCGTGGATCTGGTCGAAGTGAAGCGTCTCCTCGCGTTCATGCAGGAGAACGGGCTCGAAGAGTTCGAATACGAGCGCGGCGGCGTTCATATCCGCCTTAAGAAGGCGTCCGCGACGTTCGGCGCGCCCGCTATGGCTGCAGCTTCGCCGGCGGTGGCCTCAGCGGCTCCGGCACCGGCGCATGCTCCAGCGGCGTCCGCGCACGATTCGGGTAAGGCTGCAGCCCCTGCGGCGGATGTGCATCTGATCAAGTCGCCGATCGTGGGAACCTATTATTCGGCTCCGAGTCCCGAGGCCGAGTCTTTCGTCACCGTGGGCGCTCGCGTGGAATCGGGGCAGGTGCTGTGCATCATCGAGGCCATGAAGCTGATGAACGAGATCGAATCCGACGTGGCGGGCGAGGTCGTCCAGATCCTTGTCGAGAATGGGCACCCGGTCGAATACGGCGAGCCGCTCTTCGGGATTCGCACGCAGGGCAAGAAATAGCCGGGCTGGACACGGCGAGATAGAAACGGGCCACCGTCAAGTTTTCCGCACCTGACACATGTTCAAGAAAATCCTGATTGCCAATCGCGGCGAGATTGCCCTGCGGATTCTCTCCGCCTGCAAGGAACTCGGCGTCCGCACCGTCGCCGTCTATTCGGAGGCCGACCGCCACGCGCTCCACGTGCGCTTTGCAGATGAGGCCGTCTGCATCGGCCCGCCGCGCAGTGCCGACAGCTACCTGAATATTCCGCACGTTATCAGCGCCGCCGAAATCACCGATGTCGATGCGATCCACCCCGGCTACGGCTTCCTCTCCGAAAATGCCAACTTCGCCGAGGTCTGCGAGGCCTCGCACATCACCTTCATCGGCCCATCGCCCGACGTAATCCGCATGATGGGCGAAAAGGATCGCGCTCGCGCCGAGATGGCCTCGGCGGGCCTTCCAGTGATCCCCGGCAGCGCCGGAGTGGTGCCCGATGAAACAGCCGCAAAGGAAGTGGCGGCCGAGGTCGGTCTCCCGCTGATGATCAAAGCGGCCGAGGGCGGCGGCGGGCGCGGCATGCGCGTGGTGCGCACCAAGAAAGAGCTGATTCCGGCTTTTCAGACCGCGCGTTCCGAAGCCGAACAGGCCTTCGGCAGCCCCAACGTCTACATGGAAAAGCTGATCGAGCATCCGCGGCACATCGAGTTTCAAGTGCTGGGCGATCGCCACGGCAATGTGATCCATCTTGGCGAGCGCGAGTGCACGCTCCAGCGGCGCCACCAGAAAGTCCTCGAGGAGTCTCCCTCCACCGTTCTCGACGCGGCCACTCGCGAGCGCATCGGCAATCAGGTGATCGACGCTCTTCGCAAAGTCGGCTACTCGAGCGCCGGCACGGTCGAATTTCTGCGCGACGTCACCGGCGAGCTCTATTTCATCGAGATGAACGCGCGCATTCAGGTCGAGCATCCCGTCACCGAAATGGTGACGCAGATCGATCTCGTGAAATCCCAGATTCGCCTCGCGGCCGGCGAACGCCTCGACGACGTTGTCGGTCCGGTCCAGTTTCACGGCCACGCTATCGAATGCCGCATCAACGCCGAGGACCCCGAGACCTTTCGCCCGTCGCCCGGCCGCATCACGGCCTTTCGAGTTCCCGGGGGCCCGGGCGTGCGCGTCGATACCGCAGCTTACGCGGACGCTGTGATCCCGCCCTACTACGATTCCCTCGTGGCCAAGCTCATCACCCACGGTCGCGACCGCGCGGAGGCCATCGTGCGCATGGAAGGCGCTCTCGACGGCTTCGTCGTCGAAGGCATCAAAACCACGATCCCGCTTCACAAGCGCATCCTCGTCGAGCCGGATTTTCAGGCTGGAAAGTTCGACACGCACTTCCTCGACCGGCTCACCGGCACAGTAGCGAAGTAATCGGGAGAAGGATTGTTCCCAGCGCTCTACGCGATTCTCGATCCAAGTTTCGCACCGGCGCCGCCGGTTGAGTTTGCGCTGAAGCTGGCGGACGCTGGCGTCGAATTGATTCAGTTGCGCGATAAACACGCGCCAGCGCGAAAAATCCATGACGAGGCGTCGGAGCTGGTGGCACATCTATCCCCGAGGGGAGTGCGAATTATCGTCAACGACCGCCCCGACATCGCCGCGATTGTGCCGGCGGGCGGCGTGCACGTCGGCCAGGAAGACTTGCCGGTGGAAGATGCGCGCCGGATCTGCGGCCCTTCCTGCTGGGTGGGCATTTCGACACACAATATCGAGCAATTTCGCGAGGCTACCCTCACTTCGGCGGATTATATTGCCGTGGGGCCTATCTTCCCGACGGCTGCAAAAGAGAATCCCGATCCCGTCGTCGGAATCGACTTTGTGCGCGTCGTGCGCAAGCTGACGCAGAAGCCGATCGTTGCAATCGGCGGGATCACTGTCGAATCCGCTGCGGATGTCTTTCGTGCGGGGGCAGACTCGATCGCCGTGATTCGAGACTTGCTGTCGGCCCTCGATCCCGCCGCTCGCGCGCGCGAGTATCTGGAAATTGCGCGGCGCGTTCGCGCGGAGCGAGCTTGAAGGGAGCTCGCGGAGGCATACTCTAGATGGCGGAACAGGCGCAGAGCACCGAAACCTCCACCGCTCGGCCCTCCGCCGGGCTCGTCAAAGGCCTCGGTCTGTTCGATTCGACGATGATCGTCGTCGGGTCGATGATCGGCTCCGGCATCTTCATCGTCTCCGCCGATATCGCTCATCAGGTCCAGAGTCCGGGCCTTTTGCTTGCAGTCTGGATCGCGTCCGGCGTCATGACGCTGATCGGCGCGCTCAGCTGTGGCGAGCTCGCCGCCGCGATGCCGCAGGCGGGAGGCCAGTACGTCTATTTGCGCGAATCCCTCGGCGAGATCTGGGGCTTCCTGTACGGCTGGACGATGCTGCTCGTCATCCAGACGGCCACGATCGCAGCCGTCGCTATCGCCTTCGCGAAATTCACCGGCGTGCTCGCCCCGTGGTTTTCGCCAGCGCACTGGATCTGGAAAATCGGCACGTTCGGCCCGTGGCGGCTGTGGTTCGGCGAACTCGGCCCGTACAACGTTGGCCTGAATCGCCAGAATCTTCTCGCCATTCTGTCGATCGTGCTGCTCACGTGGATCAATACGCGCGGCCTGCGCCTCGGCAAGATCGTGCAGAATATTTTCACGGTAACAAAAACAGGCGCGCTCGCCGTCCTGGTCATCCTGGGATTTTGGTTTACGACCGCCATTGCGCGCTCCACCAATTTCACGCACTTCTGGCGCAACGCCGGCTGGCACACGCTCCACGCCTATCCTCCCGACAATCCGACATGGATGGTCACAACCATCACGCTGATGGGAGTCGCGATGGTCGGCTCGCTTTTCGCGATGGACGCGTGGAACAACGTAACCTTCACCGCGGCCGAAGTGAAAAACCCGGGCCGCAATTTGCCTCTATCGCTGGCCATGGGCACAGGCCTCGTCGTGCTGCTCTACACGCTTGCCAACGTCGCTTACCTCCGCGTGCTCCCGCTCTCAGGCAGCGCCCAGGGCGCCACACCACTGGCGCGCGGAATCGAGTTCGCAGCCGATGGACGCGTGGCGACCGCCGTCACCCAGGTGATCTTCGGCCCGGCGGGCGCAATCCTCATGGCGCTCGCCATCTTGATCTCGACCTTCGGCTGCAACAACGGACTGATCCTTTCCGGCGCTCGCATCTACTACGCGATGTCCAAGGACGGCCTCTTCTTCCGTTCGGTCGGCACGGTGAACCGTTTCCACGTGCCCAGCGTCGCGCTCGTTGTGCAGTGCGTGTGGGCCTCGGTCCTGTGCCTTTCGGGCACCTACAGCCAGCTGCTCGACTTCCTGATCTTCGCCGAGCTGATTTTCTATATCCTCACGTTGCTCGGCCTTTTCGTCCTGCGCGCGAAGCGGCCGGAGATGCCGCGCCCGTATCGCGCATTCGGGTATCCGGTCCTGCCGCTGATCTATTTTGTGATGGCAGTATTTCTCGAAATCCAGCTCTTGCGCTATAAACCACAGTACACTTGGCCGGGGCTGATCATCGTCCTGCTGGGGCTGCCCGTGTACGGGCTGTGGGCTTGGCTGGGCAGGCGGCCCGCCGAGTCGTAGTGCAAGCCTGAAGAGCGCCAGAACAATCGTCGGGTTACGAAGCGCAGTGCGCAAGCGCATCTGACTCTTGGGAGGAAAGTCCCGAATGGGAAATCCACTGCTGGCGACAAAGCCGCTGAAACTGATCATGGAGGAGGCTGCCGAGGACCACGAGCACTCCCTGAAACGCGCGCTGGGCCCGATCAACCTGATCACGCTCGGCATCGGCGCGATCATCGGAGCCGGTATCTTCGTCCTGACGGGGCAAGCCGCAGCGCAGAGCGCCGGCCCGGCCATCGTCGTCTCCTTCATCCTTTCGGGCATCATCTGCGCGTTCGCGGGTCTCTGCTACGCCGAATTCGCGTCGCTGATTCCTATCGCCGGCTCGGCCTACACGTATGGCTACGCTACGCTCGGCGAAATCTTCGCCTGGATCATCGGATGGGACCTGATCCTCGAATATGCATTCGGCGCTGCCACGGTCGCCTCCGGCTGGAGCGGCTATGTTGTCAGCTTTCTCGAGGACCGTGGCATTCACATCGGCCCAAGATGGATCGCGACGCCGGGAACGCAGTTGGTCTTCTACAAAAACCATTGGGCCTCGATCATGTCGTTGCAGCCGATACTGAAGGCCGCTGGTATCGACCCCTCCACGCTTCCGCATGCGACGGGTGTGTTCAACGTGGTCGCGTTTATCGGGATCGCCGGGGCCACGTACATATTGATCGTCGGAATCAAGGAGTCGGCGAATTTCAATTCCGCCGTCGTGATCCTCAAAGTGGCGATCGTGCTGGTCTTCATCGGCATCGCGGGAATGTTCGTCCTTCACCACCGGGCGCTCGCGGCGGCGAATTGGCATCCCTTCATTCCGCCGAATACGGGCAAGTTCGGCGACTTCGGTTGGTCAGGCGTAGCACGCGGCGCTGCAGTCATCTTCTTCGCATACATTGGATTCGACGCTGTCTCCACCGCCGCACAAGAAGCCAAGAACCCGCAAAAAGACATGCCGGTCGGGATCATCGGCTCGCTCGTCATCTGCACGGTTCTCTACATCCTCGTTTCCGGTCTCCTGACGGCCGTCGTGCCCTACACCGCACTGAACGTGGCCGCTCCGGTTGCGGTCGGCATCGACGCCACCGGCGTGCCCTGGGGCAGTCTGCTCGTCAAGGCGGGAGCCATATTGGGGCTAGGCAGCGTCATGCTGGTGATGCTGCTGGGCCAGTCGCGCGTCTTCTATTCCATGTCCCACGACGGGCTTCTCCCGCACTGGGCGGGCGCGATTCATGTGCGTTACCGCACGCCGTGGATTTCTTCGCTCGTGGTCGGTGTCTGCGTGGCGATGTTTGCTTCGCTGATCCCGATCGGCGACCTCGCCGTTCTCGTGAACATCGGGACGCTGCTCGCGTTCGTGATCGTCTGTGCCGGCGTATGGATTCTTCGCCGCAAACGCCCCGATCTTCCGCGTCCGTTCAAGACGCCACTCGTGCCTCTGGTTCCCATCCTGGGGATTCTCACCTCGCTCGCCGCGATGTTGAGCCTTCCGGCCAAGACGTGGTGGCGCCTGCTCATCTGGCTCATCATCGGCCTTTTCGTGTACTTCTTCTATGGGCGGAAGCACAGCAAAGTGCGCAAGGCCGCTGCGAATAGCGCTGCGTAAGCCTCGAAGATCGCTTCGCGCGGTGGTTGTGCCCGAGGGTCGCACAGGCGTACGATGCGCGAGTCACGGGTCCGAAGCGTAAATTCCCGCCAGTACGATTTCGGCGCCAATTTCCGTCGAACGAGGAGTAACAATGAGCGGCTTTCTCAGCAAGGAAGAATTAAAGAAATTGAAGCCTGCGGAGACGTCGTCTTTTCCTTCGCCCATCCCCACGCAGATCGTTTCAAGCGACGAGTTTTTCCCCCAGCACCAGAACAAGAGCCAGCGCGAGGTCGAGGCCCGGCTGAAAGAGATGGGCAACAAGCTGGCTCGCAAGCACGGCCTCAGCCGCCGCGCCTTTTTCACCACCGCCGCCGGCATGGCCGCCGCGTTCCTGGTAATGAACGAGGTCTACGGGCCGCTCTTCGATGTAAGTTCGGTCGAGGCGGCCACGCCCGAGATGGCCGACGAGCGCGCCGGCGCCCTCCGGGATCAATTCATCTTCGACGGTCATACCCATTTCCTGCGCGACGACACGCGGCTCAACGGTTTCGTCATGATGAGGCAGGCGGTCGGCGATTCAGGATGGAACCCGGAGCTGAAGGGCAAGAAGCAAACCATCGAGGACTTGAAGTACAACAACTATTATAAGGAAATCTTCCTCGACAGCGACACAAAGGTCGCGTTGATCTCGAGCGCGCCTTCCGATATCCCGCGCGATTGGTTTCTGACGAACGAAATGATGGCCGCAGCCCGCGAAAAAGTGAATCGCGCCGCCGGTTCGAAGCGCCTGCTCGCCCATGCCATCTTCACGCCCGGTCAGCCCGGCTGGCTCGAGAATCTCGATCGCGCGCTCGATCTCAAGCCCGATTCGGTAAAGGGCTACACGGTCGGCGATAATACCCACAAGGATCTCTCGCGCTACCCGTGGCGGATGGACGACGAGAAGGTCACCTATCTGGGCTACGAAAAGATGCAAAAGGCCGGCATCAAGAACATATGCGTTCACAAAGGACTTTTTCCGCCATCGCTGGACACCGCGTTTCCCAAGCTTCGCCCCTATGCGGATGTCAGCGACGTCGGAAAAGCAGCCAAGGACTGGCCGAACCTCAATTTCCTGATCTACCATTCCGGCTTTCGCAACGTCGGCGGCACGGGTGGTTCCGATGCCGCCGAAGCCTGGGCCTACGTCGAAAAAACAGGTCGCAACGAATGGGTCAGCGACCTCGCTGAGATTCCGGCGAAGTACGGTGTCACGAATGTATACGGCGACCTCGGCCAGGTTTTCGCCGCAAGCACCGTCGCGCAACCGCGGCTGGCGGCATTCATCGTCGCCACGCTCGTGAAAGGACTCGGCGCCGATCGCGTCTTGTGGGGCACCGACGCCCTGTGGACCGGCTCGCCGCAATGGCAGATCGAGGGCCTGCGCCGCCTTGAGGTGCCCGAGGACATGCAGAAGAAATTCGGATTCGAGCCGCTGGGCGCGGCCGATGGTCCCACGAAGACCGCGATCTTCAGCGGCAACTCCGCGCGCCTTTACGGCTACAAAGCTCCCGCCCACTGGTCGAAAATGGACCGATTTGCCACACTAAGAGAGGACTATATCGAGGCTGGAGCGCATCGCAGCAACCTTCGCTATGGCTATGTGGCCATTTAAGGCGAAGGGCAGGACCTGCCGGCCACCCCGACGTCCCCTACATCGCCCATGAGCCGAATCTCTCCGCGCCGCTTCGCCGTCTGGTTCCGGCACATGTCGCTGCCGGACCGTGTCGCGGCGGCGATCCTCGTTCTTTACGGGCTCGCGCTCGCCATCAGCAGCTTGTCCGGACGCTCGTTTCCTTTCGCTACGCTCCTCGGCTTTTTCGGTGTCGCTGCCGCCGCCTATTTTCTCGTGCGATTGATTTTGTTTATCCGCGCCAAGGGAATGTGGGCGCTGCGAAATCGCCTGATCGTCGCTTATTTCTTCATGGCCGTCGCGCCCGTCGTGCTCCTTTTCGCGATGGTCTTCGTTGCGGCGTACCTTCTCGAGCTTCAGATCGGCGCGCACCTGCTCCGCGACGATCTCCAGAGCCGAAGCGCAGTGATCGCCGCCGATACGAATACGATCGCCGCAGCACTCACTCGCCAGGCGGGTTTGAAGCCCGACCAGCCTGTCTCGCCCCAGTCGGTCGCCATCGAAGACCCAATTCTTCTGCGTCCCGAAATCGCCAAGATTATCGCCGCGGCTCAGGGAGAAACGCCGGGTCTGCGCGTCCTTTTGAATCACGGCCAGCAGCTCGTCCGGGAGACGCACGCCAAGCAATTCGCCGGTCTCGCCGAGTTTCGCAACCAGCTCTGGTTTGCCTCGGCGGAAAGCATTCCCGTTCCGGGCGGCCGGGCCACGCTGCTCTCGGTTGCGCCGATCACGCCAACCGTGCTCGATAGCCTGCCGTCGAAGCTCGGCCCAATCGGCCTCACGCTGCTCGAGCCCGCGCCGGGCTCCTCGTCCGGGGGAATCACGCTCGACGGCATGCACTACGTTTTCGGAGAACAGATTGCCAGCGACAAGCGCGTGCTCACCCCAGCTTCCGATCCGCTCGATCTGCATATCGATGGATTCGCCACACTCGAGGCCGTCCGCGCCGATTTAGGCCCCGACGTGGAAGATCTGCCCGTCTTCGCCCACTTCTCATTGCGGCTCTCGGAGATCAATCGAGACCTCCTCACCTCGGTGGGCGCGCTCGGTTCTACGCTCGTCCTCATCCTCGAAGCGGTCGCCGTGGTCTTTCTCCTCTTGGAAATTGCGGCGCTGGCCATCGGAATCATGCTGACGCGCACCATCACGAGTTCGGTAGCCGGTCTCTATGATGCGACGCTGCACGTGCGCCGCGGCGATTTCAGCCATCGCATTCAGGTCCGCCAGAAAGATCAGCTCGGCGCGCTCGGCGAATCGTTCAATGAAATGACGAGCTCGATCTCCGAGCTGATTCAAGAGCAGCGCCAGAAACAGCGCCTCGAACACGAAGTCTCCATCGCGCACGAAGTCCAGCAGCAGCTCTTTCCCAGCGTCTTTCCGTCCGTGCCCGGGCTCGAACTCGCGGCTATTTGCCGCCCCGCTCGCGTCGTCAGCGGCGACTATTACGATTTCATTCAGCTTAGCCCCACGCGCGTCGGAATCGCCGTCGCCGATATCAGCGGGAAGGGAATTTACGCGGCGCTCCTCATGGCCAGCCTTCAGGCCGCGCTGCGCAGCATGGCTCTTTCCGACGGCCACGGATCTACTGCCGACCTCATCTCGCGCGTGAACGCGCATCTCTTCCGCAACACATCCGACGACCGCTATGCCACGCTCTTCTACGCAGTCTATGATTCCGACGCCAAGACACTCACCTACACCAACGCCGGCCATCTCGCGCCCCTGCTCGTTTGCGCCGGTTCGAATGACCAGGTCCAGCAACTCGATCAGGGCGGCACGGTCGTCGGCCTGTTCGAGAATCCGGGCTACACCGAAAGGACCGTTGAAGTGTCTCCCGGCAGCGTGCTGGTGGTATTCAGCGACGGTATCACCGAACCGGAAAATGTCTACGGCGAAGAGTTTGGAATGCAGCGGCTCAAGGCCGAAGTGGTGCGCCAGAAGGGTCTGCCGGTCGAGCGTCTCGCCGACAATCTGATTTCCGCGGCCGAGCAGTGGGCGGGCACGCCCGAGCAGGCGGACGACATGACCGTCGTCATCGCCCGCATGGGATAGCCCTTCCTGGCGCGTTTTGTTATCGCATTTTGTTTATACTGAATCGTTCGCGCAGGTTCCGTGCAATCGTGAGCCTTGATCCATGAAAATTCTCACCGCCGCCGAAATGAGGGAAGTCGATCGCCTCACCACGAAACGCTACGGCGTTCCCAGCCTTACCCTGATGGAAAATGCCGGCAAAAGCGTCGCCGATTTCATCGCCGCGCGATTCCCGGAGTTCAAGCGTCGCCCCATCGTTGTCCTCTGCGGCAAGGGCAATAACGGTGGCGACGGTTTCGTCGCGGCGCGCCATCTTCTCAAGATGGGCGCAAACGTCCAGGCTCATCTCGTCGGCGACCCGCGCGAAGTGAAAGGCGACGCCGCCACCAATCTCAATCGCTGGAAGAAGGGAAGAGGCAAGCTTTTCATCGATCGCGCCGGCAAGCCGGCCGCCCCCTCAGAATTGGCTGGTGACGCGATCGTTGTCGATGCTCTGCTCGGAACCGGAATTCGTGGCCCGGTCGAAGGCCGGCTCGCCGAAGTGATCGCCGCCGTAAATCGCCACAAACCTGGTTGCGATGTGATCGCGGTGGATATTCCATCCGGCCTGCTCGCGGACACAGGCGAAATCCCTGGTCCTGTCGTGATCGCGGACTACACGATCACGTTCACGGCGCCCAAGCCCGGCCTTCTGCTAGGCGCAAGCGCACCGCATGTCGGCGAACTTCTCGTCCGCCAGATCGGCTCGCCATCCGAATTGATCGAGGGGACGGGGAAGGGCGATCTGCGTTGGAGCGAGCCGGCGGAGTTCGTTGGTTTCGCGGCCCGCCGAAAGCCTGAAGGCAACAAGGGTGACTATGGCCACGCGCTCGTCGTGGCGGGATCGGTCGGCAAGAGCGGGGCTGCGGTTCTCTCGTCCTGGGCGGCGCTTCGCGCGGGCGCAGGCCTCGTCACCGTCGCAACGCCCGAGCCTGTCCTGGCGATCGTGGCCGCGCACACGCCCGAGATCATGACCGAGCCGCTCGCCGCCACGCGCGCCGGCACCATCTCCGAGCGCTCGCTCGAAGGCAATCTCTTCGCAACGCTCCTGAAGGGCAAGCGCGCCCTCGCCATCGGACCAGGGCTTACGACGCAAGATGAAACGCAGTCGTTCGTGCGCGCCGTGGTGAAAAGCCATTCGGAGGTTCCCGTCGTCCTCGACGCCGACGGTCTGAACGCCTTCGCCGGCCGCGCCGCTGAGCTCAAAGACCGCAAAGGCCTGCTCGCCATCACTCCGCATCCCGGAGAAATGGCGCGGCTCACCAGCCGTACAATCGCCGAAATTCAGGCAAATCGCGTGGAGATCGCGCTGAAAGCCGCCGCAGATTGGAACGCGATTGTTGTCCTGAAGGGACATCACACCGTGATCGCCGCGCCCGACGGTTTCGCCTACATCAACTCGACCGGCAATCCGGGCATGGGCACGGGCGGCACGGGCGACGTGCTAACAGGCATGCTAGCGGGATTGGTGGCGCAGTACGGGCGAGGCTTGAACGGCGCGGGCTACGCGCATCTTGTCAGCTTCGGCGTCTATCTTCACGGCCTCGCGGGCGATATCGCCTACGCCGATTACTCCGGTGCGCCGCTCATGGCTTCCGATCTGATCCGCGCCATTCCGCGCGCCTACGCCCATTTCTATGCCGAGTCCAGCCGTGGCTAAGCGCGAAATCGTTACTCATTCGTCGGACGAAACAATCGAGCGAGGACGCGAAATGGCGGCGGCCTTGAAGCCGCCCGCTCTGATCTTGCTCTCGGGCGATCTCGGGGCAGGGAAGACAACGCTTACAAAAGGCATCGCGAGCGGCCTGGGCGCGGCCGACGAAGACGAAGTCACAAGCCCCACGTTCACGCTGGTCCACAAATACGATCGCGGCGTGCGCGTCTATCACGTCGACCTATACCGCATCGGCGATTCGCACGATCTCGAAACGCTCGGCCTCGAAGATGTTTTCACCGAGCGCGCCATCGTCATCGTCGAGTGGCCCGACAAGCTCACGCTGCGCACCGATTGGCCCATCGTGCGCATCCACCTCGATCACGTTGCCGAAGACGAACGCCGCATCTCGATCGATGACCCCGCCAACATCCTACTCTCGCAGCTCACAGCCCCATGATGTGGAATCCTGCGTCAACGTAAATCACGTTCCCGGTCACGCCGCGCCCCAAATCGCTCCCTAGAAACACCGCCGTATCCGCAACTTCCGCGATATCGGTATTCCGGCGCAGGGGCGCGCGCTGCGCCGAAATCTCCAGCATCTTGCCCAGATCCTTCATGCCGCGCGCCGAGATTGTCTTGATCGCGCCCGCCGAAATTGCGTTCACGCGAATCTTGCTGGGCCCGAGCTCGCTCGCGAGGTATCGAACCTCCGCCTCGAGCGCCGCCTTCGCCACGCCCATCACGTTGTAGTTCGTCACCACGCGCGTGGATCCGAGATAGGTGAGCGTCATGATCGCGCCGCCCTCCGTCATCAGCGGCGCGAGCGCCTTGGAAATCGCCACCAGCGAATACGCGCTCACGTCGAGCGCCAGCTGAAATCCCTCGCGCGATGTGTTGACGAACGGTTGGTTGAGATCCTCGTGCTTTGCCGCCGCAAGGCTGTGGACCACCACGTCCAGCCTGTGCCCCGCAGCCTTCAGCGAGTCCGCCATCCGGTCGATATCCTCTTGTTGCTGCACCTCGCAGGGGAAAAAGCCCGCGGCTCCCAGTTCCTTGCCCAGCTCTTCGACCGTCGGCTTGGCCCGGTCATTCTGATACGTCAGCAGCAGGTTCGCGCCCTCGCGCACAAACGCCTGCGCAATGGCGTACGCGATGCTCCACTTATTCCAAACGCCCAGAACGATTGCGGTCTTGCCTTCCAGTAGTTTTGGCATGGCCCGTCATTTTACCCGCAATCGCCGTCTTCGAGCACATCTTCGATTCGGCCCAAACGATTTTCGCGGCGCTATTTAAGCAGCCGGATCAACATGCGTATCAAGTCGCCCAGCCATGGCAGCAACGCCACCAGCGCCCCGAATACGGCCGCGATTCGCTTTGCGCTGGGGGTGCTCGCCGCGGGCCGCCGGGCGCCAGGTTGATGCAGCGCGCAAAAGCCCCCCTCAAGCGCCCTCCGGCTGCACCGCTGGCCCCCGGGGCCCAGATAGAGGCATGGGCCGTAGTCCTCATTGCCAGCGAAGGTCACCGGCATCGCCGCGCGTTCCTCTTCGGCGTCGTCCGGATAGTCCCCCAAGTACTCGGCGTTAACCCTTACGCTTCGGTCCATTGCTCCTGCTTTTCGCCTCGGATAAAGTAAAAGTTCGTCTGCCAGCAGGTCCTGAATGACAGAGACCCGAATCCTCACGTCTGCCGCCGGTCCGGCGCCGATTAGGCTTGAGCCGTATTCCGCCGAAATCCGGCTCCCGAAGCTGGCGGTCGGGCTCGATAATATCCATTATGACGTCTTCCTCAGCCCGAAATTCGTCGAGTTTACGCGCAAGTACCTGCTCGACCTCATCCGCCAAACGGTCAATATCACGCTCCTTTATAAGCAGGACTGGGAGCGCGAGCGCAAGCACCGCGCCGGACAGCCCGAGCACGCGGCCTTCCGCAAAATTCTCACGGAGGTTCTCCAGCAATCGGTGACGCGCGCGAAATTCCAGCAATCGATCGAAATTGATATCCTCCACCGGCTGGCCCTGCTGAAATTCATCGGCCAGGAGACCAGTAACCAGTTCTCGAGCATTTTGGTCGAGTGCAAGGACTACATTCGCGGGCGGGGCGAGGTCTTCGAGCACAGCGAACAGGCTCACGTGCTGCGCGCGAAAATCTCGGAGCTCCAGACCGACCGCAAGAATGTGATCCGCGAGGTGGGTAGCACTCTCTGCCGCATCTGGCGCGAAGTCGAGGAAAACACGATCGCGAAGACTCGCAGGGCCCTTTTCGGCGAGGATTTCGGCGCGACCTACGAGCTCCTGCAGAATCGCCTGCTTTTCGCCGAGGGTGGCAACGACGATCACCTCTTCCTCGAGCACTACGTCCTGCTCGGCAATTTCATCAACGACCCGGACCGCTTCGACGTCTTCGACGCGCTGCTCCTCGATTTTGTCCGCGAGTATGTTCTCTCCGGCGACAACTCCGAGGAGCTGGCCAAGGCGCGCAAGGCACACGAACGGTTGCTCGAACAGGCGCGGCTCCTGCGTTCTGAACTCGAGCGCATCGAAGAGGAACAGGAGGAGGTCGCCTCTCGCGCCGGCCAGAGTGACGAATCCTTTCCGCGGCTCTTCAAGCGCAAACAGACGGGCTCTTCCGAGGCGCGCGCGGAACTCGAAGATCTCCGCCGGAAATCCGCATCCCTCGAAAAAAATCTTGCCGAACTCGCCCCGCAAATCGAAACCGCCAAACAACGAATGGATTTCCTTGCGGGAGAGCTTCAAAGCCGCCTTGGCGACTATTTGAACGAGCCCGCCAACGCGCGGCGGCTTTTCGACGCCCAATTCGCGCAGTCCGGCGCCGGCGGTGTGGCCGGTGCGCCCGAAGCCTGCGCTCGCCTGCTTGAGGAATGGGTGCACCGCCTCGAGGAGCACGATCTGCTGATGCACGTGCTCGCGGGCTACGAGCTCCGCAAAATCGCGTCCGATTATTCGCCTCCGATCCACTTGCAGCAGATGAAAAAGGCGCTCGTCAGCCGCGACGAGGCCAAGCGCATGGAAATGATTCTCGAACAGTTTCCCGCGCGCAAGATCTCGATGAAGCGGCTCGATGAGTCGTCGCGCGCGATTCGCCGCCGCAGCCACGACGAAACGCTCGCTGTCGGCCTGCAATTCGCCGAAGATCTGATGCGCCTCCGCCGCGACCGCCGCAATTACCAGCAAGTTGCCGCATGGATGGACCAGATCAACCTCGTGCGCTCCGAGAAATCCAGGGAACTCTCACGCGCGAATAAAAGTCTCTACGAATTCCTGCACCCGGACGAGGGTCAGGTCGCCGACGATCCTATCGTCAATCACGTCGTGATCAAGGCCGACGTCCGCGGCTCGACCGGCATCACGAAAGATCTGCTCGCTCGCGGCATGAACCCCGCTTCCCATTTCAGCATGAACCTGCACGAGCCCGTCAAACGCATGCTCGAGCGCTACGGCGCCGCCACCGTCTTCATCGAGGGCGACGCCATCATTCTCGCCATCTACGAGACCGAATCGACCCGCGCCAGCCGCCGCGCTGTGGCCCGCGCGTGCGTCCTCGCGCGCGAAATCCTAGCCGTCACGCAGGCGTACAACATCCGCGCGAAAACGAGCGGCCTCCCGCCCCTCGAATTGGGCGTGGGCGTCGCGTTCCAGGATTCCGCTCCGTCGCTCTGGATGGACGCCGACTCGCGCATCATGATCTCCCGCGCGCTGAATCTTTCCGACCGCCTGTCGAGCTGCTCGAAGATGGCCAAGCGCCTGTTCAAGGAGAATCCCGCGCCGTTCAACGTCTACCTGCTGCAAACCCTCATGGAAGATGCCGTCGAGGACGAAGGCGAAGAGTTGCTCGTGCGCTACAACTTGAACGGCATCGAGCTCAATGAGGAGGGCTTTCAGAAACTAAGCGCCGAGATTTCGCTCGCTCCCATGGGCGGCAATTTCCCGCTGCCGTGGGGCAAAGAACGCGTCCAACTGTTTTTCGGCGAAGTTCCGCTCGGCGAATCTCTCGAGCCGATCGTCATTCGCAAAGGCTTCGTCCGCCAGTTGCTGCCGGGCGCCAAAGTCGGCGCGCAAGGAAATCGCCCATACTACGAAGTCTGTACTGACCCCAAGCTGCTGGAGCTGGCCCGTAAGAGAGTCGGCTCCCCGCCCAAATCTTGAAACCGAAATCGGAAACTTGAAATTCGAAATTGGAAAATCGAAGCCCGAGAAGTGTGGTTCGCTCTTAGCGCAATCCCGCAGCCTTCGGTATAATCACCCGCCGATGCGATGCTGCATTGCGCCGTATCGGAGCCGAAAGGGGTCCGGCTTGCCCTGAGCGCGGTTGCGAAGGGTGAACCCGTCGTTGCTCGATTTTGCAGTCATCACATCGGAGGCGAAAGGGGTCCGGTGACCCTCGTGGCCTTCAAAGCCATTGATTCTGTCCTTCGCGGCCAGAATGGTGGGTTCGACTCCCACACGCCTCCGCCACATCTTCCAGGTATCGCGTCGAGTTACAGGAAAACGAGGCGGCAAAAGGCGTCGTTAACAAACGCCAGTCCGGTGCACGTGAGTGGCTACGTTCAGCGCCCGCTCTTGGGCGAGATTTGCACGTGAATGCCGTCGGGATCGACGAGATTGACCGTCGATACTCCATCATTTGCCTGAAAGGCGGCTCTCGCTTTGGCATCCGGCAGTTCGCTGTTAATTTTATCCGCCAGGCCTTTTGCAAAATCCTGATCGATATGGTCTATCGCTATGGAAAAATGCGTGATCACACCCTTTTTCTCGGCGACTGAATCGACGCTGATATACCCCTGCGGCAGATCCAGGTGAATCCCCGTCCCGGCGTTCGTTGCCGGCCAGCCTTTTGTGACCCCGAATAATTTCTGATAAAAAACAAAGGACTGCTCAACATCGCTAACCGTGAGCCCGATGTGATTGACGCCCAAGGCGCGAACAATCGGAGCGGGAGCCGGGGCGGCATTCTGCGCCAGCACGCTCGCCGGCAAGACCAATGCGGCCAGCGCTTGGACAAGATGCCGCCGTGTGATACCGCCGCGTTCGTACTGATCGAACAACGAGTCAACCATGGAAGCCATTGGCGTTTCTCCTTCGCAGTAAGCCGGGATTTTCATTCTGACCTCGCGGATCGGCCGCTTTGCACATCCGAGGCCACTGAGCTTTCCGTTTTGACCGCCCGGAAGGGGACCCTTGTACACCTGACGCCCTTCCGAATACAGCAAATTGTTCTCGTCGCAGTAGCGGCGGCGTCATGCCGGCTCGGTTCCTTCTCGCCATCCGGGGAAAGTCGAGCGCCGCAAGCCGCGGCGATCCGCTGCCACAACGCCGGCTAGGGCGCCTTCCCACGAATCATCGCGGCCCCTCAATTGCAAGGGTTTTGCGCGCGAAACCGAGATTATCTGCGTTTGGAAAATGAGCACATCCCTCGCATTCTCGTAATTCGATACTTGAGTTCAATGTTGACAGTTGTCACACAAGCGTAGTACAAAATTTGTGCCGTCTCGCTCCGGGTGGGAGCGGATGGCCACAGGGCCAACTACAGCGCAATTCCGTTCTCGATCGTTCTCCAGGCGAAGCGCTACAGGGCCATAAACGAAGGGTGGGCAAAAATGCAACTCAAGTTCCGCAGGATTGCTACGTGTGTCTTGACGTGCGTCTTCGGCGCACTATTCTTGCTCCTCACATCGTCATCTTCTCTCCAGGCGCAAACTCAAACCGGAACTATCACCGGCACGATCACCGATAGCACCGGCGCGGTCCTGGTCGGCGCCACGGTTACAATCACCAACGAGGGAACGGACGTCGCTCAGACGACGACGGCGGATGCGCAGGGCCGCTATCTGGTTCCCCTCCTGCCGGTGGGTACCTACGACGTACAAGCCACGCTGTCGGGATTCCAAAAGGTTCTGCATAAGGGAATAACCGTTTCCGTCGGCGCGACCCCGGTTGTCGATTTGGCGCTTCCCGTCGGCAAAGTTTCCGAAACGATCACTGTGGCAGGCGAAGTCTCGCAGGTCCAAACCCAGAGCGCTGCAGTTTCTACTCTCGTTAGCGCGCAGCAAATCAGCCAATTGCCCTTGAACGGGCGCAACTTCACGCAGCTGATCGGCCTCGCGCCGGGCGTGCAGATCATCAACGATAGCTCGAACGGCGGTCGCCAGGGTGTCGGTGGCGGCGGCGCTTCGGGCTCCTTCTATGGCAACCAGCAGGTCTTCACGATCGCGGGATCGCGGCCAGAGGGCCAGGCTTTCCTGCTTGATAACGAGGACATCACGGATTTCTGGGAACACGGGCCGGGAGCGCCCGCGACGGGCACCACGCTGGGGACCGAGGGGCTCCAGGAATTCCAGGTGCTCACGAATACCTATGGAGCGGAATTCCCGGGCAATGGCGCAGCCATCAACATGGCCACCAAGTCAGGCACCGACAGTTACCATGGTTCCGCCTACGAATTCCTTCGCAATAGCGCCTTGGACGCTCGCAATTTTTTCGATTTTCAGAACAACGGAACCGTCGATCCTACTCCCATTCAAAAACCTGAGTTCCGGCAGAATCAGTTTGGGGCAAGCATCGGTGGTCCGGTAATAAAAGATCGGCTGTTCTTCTTTGGAAACTATGAGGGGTTGCGGGCATCGCTCGGCCAGACGAACAACACCTTCGTTCCGGAACCCTACGTCGCGAACGGTTACCTGCCGACAAGCGCGGTCACGACACCCTTTACGCCGTGCGGCACTCCGACCGCACCCCCTCCGACGAGCGGCGGTCCCTATACGTTCGTCGGCTTCGGTTGCGGCGCCGGCGCTCAGACTGCTGCCGCTGCCGCCAGCCTTCAGGGAACCCTGGGCTTGTTCCCCGCTCCGAGCGCTGGCGCTCCTGATTTGGGCGGTTATGCGCCGTATACCGATAGCGGTTCCGTAGTACAAGACGAGAACTACTTCCTCGGCCGCGTCGATTACAACATCTCGTCTAAGGATTCCATTTTCGGACGTTACGTTTCGGATCGTTCGCAACTCACGAATCCCTTCGGCGGTTCAATCGTCCTTCCGGATTGGCCGGAAGTCGATAAATCGGCGAACCAGTATTTCACTTTGGAGGAACGCCGCATCATTTCCGATAATGCCGTCAACGAGATCCGGTTTAACTACACCCGGACTTTTGAAAGCGCCGGCACGCCGACCGCTCCGAATCCGATCCTGCAGTATTTCGCGGGCTTCCCGGACGGCACCATCGCCCCTGGTTGCCCCGGTTGCGGTGGTCTCGGCGCCAATACAGCTCTTCCATACGACATCGCGCAGAACAGGTTTGGCGGTGGCGACGATCTCGTGTGGACGCACGGCGCGCATTCCTTTAAGGTCGGCGTGGATATCAGGCGGGTGCAGTCGAACCTGTCCGCGCCTTTCGTTTTCGGCGGTTCTTGGGGGTTCGGCTCGGAAGAGGCGTTCCTGCTTGGCACGCCATCCAGCTTCCTCGGCACGTATCCCGGCCACTCTGATTCCGATCGCAACTTCCGGGAAACCGATTACGCTCCGTACTTCGAAGATGACTGGAAAGCCACCTCAAAGCTGACGTTCAACTTGGGCCTCCGCTACGACTTCGCCACGAACCCGAACGGCGGTCCGCTCACGACGATCGTCAATCCGCCTTTCCCGGATACGCGAGATTACTTTACCGATGCGTCTGGGACTCCCTACGGGAACGGCTTCACGCCGGTGTCGCACGTGTTTGCTTCGAACCCGAACGCCGGGAATTTTGATCCGCGCTTCGGCGTTGCCTACGATCCTTTTGGAGATCACAAGACCTCGATCCGTGCAGGCTTCGGAGTCTTCCACGATCAGGTTTTCCCGGCGCTCTACGCCTCCGCCTACTACCTGGCTCCGCCTTACGCCAGCGCTCTATTGTTCGCTCCGCCGCCAACTTTTCCGAATCCGTTCGTGGGCGTGACTCCGGGCGGTGTTACGGGGCCCGTCACCGAGTTTGCCGGCGTGGATTACCAGGCTTCATCGGCGCCATATGAGATGCAGTACAACCTGACCATCCAGCGTCAAATCACGGCCAGCACCGTCCTTTCGATCGGGTATATCGGGTCGCAGGGTCGGCATTTGTTCACCGAAGTCGACCTCAATCCGCCGCTGTGCGCCAATTCTGCTGCCGACGAAACACTGGGGAATTTCACGTCAAACTGCTCGAATCCGGCGACATCCATCTTCGCGGCAAGCGCTCCGCCTTTCGGAATCCAAAACCCCAAGGCGCCCGCTCCGCTCAATCCCGTCAGCGGCGCGCCTTATTTTGGTTCTCTCAACACGGCTACGCCGGACATGAATTCGAACTACAACTCCTTGCAGGTCGCGCTGAACCATCAGTTCAGCAAGTCCTTCCAATACCAGATTTCTTATACCTACTCGAAGTGCCTCACGGATGGCTCGGTTTCCTCGGGCCTTCAGCAGGGCATCTACGAGCAGGCCGATCCCTACAACAAGAAATACGACTACGGTCTCTGCAGCTTCGACATTCGCCACAACTTGTCCGGGGACGCTCTCTACAGGTTGCCCTTCAAGGGAAACAGGCTGATTTCGGGCTGGCAAGTTACTTCGGTCCTGACCGCTGCCAGCGGCTTGCCGGTGACGATTCAGGAGGGGGCGGACGTGGCAGACCTCGGAGCGATTCAGGGCGACCGCCCGAACTATTCCGGCACGTGCCCCGGCGGCAAGGACCAGGTGCTCGGCCAGTGGTACAACTGGTTCAACGCCGGTTGCTATGTGGTGCAGCCCTTCGGAACGCTCGGCGACGTAGGACGATCTTCGGTCGAGGGCCCGAATCTCTTCGAGCTCGACGCCTCCATCATCAAGGAGACGAAAGTGACCGAGAGGATCAACGCCGAGTTTCGTGCGGAATTCTTCAACGTTCTCAACCACACGAACTTTGGCCTGCCGTCCAACCTCGGCGTGGTGACGGGCCTTCCAGATGCTGCCACGATCGCTCCGAGCGGTTTGCCGGGTGAATCGGGGTCCATCGGGGCCACGGCACGGCCACTTCGAACCGCGAGATACAGTTCGCGCTCAAGCTGACGTTCTAACGCAACTACAACCTTCATGGCCTGGCCGCTGCCTTTCCTGGCAGCGGCCGGGCTGAATCGCCCCCCCTTTTGGTGTATTCTCCCTGCGTATGGCCCGCCGCAAGAAGCCTCGGCTGAAAATTCCCAAGGAAGCGCGTCGTCGTGCGCGCACCATCATCGGCTTGCCTCCTCCCGAGCGCATCATCATCGAGAAGCGCGATAAGCCGCCGAAGCACAAGAAGACTTTGCCGGAATTGATCGAGGAAGTTTAATCCGAGGTTACAGGTTGCTCGTGGGAGGTGGCAGGCACGAGCAAGACGTCCGCCTGAAGGCGGCCGCTAGGACCAACTAACACCTACCAGCTGCGATCTGCCACTTGATTAATGAATGTGCCGCGTCTTGCGTCCCACGTAATCCATGAGCAGATACTGCCCGAGCGTATAGGGAGTGGTGAAGTATGCCTTGCCGCGGCAAAGTTCGGTAATCTTCTGGACGAAGTGCACGAGGCTGTAGTCGCTTGCCAGCATGAACGTATTGATCAAAATCCCGGCGCGCTTGCACTTGGCTACTTCTTCCATCGTCTGCGTGACGACGAGCGGATCGAGGCCGAACGCGTTCTTGTAGATGCGGCCGTCTTCGAGCGTCAGCGCCGAAGGCTTGCCGTCGGTGATCATGACGATCTGCCGCATGTCTTTTTTCTGGCGCGCGAGAATCCGCTGCGCCAGCCGCAATCCCTCGCGCGTATTCGTGTAATACGGACCAACCTGCACGCGCGCCAGCTTGCCAAGCGGAATCTCCTCCGCGCTGTCGTGGAATAGGACGCAGTGCAGGGAATCGCCCGGATACTGCGTGCGAATCAGATGCGAAAGAGCGAGCGCCACGCGTTTCGCGGGCGTAAAACGATCCTCGCCGTAGAGAATCATGCTGTGGCTGCAATCGAGCAGCAGCACCGTGGCGCACGAACTCTGATACTCGCACTGGTGCACCATCAGGTCGGGATAATCGAGTTCGATGGGCAGCCCGGCGCCCTGGCGCTGCACGGCGTTGAAGAGTGTCCCGCTGATGTCCATGTTGAGCGTGTCGCCAAATTCATAAGCCTTCGACGAGCCGCCCGATTCGACACCCGTCGCCAGATCGCGGGTATCGTGACGCCCAAAGCTGCTCTTGCCGAGCGACGCCAGCAGATCCTTCAGCGTCTTGAATCCGAGAAAATCGAGCGCCTTGTCCGTGATCTCAAACCGCGCTTCCACGTTCGGCTGGTCCTGCCCCACCTGCCCGCCCGGCGTTTGCGAGGGCGGCGGCGTCACACGCGCGGACTGCTGCTGCGTGATGTAGCCTTCCTGCTCCATGCGCTCGATGATCTGGTCGATCAGGTCGCGCAGTTGCTGATTCTGCGACATGTCTGGATTCTCGCGGAGCTTGTCCATCAGCTCCTGCGGAATTAAGTCGCCCTCCTCGAGCGCGCGCAGGATCGCTTGCCGCAGCTGTTCCATATGCTGCTCGCGCGACTTCTCCATATCCATTTCGTAGATTCCGTAAGGTGAATCGAAGCCGCTCTGCAGGAAAAAATCCGAGAGCCGGTTCATCAATTCTTGCAGGTCGAGGTCGTCAGCTGCATCCGGTGCGTATCGGGAATACTTGATGTATTTCATCTCAATGTCCTTTCCCGGCGTTAGTCCGCACCCGCTTAACGCTATCGCGCCTTGTTCATGGACGCCTGATGAATCTGAAATAAAAAGCTGCGAATACCAAGACAATGCCGATATTCACCGCCAGCCGTTCCCATAATCGGTTTCTGAAGAACACGAAATCCACACCGACTATGATGACTGCCATCGCCAGCACGTAAAGAACGGCAGCTACCTGTCTGCTCATCTAGACTTTCCCGTGCCGGCCGGCCCTTTTTCGCAAGGGCTCGCGACGCTAATTAAATTGCCGCCGAGGCATGCGCCCGCCGCCCTGCGCAGGCTCTCGCGGATCGCGCGGCTCGGGCGTCTTCCGGACCTCCGCGAAAAATCCGCGCTCTTCGCTGCGGCTGATTCGCTTGTGCGCCCACAGCCCTTCGAGGATGAACTCTGCCGCGCTCGTCTGAATCGCGGCATCATCCTTCTCTTTGACACCGAGCGTTTCCATGTGTTCGAAAAGCCCCTGAATCTTCTTGAGCTGGCCCAACAGTTCGGCGCTCGACGCATTCGCGGGGACCTTCAGCTCGCCGCCGATCTCGAACCATTGCACCACGGGCTGAAAATTGACGTTCGCGAAATACTTCGTGAACGTCTTGCCCACCGACGCGCGAATCAGTTCCCGCGCGATATTGTCCGCGCCGCGCATCTCGCCCTCGTATTCGAGCTCGAATTTCCCGGTCATCGAAGGAATCGCCGCGTATACGTCCGCCACCCGCGCCACCACCGCCGAATCGTGGCTCCGCACCGCCCGCTGTTCCGCGCTGCTCAGCACGTTTTCGAGCGTGCTGATCGGCAGCCGCTGGCTCACGCCCGATCGCCGGTCGACGCGTTTGTCCTCGCGCGCCTGAAACGCCACTTCCTCCACAATCTCGCGAATGTACTCCGGCACTTCCACGCGGCGCTTCCCGTCGCGCTCCATCCACGCTTCCTGCTGGGTGATCGACATTCCTTCGGCTACGGTCGCCGGATAGTGGGTGCGGATTTCCGAGCCGATGCGGTCCTTCAGCGGCGTGATGATTTTGCCGCGCGCCGTGTAATCTTCCGGGTTCGCTGTGAATACCAACAGGACGTCGAGCGCCATCCGCACCGGATAGCCCTTAATCTGGATGTCGCCTTCCTGCATGATATTGAAGAGGCCGACTTGAATTTTTCCCGCGAGGTCCGGCAATTCGTTGATCGCGAAAATTCCGCGATTCGCCCGCGGCAGCAGTCCGTAATGGATCGTCAGCTCGTCCGAAATATTTCGGCCGCCGCGCGCCGCTTTGATCGGATCGATGTCGCCGATCATGTCTGCGATGGTCACGTCCGGCGTGGCCAGCTTTTCGACGTAGCGCTGCTCGCGGCCCAGCCACGAAATCGGCGTAGCATCGCCCTCGGCCGCGATTCGCTCGCGGCATGCGCGGCACAGCGGAGTGTACGGATTGTCGTTGATTTCGCAGCCCGCGATGACGGGCACCTGCGCATCGAGAAAGCCCACGAGGCCGCGCAGGATGCGCGATTTCGCCTGCCCGCGCAGGCCGAGCAGAATAAAGTGATGGCGTGAAAGCAGCGCGTTCGTGATTTGCGGCACGACGGTGTCGTCGTAGCCGTGCACGCCCGGAAAGAGCGCTTCATTCTTTTCCATTTTCCTCAGAAGGTTTTCGCGCAGCTCTTGCCGCACGGTGCGGTGCGCGTAGCAATCTTCCGACCAAGCGCTTTTTCGAAGCTCTCCCAAATTCCTGGGTTGTGGACTCATCGGGTCACCGATTCCTTGTCACGACGCGGCGCGCGTCCAATCGCGCGTCCCTGCCGCCATTATAGAGGAACGCCACGCGCACGGATACTCTCGCTTGAAATCTGCTTGAAGGGCGCTTTTCGTCGCGCGCCTGCGTTTCCTGCGGACATTAGAGAAGATGCGCAAGATTGGTGACGCGTTGCCGCTTGCGGTGACAAACGCCCGAAGCAGGCCCTGCCAAAACTGTCCCGACGGGAGCATCAACCATGCTCTCGTCGGGAGGTTAACGAGCGCTAAATGGCCACGAAAAGCCAATTTTGGCAGGTCTTGACGGCATGAGATTGGCGGTCGACGCCAATCTGCCCGACCTGGGCGGCAGGGCAGGAATTGCCCGGCTAATTCAGGGTGTGGCCGTTGCCGCCGGCCCGTTTGCGCGCCTGCTCCCGCTCCGACAGCTTCGGAAGCAGCGCATGGATCCAACCCTGGACCAGATCCCTGCGGTGGCTCTCCGACCTGGACTCGAGCAGCGCCTGCCGCTTCTCGAGTTCGACAGGCAGCAGCGCCGCCATCCGGTAGGCGAGCGTGGCTTCGTCCTCGCTCGGCGCTGGCATCCAAAGCTGGCCAAAGAGGAACTCGTGGGCCTGCTCGAATGCGGCGACGAGCTTTGCTCGCTTGCCAGCGTCGAGATCCGAAGGATCGTCCGTCACGTATTCGACCGCGCCCTCGTAGTATTCCTTTTCGTCGAGAAGTTCCGTCAGGCGAAAAACGGCGCGGCCTTCGGTCGCGATGTCGAGCCGGCCGTCCGGGTAGTCGCGAATCTTCCGGACAATTTCGGCGGTGCATCCCATCGTGGCGACGTTGTTGTTCGCGGCGAGGATCATGCCAAATTCGAGTTTCTCGTCGAGGCAGCGCGCGATCATCAGCCGGTATCGCGGCTCGAAGATATGCAGGGGAAGCGCCATCGCGGGCAGCAGGACGACATCGAGCGGGAACAATGGAATGCGCGTCGGTCTCAGCATGTGCGGCGCGGCAAGCGCCGGGAATTTCTTAACGCAGCATCGCGAGGGCAGCTTCCATTTCGTCCCGCGCGTGCGCGTCGCCTGTTTTTTGCGCGACGACGATGCCGTCGGAAAGAAGTTTGCGCGCCTCATCGAGCCGCCCGAGACGCGCCAAATGCTGGCCGAACTGGAAGTATCCCGCCACGTACTCGGGATTGATTTCGAGGAGTTTGTGGAAATGGCCAGTGGCAGCCGTGTCGTCCCCCAGCTTCACGCACTCGAGCGCGAGTCCATAGCGCGCGAAAGCATCGCCCGGCTTGTCGGCAACGAATTGCTCGAGGACTTCGCGGCGCGATTTTTTCTGTGCGGTGGTCATGGAATTGACGCCGGTATTATAACGAGCGCAGCCACGCGTTCCAAGCGCGATGCTAGCTTGGCGCCAAGCCCTCGCGGTTGAAGCCGCAAGGGCCCCTCACAATACGAGGAAGGGCACCAGCACGTCAAAGGCGAGAGCCCGGGGCTGAAGCCCTTTTTTGCAGCGCTTTTTCGAAGGCCTGAAGGCCCACGTTTCCACCTAGCACCGACCCTGCGGCGGCGTTTGGAATGGCGCTACGGCGATTCCTGGTCAGTGCGTAGCGAGATAATCGCGGATCGCATCAGCCGTCTGAAAGGCTTCTTCGGCGCATCTGCCGATCGACGGACCTTCGAGGTAGTTGCCGGCGAAATACAGTCCCGGAACCGTGCGCTCGGCATCGCGAATCGCCTCCACGACGTGCCCGTGCCCGAGGTTGTATTGCGGCAGGGCCTTCTCGTGTTTCCACACGGCCGCCGCGATCGGCGGGCCCGTGATGCCGAGGATCCGCGCGTGATCGTCGTGCACGATCGCGGTAATTTCGCCGTCGGTTTTCGCGACGATTTCCGGATCGGTCGCGCCGCCGACGAAGCTGGTGACGACCATTTGCCCTTCCGGCGCGCGTCCCGCGAAAAGCGACGAATTCCACACGATCCCGAGCGTGCGATGCTTCTCGCTTCGCGGGATCAGGACGCCGAAACCATCGAGCGCCGCGCTCGCCTGCCGGTTGTAATACCCCATGCCGACTACCGCCAGCGACGCGTACTCGATTCCGGAAAGAGTGCTCGCCAAGAACGGCGCAATGGAACCAATCAAGTGCGAAGCCGCATACGCCGGCGCTGCCAACACGACGGCCTGCGCGACGATTTTTTCCTCGCGCCCGCCGCGCATCGCCCGCACCTCATATCCTGCATCGCCGAGATTCCCCGACCGGCTTAGCGCGCTCACGAAAGCGCCCGTCCGCGCGCTCTCGCCGAGGTTCGCACCGATCGCCTGCATCAGCGTGTCGAGGCCGCGGCGGAACGAGCACAGCGGCGGCGGCCCCTTGCGTGCAGTTGTGGGCCCGCTTGCCGCCCGCGACTTCATCTGGCCGCGCAGGATGCTCCCGTACTCGCGCTCCCATTGTTCGAGGGTGGGGAAGGCCGCGCGCAGGCTCAGCTTTTCCGGGTCGCCGGCGTAGACACCCGAAACGAAGGGCGACACGAGATATTCGAGTATTTCGTGGCCGAATTTCCGCCGCACGAAATCCGCCACCGACTCGTCCTCATTCGGCGGCCGCGTGCGCTTGAACGGCTCAGACACAATTTTCCAGCGCGTTCCGGGACTCAGCAGGGAAGTGGCCAGCATCGCCTGCGGCGACATCGGGATTTTGCGCAGCCGGCCTTGTCGCAGGACGTAACGCGGCGCGCCCGGATCAGCCTTGCAAAGTTCGTCCTCGATTCCGAGATCGCGGATCAGCCCGAGCAGCGTTTCCGTGCCCTGAAAACTTTGCGGCCCGCTCTCGAAAAGAAAGCCGTCCTTCTCGACGGTCTCGATCAGCCCGCCCACGCGCGGCGACGCTTCGAGCAGTATGACTGGCACGCCCAGCTTCTTCAGCCGGTAGGCACAGGCGAGGCCCGAAATCCCGCCACCGATCACGGCCACAGTATTTGTGGAGTCGCTCACGCGAGAGATTCTACCCGAGATTGCGAAGTTAGTCGGCTGATCGGCAAAAACAGGTCCTCAGGGTTCTCGTGCTTGCACATGTTGTTCCGGAACCTGCCATCATTCGGGGGTTACGCACGGAACTACTTGGCGGCTGTGGCGGCGGTAGGTTCGGAAATCGCGGTCGGTCGTCAAGAGGATGGGATTGGCAAACGTTTCGGTCATGCGGACGAGACAGGCGTCGGCGAGGCTCATCGGAACGTCGGAATACTTCTCGATCAGCTTTACGACCGGTTCCACATTTTCTGCAAGCGCGAACGCGACTAGCAGAGCGTGGCGACGAAGCAGTGCGGCGAGACTTGGGGCGCCGCGCTCCCCAAGAAGGTGGAAAGCCTCGGACACAACGGCTTCGCACGTGGACCACGGCGGCGGAAATTCGGAGGCCTGATTCGCGGCCCATTCGTGGTGAGCGTCCCGGCTGCTGAGCAGCGCTACCACGAAACCAGCGTCAACGAGAACGTTTTTGGCCATAACCAGTGGCGCGCAAATGCTCTTTCTTGCGGGTAGCCAGATCGACCGGCAAACCGTCCACCGATCCGATGAGATCGGCGACCGCATCGAGCGATGGAGTTCGTCGCCGCCGACGGGGAGCGAGTTGAAGCCGTTCGCGAACTACATCGGACTTCGAGATCTTGCGCCCGCGCGATTCCGCTTCAATCTCCGCCACCAACGGCTCGGGCAATCGTACGGTTAGGGTCTTCATATCGCCAGTGTATTACATCCCCGACGGGCGCGCAAGACAGCGTTTCCAGCGGGATCATCGGCACGCCCAGCTTCTTCAGCCGTTACGCACAGGCGAGGCGCGAAATTCCGCCGCCGATCACGGCCACGTTATTTGCGGAATGGCTCACGCGAGAGATTCTGTACCAAGGCGGCTGAAAAGTCTGTGCCGTTGTTTGCGGCAGCGGCTCGATCCCGATGCGTTGACCTATTGAGCCCGCAGCGTTAATCCGGACTTGGGGTATGTGCGGCGCAAGGGACGCAAGCGGAACCTTGCCTCATGGCACTGCATTCGGGGGCGATGGTGGCGTGAGGGTTTATTCTTGCGGCTTTCCGTTCGGGGCTGCCGGATGCCGGATGGCGTGCTCCCAACGGCGCCGCGTGAGAGTTATCGCCTTGTCGTGCTCCCACTTAAGCTTCAGCGCGAGGGAGTGGTTGCGCAGTCGAGTGAGATGCAAGAGTAGAGTACGCATGGAATCACCTTACCTCGCGTTCATCGCGCGGGAACACGTGTCCACTCTCGTGAGAATTAACTCGTCCGTGCTGGAGAACAAAAAGTACTTACCGGGTTTCTCTGCTGCAATCTGTCTCATTCGGTGGTTCGCAGTCGAGAGGCCTTTGATGGCCTCAACCCACAAGCCATGTTCTTCCGGCGCTCCTGCGAAAATATCAAACGTTTCTTCGTTCACCTCATCACCTCGCTGTGGAACAGTGTATGGCTTTTCCGATAAGTGAAACTGTCCGTAAAAGGACACTCGACGATCCTTAGCCGGACGTTTGGCGGTCGAGAGGGCTGCACATTCCCGCCCAGGGCGTAACTCAAGCAATTGCCCGGCACAGGAACGTCGGACCTCAAGTGCGTCATTCCTGTTACGCACGGAGCTATTTTGAATGCGACGGCTGGGTGTGCGAATTGGACAGGAAGCCGCCCACGGCGGAAAGGAAGAGGCCGGGCTGATCGACAAAAGTCATGTGGCCGCTTTTGGGCAGAATGACGAGTTGCGAGCCGGCAATCTTCTGATGCATTTCGCGGGAAAGCGAAGGATCGCATTCGTCGTGATCGCCCGCAATGATGAGGGTAGGAACCCTGATCGCCGGGAGGCGGTCGACGTATTCGACCGACTTTAAGTTTCCGTCGATCACGAATTCGCCGTCCGAACCCCACATCTCGCGATATAGATCCCAGGAAGTCACGCCCTGCTGGACCGGATCGTAGTTCGGATCGGGATGATTCTGATACACGTACGGAAAGTAGCCTTCGCCCCAGGCGGCGATCATGTATTCATCGGTGTAGCGATTCTTGCGGTAGTCGAGGCCATGGCCGAAGAGGCCTTGTTTTTCCATCGCGTCGATGCGGCCGCGCAGTTCGGGCGTCATTTTTTCTTTCATGCGCGCGAAGACTTCATTCATCTCGCGCGTGCTGGCAAACGTGCTGCAAAGGACCAGGTGCGTGAGGTTTTGCTGATACTTCAGCGCGTAGGCCTGTGCGAGAACGCCGCCGTAGGAATGGCCGAGGAGGGAGATTTTTCCGAGGTTCAGTCCCTGGCGGACGGCCTCGACGTTTTCCACCATATTCTCGACGGTGTAGCCGCTGGGGTCTTCCAGCTTTTCCGACTTTCCGGAGCCGCGCTCGTCAATGAAGATCAGCCGATTGTGGCGCGCGAGCGGCAACAGATACGGCAGAAAATAATCGTGCGAAGCGCCCGGACCGCCGTGGACGATCACGAGCGGCGCGCCACGGCCAATTGTCCAGTAATAAATCAGGACACCGTGAGCGTCCACGAATCCCTCTTGCGCGGGATAATTTGCGGGGATCGTCGCCAGAGGCGCCGAGTGCGCCGCCGCGGGAGCCTCGGAGCGCAGGAGAAGGGACTGCAAACCTATCAGTGCGAGTACAGCGGTGCACAGCAGGATTTTAGAGTTCACAAAAGGCGCCTCCTCAGGCAGGGCTTGCGATTTGAAGCTTTAGCTCGCACATCATATGCCTCTGCAATCCGGGAAGCTATTCTTCTCGCTCGCCGCAGGGGTGACGCAGTCCACATGAAATCGTCGGGCTGTGCGGAGAAAGGAGCCGGCAAGACGCCGGCGCTAAGGTTAGAGCGTTTTCGAGAAAAGCGGCTTTTGGTCCATTTGCTGCTCGTGCAGGTAGCGGTCGAAGACCATCGCGACGTTGCGAATGAAGATGCGGCCGAGCGGCGTGACGCGGATTTCGCCGGGGGCGAGCGTCACGAGGCCTTCTGCGCGCGGCTCTTCGAGGCGCTCGAGCTCCGGCTGGAAATATTCGTCGAACGTGATTCCGAATTCGGTTTCGATCTCATGCTTGGGAATCACGGTGTGGCAGAGCAGGCGGCCGATCACCGCGCGGCGCAGGCGGTCGTCGGCGGAGAGGCGGTAGCCGCGCATGGTGGCGAGGCCGCGCTCGGCGACCGTGGATTGGTACGCAGGAATTTCGCGGCGGTTTTGCGCGTAGGCGCTGCCGATCGAGCTGATCGCGCTGACGCCCATGCCGTAGAGGTCGGCGCCGGCCTTCGTCGTGTAGCCCTGGAAATTGCGGTGCAGCGTGCGGTTTTGCTGGGCGGTGGCGAGCTCGTCGCTTGGCCGCGCGAAGTGGTCCATGCCGATGTAAACGTAGCCGCCGCGCAGAAATCCTTCGAGCCCCGCGCGGAAGATGCGGAATTTCTCGGCCCCCTCGGGCAGATGCGTGGCAAACGCGCCCTGCTGCTTTTTGAGCCACGGCACGTGCGCGTAGCTGAACATCGCCACGCGATCGGGAGCGAGCGTCAGCACCTGCTCGATCGTCGCCTGGAATGTTTCGGCCGTCTGGTATGGCAGGCCGTAGATCAGGTCGACGTTGAGGCTCTCGAAGCCCAGTTCGCGAGCCGCCGCGATCAGGTCGCGCGTCATTTCGTAGGGCTGGACGCGGTGGATCGTCTCCTGCACCTTGGGCTCGAAATCCTGGATGCCCATGCTGAGGCGGTTGAATCCCATGCGCCGCAGCGTTTCGAGGTGCGTGCGGCTGGTGACGCGTGGATCGATCTCGATGCCGATTTCCGCGTCGGGGCCGAACGAAAATCGCTCGCGCGCGTAGCCGAAGAGATCGTCGAGCTGCGCGGGCGAAAGATACGTAGGCGTCCCGCCGCCCCAGTGGAATTGCACCACCGGGCGCTTGCGCGAGACCATGCGCGCGACGTGGTCGATTTCGCGCTTCAGCGAGGCGAGGTAGGGAATCGCGACGGCCTTGTCTTTTTGAATCGACACGTTGCAGGCGCAGAAGAGGCAGAGGCTTTCGCAGAACGGAAGGTGCATGTAGAGCGAGAGCGGCGTGGCTGCTTCGTCGGCGCGCGCGTAGAATTCTTCGAGGTCGGTTGGGCCGAAATCGTCTTTCCAGACAGGCGCGGTTGGGTAGCTGGTGTAGCGCGGGCCGGGGCGATTGTATTTTTCGAGGATCTCGTCGGAGATCTGGCCGATCTCGATCTTTGCGCCGTTTTTTGTGGTTGTGTCTGCCATCACCGAAAACCAGAATGCCGCGCTTAAGGCCGCGGCGCTACATTCACACCTTAACCAACGCAGTTTGGCCCGCTTCCACGAATGCTTTTGCGTTGGCCACCGGCGTTGTGGGCAAAATGCCGTGGCCGAGATTCAGGATGTGGCCTGCGCCGCCCGTTTTCTCGATTGCCTCGCGCGCCGCACGCCGTACGCCGGCTTCGTCTCCCAGCAGGATCGATGGGTCGACGTTGCCTTGCAGCGCTACGCGCCGCCCCAGCTTGCGCCGCGCATCGGCCAAATCCGTATTCCAGTCGACGCTTACCACGTCCGCGCCCGTTTGCGCCAGATTTTCGAGATGGAGCGCCGAGCCTTTGGCGAAAATAATCTTCGGCACGCCCTCGGCGCTCAGCGCCTCGAAAATCGTCTGCGTCGCCGGCAGCTCGAACGCCTCGTACTCTTCCGCTGTCAGCTCCGTGGCCCACGTGTCGAAAAGCTGCACCACCGCAGCGCCCGCCGCGATCTGCGATTTAAGGTAGCCCACGGTCGCGGTGGCGATTCGCGCGAGCAGCTCGCGCACTGTTTCCGGTTCGTCGCGGAGCATCTGCTTGGCTCGCGATACGTCGCCGCGCGTCCGTCCTTCGATCATATAGCACGCGAGCGTCCACGGCGCCGCCGCGAATCCGATCACCGGCACATCCCGCCCTGCCTCACGGCAGATCGCGCGGATCGCGTCGCCGACGAATCGCGTGTCGCGCTCGGGATCAAAATCGCGCAGCCGGCGCACCGCCGCCAAATCGCGCACCGGATTTTGCAGCACGGGCCCCGAATCGGGCACATCGAGCGGCAATCCCATCGCCTCGGCGACGATGAGGATGTCCGAAAACACGATGATCGCGTCCACGCCAAGCACGCGATACGGCTGCAGCGAGACTTCCGCCGCCAGCTCCGGCGTCTTGCAAATTTCGAGGAACGTGTGCCGCGCGCGCACCGCCTGGTATTCCGGCAGGTAGCGCCCGGCCTGCCGCATCAGCCACACCGGCACGCGTTCTGTCGGCTGGAAACGGCATGCGCGCAGAAACAACTCTCGTTTGTTTTCGCCGTTCGTTCGCATTGCGCCCACAAGAGATCGCTTCTGCAATGATAGCAGAACCGGATGCGGCCCTGGCCGCCAGCGCCCATTCGCGGCCCATTCGGCGCTATAATTCGGGGTTGAACGCACTCGGGGTTTGCCAACGCTTCGCCCCAGTGCGCCCAAGCTGATGCCCATCCACTTGGCCTATCTGAGCCTTGCGTTCTACGCCGCGAGCTTCGTTTGCTACGCGCGGATTCTGTATGCGCCGAACCTGTGGGTCGGGCGCCTGGCGACGCTGCTGCTCGCGGCGGCGCTCGGCGTGCATTATTTTGCGCTGCTCGACCGCACGCAGGGCACGCACACCATCCCCTACGACGACCTCTACGGCTCGATGTCGCTTTTCGCGTGGCTCCTCGGCATCACGTATCTCGGGCTCGAGCTGCTGCACCGGAGGCGCTCGGTGGGCGCGTGCGTCACGCTATTCATGGTGATCTGGCTGGCCGCGCTCGAGACGCTGGTTCCCAAGCCGCCGCTGGTGGTGCCTCCCGCGCGCGGCGCGCTTTTTGCCTTTCATGTGACGCTGAACACATGGGCGTATTCGGCCTTCGCGCTATCGTTCGTCCTGAGCCTGGTGTATATCGTGCAGGATCGCGTGCTGCGGTCGCGGCATCCGAGCGCCGCATTTTGGCGGCTTCCGTCGCTCGACGTGCTCGACCGAATGGCGCGCAGCAGCGTATATATCGGCCTGGCGGCGCTGGCGGTGGGAATCGTCACGGGCATGATTTGGGCGCATCGGCTGACGGGGACGTATCCGTTTGGCGATCCGAAGGTGATCGTCACGATTTTGATCGTAGCGGTGTATATCGCCTACTTACGTCTCTCGCGCAGCGTCAACTGGCGCGGCGCGCGCGCGGCTCGTATCTGCGCGCTGAATTTTGCGGTTGTGCTCTTCAGCTACACGATTGTGAATCTGTATCTCACGGGATTTCATCGATTCTTCTAATGGCCGCGCCCGCCAACGCGAAGACCAGCGCCGCCGGCCGCTCTCAGAGTGGCGTGCGCGGGCGTGTCCACATCGTGCTGATCGGCTGCAATCATCGCACCGCGCCGGTTGAGCTGCGCGAGCGCGTCGCGTTCACGCAGGAACAGGCGCTGCACGCCGCCGCCGAGCTGCGCCGCCAGGGAATTCTCGAGGAGGCGGTCGTCGTCTCGACATGCAATCGCAGCGAACTGTATGGCGTCGCGGATGCGGCGTCGGCTCCGATCACGGAGACGCTGGAGGATTTTCTCACGTCGTATCACGGAATTTCGCGCGCCGAAATCGATGGCCGCATCTATCGCTGGACTGGCCCCGACGCGCTGCGCCATCTCTTCCGCGTCGCCGCGGGGCTCGATTCGATGCTGCTCGGCGAAGCCGAAATCCTCGGGCAACTTCGCACCGCCTACGGCAAGGCCCTCGAAAACGGCTCGACCGGCCCGCTGCTGAATCGCGCGTTTCAGGGAGCGCTCGAGGTAGGGAAGCGCGTGCGCTCGGAAACCGAGGTCGGCGCGCGGCCGATGTCCGTGGCGCTCGCGGGCGTGAAACTGGCCGAGCGCGTTTTCGGCAATCTCAAGGGACGCGCCGCGCTCGTTGTCGGCGCGGGGACTGTCGCCGAGCAAGTCATCGAGCATCTGCGCAATCGCGGGATCGGCTTGCTGCGCGTCGTGAATCGCTCGTTCGATCGCGCCGCCGAACTCGCCGCGACGATGGGCGGCGAAGCCATCGCATGGGACGCGCTTGAGAGCGTGCTCGCCGCGCCGGACATTATCGTCACGTCGGTCGGCAATGTGGGCGCGGTGGTGACGCGCGAGATGCTCGATCGCGCTCTTGCAGCGCGCGGCGGGCGGCCGATTTTCGTCGTCGATCTCGGCATTCCGCGCAACGTCGCGCCTGACGCAGCCGGCCTCTACAATCTCTACCTCTACAACATCGACGACCTCGGCGAGATTGTCGAACAGAATAAGCGCGCGCGCGAAGCCGAAATTCCCCGCGCCGAAGCCATCATCGCCGAGCACGTCGAGAAATTCGAAGGCTGGCGCGCCGGAATGGAGGCTGCGTCGATCGTTGACGATCTGCGCGGCCGCTTTCACGAGCAGCGCGAAGCTCTGCTGCGCCAGCGTCTCGCCGAAATCAAGGACGCTTCGCCCGAGGAGCTCGAGCGCCTCGCCGCCATCACCGAAGAACTGATTGACCGATTGCTGCGCGAGCCGGCCGATCGTTTGCGAAGCGGGCGCGGCCTGCGCGGGCGCCTCAGCGCGATTGAAGCCATCCGCGAGCTTTTCGGCCTCGACGCCGGCGCGCCCGATACCGCCGCGCGCGGCCGCAAGCCCGAGGATCGCGAGTGACGCGCCTGCGGATCGGCACGCGCGGCAGCTCGCTCGCACTCTGGCAGGCCAATCACATCGCCGAATCGCTCGCGAAGCTCCACGGCGTCGAAACGGAGCTCATCCGCATCCGCACGTCGGGCGATCGCCTGCAATCCGCCTCCGTCGCGCAGGTGAACCAAGCCATCGGCGCCGAGGGTGGCAAGGGAATTTTCATCAAGGAAATTGAGGATGCGCTGCTCTCCGGCGCGGTCGATCTCGCGGTCCACAGCATGAAGGACGTGCCGACAGAAACGCCTGCGGGGCTCACTTTTGCCGCCATCACGCGGCGCGAGGATCCGCGCGATTGCCTCATTTCGCACGATAGGCTCCCACTCGAAGAGCTGCCGCAGGGCGCGGTCGTTGGGACCAGCAGCCTTCGCCGCCAAGCACAGCTTCGCCACCATCGTCGAGATCTCGACGTGATTGACTTGCGCGGCAATGTCGATACGCGCATCCGCAAACTCGAGAGCGGGGAATTCGACGCCATCGTTCTCGCCGTGGCGGGCGTCACGCGCCTTGGCGCAAGCGCGAAGGTGACGCAGATTTTCGACGAAGACCTCATGCTGCCGGCGGTGGGGCAGGGCGCTCTCGGAATCGAAACGCGCGCGGACGATTCGCAAACGTCGCGCCTCGTCGCAGCTCTCGATCACGACGAGACGCGCGCCTGCATCACCGCCGAGCGCGCCCTTCTGCGCGAGCTCCAGGGAGGCTGCCAGGTCCCGCTCGGCGCCTGGGGACGCATTCGCGGGGGTGAACTGCATCTCGAAGCCGCGGTTTTCTCGGCGGCCGGCACCGAAGCCGCGCGCTTCGACGAAGCCGGTTCGCCCGCCGAAGCCGAGGCAATCGGCATTCGCCTCGCGCAAATTCTGATCGAGGCGGGCGCGGATAAAATCCTGCGCCTCGCGGGCCGCTCCGTCGGCCAGGGCTGAGAGTGCGGCAATGGTTTCGTAGCGGCCGCCCTTCAGGCGGGCGCTTTTTATTGCGGTGCCGCCCGGAAACACTTGGATGACCGTCTCGCACATACTTGCCGGCAAACGCATCGTCCTCACGCGCGCAGCCGAGGATTCCGCCGAAGTCGCGTGCGCCCTCGAAACGCTGGGCGCCGAAATCATGCTCATGCCCACGGTCGCATTCGCTCCACCTGAGGATTGGCAGAAGCTCGACGAACAGCTCCGTCATCTCGATCGCTTCGACGCGATTCTTTTTCTCAGCAAGAACGCCGTGCGATATATTTTTGATCGCTGCGCCCAACTCGGCATAAAGTGTGAAGTGGTCGGGTCGTCGAATCGATTCATTGCCGCCGTCGGTTTGGCGACCGCCGAGGCGCTAAAGGAAAAGGGAGTTCGCGTGGATTACGTTGCACAAAATCGCACCGGCGAATCGCTTGTCCGCGAGCTTCGCGCATCGCTCGCCGGCCGCCGCGTGCTGCTACCGCGCAGCGACCGCGGCGACGACCGCGTCCCGAACGCTTTGCGCGAGATCGGCGCAAACGTCACCGAAGTGATCGCCTATCGCACAGCCGCGCCCGCCGTGCTCGATCCCGCGATTCTTGGGCGTATCCGGGGCGGGGAAGTCGACGCCGTCGTTTTCGCCAGCCCCTCGGCGTTTCATAATTTCCGCGATTCCATCGGCGCCCCCCGCGTCGTGCAGATTTCGGCTCGCATTCAATTCGTAGCCATTGGCCCGACGACCGCGCGCGCGATCCGCGAATCCGGCTCGCGTGTCGGCATCGAGGCGGAAGAGACCTCCGCCGCTGGCTTGGCCGCCGCGCTCGCAAAACATTATCAGCAGAAATCCCCGGCTGCGAGGCCCGCATGACGTTTCCGATCCATCGGCCGCGCCGCCTGCGCCGCTCCGAGAAGCTGCGCGGCTTCGTGCGCGAGACGCGCCTTTCGAGCGAGGGCTTCGTCTATCCGATGTTCGCTTGCCCCGGCAGCAAGGTTCGCAACGAAATCAGCTCGATGCCGGGCATCTACCAGCAATCACCGGATCAGATTGTCGAGGAGTGCAGGGAAGTGGCCGGGCTCGGCATTCCCGCCGTGATTCTCTTCGGCCTACCGGAGCACAAGGACGAAACCGGCTCCGAGGCCGCCGATCCCAACGCCGCCGTGCAGCGGTCGATCGACGCCATCCGCAAGGCCAAGCTCGATCTGCTCGTCATCACGGATGTTTGCCTCTGCGAATACACGAGCCACGGCCATTGTGGCGTGATCGAGGGAGGGGAAGTCGTCAACGACGCGAGCATTGCGCTCCTAGCCGATGCCGCGCTTTCGCACGCGCGTGCCGGCGCCGATATCGTCGCGCCGTCCGATATGATGGACGGCCGCGTCGCCGCCATTCGCACTAAGCTCGACGCGAACGGCTTTCAGGATATCGCGATCCTCTCGTACGCCGCGAAATATTGCTCCGCGTTCTACGGCCCGTTTCGCGAGGCCGCGCAGTCCGCGCCGCAGTTCGGCGACCGCCGCAGCTATCAGATGGATCCGGCCAACGCGCGCGAGGCTCTGCGCGAAGTCGCGCTCGATCTCGAGGAGGGCGCGGACATCATCATGGTCAAGCCCGCGCTGCCGTATCTCGATATCGTGCAGCACGTCCGCGAGCGCTTCGACGTTCCCGTCGCCGCCTACAACGTGAGCGCCGAATTCTCGATGGTGAAAGCCGCCGCGCTAAAAGGCTGGATCGACGAGCAGCGCATTGTCCTCGAAATCCTCACCGGCATCCAGCGCGCCGGCGCCTCCATCGTCCTCACCTACCACGCCAAAGACGTTGCCCGCTGGCTCAAGCACTGCTGAGGTTGCAAGCAGCGAAGGCGAGGACGTAGACTTACGAATTCGCGATCCGCACCAGCGTACGGTGGCGAAATGAGTTTTCTCGGCAAAGTCCAACTCGACGACAGCTTTGGGCCTTTCGTAGCGTTTCGGGAATCCTATGGGTTCATTCCCAACATCTTACAAGCGCAAACCTTGTTGCCTCGCGTCATCGAAGCTCACGCGATACTCGAGCGCGCCCTGCGTTTTCAGGAAGGCGCGATTTCCCGAGTCCAGAAGGAGCGAATCCTCTTAAGGATCGCGGCAGATCGCCAGGACGCCTATTGTGTGGCTCTGGATAGCAGAGTCTTGTCTTCGCTTGGGGTGTCCCAAGGTCAAATCGAAGATCTCTTAACCGACTACCGAAAGGCGGGACTCTCGGCGCCTGACTTGGCCTCGCTTCAATTTTGTCTCAAACTGGCGCATCACGCTCCTTCGGTGGGCTCGGGAGACGTTGAGGCGCTTCGAACAAGCGGACTCGCCGACGAGGCGATTCTAGAAGCTGTTCTGGCGGCGGCGTTGGCTGTCTACCGCTGCACGTTATCGGTGGGACTGGGTCCGCAGCCGGATTTTGAGCCGCGAAAGGCCGCCTCGAGAAGCATCGATTCGCTTCCCGGAGGAGAGCGCGCTGGAGTGTGGAGTGACGCTCGCGAGCCGGCGCGACGCAAAGGGTCGTACCTGTCCGCGCCCTACCTAAGTCCCAAGACGTTTGTCGCTTTTGACACCGTGCAGAAGAGTCACGGATTCATACCGGGCTTTTTCCGCGCCCAGACTTTGCGGCCTGATTTGCTCGAAGCAGAGTTGGAGGCGGTGGGCAGGATTCTGTTGCCGGAAGACGTGCTGACCAGGGTGCAAAAGGAATGCATTCTGCTAGCCGTGTCAGCGGCGAACGTGAACTCGTATTGCGTGGCGATTCATTGCAACTTATTGAGAGGATTAGGGATGCCGTCTGAGGACGGCGACCAGATCGCGGTGGATCATCATGGGGCCAACCTCTCGCAAGCGGACACTGCCATGCTGGACTTCGCCCTCAAACTGGGAACGCGAACTCACGAATTCTCCCACGATGACGCCCTGAAGCTTCGGACGCTCGGTTTCACCGACCAACAGATTCTGGAATGCGTAGTCGTGACGGCTCTCAATAACTTCGCGAATACCCTCCAAATGGGACTGGGAATCGAGCCAGATTTCGAGCCGCCCGTCGCGTTTCAGCAAAATAAAGCGAATCTTTTTGCGCCTGAAACCCGTCCCACGATAGTTCGCGGTGATATCGAGCAACCCAGCAGGCTGCCGGACCCGGACGCCGAGCTGGTCGCCGAGGCCCAGAGTGGGAAGCTGGACGCATTCGAGGAGCTGGTTCGGCGGCATAGCCGGCTAATCTATCGGACTCTGATAGCGATTCTGGGCAACGCCGCCGATGCGCAGGATGCCATGCAAGACGCGCTGTTCAGTGCGTTCAAGCACGTTGGAGCATTCCAAAGGCGCTCGAAGTTTTCGACCTGGCTGGTGAGTATCGCCAGGAATACGGCGCTTGAACGATTGCGTGGCCGAAAGAACGTTGAAAGTTTGGACGAAGGCGAGTACGGAGAAGAGGCGGACTTTCGGCCGCGTCAAGTCAGGGCCTGGCAGGACGACCCGGAACAGGATTACTCCAAATCGGAGGTGCGGCAGCTCGTCGAAAGAGAGATCTTGAGGCTCCCCGCAAAATACCGTGTCGTCGTAATGCTACGGGATATCGAGCAGCTTTCTACCGATGAAGTTGCCCGGCAGCTGGGATTGAGCGTTCCGGCGGTAAAGGTGCGGCTACTGCGGGGCCGGCTAATGCTGCGAGAATCGCTCTCGCCTCACTTCGCAAGCGGCGCCAGGAGAGCGGCTCGATGATCACATGCGAGGAATTCTTCGCCGAATTCGCAGATTATCTGGAAGGCCAAGTATCGCCCGAGGTTCGTGAGGAACTCGACCTGCATCTCTCCCAGTGCCACGCCTGCCATGTGCTTTATGATTCGAGCCGCAAGACGGTGAAGATCGTGACGGAAAGCAGTTCATTTGAGCTGCCGCGAAGCGTCTCCGACCCGATCATAGACCGTGTCATGAAAAAGCTGCGAACAGACCGCAGCTGACGACGCCTGCGTTTCACTTTCTTCCGGAGTTTCCGTAAGTCCCCCCTGTCGCTGAAAGGGAACTGCGACCCATGCCCGTAGCAGCGCGCTTAGGGCGTTTTCGGGCGGCGCCGATTTCTTTGCACAGCATGTAACCTTCGCACGGAAAAACACTCCTATGGCGCGTGAGAGTTGGGCGCCAGTAGGTGCCCATCGAGAGGGAATCGCAAAGGAGAATTCGATATGTTTCGCAACGTTAGGATAGTTGTGGCACTCGGTGCGCTGGCGTTCGCTGCGGGTTTGCAGGCGCCAACGCATGCGCAGGAAAGCAAGGCGAAGACTTTGGAAACGGGAACCTTCCACGGAAAGGTTCACAGCACCTCGGGCCGGGCCACGATATACCAAGAGGCGGATGGGAAACTGATTCTTCGTTTGACAAACTTCAAGACGTCGAACGGTCCCGACGTTCACGTGATTTTGGTCGCGCTCAAGGACGCGGACGACGACGCCAATTTTCTCAAGAGCCACACCGAACGCGTGGAGCTGGGCAAGTTGAAGGGGAATGAAGGCGACCAGAACTACGCAATACCCAGCGGCACGGATCTCAGCAAATTCCAAACCGTTTCGATCTATTGCGAGCGGTTCGACGCGAACTTCGGCGCTGCGCCGCTCGATAAATTCTAGGTCTCGCGCATATCTTTCATACGAATCGGGCGGGCGCGCCTGCCCGATTCATTGATTGGAAGGAGAGAAATCATGGCTGGAAACGTAGGCTCCTGGATTTCACGCCGGAAGTGGATCGTGCTCGCCGTCGCCCTCCCGGTGCTCGTCGCCGCGTGGTGGGTCTTCCGCCCGGAGAAACTGTGGGTGAACCAGAAGGTCAATGAGCCGGCTCCATTCACATCGAACGCCGATCCTCAGCCGCTCTATACCGGGCGACTGGAAGGCAAAGCGCACCAAACCAGCGGACGAGCCACGATCTACAAAACGCCCGATGGCGAACATTATCTTCGTCTGACTGATTTCACGACCTCGAATGGACCGGACGTGCATGTCTTGTTGGCGCGAAGCGATGACCGAGTCCTCAACGAAGAGATTGTGAAGGGCCAGCTGGATAGCGTCGAACTCGGCTCTCTAAAAGGGAATCAAGCGGACCAGAACTACGATCTGGCGGCATCCGTCGATTTGCAGAAATATAACGCGGTCGTCATCTATTGCGAGCGATTCCATGCGGTATTCGGCGTGGCACGGCTGGAGCCGTTCTAACGGCAAGATTCAGGAAGCAGTATGAAAGCTTGACTTCGGACGACGAATTATTCAAAGGTGATTTTTTGGCACGGCACCCCGCGGCAAAATCTCAACAGCAATCCGCTGGAAAAGAGGGGAGAGAACTTCATGAGTGACACCGGTTCCCAGACAGCGAAGCGCGCTGACGGCCATTACCACATGCCCGTTACAACCATCCACCGGGTCGAAGCCGATGGCGTCCGAGTGTTCTATCGAGCTGCCGGCGATGCGAACGCCCCCGTGGTTCTCCTGTTGCATGGATTCCCGGCCTCATCGTTCATGTTCCGCGAGCTCATTCCGCGCCTGGCGGCTGATTACCGCGTGATCGCTCCAGACCTTCCCGGTTTCGGATTTACCGAGGTTCCAGCCGAGCGGAAATACGTATATTCGTTCGATGGATTGGCGTCGACCATCGACGCCTTCACGCAGGCGCTCAAACTCAGCCGCTATGCAATTTATGTGTTCGATTACGGGGCTCCAACGGGGCTCCGTCTGGCGATGGCTCATCCTGAACGGGTCGCAGCGATCGTTTCGCAGAATGGGAATGCGTATGAAGAAGGTCTTGGAGATGCCTGGGGCCCGATCCGGAAATACTGGGCGGATCCCACGGCAGAGAACCGCAACGTCATCCGCAAGAATGTTTTGACGCTCGAGGGAACGCGCTGGCAGTACACGCACGGTGTAGCCGATCCGGAAAGTGTTCCACCCGAGTCGTACACATTGGACACGGCGCTGTTCGAGCGTCCGGGAAACAAAGAGATTCAGCTCGATCTGTTTCTGGATTACGCGTCGAATGTGAAGCTCTACCCAAGATTCCAGGAATATTTCCGCAAATCGAAGCCTCCTTTGCTCGCGATCTGGGGCAAGAATGATCCCTTTTTCATTCCCGCGGGAGCGGAGGCATTCGGGAAAGACCTGCCCAACGCAAAGGTTCAGTTCCTCGATACCGGACATTTTGCGATAGAGACACACGTCGTAGAGATCGCATCCGCAATGAAAGAGTTCCTCGAAGCGAATGGCATCGGCCACCGGGCCGGAGAAAGCGCGGTCCAGCGATGAGCGCCTTTCCAGAGAACTCGACCATCATTCTCGTGCACGGAGCATGGGCCGACGGATCGTGCTGGAGCAACGTGATTCTGCCTTTGCAGCGGCACGGGCTTAAGGTGATCTGCGCCCCGATCCCGCTCACGTCGTTGAGTGACGACGTTGCCGCCCTGAATCGTGCGGTCGAACGAACGAGCGGCCCGCTGGTCCTGGCCGCTCACGCCTACGGAGGAGCCGTGATTGCGGGCGCGCACGACGACCGAGTGAAGTCCCTTGTGTATATCGCCGCGCTCGCGCCCGACGAGGGCGAGACGGTTGCAAAAGTGTTTTATCGCGACGAGCCGCATCCGAAGGCCCCCAAGTTGGCACCCGACGCGCACGGCTTCATCTGGATGCCGGAAGGCGGGTTTCAGGAAGCGGTGGCTCACAAAGCTTCGGCTGACCAAACGAGTATCATGCAGGCAGTGCAGCGGCCGATTGCGCTGCAATGCATTCAGGAGCCCGCCCCGGCGCCCGCATGGAAAGTGAAGCCATCGTGGTTTCTGCTCGCGGAAGAAGATCGCATGATCAACCCGAAGACGCAGCGCTTCATGGCCGATCGCATGAGGGCAACTGTCCGATCGAAAGGCGTGGACCATTCTCCGATGTACACGGCGGCAGACGTTGTGAGTGACCTGATCCTGGAAGCCGCGGCGCGAAACCCTCTCGATAGGAGCCTCAGCCTAGCGAAGTAAAAAGATCCGGAAGGAGCAACGCTATTGGCGATCAAATCTGTTGCAATCGTCACCGGTGCGAGCCAGGGCATCGGACGAGCGACGGCGCTGCGGCTCGCACGCGATTTTTCGGCTGTCGTGCTTGTTGCGAGAAATAACGACAAGCTGGAGGCTACTGCCGCCGACGTCAGGTCCGTGGGAGCTGAGCCGATGGTTCATGCTCTCGACCTGCGCGAATCGCAAGCGGCAGAGATCATCATCAAAGGGACTCTTGAGCGCTTTGGCAGAATCGACGCGCTGCTCAACATAGCCGGTGCTGTGCCGCAGATTGATTTGTTCGAGATGACGGATGCGCAGTGGGACGACGGTATGGCGCTGAAGCTGCACGGCGCGCGTCGCTTGACGATACGCGCTTGGGATGCCCTGAAGGCTTCGAGTGGATCAGTAGTGTTGCTCTCCGGAAGCGCGGCTCTCGATCCGAAACCTGGATTTGCGGCGGTCGCGGCAACGAACGCGGCCATCATTGCACTCGCCAAAGCATTCGCCGAGCAGGGAATCAAGGACGGAGTGCAGGTCAACAGCGTGGTGCCGGGCGCCGTGATGACTGGGCGCCGGCAGTCCTTCTTCGAAAAGTGGGCGCCTGCCCACAATCTTACAGTGGAGGAGGCGGTGAAGAAGTTTCCCCAGGAAGTTGGCATCAGCCGCTTTGGGAAGCCGGAGGAGATCGCCGATCTGTTGAGTTATCTTGTATCGCCGGCGGCGAAGTGGATGACCGGGGCTTCTGTCCGCATGGACGGCGGAGAAATCAAATCCATCTAAACCCGGACCATCTCTTCAACCCGGATGCAGTTCGGAGAGGGAGAATCCTCAAATGAACAGCATGGAAGACGTTGCTTCGGCTCAACACCTCAAGGATGTGAAACCGGAGGAGTACGATCTGGTGATCCTGGGCGGCGGCACGGGATCGACGATCGCCGCATGGACGTTTGCCAGCCAGGGACAACGCGTCGCAGTGATCGACCGCAAATACATCGGCGGGTCGTGCCCGAACATCGCCTGCCTGCCCAGCAAGAACATCATCCACGGCGCAAAGGTGGCGTCGTACGTTCGCAGGAGCGAGGAGTTCGGCATCGTCAGAGAGGGCTTCGCTATTGATATGTCTGCGGTACGCGACCGCAAACGCAAAATGGTTCGTGGCCTGAACGAACTGTACCTCGACAATTACAAACAGACCGGAGCGGAATTTATTTTCGGCTCCGGACGCTTCGTGGCCCCGAAGACCGTGGATGTCTCGCTGCCCAATGGAACGATTCGCCGATTGCGGGGAGCGAATGTAATCGTCAGTACAGGCACGCACGCTGCGCTCGATCCGATCCCTGGTCTTGCGGACGCGAGGCCGCTTACACACGTGGAGGCCCTCGAACTGGATGAGGTTCCCGAACATCTCATTGTGATTGGAGGAGGCTACATCGGATTGGAGCTGTCGCAGGCGATGCGTCGATTTGGAAGCAAGGTGACGGTGATCGAACGCAACGACCAGGTGGTGCAGCGAGAAGACGACGATGTCACGCAGGCTATGGCCGAGCTTTTCCGCGACGAGGGCATCGATATCCTTCTGAATGCCCACATCAAACAGATATCGGGGCGATCGGGCAAGTCGGCAACGGTTACTCTCGAGCAAGACGGAAAAGAGAAGACGGTCGAGGGCAGTCATCTGTTGGTTGCCGCGGGCCGCGCTCCTAACACGGAGGGGCTGGGCCTGGAATTGGCCGGAGTTGAACTGACGGATCGCGGATACATCAAGGTCAACGAGCGACTCCAGACGACCGCACCGGGCGTTTGGGCGATCGGCGAGGTGGCCGGCAGCCCGCAGTTTACGCACATCAGCATCGACGACTTTCGCGTGGTTCGCGACAACCTCGCCGGAGGCAAGCGCGTGACGACTGGCAGGCAGGTTCCGTTCTGTCTTTTCACAGATCCGGAATTTGCCCGGGTCGGTCTAAGCGAGAAGGAAGCGAAAGCGCAGGGCATTGCCTATCGCCTGTTCAAGATTCCTTTGACGCTGGTACTTCGCGCGCGCACCCTTTCTGAAACGCGAGGATTCTTGAAGGCGCTGGTCGAAATCGACGGCGCCGGCATTCTTGGCTTCACCGCTTTCGCCGTTGGCGGAGGGGAGACGATGTCTTGCGTGCAGATTGCCATGATCGCCAGGCTGCCTTATACAGCGCTGCGCGATGCCGTATTGACTCATCCGACCCTCGCGGAGGGGCTTGCGGCGTTGTTTTCGTCCGAACCTACCGAGCAAAATCAGCGCGTACGAACGGCCACTGAATGAATGTGAAATCGATCATGAAGGCCGCTCTTCGGTCAGCGGACCAGCATCTCGGCGCGACCGAGGGACTCGCGCATGAATGTCGCGGCGACTGCCTGAATGGGCGGGTCGCATTTGTTTGTATTCAATTTGCCTTTTGTCTTTATCCGCGGCCATCCATAATATGATTCGACTGTGACCCACTCTTCCGACCTCTTCGCGCGCGCACAAAAGATTCTCGTAGGCGGCGTCGATAGCCCTGTCCGTGCCTTTCGAGCCGTCGGCGGGGAACCGCTCATCATCGATCGTGCCCGCGGCTCGCGCGTCATCGATGTCGACGGCCGCGAGTACATCGACTACGTTTGTTCCTGGGGCGCTTTGATCCTCGGCCACGCCGATCCCGATGTGGTCGCCGCGGTTGCCGACCAGGCCGCTCGGGGCACCAGCTACGGCATGACGTTGCCGCTCGAAATCGAGCTCGCCGAACGCATCGCCGCCGCCGTTCCTTCGATCGAGCGCATCCGTTTCGTCAGCTCGGGCACCGAGGCCGCCATGTCCGCCGTCCGCCTCGCGCGCGGCTTCACGAAGCGCGACCTGATCCTGAAATTCGAGGGTGGATATCACGGTCACGCGGACGGCTTCCTCTCGGAAGCTGGCTCGGGCCTTGCCACGCTAGGCATCGCCGCCAGCCCCGGCGTGCCGGCCGAGTTCGCCGCGCTCACGCTGAACGCGCCATATAATGACGCGGCCGCCGTCGAACAAATCTTCGCCCAGCATCCGCGCAAGATTGCTGCGGTAATCGTCGAGCCCGTCGCCGCCAATATGGGCGTCGTTCCGCCCACGCCGGGATTCCTCGAATCCCTTCGCCGAATCACCGAGCGCGACGATGCGCTCTTGATTTTCGACGAGGTGATCACCGGGTTTCGCCTTGCCTATGGCGGCGCCCAAACGGCTTTCGGAATTCGCCCGGACTTGACCGTCCTCGGTAAGATTATCGGTGGGGGACTGCCCGTCGCGGCTTACGGCGGCCGCCGGGAGATCATGGACCTGATTGCCCCGCTCGGCCCGGTCTACCAGGCTGGGACTCTCTCGGGCAATCCGCTCGCAATGAGGGCTGGTCTGGCCTCGCTCGCCAAGCTGAATGCTGCCGGCTTCTACGACGGCCTGGCGCGCAAGGCCGAACGCCTTGCTACCGGTCTCCGCGCGGCGCTGTGTGAATCAGGGGTTTCCGGACAGGTCAATGTATGCGGCTCGCTCCTCACTCTTTTCTTCGCCGCGGATTCGGTCCGCAACTATGCAGAGGCGAAGAAATCGGTTACGGCCCGTTTCGCCGCGTTCTTTCGAGAGATGCTCTCCCGCGGCGTATTTCTACCGCCCTCTCAGTTCGAGGCGCTGTTCGTCTCTGCGGCTCATACGGACGAGGACGTCGACTCTACCATCGCCGCCGCACGCGCGAGCCTCAAAGCGGTATCGAAGCCGTAGACCAACGTCCAGTACCCGTAGGTCTGCGGTTCCACTCACTGGAACCCGCTTTCCTATGAAGGTCTCTTGGACCAAGTCAATCTATTTGTTGGTTTCGATTTGTCGCTGATATTGCGGTACTTAACCTCGTGCTCCGCGAAAAGACACAGCTTGGTCCGGTCTTCGCACTCTGCTGTAGAGGAGTTCAAGGAGCCAAACCTCGTCCCCTACGATAGTCTTTGTGATCGCCGAGCTCTTACTCTACGTGGGTCCCACGACGGATATTCGGATCATCACCAACGTCACCGCCGTAGTTGCGTCCGCCAACGCGAACTCGGCGAGCCCGCAGCCCAGCGCGGCCGCTGTCCCCGCGAAGCCCGCTCCACACTCGGCGGATCCCGAGGCTCCTCACGGCGCAGCGACTGTTTCCCTCGCGGCCAGCACCGAGAATTCGCAGTTTTCCCCGACCGATACTCGGATCATGGCCGACATCACCGCCGTAATTGGATCCGTCGACTCGAACTCGGCGAGCGCGGAACCCAGCGTGGCCGCTGCCCCTTCGAGGCTCACTCCAAAGTCGACAGAATCCCGGGGCCTCTCACGGCGTAACGACTCTTTCCCTTGCGGCCAGCGCCGAGAACTCGCGGTCTCTTGAGAAGCTCCGTGTGCCTAATTCGGCCCCGGTTAAGCCGATTCGCCTCATCGGCGTGGAGGCGACGCCCCCTCGCGAGAGCTGGCTCACGCTATCCAACGTCCAGCATGGAGCCGCCACCCGACAGTCTCAAAGCAACATAATATTCATTCGCGGAAGCGATGTCCAGGTCCAAATGTACGCCGGAGAGAATGTTCTGTCAACGCGTATTTTTCTTCCTCTTCTTGAAGAAATTGAATTGTCCTAGCCGGGCGGTATTTCGTCAGCTCGTCAGCGGCGCATCAGGATTCGGGATCGTCGACGATCCGTCGCTTTTTGCGACCATCTCGCCGACTAGGGGATTCAACGCAGCTTGCGCCGCCTTCACCTCGTTCTGCTTGCTGTGGAATAGGTGAAACAGCCCAATCAAGCCCTTCTGCACTTCCGGCTCGAGCACCTTGAACACCTCGAGCCCCGCGTTGATCTCCACTTCCAGCAGCGCCGCGTTTCCGAGTATGGCCATGTTAGAACCCAGAGATCGGCAAGGCGTTGTGCCGTGCGAATGCCACGAGTTCGCCCCGCGTTGGCTGCCGCTCGGCCACCTGCGGCGTCGACGTTGGTACTCCGCCCATCGCAGCGATAGCCACATTCAGACCGGTTGAAACCGCAGTCACGATGAGTTGCACTTTTGCCTGGCTCGCTGGACTCACAACACGAAGTTGTGCCAACTCAGTTGAGCCCAGCAGTCCCTGCGAGAACGTATTGAAGCACGCGAGAAATGCGGCCTTTTTTCCCCCACCTGCGCTCGCACTTGTAATGCAGGTCTTGAGCTGGCCATCGAGCGTCGCTCCAAGGTTCGCCCACGGCGTCAGGATCGCCGCGTCGGCCGCCGGCAGCGCCGATTCCTCCGCCTGCGCGATGCCCACAATCGAAGCGATCACCGCCTCCGCCCGCTGCGCATCTTGCGTCGCGTTGCAGCCGCCGATCGCCAGCAGCCCCGCGAATGCTAGTCCCAACAGAATTTTCGGTGTTCTCATTCGTGTCTCCATTTCCTACGAACCGCTGTCTGCGGCCCGTCCAAAGGGCTTTTCCACTTCTGTCAAATGGTTTGTGCCGGCTCGGGCGGCGCCCCCGGTGCAGGCGTCCCCTTGTTACTCGCTGGTTCCGGTGGAGTCTGGTTCGGATTCGACAGACCACTCACTATTTGCAGATTGTGGTCCGTCGACTCCCACGCTTCGATCCGCAGCGACCCGCTACTCACGATGCAGCCCCGCGATGCCTGCCCTGGATGCTCCAGTGAATCGCCGTGCCAGCGGAAGCCTTCGCGGCCAAACATCTCGTTCGCCGGGTCGGGTACCAGCACGAGCACGTACTGACCGCAAACCGGATCGGAATTGATCAGGCTCGCGATGGTGTAAAGCCCGCGCGGGATCGGCCCGACATCCTTATCCGCCTGCATCGCCGGATTGTTCTTCCCTGCCCCGCAGCCCGAATACCCCGCGCCTTTCGGCTGGCCGTCGTGAAAAATGGCCCCAGTCCGCTGCACGAATGTCCACATCGTTACGGGTTTCCTTCTGACCGCGTGCAGATGTAGCGCGTCGTGTTGCCGTTGTCACAGCGGACCTCGAGCGCGCCGTTGAACACGATCGAATAGCAGCCATTCGGCACAGTAACTACCCCGGTGCTGCAACCCGGTACCTTCGCCACGTTGACATGCGCCGCGCAGCCGGCCAGCGTGATCGCCGGCGCAATAGCCGTTAGCGGCTTCATGGCTTTCCCTCTTCCGGCGTCGGCTCGCATCGCCACGCTCCGCGGACCGTTTGCGGGATGACTGGCCATGTGGTGGAGGATTGCGGTGACCCGCTTCATTTGTTCCTCTTTGCCGTGAGAAGGTGCAGCTGCTCGCGAACGGTGCCAGCGCTCATTTTTCCTCGCTCCCGTGCTACTTCGGGCTGTAATACACGCCGGCTGCGGCAGCCGCGGCGGTGATGACTCCTGCGATGGCCGCCAGCTTGGGATACTGCGTGACCAGCGTCTGCCCTGCGCTCGACGCGATGAAATGCGCTGCGCCGATCAATCCAACGACGATGATCCCGGCCAGCCAGTGCGCGCCGGCCTTGATCTTTGCCGTCGTTTCTCCCGATCCCACCATGCCGGGCGTCACTGTCGTCTGCGGGCTCGGATTTGTTCCGCTACTTGCCATTGTTTTCCTCCAGGTGTTTCAGAGCGCCCTCGCGTTATCGGTCCGTTCAGCAGACGAGCGCGCCCCTGCATGACTTTTCCCGCCCGCGCGTACGCCGAGCTGCCGATGACACGCACGTCAATTCACTGTTGCCGCGAGCCCGGTCGGCGACGCCGGCGGCGTAGGAGTAGCGCCGGGTGCCATCACAAACTCAGTGGCCGAATATGCCGGAAACGTATAGCTGATCGTTCCGCCGCCGATGCTGGTCGTTGTGTGCACCAAAGCTGCGGTGTTTGCGCTGCTGTATGTGTAGACATCGGCCGTCGCGCTCGGCGTGAATCCCGAGATGCCCAGCGTGGTGGCGTAGGAGAGCGATTCTTTGTTGACAACAATGCAGGTTAACTTCCCGTCGCCCGGGCGTTTGGCGCAATACACGGAAAGTTTTGTTGGATCGGTACTGGCAGCTGTTACCGATTGCGTGCCGAAAGCGTCGGTGGCTCCGGGCGTGGCTGAGTTGTCGTAATTGCGATAGAGGTAGTAGGCGAAGGCTTCGGCGTCAGTCGATGCCACATGATCGAAGAGTGTGGCGAGTCCCATGTTGTATGAGCCTGCGATGCCAAGGAAATCGGTCATCACGATCGCGTCGATCACGGACGAACCGCCGACCAGGGGCCAGCTTCCGTTCGTGTAATGCGAGACTTCGAATTCCGAGCAATCGAAGCTCAGGCCGGGATAGTAGGAAGCGATAAAGCCTTGCATACGAGGAATGAATTCAAGTGGGCCGCCCTGGTAGCCTGCCCCCGAATAGTTGTAGGTCGAATCCCACCAAGACCGCACCTGATCGAAGTCGTACTGGATGCCCTTCCCGCCGTCTCCAGGGGAAAGCCCTCCAGTCCCGTTGTCTCCCACCTGATAGTGCTCATCTATTGCTGTTAGCGTCTGGATGCCGTTCGCTGTATCGTAGGTCTTGAAGCTCTGTAAGTAATATTGGACGGCCTGCACGCCTCCCGTTCCTGCGGTCGTCGTGAACCAAACTCCCGTGTAGTCGCTCGGCCCGATGATCCCCGCGGTTGAATCCTTGGCACGGATCGCTGAGGCGTACGTCTCGCCGTCCGAAACGATCGTGGCATAGGTCGCTGGCGTGGTGGTCTGCCAGTCCTTGTGAGTGTTCGACCAGCCGCTTGGCTCGTTATCGAGCTGGTAGAAGCACACGCCGGTTCCCGATGCACAGGTGCCCCATGTCGATTGTAAGTGCGTGATCCAATTTTCTTGCTCGCTGGTCGTATTGGAATAGTAGTTGTAGGTGATGTCGGTGTCCGTAAGTTGTCCGGTCGTGGTCGAAATGCTATCCCCGCAGTTGTTCGCCGGGTTGCCGCCCCAGCTTGCCGCTACGGTCTGCGGACCATACGCGGGACTCCCGAGATACGATGCGACCGTGAAACTGCACAGAAGCGCGGACTTTGTGAGCCACGGATTGATCGGAATTGTGTCGAGAAACTGAATGTTCGAGTTGACGGCGCGAAAGGTCGAAATCACGTTATCGAACTGCGCGCCAGCTGTTGGCGTTCCATTGAAGCCGCCCGTGAAGAAGCCGTCGTTGCCTGCGTTATACGAGTCGTTCGTGTAGCTGTAATTCGTTGCAGCATCTCCTCCGAAGCGAATCAGGGCGAGATTTGCCTTCTTTGCGAACGTGCTGTCCGGCAGCGTCGTATCCGGTGGAATTCCACCCTCGGAATAAATGTAAGGACTGATCGTGTGATTCACCGTGCCGGCGTTAACCGTCAGCGAAGGTGGTATTAGCGGCACCGTCGATAGGCTGATCACGATAGTTCCAAGCGTTGCCACGCTTGGCGTGTAAGTGAGCATTGCCGTCGCGTTAATAAGGGTCGTCGTGGGGATGTAGCCCTCCATCCCCAGCCGCCCTTGGTTCGGCGTTCCGCCATTTGGTGCCTGGGCTCCGAGCGTTGCCGCACTCCCTCCAATCGTTCCCGCGCTCAAGGTCGATCCCGAATGGTCTGTGCCGCAGGCCACGATGATCGCCTCGCTCGCGCTATATGTCGTAAAGCTAGGCGAGGGGCAAGCCGCGGTTGAGCTCGCCGCAGCGGAGTAAGCCGCATAGTCGAGCACCCAGCTCCCGGCCATCGTCCGACCAATGTCCCAGGCCGTTCCGCTTACATAACTATCGGTCGAGAAATGCAGCGTGATCGTGTCGCTAGCCGATGAGCCGGACGCCGAGCAAACGGCCGCTTCCAGCTGAAAGTTTCCATTGAAGCTTTGATACGTGCCCGGAAGGAAGGAGCAGGAGAGAATCGAAGCCGAATCTGTGGGAACGCTCGTATAGGGCCCGGGGCCCGTTTGCTGAAACACGACAACCTCATCGCCGCTAGAAATGGCGATGGCCGTCAGGCTCAGCGAGGTCAGCGGTGTCCCATAGCTGCTCCCAGCCCCGCTCGGGCCAAGCGTGGGAACCCCTTGAGCCCTCGCGCTGGCGGATGCGACCAAAGCCAGGAGCGTGATGATTGCGAGTCTTCGCATTACCACGTGCCCTCCAGCAGCGCATGCAATGAATCGGTTGGCTCCCAGCGGGCCTGAACATCGCCGGGCTCAGGAATCTGCCTTGAGCGATGGGCTAGGCGCGCGTTTCGAGGAATGCGGCCAATGCGTCAGCGATCATGTTCGGCACCGTGGAACCATTCCGTGCGGTCATGAGCTCGTGCCCGACGCTTTCGATCGGCAGCAGCTGTGTGCGTGCTGGGATCAGCTTCAATGCTGCCTTCATCTCAGAAATCGTGCCGAAGCCATCGCGCGTACCGTGAACGAACAGTGCTGGCGTGTGAACGGACGGGAAATGAGCCGTGCGCAATTGCGTGGGAGCTTTAGGCGGATGCAGGGGATACGAGAGCAGGAGCATTGTGTCAACGAGTCCCGGCGCGGCAGCGGCCAGCATCGACGCCTGCCGCCCGCCGTATGAATGGCCGCCCAGGAGGAGCCGGCCTGGAACTTGTCGCCTCAGTGCTTCCACCGCGCGCCGCAGGCCTTGTTGGTCGCGTTCAGCACTGCCCCGCTGCGGTGGCCCGTGAGGCCGCAGTTGACGGAACGGCAGATCGCAACGGAGAACCGTGAGCCCGGATGCACAGCAAGCGTTCGCAATTGCCATGAGGAGCGGCGACTGGCAGTTTGCCCCGGCGCCGTGCGTAAGGACAAGACCGTCATTCGAAGAATTGGCCGGAATGTGAAGATAGCCTCGAACGGGTACTTCTTCTGAGGGCGTATCTTCGAACATGCGTACATCAGGTTCCGTCATCGCCTACCACCCAACCGTAGACCATCGCACCGTATCTATCGTCGCACAAGCTAGCCCGCGAACCATGGCCGCGTACGGTCGTTAGTCACGGGGGCGATCGCCGAGGTCGACCCAACGGATGGGTGGGAGCGGAGCGTGTTCAATTCCCTGCCGGTCGCAAAGCTTTTCGAGGCGCTCGTAGATGTGGGGCAAATGATTCGTCGCCATGTCGTGGACGAAGGTCCGCGTGATCTCGTCGTTGCGAATGCGGCGGTAGAGCCAGCGTAGGAAAACCGCGAAATGTGCGATCGCCGCAAGGGCGAAGGTACACCAATACGGATTGAGAAGTGTGCGCATAGAAGAGAGTGGGTGGCTATCCCGATTCGTGAATCATGTCTTTCGGCTCAGGAATTCTGCGACGCGCGCCGCCGATGGCGGCAATCTGGCGCTAGCCGAAGAGCGAGGCTATCCCGGATCCGAGACCGAAGAGACCGCCCATTCCGCCGCTTGAGCTGCCGGAAGCGCGCTGGCGAACGCTAAGCAACTGCGCTGGGACGCCCATCGCCTTGCCTAGCAGATTCGTGTCAATGCCGTAAGTTTGGCCGAGAGCGTTGAGGCCGGCGAGTTGTTCCTTCAGCTGCTGATTCGCGAATGAGATTTGATTCTGCTGGGCTTGGCTGGCGTCTGTCTGTGCTTGTTCACGGCCGAGCTGTGAGACGAGATCACCGTAGCCGGCGCTGTTGTTCGTCGCGGCGACGCGATTGGCGGCGCGCTGGCGAAGAGCGTCGAAGGCGGTATTGGATGCGCCGAGACTTTGCTGCGTGATGGCGGATTGCTGCCGTGGTGTGTAGCCCTGGCTGTTGAGCAGGCTCGTGATCGTTGGCATCATCTGCGAACGATCCTGTTGGCTCTGCTGATCGGACTGCGAGATGAGTTGGTTTTGCTGCGCAAGTTGCTGATCGGTGAGTGCGCGCGTCGTGCGTTGTGCTCCGCGAGACATGGGAACCTCCGTTTAAGATGATCTATGGAGATCGGTGATTGGTCACGAGCCGGCAGTCATAGTTTCTTCGGGTGAGGCCTGGAACCGATACAACGGATCCAGCCGATCAGCGGGCCGCGATGCGAGCAACCGCTGGACGGGCCAGGCGGCACGGCAATGACGATGACTGCCGGCACGACAGCCGAGGCTTCATTCGACGGCGTGCTTTCGAGTCCCGCGAGGACCGCCGTGGTTTGGTAGCAGTAGGTTCCAGGTGGAACGGCGAGATCCAGGAAGCTAGTCGCGCCGATGGGCGCGGTATTGACCAGCGCGAAGGTACCGGAGCAGCCGGACGAGCGGTAGACGTTATAAGTGAGCGAGGGGTTGCCGGCTGCCGAGGTACTTGCGGTCCACGCGAGGGTGACGCTGTGCTGCCCGTGTGCCGGTGCCGCAACGAGCCCGAATGCAAGCGTGAGTGCCGCAACGGCTGGAATTAATTTCTTCATAGAGGTTTGCCGTGCGGCGCAGCTCCAGATTTACAGCTGCGCCGATCTGAAACTCCCTCCGGACCGTTGGTCGATGATTAGGGTTCGCGTAGCCGCCGGCAGTATGGCGTCCATGCATCGTCACGAATCCAGCCGAGCGATTCGAGGCGTCGCCCAAAGCGGCGCGCGATCGGGGGCGGCAGCCAGGCGTGCGCGTCATCAAGACCGCGTGCAAGAAGATCGCGTTCGGCAGCGCGATGCAGGGCGAGGAGACACGCATATCGTTCGCGTGCCCCCGACTTGTTGAGGTCGCAATTCCCTTCCCTCTCGCGGTCAACCAGCAGATACATCTCACAGGTGAGCCGCGCGAGCGAGGCCATCACCACGCACCGATCGGCATCCTCGACGACGAGCTTTGAGACGAAGATCGGGTCGGCGAGATTCGGGAAGGCGTAATCGAAACCCTGGCCGGCGTGCATGCGGCGCAACGCGTCGAGGTCGGCGGGCGTGTATTCGCGGACGAGCACGACTAGGCAGGCAACGGCCGGGTGGCCTTATCCATTCCCATAGGATGAGAGACTCAGATTCAGCAGGGGCGCCGTCAAACACTGTTGCACGAGGCTGCTGCAGGGTCCGCCGATCGTCAAAACACGCGGTGACGGAGGAGCGGATGGACGCGTGAAACGGCTTCGGCAGCGTCGAACGTCGTGGCACCCGGCGCGACGCCGTGCGGTTCGAGTGCAGACTGCACGGTGGGCGAAATGGGCTTTTGCGCCAGAGGATGAGGAAGCGTCTCGAACGCGGGTTCGTCCTCAAGCGAGAGATGGACACCTTCGTCGGCCTCAACGAGAACGAGGATCTTGGTGTCGGTGCGCGGAATAGCCGGGGCCTCGGTGGTCGTAGCGTCGCTTGCTGCGTTGCCGGCGCTGAGTACGACGAAGTGTGAATTCGCGAAGCGCGTGGCGTACCGCTGCCAGTCGGCGAACGTCGTCAAGTAGTAGGCTCTGCCGGTCATTGACCTGGACCTGTCATTTGAACTGCTCGTCGATTTCGATCTGGTAGCCGGCCGCGAGGCGATTGGTCTCGTTGGCCATGCCGACGACGGCCATCAGCTCGTGAAACATCCCGTCGCTCATGCCGCGTATGCGGGCCGCGGCGGTGTGCGACGCGATGCAATAGCCGCACTGATTCGTCACGCTCACGGCCACGTAGATCATCTCCTTAGTCAGCGGATCAAGTGCGCCCGGCGCCATGATCTGCTTGATCGATTCCCAGGTCCGCCTCAGCGTGACAGGATTATTGGCGAGCACCTTCCAGAAATTGTTGATCCAGTCGGTCTTGCGCGTCGCCATAATGTCATCGTAAACGGCGCGCACCTCGGGGCTCGCGTTTGTGTATTCGACTAACCCGTTGCTGGCCATGCTCGCTCTCCTCTCTCAATTCTTTCTTCCAGAGGATAGCAGAGCGGCTGCCAAACGGATTGCTACGACGTGTGGTAGCCTGAGCTGCGCGACGTCCAGGATTCTTAGATCCGGCGAATGGAGGGATCGTGATCGAACAAGAGATCGAAATCAAGACAGCCGACGGAACATGCGATGCCTTTCTCTATCGCGAGAACGACGGACGGCGCCGGCCCGCAGCCATTCATTTGCCAGACATCGCCGGAACTCGGCAATCACATCGCGACATGGCGCGCCGGCTCGCTGAGCAAGGTTACGTCGTGCTGCTGCCCAACATTTTCTATCGCACGGCTCGCACGCCCGTCTTCGACTTCCAGCCAAAGTTTCCGGACGAGCGCACGATGAAGCGCGTGGGCGAGCTCGCGGGGCCAATGACGCCCGAGGCGATGGAGGGCGACGCCGCCAGCTACATCAATTACCTGGCGGTACACGATTCGGTAAGCGAAACGCGCATGGGCGTGGTCGGATATTGCTTTAGTGGGGGGATGGCAGCACTGCGCTTCCCTGCGGCGCGGCCGGACCGCATCGGCGCAGGCGCGTCATTTCACGGCGGCGCGCTTTATACCGACGCACCAACCAGCCCACATCTCGTCCTGCCGCGCATTCCAACTTCGGATGGCCCGCGGCTCTATTTCGGTCACGCGACGAACGATCAGTTCATGCCCCAGGAGGCGATTGACAGATTGAACGCCGCGCTCGTGAACTGGGGTGGCAAATACGAAAGCGAAGTATATGACGGCGCCCTGCACAGTTGGACCGTTCCGGATTCCCCGGTTTACAACCAGCCCCAAGCCGAGCGCGCGTTCGCTAAAGTCACGCAACTATTTGCCGCAACATTGAACTAAGAGCCTGAAAAAGAAGTCGCATCCCGCGCGACTCAAAATGATAGCTATCCGCTCAAGACGAAAACGTGTAGTTATGTGTGAGCACCGAGGCGGCGAAGCGCCCGGCGAAGAACTGGTGCGAGGGTGCGCAACTCACCGTCACTTTTTGGCTTTTTTCGACCACTAACTCGATCTTAGACAGCGTAACGCGACCAAATCTGCCCACCAAAATATCACACATGCAGAGGCGCTCGGCGCGCATAGGAGCGCCGTCGGCGAGCGTGAAGATGTGGTGGGGTGTGACGTTCGAGCGATTCGGCGTTCGAGAAATGCAAGCGGAGAAACGTCTCAGCATCGCGGACTTCAACGCGCAAAATACGCGTCCACGCTTCGCCTCCGCTGGCCGAGGGACACCTCAAATGCTCGCCCATTTTGCATGTCTCGATCGCGACGGTACCACGTTCTTTGGTCAGCACGACATTGCCCGCGCGCAGGCAGCTTCCGCTGCCGCCACCCGAGCCGCCCCCAGTACCGCTGGTGGTTGTAGCCGCGGTGATCGCGCCCTGTGAGAGTGGGACACGTCCTTGAAGCGCCTGCTGCTGCGCGGCGGAATTCGTCTTCGCGGACTGCGCGTATGCGACCGAACCCACGCCACCCGCCACCCAGCCGAGCGAGGACGCGCCATCGTCCCAATAAGGATAAAAATAGTAGGTGGTGCCGGCGGTGAGGCCGCCGAGCGCGACTGAGCCGTTCGCGACAGCGGTCGTAGTACCGTCGGCGCGGAAGATCGTGAGCCCGGACCAACTCCACGTGATGCTCGAGGTGGTCGAGACGTAAGTGAACGCGCCGGACCACGTCGGCGGGACGGAGCCCTTCATGAGCACGCCGGATTTCGAGGGATCGATTTGACCTGCCGTGAGCGCGCCGCTTACCACGCGCGCGTAGTCATTGCCATCCGTGATCTGGCTGTCGAGGCTCCATCCCTGGTTCGGTCCGAGAGACGCGCCAGCGAGGCGCTTGAGCGATTCGTAGAGCTGAGGGTTCGTCTTGCGGAGTGCCTCGATTTGGGGAACGGTTAGCATTTGAATTAGGAAGAAAGCCTAATTCCCGCCGCGGACAATCGCAAACGGATCGGGCTTGGCCCACGGGACAAGTTTTGTCAGCGAGAACCACGAACCGGCAGCGTTGGTGCCGAACAGATATGAAGCGCGCTCGGCTAGCACGTTTGTGAACTGCTCCATATCGCGCGAGGCCGGCGAACCAAGCGTCCAGGATCCGAGCGAGAGCGAGGACACATCGCCGGGCGTGAGCGCGGAGATCGCGAGCGAGCCCGAACCTTGGACATAGGCAGTGAGATAGCCGAAGAGATTGCGCCCACTGAGGCCCGTGGCAGCGAGGAACGCGGTCGAGTAGAACGAACTGATGGCCACTCCGTCGTCAGAAAACGTTCCCGGCGTGAGTGCGTAGATTTTTCCGCTGGAATTATTTGAGCCGAAGAATATCTGCGCGACGCCGTTTGACCGCTCGATTAGCCCGCATGAATTCGCCGGAACGTTCCAAGGCGCCCACTTGCGCGAGCGTTCCGGTGCTGTGAGCATTGCGACGAGAGGATCGCCGAAACCTTCCGTATAGTCGAGCATGAGGATTTGATTCGGCTGCGTGGCTGAGCCCATCGGCACGCCGACGAGAATGCGTTTATGCTGCGTATCGACCTGCACCCAGATAAGTTTGCCGTACTCCCAGTTGATGGCGTCCCACGTGGGCTGGATTTCCTGCGAAAGTTTCGTCGGCTCGCTCCCGTCGAAGAGATAGAGTCCCGAGCGCCCCGCAATCACCACCCATTCCTCGCCGATGCCGACGCCGTGCGCCGACGGCGTGCCGACTTGGTTCGAAACCTCTTCCACCTGCCAGAGCGCGGGTTCGTTGACGCCATCGTTGGCGGTGACGTACATACTGCGCTCTTTCACGAAGTAGAGATTGTTACGAATCGTGAAGGCAGCGCGAATTCCCTGTCCGTTATTCTCAGCAATGCTCATGATGCCGGTGACGCCGTCATATGCCTCGGGCTCTTCCGTGCCGGAGCAGCGTACGAGCGACGGATTTTGCGCTACGTCGGAGGGAAACACTTCGATATTGTCGATGAGAAACGATTCACCTGACGGCGCCGGAGTGCCGCCGGCATAGACACGCAGTGTAAGGTCGGGCGGCAGCGATGCCTGCGGCGGACAAAGTTCGGCGATGAATTCTTGATAGCTGGTGGTGGCTTGCGCGGCTGTCACTGTGAGGCCCAGGCCGACCTGGCTCACGGTCGGGCTGAATAGGTTGACCTGCAGCGCGCCCGCGGAGAGATTGGCGCTGCGCTTGATGCGCGCGCGCACCGAGTAGTCGGTATTCGGAGCAATCAGCGGATTTCCGGCCGAATCGGCGATAGCGCCCTGGGAAATATAGCCCCGCGCCACTGAAACGCCGTCCGCAGTTATGCGATAGGCATCGCCCCAGACTACGTCGCTCGATTCACGGCTTCCACCAGGCCCAAGAACCGAGTCAGGATGCCAGCCAAGCGGGCGCCCGATCACGGATGGATCCCAGCCGCCGTCAAAGCTGAGATTGCGCCAGTTGTCCATCTGTGCGCGTTCGCCCCACCAGAAGAGGCGCTCGGAATACGCAACGACGCCGAGCTGTTCGGGCAGTTCGATCTGGCTGAAGAGATAATCCATGCTTGTGCCGGAGAGCAGAATCGTATCGGTGAAATCGACGCTGAGCGAAGTCGTTGTGTTGTCGTTGATGGTCATCGTGGTGGGCACGTTGTAGAAGTTCGAGCCGCCCGAGGCAGTGAATGCGAGCAACCGCTGTACGACGTTCGATGGGCCGGTTGGGATATTCGTGAGGTTAGCTGTCCACCCGCCTCCCGCCGTCCATGAAACGACGGGCGAGGGCGCGGTCCAATATCCTTGACGCGTCACGAACACTACGGCCACCTGATGTAAGCCGGGCGAAATGCTACCGCCGCTAGTGGAGTCGGCGACGGTTGGTCCCTCACCTGGACCGACTTGGCTGACGCGATCGAAGTTTGAATCGTCGTACTGACGCGGCAGGTCTTGGCCGATAGTGCCATCGCCGAAAGCCATGTATTCGCGGCCGAAGTGCGTGGTCGATGCAAGATAGAGATTAGGCTCTACGGCACCGGCTACGATTAACGAGAGGTTGCCGGGCGTGAGTTCCTCATACAGGTTGCCGAGCGAATCGAGGACGAGCATGCGCTGGACGAGGTTCGTGGTGACGTATGTCTTCACGCCGTTGACCTGCGGCGCACCGGCGAGGGCGGCATATTGCGAGACAAGTCCAGGGCGCGTGCGCACTCCTCCGGGGAAGAAATCGACGTTGGCAAGATTCGGTGACATGCCGGCAGGCACGTCGGACGGGTCAAGCAGCGTGACCCACGTACTGAACACGTTGAGGGGCAGGGGAGAGAAAGTTTCGATGCTCATAGGTGTCTCGAATGGAGAAACGCGGTGATTGGTGACTGGAATCCCCAGCTGACGATTTCCGCGAGTTCCTTGCTACCAATCACTCGCCACTCCATGTCTCACTGCATTTTCTGGAAGATTCCATAGAACGTGATCGTGTCCGACGTGATCGCGGAGGGATACGCGCCCGAGGCAAGCTCCGGGAAAGCACCGGCGCTCGTCCCCTGCTGAAAGATTTTCACCTTGCCGTTGTTCATCGCCGAGCCTGGATAGAAGACGAAATCGTAGCCGGAGAGGCCGTCCATCCAGGCCGTGCCTTGAACCGGTGCTTGTGTCGCCGCGATGATCGGAAATTGGGAGAGGTCGAGCGTGTCGCCACTGGTCGTGTAATTGCCTGACGCGGTGACGGTGCCAGATACGTGGATGCGCTTGCCGTCGTCCCACGTGTCGACGAGCGAAAATGTAAGTGCCATGTATTCCTCCGGGGAAAACGTAACCAGTGAGTTCCAGCTTGCAAGTCGTGATTCGAGCGGAGCATCCAAAGCCCTTCACCAATCACTAGTCACTAATCACCAGTCACTGGTATGATGGGCGGCTTGCGACGCAACCCAAACGCCTGCATGTGAATCCAAAGCGTCGATATATTCCATAAGAGGGAGAACTTGTGCGGCGACTGCTGGGCATCTGTGCGTTGACGGCGGCTATTCTTGTCGTATTTGGTATGGCACACAGGGAGCCGTGGCCGGCGTTGGCGGCAAGCCCCGTCCAGTCTTCACCAGCCAAGGTGATCGTTATCGCCGAGGGCGTCGCAGCTCGCGCTTTGGCTCTCGATCCGCATGCTGGGGCTGATCTCACGACCGCGGCAGCGCCAAATCGGGTCTTTGCACTTGGCACTGCAATGGCGCCACAAACGACCTCAGCGGCACCTGGGCCGGCGGCGCTCACGGCGATCGCCGGTGTTGGGCAGGCTGGGTCTCGTGGCGACGGCGGCGCGGCGACGGTAGCGCAACTCGATCTCGCTCCGGATTTGCTGAGCGAGCGCAGCGGCGTCGTCGTGACGTTCCGACGGCACGATCTTCATCGCGGATTCGCAGAACAGCACGATCCGTAGCGTCGCTGGCTCGGCGAGCAGCGAACCTGGAATCATTCGAAGTGTCGCCGGGCGATGGGCGGGGCGACAGAACGTCGCTCTCGTCGATCCGATGGGAATTGCCACCGATCGCGCAGGGAATCTTTACATAGCGGACCGCGGCGCGAACGCGGTCGACGTGCTTTTCGCGGCAACCGGTCAGCTCGAGACTCTGGGACAAGTAGTCTCGCCCGCCAACATTGCGGTCACGCTCGATGGCACGAAGGTCTTCGTCGCGTCGCCGGAAACAGGCGGCGTATTTGAAATCACGACGAGCACGCGCGCCATCGCCGGCGTGGCCGGTTTCGCAGCCACCGGTGCCGAAGGGTCCTCCTCGAGCGTTTCAGCGGCGAACACGTGCCCATCGATCGAAAGCGGCGCGATTATGGCGCCGAAGAACATTGGAATCTGCCCTGCGGGCTTGGCGGTGGATGGCCGCGGGAATCTGTTCATCGCAGATGCGAATGAGGGCAGAATTCTGCGTGTCGATGCCAGCGCGAGCAAGACTACATTGGCAGCGAGTGGCCTCAGCGTGCCGGGCGACATCGCTTTCGATTCGAAGGGTGATCTCTTCGTATCAGAGCAGGGCCGCACCCGGCTGATCGAACTGCCGCAGATCGGCGATCCGGCAAGCGCCATTTCTCTCACGACGCCAGCTGTCTTTGCCCTGCCATGCCCGCAAGTGAGCAATCCCTTTACGTTCTGTAACGTGCCTTCGGGCGGCACATCACAGCAGGCAGCCTTCACTCTGACGAACAGCTCGGCGAGCATGATTACGGGATTGACCGTTGGGTTCATCCCAGCGACCAGCCCGGGAAATTTCACCGTAGAGAGCAACGGTTGCACCACATCTCTCGGCGCAGGTCAGACCTGCCAGATCAACCTCGCGTTTACACCGCAGACCACTGGCTCTTTGGCGGGCACATTGAGCGTGACGGATTCGAATCCGGCCGACGCTGCTACGGTAAGCCTGGCCGGCACGGGCGACGACTACAGTTTGCAGCTCGCGAGCGGCCAACAGATCGAGCTCACTATTGCGCAGGGTGGAACGGCCGTGTTCAACGGACAGGTGGTGCCCGATAGCGTTTTCGGGCAGGAGGGCGAATCCGTTCAGTTGGTATGTCCGAAGGCATCGACGATGCCAAGCGATACGTCGTGTGTCATCTCGCCGTGCCAACCCACGATCACACCGGGCACGACCACTCCTTTCACGATTACGTTCGTCACCTCGTCTGCGACGAGCATCGCACCGGCCCCGCCGCAAAGCACGGGATGTACTTCGTATGGCCCGCCACCGACGTTGCTGGTCGCACGGGGGCCGCGCTCGCGCGATCCCCTAGGCAGTGGATTCTCTCCCCCGCTGTGGCTGGCAACCTTCGTGCTATTCGTACTATTTCTTGGCTGGGTGAGCACAGGGACGGGGGAACCGGCAGGGCGGAAGCGCCTGCCCTTCGCTCTCGCAATCGCTGGATTTGCCTCGGCGGTTCTTATGGGCTGCCATCATGGAAATAAAACAATTGTCGGCCCAGCGACAACTGTCGGAACCACAACGATGATCGTGACCGGCAAGGCCGTCGACGCGAACGGCAACTCTCTGAACACCTCTCGTCCGATGCCACAGATCATGCTCGATGTCGTCGCACAGCCAACCGGCGGAGGTGGGTTCCCCTGATTTGTGTGGCCGTCCAGCGACGGCCCGTCAGAGATAGATCACACGGCGGTGGTAGCTGTAGGGCATTCGCCGTCTTCCCTTCAGTTGTTCCGGCCGAACGTACCTCTCGATCAAGTTTTCCGTCGCCATCTGAGCGGTCCCAAGCAGATCCTGCGCGAGTGCACGTGCGCCACGTGACCGCGCCGCGAGGGCCGCTGTTGCAAATGCAAGCGGGTCTGTCGCCGAGCGAATCTGCACGGGGTCCGTGCCGAGAGTGAGCAAGGGCAAAACTTTTTCGTAGCGGATGCGAACAGTAATCGATTGCGTCGCGCCAATCAGATTGATTTTGTCTTCACGCCACTCCCAAAGCCGCAGGTAGGTGCTCGGCTGCAGGTTGAGCATGCCGCCTCCGCTCGTGAATTTCTCCATCGGCACGAAGACATCAGTGGTGTTTGCCGTCGCCCGTTCCCAGAGCATGTGCGGTGCTAGGCAGTCCGTCGGGAGCTGCGGGCTCGAGACGTTGCTGATTTCCGTGGGCGTGATGCCGCTGGTGGGATCGGCGTCAAGTTCGAGATCCTGCTGCTCTGCAACCACGCTCACGCCGCATTCGGCGAGTTCGCGCTGGAGCCCGCGATACGCAGAGTTGAGGAACGGCATCAGTACCGTGTCCGTGAAGACGGCGCCTGCTGCGTCGTTCACGAGAGCACGCGCCAGATTCAAGGCATCTTCCGCCTGCGAGTATGCCGTAGTGGGGACGACGGGCATGGGATCCTCCCGGGGAAATTCGGTGGCAAGCGACTAGCGATGACTAACTGGGTATCAGCGGTTGCTGATCGGGGGAATCAGAAAGATTACACGCGTGCTGCTGACATTCGACCCGGAGAACAAATGCCGGCAAGCCATAAGATGCCCCGCAAGAAAGGATCGCGCTCAGTGCAAAATGATCGCCGGTAGGCCGTAGCCGCTGTACGTAACGCCGGCGGATGGAATCGAGATCGGGAACGTCATCGCTCCGCTCGAACTGGTCGAGCTGGAGGTCGCGCCCGAAAGTGCGAGGGGTGCGGTGCCGCTGTAGGCGATCTTCGCCGTCGTGGCGTTGCCAGTGAAGGCGAAAATGTAGGCGCCGCTCGGGAGCGTCACGGTGCCCTGCGTACACGACTGATCGCTCGCGCCACCCGCGGTCAGATTTACCGCCGCGATCGAGCATTTCACATTGCCGGACAAATCGGTGATCGCCCAGCCATAGAAGTCACTGCCGCTCGAATCGGTTGTCGAAACGTCTACTGTGATATGCGAGAACTGAATGTTTGGCAGATAGATCACCGAAACATTGATAGCGTTCGTCGAGCTCGGCGCCTGCCCTGCCGAAAGAAATCCCATCGCGAATTTTGCGAACTGCGTCGGACACGCTGAACCCGAATCCTGGACGTTTGTGCCGGTGAACGCTGCGCAATCGTTTGCCGTGGGCGTGCCCGTGGTGAGCGTCGCAGGCTGCGTTCCCACGGTAAGGCCGCCAGCCACGTTCAGATTGCCATAGACCGTTGGGTTGCCGCTATCGGGCAGCGCCGCCGCAAACGGAACGCTCGGGCTGACGGGTCCTTGGCTCAGCACCGCGTCGTCGACGAAAATCGTATTTGGATTCGCAGCGGTATTTTCGAGAATAAAGACGCGCATCGACTGTGCCACGGTGGCCGAACTCGCATACGCATTCGGTATTCGAAACGTCACCGCGAAATTGCGCGTGGGAGTCCACGAGCCCGCGGTGGGCACCTGCCAGTCCGAGCCGGTGACGTTGCAGTTGCAGGTAATGCCGTTATTGTAGGTGAGCGAGGCGTTCGTGCTCTGCCAGTTCGGTCCTGTACCGACGAGTGCCGACGTTCCGGCGTAGTTCCCCGGTGTTAGGACGCGCGCATTCGTCGCAACGTTGGTGATTTTGTCTGCCTCGGTACAGTTGGGGTCCGAGTAGAAACGGAAGCCCGGGCGGAAGTTGATGCTCGTAGAGCTCGCGGCGACGCGCAAGGCAAGGGTGTAGTTCATCGTAGGATCTACCTGCACGCAGCCGGAATTGATCCCAAGGCCCGCGGTGGCGTTGTCGCCGATCCTGGCGTTGTAGCTTCCCTGCGTGGTGGAATCTGCCGGTGAACTTCCGCTCGCCTGCTGCGCGTAGATGCCGCTGCCCGCCTGATTGATGTTCGTACCACTGACGCCGCCCCAGTAGTACAGCGTGGTCGAATTTGACCAGCCTTCGAATCCCGCGTTGCCAAGCAAATTGCGTCCAGAAAGGTCGTTCATGCCGAAGTGCATTGACGGGAGCCAGTTCGGGCCGTTGTTGTCGATGGCTACCTGCGACGTGGAAGGCTCGTTCGGTTTCACCACCTCAGTCGCAGAGACGGAAATGTACGGGTCGAGGATATGGATGCCAACGGCACTGCCGTCTGTCGGAAATTGAAAGCAGCTGTACACATTTTCGCATCGGTTGTTCGGCCCGATCGTGACCGAGTCCGCGTTGATGATGTTGTAGCCAATCTGCCCGAACGATGTGGAGGATGCCTCGCAGTCGTTGCCGTAGAATTCGTCGTTGTTCGGATAGTTGCCGCCCGAATCCTTCGCCAGTTCGAAGCAGACAGTGCCGGTATTCGACGCCGGCAAGATGCAGGTATTCTGTTCGAGTTCAATCACGTTAAAGACGCCGGCCAAGTGCAAGCAGCGGTCATTCTGATACTGCGGGTCGAATTCATTGTGCTTGATCAGCGTATTGGTCGAATCGAATCCGCCTGTAGACGTATCTCCAAAGATTCCGTAGGACGAGCCGCCCGTGCCCATGATCAGGCGATTGCTCTCGACGTCCGCGTGCCCCACGCTCGTGAGGTCAATCACCTTAGAGCCCGAGCCGGTTGCCTCGAGGTTCATTCCGGTGATGTGAATCCAATCCACGTTCCGCGTGGCAGCGTTTGGATTCCGTATCGTCGAGCAGCCGGATGGCACGCACGAGATGAATCCCCCGCTGTCGGGGCGCGGTATCGTGCCCGTGCCACTTTCCTGATAGCCGATCAGCGCACTGCCGTCGCCCATGAGTTCGACCGCATCGTTATTTGTCGTGTCGTTGATAACAAGCTGACCAGAACCCCAGAGCAGCACCGTTCCCGCCGGAATCTGAATATGGGATGCGCCCGTAAGGCTCCCCGTCAGACCACGCGCGTCGCAAAGCGAGCTCGTCGTGCTGGCCGCGCTCAGGCAGGCGTTGATTTTCGCCGCAACGTCAGAACCAGAGAATCGCTCGGCCTTTTGCACTTGGTTGAGCGAATTGACGGCGGCGCTGCCGTTCACATCGAGATTGTATTGCGGACTCGTCGTGTTGACTCCGAGCGAGTTCGACGTGAAACGGTGCTGCGCCTGAAATGATCCGGTTGGGTAGACCGGCGAAATCGACGGTTGCGACTGCCCTGTATAGAGAAAGCTGGTCGCACTCGCCCCTGATATGTAAATGCCAACGTTGAGGTAGTTGCCGGGCCCGATATAATTCGGAGAAATGGCGATGCAATAACCGGAGACCGACCCGCTCGAAGGCGATGCGGCCGGGTCGGTCCATGTAAAGTTGATCGCGTTGTTCGACCCGCCCACCACGATCCCCAATGCATACGCAAACGTGGATTGCACCCCACTCCCGCACGTCGCGCTAGTCGATGTGTAAAGGTAGGCGTAGTAAGTGTTCGCGGCTAGCGTTCCGCCAGTCGTGGCTGTTCCTGTGAAAGATGTGGGCGGTAGAAGCTTCGCGAATCCTACGTCGAGGGTCTCGGGTGTGGTTTGGGAAAGTTGCCCGCTGTACCCTGGCGTCGCCCCGTCGCCAAACAATTCGCCCGCGTTCCCATCGAGCCCGAGCGTCGAGTATCCAGCGCCATTCTTGAACCAACGGTCTTCGATGGACGGTATGGTAAGAGAGAATGGCGCAGCGATCGCTTTCTGCATCGTGGATCCGATGTGATCCTTGCCTGAATTGATCTCATCCACCACCACGCCATTGCCGACCGGGTTCCCCGAGGCGTCCACCACCGCGCTCGCCAGCTCGAACCCGCCCCTGATGTCGATGCTCGTGGGCGGATTGATGGAGGCCGTGTTGCGAATCGCGATTCCGCTCGGCGAGAGGGCGTACCGGATCGTGACGCCGTCCAGGTATCCGTTCGGCTGATCGAAGTTGATCAACGCGGGAGTCGAAAGCGAGTTGTCCGCATCCTCGATTTGATCGAGGATCAGGCCCACGTACTCGCACCCGTTCGAGCCCGTCTGATTGAACGTGAGAAAGTCCGTGTCGGCGCTCTCCCGGACGATGTTCTTGAAAATGTAGTTCGCCGCCAAACTCGTGCAGCTTCCGCGCTCCTGGATCACGTCGGTGCCCACGCCGAGGCGCAGATTCTCGAAATCGACGATGCCGGTCGGCACCCCCGCCCCGTTGTCGGTGAGGATGAAATTCGGGATCGTCGTCACGTTGCTCGAAATGAAGCCGCCGGTCCAACCCACTTCGAAGCTGCCCTTCATGATTACGGCCGCGTTGTCCGTCTGCCCCGTGGCAACGGTCGTCAGCGCCGTGACGCCGCTCAGGCTCACCCCGGCGACGCTGCTGAAAAGCAGCGCCTGGTTGTATCCGCTGAAAGTCAGGTGGCTGAACCCGCTCGAACTTCCCACGGACAGCAGCGGCGCGGGACTCGGATTCGTGCCCACGTTGGCCGCGATGATTACCGCCACGCCGGACGACGGCCCCGTAAGCTGTTGTCCCGTGCAGGACGGCAACACCGGCGTTGTCGACGATCCTTGCGTCTGCGCGACGAAGTAAGTTCCCGGAGGGAAGTACACAGGCGGCTTCGAGCCGATGCCCCCGATCGTCGACGCGCAGGATGCGTTCATCGCCTCGGTAAGTGCGTAGGTATCGTCGTCCCGCACTGCTCCGCTCGAAACCGTTGTGCCGGCGTTCACGTTGAGCGTGAGCGTGTTTCCGCTGATGGCGGTGATCTGCGCCGCGAGCTGATTGCCCATCGCATCCGCCCCGGCAATCACCAGCCCGTTGCTTACGCTCCACGCGGCGCCGGAAGGCACGGTGAGTTGGTTGCTGCCGGCGACGATGCTGCCCGTAGTGATGAGCGCACCGCCGTCGCCTCGAGCGCCGTAGGCTGGGCATGTCACATCGATGTACGGCCGCGGACCTCCAAAACAACTGTTCCCGCTCACTTGCAGCGTCGAAGGAGTGAACGCCCCTGGATTGAAATTCGTGGCGGTCAGCGTGCCGTCCACGCTGGCGTTTCCCGCGACGGAGAGGTTGCCGCCCAGCGTCAATCCGAATGCCGAGATGTCGTTCCCGGCGCCTGATGACGAAACGTCCGAAGGAAGAATCACATCCGGATAGGTGAGCGTGCCGCTGATCTGCGGGCTCGAGATTTGTATCAGATAGCGGCCGGCCGGCGCGTAGAAGTGGTAGTTCCCGATTCCATCAGTTTGGAAGGGATTCGTCGACGTTGTGGTTAGTGTCGCGTCAGTATAGACCGTTGCGAGCGGAGTGCATGGCGTACCCGTCGCGGTCGCTTGGCAGACGCGTACTGTCGCGCCCGCCACCGGATGCCCGTCGGGGCCGAAGACGATATCGTCCTTCCGCGATCCCTGCGCTCCAGAGGAAGGTGCTAGAGCTGCGAGCATGGTCGCGCCCGTGATCCCCAGAGCGAGCCACGCCCGCCATCGGGGAATGCCGCGTGGGATCGCCGTCCGCTCCCGACGTCCCCCGGGCGTCCTTGGCGCGAAAATCTCGCGAAAGCGATTCTCGATTTGCATCAGGGCCAGCGGCAACTGGAGCGTCATTGGCATCGTTGCTTCCCTTCCACTTCGTATGAACTGCTATCCCGGACGATTGTAATTCTCCTCTCGCTCGTGGGCGATAAATGTAACTCAGAGCCTCGGACCGGATGTTTTGCCGCTATCGCTACTCCTCGTGGCGGGGCCCGGCGCGGCTGCAGGCGGCTCACTATTTCCCCGTGGCTCCGGATTTGCGGCTCGCACACCCAAACCATGCTGCGCGGCTTTTTCTGCATCGAGAATCGCATGACAATGCCTGCAAACGGCGACCCCCATCTTCACTTTTTCTCCGCACGCCGGGCATTCGCTCATGCGCATGGGCACATAGGCCCACTCCCGCTCGACGCCTAGCGCCATCGCAGCGCGCCGGTGCAAATCGGAAATCTCCCTGAACGAATGACCACGCGCCCACAGGGTATCGCCCTCACCGATGAGGCGGTGGTAATACGTGTCGCGACGCTCGATCGCGGCGGCGAGTTCTTCGCTCGTCGGCCGCGGGCCCGTGCAGACGAAAATGCCATGATCCTGCAAGTCCTGCAGCAGATCGTCGGCAATTTCGCGCGCGGAAATCGTGAAAGGAAAGCGGCGATTGTCTCCCAGATCGATCACATCGCCGCGCGACGTGATCAGCAGTAGCGCGTAAGCCTCGCCCTTCGCGCAGGCCGGAATGTGATACACGCCGTGCGTGCGCGAGATGTACCAATCCTGGTCGGAGATGGACGCAATCGCGACAGTCGCGGCCGTATCGCCTTTCGGCTGCGTTTCGATCAAGATGTCACGCCGCCCGCCGCCAAAATGTGAGAGCGGCCGCGGAACATCGCTGCTCGCGAGATTTGCCGTCGATGCCATTTCAGTTTGCAAGGGAGTGTCCTTTCGGATGGAGACGTCTCAGCCCCGTCGTCCGAGCTATGCTTCGTTGAGAACTTCGTCGGCGGCGCAATCGAAACGGTGTTCGCGCCGCGCTTCACGCGCGGCGAGCGCATGTCGCTTTGCTTGATGCGGCTGGCGGCGCGACCATTCAATTGCCCGAGCGATCCAGTCGCACGCCGCCGCGTCGAGCGGCATGAATTGCCCGTTTGCGTGTTCGAGCGTAAAGCAGTGCTCGTATTCTCCGCGCGAGGGATACGGGCCGAGCGCGGGTATGCGAATCCCGTCTTCGACTTCGACGGTTTGTGCGTACCACGTTTCGGGCGAGCCGTAGAATTCGGGCGGCATCCAACGCTCGATATGCCAGCGATCGTGCGGAATGTACTTGGGCACATGCCGCAGTTCGACCTTCTCGCGGACGATGTTATCGCTCGCATCGCGGTCGATCCACCGCCCGCCGATCCACGTGAGCCGCGAGCCGCCCCACACCACTCGAAAATTCGCCTCCCCGTAGCAGTTCCTGCCGCCGGCGCGCGCCAGGCGCTGTTGGGCCGAGGCCGGCGCCTCGTGCGTTTCTCGCGTCACTTGAATCACAGAAAGGTTGTCTGCCCTGGAATTCGTAGGAAAATCAGGGAGATTCGTATGGAGCAGAATCACGATGAACATCCGGTTGAGATGCCAATTCTGGCGGCGAAATAGCGCGATCAACGGGCGTATGAGATCAACTCTAGTACCGCTTCGGGCGTTGGCGTCGGTCGCGATCGTGGCCGCTTGGTTGTTGGCAGGCGGCGCGGCTCGTGCGCAGGACGCAGGCTACATGCGCATGGTTACCTCAAGCGGGCGCCAGATGGCGGGCGAATTGACCGACTCCACGCACTTCGGCTGGATCCCGTTGCGCGAAGCAATCATGCCCTCGGCTTCCGAAGTGTCAGCCATCGCGCAGGAATCGAAAGACGCTTCCGCGGCGAGCGACTCAAAATCTGTCCACCGCCCGATCGTTCTCATCAAGGATCGCGACCAATCGTCACTTGGATTGCTCGCCGCGATGACCAGCCACCAGCGGTTCCCCGAAGTCGATATCGTCCTCACGAAAGGCGATCAGGCCGTCGCGCGCTATAAATTGACCGATGCGACGGTGATCTCGGTCCGCGGCGGCGGCACCAACGGAGGCACTGACGCGCCCATGGAACAGCTGCGCCTCGCCTACGCGAAGATTGAAATCGAGCACTGATTCGACTGCGTCGCGTTATTGAAGGGCGACCGGAAGGCCGCCCCCTTGACTAGCGGGAAATTGCTTTATCGCTCTTGCCCCGCGGACCGGTGAGCTGCGAAAGATCCGGTGAGGCGTTATCGGCGCCGGCGGCGGGATACTTCAGCGCGAGCCACTTGTACCAGCCGCCATCCATAATCCGTACGTTGAAGTAGCCGAACTCTGCCAGCTTCTTCACCGTGTCGCTGGTGTCGTTAGGGCAGGAACCGTAGAAGATCAGCACGCGATCGCGCGGCAGGGGGATCGGGAAATTCTTGATCTGCATCGCCCATGGATAGCTGATGGCGCCGGGAATATGTCCTTCGGCGTAGCCGTCGACTGGTTGCGTGTCGACAAGCGCAAACGTCGCGCTCTTGTCCTGCATCATCTTCAGGACGTTGGCCGGTGTAATCGTTTGCACGGGCGCGGCGGCCTCTGCGACGAGCGTCGGATCGGAGGTCGCAGGGTCGGTAAACGCGGAGTCATCCTGTGCGAGTACCGCCGGAGCGTTTAGAATCGCTGCCAACATCAACGCCATCACCGCAAGAGAAGTTTTCATCGCAACCTCCCGATGCCAAGTCTACCATCGACTTCCCTGTTCATCGCCGATAGTAGCCCCGTCGGCCCACACGCGTCAACCCCGAGCGATAATCCGTTTCCCCTCCAGTTCCGCCCGGTGTAGACTCTCGCCGCCATGAAGCAGCCAACCAGGAATCGGAAATTGTGGAACGGCGCGCGGCGGGGCCCGATTTGCGTGGTGGCGCTGCTCCTCGCGGCGATCGGCGCCATCGCGGCGTCGCGAGACAGCGAGGAAATCCTGCGCGCGCCACAGGCGGCTCAGGCACCCGCGGCCTCTGTGCCGCAACTGGCCGGCGGTGTGGTCTATGCGATTTCTCCCAGCGACGCGGATCCCCGAGTAAAGCGCTTCGTCGCCAACAATCTCGTGCTCTTCAAGAATAGCGTCGCGAAGGATGCCAATCTTCTTGTCTTCTTCCCTCCCACGGGAGGCACGCCTGCGAATAGCTGGCCTTTTATGCAGGTAGCCGCGAAGGTGGGCTACCGCGTGATCGGCCTGGAATACGACAACGCGATCTCCGTGCCTCAGGTCTGCGGCAAGAATCCCGATCCGGCCTGCTCGGACCGGTTCCGCCAGAAGCGCGTTTTCGGCGACGACGATACCAAAGATATCGACGATCTACCCCCCGAGTCGATCGTCACACGGTTGACGATGCTCTTGGAATATCTCGACGCGCATCACCACGACGAAGGCTGGGGCCGTTATCTCTCCAGGGGCCAGCCGAAATGGTCCCGCATCGCGGTGGCCGGCCACTCGCAGGGCGGGGGGATGGGCCCGTTCATCGCGAAGAAATACAAGGTCGCGCGGATAATCATTCTTTCAGGCGCGTGGGATCGCGTGGAGGCGACGAAAGAATGGGCGCCATGGATCGAGGCTCCCAGCGCCACACCCCTCGATCGCTGGTATGCGGCGTATCACCAGAAAGAATCGCGCGCCGCTGCGATGAAGGCTGCCTATCTGGCGCTGAAAATTCCGCCGTCGCACGTCCGCGTGATGACCCTCGATCCGCGGCCGGGCTCCGGCATGAATCCGCGCGCCGACCTGTATCACGGCAGCATGGATTCGCCGCGTCTCACGCCAATCGATGCCAACGGCGATCCAGCCTATACCGCTGACTGGGAATTCCTCCTCGGCTCGCCGAAGTAAGACAAACTTCACCACGAAGGCGTTTCGCAGCGGAGGCCTTCAGGCCGGCGAATAGCGAGGCGCCGGCAGAAGGCGGCCTGCCTGAAGGCAACCGCTGCGACCCAAAGATTAGTACCCCGTCGGGATCGCCAGGTTGTCGATGTAGGCGCCGGACCGCGGCGACTCATTCCACACCTGGAATCCGGTGATGAAGTAGAAGATGTACGCCGAAGCGAGACCTCCGCTCGCGCCGTAGATCGGAAACACCGTTTGCCCGCCGACATCGTAGAAATCGATGTCCTGCATCACGGCGCGTCCCCAGTGCGACAAATCGAGGAAATCGATGCGCGATTGATTCGCGTTGATGCTCGATTTGATGGGCACGCCCGCCATCGACTTCTCGCCGGTGAAGAGCAGATCGAGATCGCTCGCGCGCCCGCCCGCTCCCTCTTTGATAATTTGCGAGATTGTCACGCCGAGCTGTTCCCACTGGTGCTCCTGCTCGAGCGAGGTGTAGGCGATCAGCTTGCTCACCTGGTTCGTGCCGAGAGATTTGCGCACCTTGTTGATCGCGAGTCGCACGGCCCCTGGCGTGATCGCGGAGTTGTTGCCGTTCACGCGCGGCGTTGCTAGCTCTACCGGATACGTGGCGCGGTTGAGATTCAGCCATGTGCCAGTGGTTGCATTCGTCTGGTGGTAGAGCACGCCGAAGAGCGAAACCGGTTGCGCGCCCGTGAGGCCGTCGTGCACCACCAGATCGTTTGCGCTGGTGCCGCTTGGCAGCGCGTCGACCTGAATCAGTGAATTGAACGGATCGACGAGCAGCACGTTCGCCGAGCCGCGGTTGGTCGTAAGCGTCGGGTCGTACACCTGCACCGTTTGGTTGTAGTAGAAGAGCTGCGCCCCCGGCGGCTTCGCCATCGTGAACTGCGCGGCGACGCCCGACGGCAGCCCGCTCGTGGTGATCGAACCAATCGTGCCGAGTACGCCGTTGCCGTTCGTCTGCATCACCTTGTCGAGGAACGAGCGGAATTGCACCATTGCGTTCTTCACTTCCCGCTTCGCCGCATTCTCGATGGCCTTTTCCGGCGCATTCGATGCGTATTCGACGAGCTTCGTGATTTCGACCGCGTGCCGGAAAAATACTGGAGTCACCTGCGCCACGTCGTAGATCGTGCCCGAACCGCGGCCCAGGTCTCCGCCGTCCATGTTTGCGAGGCCGGCCTTGCCCCCGGGACGGATTTGCAGCGGAAGCCGCATGTTGCGCGAACTGACGCGTTCCACGTCGCCGCGCTGCTGGATCATGGTCAGTAGGATGTCGTCCCGCTCGTAGAGCAGCGGAAGCTTGTCCCGCACCTTTTCCAGTTGCAGCGCAACCGATTGGGCGTTTTGCATTTGTGCCATTGGACTAGGATCCCCCTTGGAATGACGACGCTAAACAAACGGGCAAGCATCGTCGGATGATTTGTCGTGCTTGGATGTCCTCCTCGGACGTGAAAAACAGTGTGCGGTCTGACGAGCGGCAGCGGGGTGAGGGGGCGACTCGGCCCCCGATGGCTCGGAGCCCGTCGCCTGTCACGGCTGTCACAGATTCAAAATATCGGCGTCGGACATGCGTGCGTAGTCGATGTCGCGCGGTGTTGTCGATCGTCGACTGTCGTTCCCTGATCCATTCGATCCCGCAATGTCCACGCGCCGCTCCGCTGCGCGTTGCCGCGCCCGCCGGTCGTGATTCGCCGCCACGACAGTCGAGGTCCACTCGCTAAGCACTCGCTTCGCCACGCCCGGCAGCGCCTGGCGCGCGCGCCCCGCGATCAGCGAGACGATCGCCCGCTGGTGATCCGCGTCGAGCGCACCCGAACGAAACGCTTCCCGCATCTGCTGCGCGAGCTGTCGGTTCGATCGCAGCGTGTTGTCGAGCTCGCGGTAGATTTCCCCCACTACGCGATTCCGCGCGCTTTTCGACGCACCCTCCGGAAGCAGCCGCTCGACCTGTGATTCGATCGCGCCGAGCACGCTCTGCACCGCCGCTGCGTTCGTCGCGTGAAAGAATTCTTCCTGTGCGGCGGTCGCGCCGTTTCTCCCAAGCCCGTCGCCCGTGCTCGGCTTCGATGCGACGGCATTCGCATTCTCGTTGTTGGCCCTTCCCTGTTCCGCTCTCTTTGTCCCGGTCGGGTTCTCTCCGTGCCTCTGTGTCTCTGTGGCCAATCCGTTCATCGCTTTCGCGAGGGAAGCAAAAGCCTGCGGATCGAGGTCGGCAACAGCGCGCGCCAGCGCGACGTGATCCTCGGGGCGCCGCGAAAAGAACAGCCCATCCATGCGGTCGAGGTCGGTGAGCAACGCTGTCGCGGCACGCGCCTCTCCTGGCGTCGCAAATGTTTCGCGGTAAGCCTGCGCATCCTGCCATGCCTGGCGCAATTCCGGATTCGCATCGAAGGCGGCGAGCAGATTCTCTGGCTCAGCGCCTACTCCTTCACTCTCGGAGCTTGCTGGCGACTTCGGGCTCCGCTCACGGTCTCCTTCCGTAAGGGTGGGTTTCAGCCCTGCCCCCGGATTCGCAACTGCGTCCTCTGCTGCTTGGCCCATCCCCAAAATCTCGTCGTCCGTCGCCTTATGCCGGGCCGGATTCGCCCGGAATTGATCCGCACGTTTCACGGTTGAGCGCGTTTCCGAAGCCGCCTGCGTGGACGTTCTGCGTAGCTGCCATAATGAAAGCCTCCGTTACCTCGTTGACACCCAGCCGTCAGGATCCAGATTGGCACCAAGGTACTATTCCCACCGCCGTTGCTTTTTGCGAATCTGGCTATAGCGGGAACCCTCCCAGCGCCCAGGTGAAAGCCTGGTGTGTCACCCCGCAAATACTCTGAGGTGGTGAATGAGTTTGACGACCGTCGTCCCCGCAAATGCTCAAACCGCAGGATCGGCCAATCCAGACGCCAGTGGCATCGAGCGCCGCCGGCGCCGCCGCGCCAAAATCAGCGCTCAGCTTCGCATCCAACTCACGAATTCCCCGGCTGGCCTCGAGGAAGTCTGCACTACCCTTGATGTTTCGCGCGACGGCCTTCTCTTTATCGCCTCGCACCCCGGCTACACCCAGGGGCAGATGCTCGATGTAACGTTTCCATATTCCACAGGCCCCGGCGCTCTCAACCAGTCGCAGCCGGCCGAAATCGTGCGCGTGCTGCCGCAGGACGGCAAATTCTCCGTGGCCGTGCAGTTCGTCGCCGCAAAGGTTCAAGCCGGCGGCGAAAAGAAGCGCGGCTATACCGCCCTCCACGGCGCATCCGCGGCCACAGCAGGATCAGACCCCGCTATGGAGCAGCGTCAACCGGTCGTTCTCGCGGTTGAATCCGACGTGCGCGCCTCGGACATGATGCGCAACATCCTCAGCCAGGACGGCTACAATGTGGTCATCGTTAAGACTGCACAGGAAGCGCTCGACTATCTCCGCGTGAACGTACCGGACGTTTTCATCGCCGAGGTCGAATGCGAGGAGATCTCCGGCCACGACCTCTGTGCCATCATCAAGCGCAGCGAACGCCTCCAGCGCATTCCCGTGATTCTGCTCACTCGCGCGGCGCAGCCGGCCGACTATTCCGCGAGCCATCAGATGGGCGCGGTCGTATGCATGGCGAAGCCGTTCCAGCCGGATCGGCTCGCACACGTCGTCCGGCTCGTCGCGCCGCCGCCGGCCACCAAGAGCTATTACGGCGCGCGCGTCTCCGGCGCCGTGGACCGCACCCTCTAGAAGCGTCCATAATTGTGAGCGGGCGATCCCCGCTCTTGGTCCGCCACGATCGTCGCGTCCTATCTTGCCACCCTCGACATTGGCGCCGCTGCTTGCTGTTGCGCTTCGCGCTGCTGCTTTAGCATATACTCCCGGTGAAACACCGCGTGCGCCCGGACGTTGGCATATCCTGCGGGCGCCTCGATCTTCGCCACCTGCCCTGCATCGGACGAAAACCATCGCATGCAAATCTCAAGCTCGACCGCATGATTGTCTGCGAATTCGTCCGGCACCACGCTCGGCAGCAGTAATTCCACGCCCGTCGCGTCGTCTCGGTGCACCACCGGCATTTCGCCCACCATCTGTGCGATTTCGCGGTACTGCTTCGTTCGTGATTCCTCGTCCGGAATCACGAATTCCTCGAGCCCGATCAATCGCTTGATCAGCGCCATGTTTTCCGGATGCGCGAGCACGGTCTGGATCTGCGGATCAGGATTCGCGAGCAGTTGCATCATCACCGCTCGTTGCTGCGACCACAGGGTCGGATACTGTTCGTCCGTTTCCGGATAGCTGAAGAGGTTGCCCTTCAGATCCGCGAGCCGGATCCACTTCGATTCAAACGCCGCGCCCGCCCCGAGTAGCGTCACTTCCACGTCGTTCGGCCGGTTCTGCCGGAAGCAATCAACTGCCAGCAGCATCACGTCCGCATGGAAGAATTTCATTCGCCGCCAGACGAGCCCGATCCGCCCCATCGCCTGGTCGCGCGCCATCGAATAGCCCGCCGCGGTATCGTTATTCGCCATCGCGCCGCCGAAAAGCGCCGGAAACGCGCCCGTCAAAAACTGCGCGATCGGCCCCATCAGGTTCGCGGCGTGCTCCGCCAAATCGGGAGGCACTTGCGCGGGCTCGGGCTGGAAAAACCCTGCCGCGAGCGATTGCCCCGGCTTCGCGCGCGCTGGATAATGAGCGCCGGGCTCGGCCGTCTGATTCTGCAGCGAATCGAAATCCAACACCTCGCTGTCCGCGTAAATCGGCGGTATCCCGTACTCGTACGTCTCGATCTGCAAGTTCGACAGAGTATTGAATCGCTCCTGCACGCTGATCAGGACGTCCCCCAGCGCCGGTCGCCCGCTCGATCCGTCGCCGGGTAGGGCGTGCAGCACGCGCCAGTGGTCATCCATGTTCTCGTTGCGCGATTCGCAATATGCGTCGCCCGCGAATGCCACGTACGCGCCGTCGGGGAAAAGCTCGAGCAGTTCGTCGCGCAGCGATTTGTCGTCGAGCGCGAAAAACGCCCACGGCCGCAGCCACGTCCGCTGAAATGTGATCAGATTGATGTTGAAGTCGCCGCCCTCGGTCAGCGGGCCTCCCTGCGATTGCGCGAGCCGCGCGAGACGTTCGTATTCCTGCATGCTCGTCGCGACCGGCGGCCCAATTTTGTCCGCGGCGTGCGGATACGCCGCGCGCAATCGCGCCTGATGCACCTCCATGTTCCATTGGATGTACGGATACTCGTGCATGTCGTTGGCCCATGGCGGAGTCTTCAGTTCGAGCCCACCCGTAATCGTCACCACCTCTTCGCCATTGGCCACGCGCAGTCGTGTCTGTGCGGCCGGCACCGTCACCGTCTCCGCCGCCACGAAATCCTCCTCCGTAAGCACCGCCCCGCACTGAGCACACGCCCCCCCGGCGTCGCCTGGTTGAGCGCTGTCATCCGGAGCGGAGCGAGGGATCTGTTCTCGTTTTGTGTCGTGCGCCGAGAAATCGCGGACTGTTTCGCCTGCCTTGCTTCCCGCTTCCGTCTCCGCCCCGCATTCCGGGCACACATACATGTCGCTGCCAATCTTCACTTCCCGCATCCCCATTTCCGTCTCGGGATGAAATCCAAATCGCTGCCCGTCCACCACAAACCGCACGTACGCCCCAACCTTGCCCCCGGTCCACAGGTGAAACGCCTCATCCACGATCAGATTCCCGATGCGATTGTTCCGTTCGACCAGCGCCGCCACTTCGGTCGCCGCCTTTGCCGCGGCCACATCCTCTTCCGCCTGCGCCGACGACGGGAAGAATCGCACGCGCGGCACGTCCTGCGAGAGCACCGAAATGATCGAAAGCCCGAACGCCTGATAAATGTTCGTGACGAATTCGTACCGCGGCATATCTTCGATCGAGCTGTTGTCCATGATTTTCTGCTCGAACGGCAAGTGCCAGTTCTGATCGCGCTCGTCCCACCACAAATATTGAAGCCCGCGCCAGAATTGGTGCGCCTGCTTGATCCGCCGGATCTCCTGGCGTCGCGAAAGCTCCGATTCCGTCGAAAACTGGAAAACCAGCCTCCGCAGCGCTTCCTGCATCCGCTCCGGCAGTTGCTCGTTGTTCGCGCCGTATGGACCCGCGCTTGCCTCAGCAGGACCGCCGCTCACGCTGTCATCCTGAAGCCGACGTAGTTGGTTTTTGTCGGCTGAAGGATCTCTCTTCGCTGTGCCGGTGGCTATGGGCCCTTCCACCGGCACAATCGCCGGATTCGCATTCGGAATTGGTCTCTGTGTGGACATTCGTCTCTCGCTTGTGGCGTGCGCCTTCTGCTATCTTGGCGAACTGATGGATGAGCCGGAAGAAGAACAACAGCAGCAACCGAGGCGACTCTCGCGCTTTCAGCAATTCGCCGTAATCTTGTTAGGCGCGATGATGATTGTGACGGGCGTAACTACGATCTTCGAAGACTCGCACTTCAGTCCTTATTTTCCGGCAGCCGCTCTGTTTGCCCCATTTGCTCTGGCAGGAGGTGCGCTCGTCATCATCCTCGCCATCCGCGCCGGCCGGCGGCACTGAGTGGAGTGCGACGGCTCGCCGCCGCCCTTTTGAGGCGAGACTTGCTCATCCTGAGCTTGCCGAAGGGCCTCGCGATCCCCCGTGCGATCCAATCACGGCTGTGTCGGCTGCACCTCAGGCTGATCGATGGTGATCGATGTCTGCCCCAACGCAATCGCATTCGCCAGGCGCGCCCCGCCTTCATCGGAAGGAAATCCGAATCGGCAATTCACGAAATGCACGTTTTCCATATCGAGTTCCCCGCTCTCATACCGCAGATGCGTGCCAACGAACGTCACGTTGCGCCAGTGGATTCCGTCGAGCGTCTGCGCCGCACCTGCGATCGTCAGGTTCTCCACGCGCACGTTATCGGCAAACACCCGCGTCGCCGGCGGCAGCAGTATCTCCGAAGTATCCGGCATCAATGTCGCATCGAGGTACTTACCGCCGAGCGTCGCAGGGTCGAGCACGCTATCGGCCGCCAGTTCACGCGGCGCCCCGATCGAGATTTCATTCGCATCCGGGTTTGCGCCCGTCGCCTTCGTTGCAATCGGAGCGATACCATCGCTCGCCGCCGGCGTTTCCGGCGCGCCGTTTTGTGACGAACGCAGCTCCGCGAGTGCCACCCGCACCTGCGTCACATGGTCCATCATGTCGGTGTCGCTCGCGCCGGCCGCGAGGACGCGGTCGAGTTCCCCGAGCGACGCCCCGAAAAAATCCACTTGCGCCGCGCGCGATTCCAATCGCATTGCCGTCGCTAACGACCCCGCCCGGTCCACATCCACTTCCGCGGCCACCATGTTCCCCGCCGCGGCCTCCTGGATCGCATTATCGATCGAGGCCAGCACATCGCGCTCCCACGGCGCGAAAGTGTACGCTTTACCGCTAGGCGTCGGCGCAACCACCCGCGCCACCTCCGCAGGTTGTTCGCGATGCAAAAAGTATCGCGAGCCTTGCCATGCGAGTCGTCCGATCAGCACCAGCGCCACGATGACGACCACCCACGCCAGGTACCGCGGCCACGGACTCCGTCCGCCCGCATCGATCACCCGCCGTCGCCGTCCGCCACGCATCGGGCCCGGCGGCCTCTGCGGAATTTGCCAGCCTCCCAAGGGCGTCCCCCTCGCCGCCATTGTAGGACACGCAGCCTCTCATGTGGAGCGAAGCCACCGCTCGCCGCTATGTGCTGCCCTTACTGCCCCTTTGCCAATTCGGCGCCGAGAAAATTCACCAGATCGCGGTGATCGGAGAACACATGCGTCTCGGGCGGCGGCGTCAGCGCGCCGCGAGTTGCGCCCGCGTTTCCATTCCCAGTTGTCCCCGAACGATGCACGCGCGCCACAAACCCTCGCGCCGCGCGCCCCGAGTGCGACGGCACCACTTCCGCTGCCTCGATCTCGACATGATGCACGGGCCCCGTGCCCGCCCCGGCGCTTGGCGTCGATTCGGTGCCGTCATCCGATTCGCCTTCTCCATCCGAATCGAGATCGCTGCCGTTTGCGCGCTGCGCCCGCGCCTGCTGCTCGAGCGCCAGCAAAGCCGCTTCTGCCTCGCGCGCTGCTTCCAGCGCCTCGCCCATCGTCGGATTGATGTGATACCGCCCTCGAATAAATGGCATATTTCCTCCTGGCACCTCGCCACGAAAACTTGCTCCGCCTTTCTCCAGTCACTTCTCAGTCGTTACTTGACCACTTCCCTGTGACGCGGCGGCTGCAAGCACCGCCCAAGGTGTGGTTGCCGACGACGGTTTTCACGAGTCACGAGTCGCAAATCACGAGTCACGCTTTTCTCTAGCCACTAGTCACTCGCCACTAGCCACTGCCTTCTTCGCTGATTCAAACTCCAGCATCCGATTAATCTGCTGCCAGGATCGTCGCCGCAGCGGCGCTGTCACACGAACTCCACCATCCGCCAATCGTCCTGGCGGCCTGCGCGATGAGGTACCCGGCCCCGAAGGGGGAGCTTCGAGGCCGGGCCGGGGTGCGGGGTGGGTGATGCGTGGAGGTTCAGCGCAGCTTGTTGGAAGCTCCATCGGAATTGGCGGGACGCCCGCAATTCCCAGAATCGAATTCAGCAACGCGCGATTCTCCGCGCGCAGCCGTGCGATTTCGTTTTCGAGCGCGCGCGTGTAGCGCGCTGGCGCAATTCGCCGCCAGATTTCGCGAATGTTCATGATTTTTCCGGGGGGCCACGGAGACACCGAGGCACTACGCAGCCAGCTCTTGGGGATGGTGTGATCCGCTTTGCTCGGTGTCTCTGTGCCTCTGTGGTCAAGACAACTATCGTCGTCGGTGCAGGAAGGAAACTGGATGCGTTCCGCGCGTTTCTTCAATCTGCGCTTTGCGCGCCTGGATTGCGCGAATCGTAGGATCGGCGGACAGCGCCCGCGCCGCGAGCCGGTCCGCCAGCGGCATCCGCCGTTCGCCGCTGCGGTGAACCGCATATCTCGATTTCAGTCCGTAGCGCGCGGCATCGGCGGGATCGTCGCCGTCCATTTTCTCGATGTCTTCGATCCGCGCCGGATCGCGAATCAGGTTCGGCAACGTGCGGATCAACTCGATGCAATTCTCCGCGAGGACCCACTCACCCGCGTCGAGCATCTGGTACATCAGCATCCATCCGCCGACGCGGTCATCGTCCGCCGGCACCGGCCTCGGCAGCCCGGCCGCCGCGAACACATCGCCCATTTGCTCCGCAATCGACGCCTCATCCGTCCGTCGCGCAAACGCATCCGGCGAAAGGTAAACCGCCTCGATCTTCTCTCGCTCTCCCTCGGTCGAGATACTTCGCGCGATAATCTCCCGCGCCAGCTCCCGCGGCGGCGTTCGATGTGTTACGTATTCGCGATACGTGACGATCCGGTTCGCCTCTCCCCCGCCGGCCTCGATGCCTGGCATCGCCGCATGCCAGTACACCGCCGCCGGATGTTCGAATCCCCAATCGACCGAGATCCACCGCCGCCACCACGGCTTCCAGTCGATCTCTTCCGCCCGCGTCACGTGCCGTGCGAAATCGAATCGATCGAAATATTGCCCTGCGAATACATCCCAGTCGCCATCGAGAAACGCCCGCCGCAGATGCGACGGCAGCGCCCGCAGCGTCTTCAGATAATTCTCGTCCTGCGCGTAGATCGGGTTGTCGGAGACGCGCGCGGGAATGAATTCATAATCCGCCGCGTCGTACTCCTCGGGATGTTCCATCCCCGGCGCGGCCTGCCTGTCGATCCACAGCGACTTCACCCACGCGTGCCCGATGTTGCCGGGATTCGTCGCGCCCGCCATGCACGGAAACGCGCCCGGCACGGGGCACCTATTGCGGCTGGTCAGGAACTGCCACTGCCGCAACGTAAACATCGTCAGCTCATCCACGCCGATGAAGAGGAATTCCCCGCCCTGATACTGGTAGACGTTGCTCTCGCTCTGGCAATAGCCAAACCGCGTCGTCGAGTCGTTCCACCACGTCACCACGTGCTTCGATTCGTGAAAGCTGCGATACAGCTCGCGCGGCAGCTCACGCCGGAAATACAGCAGCAGCGATTGCTCGAGTTCCGGAAACGTCCGCCGCAAGAGCAGCGTGTTCGCTCCCGGATGTTCGTGCGCCTGGAGGATCGCCTCCATCAGCAGCGCCTTCGTCTTGCCGGGACCCGCGGCCCCGCCGAAAAGCCGGTACTTCGCTGGCGACGCATGAAACTGCTGCTGCTTCGGAAACGGCACGTACCCAAGCTTCACCCGCCCAGCACGCTCCGCAGCCCACCGCTCAATGCCCGAAGCGATCGTGACCATAGAAGTCGCCTTGAACTCGTGCGTATGGAGTGCGGCGGCTCGTCCCGTCCTCCGGACCTCGAAGAGCGTAGGAGGGAGCCGCCGCCGTATGCCGCCCGGGCCTGCCCGGCTTGCCTCGCCGAAGCTTTCTTCTAGCGTAGGCGGGGCGTGCTGCAGCCGCGCGCCAGGAAGCACCGGCGAGGCCGGGCACAGGCCGCTATTTGGGCTCTTGCGGTGCAGGCGACTCGGCCGGATTCGCCCGAGCCGGCCGCTCGACGCTATGCACCAGCTGTACCTGAACCGCACCGTCGCCCACCGGCTGCGCAGCCTCAATCTGCCGAGTGCACTCCTTCAAAATCTCGACCAGCAGCTTCTGGTTGCTGCCGGCCTTCTTGGTCCCCTTCAGGTCGTCCACCACCTGCGCATATGTCCCGGCGATTGTGCGCTCGTCGAGCCCCTCCCTGCGCAGCGCTTCCCCGATGTGCACGCGCTTCTTCAATCGCCGACGCCGTTGCGGCTTTTTCTCCTCCGGAGCATTCGGCCTGTGTAGCGCGCCTTGCTTCCGCCTTGCGCTTTCTTCGGATCCGGATATTGTGCAGCCTTCTCCGGCCCGGCCGGATCCTTTTCCCCGTCGGGGCGTGGATCGTCGCGATGGCGCTTTCGAACGCGATCGTTGTCGTGACTGCTTCGAGGTGCGCCTCTTCGATTTGGTCTTTGGCGACATGGAAGGGTTCGCTGTGATGGAGGACGCCCATCGAGACGCCGTTAATCGCGTCTCGATGGACCGTGCATACGATATCGCCGGCCCGAGCACCTCGCACGCGCCGCCCCGCGCAATGCGATGTAGCCGTGCGGAGGTTGAGCGTAGGGGGGCTTGCCGCGCCGAAGCTTTCTTCCAGCGTAGGCGGAGCCTGCTGCAAACGTGCGCCATCGCCGAAAGTCGTCAGTCGTGGGCGATTGGCCGTCGCAGCCGGTTTGGTTTTCCTAAGGAATATCGATCCAGGTGGTACAGGCGCGATGCTTGGATTCCTTGTCGCCCGGTTCCCGCGCGCTCACTGAGATCAGGTGTTTTCCCGATTCGAAATCGAGCTTCGTCGGGCTTCTCCCCTTGATTCTGTGCACCACGCCCACAGGCTTCGGCGGCAGCGGAATCACAAAAAGCTTCCTCCGGTGCTTCACGCCCGCCGAAATGTCGTACGCGACGAACTCCTTCACGCACGCCGTCTTCACCGTCGCCGAGCACGCCGGCGTTTTTGTGAAGTCGTAGTCGAACCTCAGGGTGACGAAGTGGCTGCTATGCGATGTCGTGTCCGCCTGGCCATTTTGCGTCGTGGCCGATGCCTGGCCCGTCGATTGGCTCGGCGGCTGCTGCTGCGTCGGTGTTTGTGACGTGCTCGGCGTCTCCGGTGGCTCCGCCGCCTGCGACGCCTGCGGATCCTGCGGCGCCCCCGCGGCCTGCGACACGTCAGCGGCTGATGCCCCGCCCGCCGCCATGAGCACGCCCGCCAGCGCCGTCACTAACACTGCCGCAAAAACTCTCAGCATCATGAGGCTATGCTACACCATCCCAGGCCGCTACCGGGTTGCGGCTTGCGCGGGGTGCGAAAAACGCAACTTCAAACCGCTGGCTGGGCGCTGCTTCGATCTGCTTGGTCCAGAGTTCGGTGCCTCGCCGCCTACCCCAGAATCTGCACGACCACGCCCGCGCCGCCCGTAATCGACGACACCTTTGCGCGCACGAAATTCGCGCGCACATTCGTCACCGTGCGCGATTCGCCCGCCGTCGCTGTCGACGTATCGATCGTCGCGTATTGCGCATCGACGTTGTTCATCGCCGCCTGCAGCACGACGCTGATCGCCGTCGGCGCCGTCCCGTAAATCGTCTGCCACACGATCGTCCGTCCGTTGTTGGGCATTCCCGCATAGCTCGGCAGCGCGAACTGCTGGCTCGCCTGCCCCGCGCCGGGCGCTTCGCTGTTGAACGCGAGCGCCACGTCGCCCGGAAAAATCGAATACGGCGGTACCTGTGCGTTGTAGTTCGGCATGAATGTCTCCCGAGAAGTAGCCTTACGAATTCGTTTGATGCGGAGCGGCTTTCGCTTTGCAATCGTAGCCCTGGGCCGCTTGTTCGCGGCCCGGCAGCTTTCAGGCGTGTGCTCGTATGCGGCGCCGCCGATTGCCTCGGCGCCTCTTTCTTCGCAGGGGCGAGGCTAAGCTCGCCCCTGCCCGCGGACGCAAGGCTGTTGCGCCGGGCGGAAATCGTGTGGAGTTCGCTCTACCGAGCAAAGGTGGCAAACGGAAGGCATATCCGCGGTGCGAAGATGTGTTCCCGTAAGTTTTTCAAAGGACGGCGGTTCGCGGCGTGTCTGCTTCGCCGAATCGAATGCCGAGACGCACAAATGCTTTTGTTCGGGCTGCTTTATTTCGCTACGGGAAAGTCTGAATCGGGGCAGCTACTGCTTGTTCGCGCACTCTTCGAGGATAATGAAAATATTTATACGCGCATTCATTTAATCTGTCAAGTGCTTTTTTGTGTATATGAATTTCGTCCAAGGTGACAGCCGGGTCGGAGTCGCAATTTCGCCTCTGCTCGGCCCATCTGCCGCCTTCTCTGGCCGTTGGTAGGGGCGGGTTTCAAACCCGCCCGACCTGGCTGCGGCAACGGTCTGGAATCCGGCGACGGGCTGGGTGCGGACGTTGTCGCCGGCGGCGCTGCGGAGTTACCTCTGCGCCGGACCCGCTGCGGGCTTCAGCGTGAAATCCACGCCTCGCGCCGCGTTTTCATCGACGGTACGTTGCACGTCGATTTGGTCGAGATCGATCGCATTCTCGCGTGCGCCATCGGTGATATAGTGCAGCTTGTAATCGGCCACCCAGTAGTCGGTCACCGCAAAGCTCGTGCCGTCGTTCAGATACAGCACCGTCATGCCGCTCGCGCTGGCGCCTGAAGCACTATCCGGCGCCGTATCCTGATCCGAGTACACGCCATAATCCTGCGACGTATCCGGCGGCGCCACTACGCTGCTGTCGTCGCCCGAGGACGAGTCCAGGTAAAGCCCCGGCGCGTACGGCCCGTAGTAGCCGCCCCCCGGATAGCCGTATGCGTCGCAGCCGAAATCCCACAATGGATCGCAGCCAGCGCCAAACCCCAATCCAACTCCGAATCCCCAAGGGTAGAATCCGCCGAATCCGTACCCGTACCCGTAACCATATCCCGGCCCAAAAAATCCACCATGGAACCGCCGCGGAGGAAACGGACGTACCCGCTGCGATCCCATCGGCCGCGATTCCAGGAAAGAGCTTGAACCGCCCTGGCGCACGGCTCCGCCGCCCGAACTGTTTTGCCAGATTTCGTGGCCTTGCCCGGAAAAGCTCAATGCGCCGCCGTTGCCGCCGTGGATCGCTCCAACCGGCGTCACAAATTCTCCCGCTCCGCTCGCTGGCGGGAAGCCGATTGTCACGTGCTGCGGAACCGGTGCAGCCTCTCCGGCTCGCGGTCCCGCGGCAAATCCCATAGCTGGCCCGGTTGGGTGCGCAAAACTCGAAGGCGAAGCGCCGCCGCTGGAAATTACGGTCGGATCACCGTGTCCGAAATTGACCGGTGGCGTGCCCGGCCGCACCGCGGCGCCCGATGGCGAACCGCCCGAGTGCATCCCCGATCTCGGTGCATAATCGTGGCCGCCCCCAGAGCTTCCACCGCCCGCGTGACTACCGCCTCCACCCCCGAAATGTCCTCCGCCTCCGCCGAAATGTCCCCCACCGCCCCCGCCGTGCCCGCCGCCACCACGTTGCGCGAAAGCAGCCTCCGGCACACACACCAGCGCCACCGCAGCGACAATTCCAAGAAAGAATTGAATCAGGCAAGACGGGCGTGAAGTCGACCGAATCATGTCCGCACCCTCCGCTCCCAGTTAGCAGGGCAGCCGGGACGAGTGCTGCTATCTAACCCTAGCCATAAGATGCGCTTTTCGCCTCCCCGGTTTCAAGAGCAACTTTCCGCTCGGTGGATCGACCCGCTTGCGGACCATTCGTCGCTCGGGTCACAGCGGAAAGAAGTGGCTAAGAGAGAGCGCGTACCAGATGGAAGAGAGAAAGCGTTACAGAGACAGAGTGAACTGTCCAGAAGGACCGTTGTAGAAAAGGTTACAAGACGCCAGCACATCTCTCCCGATTAATACGAGCAAGCCTTGCGAGGCTAGATTAGCACCGATGGTTCGCGGAGAGTTTAACGTGACGACCGGAGTTACAATCTGAACTGGGTAGATGTTGCAGGGATGCTTCTCGTGGCTGGCGGATTGCATGGAGCCTACATCAATCACCGGCAAGCCCAACTCTTGTGCCGCTTTGTCGTCGACGCACGTATTAGACGCGCCCGTATCAATCAGAGCGATTCCGGTCTTGCTCTGAACTGTCTTGCCCTGAGTCAAAAGCGCCTTTGCAGCGTTCTGCTCGATGGTGACCGTGACCTGTAAGACCGGGCCACGCATAACCAAGGCCGCCGCCGGAGGAATCTGGATTACCTTACCGTCCGGGGCCTTCCTTTGAGCCGCTATTTGGCTGTGAAGGATTGGCACTAAGGATCCCCAAGGTCAATGCAGGAGCAGTGAAGTGAATCTGCGCTTCGGACGGTCGACGGATCAGGACATTCTTGAGTCCATGTTGGGCCGCAGCGCCCTGCAACGCCTCTTCCATCGTTTCGTATGCGCCGGTAACCTGCTCTCCGCTAATGACAAGAATCTTGCCGCCATACTGTTTTAACAGGTCATCCCTGTGCGACTCTAGATATTTCAATTCAACGTCCAACATGGCGCGGTCTCCATCGGGCAAGAGTTATTGTGCTTAGTCTAACAAAAAAATCAAGCACCTCTCGAAATATTCGTGAAATGCCACAACCCCTTTAGTAACAGTGCCGTCGTGACTTTCGACCTACAACGCGATTGACAGTTCGCGGGCGAACGGTGAGAGTTAAAGATTGGGTCTCGTGTATCCCTTCATCCATATCGGGCCAGTTGCGATTCCGACGTTCGGGCTGATGGTCGCTGCGGCGATGGTCACCGCATACTATGTCCTGCGCGCGGACATGGCCCGCCGCGGCGTCGCGCCGAAAGACTCACCGCTGGCGGAGATGTTCATCGCAGTTCCCTGCCTGGTGGGAATTGTGGGGGCAAAGCTCTATCACGTCCTCGAATCTCCGCGCCAACTCTTGCAGGATCCCGTCGGAGAGCTTCTGAGCCGCTATGGCCTGGCGTGGTTCGGGGGATTGATCGCCGGTTTCGCTGCCTTTGTCTGGCTCGCGCGCGCCAAGAAAATTCCGCTGCTCGAGATGCTCGACGCAGGCTCCCCCGCCGCCGCGCTCGGCTACGGCGTTGGCCGCATCGGCTGCCTGCTCTCGGGCGACGGCGACTACGGCAAGCCCACTTCTCTGCCCTGGGGCATGAGCTTCCCGAATGGGCTCGTTCCGACCACTCAGCGCGTCCATCCCACGCCGATCTACGAGCTCATCGTAGCGTGCATCATCGCGTGGATCTTGTGGCGTCTCGGCGCGCGCCTCTTGGGAACGCGGCCCGCAAGCCGCGGCACGGTTTTCGCCGCCTATCTCGTGCTCACCGGCATCGCGCGCTTCCTCGTCGAATTCATTCGCATCAACCCGCGCTCGTTCCTTGGCTTGACCAACGCCCAGGCCGCCAGCCTTCTCTCGGTCGTCGCCGGCGTCGTCCTCTGGGTCGCGATCTCCCGCCGCCACCCCGCGCGCTAGTCGTCTGGGTCCCTCACGCTTTCGCGGACAGTTTCTTCATCCGGATCGCGAGCATTCCGTCGGTCAGGATTGCGACGGATCTTTCGGGATCGACTTTCGCCGGCAATTCCAGCACGCAAAACGAGTGCGCCGCCGAGTGTACCATCGCGTTCGAGCCAACCAGAATCACCAGCCAGTGCGATTCCACGCCCACGGCAATTTCCGTCGCGGCCGCGCCCGGCACGCTCGTCAGCGCATACACAAAATCGCCGCTCTCTTTCACGTTCGTTGGCAGGGACGGCAACAACTCTCGCTGTGCGGCCAGCCAGTCGTCCATTTCCTTCCCCGGCGCGCTGCCCCGCTCGATATATTTTTGATGGGCCAGCCGCGAGACGCAATCGTACGCTTCCAGAAGGCACGCAGTCAGGTCGTGCAGCGCGATGTACTCGCGCAGCGGCCCGCGCCGTTTTCCGGGCGCGGCGTTCGTGGGAATCGGCAGGCGATCCTTCGCATCGCGCGCGCAGGCGCCCGGCTTAGCGATCGGAGCCCTTCCTCGCAGCCCTTTCGTGGAGCACCTCCGCGTGTAAGCGTCAGTCGAGCGAGCACTCGCCGTTGCCGTGCGTTGCCATCTGTATCGTCCGGTCGGAATCGGCCCGGCCGTCGCTGAGCCGCGCCGCAACGTTCCTGGCGCCCCTCTCTTCGAGCAACCGGATGCCAAGCAGCCTGTTGAGTTCTGATTCGAGCATCGCGTGGCTGAGCGCGCGTTTCCCGAGAACCGCGACGCCGCGTTCGATCACCGGCAGCCAGAGGCAGCTCTCCGAAAGCGCTACGCCCACGATCAGCGTGCCCGAGTGCTCTTTCATCTTGTCGGCGAGCGCGTACCCGCGTCCGTCGCTGAGTGATTCCGTCGCAAGGACGACGTCCAGCCGAAAGGTCTCCAGCAATTCGCGCGCCTCGCACAGTTTCGCGGCCCGGTACGCTCCGAAACCGCGAGCGGCGAGCCGCCCCAGCATTTCGTCCGTCGTCGGGGCTGGCGTCCCGGCATAGAGAATGCGCATTGTCGTTACACCCATGATCTGCTCCTGCGCTCGTTATCGTTCCAGCGGGAATTCACAACTGCGTGTCGGCCGCGCGAGCAGCGGCGAACCGTATGCGGAGAATGTGCCGGGGAATTCGCGAGCCCGATTTCACAAGGCCAGAGACGCAGCCAGCGCCCGCCGCGATTGCTTGGAAAAGTCAGTCCAAGCTGCGGGCAGAACTGGCTGCGCGCGAGTCCAGCCGGTGGGCGCGCCCTCCGCTTCCCGTCAAGAATGTTTATCGGAAAACGGGACGCTGAACGTTAGTCCTAACATCCCTTCCAAAACGCTGCCTGCACCCTATGCTTCCCCGCGATCTGTTTCAACCCGAAACAATACGGAAATTGGCTGTGCGGCGACTGGAAGCCCGATATCCGTAGTAATTGTGCCGTTCCGGAACGCGTAACGCTTGACACGTAAGTAACGCTAGAGTAAATTCCCGGGCCAAGTAGAGTTCGGGCAGCGGTTCTTGGGCGGTGGCTTCGGCGCTGCGCGACGCGCGTCGGGTCAGTTACGGAGTGGGAGGGCCCAGCGACGTATGGCTTCACATCCAGCACGACCAGAGGAAACCCGCGCCCACGCGTCTCGTATGGGGACAGCATACGATTCGAGCCATCCTCCCGATTCGAATTCCGACAGTCATAGAACCGCCAACGAAAACGGCTCCGCTCACTCTTTAGCCTTCACGCATTGCAAGTTCGAGGATCTTTTCAAGATACTCCACGAATTCGTACTCGTCCTCGATCCCCGCGGCGAGATCGAAGTGGCGTGGAGTTCGAATGCCGGTCTAATGGATCGAGCCAGAACCGCCCTGCTCGGCCGGCAGGTGAAAGACGTGCTTTCTGCCGAATCGTACGCTCGGCTTGTCGAATGGCTTGGGCGCGGCGGCATCACCCGCATTGAAGACGAGGTCGAATATTCGGTGCAGCTCCCCGACGGGCTGCACTGGTTCGCAGTACGTGTCCTGCCGGCAGCCCGCGCTTCTTCCCATCTGCCGACCTGCTGCTTGTATGCGCGCGACGTTACCGCGCGAAAGGCGAATCACGAGACCCTGCGCAAGGGCGAAGCCCTTCTCCGCAAGGCCGAGGAGATCGGAAAGATGGGCTCCTGGCAGCTGAATCTCGAAACGGGCGAAGGAGAATGGTCGGCGCAACTATACGAGATGCTGGGCCAGGATCCGAACGGCCCGCCCATCAACAAAGCGCGACTTCTCGCCATAGTTCACCCCGACGATCGAGAGAAAGTGGAGAAGTTGCCGGGACTGGCATCCTCGGCCGGCGAATATCAGGAGCACGAAGCGCGCTTCGTGCTGCCGGATGGACGCATTCGGACGTTCTACACGCGTGCTGTTCCGCTTGCCGATGCCGAAGGTCATGTGACCGGATTGGTGGGATTGTCCCAAGACATTTCCGAGAGAAAAGAAGCGGAAGACCGCCTGCGCAAGAGCGAGATGCTGCTCGCGCAGGCCGAGAAACTCGCCAATCTCGGCAGCTGGGAATACGACGTTGCGTCAAAGGCATTGACCTGGTCGGCGCACTTTTATCGCATGCTGGGTTTTGACCCGAGCAACGGGCCGATTCCCCGAGACGACCGCCACAAGGTGATTCACCCCGATGACATCGAAGACGCCGTGCGCGATCTAGAGGCGATCGAGTCAACCGGGAAGCCGCTCGAGAACGAGTTGCGCTTCGTGACCTCGAAGGGTGAAGTGCGTACCTTCCATTCGCGGGCCGTAGCCATCAAGGACGAAGCCGGCCGGGTGACCTGCATTCGGGGAATGTCGCAGGACATCACCGATCGCAGGCGCGAGGAAGAGCGCGTTCGTCTGAGTAAGGCACTGCTCACTCAAGCCGAGCACATGGCAAATCTGGGAAGCTGGGAGTTTGATCTCAAGACGGAAAAGGCGACGCTTTCGAAATCGCTGCTGCGGCTTTACGGGATCGATTGTGCCGCCGAATTCACGCGCGAATGGTATTGGGAACAGGTGCACCCGAGCGACCGTCGCCGGGCCCGCATCCTTGCCAACCGGGGCTGGCGCAACGGCAAGCCCTTCGTCTACATGGTGCGCTTCCGCCGGCCCAACGGCCGCACGCGAGTCCATTTCGTTCGCGGCGTTCCGATCCTCGGGCCGAATGGACAATCCATCGCGGGCATCGGCGTGGTGCAGGACATCACCGACCAGCGGCGCGTGGTGCAGGATTTACGCAGGCTATCGCAGGAAGTGATGCGCACGCGCGACCAGGAGCGCCGCGAGGCCGCGCGTGCTTTGCATGAATCCGCCGGGCAGAGCCTGGCGGCGCTGAAGATGACGCTGGGCCGGTTGAAGGGCGCCATGGCGCAGAATGAAGACAAGGCGCAGGAGCTCTGGAAGACGGCCGTCGAACTTACCGAAGCTGCCGTCCGGGAGGTGCGGACGGTTTCTTATCTGATGCACCCGCCCCTGTTGGATGAAGCGGGCCTGGCCGCCGCATTGCGCTGGTACGTCACCGGATTTACCGATCGCAGCGGAATCGACGTGAGTTTGGAAGTGGACGATCACGTCGGCCGGCAGTCGGAGGAGATCGAGACGACGGTCTTCCGCATGGTGCAGGAGGCACTAACAAACGTCCATCGCTATTCGGGAAGCCGCAACGCGTGGATTCGGATCATGCGGTCGGGAGGGAGAATTCGAGCCGAAGTTCGAGACGAAGGCCGCGGGCTCCAAGTCGACAGCAAGGCCCTGACGAAGGCGGCGCCGCTAGGGGTCGGCATTTCCGGTATGCGCGAGCGCGTCGAACAACTTGGAGGCACTTTCGAACTCGAGAGCGCCCCTGGGCGCGGCACCACGTTGCGCGCAACCCTCCCACTTGCCCCGCGCGCGAAGGAAGCAGATCTGGACTCGGATGAAAGCGAGGGCCCCGATGCAAAGCAACAAGGACGAAAAGCGAGGCGTGCCGGGACGCAATCCGTTCGACCCGCCTGAAACGGAAAGGCCTAGCGCCCGGCTCTATCGCGTCGTCATCGTGGACGATCATCCCGTGGTGCGCCGCGGACTGCGGGCGCTATTCGACGAGCGATCCGGGATCGACGTCTGCGGCGAACTCACGACAGGGGTTCAGGCCGTGGAATTCGTCAAGAAGAATAAGCCCGACCTCGTGATTTTGGATTTGACGTTGCCGGAGATGAACGGCCTCGACGCGGCGCGCGCGATCCGGCAGGACTCGCCTTCGACGCAAATACTTATCCTCTCGATGCACTTTTCCGAGGAACTGGCGCGCGAGGTGCTGCGCGCGGGCGCGCTCGGATACGTGCTGAAGTCCGACGCCGATACGGAGCTGCTGGCGGCTGTGGATCACGCGCGGCGGCACTTGCCGTTCTTCACGAGCACGCTCGCCCGGACGATGACGCAGAATTTCGTCGAGGGACCGACTGCTGCACTGGCCGAGGCAGGTCCGGTGCCCGGCACGCCGCTCACCGAGCGCGAAGTGCAGGTGGTACAACTGCTGGCCGAGGGAAAGAGCAACAAAGAAGTGGCGGCGGCACTGAGCGTCTCGACGCGGACCGTCGAAAGCCATCGCAATCACATCATGCGCAAAATGAATTTCGCAAGTTTCAGCGAACTGGTTCGGTTCGCAATTCGGGCGAACCTGGTGAATCCTTAGATCGCGACTTTTCGAAGCGTCGTAGGAAGAAACAGGCCGCGTTTTGCACGGGAAAATCGGCAAAACGGAGAAAACGAAGGCCGAAAAAACAAATCCCCTATCCGGCCGATTTTGGCCAGATAAGGGATGGTAAAACGGCTTAAGTGGTCACTTTTTGACGGTTTTGCGACGGCCCCGGCGGCGCGTGGGGCGATCGGCGGGCGGCTCACCGACGAGTTCCGCCACCCAGATCGCGGTGACGAACTTCTTCAGGCCGTGATTATCGAAGTCGATCGTGGTGCGTTCTGTGTTTGATTCCGTGACGGTGCCAATGCCGTATTGTTCGTGACGAATGGTTTGGCCCTCGGACAGTATCTGCACTGTTCGTCTCCTCCGTATAAGGACAAAAGGACTTACGACTTCAAGACTCACAAACGTTGGGCTGGGACGGACTAAGCTTGCAGAGTCCAGGGCCGGACGCTTGAGGCGCCCGGCCCTGACCCTTGATTCCTGGTGCGAAACGAAGTTGCCCGAGCGGTGCGCTACAGACCTACGACGTTTTCAGCCTGCAGGCCCTTCGGACCCTGCTTGACTTCGAATTCGACCGCCTGCCCTTCGTTAAGGCTCTTGTACCCATCGGCTTGGATAGCCGAGAAGTGCACGAAGACGTCCTCACCGGACTGGCGTTGGATGAACCCGTAGCCCTTTGCTGCATTGAACCACTTGACAGTACCTTGCTCTTTGCTCACCGACGTTGCTCCTAGATTATTGATAGGGCGACGATTAGCCGCCGGGATTGCTATTCGTGCCCCCGGGTCCATCGCCGCGCAAAAAAAAAGCTGTCGGGATTCTTCCCCGGCAGCGTTTATCGAATGCGAGTCGAGAGGATCACAAGAGCAACAAAAGCTTACGGACCATAACACGAATCAGATGGAAACGCAACGGGTGCCGTTGGTTAACAGCCGGGCCTTCGGCGGTTCGCGCGGCCGCGGTCGGTTGCCCGGTTGCGGCCTAGCGAGCGCATGGTACCATCACGCCGCTTTGATCTTTGGCTGAAGAAAAAATGTGGGGCACGTGATGCAGTGGGCAAACGAGGGTCTCTTTCGAGGGATGCTCGCGCTAGCTCTGGCGCTCGCAGCAACAGCGGGAGCACGTGCGCAGACGCCCATGGAGGTGGCGGCCGCGCGGCTCGCCGGCCCGATCGTGCATTCGAAACAGAAGACCCTCGCGGTTTTCGATTTTTCGGGGCCCGGGGATAAGGTGACCCATCTTGGCGAAAAGCTCGCCGACGAATTGAGCGTCGCGATTGCGCAGTCCCTGGGACAAATCCGAGTCGAGGATCGATCGACAATCGAGGACAAGCGAAGAGAGAATTTCTATGCGCCGGAGATCATCCTGGACCCGCCTTCGGAGCTCGTGTTTGCGGACGAGCTTGGAGTAAAGGCATTCGTGAATGGCGCGATGTCCGTGGATCATGACAACAGGCTGAGCGTCGACTTGAAGGTGTTCCGCGTAGACAACGGAAAAGGCATCACGGGCATACGAATTTCATTTCCACTTACCGAGGAAATGGCGGGATTACTGGCGAACAACGTCTCGGCCTACAACCTCCCGCCTGATTTCTCAAGTTTTCCCAAAGGGGGCACGGCGGGATACTCGGCGCCAATGTGTATCTATTGTCCTCGGGCTGACTACGCGCCCGAAGCCACGAGGAGACGCGTACAGGGCGTTGTCGAGCTTGCGGCGATTGTCGGAACGGACGGCCATATAAGCAACGTTGTCGTCCTCAAGGGCTTGCCGGGCGGCCTAAACGCTACCGCGATCGAAGCCGTCAAGAGATGGAGGCTGAAGCCCGCGACGGGACCCGACGGAAAGCCAGCCCAGGTCCGGGAGATCATCGAAGTCCAATTTCGCGTCTTTTAGCTGAAAATACAGTGCTCGAAGTTGAGGAGCTGGGCGAAAAAAGGCCGGATTGTCCGCTATGCCTCCGGCCGCCTATCCCTGCAATGGCTAGGCCGGGCGGAGTGGTGCTATAGTTGCAGCGATGAGATTGCTCGGGACATGCCGGGATGCGGAGGATGTGTCGGTATTGGATTTCTCCGGGGAGATTACGCTAGGAGACGGCAGCGCGATGCTGCGAAAAATGGTGCGCGAGCTGGTAGATGGCGGCAAGCGCAAGATCCTGCTGAATCTGGCCGAGGTGCAATATATCGACAGCGCCGGCGTGGGCGAGTTGGTGAATACATATACGACGGTGCGCGGCGCGGGCGGCGAATTGAAAATCGCGAACCTTACGAAACGAGTTCACGACGTGATTCAGCTGACGCGCCTCTACACAATTTTTGACGTGCAGCCGGACGAGCGCGCTGCACTGAACAAGTTTCGCGCAACGCCGTAGGACGGCAAAGGAGCGGTCGATGTTCCCTGACATTATGGTGCAAGGCATGCGAGATGAATTGACGCGGGTAGGATTCCGCGAATTGCGGACGCCGGCGGAAGTGGACACCGCGCTGAAGAATGAGAAGCGGACGGCGCTGGTGGTGGTGAATTCGGTTTGTGGATGCGCCGCGGGGCGAGCGCGCCCGGCGATTGCGCGGGCGCTGGCGAATGCCGCGCGTCCTGAGGTGCTGCTAACGGTATTTGCCGGGCAGGATCGCGAAGCCACGGAGCGCGCGCGAAGCTATTTCGCAGGATACGCGCCGTCGTCGCCATCGATTGCGCTGATGCGCGATGGCAAGGTGGCGTTCATGCTTGAGAGGCACGACATCGAGAGCCGCGACCCGTACGCGATCGCACAGGATCTGACGCAGGCGTTCGACCGGTTTTGCTCGCCCGCCACGGCATAGACGGACCGCGAAGCGATCATAGGCCAGCACCTATTTGGTCGGGACAAATCCAGTGCGGGTTATAAAGTCTTCCCGCATGATTGGGCTGCCAAGGAACGAAGGCTGAATGCCCAGCGTGGTAACGGGCTGGATGCTAGTAGGGCCCGTCGTGAGATTCGCGGCGGGAGCCCCAATGGTAGGGGTCGGAGCTTCGGAGGGTTTGGAGTTCTTTTTCTTTTTCATTTCTCTTCTTCCCAACGCTGCCACATAACCTCTTGTCTGATAGCGTCTTGCGGGCCTCCTGGTAAATTCGCGGTTACCCGCTCGATTCTCAGGTCTGTCTTGAACACGTCGGCACGCGCGGCGGACTCGATATAGGCACCAAATATCGGATCCAAGGTTACTTTTCCCCGCTGGGTGGGGTTTCCTCCGCTAACTAATGGTATCATCGCCGCTGCTAGCCTCACAAGCTGGTCTTCGGTAACTGCGCCGAGACCGATACCCGTGGCTGCAAGTGCCTGCATTTGCTGGACTAATTGCGCCGTCGTCAAGGGAGTGGGTGGCGGCGCGACATCATTCAGCTTAAGCTCCAGCTCGCGAAGCACGTTGAATGGTTCCTTGAGTTTCAGGTCGTTTTCGTACTCACGGTATAGTTCCCACATCAACGATTCAACATCGGCCGTTGGGTCCTCGATCTTGAGCTTGAGGTCCTTTTTCGCTTCCTCCCGGTTTATCGGATGGCCGTGGTAGAACAGATTCGACTTGAGGTTATCGATTAACTGCTCGATTTCATGCTCTTCCGATTCGCCCATATGCGCCCTAAGCAGGCGTCGCGCCATTAGTCGCGATTGATTGTGGTGCCTTTGAACGTTACCGATGGCCAGCGGGTGAATCTTGTCGGTAAGGGCGACAAGGGCTTGAACAAGCTCATCTTCGTGGGTTATGCCAACGTCGTCCTTTACCAATTTGAAGAACGCGGATACATCTTCGACACTGATTGGCGCCAGCTGTCCAGGGGCGAGTGGATGCGGCGGATTAAAAATGTTTGCAACAGATGGATCTATGGGTCCCAAACATCCCATCTTATGCATAATGATTCTATTTGCACCGAGTGCAATGAGCGTTGCGGCGCTAAAGGCATGAGACGGGACGAGAACGGATAAGTCCTTCGAATACTGCCGAATTAGACTCACAATGCGCCAGGGCACTGTGCCAGAACCGCCGTTGCTGTAAATGAAGAGGTCGACGCCCCCTTTGGCCAATTCTCGACCCTGTTCGAGGTGATCGTATATGACCCTGAAGGCGTCATCAGCAATCTGGATCTCGTGACCAGGTCGGGTGGACGTGACGTAGGTGACCGTCAGGCGGTTGCCTCTGGCCACCTGTAGCTTTTCAATTAGAGCTTTGCGGGCGACTCGGGACACTCGGGCTCTCCGAGCCGGTAATATATCCGAAAGCCTCTGCCGTCGGGAGAGAATTCTTACACGTCTTGGGACTTCGCATCGTACAGCGAGAAGGCGTCGGCGAGGAGTTCGTAGGAGCGGCGGCGGTCGGCGTGTTCGTGGGCCATGGTGGTGATCATGATTTCGGAGACTCCGGCGCGGTCGGCGAGGGCGGTGATGTGCGCGCGGACGCGGTCGGGCGAGCCGGCGAAGAAGCGCTCGCGGCTGAGGGCGACGACATGGCGCTCCTCGGGCGTGTAAGGATAATCGGAGGCTTCGGCGACGCTTGGGAAGCGCGACATCCTTCCCTGCCGAAAACGCAACAGGGTAAGCTCCATGGGGCGCGCAAGCTCGGCGGCGCGCTCGTCGGTTTCAGCGCAAAGCACAGACATGCAGAGCAGCGTTTCGGGCGCGGGGAGATGCGCCGACGGCTTGAAGTTCTCGCGGTAGATACGCAGAGAGGTGAGCGCGTTTTCCGGGACGATATGGTGCGCGTAGGCGTAGCGAAGGCCAAGCATGGCGGCGAGCTGCGCGGAAAAATCGCTGGTCCCAAGGAGCCAGACTTCGGGCATGGGAACGTCATCAGGCATAGCGCGGATGCGCTGGAAGGGGTGATTTTCAGGGAATTCGCCGTCGAGAAAGCCCAGGAGCTCTTCGAGTCGAACCGGGAAATCGTCGGCGCCCATCGCTTCGCGCGAACGGCGGAGAGCGAGGGTAGTAATTGGGTCGGTGCCTGGCGCGCGGCCGATGCCGAGATCGACGCGTCCCGGATGCAGCGCCTCGAGGACGCGAAAACTTTCCGCCACACGCAAGGGCGCCTGATTTGGCAGCATCACGCCGCCCGAGCCCACGCGGATACGGCGCGTGACATCGGCCACATGGCCGATCATTACTTCCGGCGCGGAACTGGCGATAAGCGGTGTGTTGTGATGCTCGGCAAGCCAGTAGCGCGTGTAGCCGAGATCTTCAGCGAGGCGGGCGAGATCGAGGGTGTTTTGGAGCGCCTCGCGGCTCGAAGAGCCCGTGGCCACCGGCGAGACGTTGAGAACGGAGAGGCGATAGGGTTTGTCGGAGGCGGGAGGCATAGGCCATTCTAACGAAGGCACGCGAGAATGGCGAACGTAGCGGATTTCGACAGATTCGACTGCGGATGCCAAGGGTACGGAGGTACCAATAGCGGGTGCCGCGATGGTACTGCTTAATTGTAACTTTCCTTCTAGTGCGCTAAACAGCCGGGTCCGTTAACTTAGATCATCACGGAAGGGTATCTCTGAGGAGGATTGAGAACCATGAGTAACCGGCTCGAGTTAAATGCCGAAAACTGGCCGCAAGGCGGCACGGCCGAACAGGTGGCGGGCTCGCAGGGCTCGTCGTCGAAACCCCACGAGCCGGCCGCGCAGGCCGCAAACCACAACAACCGTGAGGCTTCGGGCAGAGAACGCCGCAGCCGGCGGCGTGCGCTGATTTCCGCGCCGGTGCGTGTCCGGCAACTCGATGTGACGAACGGCGGCCCAGACGAAATTTCGATGACGCTCGACGTGTCGCGCGGCGGGATCCTGTTCACGAGCGCGCAAGGCGCGTTCGAACTCGGCATGGAAGTGGCGGTGACGTTCCCCTACAGCCGGGCGCTCGCAGCGATCCAAGCGGAGCAGACGGGGATGGTGGCCCGGGTGAGCGACCTGGAAGACGGACGCCGGGCGGTAGCGATTGCGTTCAACGCCAGCAAAGATCCCGAACTTGTGGACTCCGGCGGGCACAAGCTCAGCGAAAAATCGATGTGGACCGAGTACACGCGAACGGAAGGCTCGACGCGCCCTCTCGTGGTAGTGATGGATGCCGACGCGGCGTTGCGCGCGTGCCTGAAGGTTTATCTGAAGAACGAAGGCTACGATGTGATCGCCGTGGGAACGGGTCTCGAGGCGCGCGAGGTGCTGGATATTCATACACCGGCGCTGCTGATTGCCGAAATCGAAGGGCAGGACTTGCCGGGGTACGACCTTTGCGCGCACGTGAAAACGACGCCGCGGCTGCAAGCGGTGCCTGTGATGCTGATGACGCGATCGGCGTATCCCAGCGATTACGCGAACGCGCACTCGCTCGGCGCGATCGTATGCATGGCCAAGCCGTATCGGCAGGAGCGGCTAGGGCACGTGGTGCGGTTGCTGGCACCTCCGCCGCACGTGAAAGCAGCAACCGCTCCGCCGCGGGCGGCCGATCCGAAGCGCAGACCGTGCGGGAACAGTGCAAAGAAACTCGCGTCACAGCGAATCCGGCTGATTCACTGACGATTGGCCGATCGGTGGCGCATTTTCCGCAATACGCCACGCCTGCCCCGCCGTACAGGGGTAACCGTGTAGGCGCAGAGCCGCACGGGCTTACCGAAGCATGGTCGTATCAACGCTAAAATCGGGACATGAATTGCCCTAAGTGCGGCTCCGAAGCTCGTGACGTGGCGCGGTTCTGCCGGAAATGTCACGCAACACTGCGCTACGAATGCCCTGCATGCAAGCATGAGCAGCGGCATGGTGGGACGTGCGACCAGTGCGGCGTCGATTTCCTGAAATACATCACGGCGGTAGTTGCCAACAAGCAGACTCAGGCGGATGCCTTTCAGGAACGGCAGGAGCGGCGCTCAACGCTGCTGAAGAATCTGCTGTCCGTTCCATTCAATTTGGGAATCCCGCTGCTGCGAAGCCTCTTCGCTGGCTCGCGCGACCGCGACCGAGCCAAGAACGCGCCCTTCGGCCGCCGCTAACCCCCGAGATTGGAAATAGCGCCCAGGGGGGAAAAGTCCCGTGCGCGAGAACTCCGCACCGACCGCACGTTTGACCTCGGCAAACCAATAGTCGAAAGTGCCCTCAGCCACGCCGACCACGCGAATCGAGTTCCGATAGTCCGCCTCGCGAAGGAAATACGCGTGGAAGAGCTTGAGGCGCCCTTTCCATTCCGGACGGCGAAGCGCATGGCGGCCGATGCGTTCGAAATCGGCAATATATTCGCAGGCGCGCGCGCGATCCGGACGCCACTGATATCCGGAGGATGGCAAGTCGAGACTGACGGCGCGCACCGAACTAGAAGAATCTTTCAGCCACTCCCGCAAACCACGATAGCGTGCATAGCATGCGTCGAAAACTTCGACAGCTTTCATGAGACCTCACAATTCGCCAAGAATGGCTGCCAGATTTTGCGAAGCGTATTCACATGACGCCTGAGCGCCGCACAGATCGGCTAATTGTTGTTTCGAGATGACTTTGGCGTGCCGGCGAGGAGATCGCCGATGTCCCACATTTCATCCGAACGTGCGATCTCCCCTTCGACTGCTTCGAGGCAAGTGTGAAAGCACTCTCGCCAGCCAGCGAGGTATCCGCGCGCGTATTCGTCGGCGAGGCGTTGACGTTCGCGATCGGTGCGCTCCATCGCGATGACATCGGCGTGTTCGAGACGTGGCGCGCGCAACGCGACGCGCAGGCGGTACCTAAATTCACGTAACGCGCGCAGTATCCAGTGCAAGGGCGCTGGGTAGTAAACACCGACACGGCGATGCGGTTCGTACCAAGCCATCTGCCAGCCACGCGGGAGGGTGGCTCCGTGGCACCCTTCTCTGCGTAATTTCAGTTGTGGACTCATTGGCGCTGCACCTCCGAACCTGTATGGAGTTCACCGTCAGTCGACGTGGTCAATCTTTTGGACCTTTCGCAAGCCGCCCGGCATGATCGGCGCCACGCATGACGAGCGCTCCGAGAAACCGAAGAATTGAAAGCCCCGTGCCTCGCATCTTTCTCTGTAAGACATCGAATCCGTGCGGTCCTAGTCTCTAGACAAGTTGCAGCTTTAATGGTTAGAGTGATGACGTTGCAATATCGTAAGTACTATAGAGGTACCGTTGAATTAAAGTATCTATATAGTTAGTTAGCGGCGCATCTCCTCCCTTTCGGTTGGGGGCCAAACAAAACAATGGAGGTATCCCGTGAGCGGCACTCGTCCTGCGCTCGAATACTTACTGGCTTGCTCCGACGTGAGCCTCGAGTCGTTTCGAATCGCCCGCATGAACCAGGCAGCAGACCTGCGGAAGCAAGTCCGGGCGTTAGTCGATGAGTGGGTGGAAGCGGAAGTGGATGCTGGACTTTCGCGGTGTATGCTCGAATGCCGACATACAGATGCGATGCCGCCCGTGTTGGAATTCGATTGCCCTGCGCAAAACAGATCGCCGAAGCATGTGACGATTTCTCTTCGGACAGGGCGCGTGGCAGTATCCGACGTCGCCTTGCGTCGACAGAGCTTGTCGATCGGCTTTGCCGAGGTGGAAGATGCTGGAGGGCGCCTACTGTTGGAGGACGGAACTCCAGTGAATCGAGGACATACCAAAAGACTAAGGAAGCCGTACGTGAAACCGTTCGCACGGAGATACGTGACAAGCTGTCTCGGAGAGGCCAGCATTGTCGCGATGCCGGTTCGCTTATCATCGAAAGCGCAGCAGGAATTCGAATTCGAACTTCAACCCGAGGGACCCCTCGTCCCTGCAACAGAAGAAACGCCGGAAGGAACCGATTTCCATGCTGCAGTCGAGAGATCTTCCTTATCAACTGAGGAGCTATCGTGGCGAGCCAGTCGCGGCCTCGCGAAAGCTCACGGTTAAGTGACGCCATGCTTACTCCATGAGCGCATGAGTCCACGTCCTTTCTGCTCGCTCCATTCTTCGATTCGTCCGAGCCTGCAGTTTGAGTGCAGCCGTTCCCACGACGACGGTGATATTCCGTTTTCGCTGATGCCCAGTCGGGGCCGGCATTATCGTCGATGCTAGGTTTTGCTGCCCCTTGTCCTTGCTTTTGTGTCAACGCGAGCAAGCCTCCTTTATCGAATTTCAGAGCCGCCGTATGACTCCTCGATACACGCGCTTGAGACTCGTCCTTTCCGAGGCCACGCCGCTCACAGTCCTTCATGTGGTGAGAAGCGACGTGCCCGTCATTCGTGTTTGCGCTCAGCCGCTACTTGCCAAACATAAAATATTCATTCGCGGTGTGATGTTTTGTGGTGACGCGGTGGGATGGACCTGAAGTGAATCTGCGGACGTAGCAGTTATGCCGCAAGAATGCGGGCGCCGTTAGCGCGCATTAAGAAGGTGGGACGGGCAAAGCCGGACGGACGCTGCGGCAACGGTCTCCCGCCACGCACCTATCGCGCGGCGACGGGCTGAATTCAAGGATGTACGAAGGCAGGTGTACACTTGCGATGAATCTAGATAGAAGTTCGATCCAGAAAATGGTGAACTTGACGCTCTTTCTAGGGCGAGAACAGTTGTTATGTGGAGTTGGAAAAACAACTGCGCCACGGGCTAAGGTCAGGTCAATTCGATTCGATTCAATTCAATTCAATTCAATTCAATTCGCCTGGCTTGGAGGCGGCGGAGCCGCGCGGGGGCCAGGGCTCGAGCAGCTGTTCCTTGCGGTAGATTAGCGCGTTGATGTCGTACGGGGCGAGCTCGATGCTGTGGCCGTGAGTGATCGCGTCGGTGGGGCAAGCCTCGACGCAATAGCCGCAAAAGATGCAGCGCGAATAATCGATGTTGTAGACTTTTGCGTAGCGCTCGCCCGCAGATATGCGTTGCGACTCGGTATTTTCGGCAGCCTCGATATAGATACAATTCGTGGGGCACGCCGCGGCGCACAGAAAGCAGCCTACGCACTTCTCGAGTCCGTTTTCGTCGCGTTGCAGGACGTGGATGCCGCGATAGCGCGGCTGGACGCTAGGCGCGGTCTCGGGAAAGTTCTCCGTCGTAGTTTTGCTGAACATCGCGCGCAGAGTTACGCTGAAGCCCTTGACGAGCGTGACGAACGTTTCGGCGACTTCTCCCACGATCGATGGCATCGATTTTCCAATCTCACTCTAGCAAATTTTGCGCCATTCCGTTCCAAATTCTGGGCCGCCCTGAAAGGGCGCCTACGAATGCCCAGCCGCCGCGCAGCCGTCTACGTGCCAGCCATTCGCGCCACTTCATTCTCCTGGGGGCGCGACCGGCGCCGGCTCGGCGATGCGTCCCTTGCCTGCCATAGCGGCGACGATCTGGCGGCCGTGGAATCGGCCATTTTCGATGAAAATGTCGCCGGTTTGCAGGCCCCCGACGACCACTCCGGCGACGTAGATCCCCGGCACATTCGTCTCCAGCGTTTCGGGGTCGCATAGCGGGCGGCGCGTCTCGCGATCGAGCTTAATTCCCTGCCGCTCGAGGAAATCGAAATCCGGGTGGTAGCCGGTCATGGCGAACACCTGCACGGCGGGGATCGCCTTCTCGTGGCTCGACGAATTCTTCACCCAGACGCGCCCGGGCTCGATGCGCGTGACGTGCGTCTTGAAGAGCGCCTGGATTTCCCCGGCGCGGATGCGGTTCTCGATATCCGGCCTCACCCAAAACTTGAGGTTCTTGCCGAGCTCGGCGTCGCGGTGGACCATCGTCACCCGCGCGCCCGCGCGAAAGAGGTCGAGCGCCGCCTCCGCCGCCGAATTCTTGCCGCCGACGATCACCACGTCCTGATTCCAGTAGGGATGCGCGTCGGTGTAATAGTGTGACACGCTCGGCAGCTCCTCTCCGGGAACGCCCAGGTAGTTCGGCAGGTCGTAGTAGCCCGTCGCGATCACGATCTTGCGCGCGTGGTAAGTGTGGGTCGTGGTGCCGTGCGCCGCGCGCGTGTGAACGACAAAGTCGCCGTCCGCGCCTTCGATCTGCCCCACCGTTTCGTAGAGCCGCGTATCGACTCCGTAGTGTTCCACGGCGCGTCGGTAGTATTTCAGCGCCTCGGCGCGCGTCGGCTTACCGCCGGCAGTAGTCATCGGGAGGTCGCCGATTTCCATGCGCTCGGGCGTAGTGAAGAAGAGCATGTTTGTCGGATAGTGCTGGAGGGAATTACACAGGCAGCCCTTGTCGACTACGAGCGCCGTCATCCCCGCGCGCTTGGCCTCGATCGCGCAGGCCAAGCCGGTCGGCCCCGCGCCGATGCAGATCACGTCGTGCGGCCCCTGAGGCCGTGACTCGTGATTCACCGCTCGTGATTCCGGGTTCGTCGTTCGTGAATGATGGTCCGCGCTCACGTCTTCTTCTCGTGTCGTTCGTCGTGTCTTTGTAGCGGCCGCCTCGCTTTTAGGCGGGCGGCCTACCCCGCCGCTTGCAGCGACGCTACCTCGTGCATGTAAAACCCTTCCAGGTTAAACCCCGCTTCCCTGCTCGCCGCGCCGCGGCCGGTCTCTGGCGAAGGATGGCCAGCCGCCTGCGCGTTCCTTGTTTGCGCTCTCGCAGACGCTCGCTCTTAACTCCTCAACTCTCAACCTCAACTGTCGACTCTTATCCACCCTGCCATAAGGCGGGGTCCGTCGCAAGGGGCTGCTTGGTCCGCGGCAGGGAGGAGGAGGCGTCGCGACCGGCATTTTGCGCACGCTTGTCTTCGAAGGCAGTTGCCATTTCGTACCGTACACAGTAGGCTACGCGCCTGCGTGCTTCGGTGACGCCCAGGCGCCACCGCAACTTTGAGTGGTGCTAGTCAGCGGATATCGCCCGGAGGATCCATGCGGCGGCCGACGAAGACACAACCTCGGAGGGTGGAAGCCCCCCAGAGCTGCCGGCAACGCTTTTCCCTTTTGCGCGCAATGTTCTTGGCACTTGTGTGCCTAGGGCTTGCCGCGGGGCTGCGGGCCGATACGATTTTGGGGAGGGTGACGGATCCTTCCGGCGCCGTGGTGCCGGGAGCGCAGATCGCGATCATCGGAGGCGACCTGGCGAAGCCGGTCGCGCTCACGTCGGATGGAGAAGGCAAGTTCGAGGTGCCGGAGCTAAAGCCGGGAAAATACGCGGTGCAAGTGTCGGCGAAAGGATTCGACACGGAGACTGAGACGGTTGAGCTGAATGGCACGGCACAGTTGCAAATCCATCTGACCCTGGCGGCGCATCAAGAGAGCGTTACGACAACGGCGAAGGTTAGCGGGTTTGCGAATTCCGATCCCGTTTACCATCAGTTGCGAGATATCGCGCTGGGCGAAACAGTTGTCACCGAGGAATTCACGTTGAACGTGGACGTCGGGACGTTCGAATTCAAGAGTGGAACGATCACGTTCCTCGCACCGGTGAATGGAGCCGTCACCGGCGCTGTGTTCGTTGGCCGGGGCCACTTCACGCTGAAGCCCGTCGGCTACATCGACTCGGACGAACTCAGGCGGCGCACCGGCGCTGCGATTTTTGAGGAGGATTTCACGGAGGCCGTGTTTCGATTCACGCCGAACATCGCGGCGCACTTCCCCCAGCCAAACGGCCACGTCGCAGCTACCCCAGCGCAGGCCGCTACAGCCTTCGAACGCTGGAAAGACCAAGTTCGTCGCCGTAACGACTTTCCTCTGGGTTTCACGCAGGAATTGCTGGCGGGCGAGGCGATGGATAACGTGGACGCGGACGTCCTGGCGGCGCTCTACAATCCGAAGCATCCCATGTTTATCAACGCCTATATGCACGGAACCAAGCACAAAGATCTGCGGTACTTTGTCCGCCCGCGCGTCGGCGCGCTGCCACAGCTCGATTCTCCCGAGGAAGTGGCGCTCCTCAATTGCGCCGGCGGCGACTTGGACGATGGCGTCTGGTATTCATCGCATCTGAAGGAAGAGCTTTTGGCGCGCACCGCGAATTCGCTCGAGGACAAGCGCTTATTTGCGACGCGGCGCTACAAGCTTGAGATCGTCCTCTCCAAGAACAATCATCTGTTCAGCAGCGCAACGATCACGTTTGAACCGCTCTGGCCTGGCGAACGAGTGATGAAGTTCGATCTGCTGCCGAATCTGAGGGTCTCGCGGGTAACTGATCAGACGGGCCAGGAGCTGCATTACATTCAGGAGGGCCGGAAAGAAGACGGTTCGTTTTACTTGGTGTTGGACAAAGCGCCGGAAACGGGAGTGGAGCATTCGATCACAGTCGAGTATGCGGGCGACAAAGTCTTGGACGATGCCGGGAACGGCAGCTATTACGTCCGAGCCCGCGAATCGTGGTATCCGAACCTGAATGGCTTCGGCGAAAAAGCGCTGTATGACCTGACATTCAAAGTGCCCCATAACAACAAAGTGATCAGCGTGGGCAATTCGAGGGAGAATCCACCGAGGAAGGCCTTGCCGTGACGCACTGGGTGACTCCCGTGCCGATCGCTGTGGCAGGATTCAATTATGGCGCGTACAAAAAGGTCGACATTCCCGACACGATTACCCATTACAAAATTTCCGGCTATTACCTGACCGATTTGCCGGACAGCCTGGAGCCTTACCGTCAAAGCGCGTTCTTGGCGTCGATAGCGCCCTCGAAAATGACGGAATATGCGCTTGAACAGGCGCGCGCCCAGATGCAGCTCTGCACCTATTACTTCGGCCAGGGCCCGTACGACACCCTTTCCATCACTGAGCAACCCAACTTCGCGTTTGGGCAGTCGTGGCCGAATCTCGTATATTTGCCGATTTCCGCGTACATCGATTCCACGCAGCGCTGGCTGCTCTTCGGGCGCATCGATAACAACTTTACCGGCTTCGTGCGCGAAGTGACTCCCCACGAGGTATCGCACCAGTGGTGGGGCCATGAAGTGGGCTGGGCTTCGTACCACGATCAGTGGCTTTCCGAAGGCTTTGCGGAATTCTCCGCAGGGCTGTTCCTGCAGCAGGCGATGGGCGGCAACTGGCGGAAGGACTACATCGATTTCTGGGAACGCGCGCGGAAACGCATTCTCGACAAAAACAGCTTCGGAGTGGCGCCCAATGACGCGGGTCCGCTGTGGCTCGGCCTGCGGCTCATTTCTCCGCGTTCGCCGGAGGCGTATCAGGCGATGACGTACTCGAAGGGCGCATTCGTATTGCAGATGCTGCGATCGATGATGTGGAACGATCAGGGCGACCCCAAGGACCGCGAGAAGAATTTCATCGCGATGATGCACGACTTCGTTGAGTCGCACCGCGACACGCCGGCATCCACCGAGTCGTTCAAAGCGATCGCGGAAAAGCACATGACGAAACAGATGGACCTGCAAGGAAACGGCCGGCTGGACTGGTTTTTCAACGAATGGGTCTACGGAACTCAAGTGCCTCACTACGACTTCCAGTACGAGGTCCAGCCGGCAGAAGGCGGCGTGAAGGTTCGCGCGCACATCGCGCAGAGCGGCGTGGATCAGTATTTCGCGATGTTTGTTCCCGTGTTTGCGGATTTTGGAGACGGGATGGTACGCCTGGGGCAAGTGCTGCTGGTGGGCAATTCGACCCGCACCATCGATTTCGATTTGCCGCAACAGCCGAAGAAAGTGGAGTTGAACGCGTACAAAGATATTCTCGAACGCTAACCTCGATGAGTGAGCTTCGGTGGCCGTAGTGAACTGCGCGGGTAAGGTAAGTGCTCTGAATTTGTTTGGTCCCGAGGATGCCGCTGGGCGTACGTGCGGGGCATGTGTCGCACCTGCGGCGCTTGGCGTCCCAGATAATCAACGAGACCCCGTCCTCCCGGCCGTATAGTCTGGCGCGCCTACGGCGCTCCCGGACAGATCGCCAGTTTCGAGGTGTGAACGTGGATGCCGCCGTGGGAAAAAGAAGTTTCCTGAATTCTCCCAATGTGACGCCGCCCTTTGAGGGCGGCAGGGGTGCTGTGCCGTAATGGCGCCGATCATAACCAACGGCTTGATCCGATCGCGCGATATTTTCATGCGGCTGCCTCCAATGCGATTCGGATTCGTTTTCATCTCGAACGACCGCTATCGTGGTGGGCCCGGTTGCTTCCTTCTATATTCGGAAGGCATCTCAAGGCAAGCGCAGATTGTTCGAGACTCGTCGCAGATCCATGTAGCTCACCCCGCTTTCCCGGGTGAGGCCTTTCGGCCTTGAATCGCCCTAGCGGACGCCTTTCAGGCGGGCCCGGGTTCGCCTGTATGCAAGAACCTGCCAAGAGCGTCTTTTTCTGTCCATTTAGGGCCCGTTAAACCTTCCGCCAGGGGCATCCTGGATGCCCGTCTTAATGCAATGTTTCGATGCGAGCCGCGCGGGTGGAATTCGGCGCGACGTGCCCCTGCGATCGTCGATCTTGCCGTCGTAGCGGCCGCCTCGCTTTCCGGGCGGTCGCTTTTTCTCGCGCGTGGCCGCGCGGCGAATGCGTTCCTTGCGTTCCGAGCGGCTTCGGATAAAATGGCCGCGCAGTTGAGTTGAGCGGCAGCGGCTCTGGGTGGGCATGCTGTGCGTATAGCGAAGACATTTACGTTTGCGATGCTGATTTTTTCGGCGGGGGCGATGTTTGCGCCGGCTGCCGTCGCGCAATCCGCTGCGTCTGCTGCGTCTCCCGCGCCCGCCAACGCGCTGAGCGTGAAGACGCGATTGATTACGGTGGACGTGGTCGCGAACGACTCTCACGGAAATTCGATCGCCGGGCTGAAGCCTTCCGACTTCCAGATTTTCGACGAGCGCGATGGGCCGCAGAAGATCGCGCGCTTCGTATACATCGACCGATCGGCGAAACCGGGAAAGCCTCCGGCGAGCGCGGCGGCGCGCGAAACGGCCGGCACATACTCGAACCAGACTTTCGCGCGTCTCGCGGTGCCGCCGACCGTCCTGCTGATCGACGCGGCCAACATTGGGTTTTCGAACCATCTGGTAGCGCGCCAGCATGCGCTCCTGCTGCTGGACGATGTACCGGCCGATACGCCGATGGCCGTTTTTCTGCTCACGCACTCGCTCATGGTGGTACAGGGTTTCACGACCGACCGCGCGCTCTTGCGCAAGGCCGTCGATCGCGCCTTCGGGACGAGTCTCCCCAAAGTCGAGAATCCCGAAAACGATCCCGATAGCCCAGCAAACAAGACGACGGGTGAACACCAGACAGCGCTTCAGGAAACCGAAAAAAGAGAATACGAAGAGCAGTTGACCGTGCTCGCGGACCAGAACGCGGACGCGATGATCGCCATTGCGAACTACCTCAAGGGTTATCCGGGGCGCAAGAATCTCGTCTGGCTTTCCGAGGCCTTTCCGCTGTGGATTCAGCCCGGCTCGGACTTCGGCGGGCACGGCGAGGCGCTAGGAAGTTACACGCGGCAGACTTTCGCCTACAGCACGTCGTTTGTGCCGCAGGTGCGCTCGGCTGGCGAGGCGCTGACCGACGCGCGCGTTTCGATCTATCCCGTGGACGTGCGAGGGCTCGAGGTGTCGGGTTTATATTCGGCTTCGACAGACCCGCCGGCGATGACCTCTGGCAACCCAAGCGACGCGGTCAACGCAGGCGCGCTGATGGGTGCGCAGCTCAACCGCGAAGATGCGGACCGCGACTTCTCGCAGAACACGATGGAAAAGATGGCCCAGGATACCGGCGGCGTCGCGTGCCGGAATACGAACGACTTGTCCGGATGCGTCGCGACGGCGATGAAGGACGGCGCTTCCTACTACGAAATTTCCTACTATCCGGAAAATGTGCGATGGGACGGCAGCTTTCATGCGGTTACGGTGAAGACGACTGTGCATGGGGTGAAGCTGCGGTTCCGTCGCGGTTATTTCGCCACGGATACGGTGGGACTCGCGAAGCAGAAACCGATCCAACTGCTGAGGGATGCCTGCGCTTCGCAATTACCCGCCACGTCGATTCCGATCACGGCTGACGCAATAGCGCCTCCGAAGAGCGGCAAGCAATCGGACGAGACCAGATACCTGGTGACGGTTTCCGCGAGCGGCCTCAGCCTGACGCCCAGTGGCGGATCGCTCGCGCTGAATTTGCAGACGGCCGTGTGCGAATACGATCCCAAAGGCAAGACCTTCCATATTTACGAGCGCGACATTTCGCGATCCGTCCCCGAGGGCGCGGATCATTCGTGGCAGGCGCAGGATGTGCGAAATATTGTGGTCTTTGCGGCGAAGCCCGGTACGCAGCACCTTCGCATTGCCGTGCTCGACGCGGCGACCGGCGTGACGGGGGCGATCGACGTGCCCGCGCACCCGCACGATTTCGTCGCGTTTTCTTCGAGCGTAGCGCCGGGTGGATCCGCCGGGAAGCCGAATGGAGTGCTATTCACGCACCTCGCGTTCCGATCATCCTCGGGCGTATCCGGTGCCTTGGATGCGAACGGCAACGAACTGTCGTACGTGGGGAAGTTGGCCGCCGATCGGGCCGCGCCTGCATTTTTTCACAACGTTTATGGAAACGGATTCCACTGCGAAACCGGAAGCCTCGTTCCCAACGACCCGGCGTCCGGCGCCACGCCGAATTTCGAGTTCGCGTTTAGGAATTCCGACGGGCTCGCTGTGTTGATCGATCTGGCGGGCGATCAGCCCAGGTACTCCGGCGGGCTTGCGGTCGACTCGAGCGCGAAAACGTTTTTCGACCACGTCTGGAAGCTGTGCCACTGCCAGGCGCAGTAAAGCCGCATTCTAGGGGCGAACGGCGGCGAGGGTGATCAGCGGGACGCTGAAGAAGATGGCGCCGTCCGGGGCGATTTCGATGCGCAGGGCGTCGACGAGCGCGGGAGACGCGTCGCGGAAAAGGCGCGTGAGTTCCTCGACCGCTGCCGCAGGCGTATTCATGCGGCGAACCCATGCGGCGAAATCCATCGGGCGTCCATTTTCCATCGCGAAACTCGATTCTTCGAATGTGACGCGCAGGCCCGCGTCGGCGAGCATCGAGCGCCATTCGCTTGGCGTGTAGTTGCGCACGTGCGATGGGTCGCGCAGCTTTTCGATGTGATTCCACTGGCGATCGAGCGAGGCATCTTCGGGAGAGGCGCTATCGACGATGACGATGCGCGCACCGGGCTTCGCCACGCGCGCCATTTCGCGGATCGCGGCGCGCACATCCGCGAAGTGATGCGGCGCCGTGCGAACGGTGACGATATCGAAGCTCGCATCGGCAAACGGCAGCGCTTCGGCGATTCCCTGCTGCGTGACGACGTTGGCCAGGCCGCGAGCGGCGGCGTTGCGCGCGGTCTCGCGGAGCATCGGCTGCGTCATATCGTAGGCGACGACTTCGGCGACGCGAGGGGCGAGCGCGAGCGCCGTGTGTCCCGCGCCGGTGGCGATATCGAGCGCGCGGTCGATTGGCCGCGGCTTCGCGAGCTCGACGACCTGGCGCAGCGCGTCCGGATCGCTGTGCACCGGGCTGGTGGTGTACGCGGCCGCGGCCGAGCCGAATTGCGCGCTCACGCGATCGTGGATGCGCGACATTCGGTCTTTTTCGATTTGCTCTTGCTTCGCCATTGCTATTTTCTCCTGCAACGCTCCCTAACTAGAACGATACGCGGCGCGACGCGCAGGTGTCCAATAGCGTTTCCTTATGTGGCGATAAGGGCCACCTACGCAACAAAGAGCTTCGGCGGGTAGACCCGCCTATGCGATGGGAAGCAGGGCGTCGGCAAGCTCGGCGGCGAAGGCGTCGAGCTCGGCGGTGCGCTCGGGAGTGACTTCGATCTTGTCCTGCTTGCGCACGAACCAGTGGCCGTCGGACTGGATGGCATGCGCGCTGAGCTGGCCGCCGACGAGATACGACGGCTCGCCGTAGAGCGTGAAGCCTGTCGGGCTGTTGGGAGCGAGCAGCGCGCCGACGTTGCCTTTGCGCACGCCGACGAAATTCTCGTACATCGGGAATGCGACCACGTCGAAGCCCTGCGATTTGAGCTGCGCGAGGAAGCCGACCTGTTGGGGCGTCAGTTCCATACAGTAGCAGAATACCACTTTGGGGAATCGGTGGCGCGGGCTCCCTGCTGCAGTTCACAAAGGCGTTCGGTGATAGAATCCGGGCGCTTCATGCGGAAACTTTCCGGAGCGAGGTCGCCGATGCGCAAGCTTTTTCTGATTTTGATCGCCGCGGCGGTGTTTGGGCCGAAACTGGCGCCGGCGCAGCAGCCGCCGGATTTCTCGAAAGTCGAAATCAAGGTGACGAAGGTTTCCGGCAACGTCTACATGCTGGAAGGCGCGGGCGGAAATATCGCGGCATCGCTCGGCGATGATGGAATTCTGATCGTCGACACGGAATATGCGCCGCTGGCCGCGAAGATTCAGGCCGCGCTCAAAGGCACCGGGATCACGGATAAGCCGGTGCGATTCGTGGTCGACACGCACTTTCACAGCGATCACAGCAACGGGAATCCCGCGTTCGCCGCGGCGGGCGCGACGATCCTCGCGAACGAAAACCTGCGCAAGCGCCTCGAAGAAGGCAGCACGATCGGCAACGGGCCGGGCGGCTCGATCCACATGCCGCAGCCGCCGCAGCCCAAGGAGGCGCTGCCAGTGATCACGTACGACGACGGCGTCAACATTTTCCTGAACGGCGAGGAAATCGAGGTGAGGCACATGCCGGCGGCGCATACCGACGGAGATTCGGTCGTTTTCTTCGCGACGAACAAGGTGTTGCACATGGGCGACATTTTTGTCCGCTACGGATTTCCGTTCATCGACGTGAATGGCGGCGGAAGCGTGCAGGGCATGATCGCCGCGTGCGACAAGGCGCTCACGGAATTCCCGGCGGACACGAAGGTGATTCCCGGCCACGGCGCGCTCGCCTCGATGGACGACCTGCGCGATTACGACAAGATGCTCAAGGATACGACGGCGGCCGTGCAGAAGGCGCTCGACAATCACGAGACGCTAGCGCAGATGAAGGACGAAAAGATTCTCGCGCCGTGGCAGAAGCTTTCGGGGAATTTCGTGAACAGCGACGCGTTTCTCGATGAGATCTACAACTCGCTGACTTTTCGGAAGTAAACATTAGTCCGACCACGGACAACGTCAAGCCGTAGTCACGCTATCGCAAGACCAACAGCAGATTCCTCACTGCGTCCCGCGCACGTCAGAGGCAGACGTGCAAAGCAAACCGCGCGGGACTTCGTTCGGAATGACAGTGCTTTTCGTTTGCCGACCGTACCTTCCGCGAGGCGCAGCTGGCTGTGCTGGCTACGCTGCTGAGGACGAGAGCGAGCCGGATTCCAGGCGGCGCAGGACTGCGCGCAGGGCCGCAGCCAGCTCTTCGCTGCTTACGTGGCTTTTGCGGAATTGCAGGCGGACGCGAAATGCGCCGTCGTCGGACTCGTAGTCGAAGACGAAGGGCTGCGGCCGGGGCGCGGACTCCATTTCCTCTTTGCGGGCGCGGCGGGCTTCGTCGCGCGTGAGATTGCCCTGGACGATGCGGTGCACGATCTCCTGCATCTTCTTTTCGGTGGGCTGGCGCGAGACTTGCAGCAGCAGCGATTTCGATACGATTCCGTTTTCAAGGCAGGTGTGGCGTACTTCGTCGGGAATCACGCGCAGCGACATCGTTTCGGTGACGGACGAGCGCGAGCGGCCGATTTTCTTGGCGATGTCGTCGTGCGTGTAATCGAATTGGTCGGCGAGGCGCTGCAGGCCGTCCGCTTCTTCGAAGGCTGTGAGATCTTTGCGCTGGAGATTTTCGATCAGCGCGATTTCGAGGGTTTCGGCATCGTCCGCGATTTTCTCGATGCACGGAAGCTCGTGCAGGCCGGCGGCCATTGAGGCGTGATAGCGCCGCTCTCCCGAGATAATGTAATACGTGTCCTCGTGCGGGATGTAGCGGACCAGGAGCGGCTCGAGCACGCCCTTCTGCCTGATCGAGTCGGAGAGCTCGCGAACGTCGCCGATGGTCTTGCGCGGCTGATCGGGATTGGGGCGGATTTTGTCAATCGGGATCATGCGCCCGACGGATGCGCCGCTAAAGCTGGTTAGAGTCTCGACGTAATGCGCGTCATGCCGCATCTTGAGTGTGACGGGTAACCCGATCCGCTTCGACACGTTGCAATACCTCCTGAGCCAGTTTCTTGTAATCTTCCGCGCCGGAAGATTTCGGCGCATAGCTGAATACGGTTTCTTTGTAGGCGGGGCTTTCTTCCAGGCGCACGTTCTTGGCGATGCGCGTCTTGAAGAGCGCGCCGCCGAAAACGGTGCGAATCTGCTCGTAGGTGTCGCGCGCGATGGTGGTGCGCTTGTCGTAGAGCGTGATGACGACGCCGAGCACTTTCAAATCCGGGTTGGGGCGCGCGCGGATGCGGCCGTAGGTTTCGAGGAGGTCGTCGGTGCCCTCGATCGCGAAGTAGGCGGCCTGAATCGGCACCAGCAGGTGCGTGGACGCGACGAGCGCGTTCACGGTGAGAATGCCCAGCGCCGGTGGCGTGTCCAGCACGATGTAGTCGAAATCTTTCAGGATCGGCGCGAGCGAATCCTTGAGGCGAAAGGGCGCGTCGAACTGCCCGGCGAGCTGCTGCTCGAGGCGCGCCAGAGCCAGGCGGCCGGGCGCTACAAAGAGATTCGGGTCCTTCGTCGCACGAATCACTTTTGCCATCTCGACGCGCTGGTCGGCGAAGACATCGTACATCGTGGTCTGAATTTCGTCTTGATTGAAGAAGGCGATCGTAGCGTTGGCTTGCGGGTCCAGATCGATCAGCAGCGTTCTTTTCTTCTTGAGAGCGATAGCGGCAGCGAGATTGATGGATGTAGTGGTCTTGCCGACTCCGCCTTTTTGATTGGCAATCGCCAGGACGCAGGTCAAACCTTTGCCCCTCAGACTCGCAGTGCAACCCCAGGCCAACAGCTAGTGTCCTGCGATCTCCCCTCCACTACGAGTAGCGCTCAATGTACCTAGTCTGCGCCGCCCAACGCAAGAGAAATCTGACGACATCAAGGGCGCCGGCATCGCAGGCGCGCCGCCTAGCGTCTTAAAGGCCCGCCGCCCTACTTTTCCACAGATGCGCCGGAATCAAAAGCTGCTCGCTTTCATCTATATCTATCGCTGGTGAGGCGCAGGCTATTCCTGCATACTGCCGTCCGCCAGTTACACCAGTCTAAGGAGAATATCCTATGCCGACAATTACGACCCGGGACGGAACCGAGATTTTCTATAAGGATTGGGGCAAGGGACAGCCCATCGTTTTCAGCCACGGCTGGCCGCTGACGGCGGACGATTGGGACGGGCAGATGCTGTATTTCGGGAACCTGGGCTATCGCGTCATCGCGCACGACCGGCGAGGCCATGGCCGTTCTGGCCAGACGTGGGACGGCAACGACATGAACACCTACGCGGACGATCTGGCCGAGCTATTCGAAAAGCTCGATCTCAAGGACGCGATCATGGTAGGGCACTCAACCGGTGGCGGCGAAGTGGCGCGCTATTTGGGCCGCCACGGCACGAAGCGCGTCTCGAAGGCGGCGCTGATCAGCGCCATCACACCCCTCATGCTGAAAACCGAGAAGAATCCGACAGGTTCGCCCATCGAAGTTTTCGACGGGCTGCGCGCCGCGCTCGCCGCGAACCGGCCGCAGTTCTACAAGGACATTACGATTCCCTTCTATGGCTACAACCGACTGGGCGCGAAGATTTCCGAAGGCATCCGGGAACACTGGTGGCTGCAGGGCATGGTGGGAAGCATCAAGGCTCACTATGATTGCATCAGGGTGTTCTCGGAAACCGACACCACCGAGGACCTGAAGAAGATCGACATCCCCGTGCTGGTGGTGCATAGCAAGGACGATCAGATCGTGCCGATTGCCGCGGCGGGTCCGATGGCCGCCAAGCTACTGAAGAAGGCGACGCTGAAGGTCTATGACGATCTTCCGCACGGCATGCCCGCAACCCACGCGGACCTGGTCAACGCCGATCTGCTCGCGTTCTTTAAGGGAACGGCCGCGCAAGCGTCGGCGTAAAATCTGGAGTGACCCGGCCGCCGCCGCCGCGCGGAGGCCGGGTCACTCTGTCTCTCTCACATGCGGAAGCACACACAACACAAAGGACGCGCAGAGTTGCTCGCGCCGGCGGCGGTTCTGGCGGTCTGCTTACTGCTTGCTCGCGCGTCTTTTGCGGGTGGCGGCGGGCTTGCGCCCGGCGCGGGTGTTGCCGTGGGACCGCAATACGATACGACACACGTCTATGTTGCGGCCGGCGATTTCGACGCGTTCGTCAAGAGTTTCGTCGCCACCTTCGGCGGACAGGCGAGCAAGCCCGTGCCGAGCAGCACCGAGTTCCAGGCCGTGTCGACTCCAGAGGGCTCGCTTTCGATTTTCGCCTACCAGACGCCAGTGCCGTTTCCATTTGGCGAGGAGCGCACCGGATATCTGGTTACCGACATGAACCAAGCGATCAAGGCCGCGCGAGCGGCCGGAGCGGAAGTGATCGTCGATCCCTTCAAGGACCCGATCGGAATGGACGCCGTGATTCAGTGGCCCGGCGGCGTGAAGATGCAATTGTATTGGCACTTTACGGCGCCGAAATATCCGGCGCTCGACACGATTCCGGATAACCGCGTGTACGTTTCGCGCGACGTGGCCGGCCCTTTCGTCGCTGACCTCGTGCGCTTCGCCCAAGGCAAGCTGGTTTCGGACGACAGGCACGCCGATGCGGGTGAAATCGGGCGCCCGGGAGAAACGTATCGTCGCATACGCATCGCTTCGCGATTCGGCAACATGCAGGTGATGGTGACGGATGGACACTTTCCGTATCCGTTTGGATGGGAGATCACCGGGTATCAGGTGCGCGATCTGGCTGCCACGCTCGCGAAAGGCAAGGCCGCAGGCGTGAAAATTCTATCCGCGCCTTACACGACTGGCGACCGGACGACTGCGATTGTGGAATTTCCGGGCGGCTACATCGCGGAAATACACAGCGTGGCTGCGCGCTAAGCCGAAGCTCCCGCCTTCGCGCGGCGGGTGAACTTGGCGGCGCCATCGGCGCTTGCTAAACTCGCGTTTGCGCGCCGATGGGCGTGCGCACTCGACGAAAGGTGTGCATGGCGAGCACCGAGATCGTTTTGCAGCCGCCCGACCAGAACCCGCCAGGCCGCATGCCTGCCGTTGCGCCGCTGTGGCATACGGTGCTCTTCGTCGTCGTTCTGCTGGGGATGTCGCTGCTGCAAGCTATGCCCCGCTTCGCGGCGAGGGAGGCCCACCTTCCCAGCCGCGTTCCGACCTACATTCTTACGATCTGCTACGAATTCGTGCTAGTCGGGTACGTGTGGTTTGGGGCGTGGCTGCGGCGAACCAAATTGCGCGATCTGATCGGCGGTCGCTGGGCCAGCTTTTCGGATTTCTTCATCGACGTCGGTATCGCCATTCTCTTCTGGGTTGTTATTTTCGGAGTCTTGGCGGGGCTATCGTATGCGCTGCATTTCAATTCGAGCGAAGCAGCGAGCTTTCTAATGCCGCAGACTGTCCCGGAAATGATTCTGTGGGTCGTGCTGGCCGCGACCGCCGGATTTTGTGAGGAACTGGTTTTCCGAGGATACTTGCAGCGCCAGTGCCTCGCTTTGACACAAAATATTGGGGCCGCCGTGATCTTGCAGGGCGTGATTTTCGGGGTGGCGCACGCCTATCAGGGTTGGCGAGGTGTCATCGTCATTTCGATTTACGGGATGATGTTCGGCGCGCTCGCCGCGATGCGCAAAAGCCTGCGCCCGGGCATGATGCAGCACGCCGCACAGGACGGCGTCTCTGGAATCGCCTACCATTTCCTGTCGAAGTTCCACCATCTGCCGCTCATCCGCTTCTGACCTTGTATTTTTCTGTAACGATTTGCAGTGTCTCCGCACTACCTCATTGGGGGTAGTTCCCTGAGGGAGGCCTCAGGGGAAAAGGAGAGTTATGTCCAGCATTGCAACTGTCCCATCCTCGCTCGACCACGGAGAGCGGCCTTTCCGGCGAAGGGTTCCTTACATGCTCGTGGCGACGAACCTGCCGGGCGTTTACGCGGGCCCGACGCCGCCGAACGATCTCGATCCAAACACAGCCAGCGTTTCCGAACTGGTGAAGAGCGGACTGCTATGGCGCCGGCCTTCCGCGAACGATGATCCGGCGCTGCAGCGAGCCTGGCAGAAAGTGTTTTCGCGCAAATGGCTGGGGGAGGACCGGATCGTTCCGGAACTGCGTCCGCAATTTCGAAAAACGCATGCGCTGAAAAGCCCCATGAGGAAGATGACGGACACGAGCTTCGTCAATTCGGCGTGGGCCGGCGCAGGAGCGCGCGGCGGGGACTGGACGGGAGTGATCGGGTTCTGGAAAATTCCGACCGTGACGAAACCGTCCGAACCGCAGGGTTACATCGGCGGCTGGACATCGTCGTCATGGATCGGGATCGACGGGTTCGACATTGGCATCGTTTCGAACGACGCGCTGCGGGCGGGCATCGAGCAATCCGTCAGCCCGAGTGGTGTGGCTTCCTACGGGGCGTGGTTCGAATGGTATGCGCCGGCGCGGGCGGGATCGCCGCCGTACATCTATCAGACCAACATCGTGAATTTCCCGGTGAGTGCGGGGCAAGAAATTTATTGTTCGGTGCAGTATATCGGCAATACGGCCGGCTACATCTATTTCGCGAATGAAAGCACGGGGCAACATTTCTCGATCACGGTCGCACCGCCGCCGGGTGCGACGTTTGACGGGAATTCCATCGAGTGGATCATGGAGGCACCGAGCGGCGGCGAGCCGGTCGTCCCGTCGATGATCGCGCTGCCAAAGTTCAGTCCAGTGGCGTTCACCTCGGCGATCGGTTGCGGGGTGAGCGGCGCTCTTGGCAATCCGCTAAACGGCGATACGGCGAACATCGAGGACGCGAGCGGCAAGCTGCTGACTGCGGTTCAGGTGGGAAACTACAGAGCGACGGTTGATTTCATCGGGTGACGCACGCTTCGCTTGGGAACCTGCGAAGGCGCTACATCTTGTATCGGCCGAGATCCTCATCGTTGAGGTTCTCGAGCCACTTGCGCAATTCTTCGTTGGTGCTTTTTTCGGCGGTGGCGCCGCTGATCTTCGAGCTTTTCAGCACCTGATCGTCGACGTAGATCGGGCAATCGAGGCGCAGCGCGAGAGCGAGCGCGTCGCTCGGCCGCGAATCCATCGAGATCAGCTGGCCTTCGCGCTCCATCCAGATGAGCGCGTAGAACGTATCTTCCTTGAGGTCGCACACCACCACGCGCTGCACGTGGACGTTGAGGCCGTTCAGGACGTTCTTCAGCAAATCGTGCGTCATCGGGCGCGGCGTCTGCACTTTTTCGATTTCGAGCGCGATAGCGTTGGCTTCGTAGACGCCGACCCAGATCGGGAGCACCCCACTGCCCTGGGTTTCCTTCAGGACGACCACTGGCATGTTGGTCATCGGGTCCATCATCAGTCCCCTGATCTTGACCTCAAGTTCCATGTGGCCCTCCCATTTTGTGGATCCGCTTCCCCGCTAAATCTCCTGCTCGCCCGCCACGCTGTTTGCGCTGGCCCGAGTAATTTTCACTTGCACGTATTCTCCCAAAAGAGATTGGCGAGGCGAAGTGAAATTTACGGGGCGGTTGCTAGTGGTGCGTCCGGACCACTGATTCCGCGATTCGTGGCGGCCATCGACGAGGACTTCGAACGTGCTGCCGACGAGCTTTTCGTTGCGCGCGACCTGAATCTCGCGCTGGCGATCCTGCAGAATCGCGAGGCGCCTTCCCTGCTCTTCCTCGGGAATCGCGCCGGGCATGGTGGCGGCGGAAGTGTTGGGCCGCGGCGAATATTTGAACGAAAAGATACTGTCGTAAGCGACCGCATCGAGCAGAGTGACGCTCTCTTCGAAATCTTTTTCCGTCTCGCCGGGGAATCCGACGATGATGTCGGACGTGATGCCGATCGGGCGGCGCGCGGCGCGAATCCAGGAAATCTTTTCGAGATATTCGTCGCGTGTGTAAGTGCGGCGCATTGCCCGCAGGATCGGCGTCGATCCCGATTGCACCGGCAAATGGACGTGATCGCAGAGCGCCGGAGTATCGTCGATCGCTTCCACGATCTCGCGGTGAAAATCGTTGGGATGCGACGTGGTGAAGCGCACGCGGCGGATGCCGTTCACGGCGGCCACTTCGCGCAGCAGCTCGACGAAATTCAGGCCGCGCGGCGAGGGATCGCGATACGAATTCACCGTCTGCCCGAGCAATTGAATTTCGGTATAACCGGCGTCCGCGAGGCGCCGCGCTTCCGCCAGGACCGACTGGCTCGCACGGCTGCGTTCCGGCCCGCGCGTGTGCGGCACCACGCAGTAGGCGCAAGCGTAGTCGCAGCCCTCGATAATGGTGAGGTAGGCGCGGATCGGATTGTCGCGCCGCGTGATTTCGGTTTCGAATGTTTCGTCCGTATCGAGATCGAGGCCGGTGACGCGCCGCCCGCCCTCTTCAATCTGCGCTATGAGTTCGGGCAGCTTGCGATAGCTTGCCGAGCCGCAGACGAGACTGACCCATGGCGCGCGCTCGAAAATCTCCTCGCCTTCCTGCTGCGCCAGGCATCCGAGGACGCCGATCACCTTGCGCGGCGTGGCGGAGCGCATCTCGCCGAGGCGCGAAAAAACTTTCTGCGCCGCCTTTTCGCGGATGCTGCACGTGTTGTACAGGACGAGGTCGGCTTGCATGATGCTATCGACCGCGCGATATCCGCGCTCGAGCAGGACGCCCGCCACCTTTTCGGAATCGTGGGCGTTCATCTGGCAGCCGAATGTCTCGATGTAGAAGCTTTTGCCGCTCGAGGCGACCGTGGAAATTTCGGTGGCGCAGGAATCGAATGCGGTGTTTGCGACTACTCGCGACGGCGCGGCAATAGCCTCGGACCGCACTCCGGCGGCGAGCGCCTCGATTCCGATATCAAATGTTTTGCTCATGATCTGAATCGCAGTGTAGCACACGGCGCCAGTGTGAGGCCTCGGGCGAAAAACTCCACAGTTTTCGGCCAGCGAGCTGCGCTCGTCGCGTTTTCGAGTGCGGCAACTTCGCGGATGAGGATTCCTCGAAGCTGCCGAGCAAAGAAGCGTCTCGACCTAATAGGTTTGAGGGGGCCGCGCCATTACCTAATTGGAATCGACGGGTGTGTAGGGCGAGCCGGCGTATGGAGAATCGGCTCCAGGAGAGTTGGAGTAAGCCGGGCCGGGATAGACGGAATTGTAATCGCTGGAATCGCCCGCGCCATTGTCCATCCCGTTGGCTGTCCCATTGTCCGTGTAGTAGCTGAAATCGTAATTGTCCCAGGCATATGGGTTGTACCAATAAGGATCCCAACCGTAGCCCCAAGCGAGATCGGGGTAATACCAGCCCGGATAGCCCCAGCCAATGCCCCAATAGGGCCCCCAGCCGAAACCCCAACCGAAGCCGCCCCAACCCCAACCACAGTTCCAGCAGCCTCCCCAACCACCACCCCAACCCCCTCGCCCTCTATATCCGCCGAAGCCGCGATCACCGAGCCCTCTGCCAAACGAATTTCCACCGAATCGGTTGCCACCGGAGCCACCGGAGAATGTGTTGCGCGCGAATGTCGAACCCGTGCGCGAGCTTCCGAAGCTCGACGCTGTGCCACGCGAAGAAACCGCGCGCGCACCGCCGGCGAAGCTATTGCCGGACCGTCCAAAGGAGTGCCACTGGCCATCGGCAATCGCGGAATTGCGGAAGCCCGAAGCCGAGGCGTTCATCGCGCGGCCGCCGTTGCCAAACGAATGCCACCGGCCGTCGGCGATGGAATTGCGAACTCCCGACGAGCGGCCGGCGCCGCCGAAGCGGCCCGCGCTGCCGAATCCGCGGCCGTTCATACCCGAGAACGATCTGCCGCCGAATCCAGAGCCGCGATACGCGGAACCGCCAAAGCCGCGCGATGCGAATCCTCCGCCGCGATATGAGCCGCCGCCGCGGTACGCCCCACCGCCAAACGATCCACCGTACGACCGACCGCCGCCACCGCCTCCGCGGAATCCACCGCCGCCGCCACCGTGAAAGCCGCCTCCGCCGCCACCGTGAGAGCCGCCTCCCCCGCCACCGTGAGAGCCGCCTCCCCCGCCGTGACCTCCACCTCCGCGTTGAGCAAAGGCAGGGTTCGGCACAAGAAAGATGAGAGCAAGCGATGCAATCGAGGTGAGAAATGCTTTTGCGAAGGTGGATCTTTTCATAATGGCTACCTCCACCAAAATGGCTCGCGACGCGATGGGCCGGCGAATGCCAGGCTGCGGCCTATCCTACTCCCTTTGATGCCGAAGGGCCATTCGGGTTGCAAGGCCAGAAGGCCGCGGGGCGGAAGGAACCAGCTTCGGGCGCCAAGGACGCCGCGTATGCGGCAGGCGGAACGAGATGATCATCGTGCGTCGATTGTGATCGGCCGGTTGTCGGGAGACCGTGGACACAAGAATTGACTCCTACAGCGGTCTAAAACGCTACAACAGGGTATAATCGATCAGGTGAACGCGCCTTCTTAGAGGGTGGGGATCACAGCCATATTTCCGAACTCAGATATTCTGAGATTAAAGAGGAGCTATACGAACATGGGATACCGCGACAAGCCGGAAAAGAAAACGGGACGAGCAGGATTTGTGGAAGCCAAACTCGAAGAGCTTCGGCGCCGTTGGGACGCCGCCACAGACGAACGCGAAAAGGCTGAAGTCTCCGAACAGATTCGCGAGTGGCAATCGTTCAGGCCGGAACGATCCGGACCCTCGGGCGGCAGACGGTAAGACTCGCAGTACGGCTAAGCCATTACAGGTGAAACCTTGGAAGCCGAACTAGGTCGGCTTCCGGCCGCCACCCATCGGGCAGCAGCATCGGCGCTATCGTCGGGCCGCGTATTGAATGCGATCGCCGCGCCTGGGGCAGTCTTACGAATAGTGTCGATGACGACTTCGAGTAAAGCCAGGTTCCGGGGCGGCAGGCGCACGCCGGCTCCAATGACTACACAATCGTAGTTCGTCGAACGTAACTGACGCTCTACTGCCGGTCCGGCAGTTTCGTCCGGGCGGAAGTAACCAACATCGGACTCCCATCCGCGATCGGCGAACTGCTTCAGCGCGACCGCGATGCCGGCGCGAACCTTCTCAGCGGTCACACCTGGCGGCAATGCAGGGTCGGAATAATCCACTGTCTCGGGATCGAGGCCCAGCAGCAAAATCCGCGTCATGAGCGGCTCTCCCCTATTCTGGCGTTCGCTTGGCGGCACCGTCGCAACCAGCTTCGCCGGAATTTGCGAAGCGATCATAACCGGCATTTTCGGTTTAACATCATATTGATCGTACGATCCAAACGATCAAAACGATAACTACTAAGGTCCCGATTAGTCCGTATCCAAACATGGAAGCCTCCTCCCCGTCCAGGATTCTGGGATTCAGAACCCCGGCAACACCACTTTGCACCACCGCGCCCGCAATAGATGTTCCGTTCGGCACACAATCCTAATAATTCGGGGAGCGAATTCGACGGCAGGAAGAGAAGACGTGACTTATGGCGGGAACGCTACGGCTTCGGGTGCTGCTCGAAGAATGCCCACATGATGTCTGTCGCGCGCACGTCGTTGCCGCTCAGGCGCGTGCCCGGCCAGATATGGCGACCGCCCTGGATCGCGTAGAGCGCGACGCCGGTTCCGTCTTCGCAGCCCGAATAGATCGTCGTGTGGACCTCGGAGCTTTCCTCGCGCTCTGGCGCGGACGCGCAGCCATCTTCCTTCGCCCACAACGTGACCGTGTCCATCACCGGCGTGTCGGTGCGCCGCCCGCCGACTTGAAATGGCGTGCTGCCGCCGCCGAACGGCACGAGCCGGTCCGCGGTCCCGTGAAACACCAGCACCGAAACCTGGTTCGACGGCCGGCATTCCAGATTCTGCGCGCCTTCCACGGGCGCGATCGCGGCGATTTTGTCGGAAAGCTCGCACGCCAGCCGGAAAGACATCATCGCGCCGTTTGAAATTCCCGTCACGTAGACGCGCTTCGGATCGACCGGATACTCGCGCTCGAGCTCATCGATCAGCGCGCGGATGAAAGCCACGTCGTCCACATGATTTTCGAGCGCATACCCGCAGCAGTTCCCCGAATTCCATGTCGGCACGCGGCTCAAGCGTCCCGTGCCGCTCGGATACGCGACGAGGAAATTTTCGCGATCGGCCAGCTCGCTCATGCCGGACATTCGCTCGACGCTTTCCGGGCTCTGCGTGGCGCCATGCAGGACGAGCACCAGCGGCGTCTTCTGGTTCGCGTCGTAGTTTGCGGGCACGTGCAGCAGATACGTCCGTGTGCGGCCGCCGGCCGCGATCGAGCGGGACTTTGTGCCCGACGCGCGGTTCGCAGCGGCCATCAACAGCGCCGCAAGCAGCACCCCCGCCGCGCACACGGCCGCAATTCGTCTTCGGCGATTTTTCATGGCATCACGTATCTTCAGTAAAACACGCGAGCAGGCGAAAGGTTGCGCAAGGTTCCTCGCGCACAATAGGGGCGAGATGCCAAGCCGGCAGCTGGGAGAGGACTACGAGATGCGCCGCCCCGTGAAGACGAGCACGGGCGAGCCATCCGCGATGAACGCCGAATCCGGCGCGCGACGCAGCGCGCGGCCGAGTTCCGCGCCGTAGAGCGAGCCGGCATCGCCTTCGAATGTCGCCGCTGCGCCCGTCCAGACGCGCCACGGCACGTGCGAGACGTGATATTCCACGCAGCCGCCGTCGGGCTGCGCCGAATAGCCCCAATAGTGCTCCGTGATGAACTGCTCGGCACTGCCTTCCGCCGCATAAGCTGGTGCGCCCGAACCCTCTGCACGCAGCCCGCACCATTGGTGCGCGATTCGCCACTGATATTCCGCACTGACGCCTGCGCCATTTCTGCGGACGGCGTGGCGCATCGGGAGACTCACGTAGTTTTCGCCGTACGCGAGCCTCGCGAGTTGCGCCACGGCGAATCGCGGCACGATTTCGCGGATGAAGACGACGCCTCGCCGCACCTCGCTGCCTTCGCGTCGCCGCACGTAGAAGCGCAGATTCACTTCGTCGAAATCAGCGTGGAAAGGCAGCGGGACGAATCCGAAGAGCTTCGTGCGCAGGAAACGGAATCCGACGAGGCTGATGAAGACCCTTCCCTCGAACGCGTCGAGCTCGGTGCCGTGGGGGACGTGACGGGCCACCAGAGCCGGGTCGATCTCGTAATTGAGCATCACGAGATCGCGCCACTCCGCGGACAAAAACACGCGCTCGCGGCGCGAATGATCGGACGCCGCTTGCATTGTGGATTCGGCGCTCACGGGACGTGGACGTTTCGCCCTTATTATACCCGCGCAATGCGGGTGAAAGGCTCGTGACGAACGCGCGGTTGCCGCAGGCGTGCCGGAAAAAAACTGGAAATTGGGGTTGCCTGGTGCAGCAAATCGACACATCTTTGCATCGCATTGGTTTGACCCTTATACGTGCGTATGCTACGGTAGATTTGCCCGGCAAAATTTGTCTCGTGGGGAGGAAATTATTTCTGGCCTGGCGCTCGTTGCAGTTGCTAATCCGCTCACGCTTTTGGAACAGACGAGCGGTTTGGCCCGCGTCGTACTCGGCATTCTTCTGATTCTTTCCATTCTTTCCTGGGCTCTCATCCTGCAAAAGTGGTCGCAGTTGAGCGGGCTCGACCGCAAGACCAATCGCTTTCTCCAGATGTTTCGCTCCGGAGGCGGGCTTCCCAACCCTAAAACGTTGCGTGCTGGTTCGGCGGGTACGCCGCTGATCGCGGTGTACGACGCAGGCTACGCCGAGCTTTCTTCGCAACTGGCCAGCAACAGTCCGCACGGCGGCAAAGTGAAAAACGCGAATGCCATCAGCGTCGACATGAATGTGGCCGCGGGCGACGAAGTGCGGCGCCTCGAGCGCGGGATGTCCACTCTCGCCACGATCGCTTCCGTTTCGCCGTTCATCGGTCTCTTCGGCACGGTGTGGGGCGTGATGGACGCATTCACCGGCCTCGGCGACGCGGGCACGGCCAGCCTTCGCGCGGTCGCTCCAGGCATCGCCGAAGCGCTCATCACCACGGCCGCGGGCTTGGCCGCCGCGATCCCGGCGCTCATCGCCTACAACCACTACCTCCAGGGCATTCGCTCCGTCGCGTCGCGCATGGATAGCTTCGCGTCGGAATTCGTTGCCAAGGTCGAAACCCTCTACAGTTCGCCCAACCCGCCGAGCGCCTAGATGCCACAAGTTCATCGCGAAACCGGCACGTCGCTATCCGAAATCAACATGGTGCCGTTTATCGACGTGGTGCTCGTGCTGCTGATTATTTTCATGATCACCGCGCCGATCCTGCAGTCGGGAATCGACGTGGACGTGCCCAAGACGAAGACCGTGAAGGAACTCACGCAGCTCCGCATGGTGATCACGATCGATCGCGGCCAGCGCGTCTATTTGAACGACAAGCCGGTGAACATCCACGAGATCGGGCAGCAGGTGATCGCGCAGTCGCACGACCCGAAAACCCAGGCTGTCTACGTCCGCTGCGACGAAACGGTGCCTTTTGGAAGCTGGGCCACCGTGGTCGACGCGCTGCGGCAGGCCGGCATCACGAATATCAGCGTGGTGACGCAGCCGCTGAGCGAGCGGTCGCAGACGCAATGAGCGCGTGAAATCGCAGGAATGAAATGTCGACAATAGCGGCAACGCGGCCGGGCCAGACGCTCAAGCCTTTCGTCTTTGCGTCCGCCGGGCTGCATCTCGCGATTCTCGCCTATTTGGTTCTCACCGCATGGTGGGCGTATATGCATCGCGGCGAAAATTGGGGAGGGCCGGGCGGCTCGATCAGCGTGGGAATCGTGGGCAGCGTTCCGGCGATTCCGCTTCCCCGCCCCGATGTGGTGACTCCGAACCGCGTGGTCGACAATTCGAAGGGGCTGTTCAAGTCCGAACCGCAGCCGGTGCCGAAGCCTCCGCCGGACGCGGTGCCGATCCAGAAATTTCAGATGAAGAAGCCGCCGAGGATTATTTCGCAGCCGTCGAAGGTGCTCGAAAACCCGATTCCGCCCCCCACGAACGCAATTCCATATGGTGGAGGCGGCACGCCGACGATTCCGGTGACGTCGTTCGCCATGGGCGCGGGCACAACGCAAGCGGGGCTCTCATTCAACGGCGTGGGCGGCGGAGATTTCGGTTCGCGCTTTTCGTGGTACGTCGAGGCGGTTCAGCGGCGCATCAGCGGCAACTGGTTGCAGTCAACAATCGATCCGAGCGTGGCCTACGCGCCTCGCATCATCGCCACGTTCACGATTCTGCGCGACGGCACGATCACGAACGTCCAGATCACGCGGAGCAGCAATAATTATTCGGTGGATAACTCGGCGCTGCGCGCGATCCGCGCCTCGAGCCCTCTCCAGGTGCTGCCTCCAGGCTATTCTGGATCATTCGTAAATGTGCAGTTTTATTTTGATTATCATCGCTGAATTTTTGTGCAGCTTAGGCAAAGGCATGGACTAATGAAACGAAAACTTCGATCGGTTTCGGCGTTTGTTATTTTCATCGCATTGACGGCTCTCTTTTCGGCGCATTCCGCAGCCGCGCAAGACTGGTTCCAGACCGGCACGGGCCTCGGCGTAACCAAAGTCCGGGTCGCGGTGCCCGACACAGTGGCGAAATCGACATTCGGCCCGCCGCTTCCGAAGGTATTCCACGATGTGCTCTGGGCCGATCTCGAATATTCCGGCATCCTCGATCTGGTCAGCCCCAGCTTCTATCCGCTGACGGATCCCGGCCAGCCGGGCGATTTGAAAGCGCAGGATTGGTCCGCCGCGCCGGCCAATGCGAACATGGTCGCCTACGGCAGTTTGAGCCAGGATAGTTCAGGGCTCGCTTTCAGCGGTTATCTCTCCGACGTGCGCAACCCCGCAGCTCCGCTCGCGCTGCAAAAAATTTATCGAGGTGCGGCCACGGAAGACGGCGCTCGCGTGCTCGCGCACCAGTTTGCCGACGATATCATCGGCGTCCTCAGCGGCGGCCAGCCCGGAATCGCGGAGACGCGGATCGCGTTCGTCAGCGGGCGCAGCGGCAACAAGGAAATCTGGGTGATGGACTACGACGGGGCGAACCAGCATCAGATCACGCACCTGAATTCGATCGCGCTGACGCCGCGCTGGTCGCCCGATGCGGGCCGCATCGCCTTCACCTGCTACGTTCCCTTTCGCGGCGTCACCTCCGCGCAAATCTGCATCTACTCGACGGCCTCGAATCGCCTGATCGCGTTTCCTCGTTTCCGCGGGACGAACAGTTCGCCGGCGTGGTCGCCCGACGGCCAACAGATTGCCTTTATGTCCAGCATCAACGGCGATCCGGCCATCTATGTCGCGCAGGCGGACGGTACGCATCTGCATCGCGTGACGTTTGGCGCGGGCGTCGCGACGTCTCCCACGTGGAATCCGAAGACAGGCAAGCAGATGGTTTTCGTAAGCGACCGCGCGGGCGATCCGGCGCTCTACCTCTCGGATGCCGATGGCTCGAATGCCCAGAAGATCGACCTGCCCGACATGGGTTACGTCATCGACCCGTCGTGGTCACCGAATGGACAATTGCTCGCATTTAGCTGGAGACGGCCGAGTGGAAACTACGATATCTACGTAATGGACATCGTCAGCCACCAACTTGTGGAGCTGACGAAGGATGAGGCTCGCAACGAGCGGCCGAGCTGGGCCCCCGACGGGCGTCATCTGGTGTTCGAATCGACGCGCACGGGCACGCGCCAGATTTGGACGATGCTGGCCGATGGCAGCCAGCCACGGCAGCTAACATTTCAGGGGCAGAGCGAATCGCCCAGTTGGTCGCAGCGGTAGCGGCGAATGAGGACCGCCCATCGGCTGCTTTTCAGGTTTCGCGCCGCGCGTTTTGCGGGGCGAATGTAGTCCGGGTTGGTGCAAGAGCAGTTTCGTCGCGTCACACATGTTCAATCGTTACCAGTTCATTCTCGGCCGTCCTGCTAAGCCCTCGCGGGAACGCCGAAGGAGGCACTACATGCAGCACCGTACTTTTCGAAGGTATGCAGTATTGTTTAGTCTGTTCGCTTTTGCCGCCCTTATCTCGGGTTGCAAGAAGCAGGTTGCGACGACTCCGCCGGCCGCAGCGCCGGCGCCGCCGGTGCAGCCGACGGTTACCCTCGACGCGTCGCCCGCCTCGGTGAATCCGGGGGAGACGGTTACGTTGTCGTGGTCGTCGACCAACGCCACGGATCTCGATATTGAGCCGGGCATTGGCAAAGTCGCGCCGCAAGGCTCGACCCCTGCCAATCCGACGACGTCAACCACCTACACCATCACGGCTACGGGGCCCGGCGGCAGCGCCACGGCCACCGCGAACGTGGACGTCTCTGCTGCGCCGGCAGCCGCTCCGTCTGCGGCAGCGCCGCCCAACGTGAGCGAACTCTTCGAGCAGAACGTCAAAGATGTATTCTTCGATCTCGATAAGGCCGAGCTTCGCGGCGATGCTCGCGATGCTCTCACCAAGGATGCTGAGTTCTTGCGTTCGTATCCCGACGTGCATATCTCGATCGAGGGACATTGCGACGAGCGTGGCTCCACGGAGTACAACCTCGCCCTGGGCCAAAGTCGCGCCCAGGCGGCCAAAAACTACCTCATCTCGCTCGGCATTTCCGCCGATCGGATGGAATCCGTAAGTTATGGCAAAGAGCGTCCGTTCTGCACCGAACACAACGAAGAATGCTGGCAGCAGAATCGCCGGGATCACTTCGTTCTGGCACACTAGGGGCAGGATAGTTTCTATCGTGGGGGCGGGCCGATCCCAATCCGGCCCGCCGTTCGCGAATTCGTCTGTTCAAGCGCGCCGGGCTTGAGAACGCCGCGCTTTCCGTAAGGAGGGATTTCCTTTGCGCATACGATGGGTCGTGCTCTCGGTAGCAGCGATGTTTTTCGGAGCCCTTGGTGGAGCGATCCTCGCGCCGCAGCCCGCGGGCGCCGTGTCGCGCGAGATGATCGAGCTGCAGCAGACGGTGAACCAGCTCTTGCAGGGGCAAACCGACATGCGCAGCGCGATTGACAGCAACAACGCCACGCTAAGAACCTTGATTCAGCAGTCGCTCGATTCTGTCGGCAAGTTGAACAGCCAGATGGACGCGCTGCAGAAAACGGTGCAGGAGACCACGGCGAATTCCGGCTCCCGCCTCGACACAGTGACGCAGCAGACGCAAGGACTCTCCGATAACGTGCAGGACATCCAGGCGCGCGTCGGCAAGCTTTCGCAGCAGCTCACGGACATGCAGAGCCTGCTGCAGAGCATCGACGCGAAAGTTTCCGGTGGCGCACAGGGTGGCGCTCCTGGCGGCGCTCCAGGCACGCCGGACACGAATGCTCCGGGTGCGGCGCCGGCTCCCGGCGGTCCGAATACGATGAATTCGCCGGCGAATTCACCGGCGCCCGGCGGCGCCGGCAACATGCCGCCGATCTCGGCGGACACGCTCTATCAAAACGCGCTGCGCGATTACACCAGCGGCAACTACAGCCTCGCGCACCAGGAATTCTCGGACTACATCAAATATTTCCCGACGAACGATCTCGCGTCCAATTCGCAGTTCTATCTCGGCGAGATCGCCTATCAGCAGAATGACTTCAAGGGCGCGATTGCCGCGTATGAAGAAGTGCTGATGGAGTATCCGCACAGCTTCAAGCTGGCCGCGTCGCTATTGAAGAAAGGAATGGCTGAGCTCGAGATCGGCGAGAAGTCCGCGGGCATCCGCGATCTGCGCGCCGTCGTCAGCCGCTTCCCTGGCGGGGACGAATCACGTCGCGCCGCGGCCAAGCTGCATGAGATCGGCGTTTCGTCCCGTCCGACCACTCGCTAGAATCGCTACGCTCTCAGGAAATCCGGCTGCCAGTTGCGGATGAGCTTCTTTTCATCGGGCACCTTTCCGCGTCTCGCCCGTCCACCCACGAATTGCGACGCCCGCGATTGGATATGCTGCGGCAAACAGCAGATCCCTCGCAGCGTCCCGCGCCCGCACATACCGCGGGAAAGGCAAAGGCGCGGGACTTCACTCGGGATGACAGCGCGCGCTTTCAGCCTGTAAAGCCGCCGTTACTGGCGTGCCCTTTTCGCAGGCCTTAAAAACCCCGCCCTCCTGGGGACCGACATCCAAGCTCGAACCCCAGGGCTAAAGCCCGATTGTATTGCGCCCCTTTTCGCGGGCCTGAAGGCCCACGCTTCCACCGCCATGTCGTGGCTTCCAGCCACGTCCCACGAAGATTCGCGGTTGCCACACGAACTCTAAAGCTCCGACCCCTGAAATTTTCACGACAGCTCGGGACAAACGCGGACGTACAAGTGCGGATTTCCCCGGGGCGCGAATTGGGCTACTCTTCGTGCAATAAGAGGCGCATGGAGCATGCGTCTGGCGGGGGGTTATAAGGGCTTAAGAAGCCGAAAAAGGCGGATTTTGGACGATTTTGCGTGATGACGAGGTATTACCCGACCCACAGAGAGAAGACCGGACGCGCCGTGCAAGCCTGCCTGGATCTTATCGATACGGCCAAATGGCTGGAGAGCGAACTGCGGCCGCCGCTCGACGCATTCGGGCTCACGCTGGCGGAGTTTCGCGTGCTCGAGCTGCTGAACCGGGCGGGACCGATGACGGTGAGCGACGCCGCACAAGAGCGGAAGTGTGCGCGCCAGAATCTGATCGAGACGAGCAAGTCTCTTGAGCGGCGCGGGTGGGTGAGGCGGGTGGTCGGGACGCTGCCGCCCGTCTCGATCGAGCAGAGCCACAAGGCGAAGGGGAAGACGGAGCAGAAACGAAAGGGGCGGCGCGTGGGCGTGATGACGTTGACGCCTTCGGGGAAGAAGTTCATCCGCGATGTGATACCGAACGAATTCAAGATGATGAAGGCACTGCTGAGAGTGCTCGATGGGCGGGAGCAGCTGTCGCTGAGCCGCATGTGCAGGAAGCTTGCCTCGCGCGAGGCGGTGTTGAAATTCCTTGGCGAGATTCGCATGATCGAAGAGGATCAGCAAGCGGTGGACGTGAGGCAGGAAGCCGCGGCTGAGCTCGAGCGGCTGACGGCACGGATGGCGGGGAGGAGTCGAGAGTTTAGAGTTGAGGGTTGAGAGGGGGCTCGCGATGGGCGATACCTCGCGCACCCTTCTGAGAACCGAAGGGCTGCGGCACCCTTTCAGTTTTGTCCGAGGCTTGAGCGAGCTGGGGTGTAGCGTGTTCAGGCGCGGATGAAACTGGACGATGTCGGGGGACGAAGCAAAGGGTGCGCCACCCGCCTCGCCCCCTTCAAAGTCTTTTGAGTTTCTATTCTTTCGGCGAACCTGTCCCAATTCCTGGTTTACCTTGACAGATCGAGGTGTCGGTGAAGATCGATGAGGAGGAATTCCTAAGTGGCCAGCCATCAACCGGCCCAGAAATGAGTTCGCCGGCAGCTGTATCTATGACCCGAGCAGGCGCGAACGTGAGGGCCGATGGACCTGACTCGGCCGCAATAGTAAACGTCAGAGTTGGGTTGACATTAGTCGGAAAGTGAAATCTCGCGCCCCTTGCGTTCAGCAAACTCCCCTTAACCGTATCAGTAAGACGCACACTGAAATCGACCAAGCTCGTTCGGGTTACGCCGCCTATCGGTGCGTTGGGCACCCTCAATGTACCGAAACTAAACTCGAAGACTTGGCCGGGCGGCAACACCACGCCAGAGAACTGGGACCTAGAGCCGGCGGCAAAATGTGCCAATGACCAATCGCCGCTCGGCCATCCGAAGGTAATCGCGGGCACGGCTCCTCCCTGGATGCTGGGCGGCACCTCTTGCCCAACGTCATCGCTCAAGTTCTTGGCGAAAATGATCGGTACATCGCCTGTGTTCTTGATGGCAGCCGGTATTGTGTACGAGGCTCCGGGCGCAACTGCGTTTTCAACGGATATTCCGAATTCTAAGCCGATCGTCGGCCCCGACTCCTCGGGCCTTTTGAAGGTTGCGGCGCTCGGTGGCGCAGGCGATGGACCTCGACCTTTCGGCAAAGCCAGGATTCTCACCTGAGCGCTTTGGCGCTTCTGTGATGGATCATTTTCGGTTATAACGTCCGTTATGGCGAACCCGCCGCACGTCACGGTCGGACCAAATTGTTGGAGTTCGTCGTACGTCGGGTCGAAGTAGCAGAAAGACGCAGTGTCTTCATTTGGCTCTGTCGCGAGAAGCGGCCTGTGTCCCGATTGCATCCCTGCAAGCGCAGCTTTGCGCGGAATGCAGAATCCCAGAATTTTCTGACCAACCGTATCAGTTCGGGTGGACGTATAAGTTATTTCAGCCACGAGAAGCCCCAACGCCGCTTTCGGAGATATATTCCTGGTAACGAGGTCCCGAAGCTTTCCCTCCAATCGCTGCCTGCGGTCTAACGATAGAGGGTGTCCGACGACGTAAATCGCGAGATCCTCGCTGTCATTTAGCGCCTTCGCGAAAACGGTAAAGACATCGTTTGCTGTAGACACAATCTGCCCCGTCCCATCGATCATATTCGAGATAGCACACAGATGGGGTCGGAGACCCGTCAAATTCTGAAAAAGTGCCCAGCCTGCGATTAGGAATGTGTGACGCCGAATAGTGCGGTCGACGTTTGCCAGCGCCAGCTGTGTGCGTTCTGCCAACAAACGGCTCGCGGTCCCAGCGTCCGAGCAATTCTCAGCCGCAAGCGTCTTCGCGATCCACTGGTGAGTTGGGACTCCCTCTATCTCCGCAAGACCCGTGTAGCCAATCCCTGAGACATTGCAAATGCTGACCAATTTACACGTGTCGTCATCCTTGAGTTGGCCACGCTGTGGCCCTTGTATGTACACGAGCCGCCTGTCAGCTGCGAGCAGCACATAGTCTTGCGTGATCGCACCTATAACCTGAGTCATTAACCCACATCTTAATCTATTTAGGCTGTGTCTGGCGTCACGCCATTCGCCTAACCCAATGTCTCCGCCGAGCATCCAATTGGCATGGAGGTATGCAATGAAACCGGATTTCTCACCTGAGGAAGGACGTGCGTTTACCGCCCGCATCGACCGGGCCATCAAGGATGCCTATCAAGCTGCCAAGGCCAGCTCAGATGCGCGGATGGTCGAGCGGGTATTTGAATGTTTGACCTTCAATGATGTCACGTCGCAAGTGAGACCATCTAAGACTTCGGAGTCCGGACTGATTTTCGTTCACGGTCAAGAGTTGAATCGACTCTGCGTGTGGACGCTGAAGAATTACATCGAGCGCCAAATCCACAATCTTCAACTGAGAGGGGAAACCCGCGCTTAGGCCGCTCTCCTAAACACTCCCTCGAACGGCAACGGGATTTCGGGCGTAGGCAGCATAAAGCGTACCCGCCCCACGGGATGCACGGATCGTCCATCTCAATGAAGGGGAAAGCCGCCCGCCGGCGAACAGCAGATCCCTCGCTGCGTCCCGCGCCCGCACACACCGCGGGAAAGGCAAAACCGCGCGGGACTTCGCTCGGGATGACAGGGCGCGCTTTCCGCAGCCTGTAAAACCGTCGACCGCCAAGAGTTTGTGTCGCACCCACGGCGCTGTCCTTGTCTCCTCCCTCTCGCCCGTCGGGCTTGTGCCGCTCGCCTGAAAGCTCCCTCGAACGGCAACGCGATTTCGGGCATAGGCAATACGGGGCATACCGCCCACGGGGTGCACGGATCGTCCATCTCAATGAAGGAGAAAGCCGCCCGCCGGCGAACAGCAGATCCCTCGCTGCGTCCCGCGCCCGCACACACCGCGGGAAAAGCAAAACCGCGCGGGGCTTCGCTCCCTTCCTTCGTCAGGGCAGGCGGGATGACAGCGCGCGCTTTTTTCCGCAGCCTGTAAAGCCGTCGAGCGCCAAAGTTTGTGACGCACCTAATCGACCCTTCGCTGCTACGCGCGCAAGTAATCCGGCTGCCAGTTGCGGATCAGCTTTTTGATCGCTTTGCGCTCGTTCAGCTTTTCGTCTAATACTTTTCGCGCCAACTCGGGCAGCTCTGCGTCGCTTGCAAACCGGAGCGATACCAGCTGGTTCACCGTGAATTCCGGAATGCGCGGTTTCAGATCTTGCGGCAGCACCTGCTGCAATCGCAGTTGCATCTCGAGCCGGATCACTCGATCCTGCACCGTGAGTGCAAATACGCGCGCAGTAAACGCGAGCAGCAGCAGCGCAATCGCCACGAGCAGCGATACGGCCGTAGCGAACGCAGGCTCGCGAATCACCCGCACGATCGACCAGATGATGTTGAGTAAAAATATTGGCAGCACAAACATGTGGAATGCGGGAACCAACTTCGCATGATTCTCGAAATTCTGGACTTTTTCGGCCATGGCTCTTCCCCTCCCTTGAATAGATCCTTCGGCTGAACCCGTGCGCGGATTCTAACAGATGAGCTCTCCCTCGTATTACGGCGCGAATCGTTCTCGTCTTTCAACTTTCTGATATACTCCTGCCCATGTCAGTCAATAAAGCGATTCTAGTCGGGCGGCTCGGACGCGATCCCGAGACGCGCTACACCTCGGGCGGCCAGGCGGTGGCCAATTTCACGCTGGCGACGGATGAAACGTTCAAAGACCGCGCGGGCGAACGCCAGAAGCGCACCGAGTGGCACCGGATCGTCCTGTGGGGCAAGCTCGCCGAGATCACGCAGCAGTATCTGAAAAAGGGCATGCTCGTTTACATCGAGGGGCGCATCCAGACGCGCCAATGGGAAGACAAGCGCGACGGCCAGAAGCGCAACACCACCGAGATCGTCGCCAACGTGATGCGCATGCTCACTTCGCGCGCCGAAAGCGCAGCCGCAGGCGCCGGATCGGGCGCAGGCGGCGGTGCAGGCGCCGGTCAGGGACGCTCGGCTGATGCCGACTTCGAGTCCGCCGGCGGCGGCGACGAGCCCGCTCCGATGGGCCCCGAAATCTCCGACGAAGACATCCCGTTCTAGAAATTCGCGCTGGCGTCCATTCGTCTTTTTGTATTCGTGGGGGCACGGCAGGGCCGCACGGCAAGGTTATCGTGCTTTCGTGAAGGACGCTCTTGCAGAATTCGATGGCCTCGAGCGCCTGAGCCGCGATCTCAGGAAGATCGCCCGGCTGCCTTCGCCTGCAATTCCGATCGCACGATCCGCGCGCCTTCAACCATCGACTTCATCTTTCCAAACGCCGCTTCGCGGGTCAGGTACTTCATCCCGCAATCCGGCGCCACGATGATCCTTGTCGGGTCGACGAACGGCAGCGCCCGCCGGATGCGCGCGGCCACGGTTTCGGCGCTCTCAACGTCGTTGTTTGATAGATCGAGCGAGCCGAGCAGGATCGTTTTTCCCGGCAGCTTCGTCAGGATCGAACAATCGAGGGACGATTGCGCCGTCTCGATCGAAATTTGGTGCGCGGTCGATTCGGCGAGTTCCGGCAAAAACGAATAGCCCGTCGGCCGCTCGTGGACAAGCGCGGCGTAGCCGAAGCATAGGTGCACGATCGTCGTGCCGGTGACGCCATCGAGTGCGCGATTCAGCGCGGGTATGGCATACCGCCGCGCTTTTTCGGGCCGCGCCTGCATGTAGGGCTCGTCGACCTGCACGAAATCAGCGCCCGCCGCGAAAAGATCCTTGATCTCCTCGTTCACGGCCGCCGCGTAATCGGCCAGCATCTCTTCTTCGGTCTTGTAGTAATCGTTCTGCGCCTGCTCCGCCATCGTGAAAGGTCCCGGCACCGTGATCTTGATGGCCCGGTCGGTGTTCTTTCGCAGGAACTCGACGTCGCGCACCTCCACGGGATGTTTCCGGCGAATCTTGCCTGTAACGCGCGGGACGATGTCCAGCTTTCCCGAGCGGCTGACCGTTTGCCCCGGATTATCGATGTCGACGCCTTCGAGCGCGGTGGCGAAACGGTTCGAGTAGCTCTCGCGGCGCATTTCGCCGTCCGTGAGGATGTCGAGCCCGGCGCGTTCCTGGGCGCGAATCGCGAGGATCGTGGCATCGTCCTGCGCCTGTTCGAGCCACTCGGGCGCGACGCGCCACAATTCCGTCAGTCGCACGCGCGGCGGCAATCGGCTGACGAGCTTTTGCCGGTCGATCAGCCACTCCGGCTGCGGGAGCGAGCCGACCAGCGTGGTGGGAAGCAGGGGCAATGTGGCTGACATGAGTTTCCTCGGGCGTTGTTTATATGCTGTTTGCGGGAATTTGCCAAGCGCGCCGGTCAGAGATATTTGATCAGCACGACCTCGTTGTGCGCTTCGTTGTAAACGAGTTCGTCGACCATGGATTTTGTGAGCAGGAGGCCGAGGCCGCCGGGGCGAAGGCCTTTTTCTTCGCGCGCCTGCGTGTGAGCGAGAGGATCGTCCTCAGGATTGTTGATGGCGGCGTGCTTCAATTCTTCGGGGTGAAAGCCGGGCCCGGGATCGTCGATGCGATAGAGCAGGGCGCGTTCCGTGCGGATATACGAGATTCGAACTTTCTGATTCGGATCGAGACGCCCGCCCCATTCGATTGCGTTGTTCAGGAGCTCGCGAAACGCGAAACCGATGCTCTCGCGCTGCTGCTGCGGAAGATCGGATTCGAGGCGCGAAAGAAAACTTTGCACGCGGTGAACCATCAGGCGCTCGCACGGTACAAGAAGTTCGACCCAGCTCGTCGTCGCCGAAAGCACTTCGATTGGCGGGCTCGTGGGCTCGACAGAAAGAGCGTCGTTGACGAGCGCGAGAAGCGACTCCGCCTCGACCGGCTTTGCAAGAAACTGGAACACGCGGCCGCGCAGGGCGCGCAAAAGCGTCTCGGATGTCTGGTCCGAACGTCATCACCACGATTTTGGGAATGTGCGGCTCATCGTGGAGAAGCTCGAGCAAATCCAGGCCGCTGATCTTGGGCATCCAGATATCGAGAAGGACGAGATCGTATTTCTTTTTGCGGAGAGCTTGCAGCGCCGCCTGGCCATCGGCAGCGGTGGAGGCGGAGAGTCCGCCGGACTTCAGAATCCCCTGCACCATCTTGCGGGTCGTGGCGTCGTCATCACAAACGAGGATTTCGGGCATGACCGGGCTCCTCCGCGAGCTCGAGACAGCGCCGGTTGCTAGCGATGGGGACCACGCCTCGCGCGGTGGCGCGATTTCCGCGCGCGGTGTTTGCCCCGGCTGGAACCGGAAGGATTCCGTTTTGCCGAGGGCGCATATTCTCTCAATCTCGCGTTCAGTCTGGCAAGCGCTTCATCGAGATTGCGCAACGATGCGGGCGCCTTCGCCAAGTTTCCCTGGCGGCCCATTTGCTGCAAAGCGACCGCGTTTTCCACAGCGTCGCCGGCGCCGAAAATGGCAACCGCGCCTTTCATCGCGTGGGCGGCGGCCGCGAGACCGGGAGCATCCTTGCGCGCGATCGCCTGCTTGATCTTGCGAAGCTTTGCCGGGCAGTCCTTCAAGAATGTCCGCGCGATGTTTCGCAAAAGCTTTGCGTCGCCGCCGACGCGCGCGAGCAAGGAGGAATCGGCGGCGGCCGCGGCCGGGCGTCTACTCGCATCCGGCGCCGTGAACGCGCCCAGCGAAAAGCGAGCGGCCGTCTGATGAAATTCCTGCGCGCCGAAGGGCTTCGCGAAGCAAGCGTCGAATCCTGCCGCGAGCAGGCGCGCGCAATCTTCTTTGGTCGCGTTGCCGGTGAGGGCGAAAATGATTTGGCGTTTGCCGCCCGGCGCTTCGCTGGCGCGAATTCTTTTCGCGACCTCGACGCCGTTCATGCCGGGCATTTCCTCGTCGAGAAAGACTAGATCGAAGCGCCGTTTCGCGAGGGCGCGAAGAGCTTCGGGGCCGGATTCGGCCAGGGTCACTTCATGGCCGTCCTGCTCGAGGAGGATCTCGTTGAGTTCGAGAATCGCGGGATCGTCGTCCACCAAAAGTATTTTGAGCCGCGCAGGACGGGAGGAAACAGTTGTCGCCGGAGCCGGCGAAGAAGCTTGAATCGAATCCGCGCGCACCGCTCGCGGCAGCCGAAACCAAAAGCGCGCGCCGCGATGCGCAAGCGATTCGCAGCCGATGGAGCCGCCCCAGCGTTCGACGGTGATGCGGCAAAAATACAATCCGAGGCCGGCTTTGCCGCCGCCCTGCTTGCCCTTCGAGAAAAGAGCGAATGCGTCGGCGGCCTTGAACTCCTTCGGCAGCCCCGGGCCCGCGTCGTCCACGAACGCTTTCACGCGGCCGTCGTCCTCCTTCAATCCGATCGTGACGAGCGATCCCTTCGGCGCGTGGCCGAGGGCGTTTTCGACGAGATTCGCGAAGACGCGCATGAGACGCGACTCGTCGCCGACAACGTTCCATTGCGCGCTGCGATCGATTTTAGGGTCGAGGCGAATCTTCGCGCCGTGCGACTGGAATATGGGCGCGAATGTTCTCACCGTTTCCTCCGCACATCGGAGGATGCTGGCGCTGGTTGGGACAATTTGGCCCACGCCCATCGTGGAGTCGATGTCCGCGGCGAACGCCTGAAGCACCTCGCGGATCATGCTGTCCTGGCGTTCCGACTGCTGCTTGCCGACTTCAATCAGCCGTCTTGAATCCGGCGACGCTTTTTCGTGCGCGAGGACGTCGAAGCAGCCTCGCATCGCCGCCAGCGGCTGAGAGAGATCGTGGGTGATGCAGTGCAGCAGGATCTCCTTCTTCTGAATTTCCTTCAGCAGCTGCTCGTGAACGAGCACGGATTCGCGGGCAGTTTGCAGCGTGCGCAATTGTTCCTGAAACGTTTCCTGCGGACAATGGATCGAGAGGATGCGTTTGCCGTCGATCCGCCAGGCGCGCGCTTCGAGCGGAATTTGGCGGCCACCGGCAACCTGCTCGATCCAGACGCCGGATTCGAGCGGCGTTTGGGCATTCGAATTCCAATACTCTTTCGCTTCGGAGAGGAACGCATCAAGAAACGGCGAACGATCGACCAGCGTGAGAAGATTCCCGGCAGTCTGATGGCCCCAGACTTCCTTAAACCAGCCCGGCGGGTCATAGAGCAACGCAAATCTGCGACCTGCGCGGTCTTCGCAGAGGGCGTAGCCCATCAGTTGCAGAAGCTCTGTAATCAGGGACGACATCATGCACCGAGCATTTTTTCCGTCGATTTCCGGGATGCCGCGTCCACGTTTTTGCCGCTCTTCGCGCTGGCGCGCATCACTTTCCAGCCTTTACCGGCGAGTTTTGGCCGTACCCAGCTTTTGCCATAGCCGATAATTCCAAATCAGAAGGAGCAACACAACACCGAGTCAAATTCAGTCACGGGTGCTCATATGCGGGCAAACGGCGCTGCGATTGGTCATTCTTGCTCTCCAAATACTTGGGCGTAGGTTTTGCCGTAGGGATAGAAGCGATCCTTTTCGCCCCGCTTCCATGCGGCTTTCAATTCAGGATTGCCGAGGTCCCAATCCGGACGGCACTTTTTCAATACCGCTCGCAGGTCCTGCCGAAGTTCCTCAAGGGTCGGACGACCGAAATACCAATAGCCCATATAGATCTTGAATACGACGAGCCCGGGCTCGAGGACGATCGTATGCGGGATCATCGGATTGTGCGGCGGATCCGTGTACTCGGCGATATCGAGATCCTTCTGCACCATCCGCCCTGCGTCGGACAAGAATGTCCAGTGGGCTCCGACGCCCGTGCGGTATTCGTTCGTTTCGATCAGGTTGTCCGTGCTGATGGTGACCATGCGGCAGTAGCCGACCTCCATCTCGCGATGAAGCTGGACCAGCCCCTCCGCTTGCCTGCGGTCTTTCGGGCAGAATCCCCCGCGGCTGAGGACCAGAATCATTGGGTCGGGCCCCTGCAGCTCGGAAAGCTTGCGCCGCTTCGTCGTGTGGTCGGTTAGTTCGTAATCAGGAAATGCAGCGCCAACTACGATATCTGCTCGCATCGAGTAGGACCTCCCGGGACGTCGGTTCGCGATCCTTCAGTCAGCCACGCGACGAGTATAGGGCCGTTGCGCTCGCTTCACGAACAGATTGCGGGGAAAGAGACAGGCGAAATCACTTGGCGGGTGTGCTGCCGTTCGAGGGCTTTGGGGCTTCGGCGCCGATCGCCTCGACCAGATCGTCGTCGAGGGCCGGCAGGGTGGGCAGCACTTCCGAGGCGATCGAGCGGTGCTGGATCACCACGTCCTTCTTCATCTTGCCGTCGCGGAATTCGAGCGCGCGCTTCGCGTATTGCGCGATGTCCGTTTCGTGGGTCACGATCACGACCGTCAGTCCGTGCTCGTCGTTCAGCTTCTGGAAAATGTCCATGATCTCGACGCTCGTACGGCTGTCGAGGTTTCCGGTCGGCTCGTCCGCAAGCAGCAGCGACGGATTGTTCACCAGCGCCCGCGCGATCGCCACGCGCTGCTGCTGGCCTCCCGAAAGTTGCGAGGGAAAGTGGCCTTCGCGTTCTGCAAGCCCCACGCGCTTCAGCGCTTCCCGCGCGCGGCGCTCGCGTTCCTGGATCGGAACGCCTGCGTAAATCGTCGGCAGCTCCACATTTTCGAGCGCCGAAGTTCGCGAAAGCAGATTGAACTGCTGAAATACGAAACCGAGTTTCTGGCTGCGGATCTTCGCCAGCTCTTTCTTGGTCAGCCCGGAGACGTCCTTCCCGTCGAGGAGATAGCGGCCCCGCGTGGGCTTGTCCAGGCAGCCGATGATGTTCATCAGCGTAGACTTGCCCGACCCGGACGCTCCCATCACGGCCACAAACTCGCCCGGATAGACATCCAGCGACACGCCCCGCAACGCGTGCACCTGTATTTCGCCGAGATCGTATGTCTTGAAAATATTCTCGAGCCGGATGGTGGGCGTGTTGCCCGGCGCTTCAGCCGCTTGGGTGTTGGAGGAAACCGGTCCTGTCGTCGAGCGCTCGTCCATGGAGGTTGGCCGGGTGTGCGTTGCGGCCGGGCCGTTCGGCGGCGGCCCTTCCGCTAGTGCCCCGCTGCCGCCTGACGCTCGGCGTCCTTCTTCCGCTGTTCGTCGATGCGCCGCATGAAGTCGTCGAATTTTACCTGTTGATCGGGAGTCAGGATCGCGCGGATATGCGCGCGGCCTGCGAGGCGAATCTGTTCTCTCTGCGAATCGAGCGGCGCATAGAGCGCGGCCCACTTCGCGCGCGTGTCGTCGATGATCGCGATCATCTGCTTCTGTTCATCGGGCGTCAGTTGCAGCTCGTGAGTGCACTGCGCAATCACCTGAGCGCGGGTCGGATTCGTATTTACCGGCGCAGGGCCGCCCAAGACGCGCTCGCCCCACAAATGGACGCCGACGCCCCCGAGGAGCACCCCAAGCAAAAACACGACAAAAAAGAGAGCCGCTGCTTCCCGCCTTGCCTTAGTGGTTGCCATGGTTGGTTTCCGCTACCATTATCAGAGCTTCATCCCCGTTCGCCGGCGTATTCACCGGATCCGGAATAAAAAGGTCTCGCACGATAGGACGTGCGGCGACGGTGTTTGGTTGCGGCCGCCTGCCCCAGCCGGCGTCGTATGTCACCAACAGTCCGAGCGCAAGCGTAGCGGTTACGGCGAACCGCCATCCCAACGACACAAACGGTTGCCAGAACCTGCCGCGCTCGACGCTCCGGTCCTCTTCCGCGGCGCGAATACGCGCCATCACAACACGCGAAAATGCCGGGCCAGGATCGTCCGCGCCCGCAGCCGCCCGCAGCAGTGCCGAGCTCATCACGGCGCCCTTCCACGCCTCGGCGCATCCCGCGCACGAACTCACGTGCGCTGAAACGCGCTGCGCCTCGGCGCCGGTCAGCTCTCCGTTGAGATAGTCCTCGAGCAGCAGCTCATAATCCGGACATGCCCCAAGTCTTGCCCCAGTGTCCGTTGCCATGACTTACGCCTTCCTTTCTGCCAACGAAGCCCCGCCGGTTTTCTTACCCTGCGACAGCCTTCGCCTATACACATCCATGATTCGCCCGCGCGCACGGAACAGCCGCACTTTCACCGTATTGACGTTGAGCTTGAGAATTTCCGCCAGTTCCTGCACCGAAAAGCCTTCGACCTCTTTCAGGAGCAGGAGCTGGCGATCTTGCTCAGGCAGCGTATCCAGCATTCGCTCCAGCAGTTCCCGCGCTTCAGCCCGGTCGTTCGGGCCCTCGGGCGGCCGGTCGGCGGAAACGATTCCATCCAGACGCGACACTTGCTCCTCCGAGAGATCCGCCTCATACACCAGAGGCCGCACTTTTTTCTTCCGCAGATAGTCCCAACATTCGTTTACCGCAATCTTGTACAGCCATGTCGAAAAGGCAGCGCGCTGGTCGAATCTCTTTATACCTAAGTATGCTTTCAAGAATACCTGCTGCGCCACGTCCTCCACGTCGTCCGGGCGCCTGAGGATTCCGTTTACCAGCGCGAAAACCCGCTGCTGATGCCGCCGGACGAGGTCCTCGAACGCCGCCTGGCTACCGCCCTGAGATAGGCGTACTAGTTCCCGATCCTCCTCCTGCCGTCCCGCTCGTTCGAGCGAGACCGCTATCGCCGGGGCGGTTGCTGCCATGTGTTTTGAGACGTTTGCCATGCCTGCTCGGTTTCGCCGAAAAGCGCCTTATTCCTTTAGTTCGTTCTTGCGAGCGTCACTACTTCATGCAACAATACCCGCCATGATAATCGGAGAACGCCTTCGCTTGCTACGTGAAACAAAAAAGCTTTCCCAGGGCGACATCGAAAAGCGCACGGGACTGCTTCGCTGCTACATCTCGCGCGTCGAGAACGGTCATACCGTTCCGGCGATCGAGACGCTGGAAAAGCTGGCTCGAGCCATGGAAGTCCCGCTCTACCAGCTCTTCTACGACGGCGAAGAGCCACCTGAGCTTCCCAATCTTCCCAAACGGAAGAGTGCGGACGATATCGCGTGGGGAAGCACCGGAAAAGACGCTCGTTATCTGGGCCGCTTCCGTCGTCTCCTTGGCCGTATCGAGGAGCCTGACCGGCGATTGCTTTTGTACATGGCCCAGAAGATGGCCAACCGCTAACGGAGTTCCGGGGGGATTCTTTCTCCGCGGGCGGTTCGATTTTTCTGGCGTGGATGTTAACATACTCTTGGTGTGCCCGGTCGGCCGCGCTTTCGTCCGCTAACCTCATTCGGCACACTGCCTACTGGTAGTGTACCTCCACAATTTGATCTAGGGAGTGTTCCGCTTTGGCACGGGAACGGGCCCGGCGCTTATTCCCATTCGATCGTGCTGGGCGGCTTCGAGCTGATGTCGTAAACCACCCGATTGACTCCCGGCACTTCGTTCACGATCCGCACCGAAATCTTCTCCAGCACATCCATCGGCAGCCTGGACCAGTCCGCCGTCATCGCGTCCAGGGACTCGACCACGCGCACCGCGACCGTGTACCCATAGGTCCGGCCGTCTCCCATGACGCCGACGCTTCGCACGGGCAGCAGCACGGCAAAGGCCTGCCATACCTTTTCGTATAATCCCGCGCGCCGAATTTCGTCGACGACGACGGCATCGGCGCCGCGGAGCGTATCGAGCTTTTCGGGAGTGATGTCCCCGAGCAGCCGTACCGCCAGCCCCGGCCCGGGAAACGGGTGCTTCACCAGGATCTCCTGTGGCAATCCCAGTTCCCTTCCGATCTGGCGCACTTCGTCCTTGAAGAGATCGCGCAGAGGCTCGATCAATCCGAATGGCATGTCCTTCGGGAGTCCGCCGACATTGTGGTGCGACTTGATCACCGCCGACGGGCCTTTCACCGATACCGATTCGATCACATCCGGATAGAGCGTCCCCTGCACCAGGAACTTCACAGGCAGCCCGCCTTGCGATCCGGCCACGAGCTTGCGCTCTTCTTCCGCGAAGACTGCGATGAACTCGTTGCCGATGATTTTGCGCTTCTGCTCCGGATCCGAGATTCCCTTCAGCTTGCCCAGGAATCTCTCGGACGCATCGACGCCGATCACGTTCAGGCCGAGCCGCTCGCGCAGCATTTCGAGCGTGTCGCGAAATTCGTCGCGGCGCAGCAGGCCCGTATCGACGAACACGTTCGTCAGGCGGTCGCCCATCGCCCGGTGCACGAGCACTGCCGCGACGGTCGAGTCCACGCCGCCGCTCAGCCCGCAAATCGCTCGCGCGCCTTCTGTTTGCTTGCGAATCCCCTCGACCGTTTCGGCGATGAATCCCGCGCGGTTCCAATTTCGCTTCGCGCCACAGATCGCGAAGACGAAGTTCTGCAGCACCTCGGTGCCGCGTTCCGTGTGATTTACTTCGGGGTGAAACTCGACGCCGTAAAATTTCTTCTCCGGGTGTTCGACCGCAGCCACGGCGTTTTCGGTGCGCCCCGTGATGTGGAATCCCGCCGGCAATCCGACCACGTGATCGCCGTGGCTCTCCCAAACCTTGAGCCGCCCGGAGAATCCCTTGAATAGCGGCGAATCGGTCTCGATGCCCAACTCCGCGCGGCCATACTCGCGCCGGTCCGCGCGCTCGACTTTTCCGCCCAACGTGTAGGTGAGCCATTGCATGCCGTAGCAGATGCCGAGCACCGGCACGCCGAGTTGCAGCACTTTGGGATCGCACACGGGCGCGTCCGCGTCGTAGACCGAGCTCGGGCCGCCCGAAAGCACGAGGCCCACGGGTTCGTGCGCGCGAATCTCATCGAGCGAGGCTGTGCAGGGCAGGATCGCGGAAAACACCTGCTGCTCGCGAATTCGCCGCGCGATCAGTTGCGTGTATTGTCCGCCGAAATCCAGGACCACGATTCCGTGTCGCGTGCTCACCGCGCCTCCGCTTTCTTTCTGCGCCGCCGCCCCGCTCTCAGCCATCGTTCCTCCGTGCGCATTCTTCCCCATCGAGCTGCGATCCCAAACCCAGGCCGTCGGATGCTACCGCAAAACGATATTCACCAGCTTCTTCGGCACGACGATGATCTTCGCCGGCTGCTTGCCTGCCACCAGCGGCGCAATTCGCGCGTCGGCCAGCGCTCGCTCGCGCGTCTCGTCTTCGCCCAACTCAGCCTCGACGAGCATCTTTCCGCGCACGCGCCCGTTGATCTGGATGATGATCTCGATCTGTTCCTCGCGCGTCAGGTCTTCGCGGTAGCGCGGCCACTTCTCTTTCGAAATTCCGTCGGAATTGCCGAGCTTCTGCCATAGCTCCTCCGCGATGTGCGGAGTCATCGGCGAAAGCATCAAGATCAATGTCGATAGCACGCGCTTCAGGATCAGGGGCGAGATGTCCTGATCGAGCGGCTCCTGCGCGATCAGCTCGTTCACAAGCTCCATGATCAGGGCCACCGACGTGTTGAAATGCCAGCGCGACTCGAAATCGTTGGTCACGCGCTTCAGCGTCTGGTGCGTCTTGCGGACGAGGATTTTTTCCTTCGGTGTGGCCCTCGCCATATCCGTCGGCTGATCCAGATCGACCGGCTCGGCCGGCAAACGCCCGGCATGCTTTTCGATCAAGCGATAGACGCGATTCAAGAATCTCGCCGAGCCCTCGATTCCCTGCTCGCTCCATTCGAGGTCTTTTTCGGGCGGCGCCGCGAACAGCGTATACATTCGCCCCGTATCGCAGCCGTACTTGTCCGCCATCTCGATCGCGCCGACGATGTTGCCTTTCGACTTCGACATCTTCATGCCGTCTTTCAGGACCATGCCCTGCGAGAAGAGGCGCTTCACCGGCTCGCGATGATCGACGAGCCCGAGCTCGTTCATCACCTTGCAGAAAAATCGCGAGTAGATCAGGTGCAGGATTGCGTGCTCGACGCCGCCGATATACTGATCGATCTGGAACCAATACGCAGCCTTCGCCTTGTCGAATGGCGCGCGGTCGTTGTGCGGGTCCGTGTAGCGGTAGAAATACCAGGAGGAATCGATGAACGTGTCCATCGTGTCCGTCTCGCGTTCAGCGGGGCCGCCGCATTTCGGGCAGGTCGTGCGCAGGAATTCCGGCACGTTGACCAGCGGCGATTGCCCCTGGCCGGTGAGCGTCACATTTTCGGGCAGACGCACGGGGAGCTGATCGTCTGGCACGCCGACCACTCCGTCGTTCTTGCAGTAAACCACCGGGATCGGAGTGCCCCAGTAGCGCTGCCGCGAGATGCCCCAATCCTTCAGCCGGTATGTCGTCTCGCCCTTGCCGAATCCCTTGGCTTCGGCGTCCGCGCCCATCTTCTCGATTGCTTGCTCGGACGTTAGCCCCGTGTACGGACCCGAATCCACCAGCCGCCCGTATTCCGTGTAGGCCTCGTTCATGCGGTCGGGACGCAGCGGCGCGCCGGCAAGCGGCTGTATGACGATCTTCACGGGCAGATGATATTTTTCCGCGAACTCGAAATCGCGCTGGTCGTGCGCCGGGACGGCCATCACCGCGCCTGTTCCATATTCCGCCAGGACGAAATTCGCCACCCAGATCGGCACGCGCTCGCCCGAAAACGGATTCAGCGCGAACCGCCCGGTGAAAAATCCTTCCTTTTCGGCGGTCGCGATGTCCGCCGCTTTCACGCTCTTGCTCTGCATTGCCTTGAGCTGTGTTTCCATCGCTGCGCGCCCGCGCACGCCATCCAGCAGCTTTTCGACCTGAGGATGCCTCGCCGCGATCACTACTGCGGAGACGCCATAGATCGTGTCGACGCGCGTCGTGAAAACTTCGAGACTCAATCCATCAACGTCGGCCACATCGAATCGCACGCGCGTGCCGCGCGATTTCCCGATCCAGTTCTGCTGCATCACGAGGACGCGCTCGGGCCATCCGCCGGCCAGCTCGCTCATGCTGTCGAGCAGCGCGTCCGCGTACTTCGTGATGCGCAGGAACCACTGCTCGATCTCTTTCGCTTCGACCGGCGTGGTTTCGTGCTGCCAGCAGAACCCGTCGATCACCTGCTCGTTCGCGAGCACGGTCTGGCACTGCGGGCACCAGTTCACGCGGCTGCGCTTGCGGTACGCCAGCCGCGCTCGAGCATGCGCAGGAAAAACCACTGGTTCCACCGGTAATATTCCGGCTCGCAGGTCGAGATTTCGCGGCGCCAGTCGTAGCTGAATCCGAATCTCTTGCACACCGCCTTCATCTGCGCGATGTTGGCGTTGGTCCATTCGCGCGGCGCGATGCCGCGCTTGATCGCGGCGTTTTCGGCGGGCAGCCCGAACGCGTCCCACCCGATCGGATGCAGCACGTTGAACCCGCACATCCGCTTGTAACGCGCGACTGCGTCGCCGATCGTGTAATTCCGCATGTGGCCCATGTGCAGCGTGCCGGAAGGATACGGGAGCATTTCGAGCAGGTAGTATTTCGCGCGCGTCGCGTCGTTATCCACGGCGCGAAATGCCTCCTGCTCCTCCCACACCTTCTGCCACTTGGCCTCGATACGCTGCGGATCGTAATCGCTCACTCTGCGGTCTCCCTGAGTCTCCGAAACTGTTGTTTGCGCCATCTGCCTTGCTGTTCGCCGCTCCTAGTTTTTTCTTCTCTGCGATCTCTGCGCCTTCTCTGCGTCCTCTGCGTTAAGCTTTTGACTTGTCTTTCGTTCTCGCGCCGATCTTCGCCGCGACCCGCTTGCCGCGCCGAGGCTTCATGCCATCGCCGGTCGCCCGGACCACGCGCCCGGTGAGTCGCCATAGCGCCGCCACATTCCGCTTATCGTCACCCGGCTTATCGATCGGCGTTTCAAGAATGAACGCGCGCCCCGCCAGCAGCGGATGCTTCAGTATTTCGCGAAACGCCTCGAGCCCGATCTTGCCCTTTCCGATATGCTCGTGCCGGTCGACGCGCGACCCGAGCGCCGTCTTCGAGTCGTTCATATGAACGACTCGCACGCGATCGATCCCCACCGTGCCATCGATATGCCGCAGCGCCGCTTCGAGCCCCGGAGCCTTGCGAATATCCCACCCCGCCGCAAACAGGTGCGCCGTATCGACGCAAATTCCCAGCGGCAGCTCCGGGCACGCGTCGAGCACCGCCTTCAGTTCCTCGAATCGTGAGCCGAGCGAACTTCCCTGCCCCGCGGTGTTTTCGAGCAGAATCCGCAGCTCGCCGAGCTTCAGTCCGCGCGCGGCCTGCTTTAACGATTCCGCAATCGCCGCCACCCCGGCCTCGACCGAGCTCTCGAGCCGGCTTCCCGGATGCACCACCAGAAAATCCGCACCCAGCGCCATCCCGCGGACAATCTCCTGATGAAATCCCTGTACCGACTGCGTGCGCAGCACCGGATTCGGCGACGCCAGATTAATGAGGTAGTTCGCGTGAATCACCAGCGGGCCGAGCCCGAGTTCCTTGCGCCGCGCACGAAAACGCGCCGCCTCGGTCTCAGCAATGCGCGAATTTCCGCGCGCCCACATCCGCGGACTCGACGAGAAGATCTGCAGCGCGTTCGCGCCCAGCCCGTGCGCCATTTCGAGCGCGGCGGTGACATCCCCAGCAATCGACGTATGGATGCCGATGCGGAGGCTGCCGTCTTTCCATACTGGGATTTCGGGGTCGGGAGGCGGTTCGGGACGATACTCGTCGGCCGCGTCGAAGGCCAGGGTGATTCGGTGTTGTGTCTCTGCCATTCCCTCAGGGATCGTACCGCAAATCCTGTAACATCAAATTTTATCGGAAACCCCGCGGATGCGCAAACGGATGCAGGAAGCCAATGGTAGATTGCTTCTTTACTTGAGCCCGCTGACTTTAAGCGGCGTAAGCTTGCGGCTTTGTACGTCCAGCAGGTAGATCTGGTTGCCGGTTAGATCTCCCATCCAATTCTTCCGCCATTTCAGAAACGCCGCAGTCTTGCCGTCAGCAGAAACCTGAAGGTCGGTTGCATAACCGTTCGCCGTGGTGAGCCTCTCGATCGAGCTGGTTTCTGGGTGCAGCCGGTAAACGTCATAATCAAATCCGCGCTTCCCGTTGCTGGCAGCCATGAAGAGAATGCTTCCGTCCGGAAGGTAGTTCGGATAGGTCAAAATCGGGTTCTTGTGATCCACCTCCTTCGGAACGTGAGGCTGAAAAGTTTGCGTAGGCGGCCCCGGGTGAATAAGCGAGTAGATCGCAACATGTGGACCGGCCTCAAGACCTTCTGTCACGACCACCATGCTCTTGCCGTCCGGCGAGATAGATGCAGGCGACACCATGTAGAAACTCTCGCTCGTGAGTTGACGTATGTTTGTCCCGTCCAAATCAGTCGCATAAAAATCCAATTCATGAGGATGTGGCTGAGCGATCGGCGAGTAGCTGCCGTAGAACTCGGCCCGCGAGAAGACAATGGTTTTCCCGTCGGGCGATAAAGCGGGCGATATATCGGCCACTCCCGACGGCGACCACTGGCGGGGATTGGAGCCGTCCACGCCCACGATTACGATCCTTGAGCGCGCTCCTTTGCCGGGCCAGCAGGTGTACGCGACTCGCTTTCCGTCCGGAGAAAAGGCCGGACCGCTTTCCTCCCCGATCGTTGCCTTCGTCAGCCGCGTTGCGTTTCCTGTCGTGACAGAGACCTTATAGATGAAGGAGCCGCCGCCTTCTTCATACGTTACGGCGATCAGCTTGCCATCGGGCGACACGGCAAGCCCGCTGATATGCCCGGATGGGCTGCCCGAGCACGTCGAGCCGAGGACCAAGAACAGAAAAAACAAACCCCATCGGGACTCTTTGCGAATCGTCGTCACAATACGAACATTATTGAGGATGCGACTCCCCACATACAAACGCCACTCGAACGCGGAGGACAGAGAGTTAACTCCCGGCAGGTGGGATCGGCAAAAACTAGCCCACTACCGCAGCCCGCTCACTTGGACGCCGAGAACTTGAACGAAATCGACTTGGATTCCTTTGGGGTTATGGTAACTGTCTGATCGAGCGTGCCGAGGTATTCGTGCCAGGCCTCGATATTCCGTGCGCGAGCTCGAGCGCGCCGGTAACATCCCCCGCAATCGACGTATGGATGCCGATGCGCAGGCTGCCGTCTTTCCACGCTGGGATTTCGGGTTCGGGAGGCGGTTCGGGACGATACTCGTCGGCCGCGTCGAAGGCCAGGCTTGTTCGGTGGTGTGTCTCTGCCATTCCCTCAGGGATCCGACGGTACCGCAAATCCTGTAGTATTAATTTTATCGGAAACCTCTCTTCCGCGCAAACGGACGCGGAAACCCGCCGTGAATCGGTTTGCGCGTGTCAACGAGCGGGGCGCACTTCGTCCAAAATTTCCGCGATCAACGCGTGAGTTCGCGAAGCCAGGCGCCGGTTGCGAAAGCTACCGCCGCGGCACCGCCTCCAATCGCGAGGGTCCGGAGCGCGGAAGACCACCATGGCCCCGTCGACCATCGACTCTTGAGCGCGCCGATCATGACGAATATCGCGCCGGTCGCCGCCGAAGCCACGCAAAAGGGATGCTTCAGACCCGCGACGAATGGGACAAGCGGGACCAGACCGCAAAGAAGAAACGCCGTAAACGTGGACCCGGCCGCCCGCCATGGCGAACGCCCGGCGGAAGGAAACCCATATTCCTCGCGGACCATTACGCGCACCCAGCGGTCGCGATCCGCAGTGATTACCGCGACGACCCGGTCGAGCAAGTCGCCGACGATCCCGAGTCCCCGCAGAATCTCGCGTACCTCTTCTCGTTCGCCCTCCGGAACGGCGTCGATATGGCGGCGCTCAACCTCCTCGGCGTGGTGGAATTCGTCGTGCTCCGATCGAGTAGCCAGGTAGTTGCCTGCCGCCATTGCGAAACCGTCCGCAACCAGATTGGCGCCGCCCAGGATCAAGATGATCCGCGGCAACAGGTGAGCCCCGGTCACTCCCGCCACGATCGCGAATGTCGTCACGGTACCGTCGATGCCGCCATAGACCCAATCCCTGAGATAGCTGTAGCGTGGTCCGGCTGTGAGTCGCCGGTGGATGGCCTCGCGTGTGTGCTCGTGTTCCATGGGCATATGAGCGACTCAGTTTAGTCGATTGGAGTGGGCAGCGGCGAGAAACGCGCGAACGCAAAACGGGCCGCGACCGAGAAATACTCAGTGGGACGCCGCAGTGAACTTGAACGCAATCGACTTGGATTCCTTGGGGGCGATGGTGACCGTCTGGTCGAGCGTGCCGAAGTATTCGTGCCAGGCCTCGATGGTGTAAGTGCCGGGCGGGAGATTCTTCAGCTCGAATGTGCCGGTTTTCGTGGTCATGTCGTAGTAGGGATTATCGAAGACGAAGAGAAACGCGCGCATCCACGGGTGGATATTGCAGGCGACCGGAATGGCAAGCTCTTGATGCGGGAAATTCGTTATGAACGGCGGCGCGCCCTCGGGCAGCGAGCGGTTCCAGGATTTGTTTTCGCGCGGCATCGGATGGACGTTGTGCGTTACCGGGTCGGTGTTCTTGATCTCGAGCGGCTGATGCGTCCGAAAAGCGAGCACGCGCGGGACGTACATGCAGCCCTTCTGATCGAGGACAGCCGGATCGGTCGGCGTGTCGTAGCGATAGGCGCCCAGGCCCGATTTGATGTAAACGACGGTGTCTGCGAGCGCGTCGCGAGGGCCAAGGACAACAATCGGCGGAACGACAGGCTTCGGATTCTCCTGCACGCAGGCAGGCTCGGCGCTCATGTCGATCGCGTGAAATTTGGGCGGCGTGCCCTCGAAGGTGACGGTGCCGGCGATCGCGCCCGCCGTAGCGGGGTCGACGACGGCCGTAGGCTCAGGAGGAGCCGAAGAATCTTCGTTTTCTTTCTTGCTACATCCGGTGATCGCGAAGCCGAGAATAATTGCGAACGCCAGAACAGCGGGCCGAATCTTCAAGAGTAAGAAATCCTTTCTGCGCAACAAGTTATTTTAACAATTGGAAGATGGAAAAGCGAAACGGGGATTTGCCACAGAGGAACGGACACACAAAGGACGCGGGAACTCGCTTTGATTTATGATCGTTACCTTGGGAGGACGCTCATGGACTCATCACCCCACTCGTCGCCAAAGGTGGCCGTGATCACCGGCGCAGGCAGCGGGATCGGCAAATATGTCGCGGTAGCTCTGGCTCGCGAGGGCTACTCGGTGGTTCTGGCGGGCAGGCGCAAGGAATCCTTGGACGCGACTGCGCTGGAAGTGCAGCAGGCGAATTCGCAGAGCCTCGTGGTGCCCACGGACGTCACCGATCCGGCCTCCGTACGCGCACTCTTCGCAAAAACAAAAGACGCCTTCGGCCGACTCGACCTGCTGTTCAACAATGCAGGCGTCTCGAGCGGCGGGCCGCTCGAAGACTTAACATACGAGCGCTGGAAGTCCGTGGTCGACACGAACCTCACCGGCACGTTTCTCTGCACTCAGGAAGCGTTCAAGATCATGAAGAGCCAGGAGCCGCGCGGCGGCCGCATCATCAACAACGGCTCGATTTCGGCACACGCCCCGCGTCCTAATTCCGCGCCGTACACAGCGTCGAAGCACGGGGTTACCGGCCTCACCAAAGTGACTTCGCTCGACGGCCGAAAATACGATATCGCGTGCGGCCAGATCGACATCGGAAACGCGGCCACCCATATGGTGGAGAGAATGAAAACGGGCGTGCCGCAGGCCGACGGCACCATTGCAGTCGAGCCCACGATGGATCCGGCCGATGTCGCGCGCGCGGTGGTCTATATGGCGTCGCTCCCTCTCGATGCGAACGTCCAGTTCATGACAGTGATGGCGACCAAGATGCCCTTCATCGGCCGCGGCTAGCGCGACGCAGGATGGCGAAATCGACTCCCTTGTGTCCAATCCCCTAGCATGGCACGCAAGCGATCCGACGCACGACTCGCGCGTGTATCTCCCACAGAATGAGCGCACTCCGGATACGCGGTTTGAAATCGGCCGATTGCTAGTAAGGAACTAGTACTACTGGACTATTGCTGCCAAATCCCTCTAGGCGCAGCATATAACGAGCGGCAGACCGTGGCTGGTGCCAGACACTGGAACCGCGCGTGTGCCCGGGGGACGTGTCCATGTCGGGGGACAATACGCCCATGCCGGGGATTCGGTCGAACGGGACGATAAAGAATGGCTGACCCCACTCCAACTGCTCAAGTGACGGCCCGGGAAATTCCCATCACGATCCAGGGATCGCAGATCGTCGAGGGCACGGAGCGACGCGAACTATTCACCGAGACCCTGAAGACCGCACTGATTTTTGACAACGGCGCGGCAGTCAACCTGAAAGCGAGAGTCGCTCCAGGACAATCCCTCTTTCTGCGGAACGAACTATCCGGAAGAGAAATTCTCTGCCGCGTGATCGAGGCGCCGCCTCCGGGGGAGACAGGCTGCACGGATCTCGAATTCACGATTCACGACCCGGATTTTTGGAACGCTCGGAGCGGCCCCGCGAACGTCGAGGAAGAGGCGGCGCCGCAAGAATCCACGCCGGCGACGGCGGAAATCGCCGCGGCCACGCCGAATACTGAATTCAGTGCGGAATCGAGCGCGCCGGTTGACACAGCAATTCCTCCAATTGCGGGCGCTCCCGAAACTCCGGCGACACCAGCCGTCTCTTCTCTGCCCGAACAGCTGGAAGCGCCATCCCAGCCTGTGCCCGAAGTCGACGATGCCAAAGATGCCGCCCAGCTGGCCGGAATCCTCGCAAAATACGCGAGAGCGATCGCCAAGCGGGCCGCTGCCAAGAGCGCCGAGAATGAATCGCAGCAACAGACCGCTTCAGACGCAGCGTCTCAAGGCGACGCGGCGCCCGGCATCACGCCGAGGGCGAAGGCATTTTCAACGCTCGCATTTCGTCTGCACGGCCTACGCGAACTTACGGTCCGCAAAAACCCGATCGCCCTGGGAATCGTTGCATGCATCGTGATCGGAGCGGCACTCGGAGTTTCGTGGGATGTGACCCGCATGATCTACCCCGAAAGCCGTATATCCTTGGCTGCCATTGCGCGAAGGAACGTTTCCATACCGCACGCCAAGGCAGGGCCGTCAAAAACAGCATTGGCAGCGGCCGGCAAAGCCGAAGCCGTACCGGCCCGGCCAGTGCCGAAGATTCAGCCGCCGGCTGTCGCCCAAGTCGCCGCCGCGCGAATCACGAAAACTCCGGCAGACGTCGCGCGGGCTCGACGCGCCAAAGAGGCCGAGAACACCGCTGCGCCGGTCGCTTTCCATATGGAAGCAGGTCCGGGTGCGCTCACCCCAGGCCAGACGCCGTTGGGAGACGCGAAACCTCTGAGGGGCGAGATGAGCCCGGAAATGATTCCCGTAAGAATCCTCTCTCAATACCAGCCGCCGCTTCCCAAGTGGGCGGAAGACCTCGACTTGGATGGCGTTGTGACACTGGACGCTGTGATCGACGAGAAGGGAAACCTGAAGCAGATGAAACTCGTCTCGGGCCCGCGCGTGCTTGAGAGCTCGGCCGAAGGCGCCGTCGGGCTATGGATTTTCCAGCCCGCGCTCAAGGACGGGAAACCCACCACCGCGCACCTGGTCCTGACAGTAGAATTTCAAAGGTAGTTTCAGCCAGCCCGCGGTCGTTTCGAGAAAATCCCTGCTTCGAGAAGGGCGGCACAAAAACGCGCGGCTCCCGGTGGCGGATGGGAGCCGCGCGTTCACACCTGCGGGAAGGCACAGCAGATGTTGGCCGAGTTGCGCGATTCAGCGGCTGAATAAATCGGCCGATGCGGCGAGCGCAGGATTCTGGCGCAGGAGGCGATTGAGCTTGGCGCGTAGGCGCTCGGCGTCCATCCCGGCGGATTGGCAGACAACCGGGAAATCCTTCTGATCTTGAAAGAGGTATTCTTCAGCCTGGCGTTTCGAGCGCAAAGGACCCGAAATCCATTCTTGAATCGCTGTCACAATCACTGCCTGCCACAGGCGCTTTTCAATGCCCATCGCCTGTTCAGCAGCAAACATCCTTGTATCTAGCACCCCTGCATTGGTAGCCATCGTTTCCCCCGGGTTATGCCGCGGCGGCTGGGTGCGGCGGAAAGTCATTTTGAGTGGAGGCAACGATTTGGCCGAAGGAGCACGCAGCCACGGTGTTTCTGGGCGCGATGTGCCGTTTCAGTGAAGAGTGCCCGCGTTGCGCGCACACGACTTAGCTTTTTGCGGGTGCTGCGCTCGCCTGCGCGCCCGAAGCAAGCGCGGCCGAATGGACGACAGCGCGGAAAAAATTCCGCTAGCTAGATAACTTTTTCCTTGGTACTCGGGGTTCAGGCGGCTTGTCCCCCGGTTGGCGGTTCCGAGGTCTGTTTATCCGGGGAATTGAAATACAGCCACCGTACCAGGCCGTACCAAATCGCTAGGATTAGTACGAACCGAATCAACTCGGGCAACCCGAGCTCGAAGGAGAGGCCCGGCGGCCCGCCGGTCTGCGCTCTAAGCCCGGGATATTCTTTCTGTGAGACCCACTCTCCCACGGGAGTCGCAAAAATGCCGGCGAATTGCGTTATGTCTTGCGCAAGGAGCCATCCCAAGGCGATAGCTCCGATATAGCTCTCCGTGAGAGCTTGCTTCAAGCGCTTAAACATGGCTCCTCCCAGATAGCCTCGTGCGGTGTCTGCTCAACACTTGAAGTGGCCTGGTGCCATAAACCCAGCGCGATAGCAACCAAGCGGCGGCAAGATTGAGAATCGCGGCGAACACATGCACGAGCGTGAGGAACAGGCCTATGCGCTCGTCATACATGTTGTGGGAAATACCAAAGAACGTCGCGGCATTGGCCAGGAAATCGCTAATGCGAAAAAACGGCTCCGACAGGGCTCGGCATCCTTCGTCGAGCGACCACACGAGAAGCACCGCGACGGCGACCGCCGAGATGTGCGAATCCACGAGAACTGCGCGCAGAGAGGGTCTCACGCTTTCACCATAGATATTTTCGCAGGTCGGCGCGCTGGCCGCGCAGAATCGCGCCCGCAATCAACTCATGAGTAAACGGGCGCAAGGCGGAATCCTAAAGGTTTGAAATGTAGAGCCGCGGCCTTCAGCGCGGCATCTTCGCCGAGCACAACCGACGCTACAAGCATGGCCCAACGGGGTGAAGGTGAATGTAGCTCGCGGGCATTTTCGCCGTGAAGACTTCGTTGTGCGTATTAGGAACGCGCGGTCGTAGCGCGCTCGGTGAGGATCTCGGCAATTGCCGCAAGCGCCCGGTCGATCCCGGCGCGATCCACGTCGTAGTGCGTAACCATGCGGATGGCGTACTTGCCGGTCGGCCCGGCGAGGATGTTTTGCTTGGCGAGCGCGGCGCAGATATCGGCGGCGGTACGGCCGGTCTCAGTGACGTTGAAGATCAGGATGTTCGTCACCACTTTCTTCGGGTCGATGGCGACGCCCGGCAGGCGCGACAAGCCTTCGGCGAGATGGCGCGCATTTTCATGGTCGCGATGCAGATTCTTCGGCGATTCATCGAGCGCGATGAGTCCCGCAGCCGCGAGCACTCCGGCCTGCCGCATCCCGCCGCCCAGAAGCTTGCGCGTCACGCGCGCCTTCTCGATGAAATCGCGCGAGCCGACCAGCATCGACCCCACCGGCGCGCCCAGTCCCTTCGAGAGGCAGAACATCACCGAATCGAGCTTGCGCGTGATGTCGCCGACGCTGCGTCCTGTCGCGACCGAGGCGTTGAAGATGCGCGCGCCATCGAGATGCACCGGTATGCCTGCCGCATGCGCGTGCTCGCAGATGTCGTCGATAATCCCCGGCGGGTAGACTGTGCCGCCGTGCATGTTGTGCGTGTTCTCGAGTTCGATCAGCGAAGTCTGCGCGCGATAATAGATGTGCGGCCGGATCGCCGGCTCGATGAGGTCCCACGTGAGAACGCCTTCCTCCGTCGGCACCGTATTCGGCATGCAGCCGGCAATCGCGGAGACCGCCGCCATCTCATAAAGGTAGATGTGCGCCTGGCCCTCGCAGATCACCTCGGTGCCGGGCCGCGTCCACGTCTTGATCGCTGTGAGATTAGCCATCGAGCCGGAAGGGAAAAACAGCGCCGCTTCGCGCCCGAAGATTTCAGCGGCGCGCGCCTGCAGCCGGTTCACCGTTGGGTCCTCGGCGTACACGTCGTCGCCCACTTCAGCCTCGGCCATCGCCCGCCGCATCGCTGGCGTCGGCCGCGTCACAGTATCGCTTCGAAGATCGACAATGGAATTTCCGTTGGATTCAGGCATAGGCCTAATGTAGCTCACCCCGCTTTCACGGGGTGAGGCTTTTTGCGCGTGGCCCGAGGAGGTGGGCCGGGCTATGGGCCCACTTTGCGATACTCAATCCCGGTATCGCTATCCGGATCACCAACATAGTCGTAGAGCCGATACGGCGCGTGCTGTCCTAGGATGGTCAAAGGCCAGCCAGTTCTTTCGCGGTCACATTCTGGGGCCGTCGGTTTCGTCGTTGGGTGGAAGTCGTCAAAATCAACTTGCCATCCATCGGCGGAAACGTACCTCTCGAGCTGCCAAGTTCCCTTGCCGGATAGCCGGCACCTCAGTGTGTCGCCAAAAGCATCGAAAACAGCAAAATCGGTAAACATCGCGCTGTGATCAGCGTTTAGCGTTAGCGTGGATGGCTTTTGTTGGACCGACGACATCAAATCATCTGGGACTCGCAATTCGATGACCTTGTAGGTCCCGACAATGTCGCTATCGTTGGGCTTTGATCTCGTGAAATCCCAGAAGTGTGGGTAGGAGAATAGGGGCGGAGGCTGACAGCCCACAAGAACGAGGCAGAGCCCGGCGAGAATTGCCGATATCGGGAGCAGCGGCTTCCCTGGCTGCATATGGGAAAGCGTACCACTACACGCGGCGGGCTGAATGCAGGATCACGCTGCCGAAATTCCACGAGGCGATGCGGATATCGGCGAAGCCGGTACGCTGCATGAGCGCAGCCAGTTCCTGTGGCGGCGGAAACTTCGCGACGGAGCCGGGAAGATATTTGTAAGCCTCGACATTGCCGGAAATCGCGCCGCCGATTCGCGGCAGAATGTGCTGGAAATAGAAGCGGAAGAGCCCGGCCATGGGTCCCGACGACGGCTCGGTAAATTCGAGGATGCCGAGTTCCCCGCCCCGTTTCAGCACGCGCGCAAATTCGCGCAGCCCCTCTTCATAATTCGCGAGATTGCGAAATCCGAAAGCGGTCGTCACTAAATCGAAGCTCGTATCCGCGAATGGGAGATGCAGCGCATCAGCCGCCGCGAAAACCAGCGGGCGACGCGCAGCGAGCGCCTTCTCTCGTGCGCGCGTCAGCATCGGCTCGACGAAATCGCTCCCGATGATCGGCACCGGCTGCGCGCCGCCCTCCGAGGTGCGCGGACGCCGGCGGTCGAGCGCAAACGCCAGATCGCCCGTGCCGCAGCACACATCGAGCACGCGCGCGTCCGGCCGCCGCAGAATGTCAGCGAACCGCTTCGCCGTGCGCCGCCGCCACAGATGATCGAGCGAAAACGACAGCAGGTGGTTCAGGAAATCGTAGCGCGGCGCGATCCGCGTAAACATCTCGCGGACGCGAGCGGAGGCTTCGCGCTCGTCGCGCGAGCCCTCGGGGCGCGTGCCGGGAAGCGGCGGCGATTTTTGCGTGGAGATCATTCAAGCTGGATCCAGCATACATCATCAATCCGGCGCGTCTTCGTCCGGGGGGCCTTGCCTTTTCTCCTTTGAAGCAGCGACCACGATCCCAATGATCGCGCAGAGGCCGGCGTTCAGCAAACCGATGATCGAAAAGGTGGCGAAGCCGTCCCACCCGGTCGCTTCGCAGTCGATGCACGCGACAAGCAGCAGAGTGGGAGGACAAAACACGAATGAGGCCAGGCCTATCGCGTCGTCCACGCTACCCAGGGGTTTTGTGGGGTCGCGAACGGCGCTGTACGCGTACACCCCGGCCGCAGCGAGCAGACCCAGCAGCGCGAAGCTTGCAACGATCTGCCAAAACTTCCGCCTGGCGAGCCATGCTGGGCCTTTCCGGAACATAGCGCAGATTATAGGCGGGAGCGGGGATAAAAGGCAGCGTTGTCAGAGGGAAGTTGTGGCTGACGCTTCTCGGCCCCGCGTTATTTGGGCCGCCATCTCGAGAAGTTATTTGCATAAAGGCCGATGCAGAAGAGGTTTGCCGGAACAAACCCGAATTGAGCCGTCTGAATCCCGATGAGGCAGATGATGACGCTGTTGACTGCGGCGACGACCCAGCCGTGCCACAATTTCTTCCCAACCAGGATGGTCGAAATGATCGTCAGAACGCAGGAAAGATAATCTAGTCTCAACATCGCCGAACGAAGGATACTCGAGCGCGCTGTTTCGTCGCGACTGGTCGAAGGTACAGGTTTTGCGAAAGGTTAACGGCCCGGCCTGCGCTCGACGCGTTCTAGCCCAGTCCTGCGCTCGCCGCGATGGCCGGCAGAGAGGCAAAACCGCGCGCCACGACACTCCACGGAACCTCGATGCCCCATTGCGTGCTGCCGATGCGGCGCGGCAAGACCCACCGGACACGGCCCGCGCGCGCTTTCTTATCGCTCGAGAGAATCGGACGAAGTTCGGCGGCGCGAATTTTGCCTAGCGATGGCAGCGGCCCCACGCTCGCGACGAGTCGGATGATGCGCTCGCCATCGGCCTCGCGCAAACGCCCTGTGCCGACTGCCAGCAGCGTCGCGCCCAGCATTCCCCAGCCGACCGCTTCGCCGTGCAGAAACCGCTTGTAGGCGGTGGCCGTCTCGAGGGCGTGGCCCAGCGTGTGGCCGAAATTCAAAATCTGGCGCAGGCCGCCTTCGCGCTCATCGGCGCTGACGACGCGCGCCTTGATCGCGGCCGACCGCGGAATGATGTAGGCGAGCGCATCGGGATCGCGGCGAAGGATCGCGTCCATGTGGCGCTCGAGAAACTCGAAAAGCTTCGCATCGGCGATCACGCCGTACTTGATCACCTCGTAGAGCCCGGCGCGGAATTCGCGGTGCGGGAGCGTGCCCAGCGTCGCGGGATCGGCGATCACCAGCTTGGGCGGATAAAACGCGCCGACGAGATTCTTCCCCTCCGGCAGATCGACGCCGGTTTTCCCGCCGATCGCGCTATCCACCTGCGCGACGAGCGTCGTGGGAATGTGAACGAGCCGAACGCCGCGAAGATACATGGCCGCGGCAAAACCGGCGACGTTGCCCACAACCCCGCCGCCAACGGCAACCACCACGGCGCGCCGATCCGCGCCCGCCCGAACCAGCTCGCGCGCGATGCCTTCGACGGTCGCAATTCGCTTCGCGGATTCGGCGTCATCGAAAAGGATCGCGCCGCGCGCGGCCTTGCCGAAAATCTTGGTAAGCGGCCTGCCCCAATGCCGCCATACGGTCGGCGACGAAAGAAGAAACGTGCCCGTGGAATCGCCGAGACGCCCCACAAGCTCCGCCGCCCGAGCAAGGACGCCGGGCGCGCAGTACACGTTGTAAGGGCCTGTAGAGCTGTTTACGCGAATCGTTGGCATGCGAGAAGGCAAATGTAGCAAAAGAAAGCATGTTGAGGAAGCAAACGAGCGTGGAACAAAATCGACCTGCGCAGCGTAATCTAAGATGAAGGCGAAATAGAAAGGTTCGAGGTCAAAGCCCGATGCTGACGTTCGTTCTGTGGTGCATTCTGTTCGTGCTGTGCTGGCCGCTGGCGCTGTTGGCGCTCGTGCTCTACCCGATTGTCTGGCTGATTCTGCTGCCGTTCCGGCTGGTCGGAATCGCGGTAGGCGGCGCGCTCGACCTGGTCGCCGCGATCATCACCCTCCCCGCGCGGATGCTGCGCTCGCCCCGCAGAGCCTAGTATCCACACTACTCTAGCGTTCGAGCTCGCCGATGGATTGGAGGATCACGTAGCCGACAATCGAAAAACTCCGCGGGCTGAGCTTGTCCATCGTGTCCTGTGGGGTGTGCCAGTAAGCCGAATACCCGTCGAGGTCGATGATGTCGACGGCGGGAACATCGCGGCTCAAGAACGACTGATGGTCGTCCTCGACCGAACCCTCGCTCGACACGAAAATATCCTTATAGCCAAGACGCGCGGCGGTGGACCAGACGAGATTCGTCAGCCACTTCGTCGAGTTGGTCTCGCGCGGGATTTCAAGGTTCTTCTGGCCGATCATGTCGGCAAGAATCACGGCGCGCACGGGCTTCAACTCTCCGGACAATGCCATTCGTGCGGCCAGCTCGCGGGAACCGTAGGTATTATCGGTGCCGGCCCACTGCGCCTGCCCATTCACCACTACCTGCGCTTCCTCGCCGTCCACAAACGCGATCCACACCGCATATTTGCGCTTCGGTCCGGCGCAAAGCAGCCGCGCCATTTCCAGCATCAGCCCGCTCGATGATCCGCCGTCGTCCGCCCCAACGAAATTATCCAGCCGCAGCGTGTCGTAGTGCGTCAGCAGCAGAATGATTCCCTGCCCCGCGCCGGGAACCTTGGCAACGATGTTCTTCATCGCCAGCGAACCGATCGGCGTGTCCGCGTGAAAATCATCCGTATCGACGGCGCAGCCGAAGCTCTTCAGTTGGCCGACGATATAATCCTGTGTGCGATGAATGGCGTCCGAGGCCGGCGGACGCGGACCAAACGCGACCAGCTTCGCCGTGTAGTCGTACGCGGCGGCGCCATCGAAGCCCCCGGTTTGTGTGGCGGGCAGAGCAGCATCGGATGGCGAGATCGCCGGCAATTGCGTCGACGCCGCGCTCGAAGAGGCGGGCGCAGCAACTGCGGAAGCGCCGGACGGCGCGGAATCGTGCCCGCAAGCGGCGGGCACAATGGCAATCGTGGCGAGAGCGGCGGTGAGGAGCGCCCTTCGTATGAAGGTCACGCGATCACGCCCCGGCCTCGGTCTGCGCCTGCTTGCGCTTGCGCCGCACCACCACGTACGCTACCAGCACGCTTACGAAATACAGCATCACCATCGGCGCCATGAACACGATCATCGTCGTCGCATCCGGCGTAGGCGTCACGATCGCCGCCGCCACCGTAATCAGCAGCATCGCATAGCGGAAATTCTTCAGCAGGAACTTCGGCGTCACGATCCCAAACATCGAAAGGATGAACACCACCACCGGCATTTCGAAGATCACGCCGAGTCCCACCAGCACCACCACGATCAGCTCGAAATACTCGTTCACGTTGATCAGCGGCTTGATCGGCCCTTCGTTTGAGAACCCCACGATGTACGTCAACACGCGCGGCAGCATGATGTAATATCCGAAGACGATCCCGCTCAAGAACAGAAACATCGCCGACGTGATAAAGCTTGCCACCGCACGCCGCTCGTGCTTGTAAAGTCCGGGCGCCACGAACAGCCACACCTGGTACAGCACCCACGGCATCGCAATCACGATCCCGAGATACAGCGAAAGCGTGATCACGAGGCTCACATACCCTGCCGGGTTCGTGTAATAGAGATTCGGATCGATGTGGTTGGCCTTGAGCGCATCAATCATCGGTTGCGTGATAAACGAGATGAACCGGCGCGCAACGACGAAGCCCAGCAGCATCCCGATGCCCACCGCCGCCAGGCTGCTCACGATACGTTTGCGCAGCTCGACCAGATGGTCGAAGAACGACATCGCTCCGCCCGCTTCTTCGTCGTTCCGTTCGCGGAGGAGGCGTTCAGGTTGTGCGGGCGCGGCCATCGTTTACTTTTGAGGGACTTTTTCCGGGGATTTTTCGTCGGCCTCAGGCGCCTTGTCGACTGCGGGGATTGGGGCGGATTCCGGCTGCAATTCCGGATTCCGGGGCTCGTCGAAATCGTATCCCGCGAGATAGGGATCGTGCATGGGGTCGACCACGCCGGCCTTCACGGCAGCCTCATTGGCGATCCCGGCAGGCGGATCGGCGATTGGCGATGGCACCGCGCGCGCAGGTTCCGAAGGAACCGGCTGCGGTCCTGTAGAGGCCGGCTGCGCAACGGGCGCAGCGGCGGATGCAGCGGGCGGCACGGTGGCGATTCGACGAGTATCGGCCTCGCGCTCGAGGTCGCGCATGTGGCCTTCGAATGTGGTTCGCAGGTCGCCGGTCGCGCGCCGGAATTCCGCCATCACTTTGCCGAAGTTCCGCGCCAATTCGGGCAGCTTTTCCGGTCCGAAGACCACCAGAGCCACCACGAAAATCACGATAAGGTGTGGAATGCTAAGCATTTTGCAGCCTGTTGGCGGCGTCCCAGCCCCTGTTTTGCATAATAGAAGAGGGTCGGAGACGTGTCAAACGCGGCGCAGCGGGACAAAGAAGCCAGCGGGATCAGGAAGCAAGGTTGCGCAAAGGTATGTGGGTGTGCACAGCCTCACATTCTCGCCGTCGTTCATCGGGAAGAGTCGCCCGCATCGGCGGCCACCGTTGCCGGCGTTGCCTGCTTCAGTTGCGCAATCTCCGCCTGAACCTTGGCCCACTCTTTTTTCTTCCGCTTGATCGCGTTTGGCGCATTCGGGTCGGCGAAAAATTCGAGAAGCTCGGCCCGGATCTCCGGCGAAGCCCCGCTAAAATTCTGTTTCGCGAGCGCGTCGAGCAGCTGCGCTTGCGTCTCGTCGTTGAGCCAATATTTTCCGGGCCCCGTCACGCTGCCCGTGTCGAAATTGTCGTTAGGCACCTCGGGCTGGCCGGCGGCCACTTCGCTCAGCAGCTTCCGGTAGTGGGCCAGAGCCGCGTTGAAGCTGGCTTCGAACATCTGTTCCGTTTGCGGCGTAGGCGCCCGAAACTCCAGCACCTTCAGCGGACCGATCTTGGGAATGATCTTCACCAGGAAGGCCAGCAATCGTTCGCCGAAAGTGGGCGGCTGATAGTCCCTGCCCCAATACTTGCGGTAACTCGACCGCGATATGTTGTAGAGAAATTGCTTTTTCGTGATGCCCGGCTGGTCCCGCAGGATATCGTCCTTCTTCAGGCTCCATGCCACGCGCGTGGCTTTCGGCAGAAGCCGGCTGACGTCGTAACGATAAGAGCCGAGCACCTTGTCCTCGTTAGAGAGAACGCTCTTGAGATCCAGCCCGTAGGTTTCCTGAAACGCCTGTTCGAGCAGCGGAAGCGCAACCCCAAAGCCGATGAAGTCGTGGTAGCTCGAGGGCGCGTAACGTCCCTGCGCTACTTCCAGGACGTCGAATCCGAATTCGGTCTTTACGTGCGCCAGCGGGTTCTCTTCATACGTCACCACGTCGCCGTACTTCTTGCCCATTTTCGGATACAAAATCGGCACCGAGTGATTCACGCCGATGCTGTGCCCTTCGTTGTCCGCGGCGTAGTGCGAGAGCGCGCCGAGCGCAAAGGCGTAGCCGTCGAGATCCTTGGAATCGCGCAGCAGGGCCAGCACAAAATCTCCGCTCCGCACGTAGTGGGTCAGGTCGCTGAAGAATTTACTTCCGTGCGGGTAATAGCCCATGTCCTGGATAATGGCGCCGCCATATGCATACCCATGCGCTTCTTTGAGTTCATCGCCCGTGGCTTGGGGAAAACGCTTCAACAAGAGCGGGCGTATGTTCGTGTCCCACGCACTGTCGATGATGGCTTCATGCGATAGGACGGCGTAGGCCGCGCTCTCGGCTGGCCAGCCCAACGACGCGAGAAGCGCCAGCGTCAGCGCGCAAGCTCTCGCAAACCATGTTCTGCCTCCGCCGCGTCGCGTTCCGCCCATGCCCGTCGCCTCTTTACGCTCTTCGAAACTTCTGATCTAAACTTTATAGCACATCGCTGCTTCGGGCCCGGCTGCGTGACGCGCCGATGATCGGCGCTTTTCCCTTGTGACGGCTTGTCCTGAGCGCGTCGAAGGGCCACCTTCACACGGGCGAGTTCACTTCTAGCGCCGCCTGAGCGCTTCGAGCTCGTCAAGCGTCCGCGGCCAATCCGCGCGCAACAGCCGCGATAAACTGCGATCCGCAAGCACCTTCCCGCCCGTCTGGCATCGAGCGCAGTAATTCGTTTCGTTATCCGCATAGCGAATCCGCTGAATCTTTTCCCCGCACCTCGGGCATGGCTTCCCGTAGCGGCCGTGAACCGCCATATCCTCGCGGAACGCGGTTACCTTCTCGGGAAAGCCATCTCCGGCCTCCGCGCGCAGCCGCTCGATCCATAATGCGAGCGTCTCGCGCGTGGCGGCGAACAGCCTCTCCCACTCGTCATCCTTCAGCTTGCGCGTCAGCGTCACGGGCGACAATCGCGCCGCGTGCAAGATCTCATCCGAATATGCATTGCCGATGCCGCTCAGCAGCCGCGGATCGGTAAGCGCCCGTTTGAGCGTGCGATTTTCGGCCGTGAGCGCGGCGCGAAATGCGGCCAAATCGCTCGCGAAAACGTCGATCCCTCCCGGATCGATCGAAGCCAGTCCCTCCTCGCCCGCGACGACATGCAGCGCCGCGCGCCGCTTCGTCCCAGCTTCAGTTAGTACGAGCGAGCCATTGGGAAAATCAAACGCCGCCAGACTCTGCCGGCCGGACAGCTTTGCTCCCGGCGGCCGCCAGTGCAGCCGCCCGGCAATCATCAGGTGCAACACCAGCCAAAGGTCGCCCTCCATGCCAATGGCGATGCGCTTGCCAATCCGCCGGATTTCGCGCACCACGCGCCCCTCCGCGCCGGCAAGCGGCGGCTCTGCGGTTCGCAGCAGAAACACGCTCGCCAGCCGCACGCGCACGAGGGGCTGCCCGACAATGCGTGGCTCGAGCGCGCTGATGTACGCGCTAATGTCCGGTAGTTCCGGCACGTTTACCAGCTTGCAGCCCACATCCGCGCTTTTGCAACCGCGTTATTTAGGAAAGCGCCATTAGCGATGGAGACGCGTAGCCCACTCTCCGTTCCGCGCACGACTCTGAGAAACAATGGTGCCGCTGGATTCCTTCTATTTGTAATTCGACCGATCGGCAGTTTAGCCCCGCCCGAGATAGCAATACTTGTGGGTTGTACCAAAATGAACAGATCCTATCTTGCAATGCCGCTAAGGTGTTCTACCCGGTATGAATCGGCTAACTACCGGATTGAGGCTCGGCAGCCCAGCCGCTACGCTTGTCGTGGAATCGTTCATAGGCGCGTGGCCTCAGCAGTTGCTGCCACGGAGAGATTCTCGATGGTTTCGTTCGACAGATGGCACGGTCAGAGTCGGAGTTTCTGTTTTTCGGGGAGCGCGAGTGATCGATCTAAAGGCCAGTTTCGACATTGCAGAACGTTTGGAGAATGCCGTACCGGGATTAAGCCTGCCGCGAAATATCGCGGAAGCGGATATGGAGACCTCGTCGATACCAGCGGCATGGCTCCTAAGCGGCGAAGCCCGCGTCCGGAGCAAACTCTTGGGGGAATCCCAAGACCGGCTCGCCTACGCGGTGTATTGGGAATGCGGGGCAGCCGAGTTCAAATGGCACTATGGTAAGGATGAGTTCCTCGTCATCTTATCCGGCGATGTCTTCGTGACCGACAAAAACGGTGTGGAACGTTACTATGGACCTTCGGACTTCGTATTCTTCCCCGCCGGGACTCGCGCCACTTGGCGCGTACCCAATCATTTAAGAAAAATTGCCATTCTCAGGAGTCCTCTGAACCAGCCCATAGCATTCATGTCGAGAGTTTGGAACAAACTACTCGCGATCGCGGGTTTATCCAGCGATGCCGGGCTCTAGGCTAATCTGGACCACAGTTTCTGACTAACGCCGCGAGCAAGTCCGCCGGTTCCCCCGCAGGCCTCACGAATCGCGAATCACCAATCGCCGCTCACGAATCACACTTCTTCTAAATGCCGCCGGAAACGGCTCCTCCCCTCACGGAAGGCGCTTCGAACTGATATGTTATACTCCTCATAGCCAGAGGGGGCGGAAAGAGGCGGTATGGGATCATCGAAATCGAGAAAGTCTTCGGGATCAGCGGCGCGCGGCATCGGGCTCTTCGTGTTGGTGCTTGCTGTTTCGGCAATCCTGGGCGGCTTCTACGGGCCTGCGGCAATCGCGACGTCCGCGGGATCTCCCGACACCGACCAGTTGCAGGATTCCGTGAAGAGCTTCACGCGAGTTCTCTCTGTGGTGCAGCGGAATTATGCCGATCCGGTGGACACGGACAAAGTGATCTATGACGGCGCGATCCCCGGCATGCTGCACGTGCTCGATCCGCACTCGAATTTCTTCGACCCCAAGCAGTACGCGCTCTTCCGCGAAGAGCAAGAGGGAAAATATTACGGCGTCGGCATGATCGTCGAGCAGAGCAATACTGGCCAGACGGTGGTTCAGGCGCCTTTCGTCAATTCCCCAGCGTATAAGGCCGGCATCCGTCCCGGCGACGTGATTCTGAAGGTCGACGGCAAAAGCTGCCAGGGCCTTACCACCAATCAGGTGGCGGACATGCTCAAAGGCGCCAAGGGCACTCCCGTTCATATCTCGCTGGGACGCGAGGGCTGGGCCAAGCCGATCGAAGTGACCGTGGTGCGCGACGAAATTCCCCGCCCCGGCGTGGAATATTCCGAAATGGTGAAGCCGGGCATCGGCTACGTACACGTGTCGACGTTCAACGAGACCACCGACAGCGATTTGACGGACGCGCTGCAGAAACTGGATTACTCCAAGCTCGATGGGCTTGTCATCGACTTGCGCGACAATGGCGGCGGCCTGCTGAATCAGGCGGTCGGCATGGCGGACCTTTTCCTCGACAAGAACGAGCTCGTGGTTTCACACCGCGGCCGATCGTCTCCCGAGCGGCCCTATTACGCGGTGCGCGGCAATCAGGGCATCGACGTTCCGCTGGTGGTGCTCGTCAATAACGGGAGCGCCTCGGCTTCGGAAATCGTCTCCGGCGCGATACAGGACCACGACCGCGGCTTGATCGTGGGCGAAACGACGTTCGGCAAGGGCCTCGTACAGACGCAGTTTCCGCTGAGCGAAGACACTGCCCTGCTGCTCACGACCGCGCGCTACTACACGCCGAGCGGCCGTCTGATCCAGCGTAACTACAAGAACGTCACGCTCTACGACTATCACTACAATCCGCAGCGCCCGAGCAAGCCCGAGGTGAAACTCACCGACACGGGACGCCAGGTATTCGGCCAAGGCGGGATTACTCCCGACGTGACTGTCGCGGCGCCCAAGGCGGATGATTTCCAGGAACTGCTCGAAGCGCGCGGAGTGCTGTATCCACTACCTTCCGGCGTCGGCGATTTCGCGCGCTACTACCTCGGCACGAAACCGGAGATCACGAAGGATTTCACCGTCGACGATGCGGTGCTGGCGGATTTTCAGAAATATCTTACCCAGCAGCATATCCCGTTCACCGCGGATCAGATTCAGCAGAATACACCGTGGCTGAAGTGGGAGATCAAGCGCGAGGTCTTCACGACGGTCTTCGGGCTGGACGCCGGCTACAAAGTTCAACTCGATAACGATCCGCAATTGGAAAAGGCGATCGAGTCTCTCCCGCAAGCGAAGGCGCTCTACGCCACCGCGCGTAAGGTTGTCGCGCAGCGCGAGAATAGCAGCGACGTTGGGAATCCGAACCCGTAAGCAATTGGGCGGGCGGTCTCGGCGAATCAGGGCTGTTGCGGGGCTTTCGCTTGCAGCTGTGCGAGCTCGGTCTTGATTCTCGCCGAATCCGCCGAATTCGGCGCGATCTTCAGATATTCGCGAAGTTGGGCTGCCTGCCCGATGAAGTTCTGCTTCGCTTTATAAATCTGCGCCAGTAGCATGTGCACTTGCGCCAGATGATGCCATTTGTCGAGCTTGATCGAGTTCTGAGCGTCCTTTTCCGCTTTCTCCAGATCGCCCAGGTGAAACGCCGCGTCCGCCGCGTAGTAGAACGAATAGGCGTTGCCGCCGGGATCGAGCGACAGAGCGCCGACCGACAAAATCGAGACTTCCTTCCAGTTGTCCTCGGCCGCTGCGAAGTCCGCCAGGCAGAGATAGGGCGCCACGTAGTTCGGATCCACGCTGCGGGCCTGCGAACACGCCTGACGCCCGTCGTTCCCCTTATTCTCAGCTTCGAGGATCTGGCCTAGTAGGACCCACGCGGCAGCGTACTCCGGATAAATTCGAACCGCGCTGCGTTCGTGCTCTTCGGCATTGTCCAGCCTCTTATCCTTGAGAGCGCCGCAACCCTTCTGATACTCGCTCGACGCTTTCCTCGGGACCGCGAGTCTCGCCACACTGACCGTGGGACTCGCCGTCGAAGATTCCGTCCACGAATTGCACGATTCGGCGGCCAATATCCATGCCGTATCGACGGGCATCATGGTCAAAGGCACGATCGTGGGGCCCCAGGAGTCGGCCCCCATGGACTCATCGGGCGACGGAGCAATTGAAAACCCGGCCGGGTTGCTTCCAGAAGCAGATGGATCTAGCGGATTCGGAGCGGGCTCTGGAGCGGGCCTGCTCTGCTGCCCAAACGCGGAGAACGATGCGAAGCCCAGCGCGAGGACACCGACTACCAAGGCCCTGAGGGGCGAGAATCGCGGCCGGGGCGCAGCAGGCAAGCCTTGCCGGCGCGCGGGCATTTCGGCGCCAATGGAAAGCCCGGGTTGGCTCCCGGTGGACCACATACCGGGATAGTAATCCCTTTGCCCGTCCGTGGCGCAAATTAATTTTTGAGATTGCCAGGCGAAAGGAGGCTGGTGGGCCCCTGTTGATGATCATGAAGCCCGCCTTTGCCATTCGGCTCCGGCGCGGCAGCCTTCTCCCCGCTGCGCGTGCGAAGGCTGGTGGACGGCAGGGGATTCGAACCCCCGACCCCCGCGTTGCGAACGCGATGCTCTCCCAACTGAGCTAGCCGCCCACCGAGGTTTTTATTCTAACAAACGGGTCCACGGCAGCCAATCGTGATTCGGCTCAGGCGTTGAGGCGGAATTCGATTACGCAGCGAGAAATCCGAAAGGAGGGGCAGGAGCCTGCCGGTCGTCTAAAATCGTCGAGAAGGGAAAGAAGGTCTCGGGGTGTGCGATCGGTCCCCGCTCGACGTTGCACTTCACGACCGGCAAAGCTCCCGTTCGTCGTGTAGTAGGATAAGAGTATCGGCTGTGCCGTGATGCCTCAATCCGGTAGTTAACCGATTCATACCGGGTAAAATACCCTAGATGCGATCCGCCTCGCGCCGGCACGAGAGCCGCTAAACTGCTCCAAATTGGACCGTTAGCGCCATTGCCCACGCCCTTTCAATTGTCTGTGTCCGATGCTAGCCTTTTGTGGAGGTCCTTCTTTGGCTATTCGGCTCATTGCAACCGATATCGATGGAACGCTGCTCGATAGCCGCGGCGAGCTCCCCGAAGCGAATGCGCTGGCGATCGGGGAAGCGGCCGAGCGGGGCATCGAGATCGTGATCGTGACCGGGCGCAGGTTCGATGCCGCGCGGAGGATTGCCCAGCAGCTGCCGTGCGACGCCCATTTGATCGTCAGCAACGGGGCGCTGGTGAAATCAGGCTCCGGCGAGACGCATTTGCGTTCCCTGCTGCCGATTGAGACGGCACGGCGCGTGATCGAAGCGACCGGCGAGTTCCGCCCCTATCAGGGCGTGATTTTCGACCGCCCAGCAGAGCGGCAAGTAATCTTCGAGCGAATCGACTGGGACGGGCCATTCATGGGTCCGTACCTCCAGCGGCACAGGCACCAGGTGGCGGAGATAGCGCCCCTCGCGGCGTGCCTCGAGACGGAAGATCCCGTGGAGATCATGTTCATCGGCGAATGCGGGATGGTTCGCGCGGCGCAGCGGACGCTCGAAACCCACGAATACCGCCATGAGTACACACTGGCCTTGACCGAATACGAAGAACGCGGCATGTCCATGCTCGATGTGCTGCGCCGCGGCGTGACGAAGGGCGCGGCGCTCGCCGAATGGGCCAGGCACCGCGGGATCGCGCCCGACGAAGTGATGGCCATCGGCGACAATTGGAACGATCGCGAAATGCTGGAGTTCGCAGGAATGCCCATCGTGATGGGCAACGCCGTGGCCGAGTTGAAATCACTCGGCTGGCGCGTTACCCTCTCGAACGACGACTGCGGCGTGGCAGCCGCCATTCGATCTTATGCATTGAACGGCAGCGGGATGGGCTGCCTGAAAAAGGGGGAATGAGATGAAGGTTCTTACGATGATTGCGAGCGGACTGTTGTGTACGGCAGGATTGCTGACCGGAACGGCAACAAGGGCGCAGCAGGGCCCGCCAATGGGTCCGCCGATGTCGACAAAGCCTGCGACGATCACGTCCGTGTTGGATACGCAACTTTCGATCGAGGAACGCGAGATAACCGGCCTGGCCGACGCCATGCCGGAAGACAAGTACTCCTTTGCGCCAACCAACGGAAACTTTGCAGGCGTGCGCACCTTCGCGCAGGAGGTGAAGCACATCGCGACCACGAATAACCGCTTCTTCGGCGGAATCCTCGGCCAGCCGGCCGAGACGCCGGCTTCGCAATTCGAAGCCGAGAACGGGCCGGATTCGGTGAAAACGAAGGCCGAGATCATGCAGTACCTGAAAGATTCCTTCGCCCTGGGACACAAGGCGATCGCTACCATCAACGCCGACAACGCTTTCGTCCCGATGCAAAAGCCCCCAATTCCCTTCTTGCGTACGCCCGCCGCGATCGTGATTTTCGATTGCGCACATTCCATGGACCACTATGGGCAAATGGTCGAATATCTGCGCGATAATGGAATCGTTCCCCCGGCGAGCCGCCAGCGGCCGCCCGCAAATCCTCAGGACCAGTCGGGACACAAGTAGCGGCGGACCAACTAGCGAGATGAAATCCACGGCCATTCTCGGCGCGATGCTGCTGGCGGGCGTCAGTGCGATGGTTGCCGCACCGCCGGCTCGCGCCGACTATGCCATCCTGCGAAACGGCATGCGGCTCCATATCACCGGCTACATGCAACAGGGCGACCGCGTCGAACTCACCGTGCAGGGCGGGGCGGTTGAAATTCCCGCGGAGCAATTGATCGACGTTGAACCGGAGGATCAGTTCCCCTCCCCGCCGCCGTTGGACGTCGATTTCGGCGTTCGCTACGCCAAGCTGATTCACGCCGCGGCGCAGAAGCACGGCGTCGACGAAAAGCTCATCGCCCAGGTGATCGAGGCTGAATCGAATTTCAACGCGAAAGCCATCTCGCGAAAGCAGGCTTTGGGCTTAATGCAACTGCTGCGCGAGACCGCCGCTCGCTACGACGTGGCCAACATCTTCGATCCCGCCCAGAATATCGACGCCGGCACGCACTACCTCAAGGATCTGCTCACGCGGTACAGCGGAAATCTTCCTCTAGCGCTCGCGGCGTATAACGCCGGACCTGAGATGGTCGACCGCTACGGCGGCGTGCCGCCCTTCCCCGAAACGCAGCATTACGTGAGAGAAATTCTGGCCGGCCTCGCCAAGCAGGCCGCGAACTAAGCGCAGTCCACGCCGATTCACCCAAAGGGAATATCCTTGGCAATTGCTTTGCGGCTCCGGCGGCGCGAGAATTAGTGCGAGGATTGATATATGAAACGCGTTTGGGCGCTCTCCGCGCCGGTCGTCGCACTTCTCGTCGCAACCGTCCCAGTTGTCTTTGCCCGGAGCCAGCACGGGAGATTCACTTCCCCCAGCCTGTCGACAGCGGCCAGCATTACCTACCCGATCAATAGTGGCGCGGCAGGGGTTGTGGTAGTTGAGGTCAGTTTGGACGGCGCGGGAAAGATCAAAAACGCGGACGTTCTGCGCGACGTTCCGTCGCTTACTTCGCCCGTCCTGCTCTCCATCCAGAAGTGGACCTTCAATCCCGCAAGGCTCGACGGCAAGGGAGTCGATTCGACGATCACCGTCAACGTCGTCTTCAATCCCAGCGATTACCGGCTCGCCGGCACTGAGACTCCCGCACTTGGCACGGAGTTGAAAACCCTTTCACCGGATGCGAATGGGTTTTTGCCGCCGAAAACGACAACTGCCTCGTGGGCGAACTATCCGTTGAATAGCGCGGCGCAGGGCTCCGTCATACTGGATGCCGATATCAGCCATAGTGGCCGCGTAAAGCGCCTTGCGCCCGTGTGGGGAGCATACCTGGTGAAAACATCCGTCGACGCGGCAAGGAAATGGACCTTCGAGCCGGCCACGTTTGATGGTATGCCCGTCAGCGCCAACACGGTGATCGGCTACGTCTACCGCCCGCCAAACATCGCGGTTCCGGTCGCACCCTTCCGTCCGACGCGTCCATGAATGCCACGCAGATTTCGTAGCGGCGGGTCGGCGCCTCCCCCACCCGGCAGAGGTGTCACGCCCGAGAACTGCGATCGGACGCTTACTGGGTAGCCGTTTTTTCGCCGAGGCGGCGCATGCGCTCCTGCAGCTTTTTGCGAAGCGGCGCCGGTGCATTGGGGTTGAACGCAACGAGATACCAGAGCGGCTGCGAGCGATCGCGGCTGAGCCGGGAAAGCGTGGAAGCGTCGCTATTGGGATGGCGCGCGATATTTTCGCGGATCGCCGAATAGGGATGGTGCGAGAGGCGCCCGAGCGTTTTCGCCGTCACTTTCGGATGCTCGCTGATCAAGCGCAGCAGGTAGTAATCTTCCTTGGGTGCCTGGCGTGAGAGCTGATCGAGCGCATCGGGGCGCACTTCGGAGCTGAGCACTGTGCCAACCTTTTCGTCCCAGCCTGGATTGATGTGGTTGAGTTCTTGTGTGCGCGCGTGGATCAGTTGCTCGATCACGCGCCGCTCCTGATCGAGGCGCGATGCCGGCAAAGCGCTGTGCTCCACGGAATCGAGCACGCGCAGCAGATGCTGCCGTTCGCCGAATACAATCTGGGATGTGCGCACGGTCTTCCCCTTCCCCGCATTTCGAACCAAGTCGGAACGTCTCATATTTCGATCACTCCGCAATGTCACGCGCCGCGGAATTCGGCCAATCCGAACTGCGAGAGAATCTGGCCCTGAGCGGCTGCGATCTTGAACCCTCGATATCGTGCTTCGGACCCGCTGCCCATCGTCAATACTTTAAGTATAAACCGAAAAGCGCACTGTACCCATTTGAAACTCTAATTCCGGATCAGGCGACCGGAGCTGGCGATCATGTAAGTCGCTCTGCCGATGGCCAATCTGTGACGGCGCGATTATCCAGCGTGGTGCCTGGGGAGTAAAGCGAAGGCCAAGCGCCGTGTTCCAAGGCGCGCAACAGATAGTCCTAGAACTAGGTCGCCCCTTCGGTCATGTCCGGTCATTTTGGCGGCGTCGCGGGCGTTGGGCCGGACTGCGGGATGTCGTTGACGGCCACCCTGCGCTCGAACCTCCAATGGCCATCCTCGCGGACAAGGGCGTCGTCGTAGTGGCCGCCCATCGCCGGCGTGGGCCGATTGTCGGCGCCGGTAGTGACGAAAACCCAACGGGACCATGCAGTTGCGGTGTCGCCATGCACGTCGATGATGAAATTGGTCAGGATGTGAAAGGTCGAACCTGGCTTGCGCGCCGGGCCGGGGCCCAGATTCTTCTCCATGAGCGCCTGCACGCCCGAAGGGCTCTTGGCCGAGCCAAAGCCGCCGACCCACTCGCCTTCCTTGGCGAAGAGGTGCGAATAAGAGACCAGATCGTGGGCGTCGAGGAATCGCCCGTAGTCCGTCAGCAGTATCCGAATTTCCTCGATATCCTCAAGGCGCTGGATGCGGGCTTCGAGCGATGCGTCGCTTTTTTTCGTGGCTTCGGCGGCTGGCTGCGCCTGCGTGGTCATGGGCAATAGCAGCCCGAGCGCGAGCAGCGGTGCGAGAAATGCCGAGGCGGCGCTCGTTGTGCGAAAGCTCTTGGGGATGGCGAAAATGTGCATGGTGACCCTCCGTGGCGGATCGCAAAATCGCAAAGATGAACGCGAAAGATACCACTCGGCGCGCAAAGCGCGCTAGACGGCAGTGCCGACTTCGGCTGGCAACGCGTCTTTCGGGGCATCGACCACGGAGCCGAGTTTTTCCGGGCCATCTCCCCACCGTTTACGCAGCCAGCGATTCATCGGTTCCGAATAGAATCGCGCAACAAGTTCTCCCAACACAGCCGCGAGGAAAATCACGCCGAGAAAGAACAGCGGCACACCGATCATCGGCTTGCCCGCCGCGAGGAAAATGTGAAGCAGCGCGAAGACGACGAACATGTGCGTCAGATAAATCTCGTAGCTGCGCCGGCCCAGCAGCAAAAACGGAGCCAGTATTCGCGGGCTTCGCCATCGCGTCTCAGCAGCGGCGATGATCACCAAGCACGTGCCTACTCCGATGATCGTCATGTCCAGCCCATTCCGCGGATATCCCATGGCATGCACCCAAAACGGGTGGGCGAGAACAAACGCCAGGAATCCCACGCCCGCGCCGCCTATCGTCCAGAGCGCCGGACGAACAAAGCGACGGCCCCGCGCCACGAAAAGCGCGGTCAGGCACCCGAGGGCGATCGCATCCATTCCACCAAGATAGGAGTATTCCTGCCAAACCGGATTACCGTGCGACCAAACCGTGCGTGCAAATGGTCCCAGAACAACGAAGGCGAGCAGAAACGCGACCAGCCATTTCGTCCGCCGGAGCACAACGCACACGAGCGGAAAGAACAAATAGAACATCTCCTCGACCGACAGCGACCACAACACATCCCAGTTGCCCGGCAAGTATCCGTGCCGCGCCTCCAGCACGTTCACGTGGAAGGTCAGCGCAGCGAATAGGGCCCGCCCGAGGCTGGCTCTCGTTGCCGGGATCACGAAATCGTGGATGTTCGCCGCATGGAGAATGCTGAGCACCGCCAGCAGCGAGAGAAGCAACGGCGCGATGCGGGCGAAACGAAGAATGTAGAAATCGCGCACGCTGACGCGCGAAAGCGCTCCCCAGCGCCGCAACGCTGTCGAGGTGATCAGAAATCCCGAAACAGCGAAGAAAATCTGGACGCCATACTGCGCGTTCCAAATCAGCGCGCTCACCAGCTCGCGCGGCAGCCCCGCCGTGTACGGCACTTTCGCTGCCATCAGCCGCATGTTCACGTGGTTCATCAACACGAAAAAGATCGCGAGCGATCGCAGCAGATCGACGCCGTCGAGCCTCGTCCAGCTGCGCGCTGGATTTACGGGCAGGGCTGAGTCCACGGCTGCGATTGTGCACCGGCCACAGCTGCGCATGCAGCCGAAGTTCCGCGACGATGGGCTTTCAGGTAACTATGGCCCGGCGGGCTTACAGACTGAGTGGCTTCAACGAAGAAAGGGATTCTGCTCGCGCTCTTCGCCGATCGTGGTCGTATCGCCATGGCCGGGGAAAACGATCATCTCGTCGGGCAGGACGAGCAGCTTTTCGCGGATCGAACTCAGGATTTGCGGAAACGAGCCGCCGGGCAGATCGGTGCGGCCGATGCTGCCGCGAAAGAGCGTGTCGCCGGCGAGGAGGAGCGAAGCGCCGGCCGCTGCCCCCGGCGAGCGGCCCGGCTTCGCGCGCGTTCCCGGCGTTACGGCCTGCGTCTGCGCCGATGTAGGCTCGACGACGAGGCTGATGCTGCCGAGCGTATGCCCCGGCGTGTGCAGGACTTTCGCCCCAAACCCGCCCCAGCGCAGCGTGTCGCCCTCTTTCACGAAATCCTGGATGCGCATCGTCTCCGGCGTGGGGACGCCGAGCCACTGTGCCTGCTCGTCAAGGCTGCGATAGAGCGGCAGATCGGCCTCATGGAATAGCACAGGCGCGCCGGTCGCGCGATGAAGCTGCGCGAGCCCGCCCACATGATCGATGTGCGTGTGCGTGCTGACGATCGCCAGCACCTTCAGCTGATGGCGGCGGAGAATTTCGAGGATGCGGTCCACGTCGTCGCCCGGATCGACAACGATGGCTTCGCGCGTTTCCGGATCGCCCAGAATCGAGCAGTTGCACTGCAACAGGCCGACGGGAATGATTTCGTGAATGAGCCTCGCGGACACGCAGGCGAGTATATCAGGGCGTGCCGCGATCAGGCGCCGGCGGCTGGACCGGCTTTTGATCCGGCGGCAGGCTGGCGGCGACGAGCGATTCGACCCGAGCCAGCAGCTCCCCGCGCTCCTTCGTTGCGTACGCCCCGGTATCGACGGCGGGGCCAAACCGCACGACGACTTCGCCAGCATGAACGATCCACTTGTCGCGCGGGAGCAGGCGGTGGGTGCCTGCAATCGCCACCGGCGCAATCGGCGCTCCGGCTTCAATCGCCATCGCAAACGCGCCTTTCTTGAAGGGCTGCAGCCGGCCGTCCGGGCTGCGAGTTCCCTCAGGAAAAATAAAGACGGAAAGCCCTTCCTTCAAGGTGCTCACGGCGGTCGCGACGCCGGCCGCGGCCTTCTTCCCCAGGCGATCCACGGGGACGAATCCCGCGAGTCGCATTCCCAGGCCCAGCACCGGCAGCCGAAACAGTTCCCTCTTGGCAAACAGTGAAATCCGGCGCGGAATCGCGGGCAGCAGGATCACGCCATCGAGATTCGAGCTGTGGTTTGCCGCGAAAATGCATGCAACAGACGGCACATTTTCAATTCCTTCGACGCGCACGCGGATTCCAACCAGCCGAATCGCGAAGCGGCAGAAGTTCATCGACGCGCGGTACATGAAATCGGGATTGCCCGTCATCCATGTCCACACGATGAGGAATGGCAAACCGAGCAAGATCGCGAAGCAAGTGAGGAATCCGGCGATGAAAGTGCGCACGGCGGCCGCCATGTTAGTCGCCATCTTAGTCAGTCGTGCCGTGCAGCACGCCTTCCCGAATGCGGCGCTGGCGTTCGGTCGGATGGTCGATTTCGGTGACGATGTACGTCGGGCCGACCTGTGCGCCAAGGTTTTCCGGGTCCGAAGCCGCGGCTTTCACTTGCAGGCCGGCGACGCCGAGGAAATCGTTATAGGGAATTTCGTCCGTGCCGGAAACGTAGCGGCGGAAAAAGTCCTGAAAACTTTTCCCCGCGACTTCCTCGACGGCGGCGCGAATGCCCTCGTCGTCGTTGTAGCATTTGCCCTGCTGTGCGTATTCGGCGTTCATGAGGCGAAAGACGTCATCGAGCGATTTGTGATTGTCGGTCGCATCGCGAATCGCGAGGTCGAGCAGCACGCCGAGAATCTGCCCTTTGTTGTAATACGAAATGCTGCGATCTGGTTCGTTGTAGCCATCGTACTTCTCAAACCACGCGTCGAGGCTCGATTCCTCGGCACTCTGCCAGCCGCGCGCCGGGCGCGATTCGAGCTCGCCGATTTGCGAAGCGAGGTCCTCGTAGAACTGATCCTTCGTCCACAGCCTGGTGCGCACCAGCGCGAACGACGCATACGTGCTGGTGACGCCCTCGGCAAACCACAGCGTGCGCGTGTATTGCTCTTTCGCGTAATCCACCGGCTCGAGGCTCTGCGGGCGGATGCGCTTCACGTTCCACGCGTGGAAGAATTCATGCGCGGCGATGGGAATCGCGGAATCCACGGATTGCATCGCGATGGCGGTCGAATTGGCGTGCTCCATGCCGCCGCCTTCGTTCTCGTCGTCGGGACCGATGTGAAAGAGGAACATATATTCGCGCCGCGGCGGGTCGAAGGGCGGCCCGCCCATCAGTTCCAATTCGTATTTGGTGATGCGCTTGAGCCCTTCCTCGAGCTGCACGCGATTCCAGTCGCCCTCCGCGTCGACCGCCACGCGAAAATGCCCGCCATCGCCGTTGAACGTGAATTCATCGAATTTGCTCGCTTCCACCGGCGCATCCACGAGCTTATCGTAGCTCGCAGCGGTGTACGCGTTGGCCGCGCCAGCGCCGGCTGCCGTAAGCTCCGCCGCCGTTCGCCAGTCGCTGGGCAGGTGATCGAATGCGACCGTCACATCCTCGGCGCGCCGGTCGGGGACATACATCAAAATTTCGGCAAGATTGATGAATGCGTGGTGTTCATCGAGCTGCGAATTAAAAGGTCCCGGGTCGTCCCACTCGATCGAATAGTGAATCTCGAAGGTGTTGTGGTCGCCGGGCTGGCACGGCGACGCGAGCGAGACGCTCCAGGTCTGCTTGTCGAGCTTCCGCACATTGGCTGGAATTGCATCGAGCGATCGGCAGAGGGCTGTGACGTCGCGCACGCGATAAGCAAAATCGTCGATGCGATACAATGCGTTCCATGCAGGCATCGCAACGGTGACTTCCCGGCCCTCGACGGGGATCGTTATCGACACGCCGAAGAGATGGCGATCCGGCTCGTCGAGCGAAACCCGATACTGGATCGTCGCCCGCGTGGGGCGAGCGGCGATCAGCAATCCGCAGAGGCCGATGAACGCGAGAGCCGGCGCGCGACGAAATCCGGGGCCGCGACCCTTCATGCACGCGCACCGGACGCCGCGTGCAATTTCTCCAGAAGTTTCGCGGTAAGTCCGTCGAAGCTGCCGTTGGACATGATCAAAACCAGATCTCCCGAATGGGAGCTCGCGGCGAGATGCTCGGCAATTTCGTCGGCGGAAGCAAAAGCCTTGGCATCGGCGCCGCGTGCACGAACGGCCGCAGCGATGGCTTCGGGCGAAAGGCGATCCTCTTCAGCCAGCAATTGCGCGCGATTCACGGGCCCCAAAAGCACTGCATCAGCCAGCGAGAGCGCGTCGGGCAGAGCATCCTGAAAAATCTTGCGGCGCATCGTGTTCGACCGCGGCTCAACGGCCGCCCAGATTTTGCGCCCGGGCCAGCGCGTGCGTGCAGCCTCGAGCGTGAGGCGAATCGCCGTCGGGTGGTGCGCGAAATCCTCGACAACCAGAATGCCGCCGGCCTCGCCCTTGATCTCCATGCGGCGGCGCACGCTCTGAAAGGTGGCCAGCGCGCGGTCGATCGCGTCGCATTCCACGCCGCGCCCATAGGCCAGCGCGATGGCGGCGAGCGCATCGAGCACGTTGTGGCGCCCGGCCACCGGAATCCGGATGCGCGTTACCTCGCTGCCGCGATAGGCGACGCGAAACTCGGTGGCCTCGTCGTGCCACAGGATATCGCCCGCGCACCAATCGCATTCCGGCGTCAGCCCGAATGTCTCGACAGGGCAAAACGCCTTTGCCGTGACCTCGCGAAGCTCGGCGCTCTCGCCCCACATCAAAATGCGTCCGCGCCGCGGCACCAGATTCACCAAGCGGCGGAATTGCAGCGCGATCGATGCGAGATCGGGGTAGATATCCGCATGATCGTATTCGAGCGAAGTGAGAATCAGCTCGTCCGGATGGTAGTGCAGAAATTTCGGAGCCTTGTCGAAGAACGCCGTGTCGTACTCATCTCCCTCGATGATGAACTCTTCCCCGCCGCCCAGCCCGTAGCTGCGGTCGCCGAAATTAGGCGCCACTCCGCCGATCAGAAAATCGGGTCGCCGGCCGGCCGTCTGAAAAATCCAGGCGAGCATCGCGGTCGTTGTGGTCTTTCCGTGCGTGCCTGCCACGACGACGGAAGTATGCCCCGGAATAAAATACTCCTCGAGAATCTGCGGCATCGAGCGGTACGGAATCTTTTCGTCGAGTATCCGCTCGAGCTCCGGATTGCCGCGCGAGATCGCGTTGCCGATCACGACGAGATCGGGCGCCGGCTTGAGATTGTCCTCTCGGTAGCCGTCGTTCCACGTGATGCCGAGCGAGCGCAGCAGATTCGACGCAGGCGGATACACGCCCGTGTCCGAGCCGGTGACGCGAAACCCGCGCTCCGCGAGCATCCCGGCCACCGGCGCCATCGCCGATCCCCCGATGCCAAGGAGATGGATGTGGCCGACGGGCGGTTTTCTGAGCGGCTGGGTCATTGCGTGCACGCCGGTTCCAGGATTTTGAGCACGCCGCGGCCGGCGCTCGAAAGCTCGGCGCGAACGCCCAGAGGCAGCGTCAGCGTCGATCGCTCCGTATGCCCGACGGGCGAGCCCCACACGATTGGCACGCCGAGCGGACCGAGAATTCGGCCCGCGACCGATTCCACCGTTTCGCCCCCCGGCGGCGGCGCGCAATCGGGAAAATCTCCGAGGATGATGCCGGCCACGCTGCGAAGCTTCCCTGCTTGCTTGAGATGCATCAGCGCGCGATCCACCTGATACGGTTTCATGCCGCGGTCTTCCAGCAGAAGGACGGCTCCCTGCGTATCGATCTCCCACGGCGTCCCGAGCGATGCCTCGACAAGCGTGAGGCAGCTGCCGAGCAGCGTGCCCTCCGCCTGCCCCGAGCCTATTGGCGAGCCCTGTAAATCAATCGACCAGCCGTGCCGCGTCTCGGTGAGAGCGGACATCAAGCTCGGGCAATCGTAACCATGCGGCGCGCCCGCGCCGCGATCGAAATTCGAGGCCACCATCGGGCCGTAGAACGTGACCCACCGAAATTTCTGCCACAGAAAAAGCTGCACCGAGGTGAGATCGCTCGATCCCAGAAAAATCTTGGGCGCGGCGAGCGCCACGCTCAGGCCATCGAGCAGGTAGTTCGAGCCATAGCCGCCGCGGGAACAAAAAACCGCGCGCGTAGCCGGATCCGCGAAGGCATCTTTCAGCGCGGCCAGGCGGCTCGCCGTCGACCCGGCGAAAAAACTCTCGTGTGCGAGGGCGCTCGTGCGATCCACCTTCGGGACATACCCGAGCCGCGCCAGCTCATCGCACCCGGCCTGCAGGTGATCCTCTTGCACGGGGCTTGCGAGCGACAACACGCGAATGGCGTCGCCGGGGCGCAGCGCGGGCGGCTTAATGGGTTGTGGCATATGCGAATTCGAGAATAAGGAATTTGCGAAGGCGAGTCCAGATGCGGACGCAGCGACGATTCGCGGGATGCAACCGCAATCGGCGGCGCAAGTCGGCTATTGGGCGTTGACGGTGAACGTCAGCTGTGCCGAGGTGCCGCCGCCCGGCGCCGGGTTCGTGACCGTGATCTGGGCGCTGGTCGCCGAGGCGGTATCCTGCGCGGGAATCAGAACGACGATCTGCCCGCCGGTCAGGTCAGCCGTCGCGAGCGGAATGCCGTTCCATTCGGCCACGGAACTCGCATTGAAGCCCGAGCCATTCAGCACCGCCTCGAAATCGGGGCCCCCGGCAGCCACCGACGACGGAGCGATCGACTTGGCGGTCGGCGAAGGATTGTCCGCTCCGGTGATGGGAAATGCGGCGGACGGCGACGCGATCACGAGCCCGGCCGTGCTCACGGCCACGCTGGCGGTGCCGACCGCGGAGATGTAACTCGCCGGAATCGCGGCCGTGGCTGTTTCTCCACTGATGGACGTTGTCTGCGGGATGCCATTCCACGTGATCACGTCACCCGCCGCGAAATTCGTGCCGGTGATCGTCACCGTGAAGCCCGCGCCGCCGGCTTTCGCGTCGGGCGGAGAAACATCCGTGATCGTCGGGCTGTTGTTCGCCACCGGCTCGATGGCGAATGTCGCCGCCGTTTGCGACATTCCCCCGCCGGGCAGCGGATTCCAGAGCGTAACCTGCGGCGAACCCGCGATGGCCACGTCGGAAGCTGGGATCGCCACCAGGAGCTGGTTGGTCACCTCATTGTAAGTGGTCGAACGCGGCGAGCCGTTCCAATAGGCGAACGTCACGCCTTTGCTGGTCGATATGATGCCTGTGGCCGTGATCGCGAGCGTGAAGCCGTCGCTGCCCGCCGTGATATTGGAGGGAAACAGGTTCGTGACGGCCGGCGTGGCGTTGTAAGGCGGCCCGTTGCTTCCGCCACAACCCCCCAGCAGAACAGCGATGCCCGCCACCAGCGCCAGCGCGCCCCACCACGAACGCTTCAATCCGCCCTCCTCGAAACTTTCAATGGGCAAACTTTAAACGGGGATCCCGCCACCGCCTGCCGCGGCCAGTCGGGAACATGAAACGAGGGACACACCGGACGCCTTGCACATCCCCCTGCAGAACAGGCAAGAGTGATAGCATTCCGGCGCACAGCCCGTCAACTTGGATTCGGCCATCCCGCGGAAGGTTTTCCCGCCCAAGAATCGAAAAAAGTGATAGTGCGGCACCCCGCACACCTGTCATTCCGCCTGCCCTGACGCAGGAAGGGAGCGGAGCAAGGAATCTGTTCTTGCTTCATCCTTGGCTCCCTGCATCCTTGCTTCCCTGCCTCTTTGCTTCTTATTCCCTCTGCGTTCTCTGCGTCTCCCTGCCCTGAGTCGAGGACGAAGGGTGCGGTGCTCTTCGGTCCTCAGCAGCCGAGTCCTACAGCTTGAACGCCGTCAGCCGCGCGAATTGCCGCGCCCGCGCCGAAATCTCCTTGCGCGTCACCTTCGCCAGCCGTTGCACGCCAAACTTCTCAACCGTGAAGCTTGCCAGCACCGAGCCATAGACCATGGCCGAGCGCAGCGTCTGTTCGTTGATGCGTCCCTTGCTCGCCAGATAGCCCATGAAGCCGCCCGCAAACGTATCGCCCGCGCCGGTCGGGTCGTGAACTTCCTCGAGCGGAAACGCCGGCACCGAAAAAATGAAGCCGTCGTGAACCATCAGCGCCCCATGCTCGCCGCGCTTGATGATCAGCGTCTTCGGGCCCATCTTGAACACCTGCTTCGCGGCGCGAAACAGATTGTGCTCGCCGGTCAGCTGGCGCGTCTCGTCGTCGTTGATCGTGAGGATATCGACGTGTTTCAGCGTCTCCTTCAGTTGCGCCGGCGTGCCGTCGATCCAGTAGTTCATCGTATCGAGCCCGACCACTTTCGGCCTGCGCCGCACCTGATTCAACACCGAATGCTGCAGCGTCGGATCGATATTGCCGAGGAAAATGTATTGCGAGTCGAGATACGATTCCGGCAGCGTGGGACGGAAAGACCCGAAAACGTTGAGTTCCGTCGCGAGCGTGGTCCGCTCGTTCATATTCTGGCTATAGCGCCCCGACCAGAAGAACGACTTCCCCGGCACGTGCTCGAGTCCGGTCAGATCGATCTTGCGCCCGCGAAAAACAGCTTCGTCCTTGGCCGTAAAATCCTCGCCGACGATTCCCACCAGGCGAACAGGCGCGAAGTGGCTCGCAGCCAGCGCGAAGTAGCTCGCCGCTCCGCCGAGCGTGCGATCCACTTTTCCGTGAGGCGTTTCGATAGCGTCAAAAGCAACCGATCCGACGACGAGAAGTGACAAGGGCGCTCCGTGTTTCGCTTTTGATTTTTCGGGTGCCCCACCCTCGATTTTTGAGGGTGGGTCTTCGTAACAAACATCTGGCGCCGCGCTTGCCCCGCAACTGGGCTCCAGTACGGCGGACATTTGCAAACCCAGACAGCCTCTGATTTTGAAAAGGAAATTGTCTGCTGACGAGCCCCTGCTCAGCGATCACGCATACTTACCGATAATTGGCGCAAGCCGCTTCTTCGTCGCCGCCGGGATGCGCTTGCGGTCGGTAAGGATCGCATGCGCCAGCGCCGAGCGGCACTTGCAGCTTCCTTCGTCATCCGCCGCCCGAACGGCCTCGCGAATCGCATTCTGCGCGTTCTCGGCGTTCTTCGTGAGATAGCCGATGATCGTATCGACGGTCACCGCATCGTGCCCCGGATGCCAGCAATCGTAATCCGTCACCATCGCGAACGTAGCGTAGCAAAGTTCCGCTTCGCGCGCGAGTTTGGCCTCGGTCAGGTTCGTCATCCCGATCACGTCGAAGCGAAGCTGGCGATACGTATGGGATTCCGAGAGCGTCGAAAACGCCGGGCCTTCCATGCACACGTACGTCCCGCCGCGATGGACGTTCACGCCCACGCGATCGCAGGCCGCGGCCAGTTGCGCCGAAAGCCGCGGGCACGTGGGCTTGTCGAAGCCGACGTGCGCCACGATCCCGCCGCCAAAGAACGTCGCCGCGCGCCCCTTCGTGCGATCGAAAAATTGGTCCGGTACCACGAAATCCAGCGGCGCAAAATCCTCGCGCAGCGAGCCGACCGCGCTCACCGAAATGATCTGCTCGACGCCCAGAATCTTCATCGCGCAGATGTTCGCGCGGTAATTAATTTCGCTCGGCGAAAACACGTGCCCGCGTCCGTGCCGCGCCAGAAACGCCACGCGCTGCCCTTCCAGCGTTCCGACGATCAGCGCATCCGAAGGATCGCCGAAAGGAGTCTTCACGCGCACTTCACGCGCGTCCGTCAGCCCGGCCATCGAATACAGGCCGCTGCCGCCGATAATGCCAATCTTCACAGGCTCGCTCTTGGATTTCCGCTTGGCTGCCTTAGCCATATCGAAAGCTTCTCCGTGTCCTCTGTGGTCGTTCTCTGTGTCCTCTGTGTTTCCGACGGCTTCCGGCTTGCCTCGCGCCGGCCACCGCAAGGTTTTCTCTCCGTTCTCTGCGTCTCAGCGGTGAGTTCCTGCCTTCTGCTTTACACGCCCGAGTGCTCTAGTCCACCGACACTGGCTCGGCTTCCCACTTGCCGTCGCGCTCGCGCAGGTAAGCGCTAGGAACGCGCGCATCGTGCGCGAAAAGCGCAATCCAGCCCTCCTGAATAGCAGCGGGGATCCAGCGTTTCTTGTTTTCAAGCGTCGTCATCGGGTAAAGATCGTAACCCATAATCCACGGAAGGGGGAGATGTGCGATCGTCGGCGCGAGATCGGCGAAAAGGAACGCCGTCTTCCCGCCGCCCGTCAGCTTCACGCACTGCATATCCGCCGTATGGCCCGGCACGCGGATCAGTTCCACGCCGGGGACAATCGCTCGATCGCCTTCGAGCAGCTCGAATAGCCCTGCGGATTCGATCGGCGCGAAGTTCTCCGCGAAATAGCTGGCGTGATCGCGTTCGTTCGGATGCATGGCGTGATCGAATTCGCCGCGTTGGGTCACGTAGCGCGCATTGGGAAATGCGGGCGCCACTTTATCCTTCTCCGCACGCGTGTTGCCCCCACAGTGATCGAAGTGCAGGTGCGTGTTCACCACGATGTCGATGTCCTCGGGGCGCAAGCCGTAGCCGCGCAGGCCCTCGACGAGACGCGGCCCATCGAGCCCGTAGATATCGCGGAACTTCTGATTCATTTTGTCGCCCGCGCCCGTCTCGACCAAAATGCGCTTCCCGCCCGCCCGAATCAGCAGCGAATTCATCGCAAGCGTGATCCGGTTGCGCGCGTCGGGAGCCATCTGCTTTTCCCACAGCGTGCGAGGAATCACGCCAAACATCGCCCCGCCATCGAGCAGCACCCGCCCGGTCGAGAAAATGTGAAATTCGATGTCGCCCAGCTTCATCCAGCCCCCGAAAAACAGCGTGCGCCCTCACCGCCCAGCCAAGCGGACGAAATTATCAGGATCACCGCCAAACTTCAAACCGCCCGTTAGGGCACGCATTTCGCAAGGTCCGCGATTTCGCGAAATCCCCAGAGCCTCCGCGCACTCTGCGCTTCTCTGCGCCCTCTGCGTTGAGTCGGGCCTCCAGATTCGCCGCGCACCGAAATTTCGACTAACTCTTTGATTGCCCGAGCGTCTACGGTAATACAATATCCGCCCGGAGGGTTTTGCTGAATGAGCCGCTATCGCACTCTCATTGCATTCTTTTTCGTCGCTGCACTGTCGCTTTTGCTTCCAGGTGTGTCCCGTGTTTCCCACGCGCAGGAGCAGGAAGGCCGCCTGATGCGCTTTCCAGCCATCTATAAAGACACGATCGTCTTCAGCTACGCCGGCGATCTCTGGCTCGTCCCCACGGCCGGCGGCACCGCGCGCCGCATCACGACGGATCCCGGCCTCGAGCTCTTCGCAAAATTTTCGCCCGACGGTAAGACCATCGCCTTCACCGCGCAATACGATGGCAATTTCAACGTCTACACGATTCCGTCGGAAGGCGGCGAGCCCAAGCAGCTCACGTTCCTGCCGGATTCCGTTCACATGCCCGAGCGCATGGGGCCGAACAACCAAGTCCTTACCTGGATGCCGGATGGCAAGAGCATCGTGTTCCTTTCCAGGCGCGCCACGTACGCCGATTGGTTCGGCCAGCCCTTCACGGTTCCGGTCACCGGCGGCCTCCCGGTTCAGATGGCCATTCCCAAGGGCGGGCTGATGTCGTTTGGTCCCGACGGCGATGAGATTGCCTATAACCGCATCTTCCGCAACTTCCGCACCTGGAAACGGTACCGCGGCGGCATGCAGCAGCAGATCTCCTTCTACAATTTCAAGACCAACCATTTCGAGGAAGTCACCGACCTCTCCGGCAACGATTCGTTTCCGATGTGGCACGGCGACACCGTCTACTTCGATTCCGATCGCGGCCCCGACAGGCGAATGAATCTCTGGGCCTACGACACCAAAACGAAGCAGATGCGCCAGCTCACGCACTTCACCGAGTTCGACGTGAACTGGCCCAGCCTCGGCCCCGATTCCATCGTCTTTGAGAATGGCGGCTATCTCTACGTCTTCGATCTCGCCACCGGGAAGGCGAACAAAATCACCGTGTATCTGCCCGGCGACCGAGACCTCACGCGACCTCACTGGACGAACACGAGCAAGCTGATTACTGCCTACGACATTTCACCCGACGGCAAGCGCGCTGTCCTTACCGCTCGCGGCGATGTCTACACCGTCCCGGCGAAGGAAGGCAGCATTCGCAATCTCACGCAGACTCCCGGCATCAACGAGATGGACGCGGTCTGGTCGCCGGACGGGCGCTGGATCGCCTACCTGTCCGATCGCTCCGGTGAATACGAGCTGTATCTCAAGCCGCAGGATGGCGTCGGCAACGAAGTTCGCATCACCACGGACGGCACCATGTTTCGCCTGCCGCCCGTGTGGTCGCCCGACAGCAAGAAGCTGGCGTTTGCGGATAAATCCCTGCGCCTCTTCTATGTCGATATCGACGCAAAGAAACCCGTGCTGGTCGACCAGGGCAAATACTTCGATCTCACCGACTATTCCTGGTCGCCCGATAGCAAGTGGATCGCCTTCGCGAAAAACGCCGAGAATCAGTACGGCGTCGTCTACCTCTATTCGCTCGACGACAACAAAATCTCCGCAGTCACGACCAGCTTTACAAACAACTGGAATCCGATCTTCGATCCGGAAGGCAAGTATCTCTACTTCCTCTCGACGCGCGACTACAACGAAGTGATCGGCGTGTACGATTTCGAATTTTCGAACCCGGTGGCCGCGCGCGTCTACGCCGTCACCCTGCGCGCGGATACTCCTTCCCCTTTCGCTCCGCAGAGCGACGAAGTCACGATCGCGAGCCCGGATGTTCTCAAGGTCAATCCGCCGGGCAATACCACACCGGAAACCCCGGAAAAGAAGCCGGCGGAAAAGCCCCAGGCGACTCCGTCGAAAACTGGAGGAGCTGCCCCGGCGGCGGGCGCGACCCCCACGCCGGCCGGCACTGAGCCGTTCCGCGTCGACCTCGATGGCATCGGCAACCGCGTCGTTGCTCTTCCCATCCCTCCCGGGAATCTCCAGACGCTCGGGGCGGCGAAAGGCTTCGTCTACTACGTGAGCGCTCCCGTGGCAGGCCTTTCCGGCCCGCTGCCCGGCGAGGATTTCTCGATTCACGTGTTTGACCTGAAAGAACGCAAGGACTCCGCGCTCGTGGCGGGTGCGAGCAATTTCGCGTTGTCGTTCGACGGGAAGAAGCTTCTGTATTCCGCGCCCAAAGCGGGGCCTCCCGCGGGGGATGAGGCGAATGCTACGTATGGGATCGTTGACGCGGCGCCCCAGGCGTCGGGTCCGCACAAGGCAGGCGAGGGCGAGCTGAATCTCAGCGGCATGCGCGCCGAGATCGATCCGCTCGCCGAGTGGAAGCAGATGTTCAACGAAACGTATCGCCAGGAGCGAGACTACTTCTTCGAGCCATCGATGAACGGCGTCGACTGGGCGAAGGAGCGGGACAAATACGCGCAGCTCTTGCCCTATCTGGGCGATCGCTACGATTTGACCTATGTGATGGGCGAATTCGTCGGCGAGCTGTCCAACTCCCACACGTACGTGGGGGGCGGCGACTATCCCGATCTTCATCCCGTGAATGCCGGAGTCCTGGGCGTTGATTTCGAGGCGGACGCCTCCAGCGGCTTCTACCGCTTCAAGAAGATTTATCCCGGCGAAAACTGGGACGCAGGCCTGCGTTCCCCGCTCACCGAGCCGGGCGTCAACGTGAAGGAAGGCGAATACCTGCTCGCCGTCAACGGGCACCCGCTTCGCGTTCCGCAGAATCCGTATGAGCTGTTCACTGATACTGCCGGTCAGAATGTCACGCTCACGATCAATTCAAAGCCCTCCGAAGACGGCGCGCGCAGCGTCATCGTCAAACCCATCTCGAGCGAATTCGGGTTGCGGCAGCTCGATATGATCAATACGAACCGGGAAAAAGTGGACAAAGCCACAAACGGCCGCGTCGGGTACGTCTACCTGCCCGACATGGAAGCTGACGGGCTCAATGAATTCGTGAAGCAATTTCTCCCGCAGATTCGCAAGGAAGGAATGATCATCGACGTTCGCTACAACGGCGGCGGCTTCGTCGACCAGCTCATCTTCGAGCGCTTGCGCCGGATTCTTGGCGGCATGGACGCCACGCGAAACTTCGCGAGCACCACCGTGCCGAACGTCGTCTTCGACGGCCCGATCGCGTGCGTCACGAACGCCTACGCCGCGTCCGACGGCGATATTTTCAGCTACTTTTTCAAGTACTACAAAATCGGAACGCTGATCGGCGAGCGCACCTGGGGCGGCGTTCGCGGCATTCGCGGCGAGATTCCGCTGCTCGACGGCGGCTACATCACGCGGCCCGAGTTTGCCCGTTACAACGATCAGAGTCAGTGGGTCGTCGAAAATCACGGCGTCGATCCCGATATCGTCGTCGACAACACGCCGGATCAGGTGATGAAGGGCCACGACCCGCAGCTCGAAAAGGCGATCGAGGTCGTGATGCAGCAGATCAGCGCGCACCCGCCAAAGCTCCCGGCGCGCCCGCCCGACCTCCCAACGTACCCGCCGGAACATCGTCAACGGAAGGCCCGCCGCCACACCCCTGATCGCTTCCGGTTTTGATTTTCCGGGTGCCCCACCCTTGCAGTTCAAAGGGTGGGACGCCCCGCAGTAAAATTCCGCCGACCACTTGTACTTCGCCCAGGCCTCTGCCTCTTCCTAGCTGAGTCTCGCGCGGGCGAGGATTTCATTCACCGCGGTGTACGGATCTTGTTTCCGCGAGGCGACTTCGGAGGCGAGCGCTTCGAATTCGGCCTGAGTCACGTGCGCGGCAGCGACGCGTTCGATCAGGCGTGCCTGGAGCAGGCGCAGCAGCCATTCTTTCCAGTACGCAACTTCGCGCGCGCGGCGATTCGGCGCGTTTGCCGCGTGCGCGCGGAAAAGTTCGATCTGGCGCGCAAGATCGCCGACACCCTTGTCGTCGGTGGCGACCGTGCGCACAATCGGCGGCTTCCACCCGTCGCGGTCCGGAACCAGCTCGAGAATTGCGCTCAGCTGCTGCTCGAAGCGGTTAGCGCCCTCGCGATCGCATTTGTTGACCACGAAGACGTCGCCAATCTCCATCAAGCCCGCCTTGAGATTCTGCACCTCGTCGCCCATGCCTGGGACGAGCACCACGACAGTGCAGTCCGCGAGCCGAACGATTTCAATCTCGCCCTGGCCGACGCCAACCGTCTCGATCACGATCATCTCTTTGCCGGCCGCGTCGAGCAGGAGCGCCACATCGCCGCTGGCCTGCGCGAGCCCGCCGAGATATCCGCGCGTGGCCATCGACCGGATGAAGATGCCTTCATCCGTGGCGTGTCCCTGCATGCGAATGCGATCGCCGAGAATCGCGCCGCCGGTGAACGGGCTCGAAGGATCGACTGCGATCACGCCGACGGTCTTCTTCTCGCCGCGATAATGCGCGGCGAGCCGGTCGACCAGCGTGCTCTTCCCCGTTCCCGGCGCGCCGGTGACGCCGATGCGGCAAGCGTGTCCCGTGAATGGAAAAAGCTGCCGCAGCAGCTGCTCCGCTTCAGGCGCGCGATTTTCAATTGCCGAAACGGCGCGCGAAATCGCGCGCACGTCGCCCGCGCGAATCTGCGAAGCCCAGCTTTCAAGCGTCGTGGTCATGAGGTGAATGGATTGACAGCGAATCGAATTGGCGAGTGTAACCCGAGTGGCTAATCCCGGCGCGGATTTTCGCCGGCTGAATTCGGCGCGTTGGGCGGCGAGGTCCTGCGGGGCACGCCGGAAGGGTCCGGCTGGGCGCCCGTGTATTCGTCGTACGCCTTGATGATGCGCTGCACGAGGTTGTGGCGGACGACGTCGCGTTCGTCGAAATAAACCAGTGCGATTCCTTCGATTTTGCCGACGACTTCGATGGCCTCGACCAGACCCGAGCGGCGCCGATCGGGTAGATCGATCTGCGTCACATCGCCGGTGATCACGGCCTTGGAATTGAATCCGAGGCGCGTAAGAAACATCTTCATCTGCTCGCTCGTCGTGTTCTGCGCCTCGTCGAGGATGACGAACGAATCGTTGAGCGTGCGGCCGCGCATGAACGCAAGCGGGGCAACCTCGATGATGTCCTTTTCGAGGAATCGCTCGAGCTTATCCGCCTCGAGAAGATCGTGCAGCGCGTCGTAGAGCGGGCGCATGTAGGGATCGACCTTCTCCTGCAAAGTGCCGGGAAGAAAGCCGAGCCGCTCGCCCGCTTCGACCGCCGGGCGCGCGAGGATGATGCGGTTGACTTGTTTCGAGAGCAGCGCCTGCACCGCCATGGCGACGGCGAGATACGTCTTGCCGGTGCCGCCCGGGCCAATGGCGAACACCATGTCGTAGGCTTCGAGCGCCTCGATATAGCGGCGCTGGTTGGGGCTTTTTGGCGCGACGCTTTTCTTGCCGAGGGCTTTGGTGCGCGTTGGAGAAAATGTGCCGTTGAGCGCCGAGGTGGGCTCGTGGGCCGCTGTGCGCAGCAGCGATTTCACTTCCTGGCTGCTGGGCGCGTGCCCTTCGCGGATGCGGTCGTTGTAGGCGCCTAGAATGCGCGTGGCGCGCTCGACCTGCTCGGGTTCGCCTTCGATTTCGAGGTCGTGATCGGTCAGGTGCGTGGTGACGCGCAGCGAGGACTCAAAGAACTTGAGGTTTTCATCCAGGGTGCCGAAGAGTTCGTTGATGCCTCCGGCGATTCGTACGGTTTGTTTCATCCGGTTGGTTGAGACCGAAAACTAGCCTAACGCGCGCGCGAAAGCCGGTCAAGGGACGGGGCGAAAATTCGCGAAGTTGTAGCACTTCGCAGGATTTTTTGTGCGCAAGCGCCGCGAGGCATTCGCCGCATTTTCGCCATGCAAAATCCGCGATAACAGGGGACTGGAGCATCCCCCTAGCGGGGCCTTTAGGTGGCGCCTCATGCGCAGTTTTGGCGGCCTTTGACGCCTTAACTGAAGGGCGCCGCGCTTGTTTGGTACGGCCGAAATTACGGCGTGCCGGCGCCCGGGAACTGGACCTTCGGGACCTCTTGGGCTGCCGGGGGCGCGTTGAAATAGGCGTCGTTGCGTTTGAAGCCGGACCAGCCGGCGACGATGCTCTGCGGAAACAGGCCGATGTAGGTGTTGTAGGCCTGGATCGCGTCGTCGTAGCGGCGGCGCTCGACGGCGATGCGGTTTTCAGTGCCGGCCAGTTCATCCTGCAGGTGCAGGAAATTCTCATTGGATTTAAGCTGCGGATAATTTTCGGCCAGCGCGAGGACTTTGATTTCGGCGCCATAGAGCTGATTGCTGGCGGCGATTTTGTCCGTGGGAGTTTGGGCGTTCAGGTATTGCGTGCGGGCTTTATCGACGTCGGCGAACACAGTCGTCTCATGCGCGGCGAAGCCCTGGACCGTCTGGACGAGGTTCGGGATCAAATCGGCGCGGCGCTGGAGGACGACATCGACCTGCGCCCAATCGGATTTCACCTGCTCATTGAGCCTGACCATCTGGTTGCGGGCCGAAATGAAGGCGCCGCCGACGATGAACACGAGGAGCACGATGACGATGAGAACGATGACGCCTGTCTTCATGAAGTGCCTCCGGCGAGAAATCTAGCACACAGCTTGACGACGAACCAGCGCAGAGCCCATTCATCTCGATGTCGTCTCATCGACGTATGCGGCGAAAGCACAGAATGCCTTCAGGGGCTAAAGCCCCCGCGAATGGCCTATCTTATGCCGGGGCTGGAAGCCCCGGCCTCCTGAAACGCCGCTCGTCTGATTCGGGTGCAGCTCGCAGCGCCTCTACAGAACAATACGAACAGCGCCGGCTAAAGTTTCTTGAAAAGGCGTTACGCGACATCGAGACGCCGGTCGACTTCGTTGGTCACGACCTCGACGAATTCGAGATAGGTTTGCAGAGTGGCCTCGACGTTGACTTCTTTTTCTTTGAGCTTCCCTGCCCTGAAATCGAGAATCGTCTGGAAGCCGGCGGGATTCGCGCCGGTGATGGTCGCCATGGCCTCCACCGCCTCGCGCTTGCCGTGAGCCTCGCCGTGCTGGAGAACCATTACGGCATGGCGGAAGAGCACGCAAAAAGACGAGATCGAGCGAACCATGAGTTGGAGATGAATTTCATTCTTGCGCGGCGCCGTGAGTACGGCCTGGCGCAGATGAAGCCACGCGGTGCGAAGTTCGCGTTCGACCTGAAGGCGGTGCAGATTCATAGGGACTTCGAGCGATTCGAGGAAGTCGGCGCCGAAAAGCATGCGGTGGTGGCGTTTGATGTCGAGCAGCTCGATGGCAAACACGTCGGCGGAGCGAATGAGTTCGTCCATCGTGAAAACGATCGGCGAAGGATTTCCCTTCTTGGCCCACCATTCGGCGATCGGATGCAGCTTCTCGAGGTCGGCTGAGGTGACGTGCTCGAGGACGCAGAGGATATTCAGGTCGGAATGGTGTTCGTGAAAATCGCCTGCGACGGCGGAGCCGTAGAGGACGACCGCTTTGAGGTTCGTTGTCGCGGTGTTCTTGAGCCAGTCGATGAGTTCGCTGAATTTTTCTTCCATGCGCCTAAGTTACCTCGTTGCCCGATGTTGTAAGAAATTGTCCGCTATCTCGGTGCAAAGTTCCCGGGGCTAAAGCCCTGCTGTCATTGCTCGCTTTTCGCGAGCCTAAAGGCTCACGCTTCCACCGCTACCAGCTGCCGCTGGCGCCGCCGCCGCCGAATCCTCCTCCGCCGAAACCGCCGAAGCCTCCTCCACCGCCTCCACCACCACCGCCGCCAAATCCTCCGCCCATCATGCCGCCGATCATCGGGCCGATCCACCAACCACCGCCTCGGCGGTAGCGCGAGCCCGCCGGGCTGAGGGCACGGCGAATCGCGCCAAAGATAAAGAAAATTATCAGGAATATGAACACGACCGGAATTCCCGGCGAGTTTCCCCTGTTTTCGCGTGGCGCCGCGGGAGCGGAGCCGCTGAGGGTTACGCCGCGGTCGGCGGCGATCGTGTCCGCGACGCGGCGGGTGACGAGGAGAATGGCGGCGTCGTAGTTCCCTTGCCGGAGATACGGGACTGCCTGGCGGCCGAAGTCGCCGACCTTGCCATCCGGCAGGATCGGTTCGAGGCCGTAGCCAACCTCGAAACGGTACTGGTGATCATCCACGGCGAAGAGGATCAAAATGCCGCGGTCGGATTTTGGGCCGACGCCCAGACGCGTGGCGAGGTCGATGGAATAATCTTCGAGGGGCTGGCCGCCCAGCGATTTGATGACGACGACGGCGATCTGCGCTTGAGTCTTCTGTTGAACCTCGGTGCAGAGGGCGGTGAGTTGCTCTTTCGCCGACTGGCTTAGGACGCCGGCGAGATCGGTGACGTAGCCGAGCTTGGCTTGCGCGGCCACTTGATCGACAGATTGGGCGGGGGCAGGCTGCGGTACGGCGAAAAGCGCGAGGAGCACACCGACAACTGCTATCCGGACGATGCGAGCGGCGCCCACCTCCGTACTACGAAACAATCGCCGGGATTGTTTCAAGCTTCGACGTTGCATCGCTCTCTCAGTATCCTATGTGGTGCAGGTAGGCGACCGCGACGGCGGCTGCCAGGCAATAGATCCCGAAGAGATACCAGTGATCGCTTTCGAGCCACTTGCTTAACCATTGGAGCGCCACCAAGCCTGCCAGGAACGCGCAGAACGCGCCGAGCAGGCTCGGCATCAGGGCCGACGTCCAGGCCCCGCCGCCCGCGATGTGCCCGGCCTTCATCAGGCGCCATAGCTCGCGCGCGTCGACGGCCGGCGTGAGGACGACCGCCAGGGTGAAGCTGAACGTCTCGGCGCGCTGCTTCCTCACACCGGCGAGGAGGCCGGTCGATATTGTAGCGCCGGAACGCGAGAAGCCGCGGAACGGCAGGCAGAGTCCCTGAACGATGCCGATGAGCGAGGCCTGCTTCATCCCGAGGCCATCGTTGGGCGACGGAGCGGGAGGATGACGCTTTTCGTAAATTCCCGCGATGATGATGAGCACGCCCGCTGCGGCCAGCGCCGGGGCGATCAGTTCGAGGTGGCCGAAGAGCTGTTCAACCTCGGCGTGTGGGATGCCGCGAAACCCGAAGTGCTCGATGAGCATTACAATGCCCTCACCGAGGACGCCTGTAAGAGCCGTAGCGACGATCAGGAACAGGGCGAAGGTCTTGAAAGCCTCGGCGGTCTGAAAATAGGTGCGTAGCCACTGCTTCCAAAAGTAGACGATGACGGCAAACATCGTTCCGGTGTGGAGCATCACAAGCAGGAGCGTCATCTCGGGGGACGATGGATCCATGCCCATCAGCTTTTCTGCGACCACGACGTGGGCTGAACTCGATACCGGGAGGAGCTCCGCCAAGCCTTGCACGACGGCAAGGACGACCACATGCCAGAGGGCCATGCGTAAAACCCTACCACAGGCGAGGCTTGCCGCCCACAGGACATGGAAGTCGGATTTGGGGGCGGATTTGAAGCTGGGCTAAACACAGAGGACACGGAGAGGCTCTGCTGCATAGATAGGCCGCGAAAAACAGGTTTCACCGCAGAGACGCAGAGGACGCAGAGAAGAGCAGAGAAAGGCCAGACGAGTGGAGGCGTCGAGGGCACCGAGAAGCACGGAGAAGCACGGAGAAGCACGGAGAAGCACGGAGAAGCACGGAGGGCACGGAGAGGCTCTGCTGCATAAATAGGCCGCGAAAAACAGGTTTTACCGCAGAGGCGCAGAGGACGCAGAGAAGAGCAGAGAAAGGCCAGACGAGCGGAGGCGTCGGGGGCGCGGAGAACACTTTGGAACGAGCTAATTGTCACCCTATAGGGCGGGTGCTACACTTGCGATTCCGCACTTCGAAAGCGCCGAAGGTGTACGGAACGCTGGATTTCAAGCGCCCGAATTCCCGTCTTAGCGTCAAAGGACGAGGGGAGCGCCGTGTCTTTCCGCGCACGGCGCGCGTCCAAATAGGATTGTTTCTGAAACAAATTGAGGCTGGCGCACGTTTCAGTACTTAGACCTTTGCGTAGACAAACGAGACACTGCACTTCGGAGAGGAAAAGACCATGAGTGGAAGGTTTACGCACGCAGCGGTAGCGCTCTTTATGGCCGGTTCGCTGATCGTATCGCCGCTGTACGCGCAGGATCAACAGGCCCCGGCGCAAGCTACGCAAGCCCCGGCGCCCAGCACGCAAACCCCGGGGCAGCCCCAGATGCCGACGCCGCCAGTTTACGAGCCTCCCACGCCAAACCAGGGGCCGCCGCCCTCGCCTTCCCGCGCGCTGAAATTCGGGCCGGACTATTCGAAGGGGCAATCGTGGTTTCCGAACATTATTGCGCCCTACACCGAGAAGCATGTGCCCGAGCCGGAACTGACGAATACGCCGCGGATCGATCAACTGATCCAGGACGGCAAGCTGATGCTGAGCCTCGAGGATGCGATTTCGCTGGGGCTCGAGAACAATCTCGCTCTGGCTGTCGAACGGTACGTGCCGTGGCTGGACGAGGCCAGCCTGCTCTATGCCAAATCAGGAGCCAACGGGCCGGTGCGGTTCGATCCGAACGTGACCAGCACGGTATCCTGGGAATATACGACCACACCCTTCAACAACCCGCTATTCGCCGGCGTCACCACACAAGCTACCGCTCCTATCGGAGTCTCGGAACACATCACCACGGCGAACTTCGGCTATACACAGGGATTCGCTACGGGGACGCAAGCGCAAGTGACATTCGACAACTCGCGCACATCGACGAACCTCGGGTCATTCGACCTTTACAATCCATACGAGTCGTCGACGTTGACCGTCGAGCTGACGCAGCCGCTGCTGAACGGATTCGGGAAAATCCCCAACACGCGCTACATCCTCGAGGCCAAGAACACGGTGAAGGTGGGCGAGTCGCTCTTCGCTCAGCAGGTGATGACCACGATCACGACGGTGGCGAACGACTACTGGGAACTGGTCTACGCGCGCGAGTACGTGAAGGTGGAGCAGGTCGCGGTCGCAGCGGATGAACAACTTTACGACAACAATAAGAAACAGCTCGAGATCGGCACCATGGCTCCTCTCGATGTGATCACGGCGCAGTCGCAATTGGCGACCGATCAACAGGCGCTCGTGCAGGCCCAGACGAACCAATTGCTCGACGAAACAACGCTCCTCGTGGCCGTCACAAAGGATGCGCTGGCCCCGGATCTCAAGGGCATCGAGATCGTTCCGACAACTCCCATTTTTACTCCGGCAGTCGAGAACATCTCGCTGGAAGATGCCGTGCACGAGGCATGGCAGAAACGACCTGAACTCCAGCAGGCCGACCTGAATTTGAAGAACGAGGGAATTGAAGTCAAAGCAACGAAGAATGCGCTGTTGCCGACGCTGAATCTCTTCGCAGAGTATCAGGGGGCAGGGCTGGGCGGCGTCATCAATCCGACAATGGACACGGGAAATTTCATAGCGACCGAGGGGATTTTCGCCCCAGGCAGCGTTGGCACCAGCGGTGTCATTCCCGCCGGGACGGTTCCGATTGGCTTCGTTGGGAGTCCCATTGCGGTTCCTGCGGCGCGCGTCGAGGGAGGGCTGACGGAGGATTGGAACGGGATGATCCGCGGCACCTATCCAACTTTCGAGGCTGGGCTGAACCTGACACTTCCGATTCGGAATCGGGCGGCTGAAGCGAACAACGCCACCGCGCAACTGAACCAGCGACAGCAAGAAGTGGAGTACCGCCAGACGCAGAGCACGATCCTGCTGAGCGTCCGCCAGGCGCTCATCACTCTCGAGCAGGACCGGGCCGCCATCACCGCCGCGCAAGAGGCGCGCATCTACGCGCAGCAAAGCTACGACGATTCCGTGAAGCAACTGCAACTGGGCTCGACGAACGCTTTCACGGTGGTGCAGAAGGAGCAGCTGCTGGTGGCGGCGGAAGGCGTCGAGTTGCGCGATCGGGTCAACCTGATCGAGGCGGAGTTGACGTTCAATCAGGCGATGGGGCGCACGCTGGAAGTCCACAACATCACGCTGGCGGACGCCAAGAGCGGGCACATCCTGCAGCCGCCGAATATTCCGGGCACGCCGGATACGGGCAGCGGCGTCTCGGGTTACCGATAGCGAGATCCGATAGCGACATCCGAATGGCGGGCGACGAAGAGCGCGGGGCCGGTGGCGGGCGAATAGCCGGGGCCCCGCGAAAACCGTCGAACGCCGAGCGGGAGTGGGAAGAGAAAACGCTTAAGCCTGCGCTTGCAGGCTCGCCTGACCGACCTGCCGATTTCACCACCGTATCGAGTTATCCCATCCGAAGAATTTATACCGAAGCCGACCTCGCCGATGAGAGTGCTGCGCGCGAGATCGGGCTTCCCGGCGAGCCGCCCTATACGCGCGGGATTCATCCGCGGATGTACCGCGACCGGCTGTGGACCATGCGGCAGTTTGCGGGATTCGGCTCGGCGGAGGACACGAACAAGCGATTCCGATATTTGCTGGCGCAGGGGCAGACGGGGCTGTCGGTAGCGTTCGATTTGCCGACGCTGATGGGATATGACTCGGACCACGCGATGTCCGAGGGCGAAGTGGGCAAGTGCGGCGTGGCGATCAGTTCGCTGGCGGATATGGAGGCGCTGTTCGAGCAGATTCCGCTGGCGGATGTGACGGCGTCGATGACCATCAATTCGCCGGCGGCGGCGATCTGGGCGATGTATCTGGCGGTGGCCGAGAAACAGGGCGCGGATTGGAAGACGCTTTCCGGCACGCTGCAGAACGACATCCTGAAGGAATACATCGCGCAGAAGGAATATATCTATCCGCCGGGGCCGTCGATGCGGCTGGTGACCGATACGATCGAATTCGGCGCGAAGCATACGCCGAAATTCAATTCGATTTCGGTGAGCGGCTACCATATCCGGGAGGCGGGGTCGACGGCGATGCAGGAGGTGGCGTTCACGCTGCGCGACGGGATCGAATATGTGGAGCATTCTCTTGCGCGTGGGCTGGCGGTGGATGAATTCGCGCCGCGGCTATCGTTTTTCTTCAACGCGCACAACGACTTTTTCGAGGAAATCGCGAAATACCGGGCGGCGCGGCGCATCTGGCAGCGCGTGATGCGCGAACGATTCGGCGCGAAGGATGCGCGTTCGTGGGCGCTGCGATTCCACACGCAGACGGCGGGGTGCTCGCTGACGGCGCAGCAGCCTTACAACAACGTGGTGCGTACGGCCGTGCAGGCGCTGGCGGCGGTGCTGGGCGGCACGCAGTCGCTGCATACGAATTCGCTCGACGAGGCGTGGGCGCTGCCGACCGAGGCCGCGGCGACGATTGCGCTGCGCACGCAGCAGATTCTGGCGTACGAGACCGGCGTGACGAATACGGCGGACCCGTTTGGGGGAGCGTATTTTGTCGAGACGCTGACCGATGAGATCGAGCGCGGGGCTTGGGATTACATCCGCCGGATCGATGCGCTGGGCGGGATGGTGGCGGCGATCGAGCACGGCTACCCGCAGCGCGAGATTGCGGATGCGTCGTATCGGTATCAGGTGGCGGTCGATCGGAAAGACAAGATTATTGTGGGCGTGAATGCGTATGTGGCGGATGAAAAGCCGATCGATATTCTGCGGATCGATGAATCGGTGGCGGCGCGGCAGGGTGAGCGGCTGCGAGAGCTGCGGGCGGGGCGCTCGAATGATGAGGTGGCGCGGCGGCTCGAGGCGCTGCGGCGGGCCGCTGCTGGCAGCGAGAACCTGATGCCGTATTTGTATGAGGCTGCCAAGGCGTATGCGACGCTCGGCGAGATTTGCGACGCGCTGCGCGCGGTGTTTGGGGTCTACGAGGAAGCGGCGATTACTTAGGGCCTTCGGTGTGTCTCTGCGTTCTCTGCGTCTCTGCGGTGAGAAATGGATGACGCCCAGCTGACACACGAAATAATCGGCGCGGCGATCGAAGTGCATCGCGTGCTTGGTCCTGGTTTGCTTGAATCAGCGTATGAAGAGTGTCTCGCAAGAGAGCTCGGCTTGCGGGAGATACCATTCGAACGGCAAAAGCCGCTTCCGTTGGTCTACAAGGACATCAAGCTCGAGTGCGGATATCGCATTGATTTGCTGATTGATGGGCGCGTTGTCGTCGAGCTAAAGGCTATCGACGCGCTTGCTCCTATCCATGATGCAATCGTGCTAACTTATCTTCGTCTGTCGGGCTGTAAGATCGGACTTTTGATCAATTTTAATGCGGTTGTGCTGAAGGACGGGCTGCGGCGGCTTGTGAATAAGTACGAAGAATAAGGCTCTACCGCAGAGACGCAGAGGGCGCAGAGAACGGCAAAAGGCGGAGAAGGCTCGGAGACGCAGAGAGATAGCAAATGGCGGAGAAGAAAATACGGGTGCTGATTGCGAAGCCGGGGCTGGACGGGCATGACCGCGGCGCGAAGGTGATTGCGCGGGCGTTGCGCGATGCGGGCATGGAGGTGATTTATACCGGCTTGCGGCAGACTCCTGAGATGATTGCTTCCGCGGCGGCGCAGGAGGATGTGGACGTGATCGGGCTCTCGATTCTTTCGGGCGCGCACAACACGCTGTGCGCGCGGCTGATGGATCTGCTGCGCGCGAAAGGTATGACTGATATTACCGTGTTGATCGGCGGGATCATTCCCGAGGCTGATATTCCCGGGCTGAAGAAAGCGGGCATCGCCGAGGTGTTTCTGCCCGGCACTACCACCCAGGCCATTGTCGATTTCATCCGGCAGCGGGTTGCGACTGCCCCGCGAGAAGCTTGAGTTGCGCAGAATTTGAATAAATAAACAAGACTGAATCTACCGCAGAGACGCAGAGAGCGCAGAGAAGGCAGACACGCAGAGAAGGCAGATGACGGAGACTACGACACGCGCAGGCAGCGAACGGGAGATCGGGACGGGCCGAAGCGTGATCGAAACGCGCGTCGATACGACGGCCCCGGTCTTCGACAAGAATACGCGGGCGATGATCGATCGCGTTACCGAGATCAAGAATGAAGAAGAGACGATCCGGCAGGGCGGCGGCGCGAAGGCCATCGACGCGCAGCACAAGAAGGGGCGGCTGACCGCTCGCGAGCGGATTGCCAGGCTGATCGATCCGAAGACCGAGTTCTTTGAGCTGGGGATCTACGCCGGCTACGAGATGTACGACGAGTGGGGCGGCGCGCCAGCGGGGGGAACGATCACTGGCCTGGGCCGTGTGGCGGGGCGGCGCGTGATGATTGTGGCGAACGACGCGACTGTGAAGGCGGGCGCGTTTTTCCCGATTACCGCGAAAAAGGTGATTCGCGCGCAGAATATTGCGATCGAGAATCGGATTCCGACGATCTATCTGGTCGATTCCGCCGGGGTTTTTCTGCCGCTGCAGGAGGATGTTTTCCCGGACACCGACGATTTCGGGCGCGTCTTCCGCAATAATGCGGTGATGAGCGCGATGCGGATTCCGCAGATCACGGCGATCATGGGAATGTGCGTGGCGGGCGGCGCGTATCTGCCGGTGATGTGCGACCACATCCTGATGACCGAAGGCAGCGGGCTTTTTCTCGCGGGACCGGCGCTGGTGCAGGCGGCGATCGGGCAGAAGACTTCGGCGGAGGAACTGGGCGGGGCGCAGATGCACTCGCAGATCAGCGGCACCGTCGATTTCCGCGAGCCGGACGATGACGCGTGTATCATTCGCGTGCGCGCGCTCGTTGATAAGATCGGCCACCCGGCGCGAGCGCCTTTCGATCACAAGACTCCCGAGCCGCCGCAGTACCCTGCGGAGGAGATTTACGGAATATTTTCGGGCGATGCGGGGAAGCAATACGACATGCGCGAAATTATTGCGCGGATTGTCGACGGCAGCCGTTTCGAGGAATATCGCGCCGAGTACGGGCAGACGGTGCTTTGCGGCTACGCGCGAATCGGCGGGTGGGCTGTCGGGATCGTGGCGAATCAGAAGAAGAATGTGACCGTCGCGGCTCCGGGCACGGGCGAAAAGCGGCTCGAGTTCGGCGGCGTGATCTACACGGAGTCGGCGGACAAGGCGGCTCGGTTTATCCTCGACTGCAACCAGAATCTGGTGCCGCTGGTGTTTCTGCACGATGTGAACGGGTTCATGGTCGGCAAGGAAGCCGAATGGAGCGGGATCATTCGCGCGGGCGCGAAGATGGTGAATGCGGTGGCGAACAGCGTGGTGCCGAAGATCACGGTGATTTGCGGCGGGAGCTTTGGCGCGGGCCATTATGCGATGTGCGGGAAGGCGTACGACCCGCGGTTCATTTTCGCGTGGCCCACGGCGCGATACGCGGTGATGAGCGGCGACTCGGCCGCGTCGACGCTGGTCGAAATCAAGATCAAGCAGCTGGAACGCCAAGGCAAGAAACTGAGCGCCGCCGAGAAAAAAGAACTGCATGACTCGATCCGCGCCACCTACGAGCACCAGACCGATCCGAGATATGCGGCGGCACGCCTTTGGGTGGATGCGATTATCGATCCGGCGCACACGCGGGACGCCTTGATCGAGGCGCTCGAATCCGCCGCGTTGAATCCGGAAGTGGCGGAATTCAAGACGGGGGTATTGCAGACCTAGATGAGCGCGTTCAGACAGGAACGGGCGATGAGCGGTCCCGCTATGTTTGCGGTCGCCCTGCTGCTGCTGACGCCGTCCATTGTGGCGTTTTTCGCGTCTTCCGCTGCGGTGCATGGGGCGGACTTCCCTGCCTCGGCGCTGTGGTTCATGTATGAGATGGCGCTTTATATGGGGTGCGCCGGAGTGGCCATCGTGATTGCCTTGACGGTATCGGCCGCGGTTGCCCGCCGGATCTCTCGCGTGTTTGTCTGGTTGATGACGGTTTCGTTGGTCGGCGGCGCTTCCCTGCTGTGGTACGCAGCACACATTTACCGAAATCCCTGGACGACCAGCCGATGATCGGTCGAGTTGAGAGTTTAGAGTTGAGGAGTCGAGAGTAAGAATCGCTATGCAACGCTTTACTGAATTGCGCGCGCGGCAACGGAGTCACGCGGCAGTTCTTGCAATCTACAAGGCCACGTCGCGGTTCCCTGTCGAGGAGCGCTTTGGCGTCACATACAGCTCCGTCGTGCAGCGCTGTCGGTTCCGACGAACATTGCGGAGGGGTCAAAACGCCTGAGCAGACAGGAATACGCCCGATTCTTGAACATGGCGGAAGGATCGTTAGGCGAAACGGAATATCTACTCATGGCGAGCAGAGACCTTGGATATCTACCGTTGGCAGACGTGAATACTCTTCTCACGGAGACGACGGAGATTGCCCGGATGCTCAACGGTTTTCGCGCGAAGGTCTCAAAGATTGCATGATCGTGATTGTGCTCTAAACTCTGAACTGTTGACTCTTAACTGTTCCAAAGGGCGCCAATTCCCATGAACGAAGTGACCATCGTCGAATGCCCGCGGGATGCGTGGCAGGGGCTGCCGGACGTGATTCCGACAGCCGAAAAGATTCGCTACCTTACGCAGCTTGTGTCGCTGGGATTCCGGCACATCGATGCGGTGAGCTTCGTTTCGCCGAAGCATGTGCCGCAGATGGCCGATAGCGAAGCGGTGATGCAGGAGGTGAGCCGGGCGAAGTTGCCGTCGGGCGAGGCGCCGGAGATTATCGGGATCGTCGTGAACGCGCAGGGGCTGGAACGCGCGCTTGCGACGCCGGGCGTGACGACGATCGGGTATCCCTACTCGGTTTCGGCCTATTTCCGGCGCGCGAACGCGAATATGTCGCGCGCGGAATCGCGCGAGCTGGTGCAGAAGCTGCAGCATGATACGAAGGCTGCCGGGAAGCGGCTCGTGGTGTATATCTCGATGGCGTTCGGGAACCCGTACGACGAGCCGTGGGGGCCGGAGATTGTGGAGGACACGCTGGTGTGGCTGAAGGACGTGGGCGTTCGCACGGTCTCGCTGGCCGATACGGTGGGAACAGCTTCTCCTGAGGAAGTTGCGCATCTTTACCTCGGCGTGAAAAACTGCGTCGCGGGCGTCGAGATCGGGGTGCACCTGCACAGCCGTCCTGAACGCGCGGCCGAAAAGGTGCTCGCGGCTTACGAGGCGGGCTGCCGGCGGTTCGATGGAGCGCTCACGGGTCTCGGCGGCTGCCCCTTTGCGGGCGATGCTCTGGTGGGCAATATCCCGACGGAAACGGTGCTGGCGACGCTCGCCGCGCGCGGGGTGGCGACCGGAATCGACACGAAATCTCTCGCCGTGGCTTGCGCGATGACGCACGAGCTGCGGGAAAAATACGCGCACGATCCCGCGGTCGCGAAGCCGAATTAACGCCGGAGTCTCAAAAAATGGGCTACCACACGCTGACTTTTCAGTGCGACGACAAAATCGCGACGATTGCCCTCACCGTACCCGAAAAACGCAACGCTATCTCCACGCAGATGATTGTGGATTTACTCGGCGCGTTCGACCAAGCCGAGGCGAGCGATGCGCGCGTGGTGATCCTCACGGGAGCCGGCAAAGCCTTTTGCGCGGGGATGGACCTCACGGAGTTGCAAAACCTCGCTCGGCAGACGCAGCAGAAAAACCTTGAAGACGCACGGCGAATGACCAAATTGCTGTACCGGCTCTATAGTTTTCCCAAGCCCTTGATTGCGGCGGTGAACGGACCCGCAATCGCGGGCGGATGCGGCCTTGCCACGGTCGCCGATTTTATACTGGCTGTGCCGGAGGCGACGTTTGGGTATACCGAGGTGAGGATCGGATTCACGCCCGCGCTGGTGTCGGTCTTCTTGCGCCGCCGGATCGGGGATACGCACGTGCGGGACCTGCTATTGACTGGGCGCGTGATCGACGCGGCAGAAGCCTACCGGCTTGGGTTGGTTACGGAGGTTGTGCCGGCGGAGTCGCTGATGGACCGGGCGCGGGAGATTGCCGCGCAGCTGATCGCCGCGAGCCCGACAGCCGTCGCGCAGACGAAGAAACTCCTCATCAGCTTCGACCGCGTGGCGATTCGTGCGGAGCTAGAAGTGGCGATTGAAACGAACGCGGATATTCGTTCCACACCCGATTTCCGCGAGGGGGTTACGGCATTTCTCGAAAAGCGGCCTCCGAAATGGTCTGGGGATTGATATGGCGACGCGAGAAGCTCCCGTAGCGAGTGTGTGCACGTTGACCACGCCGAAAGTGCAGGCGGTGCTCGAGCGGTTGTACGGCCATGCGAAGGCCGTCGACCAGGCTGCGCTGGCCGTAGCGAATCCCGTGACGGAGGCGATCCACACCGAAGATAAATTTCGCGTGAGATCCGAACTGCTGAAAGAGGCGTATCTTCCGGTTCCGCGCGAGGTGGGGCGGCTGCTCTACATGCTCGCGCGGACGTATCCATGCAAGACGATTGTGGAATTCGGCACATCGCTCGCGATCTCGACGATCCATCTGGCCGCCGCGATTCGCGACAATGGCGGCGGCAGAGTGGTGACGACAGAGCTGAACGCGGAGAAGGCGCGGCGCGCTGCCGATAATCTGCGCGAGGCCGGATTGCTCGATCTGGTGGAAATCCGCGTTGGCGATGCCAGGGAGACTCTGCGCGCGCTCGATGACGCGGTGGATTTTGCGTTCATCGACGGGTGGAAGGAACTCTATCTGCCGGTGGTGAAGGTGATCGAGCCGCGGCTGAGGGCGGGCGCGCTCGTGGTGGCGGACAATCTGAATCTCGCGGGGAGCGTCCTCAAGGAGTATGTGGATTACGTTGGGCTGGAGCGGAATGGCTATTTGTCCGTGCAGCTGCCGATGGGAGACCGGCTGTCCGTTTCGCTGCGGCTCGGGAGCCGATGAAAGATTACGCCGACACGACCGTGCGCGTGCGATACGCCGAGACCGACCAGATGGGCGTGGTCTATTACGGGAATTATTTCACGTGGTTTGAGATCGGGCGCGTGGAGTTTTGCCGGCAGGTAGGGTTCGAATACAAACAGATGGAGATCGAGGACGACAGCTTCATTGTGGTGGCCGAGGCGTCGTGCCGCTACAAGCGTCCCGCGCGATTCGACGATCTGCTGACCGTGCGGACGCGCGTGACGGGCTCGCAGCGGCGCACGATCCGCTTTGCGTACGAGATTTTCCGGCAGGGCTCGGACGAATTGATCGCGACCGGCGAGACGGTGCACGTGGTTTGCGATCGCGAGGGCCGGCCGAAGTCGCTGCCCGAGAAATATCGAAGATACTTTCCGCTGGCGGATCCGGACGGCCTGGCGCCGACAAGCGCTGAAGCGGACACTTAAACGGAGGTTCTCCCGTGAGCGCAGCGGACCCTGCAAAGATCGAAAAGTATCGCGGCAGACTGCGCGAGGAATGGACCGAAGAGGCGACCGTTTCCGCGTGGCGAAAATGGCATGCGAAGATGGCGGCCTTCACGCGCGGCGTCACAGAGGCAATTCTCGAGGCCGCGCAGCTTCGCGCGGGCATGCGCGTGCTGGACCTTGCGAGCGGCGTGGGCGATCCGTCGCTTTCGATCGCGGAAGTTGTGGGACCCTCAGGGCACGTAACGGCGACAGACCTCGGGCCGGGAATGATCGGCCTTGCCGAGGAACTGGCCCGCGCGCGAGGGCTGCGCAATATCGAGTTTCGAGTGGCCGATGTCGAGGCGCTTCCCTTCCCGGATGAATCGTTCGACGTGGTGACGTGCCGGTTTGGCGTGATGTTTTTCCCCGATCAGCTGAAGGCGTTTCGCGAGTGCCTGCGGGTGCTCAAGCGCGGCGGGCGCGTGGCTTTCGCGGTGTGGGGAAGGCGCGAACAGGCTTTCCTCGGCACTACTATCGGCGTCCTCATGAAATACATCGAAATGCCGCCGCCCGATCCGGAGGCGCCGCACGCATTCATGTTCGGCGAGCGCGGACTGCTGAAGAGCAGGCTCGAGGCGGCGGGATTCGCGCAGGTGAGCGAAGAGGCGCGGACGGTGCCGGGGCGCTGGGGCGGCTCGCCGGAGGAATATTGGCAGCAGTTTACCGATGTCGCTGCGCCGTTTCGACCGCTGGTTGCCAAGCTGACGGCTGAAACGCGCGCTCGCGCCGAGGCTGAAATTTTTGCGGCGCTGCGAAAGCTCTCCGATGGATCGGCAATCACCTTGCCTCTCGAGATTGTGATTGGCACGGGCGTTCGCGCGTGACGGCGATTCAAATCGACGGCGAGCATCTGACGATCGAAGAGCTGCACCGCCTTGTGTTCGATGGCGCTGCGGCGGAGCTTGCGCCGGCGGCGAGAGAGCGGATGAACGCCTCGCGGGGGGTGATCGAGCGGATGATCGAGTCGGACGCCGCGGTGTATGGCGTGAATACCGGCTTCGGCAAGATGGCGTCGACGCGGATTTCGCACGGCGAGATTCGGCATTTGCAGCTGAACCTCGTGCGAAGCCATGCGTGCGGCGTGGGCGCGCCGCTCAGCGAGGCGGCGACGCGCGCGATGCTTGTGCTGCGGGGGAATGCGATCGCGAAGGGATTTTCGGGCGTGCGGCCGCTGGTCGCCGAGACGCTGGTCGCGATGCTGAATCGAGGCGTGCATCCTGTGATTCCGTCGCAAGGATCGGTGGGCGCATCGGGCGACCTCGCGCCGCTCGCGCATCTGGCGCAGGTGGCGATTGGTGAAGGCGAGGCGGTGTATCAGGGCAAGAGGCTTGGTGGCGGCGAAGCGATGCGGGCCGCGGGAATTGCGCCGCTGGTGCTGGAAGCGAAGGAAGGGCTGGCGCTGCTGAATGGCACGCAGGGGATGCTCGCGTTGCTGGCGCTGGCCGTTCGCGAGGCCGAGATTGCGGTGGACACGGCGGACGTTGCGGCGGCGCTGTCGCTCGATGCGCTGCGAGGGAGTCCGGCGGCGTTTGACGCACGGATCGCGCAAGTGCGGCCGCACGCCGGCCATTTGGTGACGGCGCGAAATATCGAGCGGCTGAATCGCGGGAGCGAAATTCGCGAGTCGCACCGCTCGCCGATCAAAGATCCGCGCGTGCAGGACCCTTACAGCCTGCGCTGCGCGCCACAGGTGCACGGCGCCGTGCGCGACGCTTTGGCGCAGATACACGCGACAATTTTGGTCGAGCTGAATAGTGCGACGGACAATCCGCTGGTGTTCGCCGACTCGGAATCCGATTTCGGCGAGGTAATCAGCGGCGGCAATTTTCACGGGCAGCCGCTGGCGATGGCCGCCGACCAGATGGCCGTCGCGCTCGCGACGCTGGGCGGGATTTCCGAGCGGCGGATCGAGCAGATGACGAATCCGCAGACGAGCCAGCTGCCGGCGTTTCTGGTGGCGGAAGCCGGGCTCAATTCCGGGTTCATGATTCTGCAGGTGACCGCTGCGGCTCTGGCGAGCGAGATGAAGGCGATGGCCGCGCCGCACTCGGTGGATTCGATTCCGACGTCGGCGAATCAGGAAGACTATGTGTCGATGGGGATGAGCGCGGCGCGGCGGCTGGCGCCGATGCTGGCGAATTTGCGAAATATTCTCGCGATCGAGGCGCTGGCGGCGTGCCAGGGGATCGATTTGCTGGCGCCGCTGCAGCCGGGGCCACTCACGCGCAGGGCGTACGATGTGGTGCGCGCGCTTTCGAAGAAGGTCGATGCGGACCGGTCGCTTGCGCCCGATATCGAGGCGATCGCGAACGCCATCGATCTTGGCAAGCTTAGCGAAATTGTGCGTTAGCTCAGATGCTGCTTGCGCCGTTGAGCGAGCGGGCGAGGAAGCGGCCGAAACGGAATCCAGCAACGTAACTGAATGGGGCGACGCCTAGCGAATAGTGGCCGCAGGGGAGCCAGAGATTTTCGAACGGCACGCCCTCCTGGCGCATTTTGTCGAAGAGCGCTTGGGTGAGCGCGGGCGGGAACGTTGGATCGTAGCGGCCCGTGATCGCGAACATTTTTTTGCCGGCGCCGCGCAGCTTGTGGATGTAGGGGAACGGGCTGATGGGCATCCAGTAGCGGCGAACCTGATCGAGCGAGGCGGCGGGCTCGATTGATTCCCAGACGTTTTTCGTGGTGAGGCCGGCGGCGACGACGTCGCCAAAATACGTGGACGCGTGGAGGAACGCCGCCGCGCGCACAGCGGGATCGTGGCACATCGTGATGAAGCCGATCGAGGAGCCGATGCTGGTGCCGAGGATGCCGAGGCGGTCGTAGCCCTGCTGTTCGAGCCAGCGCAGGGTGCGGCGGACGTCGAGAACGGCCTGGCGATTCGCCTGTATCGTGAGCCCGATATTCGCGCCGACGAGATGGTCGGCGCGCGGGTGGCCCGGGATCGACCGGCGATCGTGATACGGCAGGCTCATCTTCACCGCGGTGATGCCGAGCTTGTTGAGCCAGCGGCAGACGCTCTGCTGCTCTTCCCAGCGGGAATTCCATTGTGCGAGAACGACCACCGCGGGGCCGGAATCGCGCGCGCGGAAAAGCTGGGCGTGGACGCGATTGTTCTCGCGCCAGGGCGATTCGATAGCGCTGGTGAATGTGAGAACGCCCTCGGCGAGGGCGTAGTCGTCGGCGGGCGTCGCGGCATACCATTCGTCGCTGCGCGCGATCGTATCTTCGACGAATCGCTCCATGGCCGCCGCGGGATCGGGATCGTTTGGATTGCCGCCAACGTGCTCGAGGCCCCATTCGAAGGGTAGCTTGGCGCGCCTCGGCTCCTGATCGAAGCGCATCTGCTCGTAGCGGAGGACTCTCTGCGCGTACCAGCTGGGCATGGGTGACTTAGGCGCCCGCCGCCAGACGGCGAAGGGCCGCGCCCGAGAGCCGGGTGAGGACCCATTCTTTCCGCAATTTTGCTCCGAGCTTCGCGTAAAACTTGATTGCGGGAGTGTTCCAGTCCAAGACCGCCCACTCCATTCGTCCGCAGTCCTTGCGGGTCGCCACGCGCGCGAGCGCCACGAGCAGGGCCTTGCCGATGCCCTTGCCGCGCTGCTCGGGCAGCACGAAGATGTCTTCGATGTAGAGCGTAGGGCGGGAGGCAAACGTGGAATAGGCGAAGAAGTACAGCGCGAAGCCGACGGGATGGCCGTCGCGAGTGGAGATCAGCGTCTCAAAGTAGCGGTGAGCGCCGAAGCCGTCGCGCCGCAGGCGCTTGGCGCTGGTCCGGACCTCATGCGCCAAACGCTCGTATTTCGCCAAGCCGCGGATCAGCGAAAGGATCGCGGGTACGTCCTTGATGGTTCCGGGACGGATGCGCACGGCGGTTTCCGCAGGCTGCTTTGTCGCCGGGCGTTTCATTTTGCGCGCTGGCACGCATCCAGTATAGCTGCGAGCGGCTTACGGGCGATGGCCAAGATGGGCTTTGACGAATTTCTGCGGCAACCGTGCTCGGGAGCTGCACGCTCCGACCCCAAAGAAAGGGCCCGTGGCTCAAGAGGCTGCGGAAAAATGCCGAATTGTCATTCTGAGGGCCGGGTTTGCCAGCCCAGGGCAGCGGGCCAGTAGAAACTGCTCGTTTCTATTCGGCATTTCCGCAAAAAGCAGATCCCTCGCTGCGTCCCGCGCCGCTCAAACACCGAGCGGAAATGCCAAGGCGCGCGGGACTTCGCTCGGGATGACAGGGCGTTTTTTTTCCGCAGCCTGTAAAGCCGTCGATATTGTCGGCGCTTTTCGCAGGCCTGCCCTTCGACTTCGCTCGGGGAAAAAAGGGCCTGCGCTTCCACCGGAGGATCCCGGCCTCCAAAGCCCGATCGGCTTTCGCTTTCACCTTGCGTACGTGGCGCGCGCGGGGAGCACGCCCCGCCTGCGCTTGAAGCAGGCTTCGGCGGGGCGAGCCGGGCAAGCCCGGGCGGCAAACGGCGGGAGCCCTTCGACAAGCTCAGGACAGGCGAGCTCCCGCACTCCACACGTCGGCCTTCGTTGTCACCGGCGCTCTGAAGGCCTGCGCTTCCACGTTTGGCGGGAGGCTCCTCACGGCTGTGTCGCGGCTGCCGTTAGCACTCCGGCAACCCCCCAGGGAGCCCCGCTTGAGGCTGCGGGGCGGATGTGGCAGATTCGAGTTGTGGCTCTCCCAACAACGCTGATCGGCATCTTCGCGTTTCTCTTCGGGCTGATCATCGGCAGCTTCCTGAACGTATGCATCGTGCGCATCCCGGAGCGGAAGTCGATCGTGATGCCGGCATCCGCGTGCCCCAAGTGCGGGACGCCGATCCGGCCCTACGACAACATTCCGGTGCTCAGCTACGTCTTTCTCGGGGGCAAATGCCGCAGCTGCAAGACGAAGATTTCGCCGATCTATCCGCTGGTCGAGCTGCTGACCGCGCTGCTCTTCCTGGGGTGCTTTCTCGCCTTCGGGTTGAGCCTCGAAGCGCTGAAGTGGGCGATTTTTTCGGCGGTGATGATCGTGCTCGTTTTCACCGATTTGCGCGAAAGAATCCTGCCGAACGTGGTGAACTTCACCGGCTTCGGCCTCGGGCTGGCGCTGAGCCTTTTCACCAAGCCCGCGGATGGGACCGCGCTGTGGCTCGCGAACCGCTTCTTCGACTTCCCTCCTCCGCAGCCCGTGATATCGCTGGCGGACGCCTTGCTGGGGGCATTTCTCGGCAGCGGGCTTTTGTGGATCGTCTCGGAGGCCTATTTCCGGATGCGCAAGCGCGAGGGAATGGGGCTCGGAGACGTGAAAATGATGCTGATGGCGGGCACGTTCCTCGGGCCTAAGCGCACGCTGCTGACGATTTTCGCGGGTTCGGTGCTCGGCAGCGTGATTGGGATTGTGTACATCCTGGCGCGGCGCAAGGGATCGAATTACGAGCTTCCTTTCGGGACGTTCCTGGGAATGGCCGCGCTGCTGGCGGCATTTTTCGGAACGCAGGTCGTGAACTGGTATCAGTCGTTTCTGATGGTGCGCTGATGGGAAAAGAGAATCTGCAATGAAGCCCTCGACGATACCGCTGCACGACCTGCTGACAGGCCCGGGAATGTACATCACGATTGCCACACTGGTCGTTCTTCTCATCGGCCTGCTTATGCTGATCATATTGGTCCGCAAGTTCATTCGCGGGCAGTCCGCCGGCCAGACGGACGATTGGGCGAGCCCCAAGGCCGACACGGAAAACGCTTCGGCGTTCATGACGGCGTCGATGCACGGCGTGATCGAGAAGCTTCGCGCGCAAGAGAAGGAGCTGGCGCGCCTGCACCTGCTGGCGCAGGAACGCGCGCAGGAATCGGAACGCCTGACCGAGGAAGTGACGCGAAACATGCCCACGGGCCTGCTGCTCGTGAACGCGACCGGCGCAATCAGCTCGACCAACCCGGCCGCGGAAGAGGCGCTAGGGGCCCGGCCGATGCGCTACCGGTCGTACAAGGAAATCCTCGGCCCCGATTCCGATCTCGCGCGCATGCTGACCGCGTGCCTCGGGGATGGACAGACATTTCATCGCAGCGAAGTGGAACACATGACGCCGGAGGGCGAGGTGCGGCGGCTCGGCGTGACGATCTCGCCCATCTACCGGTCAAAGGGACTGGCCAAGGCCGCTGGAGCGGGCGCGCGCCAGGCACAAGCATTGCCGGGAGCCAAGGTGAGCGGGGCGCTCTGCCTGATGAGCGACCTCACCGAGCTCGCGGCACTGCAGAAGCAGATTCGCTGGAAAGAGAACCTTGCCGCGCTGGGCGAGATGTCCGCCGGCATCGCGCACGAATTCAAGAATGCGCTGGCGACGATTTCGGGATACGCGCAGATGATTCACAGCGAGGCGAAGCCCGGCGACATCCGGGAATCGTCCGAGCGGATTCTGGATCAGACGCGCGCGTTGACGCACGTGGTGACCGAATTTCTTCGTTTCGCGAAGCCGCTCGAGATCTGCTACGAGACGGTGTCCATGCAGCCGCTGGTGGAGCGCGTGGCCGAGGAACTGCACGAAGCCACGCCGCAATGCGAAGTCGAATGCGAAGGGTCGTTCGTCGAGCTTCCCGGCGACGAAGCGCTGCTGCGCCAGGCGCTCGTGAACCTGACGCGCAATGCCGCCGAGGCGGCGCGCGCCGGTGGCGATCCGCCACGCGTGAAGATTTCCGGCACGATGGAGGACCTGGGGGGCAAGCGCTGGCAGCGCATCTGCGTGTCAGACAACGGGCCGGGGATTCCGGAGCGCGACCTGCCCAAGATTTTCCTCCCTTTCTATACGACGAAATCGGAAGGCACGGGACTGGGGCTGGCCGTGGTCCAAAAGGTCGCCCTGCAGCATGGCGGCAGCATTGAGGCGCGCAACCGTCCAGACGCAGGAGCCGATTTCATTCTGTGGTTACCTTTGCGGCAGGAGCCTTCGCCATCGCTGTTTCCCTCCGAGGCTGCCCGCATCTAGAATAGGGGCAGGCGTATCCCAATGCGCCCGAGGAGGCGCTACCATGCGCAGGACTCTGTGGGTGAGCGCGGCCGTCGTAGTGTTTGCGGCAAGCGGCGTGATCCGCGCGCAAGCCCAACCGCAGGACCAGGCACCGTCAAAGGCGAGCCAGACCACCACCGCCCCGGCGACAGCTCCCCAGCAGGATCCGCTTGTTGAAGCGGCCCGCAAGGCGCGCGAGGAAAAGAAGGACGCGCCCAAAGCGGCGAAGGTTTTTACGAACGACGATATTCCGACCCAGGGCGCCGTATCGACCGTTGGACAGGCTCCCGCCGACACATCGACGGATACGAGCAGCGATACGTCAACGGCAGCGCCGGCAGGAAGCAATGACGAGAAGACGTGGCGGGAGAAGTTTGCATCGCTGCGCCATAAGCTCGATCAGGATCAGGCAGAACTCGACGTGTTGCAGCGCGAAGTCGGTGTGGGCATGGTGCAGTATTACGGCGGCGATCCCCAAAAGGCCGCGCAGGACCAAGATAGCCAGAAGCCGATGGGCGCAGCTTATGACAAGAAAGTCTCCGACATCGACGCGAAGAAGAAGGACGTTGAAGCGGATCAGCAAGCCATCTCGGATGCCGAAGACGATCTCCGCAAGGCCGGGGGCGATCCGGGCTGGGCGCGGTAGAGTTTTCCCGCGATGGAACCCGTCTTACTTGTCGAGGACAAAGCCGAGCTCAGAGCCATGCTCCGCAAGGCGCTCGAGCGCGCGGGCTATGCCGTCGATGAGGCTCCCGACGGAAATACCGCAATCGACAAGATCCGCAGCCGCCGCTACCAGCTGGTTCTCTCGGATTTGAAGCTTCCCGGAAATTCAGGAATCGAAGTGTTGCGCGAGGCGAAGCGCGTGGAGCCGACGCTGCCTTTCATTCTCGTGACCGCGTACGGCTCGGTGGAAGAAGCCGTGACGGCGATGAAGGAAGGAGCATTCGATTTCATCCAGAAGCCGGTGGACCTGGATCACCTGAAGCTGCTGCTCGAGCGGGCGTCGCGCCAGCAGGAACTGCTGCGGGAGAATCTGCTGCTGCGCGAGGAATATTCGGCGCGCTATGGCTTTCCGCGAATCGTCGGGGAGCATCCGGCGATGAAGGAAGCGAGCAACATGGCGCAGCGCGTGGCTGCCACGGACTCGACCGTTCTGGTGCTGGGCGAAAGCGGAACGGGGAAAGAGCTTTTCGCGCGCGCGATTCATCACTTGAGTGCGCGGGCCGAATGCCCGTTTGTGGCGCTGAACTGCGCGGCGATTCCCGAGGGGCTGGTCGAGAACGAGCTTTTCGGGCACGAGCGCGGCGCTTATACGGGCGCGGGCGCGCGGAAGCTCGGGAAAATGGAGCTCGCGCATCGCGGGACTCTCTTCCTCGACGAAATCGGCGATCTGCCGCTGGCGATTCAGGGCAAGCTGTTGCGCGTGCTGGAGGAGCGGCGTTTCGAGCGTGTGGGGGGGACGCAGGAGATTGAAGTGAACGTGCGAATCCTCACCGCGACGAACAAGGATTTGCGCGCGGCTGTGGCTGATAAGACTTTTCGCGAGGACCTCTATTTCCGGATTGCGGCTGTGCCGATCACGGTTCCGGCGCTGCGGGATCGCGGAGAAGACGTGCTGCTGCTCGCGGAACACTTTCTCGAGCGCTTCCGGCGCGAGTTTCGCAAGCCTTCGCTGGTGCTGACCAAAGATGCGCGAGCGCGGCTCGGGGGCTATGCGTGGCCGGGGAACGTCCGCGAATTGCAGAACACGATCGAGCGCGCCGCGATCCTGGCGAATGGCCCCGAAATCGATGCGGAGGGGCTGCAACTGCCTGCCGCCAAGCCTACCGCCGACGAAATGCCCGTAGGAATGCTCGCGGGGCAATTTCTGTGGGAAGGGCCGCTCGATGAAGTGTCGCAGCGCGCCGTGGCCCACGTGGAGCGGTTCAAGATTCACAATGCGCTGCGCGAATCGAAGTGGAACAAGACGCGCGCGGCTGAGAAGCTGGGCGTTTCCTATAAGACTCTGCTTACCAAGATACGATCGCTTGGCCTCGAGAATTAGATCCCGAAGACAAAGCAATTCCACCGCAGAGACGCAGAGGGCGCAGAGAAGAGGACCCGGCGCCGCCCGCCAGGATGGCTAGCCTAATAGTTCGAGGAAGACTTCGTTTGAAATTGTGAGGCGATCCGGGGGGATGCGCAGGCGGCCGCCTTCGAGGTCGAGCAGGCCGTGCGAGCGGAGCATCTCGATGCGCTGCTGCAGCGTGGCGAGGCGCGTGGTGAGCGTGGGATCGATCTCGCGCTCGATGCGTGCGAGGTCGATTCCTTCGAGACGGCGAAGGCCGAGAAAAAATTCCTCCTGAAGCGCGTTCCAGGGCGTGAGCGTCTCGATCAGCTCGCGCGTGGACGTGCCGCGTTCGATGCACGTGACGTAACGCGCGGGATCGTGGATATTGGCCCAGCGTGCGGTGCCGTCGAACGAGTGCGCGCCCGCGCCGAAGCCGAGATACGGATCGCGGCGCCAGTATTTCAAATTGTGCAGCGATTCCGTGCCCGGCAGGCCCCAGTTGGAGATTTCGTAGTGGTTGTAGCCTGCGGCCGCGAGGCGCGCGCACGCGGACTCGTAGAAATCGGCCTGCGCGTCGTCGCTCGGGATCGCTTCGGCGCTGTAGCGGCTGCCGCCCGCGAGCGATTCCTTTCCGAGGCGGCTGCCTTCGTCGATTTCGAGCATGTAGATCGAAACGTGCTCGGGGTAGATGCGAAGCAACTCGGCGACGGAGCGTTCCCAGGATTCGCGGGTCTGATGCGGAAGGCCGGAGATCAGGTCCATGCTGATATTGCGGAAGCCGGCGGCGCGGAGAGATTCGACGGCGCGGAAGATGTCCTCGCGACGGTGCATGCGGCCGGTGGCCTGCAATTCGCGATCGTCGAAGGACTGCACGCCGAGGCTGATGCGGTTGAATCCAGCGTCGAGCCAGGCGGAGGCTTTGATCGGAGAGATGGTCTCCGGATCGGCTTCGAGCGTGATTTCCTTCGCGTCGACGCGGAAGGATTTGCGCAGCGCGTCAAGGATTCGCGCGAGAGCCGTGGGATCGAGGAGGCTCGGCGTCCCGCCGCCTAAGTAGATCGTATCGACTGTTTGCTCGATCAGATACGGCCCGGATTCCGCGATCTCGCGGCAGACGGCGGCGGCGTACGGCTCGTAGCGGTCGCGGGAGACGACGCCCGTGTGGAAATTGCAGTAGGTGCATTTCGTCTGGCAGAAAGGCACCTGGATGTATGCGCCGAATGTGATCATCTGCTCAGAATTTAGCATAGATGGCCACCGGAGGCTCCACGCCCGCCCATCCGAGAAACCAAAGGCAAAAGCAAAACATTACGCAGAGGACGCAGAGAAGCGCAGAGGACACCGAGACAATTGCGCCAAGCAATCGGGCGCGATACCGAAGCGAAGAACGTTGCAAGCGCATCTGATAAGATCGCTGCGAGAGGAATATATTGTGGAAACGCCTTTGATGGAAACGCACCGCGCTGCCGGCGCACGGCTCGCCGAATACGAAGGGTGTGTCCTGCCGGAATCTTTTTCCGATCTGGAGCGCGAATATCGCGCGGCGCGCGAGAGCGTTGCGCTGTTCGATACGAATTGGCACGCGATCGTGACGCTGGCGGGGCGAGACCGCGTGAAGTACCTGCATAATATTTCGTCGAACGACATCAAGGCGCTTGCCGAGGGGCGCGGGACGCTGGCGTTGCTGCTGAACCCGCAGGGGCGCATCCTCGCGGAGCTCGAAGTTTACGCGCTGCCCGAAAAGCTGCTGGTCCTTTCGCACGCATCGCAGCGCGAGCGGACCGTCGCGACGCTCAAGAAATACGTGATTGGCTCGCAGGTGCAGATCGAGGATTTGACGGAACAGCTCGCGGGCATCGGAATCGAGGGCCCGCGCGCTGCTGAGGTTGTGCAACGCGTGTCCGGCGTTGCGTTGGATGAGCTCGCCGATTTGTCGGTCAAGGAAATCGCCATCGACGCAGCTCCCTGCTACGTCTTGCGGCGCTCGCATTTCGGCGAGACAGGCGCGGAAGTCATCGCGCCACGCGCCGATCTATCCGCGCTTTGGCAGAAAATGCTGACCGAGGTGCGTGCGGCGGGCGGCGAGCCGATCGGGATGGCGGCGTTTCATGCGCTGCGGCTGGAGGCGGGCGTGCCGTGGTTCCCGGTTGACTTCAACGACGCGATGATTCCGCACGAGGCGGCGCTCGAAACGACTCATATCAGCTTCACGAAGGGCTGCTATACCGGGCAGGAGATTGTCGAGCGAGTGCGCTCGCGGGGGCATGTGAACAGGAAGCGCGTGTCGCTAAAATTTTCGGCCGGCACGGCGCCGGCGCCCGGCACGAAATTGCTGGCGAACGGAGCGGAAGTCGGTTATGTGACCAGCTCTGCGTTTTCGCCGGGCGTCCGGACAGCGATTGGGATGGGGTATGTGCGGCGCGAGCATTTTGAGCCGGGGAGCGTTGTGGAATTGGATGGAGGCACTGCGACCGTGTGGGAAGGCTCGGAGGTAGCAGCCAAGAGAGATCCTTCGACCGCACGACCCGCGGCCTCAGGATGACGGCGAATGCGGAGCGCTGCCCTTGCTGAGATTCAGCGAGCGGAGGAAGCTGCCGCGGTCGCGATCGATCTTTTTCTGGAGCTGGAAGACGGCGTAGAGAAGCGCCTCGGGGCGCGGCGGGCAGCCAGGCACGTAGACGTCGATCGGGATCACTTGATTGACGCCTTGCACGATGGCGTAGTTGTTGAAGACGCCGCCTGATGTGGCGCATGCGCCCATCGAGATCGCCCACTTGGGCTCCGGCATCTGCGCGTAGAGTTGTTTGATCACCGGCGCCATCTTTTGCGAAACGCGGCCGGCGATGATCATCAGGTCGGATTGCCGCGGAGAGCCGCGAAATACCTCGGCGCCGAAACGCGAAATATCATAACGCGAGGCGGCCATCGACATCATCTCGATCGCGCAGCACGCGAGACCGAACGACATCGGCCAGATCGAGCTGCGGCGCGCCCAATTGACGACCTTGTCGAGCGAAGCGAAAAGGATTCCCTCGTCCTTCAGGAAATTTTCATCTTCGCCGGGTCTTTCGAGCGTCACGCCCTTCGAGAGTTCAACAGCCATGTAGATTCTCTCTCCTGGTGGCTAGCTATCCCCGCTACAAATTCCATTTTGCGCCTTCCGGCAAGAATTTGCAAAGGCCGGAAATGCGCCGGTTCAGGGCCATGCGCGGCCCTTGGCCGGCCGCAATCAGCACTTCCCTGGCGAGCGAGTCCCGTGCAGAATGCTTGTTCGATATGAACTAGAAACGAGGTTGCGATGAAATCTTTACGGAGTGCCAGCGCTTGCGTTTGGTTGACCTTTTTTGTTTGTGGTTCGGGCTTTGCCCAGTCATCTGGCCCGAATGCGCGCCAAATCAGCGATCCAAAAGCAATCGCCTCGGCGCCCAATGCGGATGCGCGCCCGATTCCAATCGATGATCTCTATTTCACCCGCAGCGTTTCGAACGCGTCATGGTCTCCCGATGGCAAGCAGATCGTGTTCACCACCGACATCAGCGGCCGATCCAACCTATGGAAGGTCAACGCGAACGGGGGATGGCCGATACAGCTGGCGCAGTCGGACGACAGACAGTACGGCGAAACATGGTCCCCGGACGGCAAGTGGATCGTCTTCCAGCAGGACACCGCCGGAAACGAGTTGTGGGACATCTTCGCCGTCCCAAGCGACGGCGGAGAGGCGGTCAACCTCACGAACACTCCCGAGATCCGCGAAGAAAGCCCACGATGGTCGCCCGACGGGAAGACCATCGCCCTGAACACCAAGCCAAAGGAAGCCACGGCGTACAACATTACTTTGCTGGACTGGGCCACGCATAAGATGACGCCGCTCACCCACGAAAGTACGCCGAACCATCTGTGGCAATCGGTAGCCTGGAGTGCTGACGGAAAAACATTGTACGCGGACCGCCTGGACGTGGGCTTTACGGACGCCGACGTGTATGCGATTGACGTCGCGAGCGGACGAGCCACGAATTTGACCACGCATCAAGGGCAGTCGCTCAATCTCGCATCTTCGTTGTCCAAAGATGGGAAAACGCTTCTGATTACTTCCAACCAGAAAAGCGGCTACGAAAACGTGGCCCTTTTGGATATCGCGAAAAAAAGCCTTACTTGGGTCACGGACACCCAATGGGAAGCCAGTTCGGGCGACTTCTCTCCGGACGGCAAGAGTTTTACTTATACGATCAACGCGGACGGGCAAGTCGATGCATACCTGGGAAACGTGGCCACGAAGGCCTCGAAGAAGATTCCCATCGCTCGAGGCTTGAACGGTTTTGCCGCCTACCCGAGTTCTTTCTCGCCCTTAGGAGACCGGTTGCTGTTGTCGCACGAGAGCTCCGTGGAGCCCGGGGATTTTTGGGTGTACGACCTGTCGTCGCGGAAAGCAAAACAGCTTACCTACTCCGCCATCGCAAGTTTGAATTCCGCGCCCCGGCCGCCGTCTCAGGTCATCAGCTACAAGTCGTTCGATGGGAAAACGATCAGCGCGCTGCTATGGATTCCCTTCAATCTGAAACGCGACGGCTCGAATCCCGCGCTGGTTCTGCCGCACGGCGGGCCGACGGGACAGTCCGTAGATTATTGGAGTCCGCGTGTGGCCGCGTTCGTCTCCCGAGGATACATCTGCATCGCGCCGAACGTGCGGGGTTCGACGGGGTACGGCATCGAGTTTCAAAAAGCCAACTACGAGGACCTGGGAGGCGGAGATTTGCAGGACGAGGTTTACGCAGCCAAGTTCCTGGAAGCCACGGGCTATGTGAATCCGAAGAAGATCGGGATCACGGGAGGTTCGTACGGTGGATTTATGACGCTGATGGCGATCGGCCGGGCTCCGGACGTTTTTGCCGCCGCCGTCGAGATGTACGGCATCATCGATTGGATGACCATGCTTCGGCATTCCGATCCAATGTTGCAGCAGTATGAGCAGAGCCTGTTGGGTGATCCGGTGAAAGATCGCGCCGCTTACGACGCAGCCTCCCCCATCACTTACATCCACAGCGTGAAGGCACCACTGCTGGTCTTGCAGGGTGACAACGATCCTCGCGTGCCCAAAGAGGAAGCTGAGCAAGTTGTGGCGTTGCTGAAGACAGATGGGAAAACGGTGGATGCACATTATTACGCGAACGAGGGCCACGGCTTCGAAAAACGCGAGAACCAGATCGACTCGATTCGGCGCACCCTGGCGTGGTTCGACAAATACCTGAAAGGGGACAACTGATTCTCACTGGACTTCTACGGTAACGGCGGCGGACTTGGTGTGTCCGGCTGCGTCGGTGGCGGTGAACATGTAGGTGGTTGTTTTGTGCGGCGATACGCTGACGCAATGCTCGTACGACGGCCAGACCTTGCTCGATTGCGGTTCGAGCGTCACGGATTTTGCGTTCGAGACGCTATAGCAGAGGTCGGCCGAATCGCCGCGGCAATGGCCGGAGGATTCGCATAAAACGCGAGAATCTCGAAGCGATCCCCTCCCATGCTTTCGACGGTTTGCTCATCCTGGGTGCGGCGCTGGGCGGCTACGCGCTGCTCGATCATCCGGTCCTGATGCGAACGCGACCAGAAGACCCAGCCCACGTATGAGAGCGCCACGAGGAGGACGACGGCCGATATGGCGACGTAGATGCGGATTCCCGTGTTCGAACCGGCGCCGGGATCGGGAGTGATATCGGTTAGCATCGCAGAAGCTTCGAACTGCCCGCCTGGGCCGGCCACTCGATGCCGCTAAAAAAGGCCATGGCGGAGACTATTGATTGGGCTGCGGCGACGGAGGCTCCGCGTTCGTCGGTCCATTCGAACCCGCGCCCGCCCCATTGCCGAACGGATTCGCGCCATTGGCGCCGGCTCCCGTATTCTGACCAGGAAGCATACCGGCTCCCGTGCTTTGACCAGGCAGGACGCCTTGTCCCTGCGCCGCTCCGAGCCCCTGCTGAAGGGCCTGCGCCTGATCCTCGAGCGGATTCCAGATGAACTCCCAATCTTTGTATTTTTTTCCTCCATGATAGATTCTGATCGAGGTCCGATCGATCGCCGTCGGAACACCCACTCCAGTCAGGAACGCGCCTGGGACCGGTCCGTCGACCGGGCCCGTCGGCTTAAGTTGGGTCAGTTGCTCCAGGGCATTCGCATTTTGCGCGCCCGATTGCGGCGAACCGAAAGTGCTCGCCGACTGGCCCTGGCCGAAGGTGGTGTCGTTCAGACTTGGATTCTGCGATGCCGCACCTGGTGACGCGGAATTGCCCGTCGATCCGGGCGGCGTCTGCGAAGATGTGTCGCCCGGCGGAGAGGTTCCTTGCGGGTTTTGGCCGTTCGTGCCGCCCACGCTCGCGCTGCCTCCGGGGCTCGGGCTTGCGCCATTGGCGGCGGCGCCCGAATTATCGCCGCCCGAATTGTCGCTGGAAGTTCCGGAGTTCCCCGTGTCGCCACTGTCGTTGGATATGGAGGACAAGCTCGCGGCGGACACGGCTCCGGGAATCGTGCTCGGCTGCGTCCCGGGGATTTGCCCGTTATTCAAATCGAGGAGCGCCATCTGTTGCAGCGTCGCATAGCGCACGCTGCCGATAATCTGTCCCGTGGAATTCACGTAGATGAAGCGCCACGAGCCGTCGTCGGGATCCATGGGATCTTTTATGGCGGACGCGCGCAGGAAGTGGACGTTGGGCACGCCGGTCAGGAGATCATCGATCGATTGCGGATAGTGGCCGGTCTTATGGTAGTAGAGCCGGATCGCGCGGACCCATTGATTGCCGCGCCAGATCGTCTGTTCTTCCCGCTGGCGGTGGCCCTGCGTGACGAGATTCTCGAGCACCACCTGCGAACCGATGATCATCGCCACGGTGAGGGCCAAAACCATGATATAGGCATAGCCTGCTTCGGAAGGCCGGCTGCGGGCACTCAGGCGGGCGTTCGGGCGATCCACCGGGCGTTCGTTCATCTCTCGCCCTTCCTTCGTGCGGCGATCACTCATTTATTCCTGCCCCTGCCCTGGCGGAGGCTGAGCCATGGGAACCGTCGCGTGGCGGCCGCTCGAGATTTCTTCGACGTTCGGCCGAAGAGTCGGTGACGTGAATCAGGCGGAATCGGCCGAGGAATGAAGCGCCTTCCGCAACGACGAGAACATCATCGCCCTCCGAGAAGAAGGCCACACGGTTGCCGCTGGAGGGTTCGGAAGCGTAGCCGAACAGTTCTCCCGGGACCTGAATGGGCGGAGGAGGCGGCGGCACGCGTGGGCCGACGAAACGCGCTGAGGCGGCCTCGACCTGAGCCTGTGGAGGCGGAGGCGGTTCGGCTACGAAAATGTTGCGGTGCGCGCCCGTGTATTCGAGTTTTTGAAGGTTAGCGAGCAAGTCGAGGCGCAATTGCGGCTCCTGGACATCGAGCGGCCGGAACTTGGTGTCGGCGGCGACAACTGCCGGGTTGGATGCGCCCTGGCCATGTCCCGCGAAGAAATAATAGGCCACGCCCGCGAGCACGATCAGCAGCGCGAACAGCATGTACATTTGGTTGCGCGTCGACATCATCAGGTCCTGAAATACGTGTGCATCTCGATTTCCAGCTGAATGGTTCCGGTGGTTGCGGAGGCCAGGTGGAGATCATCTACCAGATAGAAATTCTTCGAACGCTCGAGCCCGTTGATGAACTGGATTACGGACGGATAATCGGCATCGACGGCGGTCTTGATGGAGATTTCGGTGACGCCGCGGCCCTCGATCTGCTTTTCCTTGAAAGACAGCGCGGGGGTCTTCACGTTCGCCTTCTGAGCGATCGAGTCGAGGTCGGACTCGATCCGGGAATAGCCGGTTTTCGCGTCGAGAAACGATTCGCGGTAGAAGGTGTCGCAGTCCTCGCCAACCTGAGGCAGCGACGCCCGAATGGTTTCGCCCCTCTTGAGGTCTGCCCGCAAGAGTTTCGCCTGCAGCGACAGCTGATTTCGTTGCGCGCGGAGAGCCTCCGGCCCCTGGCGCGACCCGTTCCATAGGTAGGCAATCAGGGCGACGTCCGCGAGGAGCAGCAGCCCCAGGGCGATGCCCACCGATCTCTTCCAAGCCTGCCAGTTGCCGTTCGTCGTCATGTGGTCGAGTACCAAACCGTCAGATGAAGCGTGATTCGATCCGATCCCGGCCGGTCGGAGTGGCGCTCGTCCTTGACCACCATGCCGGTGAAGGCCTTGGATTTCTCGATGGCCTCGAGGAACTGGATTTTGCTCTCGTCGGTCAAGGCGCCGATTTCGAGGGTCACTTCCGCGCGGCCATTCTCGAGACGCGGCGCGATGCTGACGACGCGCACGCCGGGCGGCAGCGTCTGCTCGAGATCCATGAAAATCTTGGTCCACGGAAAACTGCGCTCGTCGATCAGGGAGTTCAAGAAGCCGGAGCGATCGAGAATCTGTTTTGCCTGCGGTCCCTGGAAATACGCTTGCAATTGCTGCTGCCGCTGTTGATCGTGCTGGATTTCATCCTCCAGGCTCGAAATTTGCGAATGAAGCTCCCGGCTAGACTGCCATGACCTGTACGCAGCGTACGAGAGCAGGATCAAGGCGAGAACGCACACCGTGCCGGCAGCGGCGGCGCCCGCGAGGAACGGCCGCTTATTCGGTTGCGGCGCAGTCGTCAGATTGAGGTGAAGCTTCATGATCGTTCCTTGCGATTCTCCAAACGGGGACTAAGCACCGGCATTCAACATCCACCCCGCAAGCGCGTCGAGGCCGTGACGAATCAAATCCTGCGCCGGCTCGCTCAAGCCCTGGGCAGCTTCAGCTTCGTCCATCGAACCGACAGAGACTTTCAATTCCGAGGCGAGGGCGGTCCGGAAAAACTGCTCGCGCGCGCCGAATCCGGCAAAGCGGACGCGATCGACGGGTCCATCCCAATTGTCCTGATAATAGGCGAGCGCCGGGAAAACCTCGTCGAGCACCACCTGCGGCTCAAGGAGAGACGCATCGGCGGGCATATCCGTCGACCGATAGACGCATAAATTCGCGCCGTGAACGATCGCGCTCGTGAGGCTCCTGCCGGAGAGGCGTACGAGCAAGGTGGCGCCGCGCTCCTCGAGAAGCGGCAGAGCCGCCAGCGTGGAACTCAGGAGCACGCCGATCGACCCCCCGGCGGACTCCACGATCTCCTCGTATTCGCGGACGATCCGCTGGCGCGCGACCGCGGTGACCAATTCGAGGCTGCCGTCGCGAGCGGGCTGCCTCATCCACGACACCACGGTTTCATCGACGTCGAACGGGACGCTTTTCTTCAGCCGCCAGCGAAGCAGCGGCAGCGCTTCGTCCGCGCGCCGCGGCAGATTCTCAAACGGCAGGATGAAGACGCGCACGACGGGATCGGGAACCAGGACCGCGATTGCCGCGCCGCGCGTCGGGATGCGGCTAAAAACGCGGCGAAGCGCGCCGCGCACCGCGTCCGGCTGGGCAATGTTGTTGTCTACCGGCGACGGCATCACGGAACCTGCCGGCAGCGACTCCACGACGACGTCTTCCAGGTCGCCATGCCCGCCCCAGCGCGCCGCGGCAACGTGCCCCGGGGCGATCTCGACCACCAGAGACGGATGCGGCATCGCATGGAGCCAGCGGTCGATGCGCCGGACGAGGGTCGTCCGATAGAACTTGTTTTCGAGATTTTCAGCGGCCGTCAGGCTAGTCAAGGAACGTCACCTTGTTGATTTCGCGCAGCGTCGTCATTCCGGAGCGAACCTTGCGAAGGCCCGATTCGCGGAGGAACGTCATGCCTTCTTCGCGGGCGGCGCGCTTGATCTCGGAGGTCGGCCGGCGATCGACAATCATCTCGCGAATGTGATCGGAAAGATCGAGGAGCTCGGTGATGGCCGTGCGGCCGCGATAGCCGCTGCCCGAACACTCGAGGCATCCGGCGCCCTCCGCGAACGGCACTTGCGCCCATTCGGCGGGGTCCAGGCCCGATTCCCGGAGCACTTCCGGCGCGTAGGTCATGCGCTTTTTGCAGTTGTCGCAGATGACGCGGACAAGGCGCTGGGCCATGATGCAGTTCAAAGCGGAGACGAAATTGTACGGCTCGACGCCCATGTTGATGAAGCGGCCGATCACGTCGGTGACGTTGTTGGCGTGAACGGTGGTGAAGACCAGGTGGCCGGTGAGGGCGGAGTTGATGGCGATCTGCGCGGTTTCCTGGTCGCGAATTTCGCCGACCATGATTTTGTCGGGGTCGTGGCGGAGGATCGAGCGCAAGCCGCGGGCAAACGTGAGGCCCTTCTTTTCGTTGACGGGAATCTGCGTGATGCCGCGCACCTGATATTCGACGGGGTCCTCGATGGTGATGATTTTGTCTTCGTCGTTCTTGATCTCGTTGATGGCGGCGTAAAGCGTCGTTGTTTTGCCCGAGCCGGTGGGCCCGGTGACCAGCACCATGCCGTATGGCTCCCGGATATACCGGCGGAAGCGCGTGACCTCTTCGTGATCGAAGCCGACGACATCGAGAGTGAGATTGCGGAACTTCTCGCTGAGCGTTTCTTTGTCCAGCACGCGCAGCACGGCGTCTTCGCCGTGAACGGAGGGCATGATCGAGACGCGGAAATCGACGAAACGGCCTTTGTAACGCACGCGGAAACGGCCGTCTTGCGGCACGCGGCGCTCGGCGATATCGAGTTCGCTCATCACTTTGATGCGAGACAGGATGGTGGCGTGCCACTCCTTGGCGAGGGGTTGCATGGCGAACTGCAGAACGCCGTCGATGCGGTACTTGACCACGACCTCGGAATTGCGAGTTTCGATGTGGACATCGCTCGCCCGCCGTTCCAGGGCTGTGAAGATCACCGTATGGACGAGCTTCACGACGGGGCTCTCGCCGGTATCGCGCGTGAGCTTCTCCATCGAGATGTTTTCGTCGCTGTCCTCTTCATCGGCGACCACCTGCAGCGTGAAGCCTTCGGTCGCCTGATCGAGGACGCGCTGCGATTGCTCGGTGCGCTTCAGCAGGTCGCCGATCTGCGAGGCCGTCGCGACCTTGATTTGCAGCCGCTTGCCGAGAAGCAGAGAGAGTTCGTCGGTGAGCTGCAACTGGCTGGGATCGGCCATGGCGACCACGAGGATGGAGTCGCGCGACTCGAGCGGCACGAAGTTGTAGCGGAACATCAATTCGGCCGGGATGCTGCGGACAAGCTCGGGATCGATGCGCTGCTCGAGCAGATCGATGAAAGGACACCTGTAGCGTTGGGCCAGCCGGCGGGCTTGCTCGCGCTCGGCTGCGTCGTTTGTCGCGACGCCGGGTATCGGGTTGTTGCTAGCGGTTGCCATCGATTCCGTGTCCTTGCTCACCTGACCTGAAGAGAAAACATCGGGAGATACAGCGAGATCAAAAGAAAGCCTATCACAACGGCCATGACCACCAAAATTATGATCGGGATCAGAGAAAGAGCGCGCTCCAGGCTGGTGCCGACTTCCTCTTCGTAGAATTCGGCCACGCTCGTGAGCATGGCGGCCAGTGCGCCCGACGCTTCGCCTACCTCGATCATCTCGAGCGCCAAACCGGGAATGAGTTTTGTCTCAGCCAGGCTGGTATGCAGGGTCTGGCCTTCTTTCACACGGTCGGCCGCCTGTTCGACGGAACTGGCCACCAGCCGGCTGCTGATTGCGGCCGCGGAGGTGTGCAGCGCGGGCACCAGCGGAGTGCCGCCTCCCAAGAGCGTGGAGAGCGTGCGTACGAACTGCGCGATCTCGGCTTTGAGCCAGATTTCACCGAGGACCGGGACGCGCGGCTTGAGGCGATCGATGGCCAGCGCGCCGCGCTCCGATCGGGTCCACACGAAGACAAAAATCGCGGCCGCTGCGAGCGCGATGACGAGGCCAATGAAATACGTTCGCAGAGGGAGCGCGATCGCCAGAAGAATTCGAGTGGGCGTCGGGAGAGGCACGTCGAGCTCATGATAGAGGGACGCGAACTGCGGCAGCGCGTAGGTGACCACGTAGGCGACCACGAGCACTGCGGTCAGGACCAGCACAGACGGATAGATCAGCAACGTCAACAGGCGGCTGCGGAAGCCGGTGCTCACGCGCAAATACGAGATATATTGCTCGAGAACTCCGGTCAGGTTGCCGCTTCGCTCGCCCGCGGCAATTGCGGTGACGTAGACCGGGGGAAACGATCCCTGCGCGGCAAGCGCTTCGGATAAAAGTGACCCGTCGCGAACGCGTTGCCGAACTTCCGCCAGGACTGGACGGAGGCGGACAGCAGCTGCCCGCTCGGCCAGCAAGTCGAGCGCCCGCAGAATCGGCAGCCCGGCCTTCACGAGGGTGTGAAACTGCTGATTGAAGATAAGAAAGTCGTGCGGGTGGATGGCGCGATCCCGGCCCGACCGGCTAAGTTGCGCCAGAAGGTTGAGATGACTTCGGACCGAGAAGACGTAGAAGCCGCGATCCGCCAGCCTCTGTCTTGCTTCGTCCTCCGACTGCGCCGTCTCCACCTGCTGGAAGACGCGGCCGGTCGTATCCCCGACTTTGCAAACAAATTCGGCCATTTTGGTGGGCCCATCGCCTCCCTAAAGTAGTGAGCAGACTCTAGCATACTCCGTCCCAAGCCTGGCTGGAGGCGGGAAAACAGCTCGTTAATTGGATGTGACAACGGCTAAAAGGCTGTATGCCGCGGCGGGAATCGGGCAACACGCATTCCGGCGGCGAGGGCCGAGAATCCGAGTAAGCGCTGCAAAGGCACTATGGTAGAGTCCCCTCTTGCCTAATTCCATGGAGCCCATTTCCCATTTTTTCTACTCCGACCGCCTGAAGCTGCAATTTTGGGATTACGGCCAGGACGGCAAGCCGGCGCTCGTGCTGGTCCACGGCGGCCTTGACCACGCCCGCAACTGGGACTGGGTGGCGCGATCGCTGCGCGAGCACTATCACGTCTACGCGCTCGACCTGCGAGGGCATGGGAATAGCGCGTGGGCGCCGGGCGCGATGTACAGCCTGGCGGAACACGTTCTCGATCTGTCGGCGCTGCTGGACGTCGTCAACGAGTTCCCTATCCGGCTGGTCGGCCATTCGCTGGGTGGCGGGATCGTCCTTCACTATGCCGGCGTGTATCCGGAACGCGTTTCCAAGGCTGTTTCGATTGAGGGACTGGGCGCGCCCCCGGAAAGCCGAGTCCATGGACCGGGCTCGGAACAACTGCGATATTGGATTGAATCGGTGCGCGACCTCGAGAAACGCAAACAGAAAAGCTATCCGAGCCTCGAAGCGGCGATCGCGCGGATGAAAGAGGCGAATCCGCACCTTTCGGATGAAGTCGCCAAGCATCTGACGCTGCACGGCACGAACTGGGAACCCGACGGTTCGCTGGTGTGGAAATTCGACAATTTCGCGCGGCTCTTTCCGCCGTACGGACATCGCATCGACGATACCGCCGAAATCTACGCGCGGATTACCTGCCCCATTCTTCTCTTCTGGGGACTCGAGAGCTTCCTCCCCGTGCCCGAAACCGATCCGCGCAGGAAAGCGATTCGCGACTGCCGGATGGTGAGGGTCGAAAACGCCGGGCATTGGCTGCACCACGACCAGCTCGAATTGTTTCTGCGGGAAAGCACTGCGTTCCTTCGCGAGTGAGCTGCCCCAGGGCGCGGCAGCCGCGATGCACTTCTAATGTACTTCTAATGTAATTCGCCGGCGAGAGCTTGCTCGTCGACAATCGAGACGCCCGGCGGCGACTGGAAGTGAAATTGCACCTCCGGGACAGGAATGTTTTCCTGCCAGTTGCCGAAGCGAAACTCTGTCGTCACGTTTCCGGGTTCGTGGATGACGACGCGGACGAGGTACGACTCAGGGTCGACTTCGAGGAAAATGGGCTCCTTCGACGCTGCCTCGGCGCTTTCGCCGCGGGGCGTGCAACGGAGAACGGTATCGCCGGGAGACGGCGATTCTTCGCCAGCCTTCGGGCCCGAATCCGAGAAGCGATCGACCACCTCGATGTTGCGGCACAGTTGCGACAGGTCTGCTTTGCCGACGAGCAGCGCAATCGGGGTGCGCCAGTCGGAGCTTTCCTTCAGTTTGGCGTGGCTGGCCGTGTGGTCCGCGGGCACGTAGAACCAGACATTCGTTCCGTCGACCAGGAAGAGTTTCTGTTCCGGCGATTCGTATTCCCAGCGCATCCGCCCCGGCCGGGAGAAGTAGACCGCACCCGATTCCGCCTGTACGCCGCCATTCCCGTCGCTGTATCGCTCGAAAAAGGCCGCTTTCAGAGTGCGGGCATGCTGGTAGCGTGCTTCGAGTGCGCGGCGGATCGCGGTAGCGTCGGGCGCGGCCGCTTTCACGGGCAAGGCGAGCGCAACAACGGCGCAAACGAAAAGGCGGAACATCCGGAAGATTCTAGCAGAGGCGCGCAGCACGGACGATGTGGCGAGCGCTGAGCTGGAAAGAAGTTACTGAATGGGAGGATCGGTCACCGAAGCCGGGGCGGAAGTATTCATGTGAATGACGGAAGGCTCATCGGTGAAATAGTGGTTCTCCCCGGTGACTCCAATGACCAAAGGGTCGGCATTCAGAGCGTAATCCTGAAAGGCGCCGGTAGGATCCGCGTTCAATGCGGAGTAAGTGAAGATGTAACCGCTTTTGGTCCCCGCGGAAAGGACGTTGTCAATCAGCTGGGCGTTTAAAGGAGTGGCGCCGCCGCCGACCGGTCCACCGAGCGCGGTGAGAGACGGCGCGAAACCGTTACCATATTGAATGTAGTAAATGACTTCGGCGCTGGTGATGGTGCGGCAACTTTCGACCGCCGAACTCTGGTTGGCGGACATTCTCGCCCGGACGAGGTTTGGGATCGCGATCGCGGAAATGATCAGGATGATCGCCACGACGATCAGGAGTTCGATCAGGGAGAAGCCGCGTGCCGCGCGCCCCGTGCGTTGCGCCTCGTATGGATTGAAACTTCGCATCTAGCCGGCTCCGATCAAGCTCCGAAAAGGGGGGGAGGATGGCCTTCCCCCCGATTTGAATCCCAACACGATCGACTACTGCAACGGAGGATCGGCGACTGTTGCCTGCGCTCCCGCGTCATCCTGACCGCGGATCACGCCGGTCTGGTCGGTGAAGAAGCTTCGGGTGCCGGTGCCGTTGTAGGTGAGAGGCGTAGCCTTGACGGTATACTTCGAGTCCGAGTTGCAAACCGTGTCACCCGTATCCGGCGCTGAGCCGGTGTAGACGAATGTATAGCCGCTCTTGGTGGATGGATCCGCGCCGCCGAGAATGTTGTCAATCAAGTTCGCTCCTGCGCCCGTGCAAACCGGGGTAGCGACTGTCGGACCGCCGAGAGCCACGAGGCTCGGCGCAAAGCTGTGACCGTATACGGAAAGGAACGTTCCGTTGCCCGTATTGATGGTCCGCAGCGAGCCCACGGCCGAAGATTCATTGGCCGCCATGCGCGAGCGGAGCAGGTTGGGAATTGCGATGGCCGCGATGATCAGGATGATCGCGACGACGATCAGGAGTTCGATGAGAGAGAAGCCGCGTACCGCGCGCCCCTTGTGTTGTGCCTCGTTTGGATTGAGCTTTAGCATCTAACTAACTCCCGGCAAGTCTTGAAAAAAAAGGGGGGAAGGATGACCTTCCCCCCGATTTGAATCCCACCACGATCGACTACTGCAGCGGAGGATCGGCGACTGTTGCCTGCGCTCCCGCATCATCCTGACCGCGAATGACGCCGCTCTGGTCGCTGAAGAAGCTGCGCGTACCAGTGCCGTTGTAGGTGAGAGGCGTAGCCTGAACGGTGTACGTCGTGTCCGACTTGCAAACGGTGTCGCCGGTATCCGGCACTGCACCTTTGTAGACGAACGTATAGCCGCTCTTGGTGGACGGATCTGCGCCGCCAAGAACGTTGTCAATCAGGTTCGCGCCCGCTCCCGTGCAGACCGGGGCGGCAACCGTGGGACCGCCGAGAGCCACGAGGCTCGGCGCAAAGCTATGACCGTACACGGAAAGGAACGTCGCATTGGCTGTGTTGATGGTCCGCAGCGAGCCCACGGCCGAAGATTCATTGGCCGCCATGCGCGAGCGGAGCAGGTTGGGAATTGCGATGGCCGCGATGATCAGGATGATCGCCACGACGATCAGCAATTCGATAAGTGAGAACCCCTTCTGTTTCTTATTCATCTTTTCTCCTCGAGTGTATCGTTCTAATCTCATTTTCGTATCCCTGGGGGGGCTACGCGGAGGTATATCGCAAGGGAGATGCCAGAACGGCACACATGGTTTACCGTTAGCATACACGAGATTATAGGCTTTAGTATCATAGCGGTACAGAGGAGCATTTCTGGCGCGGCTCGGAGGGTGCAGAGGGGTCTTCTTCGCAGGCTCCTGATATTGACGTTTTTTGACCGGTCCGAATGACCAAACGGGCCAAAGGAGAGGGCCAGGGCGGCCTTCCTGGGGTGGCGGCACCTTCTGGTTCCCGGAAGCCTGATTAACCTCCGAAGTTTCGCCGGTTCCCGCCAAGCCAAGAAAAGGGGGAAGGATTAACCCCTCCCGAGTCCCGATCGCAACAGGGTCCGACTACTGCAGCGGAGGATCGGCGACTGTTGCCTGCGCTCCCGCGTCATCCTGACCGCGGATCACGCCGGTCTGGTCGGTGAAGAAGCTTCGGGTGCCGGTGCCGTCGTACTTGAGCGGTGTGGCTTTGACGGTATATTGCGTGTCCGAGTTGCAAACCGTATCACCCGTATCCGGCGCTGAACCGGTGTAGACGAATGTATAGCCGCTCTTGGTGGACGGATCCGCGCCGCCGAGAATGTTGTCAATCAAGTTCGCTCCTGCGCCTGTGCAAACCGGGGTAGCGACTGTCGGACCGCCGAGAGCCACGAGGCTCGGCGCAAAGCTGCGACCGTATACGGAAAGGAACGTTCCGTTGCCCGTATTGATGGTCCGCAGCGAGCCCACGGCCGAAGATTCATTGGCCGCCATGCGCGAGCGGAGCAGGTTGGGAATTGCGATGGCCGCGATGATCAGGATGATCGCGACGACGATCAGGAGTTCGATGAGAGAGAAGCCGCGCGCCGCGCGCTCGTTGTGTTGTGCCTCGTTTGGATTGAGCTTTAGCATCTAACTAACTCCGGCCAAGTCTCAAAAAAAAGGGGGGAAGGATGACCTTCCCCCCGATTTGAATCCCACCACGATCGACTACTGCAGCGGAGGATTGGCGACTGTTGCTGCGGCTCCCGCATCATCCTGACCGCGGATCACGCCGGTCTGGTCGGTGAAGAAACTGCGCGTGCCGGTTCCGTTGTACCTGAGTGGCGTAGCGGTTACCGCATACTGCGTGACTGAGTTGCAAACCGTGTCACCCGTATCCGGCAAGGTACCGGTGTAGGCGAACGTGTAGCCGCTCTTGGTGGACGGATCTGCGCCGCCAAGAACGTTGTCAATCAGGTTCGCGCCGGCTCCCGTGCAAGTCGGGGCGGCAACCGTCGGGCCGCCGAGGGCTACGAGCTTCGGTGCAAAGCTGTGGCCGTACACGGAAAGGAACGTCGCATTGGCTGTGTTGATGGTCCGCAGCGAGCCGACGGCCGAAGATTCATTGGCCGCCATGCGCGAGCGAAGCAGGTTCGGAATTGCGATAGCTGCAATGATCAAAATGATCGCGACAACGATCAGCAACTCGATTAGTGAAAAACCCTTCTGTTTCCTTTTCATCTTGGTTGCTCCTGGAATTTTTTTGTGCAAAACCCATTCCATCTCTTTCGGGATTCAGAGGCTGGGCACGCTCGTACATGCTGCACGGCGATAGCCACCTGTCGACAATCAGGTGCTCTCACGATGCAAGGCTGATACGCCGTCCTTTACAACCGAACATTAGAAAACTGCACTGCCCCGTATTGGAATTCTAAGAAGTTCGTCTCGGGAGCTCGCGGATTTCGACACTTCGCGGCTGACCCGAACGACTAAAATGGCTGGCTAAGTGTTCGAGCGCTGTTTCGTTATGGCACAGGCTTTGCGATTGACGCATGCGAATGCGGGCGCGCCGCGGGCGACTTCAAATTTGTGTGGAAGGCGGCTTAACTCGCGGCACGCGGAGCGTCTGGTGTGGAGAGCGAGGGAACCTTGCGGCTCCTGCCACTGACAACTACAGCGCCGGCCGCACCCGCGGCCCGATCGAGCTCCATTTGCCGCAGGCTGGAAAGAGCGATCGTGGCGATCACGAGCGCCCAAGGAACGAGAGCTGACGTCCAGAAGAGCCGCGGGCTATAGCGCAGAGCGATGAGCCACGCCAGCGTGAGGAGCAGGCCAAAGAGAAACGGGGTCAGGCGACGCGCGTCCTTCCATTTCAACGGGTATGCGCAAAGCGCCTGGACCATGAGGGCGAAGGGAAACGCGACCACCAGGTCCACGAAGTAATGCTCGCCGGTTCCCATGGTTGCGACGACGGTCAGGGCCAGGAACGCGAAGGCGATCGCGCGCTCCCACCAGCTGAGCCCCCGGGAATACCACCAGGCAAGCAACGTCCACGCCATGTGAAGAGACGGGATTGCATTCCGAGGGCCGACGACCGGAAGCGGTTCGAGGATCAGGCGTGGAAGATCGGCCGTTGGAAATTGCCGAAACGGGAAACCCATCACGAGGTGCGCGGGCCCGCACGCGGGAAACAGATTGTAAAACGCAATGCCCAATGGTCCCGTGATGAGGAATGCCAGCATCACGGGCCACGCTTTCTCTTTGAAGCGCAGCAATCTGCCCGAGTAAACCACCGCGATCGGCACTGCCAATCCGATGTATGCAAGCAAGCTTGCCGAGTGCAACCAGGAATGAAGCGCGTATAGCCGTCCGACCACGTAAGACAGCTGGACGCGCATGCTGCCGTCGAACGACAAGAGGTAAAGATCGAATGTCTTCGGATGAATGGCGCCGGTCCATTCGAGCATCGTGGAAGCAAAATAATCGGAGGCGACAAACAGCGCAGACGGCACCCAAGTAAAGAGCAGCATCTTTCGCTGCGGCGCCCATATCGTGCGCGCCGCGAGGGTGAGCAGGCTGCTGATCCCAAGGAACGAGAACCAAGCCATGATTCGCGGCGCGTAGTGCAAGATGCGGAAATCGACGAAGCCGATGAGGATCGTGCCTCCGGCGAGGAACAGGATATCCACGTATTTCCGGCAAATTCTCAAGTGCAGAATTACAACGCTCGCCAAGGCAAGCCCGAAGAACGCATCCGCCAAAGCCTCCCTGTAAAATTGCCGGCTGAAAGCAAGCGCGCCCGCGCAGACGACCACGATCGCCGTAAGGAGAATCTTCGCGATGAGAGGTTTTGAGGATTCTGGTCCTGATTGCAATTGCGCTCCCGTCCCTGAATGGTCAGCCCGTCAAACCGCGTTAAACGCCATACTTCTTGGCGTAGTGGCGGAACGAACGATAGGACATTTTCAGCAGTTCGGCAGCCTGGGTCCGGACCCCGCCGGACCGCTCCAGGGCGGCCAAGAGATACGATCGTTCGATCTTCTGGATGTGCTCCTCGAGATTGAGACCCTCCTGAGGGAGCGCCGTGCCGTTGCCATTGTGCGACGCGAGCGGGACGGACTCTTGGAAATGGGTCCGGATGCGCTCGGGAAGGGCTTCGGTCGAGACTTTGTGCCTGCTCTCGAGGGCCACCGCGCGTTCGATGGTGTTTTCGAGTTCGCGGACGTTCCCGGGCCACTCGTAGACTTCGAGGAGCCTCATCGCCTCCGGCTCGATCCCGTCGATATTCTTGGACATCGACTTCGCAAAGCGTTCCAGAAAGTCGCGTGCTAGGAGCGGAATGTCCTCGCGGCGCTCGCGCAGGGGCGGAAGATGGATGGGAATGACGCTGAGGCGATAGTACAAATCCTCGCGAAAGCGACCCTCGGCGATCTCCTTCTCCAGATCTTTGTTGGTGGCTGCGATCACGCGGACATCCACGTCCGATTCTTCGTTGCTGCCAATGGGGCGGATCTTGCCTTCCTGGAGCACGCGATACAGCTTCACCTGCATGGTCACTGTCATGTTGCCGATTTCGTCCATGAAAAGCGTGCCGCCGTGCGCCGCCTGGAAAAGGCCGCTGCGATTTTCATTCGCGCCCGTGAAAGAGCCCTTCATGTAGCCGAAGAGTTCCGACTCCAAAAGCGTCTCCGGGAATGCCCCGCAGTTGATCGTGATAAACGGATTCTTCGAGCGGGCGCTATTTTCATGGATCGCGCGGGCGACCAGTTCTTTTCCCGTGCCACTCTCGCCGGTGATCAGCACGCGGCTCGATTGCGGAGCGATATTTCCGATCAGCTCGAAGATCGCGCGCATCTTTGGAGCCGTCCCGATCATGTGATCGAGGCCCGTCAGACGGCGAAGTTCGCGCCGGAGGTAGCCAGCCTCTTTTTTCAGCGCGAGATTCTCGGCGACCTGCTGGATGGCGGGGCGTAGCTCGTCGAGCAGCCGGTCGCCCTTAATCACGTAGCGGTCGGCGCCGAAATTGACGGCATCGATCGCCGTGTCGATGGTCGGGACGCCGGTGATCAGGAGGACAATCGTGGCGGGCGACACTTCCTTGCAGTAGCGCAGAAGCTCGACTCCATCCATGTCGGGCATGCAAATGTCGGACACCACGATGTCGAAAATCTGGGAGGCCAGACGGCGCTTGGCCGCCTCGCCGCTTGTGGCGATCTCCACACGATGGCCTTCCTTGCGGAAGCTGATTTCGAGGAGTTCGCAGATCGAGCGCTCGTCGTCGACGATGAGAAGGTGGGCCATTCGGCTAGGCCCTCCCCGCCGGCCGCAGAACCTCGGTCTCGGCCCGGGCATTCGATTGAGCCTTGGAAGCAGGACGAGTAGCGCGCGGCAGATCTACAATGAAGGTGGCGCCACGTCCCTTCTCCGTTTCAACGCGCACTTGGCCACCGTGCGCCTGCAGAATCTGATAGACGATCGCGAGGCCCAGGCCCGTGCCTCCAACGAACCCCGATTGAAACGGTTCGAAGATTCGCGCCGATGCTCCCGGATCGAGCCCGATTCCCGTGTCCTGAATGGAAATTCGGACCCACTCGGTGCCCGCGGCTTCCAGACGCACGGAAAGAACGCCTCCATTGGGCATCGCGCGCAACGCGTTGTTGGAGAGATTCCAGAAAACCTGCTTGATGGCGTCGCGATCCGCGCGAATGCGCAGGTTCCGCGCGGTGAAGTTTCTTTCGAATCGAATCTTACCGGCCCTGCTGGCGTCGCGTTCGAGCAGCAATAAGGTCTCTTCGACCAATGAGGCGACGTTGACATCCGTGAAGGCGTAAGATTTCTCGCGGGCGTAGTTCAGAAACTCGGTGATGATGTGATTGAGCCGCTGCGATTCGCGGCTCACGATCTGGACGAGCTTTTTGTCGTCGTCTTCGAGCGGCGCCAAGCGGACAAGTTCCTTGAGCGCCCCGGTCATCGCGGTGAGGGGCTGGCGAATTTCGTGGGCGATGCCGGCAGAAAGGCGGCCGAGCGCGGCCATGCGTTCTTTGGTCACGATCTCGCGCTCCAGCCGCCGCAGCTCGGTGAGATCCTGGAAATTGAAGACGAAGCCGCTGGCCTGATTCTGCGCGGTTCGCAGCGGCGAGATGGATATGCCGAGGAAGCGCGTCTCGCCGATCGGCGTGCAGAACTCGATCTCTTTGCGCATCGCGAGCGGGCTTCCCTGCTCGTCCACTTCGACCGGCCAAAATCCGGGAAGAGCGTCGGCGACATTTTCGCCTCGCATCAGGCCGAAACCGTGGCCGGTGATTTCAACGCCGGCGCGGTTGATCAGTAAAATGCGGCCCTCGAGATCGGTGGTCAGCAGACCTCCCCGCATCGACTCGATGATGTCCTGATTGAAAGCCTGCAAATCCTTCAGGGCTTCGCTCTTTTGCTCGAGCTCGACGCCCTTCGTATGAATCGTCTGGGTCAGCAGACTCCCGAGATACGCCACCGCAAAGAACGCGAAAAGATTGCTCCCGAGCCACGTTTCCAGCGCGCGTGCCGCGGGCATCGTGGCGGTCGAACGCGGAATCCATCCGGAATACATCATTTCGACGACGCAACCCAGCTCGATAAACGCCAAGCCCGCCACCATGAACGCGCCGCGGCGCGAGAACAAAATGCTGCCCATCAGGATGGCGAGCAGGTACAGGGAAACGAAATAGCTGTCCTGCGCCCCGCTCGAATAGACGATCGCGGTGATGATGCTCACGTCCAGAATCATCTGGAGGGCGCCGTGCCATCCAGATCCGGGAAGCGCACGCTGCAAAATTACGTAAAGACTTGCAAAAACGTACCATATGCCGCACAGCGAAACGAGCACCCCGACCGGAAGAGAAACGGGGGTGAATTGATGTACGACGACGACCACCGCCAGAAGGAAGGTGATGATCAGAAAGCGGGCGCGCCCCAACCAGGGCAGCCATTCGCTCGCGCTAGCGTTCAATTCCATTTGAGCCGATCAATGGCCAGCCCAAATCCAACTGGCGGAAACCCGATTGACGTGGAGATACCTCGCCGAAACAAGGGCAACGACGCCGGCGTGCCATGCGCGTGCGGCACGCTTTAGTGCCCAGACAATTTGCCGATCAGCGAGAACAGCGGCATGTACATCGAGATCACGACGCCGCCGACGACCGTGCCCAGCACCACGATCATGATGGGCTCGATGGCAGTCAGCATATCCTTGACGGCCGCGTCCACTTCGTCCTCGTAGAAGTCCGCGATCTTCTGAAGCATCGCGTCCATCGCACCCGTCTGCTCGCCGACGCCGATCATCTGCGTCACCATGCCGGGGAAAACGTCTGTTTCCTTGAGCGGATCGACGAGGGACCGGCCGGCTTCTACGGCCTTTCGCGTCTGCGAAATCGCCCTTTCCACGACCGCGTTTCCCGAGGTGCGAGCTGTGATATCGAGACCTTCGAGAATGGGCACGCCGCTGGAGATCAGAGTTCCGAGCGTTCTTGTGAATCGAGCGACAGCGATCTTTCGCAGCACGTTGCCGATCACCGGCACTTTCAGCAGCAAGGTATCGAGCACCATGCGGCCCTGCGGAGTGCCGTACCAGAATTTCAGCGCGACGACGGCGCCGACAAAGAACACGAGAATCAGCAAGCCGTAGACGCTTCCGATGAAGTGGCTCAAGCCGACGACGATGCGCGTCGGCAGAGGCAGAGTCACTTCGAGGCCGTTGAACAACGTGACGAAAATTGGCACGACCTTCCACAAGAGAAGGACGATCACAGCTCCGGCGATACCCAGGACGGATATCGGGTAGATCATCGCGGACTTCACCGCCCGCTTGAGCTTGACGTTCTTCTCGATGTAGGTCGAAAGGCGCTGCAGAATGGTGTCCAAAATACCGCCCGTCTCGCCCGCCTCGACCATGTTGTAGTACAGCGCGTCGAATACCTTCTCATGCTGTTTCATGGCCGCCGAAAGCGTGGTGCCGCCTTCCACCGAGCCCCGCACGGAATTCAGGATCTTCTGAAACGTCTTGTTCTCCTGTTGCCCGGCGAGAATCTCGAGACACTGCACGAGAGGCAAGCCGGCGTCGATCATCACGGAAAACTGGCGCGTGAAGATGGCCAGCTCCTTTTCGTCGACGCCCGTTCCGAAGGTGGGGATATTGAACTCCCTTCCCTTTTCGGAGAGCTTGCTGACATTGATCTGCTCTCGCCGGAGGGTGGCGGCGAGTTCGTTCTTACTCTCGGCCACGCGCTCCCCCGCGACCGTTGCACCGGCGCGGTTGACTCCCCGATAGGTATAGACCGGCATGATCTTTTCCTCCCTCTCCCCGTGTTTCCCTTAGCGTCGGACCGGAACCTTGGCGTTCATGGGCGCCGAGGTCACTCCTCTGTTAATTAAATCCTGCAATTCGTCCGGATTCGAGGATCTCGCAAGGGCCGTTTCCAAAGTGATTAACTTCTGGTAGTAGGCGTTGGCGAGGCTCTGATTGAACGTCTGCATTCCCGTGGTGCCCGTGCCCGTCTGCATGGCCGAATAGATCTGGTGAATCTTGTCCTCGCGGATCAGGTTGCGGATGGCGGCGGTTGGAATCAGAATCTCCATTACCATCGCGCGGCCGCGGCCATCCACTCGGGGCAGCAGCGACTGGCACAGAATTCCTTCGAGCACCATCGAAAGCTGCGCGCGCACCTGAGGCTGCTGGTGCGCCGGGAACACGTCGACGATACGGTTGATGGTCGAGACAGCCGAGTTCGTGTGCAGCGTAGCGAAGGTCAAGTGTCCGGTTTCGGCGATGCGCAGGGCGGACTCGATCGTTTCGAGGTCGCGCATTTCGCCGATCAGCACCACGTCCGGGTCTTCGCGGAGCGCGGCGCGCAAAGAATTCGCGAACGAATGAGTATCGGAGTGCACCTCGCGCTGGTTCACGAGGCACTTTTTGTGGTTGTGCAGGAATTCGATCGGGTCCTCGATCGTGATCATGTGCTCTTCATGCTCGTTGTTGATCTTATCGAGCATGGCCGCGAGCGTGGTCGATTTGCCCGATCCCGTCGGGCCGGTGACGAGCACGAGGCCACGCGGCTTATCGCACAGCGCCCTTACCACGGCCGGCAAACCCAGCGCGTCGAAGCTCTTGATCTCCCAGGGAATCGTCCGGAACACAGCGGCCACGGCGCCGCGCTGGTGGAAAATGTTGCCGCGGAACCGCGCCAGGCTTTTCAAGCCGAACGAGAAGTCGAGCTCCAGATTCTCTTCGAGCCGGTGCTTCTGGACGTCCGTCAGCACGCTGTAGGCGAGCGCTTTCGTGTCCGCGGCGGTCAGCGGCGGCATATCGAGCGGACGCAGCTTGCCGTGCACGCGGATGCGCGGCGCGGTGTTCGTAGAAAGGTGCAGGTCGCTCCCACCCATTTCGATCATCTTCTTCAGGAGTTCGCTCAGCGTGATTCCAGCCATCTTTATCCTCCAACTACAGAACCGTCTCTCGCACCACTTCTTCCAAGGTCGTCTGCCCCGCCGCGGCCTTGATAAGCCCGCTGCGGCGCAGCGTGATCATGCCGAGTTCGAGCGCCTTCTTCTTCAATTCGAGCGCCGACGCGCCCACCAGCACCAGCTCGCGTATATCGTCGTGCATTTCCATCACTTCATAGAGACCGACGCGCCCTTTGTAACCGGTGTTGTTGCAGGCGGCGCATCCCTTGCCGTGCTGCACGACCACTTTCGAAGCCTCTTCCGCGTTGTATCCCGCCTCGACCAGCGCTTGCGCCTGGATCTGCAGCGGCTCCTTGCATTGCACGCAGATGCGACGGACCAACCGCTGGGCGCAGATCAGGTTCACGGACGTAGCCACCAGGAAGGGCTCAATGCCCATGTTCATCAAGCGGCTGATCGTGGAGGGCGCGTCGTTGGTGTGCAGCGTGGAAAGCACCAGGTGGCCGGTAAGCGCCGCTTTGACGGCGATTTCGGCCGTTTCAAAGTCTCGAATCTCTCCTACCAGAATGATGTTTGGATCTTGCCGCAGGAAGGCGCGCAGCGCGGACGCGAAATTCAGCCCGATCTGCTCCTTCATCTGGACTTGGTTGATGCCGGGCAGCTGGAATTCGACCGGGTCCTCGGCCGTCATGATGTTGGTTTCCGGCGTATTCAAGCGCGCCACGGAGGAATACAGCGTATTCGTCTTGCCCGATCCGGTGGGGCCCGTCACCAGCACCATCCCGTATGGTTTCAGAATCTGCCGTTCGAACATCGCCAGCGACTCGGGCTCGAAGCCCAGTTTCGTCATGTCCAGGCGGAGGTTCTCTTTATCCAGCAACCGGAGAACGATCTTTTCGCCGAACAGCGTGGGAACGGTCGAGACGCGGAAGTCGAGTTCCTTCTTCTTCCCGTCTTTGAGGTACTTGATCATGATGCGGCCGTCCTGCGGCAACCGCTTCTCGCTGATGTCGAGCTTCGACATGATCTTGATGCGGCTGGTCATCGCGTCTTTCAGCTTCATGGGGGGCGCCATGACGTTTTGCAGGATCCCGTCGATTCGGAAGCGGACGCGATATTCCTTTTCGTAGGGCTCGACGTGAATGTCGCTTGCTCCTCGCTTCACGGCGTCGGTGAGGACCAGGTTGCAGAGCTTGATGATGGGCGCTTCTTCGGCGGCTTTCGAAAGCGAGGCGAGGTCCATCTCGGCCTCTTCGCTCGCCAGCTCGAGCGCGTCCGCGTCCTCGCCCGTCAGGTCCTTCATCACCTTGTCGAGTTCTTCGACGCTTTCCGCGTCGCCGTAGAACTTGTGGATCGCCTCGCCGATAGCGGTCTCCGAGGCGACTACCGGCTCGACGTTGAAGCCGGTCATGAACTTGATGTCGTCCATCGCGAAGACGTTCGTGGGGTCCGTCATCGCAATCGTAAGCGTGGAACCAACGCGCGAGAGCGGCACGATCTGGTAGCGAACCGCCGTTTCCTGCGGGACGAGCTTGATCACCGCGGGATCCACCTCGTAGAACTTCAGATTGATGGAAGGAACGCCGTACTGCCGCGACAAGACCGCTGTAATATCGTCATCGCTGACCAGGCCCATCTTCACGAGGCAGGTTCCGAGCCGGCCGCCATTCTTCTTCTGGTAGTCGAGAGCCTGCTTAAGCTGATCCTGGGAGATCAGGCTGTCTTTGACCAGAATTTCGCCGAGTCGGGAAGACATAGATATTCGTCCGCGGTACTAGGACCACACCGCTGGAGAGGTCAGCGTAGCATGTTGCCGCTGTCGAGCTAGGGAGACGCTCGGCGCGCGTGGTGAATCAGCTAACATCCGATGCGCTTCTTCAAAACCTGTACCTCCGTACAGGTGCAAATTATGTCCCTGTACCGAGGTACAGGTTAATGGACAGTGACAGGGGCAGACTCCCCGCGCTTCCCTATCAATAACATCGGGCGATTGCGAAGCAGACTTCAGCGGTGCGGCCGGGACACGTGAAGCTGCCGAATTCGCGTCTCGGGCCTAGCCTCCGGGATGGGGGTTCTGATACGATGAGTCGACGGGCGGTTAGCTCAGCGGTTAGAGCATCCGGTTTACACCCGGAAGGTCCTCAGTTCAAATCTGAGATCGCCCACCATCTGGAGTCATCTAGCGGGGACGTAGTTCAGTCGGTTAGAACGCTGCCCTGTCACGGCAGAGGTCGCGAGTTCGAGTCTCGTCGTCCCCGCCATTCTTTTTTTGGCCCTGACCGCCCATCGAGCGATGGCCCGCCCGCCGGGCTACGACCCGGCATGCAGGCGCCGCTCGGCCTCGTGCATGGCTTCGTAGATTTGATCGAAGCTTTCGATCGCGAAAAGCAGCTTTTGGATGCTGTCGACCTTGCACGGGTGTCGCGCAGCACCTCGTCCAGATTGAAAGTCCTGATTTCGCATCCGCCTTCGATCACGTTGGTGCACTCGCGATGCGAACTGATCACGCCGCTGCCGTACACTTTCATTTTTCCGTCTGCTCGCGATCAGCCCGAACTCGACCGTGTACCAGAAAAGGCGGCCCAGACGTTCCAGGGTGTTCCGCATCCTTGACCCGCGCACAAACGCTGCCGTAGTGCTGAAGAAAATCCGCAAACACGGGATGCGCATGCATGGGGACGTGGCCGAAAACATCGTGAAAAATGTCCGGCTCGGGGATATATTCCAGGGAATCGCCGCTGCGCAGCCAGGTGGTGGTCGGAAACTTGCGCGCGTCGAGCATTTCAAAAAACGCTTCGCTGGGAAGAAATCCGCTCACCGGCGTTGTGCTCCATCCGGTTCGCGGCCCCAGTCGCGCGGCTATTGCGCGGAGATTCGGCAAGCGGTCGTCTTCCAGTCCGATGAATCTGGTAGCCTTCCAGATATGCCCGGCAAGCGTGCGCTTCGATCTGCGGCCGGCGCCGCCGCACCAGTTCCGCCCAGACCGCATGCTGCTCCGCGGTGTACTCCTCGTACTGCTGCTCGGTCAGATACGGCGCGCTGCTACCAGCGACGTTCGCTGCGTTCCGGGCTTTTCTACGATGGGCATTCGCGCCATGTCCTTATCATCAGGCCGGTCTCGCGGTGAAAGGCGGCACAGTGTAGACTCGTGCGGCCTTCCAGTAAGCGACGGGAGCCGGCCAAGTGGGTGGAGCGTCGATCGTTGTGTGGGTGGTTTTCGGGGTGCTCGTCGCGGCGGCAGTCGCGGCGGACCTGATCGTCTTCCGTCCGAAGACCCACCGCGTCACTCTCAGGCAATCGGTGATCGAAAGCGCTGCGTGGGTTGCTCTCGCGCTGGGCTTCGGGATCTGGATATACCTTTCGCGAGGGCGCCAGGCCGGCGTTGAATACATCACGTCGTATGTCCTCGAAAAGTCCCTCAGCGCGGACAACATCTTCGTCTTCCTGATTATTTTTCGCACGTTCGGCGTCGGGCCGCGCGCGCAGCATCGCGTGCTGTATACCGGCATCGTGGGCGCGGTATTTCTGCGCCTCGCGTTCGTGCTGGCCGGAATCGCTTTGCTGCAACGTTTTCATGTGGTGACGTACCTCTTCGGCGCGATCCTCGTGATCGCCGGCGCCAGCATGCTGCGCTCCGGAGAAGAAGCGCCGCGCGCCGAGTGCAACTGGCTGATCCAACTGCTCCGGAAAATCGTGCCGGTAAGCTCTTCCGCCGGCACCGACCGTTTCTGGGTGCGCGACCGCGGCCGCTGGTCCGCCACGCCGCTGCTGGTGGCCCTGATCGCCATCGAAGTGATGGACGTGATCTTTGCCGCCGATTCCGTTCCCGCCGTGCTCTCGATCACGCGCGATCCGTTCATCGCGTATTCCTCCAACGTTTTCGCCATCCTCGGCCTGCGCGCCATGTACTTCGCCTTCGCCGACCTGATGATGCGCCTGCGCTTCCTGCACGAAGGCCTCGCCGTGATACTGCTCTTCACCGGCGCCAAAATGCTCGTCGCCGAGCACTTCGCGATTCCCGCGGCCGCGTCGCTTGGCGTAATCGTCCTGATCCTCGCCGTCACCGCTGCGGCATCCTGGTTCGCCCCGCGCCGCGAGTAGCGCCGGCGTCTCGCCGGCTCCGCTTCGGCCTCGCGGGTTTCACAAATTGAGATCATCATACCGTTCGCGCCCACCGTCTCAGCCGCTCCCCCCCGCACCACTTCCGCGGTCCACTGTTCCCGCTCGGATTCGCCCATCGGCCCGGAATCGCCAGCCGCACTTCGGGCAGCAGCCATTCTCAGACGCATTCTCCTCGCACGTCATGCCACGAGCGCCGGATCAGCACGTCCCGCACGCCGGGCACGACGTGTGCGCGCCGTCGCTATAAATATTGCCCTTCGTAGACGTAGTGCAGCCCCGCTTCGAGTCGCGCCCGGCCGCGCGGCGTGCAGCGTTTCCGGCGGCGTTCGCGGCTTGTCGCGCAACTTGAAATCGGGATGGAACGCCGTGAAATGCAGCGGCACGTCCGGGCCGAGATTTTCGAGAATCCATTCGGCCAGCGCGCGCGTTTCGCCCGGCGCATCATTCAGCGTCGGGAATGATCAGGTTCGTGATCTCGAACCAGACATTGGTTTCGTTCTTCAGCCACTGGAGCGTTTCGAGCACCGGCTGCAGATGCGTCAGCGTGATGCGCCCGTAGAAATTCTCGGTGAACGCCTTCAAGTCGATGTTCGCGGCGTCGATGTGATCGTAGATGTCGTGAAACGCTTCGCGCGTGATGTAGCCGTTCGAGACCATCACCGTGCGAATCCCGCGCTTCGCGGCGGCGTGGCAGATGTCGATCACGTATTCGCCCCAGATGGTCGGCTCGTTGTAGGTGAACGCGATCGACGGGCAGCCGTTGCGAATCGCCAGCGCCACCACGTCTTCCGGCGGAACGTACGACGAACTGACCTGGTCGGATCGCGACTTGGAGATGTCCCAGTTCTGGCAGAAGAAGCAGCCCATGTTGCAGCCGGCCGTGCCCATGGAAAACACGCGCGTGCCGGGCAGAAAATGATTCAGCGGTTTTTTCTCGATGGGATCGATCTGCAGCGCGGCGGGATGCGCGTAGCCCAGGCTGTAGAGCTTGCCGCCCTCG
>CAWARF010000003.1:0-648445 GCA_963784385.1 uncultured Acidobacteriota bacterium | reverse complement strand
CTTCAGTTGCTCATCGAAACTCGGCATTCGAAATCCGAAACTCGCGGAGGCGGTTTCGAATTTCGGTGTTTGAGTTTCGATTACAGTTTCCTGGTGGTCTTACCGCAAGGGTCACACCCGTTCCCATCCCGAACACGGAAGTTAAGCCTTGCTGGGCCGATGATACTGCGCTGGAAACGACGCGGGAACGTAGGTCACCGCCAGGATTAAATTCAAAGGCCGCATTCGCGAAAGCGAATGCGGCCTTTTTGTTTTTGCGCTGGCGAGTTTAGGCGACGGCGGGGAAAATCCGTGCCGGAGACAGCGATTGATCGTTGACGCCGATCGATCGGAACGGCTTTTCTATTTCGAGAGCCATGGCGCGGCATACCTCTGCAGGCGCGAGGGCATTGTGGACTCGCGCGGGAAATTCGTCGTAGGTCCGGCCATCGAGCCGGCGGCCGGTGACGGACTTGCGAACTCCTCCCCATTGCTTGAAAAAGAATGCGACTTTGTTTTGTTTGCACTGATCCCTCAGCGAAAGCACCCATTCCTTTTGCAGAGGTCTCGCGCCGGGACCGCTCTCGCCGCCCACGATCATCCAGTTGATTCGGCGCAGGCCCAGCTTCCCTATATCCTCCAGGAGTGGCTCGACTGAGAGAAATCGGACTGCCGCTTCCGCGCTTCGCAAATCCTCGATTCTCGGAACGCCGTGTTTTTTGTTCTCGACGCTGACTCCCCACCAGACGTGCGGTTCTTTCGCCGCGAAACTCAGTTTCGAGTTGAGGAGATCTCGGAGGCGCTCGGATCGTTTCGTGAGCACCTGGTACGTGTGCCAGTTTGCGGCGACCATGACTCGCGCGACAGCGACGATGTAGTCGTCGGGCACCTTGTCATGAAAGAGATCGCTCATCGAGTTGACGAAGATCATTTTGGGCGTGCGCCAGCGCAGCGGCTCGGCGAGTTTCTCCGGCACAAGACGCATGTCGAAGCCTTGCTCGTAAGGATGTCCCTTCACCCCGCGGAAGCGTTCCGCGAATGTTTCGGCGTAGCAGTGTTTGCAACCGGGGCTGATTTTGGTGCAGCCGCGAACGGGATTCCACGTCGCATCCGTCCATTCAATCGAAGAATCGAGCGACATCAGTTTGCTCCTCGGCCCTCATACTTCCTGAAGATATCGATCACTATATTCTCCGCCGTGTTCTTCTGCGAAGCAAAATACAGATAATAAACAATCGCGCCAGACGAGTTCCGCATCGGAAGGGGCCTAGGGACCCTCGCAAAGCCGGCGACTTTCTGCAGTCGCACGCGGAAGGCCTCAGCGATCACGTCATTCGTCTGCTTTTCAGGCTCGCCGAAGAGCCCCAGGTCCGTCCTGTAGGCGTTGCTACGCCATGATTCGTCTCCCCAAAAGGAGTTCATTCGCGCGATCTGTGCCGCTCCAACCTTATCCGGATTGCGCCAGAGAACGTTGCGATTGATATCCATCACGGGGAAGTTGAGAAACACGTCCAACGTTCTCATTTGCCCCGCAGTGAGTATTACGCGCCAATCAAGGTCAAGGCCGTAAGGGTCAAGAATGCATAGGCCCCGCGGGTATTCTGCGTAGGTCACGCGAGGGAAAACCTTATCAAGGAGAACGCTGTTGCAGTCTCCCTCATAGATGAAAACGTTGTTTCGTTGTCCGGTCAATTCCTTCAGGCTTTCGATCTTCTCAGGTTCGATATCGATCAGGTGGTATTCCCGAAACGGAGGCCGCACATTCAAAGCATTGAGTGGGCTACCCGGAACAAACTCTTCGGCAACTTTGGTTAGGTGGGCCCCTGCGCCTGCAAACCCGTCGATGTAAACATGGTAGAGCGCCGGGGCTTTTTGTGCCGTGAGAATGGTCGAGTACGCCGAAGCGTATTCCTCGAGGATATCTAGTTTGATCTCCGACCAATATCCGATTCTGTCGAATTGGGGCAAACCGGGCATGTTCATTGATATTCGCCTTTTATTCGCCACGTTGTCAAGGGTTGGCTGGCGGCGGTGAGCTGCGGTATCTTGGAATCCGCGAGGCGGGCATGGGCGGCGGCGGCATTCACGGCGTAGAGCTGATTGTACTGGTGCTGCTGATCCTCGTGGTGGCGTTTGCGGCGCTGGCCAAGCGGCTGGAAACTCCCTACCCGATCATCCTCGTCATCGGCGGGCTGATTATCAGCGTCATCCCGCACGTTCCGCATGTCGAACTCGAACCCGAGATGGTATTCCTCGTGATTTTGCCGCCGCTGCTGTTTTCGGCGGCATCGGCGACGTTGTGGCGGGACTTTCACTACAACCTGGTCAGCATTTCGATGCTTGCCGTCGGCTTGGTGGGCTTCACGGTGTTCGGCGTGGCCGCAGCATCGCGATGGATTTTGCCGGGATTTGACTGGCGAATGGGGCTGGTGCTCGGCGCGGTGGTTTCGACCACGGATGCGATCGCGGCGACCTCGATTGCCTCGCGGCTGGGCCTGCCGAGACGCATCACGCAGGTTCTCGAAGGCGAAAGCCTGCTCAACGACGCGACGGGATTGCTGGCGCTCGAGTTCACGACCGCGATGCTCGTGACGGGCCGCACTCCTTCGATTTTCGAGGGCGCCTGGCGGCTGCTCTACCTGGTGTTCGGCAGCATCGCCATCGGACTGGTCGCCGGCAAGGCGATTCACCTGCTGGCGCTGAAGATCGTCGATGCGCCGATCGAGATCACGATCAGCCTGATCGCGCCCTACGTGGCCTACCTCGCGGCGGAGAGCGCGCGCGCATCAGGCGTGCTTGCGACGGTGACGTGCGGGCTTTACCTCGGGCGCCAAAGTTCGCTGTTCCTTTCCAGGGGAGCGCGTCTTTCGGGGCAAGCCGTGTGGGAGATGATCGACTTCGTGCTCAACGGATTTGTTTTTCTGCTGCTCGGATTTCAGCTGCCTTACATCCTGGCAGGCATTCACACGCATCATCTGGGCAAACTGGTGCTTCTGGGCCTGCTGTTCAGCGGCGTGGTAATCCTTCTGCGGTTCGTCTGGGTGTATCCCGGCGCGATGCTCGCATATGCGATCCGGCGGCACCTGCTGCACCAGCCGGAGCCGCTTCCAAATCCCAAGGCGCTCTTCATCGTCGGCTGGGCGGGGATGCGCGGAGTGATTGCATTGGCCGCCGCCATCTCGTTGCCGAGGATGCTGGATAACGGCGATTCTTTCCCCGGGCGCAACCTGATGATCTTCCTCACATTCTGCGTGATTTTCCTGACGCTGGTGCTGCAGGGGCTCACGCTGCCGCCGTTGATCCGGCACTTGGGGCTGGCGGGCTCGACCGAGCAGAATGAGGAGGAGGAGGAGGCGCGGCACGCCATGATCGAAGCGGCGCTGGCCTACCTGGGCCACAGTCGCGACGATGCGGAGCCCGAATTCGCGCCCCTGTATGAAGAAGTGATCCGGATCTACCGGCGTCGCCTGAACGCGCTTGACGGCAGCGAATCGGCGGAAAGCGGATATCGTCCGCAAGACTATAAGCGTTGGATGGACCTTTTGCGGCACGTCGCCGCGATCCAGCACGCCACCGTGCTTCACCTGCGGAATCAGGACAAGATCAACGACGAAGTGATGCGCAGGCTCGAACGCGAACTCGATTTGACCGAGGCGCGATACGCGGACTCCGAGGGAAGATGACTTTCACTCGGCCGTCGCGAAATGAATGTACATCGATTGCAGGGACGCGTATCCCAGGAGGCGCATCGTGAAAAGATTTTTGCTGATCGCGCTGTTGACTGCTCTTTTTCCGGCCGCATCGCACGCGCAGATGCGCGGCACCTCCGCGGCTCGCGGCAGCGCCGCGGACATCGAGGCCATCGCGGACGTTGAAACGCAGTGGGAGACGGCGTGGAACCATCACGATATCGCCGCCATGGTGCGGCTGTTCGCGCCCGACGCGAATGTCGTCAATTTGGCTGGCGAATGGTTCAAGGGGCGCGCCGCATTCGCGAAAAGCCTCGAGGGATTGCATTCGAAGAAGACCAAGGAAAGCGTCTGGCATACCGAGCAGATCCAGACCAGCTTCCTGACGCCTGAAATCGCGATCGTGCACGTCTACTTCAGCTCGAGCGGCGAGCACAATCCAGACGGATCGCCGATGCCGCCGCGGCGCGGCATCTTCACCAGGATCGAAACGAAACGCGATGGGCGCTGGCTGATCGTGGCTTCGCAGGCGACGAAAATCGTGCCGCCGGAAACCGCCGGCCCGATTGAGAAAGCGCCCGCGAGCCGGCCGGACCCTGCTCTCGCGCAGTTGCGTCCTTAAGATGCGCTCGATTAGGATTTCAGGTATGCGCATCGCGATCGCATCCGCTGTTTTTCTTCTGCTGAACGCTCCATTTTGCCTCGCGCAATCGCAGGCGAAGTCGACGCACGCGGCTGACGCCGACCGCATGTGGATGGCGTGCGCGCAGATGCTGCAGATGACTTCGTCCGCATGGATTGCGAAGGTCACGAGCACGGACGACTCGCAGGTGGATGGCCAGCTGCGGGGAATCAAGAGCTATGGGAAATGCTACGACGAGCGCACGGACCGGCTCGCCGCGTCGCTCGCGCGATCCCGCAAGGGCCCGTCGGCTCGCGCGCGGCGCGACTTCAGCGATCTCGTGGCGTCGCTCGACGATTTTACGGCGAAGGCGCTCGTCGATAGCCAGCCGCCGGGTGATGCCCTGAAAAAGGCATACGCCGCGCTATACGAAAAAGAGTTTCGGTACGAGTTCTATCAGAGCTACGAACGGAAGGCTTCCGCACCAAGGCATCCGAACGAGGCGGCTCCGGCGTCTGCACCAGCGCCAGTGCCGGTGCCAAGGATCGCGCCGGCGGCGAATGAAAATTCGCCCGCGACGGGCGCGAAGGCTGCCAAAACGCCGGTGAGCGAAATGACGCTCGCGAAAAATCGTTTCGGCGAGCTGCTGGATGCACTGCCGCCGGACAAGCTGCACGAGATGCACGCAGCGTTCGGAAAGGTCGTCGAGCTTCAGCCGATCGCGAGCGCTCAGGAGCTTGCGATCTATCGCTATGCGATTTTCGTTCTCGAGCCTTCCGCACCGCATCCCGGCGCAATGGGGCATGCGCCCGGCGCCAAGCCGTTTGCTCCGCCGCCATTCTGATCGCAACGCCGAGACTGGATTCGCCGCGCCGAATTCGGTTATAACGTCCTTGGATGTCCGCTCCCGCGATCGCCGTCGAAAACCTCGAAAAATATTTCCCTCCCGCGCTTTCCGGCTGGCGTGCTTTGCTTCATCCGTTCGCGCGCGCCACAGAATGCGCGCTCGCGGGAATCTCGTTCGCCGTCGAGCCGGGAGAAGCCGTGGCGATCGTGGGCCACAATGGAGCGGGAAAATCCACGCTGCTGCGCATTCTCGCCACGCTGATCGTTCCCACGCGCGGGCGAGCGGCGCTCGGCGGCTTTGACGTGGAACGCGACGGGCTTTCCGCTCGGCGGCAGCTTGGCTATCACACGGGAGGCGACGAGGGTTTCTACACGCGCCTCAGCGGCCGCGAGAATCTCGCGTTTTTCGCCGCGATGAACAACATGACAGGGCGGCCCGCGCGCGAACGCATCGATTTTGTCGCCCACTTAATCGGCGTGGCGGATGATCTGGACCGCCAGGTGCGCACGCTTTCCACGGGCATGACGCATCGCCTCGGCCTCGCGCGCGCTTTTCTGCACGGTCCGGCGGTGCTGCTGCTCGATGAGCCGACGCGCAGCCTCGATCCGCTCGCTGCCGCGGATTTCCGCCGCCTGCTGAAGGACGATCTCGTGCGCCGCCGCGGTACGACGCTGCTCTTCGCATCCCACACGCTGAGCGAGGTCGACGAAATCGCCGATCGCATCGTCCTGCTCGATCACGGGAACTTGCTCGCCTGCGATTCGCCGCGCGGCCTGCGCGCTTCGACGGGCGCTCCCACGCTCGAAGCGGCGATGGGGCGGCTCGCGCGGCCTTCGGCGCCTCCGGACGCGACAGAACGATTGGCTGGAGAATCCTCGTGAACGTCGCGCGCACGCTCCGCAAGATCGCGGCATTCTTCTGGCGCGATTTTTCGATTGCGCGCGGCTACCGTGCGGCGCTGGTGCTCGAGTTGATCGAGGCGCTCTTCGGCGTGGCTACTTTTTTCTACCTTTCGCGCTTCGTCGAAAGCCCGCAGCTCGATCGTGCTCTTCCGGCCGGCAGCAATTATTTTGCATTCGCGCTCGTGGGCTTCGCGTTTTTCGATTACATGAGCGTTGCGTTCACGGCGTTCGATGCCAGCATCGAAGAAGCGCGCCAGAACCGCACGCTCGAAGCTCTGCTTGTGACGCAAACGCCGCTGCGAGTGATTCTTGCGGGGTCGGCTGCGTATCCTTTTTTCGCGCTTGCCCTGCGCACGTGCGTGTATCTCGCCTGGGGCGCGCTTTTTTTTCATTTCGCGCCGCGCGGGGCAAACTGGCCCGGCGCCTTCGCTGTGCTTCTGGCCTCGATTCTCGCTTTTTCGGGGCTGGGGATTCTGTCGGCGGCCTACCAGGTGCTGTTCAAGCGCGGAAATCCGGCGAAATGGCTGCTGCTGGGCGTTTCGGGGCTCGTCGGCGGGATGATGTATCCGGTCTCGGTGCTGCCGGGCTCGCTTCAGATGGTCGCGCGGCTCATCCCGATCACCTACTCGCTGGAGGGCATGCGCGCGGCGCTGCTGGCGGGTGCGCCGTGGAGCGAGCTGTTGCCGTCGATCGGCGCGCTGCTCATCTTTGCGGTCGTCCTGATTCCGCTGTCGTTCGCGGTCTTTGCCTGGGCGCTCCGCCGCACGAAGATCACCGGGACGCTCACCCACATTTGACAGAGGCTTCTAGGGTTCGGCTGGCTGGCTTGAATCGGCGGCCAGCAATCGCGCGACGAGGGCCTGGAGCCGCGCCTGCTCGGGCTTGGCAATCGCAGTAAACTCGACGCCCATCCCTTCAGAGGTCACGGTGCGCACCGTCGCACGCGCGCGTATCTCTCCTTCGGAGACCGAAAGCAAAACGGTCAGCACCGTGCCCAAGGGCGCAGGGCTGGGAGTGGTAATGAACAGCCCGCCGAGGGTAAGATCGCTGACGCGCGACACGCTCCGCTTGATGTTGTCGCCTTGCCACGCGACCCAGATGCCCTTCGGCGTCTGAATCCTTGGATATCTGCGCTGGCTCTTTCCAAGTTTGTCGTGCATGGCTCCGGGAAATTGTGCGGTGAGGAGCGACGCACCCAACCCGCGTCGTGCCCCCGTTGGATTGCTTCAGGCCGAGAGTATATCAGCCGGAGCAAGCCGGTCGATGGAATTCACTTAACCTTAGTTCAACTTATTATGGGCGGTAACCGTGGGACTCGAAGCGGGAGCAACGCCGTCGCGGGGACGGCTTTGGCTCTCACGCTTTCGAGCGGGGGCTTGTGGAGACGCACCGCGTACAGTAAAGTTTTCTGCTTGCGAAAGGGCCGCGCCGAATGAAGGTTCCTGTTCTCGATCTGAAGGCTGAGTATGCGCAGCTGAGGGATGAAATCCTGCCGGCGCTCGACCGCGTCTGCCAGAGCTCCGCGTTTGTGCTGGGCGCGGAAGTAGAGGCTTTCGAGCGGGAATTCGCCGATTTTTGCGGCACCCGGCACTGCGTCGCGCTCAGCAGCGGGACGGCGGCTCTTCATTTGGGGCTGCTGGGGCTCGGCGTTCAGGCGGACGATGAGGTGATCAGCACGCCGAACACGTTTCTCGCCACGGCCGAGGCGATCACTTACTGCGGCGCCGTGCCCGTCTTCGTCGATATCGACCCCGCGACCGGCAATCTCGATCCGAAGCTCATCGAGCGCGCGATCACGCGGCGAACTCGCGCAATCCTGCCCGTTCATCTGTACGGCCGCCCGGCCGATATGGACCCGATCCGCGAAATCGCCGCGCGGCACGATATTCGCGTGCTCGAAGACGCGGCGCAGGCCCATGGCGCGCGTTATCGAGGCCGCCGCGCGGGCGCGCTGGCGAACGCCGGAATCTTCAGCTTCTATCCCACGAAAAATCTCGGCGCTTACGGCGAAGGCGGGGCGCTCACGACCGACGACGATCGCATCGCGAAATTCGCGCGCGCCGCGCGCAATCACGGGCAGACGGCGCGCTACGAACACGAATTCGTGGGCTACAACTATCGCATGGAGGGATTTCAGGGCGCGGTGCTGCGCATCAAGCTGCGCCATCTCTACGCCTGGACAGCGCGGCGCCAGGAAATCGCGCGCGAATACCGCCGCCTGCTGGCCGGGGCGCGCCTCGAGATACCGGTCGACGACCCGCGCGACGAGTGCGTCTACCACCAGTTCGTCATTTACGTTAGCAACCGCAACGCGGTGATCGCACAGCTTACCGCCCGCGAAATCGAGACGGTGGTGCACTACCCGAAGCCCATTCACCTGCAGCCCGCCTATTCTTCTCTCGGCTGCCCGCTCGGCACTTTCCCGCGCGCCGAGTTCGCCTGCGAGCGCGTGCTCAGCCTGCCGCTGTATCCGGGATTAACGCAGGAACAGATCGAGTATGTGGCGCGTTCGGTTCGCGAAGTGGTGGGGGAAAAGTAAGCGGACGAAAGGCCGGATGACTGTTCCGGCATCCCGCGCGTAAGAAAACTAATCGCCGGATGCCGACTGTTTATGCGGCGCCGCGGATTCCGACGAGTCGTATCCCGGCGGCGGAACGAACCCGGCAGCTTCGGCCATCGATTTCGTCTGGCGCAGCATTTGCGCCAACTCTTCGAAAACCTTCGAGCAGGAATCACGCAAGGACTTGTCCGCCGAATGGATGAGCGATTCGACGGCGCTTTGCCCGTTTTCGTTGAGGCGCCGCATCGAGGAAACCACCCACGCATCGGAGGTCGCCTGCAAACGCTCTTGATGCTTCGCGGCGGCTTCGGCGCTCAACTGGTCGAGACCGGCAGCCCATTCGCTTTTGTATGCTTCGCGATCGGCGCGAAAGCCCTGGACCATCGAAGCGAATTCCGATGCCAGCGCGTTGCGGCCTTCTCCCACCGATGCGTCGACGTGGGAAGCCATCTGCGCGTGAAAGCGATTGACGGAAGCCGAAGCGCCGTCTTCCAGATTCCGCATGGCGCCGGCCGTAAAGTGTTCGAACTCCTGCTGGCGCTCGGCCAGGATCGCGCGGCTGTTGGTGGTGAACTGCGTCGCTTCCTGCTCGGAGATACCGCGGAGGACCTGACCGAACGACGCGGCGGCGGCTTCCGCTGCGATCTCCATCTCTGAGCGCGCGCGGCCCGAAAGCTCGTGTGTGACGCGGTCGAGTTCCTGGCTAATCTGCGCGACGCGTCCGGCGGACTGCTCGCCGAGCTTCGCCTCGAAGTGGCGCGCGGCCTCGGCCGTCTTCTCATCGAATGTGCTTGTTGCCGTCGCGAGCGTCTGCTCGACCAGGACCTGCATTCGCGCGCGCGCCTCCTGCTGGAACCATTCCGAGGAACGGCCGATGGATTCGGCAGCGGCATGCGACGCGCGAACGCCGCCCGCATCGAGTTCTTCGGTCCATTTGGCGAGCGCTTCCCGGCGCGCGGATTCGAAATCCTTGTGCAGATCCGCGACAGTCGACGCGAGCTGCGAGGCTGCCTCGCGCTGATTGATTTCCGCGACCTGCCGCAGCCGCTCGCGGAAGAGCCGCAGGCTCGCCTCGGCCTGCAACTCGCGCGCCGAAAGCTCGCGCAACAGTTCGGGCACGCGCTCGACGTGCGGCGCCACCTGGGCCTGGACATCGGCAATCGTGCGCTCGGCAAATTGCCGGCTCAGGGAATCGAGCGCCGGGCCCAAGCGTTCTTGCGCATCGTTCGCGATGCCGTCCACGCGCTGCCGCATTTCATCGGTTTGCGCTTCGAGGATATTTTCGAGCCGCCGGTGCAGCTCGTTGACCGTATCGTGGCTCGCCGCTTCGAGCTGTCCGGCGTAGTCCTTGAGGCGGCCCGTCGAGTGTTCGATCTCGGCAAGGGAAGCGCGCGCTTGTGCGATTTCCTCCTCGAGGGCCGATCGCAGGCCGGAAAGAGTCTGGCGCGCTTCGTTCGTCAATTGCGCCAGAGGCTCATTGAGCGCGCTAAACCGGCTGGAAATCGTCTGCTCCGTGCCGCGCAGAACTTCTTCGGAACGTCCGGCAAGCTGCCGCGCCACGCGCTCGATGCTGTCGTCGAGCGAGAACTGCAGGAGTTCATTCCACTGCGCCTGCGCCGCCGCCATTTCGGATTGGAGGCGCTCGCGCCAATTCCCCGCGAATGCTTCGGCCGGCGTCTCCTCTTGAGATGTGATGTTGTTGGGCTTCGCGGCCAATGCCGCTTCGGCGGCTTCAATCTGAAGGCGTGCCTGAGCCATGCGGCTGGTGGACTCGGCCGCGGCCTCACTTTCGGCGCGCAGGCTCGCGGCCTTTCTGTCCAGTTCATGCAACAGCTCGCGCGCTTGCGCCAGGCTTCCCTCGAACTCTCCTCGGAGCGCGCCAAGGAACTCATCCTGCTTCGCGCTGAGGCCCGAGGAAAAACCCTCCAACTCTTCGATGGCCTTGCGAATGCGGTCGCCGGCCTGCGCCGCCGCACTTTCGGCAGCCCGATTGGCCTCCCGGCCGATTTCCGCCTTCCAATCGTGCAAGAGCGGATTTCCCGGCTCGGGCGCCGGCTGCGGCGCGAAAGCGGAAGAAGCGGATTCAAAGTTGTCGGACGAACTCGTCAGATCGGACATGATTGCTTCCTTTGTGGCCCAGGGATTTTCCCGTCCCGGCAGGGATGCAACGTCTCGCCAGCTCTCGGGCGCGGAATTCATGCCCCAGACGTTGGCCGGGCTCTCCAGCTCGACGGCAATTTGGAAGAACTCGCGGACGGAGTGCGGCCGCTGAATCCACGCGACTCGGGCGCGCACATGGCGCAGCTCGCCGCCTTGAGGAACCTCGAGCGTGATCCAGCTGTTCCGCGGCAGGTGATGCTTGGACGAGTAGCGGCAGCCGTGAAGGTTGAGCGCCAGCGTGGACGTACGCTCCTCGAAGGGTTGGCCGAGCAGGTCGATGCCGCGCACGATCACAGGAACCGATTCGGAGACTCGTTCACTACGGCGGCGCTGCGTGTTGGGATGGTTCGAGTCCATGGCGTGCACCGGATTCTTCAGACTCACGAGCGCAGCATAGCACTCTCGCGCGCTCGGGTCGAGGGCCGAAAAATGCGGATAACGGCTGTCCGAAAATCCTTTCGGCCAAAGACGAGAACAGAAAATCCAAGCCGGCGGAATTTTTCCGCCGCGATTATTTTTTCTTGGATTTTCGCTCGTTCACGAGCGTCGAGGTTCCGCCGCTCAGCTGATTCAGTCCATCCAGAGTCGCCTTCGCTTGCGCGGCGTAAGGGCCGTTCGGATCGGCGTCGATACAGTGCTGGTACGCGTCGGTAAGACCCGGAGGAAACGTGTATGTCAGTTTGGTTCCTTCCTGCTTCGACGTAATCTGGGAGGTAAGCGCTCCGCCGAGCAGGAACCAGGCTTGAGCGTCTTTGGCATCCGCCGCCGTGGCCTTCTGGAGAGGCACAACGGCTTCGGCGAGGTGGTTCTTGTTGCTCAACACGATCCCGATGTTCTTCCAGCACCGGGCGGTGAGAGTCGGATCGAGCGCGCCGGCCTTGTCGCAATCCGCTCCTGCCTCGGTCACCTTTGCCGCCAGGTCGCTCGTATCTGTTTGGGCGGTGGCTGCATTGACCGTCGCGGTGCTGAGGTCGACGTAGTAGGAAGGCTGCGGATTCAGGTCAATCGCCTTCTGATAGGCTGCGGCAGCGTCGCTGTAGCGCCCCGCGCGATCGTAGGCCTGTCCCAGCGTGGACCAAACCACGGCGTGGTTCTTCACGTCCTTTGGCTGCACGCCTTTTTCGGCTTGCTCGAGCTCGGTGATCGCCGTCTGGTAATCCGTGTTGATCTTGTCCTGCGTGGCAGTCCTCTGGTCGGCCGGCATGGTGGCCAGCTGCTTGCGAAGCGTGTCGGAATCGTCCAGGGCCGCGCGTCCATTGTTGAAATGCGTCTGCATCTCCTTGAACGCGTTCTGCGATTCCTGGCGTTTCTTTTCCTCCTCGGCAGCCGCAGGGCTATTTTGCTGCTGCGCCATGAGTTCTTTAAAGTTGAAATCAAAAGTGTTCTCGTCGTCGGGCTTCACCATCTGCTTTTCTGAGAAGTTCAGGCCGGCCGCCTGATTGGTGAGAGTAATCACGTACATGCCGCCAGGCATTCCGATCTGGCTATACCTTCCGTCCTTGCCGGTTTTCAGCGTGAAAGTCCGCCCTGTGTCGCTCTTGAGGGTCACGGTGATATCCGGCCACGGCTTTCCGTTCATATCCAGCACTTGGCCTGACACGCGCCCATCTTGGGCACTTACGGTCGCGGCGAGCAGCAGGATGAAAACCAGCGCTCCCAAGACATGCATTAGTCTTCTCATGTGATTACCATCCTCCCCCGATGGAGCTCCCCTCGGCACATTATCGCGCAACTTGCGCCCGATAGGCGATAGGGTCCCGCAATCCCGCCTCGGCGAAAGCCTGCACGCGCAGGCGGCAACTATCGCACGTGCCGCACGCCTCGTCCTCGAATTGATAGCACGACCACGTGCGGCCGAGCGGCGCGCCCAGCTCAAACCCGCGGCGGACGATTTCGCTTTTCCGCATCGCGATCACCGGCGTCACGATCTCGATGTGCGTCTCAGGACGCGTGCCCTCGCGGATCACCTTCTGGAACGCACGATAATACTCCGGCCGGCAATCCGGGTAGCCGGAACTATCCTCTGCAACCGCACCGATGAAAATCGCCGTCGCCCCGATCACTTCCGCCCAGCTCACCGCGGCCGAGAGGAAGTGAGCGTTGCGGAAGGGAACATACGTTACCGGAATTCCGGCATCCGGCGCAAGCGCTTCTCCGGATTCCGGCACCTCGATGCGCTCGTCGGTGAGCGCCGAGCCGCCGATCTGCGCGAACGCGTCGAAACGGACGACCAGCCGCTCGCGAACATTGTAGAAATCGGCGATTTCGTCGAACGCGCGCCGCTCGCGGCGTTCCGTCCGCTGGCCGTAGCTGGCATGGAGCAGGCTGAGGCGATGAGTCTGGTTGGCGATGGCGGCTGTGACGCAGGAATCCATCCCGCCGCTCAACAGGACCACCGCTTTGGGTTTTTCCGCCATGCGCGAGATCAAACTCCCTTCGTCGCCGGGTCCCAGATGAATTTGTGCAACTGCAAGCCCAGCCGCACGGGCAAGCCGTCGGCGAGAATCCACTCGACGAGTTCGCGCGCGGTTCAATCCCGGCCATCGCCCGGCGGGTCCGCGAAGACCGGAGAGAACAGCACCTGGTGCACGCGCTTCGCAAGCTCGTGCCGTCCGGTGAACTCACGGGCGAAATCGTAATCCCGGCGGCTCGCAATCACAAACTTGATTTCGTCCTTCTGGTCGACCGCGTCCAGATTGGCTGGATCGAACGTGTCCGCTTCGCCGGAATCCGGACATTTCACGTCGACGATCTTGATCACCTCGCGCGGAAGGGTGCCGACGAACCGCTCGCCGCTGGTTTCGATCATCACGGTGTAGCCCGCGGCGAGCAGCTTTTGCGCCAGCGCCGGCGTTTCCGGCTGCAAGCAGCGGCTCGCCGCCGGTGATTTCGACGAGCGATGTTTTGCGTTCAGGCATCGCCAGCGAGTGAGCGCACTCGGTCGAGGATTTCGTCGACGGTGTGCTTCGTGCCGCCATGAAATGCATACGCGGTATCGCACCAGGTGCAGCGGAGATTGCAGCCGGTCAGGCGCACGAAAATGCAGGGCAATCCCGCGCGTGTGCCTTCACCCTGGATGGATTTGAAAATCTCGGTGATCACCATAACGATGCTGCCTGCCTCACGCGTCCGCTCTTGCGACGAGCGGCTACGGCCGGTAGGTCGCCGCCGTCGTTTCCGTCTCCCACACCGTGACGCTGCCGATCCCCGCGCCGTTGGGCGTCTCGCGTATCTGCTTCGAAGTTTGTCGTAAATATGGCGCGCGATATTTTCGGCCGAGGGATTGATCTCATCGAACGGCGGCAGCTCGTTCAGGTACTTGTGGTCGAGCGACGCGATCACGCCGCGGATCACCTGCTTCAGGTGGACGAAATCGTAGAGCAGCCCGACGTGATCGAGTTCCTTGCCGGCCAGGACGACGCGCACTTTGTAATTGTGCCCGTGCAGGTCCTCGCATTTGCCTTTGTAGCCGCGCAGGTTGTGCGCCGCGGCGAATGTCTTCTTCAACGCTGACTTCGTACATGGTGCCTGTCTTTCGAGTCCCCAAAAGACGGGTCGCTCGCGTGAAACGGCGCTATTCGGAGTGATCTGTCCATGAAGCGCGCGACTTCGTCGATGTCCTGCGTGGTCTGCGTACTTCGGCAGGGACTCTAGGAAAATTTTACCATACTGCATGCGCTGGATGCGGTTATCGAGGATGGCCAGGATGCCGCGGTCCGTCTTCGAGCGGATCAGCCGGCCGAAGCCCTGCTTGAGCGCCAGCACCGCTTCGGGCACCTGATATTCGGCGAACGCGTTGCGCCCGTCTTCCTGTGAGCGCGCGCACGCGCGCGGCGACGATCGGGTCGCTCGGCACGGCGAACGGCAGCTTGTCGATGATCACGCAGGAAAGCTGCGCGCCCGGCACGTCCACGCCCTGCCAGAAGCTCGACGTGGCGAAAAGCACCGCGTTGGGAGTCGAACGAAACCGGTCGAGCAGCATCGAGCGCGGCGCGGTGCCTTGCAGCAGCAGCGGAAATCTCACGCGGCCCGAAACGCGCTCGAACACATCCCTCATCTGCGCATAGCTGGTGAAAAGGCAGAACGCGCGGCCCTGCGAAATTTCGAGCAGCCGCACGATTTCGTCGGCGGCGCTCGCCGCGAATGCGGGATTGCGCACGTCCGGCAGTCGACGCGGCATGTAGAGCAGCGCCTGCTCGCGATAATCGAATTCCTGCGGCAGCACTGCTTCGTGCGCCGGCAGCACGCCCAGGCGCTGCTTCAGATAATCGAACCGGCCGCCGACCGCCAGCGTCGCCGACGTCAGAATCACCGTGTCGAATTGGTCGAAGAGCCGCTCGCGCAGGATCTCGCTCACGTCGATCGGCGTCGCCGCGAGAAAAACGCCCCGGCCGCGGCGCTCGTACCAGTAGACGTAGCTTTTCTCTTCGCTTTCCATCAGGAACGCAAGCTCGCGGCGCATTTCCGCGGCGCGGCGCGCGAGCGCGATCACTTCTTCGGGCTTCGGCGTGAGCGCCGAAAGTTCGGCTTCGATGCGTTTCACGCGCGCCGCCAGATCGTCGTAGGCCTCGCGATTGCTGTCGAGGAATGCATGCCGCTCCGCGGGGCCGAACGGGTAGCGGCCCTTCGCGTTCCGGGAAACGTCTCGAAAAAGCCGCGGGCGCGTTCGCGCATGCGCGCGAGATGCTTGCGCAGCGGCGCGGCATCGATGCGCAGGATGCGCAGCATGCTTTCCGTATCGCGCGCGAGCTCTTCGAATCGATAGCTCGAAAGCTGGCGGCCGAAATAGTCGCTCGCCACGTCTTCGATTTCGTGCGCTTCGTCGAAAACGACGGCGGAATATTCGGGCAGGATCGAGCCGAAATCGTCCTGGCGAATCGCGAGGTCGGCGAAAAACAGATGATGATTCACGATGATCAGGTCCGCTTCTTGCGGCGCGCTGGTGCATCGCGGTGATGAAGCAGCGCTGGAATTCCGGCGCACTTCTGCCCGGTGCAGAGGTCGCTGCGCGCGTCGATGCGGTTCCACAGCTCGGCGTCGTCGGGAAGAAATGTCAGCTCGCTGCGGTCGCCGGTTTCGGTCAGCTTCTCCCAATCGCGGATCTGCGAAAACCAGTCGATTTCGTCCATGCCCTTCAGGACCGGCTGGCCCTCCATCTGATGCACTTTCTGGCGGCACAGGAAATTCGCGCGGCCCTTCATCAGCGCCGCTTTCAGATTCGGGGCGAAATGCTTTTGCAGGAAGGGAACGTCCTTTTGGAAGAGCTGCTCCTGCAGCGATTTCGTCGCCGTCGAAATCACCACGCGCCGCCCGCTGCGAATCGCGGGAATCAGGTACGCGAGCGTTTTGCCGGTGCCGGTGCCCGCTTCGATCACCACGTGCTGGTGCTTCTCGAAAGCGTCGTCGGCGATCCTCGCCATCTCGAGCTGCGATGGACGAAACTCGTAGCCCGGGTGGCGCTTTTCAAGCATGCCCGCCCGGGCCGAAGATGCCTTCGACGGTAATTTCCTCGGGTTGGGCGGTGGCTGCTTTTTTCGGCATGAGTGTCCGGTGGTCCCGAGACTGCGGCGGCGAAAACCTAAAATAGCATAACGGGGCCGCAACACCGCATCCGACGAGCGCCCACTCCCATGGAAAGATGCGCCACGAAAAGAGGAAGAGAGATCCTTCGCTTCGCTCCCTTCCTTCGTCAGGGCAAGCAGGATGACGGTCCATTCGGTGGCGCTCGCGTGAGTAGGCGCCGGTCAGCGGCGGGAACGTTGCCTCAAGTAGCTTCGTCCAGCGGGCCAGATGCTCGAGCGAAGGAGTGTGCGTGTGGTCCACGCGCAGCGGCGTGATCGACGCCGCGCCGTCGCGAATCGCGGCCTGGTCCGTATCCGGCTCGATGCCGCCGACGAATTGCTGCTCGCTCAGCCAGTAATAGCGCCGCCCCCGCGGGTCTTCGCCCGGCTGCAGCACGTTGCGCGTGATTTTGGAAGATTGCCGCGTGACGCGCACCTCGCCGGTCCAGTCCTGCGGGATGTTGACGTTGAGCAGCACGCCCTCCGGCAGCCCTTCGCTCAGGATCAGCGGCGCCAGCGTGCGCGCGAAGGCCGCCGCGGGCGCAAAGCCGAATTCCTGCCCGCGGTACACCACGGAAACCGCCACCGCCGGCACGCGGTTGATCGCCGCCTCCATCGCCGCGCCCACCGTCCCCGAATAGTAGATATTTTCGCCGACGTTGCCGCCGCGATTGATTCCGGAGAAGACGATGTCCGGCTTGTCGGCGAGGAGCGTGTGCAGCGCGAGGATCATCGCGTCCGCGGGTGTGCCTTCGATCGAATATTCGCGCTCGGCAATCTGGTCGCAATAGATCGGCTGGCGCAGCGTGAGCGATTGCGCGGCGGCGCTATGGTCGCGCGACGGCGCCACAATCGTCACCGTGCCGATCTCACCGAGCGCCGCTGCCAGCGCGCGCAGCCCCGGCGCGTGTATCCCGTCGTCGTTCGTGATCAGAACATTTGACATGGAGTCTGTAGGAAGCGGTTCATCTCCGAGATCCCTATTGTGCCGAATCCCAAAGGCCGGAGAGCGATTTTTTCATATCGTCGACGATTTCAGGGGTCAACAGCTTCTCGTGCGCCGATTTCATCGCTTCGCGAGCGTCGACCTCGATGTAACGGCAGAGCTGCTGCTTCTCCGGACTCGCGCCGGCCGCGATGGGACGAAAGCACAAAACATACTCGTTTCGTTCGTCGCGAAGCGACATCTCTGTCAATGAACATCGATATTCGCTTTTTGCGAAGCTATCCAAGAGTCGGAAGAAACGAGACTCAAGCGAAGTCATGTACGAAGCGGGCGGAGCTGCCTGAGAACAATGGTCGGGACGACTGGATTTGAACCAGCGACCTCACGCACCCCAAGCGTGCGCGCTACCAGGCTGCGCCACGTCCCGACCGCACTGGCCGCAATCAGCCTGCATGTGGCTGTTTGGGCCGGGAATCAGCGTATCACTCGCGTTCGAGGAGGGTCAAGACAGCGAGGAGCTCTTCGTGCAGATCCAGCAGGAATTTACGATGCGCGCGCGAGCTACGATCGAGTTTGGCGGGGGCTGCGGCTGCGGCGGCGGAAGCGTTTGCTTCGGCGTCGGCGGTGCCATTGTCTTCCGCGCCATTTTGATCCATCAGGTGCTTCCGCGCGCCTGCGATGGTAAAACCCTCGTCGTAGAGCAGGCGCTTGATCTCGAAGACGGTTTCGATGTCCTCGCGGCGATAGAGGCGATGCCCGCTCGGGCTCTTCACCGGCTGCAGCATCGGAAACTCGGACTCCCAGAAGCGCAGGACAAACGTCTTCGTCGCCGTCAGGCGGCTGACCTCGCCGATGCGAAATAGCCCGCCGGTTTCGGGGCTTTCCGGCACTCGTTGAGCTGCGCTGGCCATGGCTTTGTCTGTATCCTAGGCCGATTTCGGGCCGTGTCAACCCCCGTGACAAATTGGACGCTACGGCTTGGACGAAAGCTCGATCGCCTTCAAAATCCGCTTGGTCATCCGCGAGATGAAGAAGGTGATTCCGAACGTGCAGGCAAGGACCATGAGCAGGACGGAAAATATTCCCATTACCACGGCTCCCGTGCTCGCGGCCTGGATCCCGCGGCCTCCGTGCACCGCGCTGATGAACGCGAAGAGATGAAGCAAGAGAAACAGCAAGAAGAACACCAGCCCCGCCATTTGCCATTTCTGGCTGCGGTCCACGGCGTTCAACGACTTTCGCAGGATTGCTTCCATATCTTCTGCCATCACACGCTCCTTGTGGGATCGAGTTTCTTGCGAAGGGCAGCCAAACCATAGGCGAGGCGCGATTTGACGGTGCCCACCGGTATCTCAAGAATTGCGGCGATTTCGGGAAGAGACATCTCCTCCTGAAAGTGCAGTACCAGCACGGCGCGGCTGGCGGCCGAGAGCGCGTCGGATTTCAGCAACTCGGGCAACAGTTCCGGCGGCACGGCCGACTCCGCGGCCGGAAGATCGTCGAGGACGGCTTCGTCGCGAACCTGCTCGGACCAGCGCTTCTCTTTCTTCAAATGGCGAAATGCCGCCCGGCTCGCCACCCGATACGCCCAGGGATGAAATGCTTCCGGCATATCCAGCCATTTCAGCTTGCGCGAGACGAGGATCAGAACTTCCTGCAGCACGTCATCGGCGGACGACGCGCCGACGAGCCGCATCAAATAGCGGCGGAGCGAAGGCTGCACGCTGCGCAAGAGCAGCTCGAGGGCCTCGCGATCGCCGCACTGGGCTCGGAGAACCCATTGCGCCTCTTGTTTGGAAGTAGCCACGCGCTGTCGTCACGTATCTAGAGGCCCGGCCGCGCCGAAAGGTTCGGAACAGCAGCAAGAAAATTGCGGCAGGGCGAGCAAGAGCTCCGCTAGCGTTGGCGGCCCCGACCGCGGCCGGGGCGCCGCTTGGGCTTGCTGTGGCGCGGCGCGCGTTTTTCGCCCTTGGGGAATTCAGGCTTCTCGTGGCCGGGGCGGTCGCGTTTTTTCAGGCGCTGGTTGAAGCGGATCGGCGTGCCCGTGAAATCGAAGGCCGAGCGAAGGCGATTTTCGAGGAAGCGCTGGTAGCTGAAATGCAGCGGCTTCGTCTGATTTGTGAAGAGCACAAACGTAGGCGGCGCAACGGTGGCCTGCGTGATGTAGTAGATCTTGACCTCGCGGCTCGCGGGAGAAGTGCCGCGCTCGAGATCGACGTTCGCGAGCCACCTGTTCAGCTCGCCGGTCGATATCCGCCGCCTGCGCGCCTCGACCACGCGGTCGATCAGCGTGTAAAGCTTTTCGGTGCGTTCGCCGGTGAGCGCGGAAAGGAAAACGATCGGCGCGTAAGACAAGAATTTCAGCTTCTGCCGGACCATCGGCTCGTAATCCGCGAGCAGCCTCGCCGGATTCGCGCCCTTGCCTGCCTCTTTGCCGCTGTGCACCTTCTCTCGCGCGGCTTTTTCCTGCGCCGCTTTGAGGGCGAGGTCCCATTTGTTCATCGCGATGATCACCGAGCGGCCCGACTGCTCGGCGTAGCTCGCGATCGTGGCGTCGTGCGATGTGACGCCCACCGACGCGTCCACCACGAGCACGGCCACGTCCGCGCGCTCGAGATGATTGCGCGCCATGATGACGCTCAGTTTTTCGGCGATCAGTTTCGTCTTGCCCTTGCGGCGAATCCCGGCGGTATCGAGGAAGCGGTACGTCTTGCCGTGGCGCTCGACGACGGTATCCACCATGTCGCGCGTGGTGCCGGCCTCGGGCGAGACGATGGCACGCTGGGCGCCGACCAGTTGGTTGAGCAGCGTCGACTTGCCGACGTTCGGCCGGCCGATGATCGCGATGTTGACGTCCGGCTTGGCTTCCGTCGATTCGCCCTCGGGAAAATCGTGCGTCAGCGCATCGAGCAGCGCGTCGATGCCATAGCCGTGCTCGGCCGAAATGGGGAAGATTTCGTCGCCCAGCTCGTAGAACTGCGCGGCGAGCTCTGCCTGCTTCGCCGAATCCACTTTGTTGACGGCGAGCACGGGCGGTTTGCCCGCGCGCCGCAGAAGCTGCGCGAGTTCGGCGTCGAGCGGCAGCGGTCCCGCGCGCCCATCGACGATCTGCACCACCCGCGTGGCATTCTCGATCGCCACGCGCGCCTGCCGCAGAATTTCGCCGGGAATCCCGGCCTTCTCCTCGGGCACGATTCCGCCCGTGTCGACCACTTCAAATGCGCGGCCGTCCCAGTTCGCGGTTCCGTAGATGCGGTCGCGCGTGATGCCGGGTTCGTTGGTGACGATCGACCGGCGCGAACCGGTGAGGCGGTTGAAGAGGGTGGATTTCCCCACGTTCGGGCGGCCGACGATCACGATGGAGGGAAGGGACGTGGTCATTTCGCGGCCGCGGCCAGCTTTTTCTGCAGCTCGAGACGGCGCGAGAGCAGCCGGTTTAAATCCTCGGGCGGCGTTTGTGATTCGATCTTTTTCTGCAATTCGGCAAGCTCCTGTTCCACGGGACGGCTGCGCAAAACGGCGAGACAACTTTCCGCCGCTTCCCATGTTGCTTCCTGAGGCTTCTCGAAAAGCACCTCAAAGAGCAACCGGCGGTCTCGATCCTCCAAACTCGTCGCGATCGAAGGCACATCCGGAGGCCCGGAGGCCCCGGAAATAAGAGCTTCCACGATCCGCTCGGTTTCGAGCCCTCGATGCAAAGATTCGCGCGCCAGAGTCTCGCGAAGTCTTTCGCGGAATTCTTCGGCTTCGACCAACATCTGGATCAGCCTTCGCTCCGCGCCCTGGACGGGACTGCCCACCAGCTCCGCCTTGGGCTTCACTTCGCTGCGGCGCTCAATGGCGGCGCGGCGCAAGGCCTCGCGCAGCACCGGTTCATCGACGCGCAGCTCGGACGCGATCCGCGTGGCCCATTCCGACCGCAGCAGCCGGTCCGGAAGCCGCTGCACGTAGGGCATCAGGAAATTCAGCGCTGCCACTTTTCCCGCGGCCGTTGTGCGGTCCATGTGGCGCGCCTTGCCGATCAGGTAATCGAGATACGGCGGCGCCTGCGCCAGCAGTTTCCGGTAGGCTTCCACGCCCTGCTCTTTGATGAATTTGTCCGGATCGGCGGCTCCGGGCAACGCCAGCACGCGCACGTCGAATTCTTTTTCGAGCAGCAGCGCGATCGATCGCTCCGTGGCCACTTGCCCCGCAGTATCGGGGTCGTAATTCACGATCACGCGCCGCGTGAACCGGCCGAGCAGCTTGATCTGCGGCTCGGCGAGGCTGGTGCCGCAGCTTGCGACCACGTTCGCGATGCCCGCGCGCGCCACCGCGATTGCGTCCATGTATCCCTCGACGAGAATCGCGACGTCGCCTTGCCGGATCGCTTCCTTCGCACGGTCGAGGTGATAAAGCACGTTGCTCTTCGAATACACCGGCGTCTCGGGCGAGTTCATGTATTTCGGCATGTCGTCGCCCATTGCGCGCCCGCCGAATGCGATCACTTTGCCGGAGTCATTCGCGATCGGGAACATGATGCGGCGCCGGAAGCGGTCGTAGAGCCGCCCGCCCTGATCTTTCGAGAAAAGCCCGGAGACTTCGAGCAGCGCCTCGGGATACTTCGGCTTGAGCTGGCGCAGCAGCGCATCGCCGGACGACGGCGCCCAGCCCAGCCCGAATCTTTTCATGGCTTCGCGATCAAGGCCGCGATCCTCGAGATACGCCGCCGCGACCTTGCCCTCCGCCGCTTCATGAAGCTGCCGCGCGAAAAAGGCCGCGGCTTGCTGATGCATCTCGACCAGCGCGCCTCGCTGCTGGTTCTCCCGCCGCTCTTCGGGCGAACGCTCGCGCGGCCTCGGAATCGGGATGCCGCATTTTTCGGCGACCGTCCGCAGCGCCTCGGGAAACGTGCACTTGTCGAGCTCCATCACGAACTTGAACACGTCGCCGCCCGCGCCGCAGCCGAAGCAGTGGTAGATCTGCCGCACCGGATGCACGGCAAACGACGGCGTCTTCTCCTGATGGAACGGGCACAGCCCCGTGAAATTTTGCCCCGTTTTCTTCAGGCGGACGTACTCGCCGATTACGCGGACGATGTCCGCCTGCTGCTTCACCTTCTCCGCGAATGATCCGGCTTCAGCCATTGCTTTCGAAAATGGAAAATCGAAATTAGAAACTCGGACTACTCTCTTAGCATTTCGCCGCTAGGACTTCAATTCTGCCACAGTGATCGCGGTGCCGCCTCGGTCTTCAGCTTCTGCGTGGATGCGCTCAACCAGCGGGTGCGCTGTGAGAAATTCGGCCAAGCCTCGGCGCAACGCGCCGGTACCGTGGCCGTGGATAATGCGGACGGTACCTCTTCCTGCTAGCGCTGCATTATCAAGAAATTTATCGACGCGCTGGGTTGCTTCCTCCACTGTGGAGCCGATCACATTGATCTCCTCGGGTGCAGAGTCAACGCTCGCCTGTGCGTGGACTGTAATCCCGCGCTCTCGCGCACCTGCAGCAGCGCCGCCAGCGCCCCTTGCCGCCGCTGTTTCATTTTCGATCCCGACGATATCCGGGAGCGGAACCTTCATCCGCAGCGGTCCGGCTTGCACTTCCGCTAGGCGCCCGTCGTGCCGCTGAAAGACGACCGGCTGCTTGAATCCTTTCACCATGATTCGTTGGCCCGCCGAAAGCAATTCCGGCGCGACCGGCGCTTGTTGCGCCGCAATCGCCACGCCAAGATCGGCTTGCGATGCCGCGAGCGTCTCGACGACGGCCGCATCGGCTTCGGCCCGCGCATCCGATTCGAACTTGCCCATTCGGCGTCCCGTTTGTTTTTCGAGCTGGGCGCGCAGCGCGCGATCCTTCACATCATCGACCATGCGCGCGACCTCGGCCTCGAGCCGCTTTTCCGCCTCGCGAAAACTCTTCTCGAGCTCGGCGATGCGCTTCCGTTGCCGTTCGACCCATTCCGTTTGCAGCGACCGGCGATCCTCCTCGAGCTGCGCCAGCTCTTCGCGCCCCTGCCGCTTCACGTCTTCCATTTCGTCGCGGCTTCGATGGAGGTAGGCGATGAGGTCGCGCGCTTCGCGCGATTCCGGCGAAAGGCTTGCCTGCGCGTGCTCCACGACCCGCGCCGGCAATCCCAGCCGCCGCGCGATTTCGATTCCGCTCGACGTGCCCGGAACTCCGACGAGCAGGCGGTACGTCGGCCGCAGATGCTCCTCGTCGAATTCCATCGCCGCGTTCACGATGCCGGGTGTCGTCGAGGCATACGCCTTCAGGCGATCGTGATGCGTAGTCGCCAGCGTCAACGCGCGCCGCGTGCGAAATTCTTCGAGCAGCGCGACCGCGAGTGCGGCGCCTTCATCGGGGGCCGTGCCGGTGCCCATTTCGTCGACGAGGATCAACGAGCGCTCTGTCGCGACGTCGAGCATCGACTTCAGATTCAGCATGTGCGCCGAAAACGTCGAAAGGTTCGCTGCGATCGATTGCTCGTCGCCGATATCCGCCAGCACGCGGTCGAAAATCGGCATCTCCGCCCGCTCTGCGGCCACGGGAATTGCGGATTGCGCCGAGAGCGCTGCAAGGCCCGTCGTTTTCAGCGCGACGGTCTTCCCACCGGTATTCGGCCCGCTGATCACCATCACCGTCTCGCCGCCGCCGAGCGCAAACCCGAGCGGCACCGCCTTCAGCCCCGGCGGGCGCAGCGTCGCCTCGAGCACCGGATTGCGTGCCGCTTCGAGGCGCAGCGAATTGCCCCGCGTAAATTCCGGGACCGTGCAGTCGAATTCGCGGGCGAAACGCGCGCGAGCGAAAATCGAATCGAGATGCGCGATTTCCGCAGCCGCCGCGTCGAGCGGCCCGCGATCCAGCCGCACCCGCTCCGTCAGCTCTTCCAGGATGCGCGCGATTTCGGCAATTTCTTCGTCGCTCAGCTGCACCAACCGATTGTTGAGATCGATCGCTTCAAGCGGTTCGACGAAAATCGTCTGCCCCGTGCCGCTCGCGCCGTGCACCACGCCGGGAACGCTGCGCCGCTCGGACGCGCGCACAGGAATCACGAAGCGGTCGTTGCGGAGCGTGATGTAGTCCTCGCCCTTTTCGCCAGAGGCGTCGCCGCGCGCGCGAAGAATGCCCTCCAGCGAACGCTGAATTTTCTCGCGCCCCTGCGCGATGCCGACGCGGATACGCTTCAGCTGCGGCGAAGCATCGTCGCTGATTTCGCCGTTCGGAAGTATCGCGCGACGTATCGCGGCAGAGAGTTGCCGGAAATCGGCCAGCGCAGCGGCGCGTTCAGCGAGGCGCGGATATTTTGCGGCCTCGCCGCGAAAGTTCTGCCGCACGCCGGCCACTGTTTCCATCAGCGATACCGCGTCCAGCAGTTCGGCAATCGCAAGCACGGAACCCGGAACCACGAGCCGCGCGAGCCACGCGGCGGGATCGGCCAGCGAGCCAAGTCCGAGCTCCGATCCGGCGCGCAGATACGCCATCGCTTCGCGCACAAGCTCGAACTCAGCGCCAAGCGCAGTCGTATCTTGCTGCGGCGCGAGCGCCTGCACCGCCCGCCGCCCGGGCACACACGTGGTGAAGCCGCTGACGATGCTCTTCAGGCGGTCGAATTCCAGCAGTTCTTCCGCAGGACGCGACACGAAGAAGATTGTAGCTCGGTTGACTGTGGGAAACTCAGCGCGCCTCAAATTGCCCGGCAAGATACGCGGCCGCATCCGCCGCGGACGGTGCAATGTGCACAAGAGGCGCATCATCCCGGCCGCGATTGCGCGCGCGGCCAAATTCCACTTCGCTCACCAGATCGACCACCGGCCGCCAAAAATCCCCGAGCACCGCGAATGGTTTCCGCGCCATCGCGCCCTTGTTGAGCATCTCCCAGACGACCGCGAGCTCCACTAGCGTCCCCGTGCCGCCCGGGCACGCGATGTAGCCATGTCCGCACTTCACCAATTCGAATAATCGCTCCTGCCACGTTTTCACGCGAACCTGCTCATCGACCCATTCATTCGCGCTCGACCGAAAAAATTCCGCTGTCACCGCGAGCGTTCGCCCGCCCGCTTCCTTCGCCCCGCGCGACACCGCCTCCATCACGCCGCCGTAGCCGCCCGAGCACACGCGAAATCCCTTCGCCGCTAATTCCGCGCCCAGCGCTCGCGCCTCGGCATATTGCGGATCGCCCGCGCGCAAGCGCCCGCTGCCGAAAACGGTGACGATCCTCGCCTCGGGACTCATTTCTTTTTCCGCACGGACGACGACCCGCGCCCACTGCCCAGCGTCTCGACCATCGCCTTCGCAATCGCATCGATTGGCGCCGATGCGCCCGGACCGTGCTGCGCGTCGTTGTTGCAGAAGATCGCGAACGCCAGATACTCGCCGCGCAGCGTCGTCGCGTAGCCTGCAAGCGCGTGATCGTGCTCGAGCGTTCCCGTTTTCGCCTCGATCAGCCCCGTCGCGGCGGTATTCTTCATGCGATCTTCGAGAGTGCCATCGACGCCCGCGATCGGCAGCGTCGAGATGAAATCACGGCCCCACGGCTGCCCCGCCGCGTAACGCAGCAGCATCATCATCGCCCGGGGCGTCACCAGATCGTCGCGCGCCAGCCCCGAGCCGTCCGACAGCAACACGTCGCCATCCGGAATTCCTGCCGCGTGCAGGAAATCCTTTTCGACCTCCAGTCCCGCCGCCGTCGATCCCAATCCCAATTTCTCGCGCGCCACCGCGCGGAGCAGCAATTCCGCATGCAGGTTGTTGCTGGCTTTGTTCGTGAATTCGATGCTCTCGATCAGCGGTGGAGAAAGATGTTCCGCGAGCACCAACCTGTCCGCACCCGTCGGCGTCTGCGCAGCCACGGCCGCCGCCGGGAACACGGGATCGCCCGCGGGCGTGCTTTCCGGCGGCTCAGCGTGTTGCACGCGCACGTTTCCCGTCACATGTACGCCGCGCGCCTCAAGCAATTCTTTTAGCGCGCGCGCGGCCGTCTCCGCCGGGCTCGTCATCGCCAAATCAAGCCGCACCGGCGCGTGTCCCGCCGGAATCGTGCCGCGTATCTGAATGAAATCCACGCCCGGTTGGCGAACCACCGCGAGGTTGAAGTTCGTTCCGGGCGCCACCGTCGTGATGTCGTGCCCGATCATATCCGCCGCGGCACTCGGCTCCGCGGTGATCGTGGCCGCATCGCCGGCGCGAGCACCCGCCTCCACGAGGACCGTCACAACGTTGTCATTGAAAGCGATCGCGCTCACGGGCGCGCCGAACGTGAAGAAGAGATCGCCGGCAGTCCATGCCGCCGGATACGGATCGTACGGAAAATAGCTATCGTCCGCGATGATGTCACCGTCAACTTCCCGCAGCCCCTTCGCCACGGCTGCATCGGCCATCTCACCGAGCACGCGATCGATCGGCCCTTCGCGCTCGCCATTGCCGGTGTATGGAAACTTGCGATTGGAAAGATCGGGATCGCCGCGCCCCACCAGGATCAGATCGCCTGCGAGACGCCCGTCGCTGCCGAGCGTTCCTGGCGATTCAAGCGTGGTGCGAAATCGGTAGTCGGAACCGAGCGTGGCCAGCGCGAGCGCCGTCGTAAAGATTTTTGCGTTCGAAGCAGGCGCGAAGAAATGATCCGCGTTCAGCGCGTAGAGAGTCTCGCCAGTATCGCGGTCGGCGACGACGATTCCCCACGCTGCCCTCTGCGCATTCGCTTCATCGAGCGCCTTCTCCACGCGCGCGCGAAACTGCGCCACGTCCGCCCGCTTGGCCGCGGGAGGCTGCTGGGCCGCACCGCCATTCGCGCAAGCCGCAAATATTGCCGCGCAAATAGCGATACGAAACGCCCGCGTCAGGAGTCCAATATCCATGTGCCGGCGGATGCGAAAATCGCTGCCGTCGGCACGACGCATGTGCATGAAGGGTGACAACGGCACAATTATATTGCATTCGCGGCCTCGATGGACGCACGTCCATCTCCCGCCGGCGATTGGGTTGCGCAGTGATATCAAAAGCCCCTATCATGAACTTCGCACTAATTTCATAGGAGGCAATCATGAAGAAGATACTTTCGATTTTGCTCGCTGCTGCACTGATATGCATGCCCTTGCTCCTCGCGTCCGCTCCCGCTCGCGCGGACGATAAATCACATGACGAAGATCGGCTGCAGAATGCGGGCGAAGTTCTCAAAGAAATCATGAACATCCCCGACGACATCCCGCAGAGCCTCCTCGATAAGGCCGACTGCGTCATCGTGATTCCGTCCGTGCTCAAGGCTGCGTTCATCATCGGCGGCAGCTACGGCCGTGGCGCGATGACGTGCCGCAGTGGCGAGACTTTTCAGGGGCCCTGGAGCGCGCCCACGATGATGGCTCTCGAAGGTGGCAGCTTCGGATTCCAGCTTGGCGGTCAGGCCACCGATTTCGTGATCCTCGTGATGAATCAGGGCGGCGCGAGGTCGATCCTCAATAGCAAAGTGAAACTGGGTGGCGACGCATCGGCCGCCGCCGGTCCCGTCGGCCGGGATGCCGAGGCCGACACCGACGTCACCATGCGCGCCGAGTTCCTCACCTATTCGCGCGCTCGTGGTTTGTTCGCCGGCATCTCGCTGGAGGGGTCGACGCTCCGTCCGGATAACGATGCGAACGAGCGCATTTACGGGCAGAAGCTCGACGCGAAAGAGATTGCCCTCCACGGGGCCGTCCCGATTCCGCCATCGGCAAGGCTGATGATTGAAATTCTGAATCAGCACAGTCCCAAGAACCTTTCCAAGTAACGCTCTCGCGGTGCCCGCCCCGGAAGAAGCGTTCCTTTCGGGGCGGGAAATCGCCCGAAGATTCCCGTATCCCTTAGTTCTTTTTTCTCGCGGTGCTGTTTGACCTCTGCTCAAATATGACCTATAGTCATCTTTGGTCGCTGGTCATGCCTGGGGAATGTGAATGGCTGCTTCCACTTCAGCTCTTCGGAACAAGGTAAAGCGCGTCGTTGGCCGCCGCGAGCGCCACCGCGCCGAAATTCGCGAGCGCCTGTTTCGCGAAGCCCTCCGCCTTTTCGCCGAGCGCGGTTATCTTGAAACCACCGTTGAAGACATCACGGAAGCCGCCGACGTCGGCAAGGGAACGTTCTTCAATTATTTTCCGACCAAGGAGCACGTTCTCGCCACGTTCGGCGCCGAGCGCATCGCCGCGATCGAAAACGCCCTGGAAGAAGCAAAAAAAGGGGCGGCGCTGCCCGCCCTGCGGCGCATGGCCGTGGGCTTGGCCGGCCAGTGGGCGGAAAGCCCGGAGCTTCTTCGCGCGATCTATTCGGCCCACGCATCGTGTCCTCCCGTTCGCGCGGAACTTCATAAGCGCCTCATCGCCGGCCGCCGTCTGATCGCGGAGATCTTCACGCTGGCGCAGAAACGCGGGGAAGTGCGGCGCGATCTGCCGGCCGCCGAACTCGCGCGGTTGACCCAACTCATTCTCTTCGGCGTCACCCTCGCCTGGGCGATGAAGCCCGACAGCTCTTTGCGCGCCACCGAGGGCCAGGTGTGGGACCTGTTCGCGCCGAACCTTCTTGCCGATGAGAAGAGCAGGATGGCCAGGGGCCAGCGGAGTTCAAGATCGTGAAAACAACGAGCCAAGGTTCGCTGAGATTTCATAGGGAAGTGCTGAGTCCTTCATGGCGGTACCTTCATCCAAGCTACAACGAGCCGGAGGAGGATATTTCGTGATAGGCCGATCGCGGAATTTGTGGGGCATTCTTGTGTTCGCTCTGCTGCTGGCCGCAGCGCCGGCGCGCGCGCAGACGGGCGCCACTTCAAGCAGCCCAGCTTCAACTCCCGTTTCAACATTCATGGCGACTCAGGGCGATTATTCGGGCAGCGTCCCGTCGGACCTCGTGCCCGGCGTGCTGAAGCTTTCGCTGCAAGAAGCCATGGATCGCGGACTCAAGCAGAATCTCGGCATCCTGCTTTCTGGGCAGGATGTTCGCGCGGCCCACGGCGAGCGTTGGAAGGAGTTGAGCGCGCTGCTGCCGAATCTCACGACATCTTCCTACGTCGACGCTTCACAAATCTCTCTGGCCGAGTTCGGCTTCAGCTTCAAGTTTCCACCGTCTTCCGGCATCTCGATTCCCTCGATTGTCGGGCCGTTCGCCTATTTCGATTCGCGCGCGTACCTCACGCAGTCGCTTCTCGATCTCAAGGCGCTCAACGACACGCATTCCGCGTCCCAAAGTCTGAAATCGGCGGAATACAGTTTCAAAGACGCGCGCGATCTTGTCATTCTCGCCGTCGGCAATACCTATTTGCAGGCGATTGCGGACCAGGCTCGCGTCGAAACCGCCGACGCCCAGGTGAAAACCGCGCAAGCTCTATACGATCAGGCTTCCGACCAGGTGAAGGCGGGCACTTCTGCCAACATCGATGGGCTTCGGGCCAATGTCGAACTCAAAACACGCCAGCAGGACCTGATCCAATCTAAGAATAATTTCGCGATCGCCAAGCTTACGCTGGCTCGCGTGATCGGTCTTGCGCCCGGGCAGCAATTCGAACTCACCGACGACTCGCTGTACCAGCCGTTCCCCGGTCTGACCGTCGACGAGGCGCTCAAGCGCGCCTACGCGAATCGCTCCGATTTTCAGGCAGCGCTCGCCGATGTGCACGCCGCGGAATACGCGCAGAAGGCCGCGAAGGACGGCTATTTGCCCACTCTTTCCTTCAGCGCGGACTACGGCCTGGCGGGGACCTACGACACTCTCGCCAGTCATGGCGTGATGGACGTTCGCGGCACGCTGAACATCCCGATTTTCCAGGGCGGCAAGGTTCACGGCGACGTTCTCGAGGCCGACGCGCGGCTCGAGCAAAGCCGCCAGCGGCTCGATAATCTCCACGCTCAAATCGACGATGACGTTCGCACCGCGCTCCTCAACATCGAATCCGCCGAAGAACAAGTCGAGGTGGCCCGCAGCAATATCGATCTGGCCGACCAGACTCTCGCGCAATCCAGGGATCGTTTCGCCGCCGGCGTTACCGATACGGTCGAAGTCGTGCAGGCTCAAGAATCCGTGGCCAGCGCTCACGAAAGCTACATTTCCAGTCTGTATGCCGATAATTACGCGAAGATTTCTCTGGCCCGCGCCTTGGGCATGGGTGAAGAGGGCGTTAAAGAATATCTCAAAGGAAAATAAAGACCATGGCAGAGAGAACTGAAGTCGAAACCCCGACCAACCAGCCCGCGGAGACTTCGTCTGCTGCCGATACGCACCCGGCGTCGCCTCCGCCCGAGTATCGCCGCCCCGGCTTCTTCCAGGCAAATCCTCGCGCGCGCCTTTTGCTCATCATCGCCGCGATCGTCGTTATTATCGGTGGAATTTTCGCCTGGCGCTATTTTTCGAGCTATGAATCAACCGACGATGCCGAGGTCGACGGCCACCTGCAGCCACTCAGCGCGCGCATTTCAGGCTATGTCTCCGTGGTCAACGTCGACGACAACCAGTTCGTGCACAAGGGCGACGTGCTCGTGGAAATCGATCCGCGCGATTATCAAACCGCGCTCGATCAGGCTCGCGCCAATCTCGCCAGCGCGCAAGCCACGGCGCGCTCCCTGAACATCAACGTTCCGGTCACGTCCATCAATACCACCAGCCAGGTTTCTTCCTCTCAGGCGGATATCGACGACGCGCAGGCGGGAATCGTCGCGGCTCTTCAGCAGCACGACGCCGCCCAGGCGCAGCTTCTGGAAGCGCAAGCCAACAACCAGAAAGCCCAAAACGACCTGGCGCGCTACAAACTGCTTGTCGACAAGCAGGAAATTTCCGAGCAGCTTTACGACCAGGCAGTGGCTGCCGCGGCGTCTGGCAATGCGAGTGTTGCCGCGGCAAAGGCGAACGCTTCCGCCGCTGACCAGCAGGTGACGCAGGCTCGCGCGCGTCTCGCGCAGGCCGAGGCGACTTACCGCTCTTCGCAGACCGGCCCTCAGCAGGTCGCCTCGTCGAAAGCTCGCGCTCTTTCCGCCGAGGCCGACGTGCAGGAAAAGCAGGCCGCGCTCGAACAAGCCGAATTGAACTTGCAGTATACGAAGATCATCGCGCCCGTGGATGGCATCGTCTCGAAAAGCGTCGAGGTCGGCATGAACGTCCAGCCCGGCCAGCAACTGCTCACCATCGTGCCTCTCAACGAAGTGTGGGTGACCGCGAACTTCAAGGAGACGCAACTGAAATACATGCGCCCCGGACAGAAAGCGGAGATCAAAGTCGACGCCAACGGCCGCACCTACCAGGGCCACGTCGATAGCATCGCCGGTTCGAGCGGCGCGCGTCTCAGCCTTCTGCCGCCGGAAAACGCCACCGGCAATTACGTGAAGGTCGTTCAGCGCATCCCGGTGAAAATCGTCCTCAATCCTGGACAGAACTCCGACGACTATTTGCGACTGGGAATGTCGGTCGAGCCGAAGGTATACGTGAAGTAATCTCGCGTGAACGCGGAAGCACAGCTTCCGCCGTTCGGTTCAGGTAGAGCCGGTTTACCCTGAGCGAGGTCGAAGGGCGTCTCGCCGGCTCTTCTTCAGCGCGTCATACTCGCGCAAAATCGCCGGCGGAGGCCAGGGTTGTAGGGGCGCTGCTCGCCGCGCCCCCATTCATGCTATATCGCGCCCCCAGCGCGGTTCGCGGCACGGGATGACAACAACGTCTTGAAATTTCACATTCAGCGCTGAAGAAACTCTTCACTTGCGCCGCGAACGTTTATGAGACAGTTTGTAATCCGTTGAGCGCCCGTTGCGCGTGATTCTCACGAATTGCGAGGTTCGATGAGCTGTCCGATCTGCGGAAAGCGCCCGGCAAAGCGGTTTTGTCCCGCAAAGGGCGAAAAAATCTGCGCGGTCTGCTGCGGCCGCGAACGCGAGGTAACGATCGACTGCGTGCCGGATTGCCCGCACCTGATCACCGCGCATCGCTACGAATCCGAGCATCGCAAGCCGATCCCCGCCGGGGAGCTGCCGTATCCGGATCTGAAGGTTCCCGTCGATTTCGTCTACGAGCACTGGCCGCTGGTCTCTGGCGCGGCGACCACGATCCTGAATTTCCAGCTTCAAAACAGGGAACTCGCCGACGGCGCGGTTCTTTCCGCCCTCGAAACGCTCGCGGAAACGTATCGCACGCTCGGCACCGGGATTTACTACGAACACCCGCCGGACGCGCCCATGGCCCGCGCACTCTACGGCGAGATGAATCAGTTCCTTCAGGAATTTCGCAAGGAAGAAGCGGGACGCGCTGGAATGAATCGGCTGAAAGACACCGAGGTCTCGCACTTGATGGTGTTCTTGCTTCGCGTCGGCAAGCAGGAAACGAACGGCCGCCCTCGCTCGCGCGCTTTCCTCGATTTCCTTCGCGCTCGTTTCCCGCTTCCAGCCGAGGCCACGAAAGAAGCTCCGCGCATCATCATGCCGTAGCGGGCGGTTCATCCTGCTCGTTAGGGGGTCGGAGCTTCAGGTCCGACATTCAGAGCGAAGGGTGGGCTTCAGCCCCTGAAGAAACTCTTCGCCTCTACGCGCACATTGATAAGAGAGCTTGCAGCCGGGCGGCCCCTCAATCGCCGCTGATCTTGAAATTCGGATTCTGAATCACGCCCAGCACATTGCCAAACGGATCGTGCACGCTCCCGACCAGTATTCCCTCGCCCACATCTTGCACCGGCTCATTCGGCGTCGCGCCGAGCTCGAGCAATCGCTGATATGCAGCGCGGGCATCCGCCACGCCCCAGTACGCAAGCCCAGCCGGACTGCGCTTCAGGCCAGCTTCCGGCTCCGGCACCAGGCCGAGTTCGTAGCCGCCTACGTTGAATCCGGCGTAGAACGGCTGATCAAAGTATGGCTGCGACCCCAACACTTTGCCGTACCACTCTGTGGCCTTGCCGAGATCCTGCACCTGATACACGACGGTTCTTAGCCCGAGAAACATGCACAGTCTCCTTTGATTGCGGCGCCGCATCCACTCGCGCCGCCGAAACCGGCGGACGTCCGGCCAGGAATGCGCCGAGGCACACCAGCGCAAAGAGCATGATAATCCTCGACACCGTTTTCAGCTTCATCCCGCGCGGCGGCCTGGCCGGCGCCGCGGGAACAAGCGCAGGGCCTAGCGCCAGTCTCCCGGTTTTCTCAGCGTCCTCTGCGCCTCTGCGGTGGTTCCTGGTCTTCTTTGTGCTCTCGGTCCTGCGTATCTTTCGCTGCGCGCTCATTCTTGGCATGCCTGCTCTCCATTCTTCCAGTCGATTTGCAGCTGAGGCGATTTCCACGTCCGCTCGGGCAACGTCATCGGATTGAACGGCCGCGACTCGATTCCATGCTTTCGCCGCAAGCCTGCGACGCGCTCCGCAATCTCCTTGCGATAACTTTCCGGCGCATAGCCATAGCCTCGATACCATTCGCGATACTGCGCCGCGAGCTTCGGGAATTTCTCCTCGAGGAATGCCATGAACGTTTTCCATGAAGCCGGCATCAGGAACACGACGCTCGCCGCCACCCACTGCGCGCCCGCATCGCGCGCGGCGCGTATCAGCGCGTCAAGATCCGCCTCGCGGTCCGTGATTCCCGGCAGGATCGGCATGATATTCACGCCCACCGCGATTCCGGCCTCGCGCAGCTTGTGCACCGCTTCGAGGCGCAAATCCGGGCGCGGCGCCCGCGGCTCGAGCAGCCGCGCCAGCCGCGTCCGCAGCGTGGTGACCGTCATATGAATCGTGATCGACGAGCGCTCAGAGATTCGTTTCAGCAGGTCGATATCGCGCACCACCTGATTCGATTTCGTGGTGATCGAAAGGCTCAGCCCGTCGCGCTCGGCCATTTTTTCGAGGATCGCGCGCGTCGCTCCGAACTCGCGTTCGGCCGGCTGATACGGATCGGTCGCGGTGCCGATGGCGATATGTTCGCCCCAGATATTTTCAGACGAGAGATCGCGCGCGGCCAGCGGCCCGGCATCTTTCTTGACGTAGATCTTCGACTCGAAATCGCCGCCGTTGAGTTCCATGTACTCGTGCGTGTAGCGCGCGTAGCAGTATTTGCAGCCGAATTCGCACCCGCGGTAAGGGTTTACGGTCCAGCGGAACGGCACCCGCTCCGAATGGCACTCGTTCAGGATCGATTTGACGGGGAGGAGAAAGTACTCCGTCCCGCGCTTGGCTTCGGCGCGGAGGGAGGATGCGGCGAGGCGCGCAATGCCGACCAGTTCCGTCGGGTGCTTCTCACTCCGGGCAGGTACCGGAGGGGGCGCGGAAGCACCGTTCGGGGACTCACTGGTGCCGTGGCAAGCGGCTGTGGGGAATAGGGTGAGACTGGTCTCTCTCGGGCGTCCCGTGCGACGCCGAAGCGTCGTCGGAGCTGCTCGAAGTATGGGATAAGTGGCCATTGGTCTCGCCGCACGAGTCGCACTATATTCGCCTTCTGTTCGCCTTGTCAAGAACTATTATTCGCTTTTGTTTCGCCTGCTCCGGCGAACAGTACGCCTGTTGGAAACCGTGTCCGGCGCAAATCATCAAGGCTTGCCATGCGGTCGATATACTGGCAGGGGAGCAAGGGGACCCAGCCGGTGGAACAGGTCGGTATTTTGCTCGTCGACGACGACGTTACGAGCCAGCAGGCGTTGAAAAGCGTCCTCGATTCAGAGGGATGGCGCGTCCGAATTGTGCCAAAGGCTTCCGAGGCGCTGGGCGAACTGGCCACGGGCGGCTGGGATCTCGCCATCGTCAACGTCGCGCTGGCTGATCCGGGCGGGCCTCTCTTCGCCATCCTGAGGGAGCTGGCCCAGGCTCAGACCAGCGCCGCCAATCCCGCCGAGGACGGTCTGGATACCCCGCCCAGGAAGCGCATCCGTGTCCTGTTCCTCGTCCCGCTGCTCATGGCCCAGGAAGTCCAGCCCATCCTCGAGCGCGAAGGACTGCCGCACTCGCCCAAACCCTACCACCTGCATGATTTCCTCGAGCGCGTCAGCGAGCTTCTGATCGAATCAGGCGCCATCGCCGAACCGATTCGCGGCGTCGGCGGCTTCGCCGAACGCAAGATTCGTCGTCGCGAGCAGCGCTTTGGCCGCGGCACTCGCGCGAACTCGATGTTCGCCTCCCGCGAGGATTACCACATGACCGAGGAAGAGATGGCCGAGTACGAGCGCCAGGAAGAAGAAGAACGCAAAAAACGCCAGAAGGACCAAGTCCCCGGCTCCGGATACTAATTGCTATTGACGGGGCTCGCGCCCCGATTGAGATTCGCGGTCTGTACGGGGCTACTAATGAGCGATGACGAGTGAAGCTCTTATTTGTGGTTCTTGCGCTTTTTCTTCTCGGTGCCTCGGGAACTCAGTTCCTTAACGCCCCAGACGCCGTTCGGAGAAATATTCGCGATGAATGGCGCTGTTTTGGTGGAAAGAATTCGATTGATCTCCTCCCAGCATGAAATAAGGATTGGTGCCCACATCTGAGGATTCTTATTGTTTTTCGGCAGGAAGAAGACGCGGCTCTTGTTGGCGCCGATAGCGCTCATACTTAGCGGGTCCTTGAGGATCCGTTTGTCGGGAGTAATCGCAATCCAGCCCCTTTGACCACACGATGCTAGCCATACGTTGTCCGCCTCGTTGGGCCTGAAGTGATTGTCATGGACCTTAACAACAAAGCCTGCATTCTCCAGTAATACCGCCAGTTGCTTGCTTCCTAGGTTGCGGTCGAGGAAAAATATTCTGATTTCAGGCTGCTGGGGCGTAGCGAATTACCTCTTCGATTTGGCTCACTTGTAAGCCGTAGTCATCGGCAATGCTTTCGATACCTTCCCCGGAGTTAAACCGTCCAACAATAATTTCAGCCATCACACCCGTACCGTTCACCACCGGCCTGCCGGAAGAAACTGCAGGGTCAATAACGACGACTCGGGGTGGGTCACTAGCGAGATCGCCGGGCCAATTCATTCTTACTGGGAACAGCCGTATCGGCCAGCCTTTGTCGTCGCGCTCTATTCGCCGCAAATAAAAGTCTAAAATGGGCCCGAATCCGAGCTGCCCCGACATCGAGACGTTGATCGTCTGTTCGCCAACCTTGGCCTCTATTTTCTTAATGAATAAATCTTTTCCATCGGTTAGGAAATTCTCGCTCAACAACGGATGCTCGGACGGATATGTTTTTCTAACGTAATCAATTGCCCTGCGAATTGCCGGCATTTCCACCTGATGCTTCTTGCGGGTTGAAAGAAGGATGTGCGCTTCGACTAGGTTGTAGAAGGAGAGCAAGCCAGGTGATGGAAGCTCCACAAGTGGTTTGAAAAACCTGGTTCCGGCCGCAATAGGATAAGTCCTGCCATTTACCCACGAATCCAAAGTGGCGACAGACATCCCCAGACAGCGGGCCGCTTCCTTGATTCCGTATCTGGGAACCTCGCGACGGTCTAATGGTCGGCGAGATGGCACGGCGCCTCCTGTGGGTAGATCAATGTTCGACAAGTTCCTATTACTTCGGCCTTGAAGGGCACGTCCAAATATGGCGTGCATTATACAGAAAATCAAACTCATTCAGTGGCAACACTCACGAACACCAACTACCGACGATCTTCGACCGGTCGCTCACGAGGCCTGCACGCTGTTTAGGCTGCTAGGCGCTCTCGTCTTCCCTTCCCACTGGAAATTCTTACGTGCAATTCTGCAAGAAAATCGCCCCTCACCGTTCTTAGCATAGTGCCGCCGGCTGTGAGCCAATCGGCTGGCCGCAAGGGAGGGGAAACCATGCCCAGCAAAACGAAACGAGCGGTAGCAATCGTATTCGCGGCGATCCTGATTCTCGCCGGAGGCTCAGTTCTGAAACCCGATTGGGAGCCGACTGCCCGGGCGGCGGCTGCCGCGCCCGGCGGTGGCGGAACAGCGCAGCCTTGGGAACTCGGCGCGCCCGTCACCTACCAGGACCTCACCATCTTTCCCGTCATCTCTTCGCAAAATGCCGACACCAGCGATTTCGAGACGCTTGACCAAGCTCTCAGCTCCGGCGACGCCGTCATCAGCGAGCAGGGCGGCTACATGCGTCGCGCGCGCGATGGCGAGCCAGTGCCCGTCTACACCGGTGGCTCGCAGGTGAATCAGCTCGTCCTCGTGAATCGCGGCAAGCGCCCGTTGCTGCTCCTGGCGGGGGAAGTTGTTTCCGGCGGGAGGCAGGACCGCATCATCGGCAAGGATCGCATCGTGCCTATCGGCTCCGCGCCGCTGCCGCTCAACGTCTTCTGCGTCGAGCACGGCCGCTGGACCGGCGACTCGATGAATTTCAGCGCCGCCGAGACGATGGTCCACCCAACCGTGCGCGAACAGGCTGCGGTCAAACAGGACCAGAGCCAAGTCTGGGCGGCCGTGCGCGATGAGACTCCGAAGGTCGGCCAGAACGAATCGGTCACCGTCGACGGCCGGGCCGCAGGCGGCGGTTTCGCTGCGGGTATCGCCGCTGCGCCTCCCGCGCTCTCCAGCGCCGCCATCGGCGGCGTGATCTCCGAGGCTCCGACGCAATCCTATCGCCGCATCTATCAATCGCCCATGGTGCAGAACTCAGTCGAGGGATTCGCGGACGAGATGAGCCGGCGCTTCGATCGCGCGACATCCGGCATCAAAGGCGGCCACATAGTCGGGGTGGTCGTGGCGTACGGCGACGATGTCGCGTGGAGCGACATCTTCGCCTCTTCGCAGCTCTTCGAAACGTACTGGCCGAAGCTCCTGCGCAGCTACGTGGTCGAAGCGCTCACACGCCCGGCGGTTCGCCAAGTCGCCACCATCGACGACGCTCGCGATTTCCTGCGCCCCGCGACTGGTCGCATCCAGGAAGACACCGAGCCGGGCGTCTACACGTGGCGCGAGCAGTCGGTCGATGGCCTCACCCAGATCGAACTTGAGGCTCTAACGCCGAAACCGATCACGCTGCACTGGCTGCGCGTCGCAGTCCGATGAGTGCACTGAAATGGTGCACTTTTTTCTGCAATAACAGGGGACTGGAGCAGCCCCCTAGCGGGGGCTTAAATGGCCCTTAATGGGCGGCGAAAGCCACGTTTTGCCGGCTTTCGACCAACGAAGGCTCTCGCCGCCCGGGGATTGTCAGTTGCCAGCGTCTGGGGGCGGATTCCACCGCCGGACCTGGCTCCGGTCCGGCGTGGCGGCGAGCAACTGCGCCACAGTCTGCTTCAGGACGGGATGCTCGGCGCCGGGCGCGATCTCCGCGAACGGCACGAGCACGAATTTTCGCTCCGCCATTCTCGGGTGCGGAATTTCCAGGTCGGGCGCATGCACCACAGCCGCGCCGAAAAAAAGAATATCCATATCGATCGTGCGCGACTCCTTGGGCGCGCCTTCGACGATCGGCCCGCGCCGCCGCCCGAGCGACCGCTCGATCGCGAGCAGCGCGTTCATCAATTGCCGCGGCATCAGATCGGTTTCCGCCTCGACCACGCCGTTCAAAAACCATCCCGGCCCGCTGACATCCACCGGCTCGGTCTCGTACAGCGACGATTCCCGCGTGACGCGCACGCCGTGCTCGCCGAGCGCCTCGATCGCCCGCGCAATATTCAGCGCGCGATCCCCCATATTCGATCCGAGCGACAAGTAGACAGTCTTCATACCGTGCTCGACATCTTAGTCGATCGAAGCTGCTTTCTCACGCAAGCATCACGCAACCGGCAATCCGATTGGCCTCCGCGGGCATCGGACATAATCACGCAGACATGTACTGAAATGTTTATGCCTCTCATCGGTAGTGTGATATCGTGCCCGCCTCCTCGCCAGGCATAGGCAGCTTCATTGGGCGACAGCCCGGGAGCGATTCATCGATGGCGCCTCACAAGACCCCGATTTTCGTCTCTGGACTTCTCTTGTTTTGCGCATTCCTGGGGGGCTGCGGCGGAGGCTCCGGCGAAAATCTTGCCCCCGTCAAAATCACGATCACCTTGGCTGAGTCCTCGATCGCCGTCAGCGGCACCGAAGCATTGACGGCCACTGCCGTAAACAGCCAGGGCGTCAGTGTCCCGATCGGAGTACTTATCTGGACGAGCAGTGCGACGAACATAGCAACGATCGACGGGGCGACCGTGACGGGCATTTATCCCGGCACCACGCAACTCACGGCTTCCGCGAGCGGCGTCACCAGCAGTCCCTTCGCGCTTACCGTAACGCCCGGATTCCTCGCCACCGGCAACATGAATGCGGCTCGCGACAACGAAACCGAGACACTCCTCGATGACGGAATGGTGCTGGTCGCGGGCGGCTACGGCTCCGATGGCCCAGTAGCCAGCGCCGAGCTCTTCGATCCCGCCACTGGAGTTTTCACGCCCACTGGCAGCATGAATACAGCGCGCTATTGGGCCGCCGCGACGCTCTTGAGCAACGGCAAGGTCTTGATCGCCGGCGGCTATAATGAAAACGGTTTCCTCGCCAGCGCTGAGCTCTACGATCCGGTGGCCGGGACGTTCACGTTCACCGGCAACCTGAATACGCCGCGCCGCCTGTTCACCTCCACGCTTCTCAATAACGGGCAGATCCTCATCGCAGGCGGCTACGGAGCGAGCGGCGCATCGAACAGCGCTGAGCTCTACGATCCTGTGGCCGGAACCTTTACGCCCACAGGCAGCATGAACGAGCCGCGTCGAATCACCACGGCCACGCTGCTGAACAACGGCATGGTGTTAATGGCGGGCGGACTCAACGCGAGCGGCACCTTGGCTGACGCCGAGCTCTACAACCCGGCGACCGGATCATTCAGTTTCACCGGCAGCATGAGCGCAGCACGCTACTACCACACCGCAACGCTCTTGAACACCGGGCTCGTGCTCATCGCGGGTGGTTATACTCCGAATGGATATCTGGCCAGCGCGGAGCTGTTTAATCCCGCCACCGGACAGTTCACCACGACGGGCAGCCTCAACACGGCCCGCTCCGACGCCACGGCAACTCTCCTTAACAATGGAATGGTGCTGATTGCGGGCGGGGAAGGAGGCACCTTAACAAACTACTCTCCGCAATCCAGCGCGGAGTTGTACGACCCATCCACTGGGGCTTTCACCGTCACCGGCAGCCTGAACGCGGCCCGCGTCGCGTTCACCGCCGCGCTGCTGGAAAACGGCACGGTATTAGTCGCAGGCGGCGCGGACGCAAACGGTGATGCGGAAAGCAGCGCCGAGCTGTACGAGCCGGGCTCATTCACGCCCGCGGGGCTCGAATCCATCGTTGTCGCCCCGGCCGGTCCCACGGTTTCGCCCGGAACCTACCAGCGATTCACCGCCATCGGCACCTTTGCGGGCGGACCGCAACAACTCGCCTCCGTGACATGGAGTTCTTCGAATACCACGCTTGCTCAGATCAGCAATGACGCCACAAATCCCGGAAGCGCGGTCGCTGTCGGATCGCCCGGAGCGACCACAGGCGTGACGATCACAGCGACCGACGGCTCCGTAACCGGCACGGCAACTCTCAACGCCCGGCCCGCAGGCTTCGTCACAACAGGCAGCATGCACGTGGCGAGGGAGGATTTCCAAGCCACGCTCCTGAAAAGCGGCGCCGTGCTCGTCGTGGATGGCGACACAACTCTTGGTTCGCCTTCGCCCGCGGAGCTGTATGACCCGGAGACAGGAAACTTCACGCTCACCGGAACGCCGGTCAGCGCTCGTTACAACTTCACGGCAACCCAGCTCGAAAATGGGATGGTTCTGATCGCCGGCGGTTTTGGCGCAAGCGGCGCGCTGGCTGCCGCCGAGTTGTACGACCCGTATACCGAAACATTCACCGCGACTGGCAGCCTTAACACGGCTCGCTATAACCACAGCGCGACTCTACTCAATGATGGAACGGTGTTAATTGCGGGCGGCTACGCGTCTCCCACCGGCGAGCTGGCGAGCGCGGAAATCTATAATCCCGCCACCGGCACATTCTCTGTTGCGGCTAGCTTGAACGTTGCGCGCGGCTCGCACACGGCGACTCGGCTGGGCGACGGCACCGTCCTCATCGCCGGCGGGCAGGGATTGGGCGGCTCCTTTGTTCCGGCTGCGGAAATCTACACCCCCGGCACCGGAACCTTCACCACAGCAGGCAGCCTGAATACGCCGCGCGTGTCGCACGCCGCGACGCTGCTCCAAAACGGCGAAGTTCTGATCTCGGGTGGCGCGAGTGTGGCCACCTACGCGCTGGCCGCCTCGGAACTTTACAATCCGGCGACCGGAACATTTTCCGTAACCGGGAGTTTGAACACGGGCCGGTCGAGCCACACTGCTACTCTGCTTAACACCGGGCTCGTGCTCGTTGCGGGAGGCATTGGTCCCGGTTCGGCAGGCGCTACAGCCAGCGCGGAGCTCTACAATCCAATCACGGGGACGTTCACGACAACCGCAAGCCTGAACACCGCGCGGCAATCTCAGGCCGCGACCCTTCTCGACAGCGGAGCGGTGCTGCTGGTCGGCGGAGCTGGCCAAACCATTTTGTCGAGCGCAGAACTCTATTAGCGTTTTCCGCTAACTGCCATCGGATTGGTCTCAGAAGCCGGAATAGGCCTAACCTGCCGACCGCTTCCGGCTCTTCTTGCCCTTGGTTTTGCGCAGGTAGATGAAGAGGAAAACCGCGGCAGCGATGGCAATCAGCGCGCCGATAACCACCCATACGACGGGATGCCCGTGTTCGGTGACGAACGCGATGACGTTTCGTCCGTAACGCGCGGCCAAATACGCCAGGATCGTGTATCTCGCGGCTCGTCCCAGCGTGAGCGCAGCCAAGAACTTTCTCACCGGGTACTGCATGGCGCCCGCGGCGAGCAGGAAGGGAACGATGGGAGCAGGAGGCGGCAGCAAAGCCGAAACGGCGATCGCGCTGAACCCCCACCGCCCAAAGAGTTTGTAGATCTGTTCCGCTCGCCGGCGCGAAACCTTGCGCTCGAGAGTTTCCTTTCCTCCCTTGCGCGCCAGCCGATACGTGACAAAGCCTCCCAGCACCGAACCCGCCGTCGCCATCAGTGCGTAATAGGGCCACCAATTCCCCTGGCGTGAAGACAAGAGGATCGTGGCCACATCCATGCTGCCGGGAATCGGGATGAGAGAGCTGTCGAGGAGTCCGAGAGGAATCAGGCCTACGCCGCCGAGGTGAAAGAGCCAGCGACGCACGCTTCGCGCTGCCGTTGGTTTCAGCGCCGCGATCACCTGAAGGATCATCATCTATCTGGAGCCCGCGTGGATTTTCTCATGCGGAGCGCGAACTCTAACGCTTTTCGGCGGGATGCGGAAGCGATCTTTCGCGTTGCAGATCGAGGCGGCTGTGGAAAGAGGGCGCTGAACTAGCTCTTGGGCGTCTCTTTCAAGATCCGTGCGGGCGTCTGGGTGAAGGCCAGCGGTTTCGGCTTCTGCTTCTTCGGCTTTTTCACTTCGCGCCTGTGTGCGTCCTTGTTTCCCATGTCCCATAGCTTGCCATAACTTGGCCGCCATGGATAGCGCTCCGAGATTCCGGTTTCGCGCCGGCTTCAGGCGAAAGGAATCCGAAGAGCGCTGATTCTCCAAGTGTGCACAAGTGGACAGATTCGTTCGGGCATTGCGCGCCAAAATCATGTACGGAGTCGATTCGTCAGCGCAACTCCTGAAGGAGCGCGCGAGTCTAATAATTGGTTGAGAACAGCAGCAGAGCGGGAGAGAATCATGAATAACCAATGGATCGTTAAGAACCGTCGTGAAAAGTTGACGGTCGTCATTTATTCCGTTATAGGCCTTATTGTTGTGACCGTGCTGGTTACACTCGCGAATTACGCTCTTTATTCCAGTTCCCTACACCGCTAAACAAGGCGGTTACTCCGATTTCCCCACAACTTCACGGCAGGCCGGACTGTCGGCGCTCGTCTTTATCTTGCGACTTATCGAAAGGCAGGCCGAAATGCTTGCAGGCCGCGCCGTGGTCATGCGGCTTCCCGGCGTGCGGTCGAGCAGGCCGGGTTGCATCAGGTCGAGTTCGTAAATCTCCTCGATAGCTCCCTCATCCTCGCTGAGCGACGCGGCGATCGTGTTGAGCCCATGGGGCCGCCCGCATGTTTCTGAACGATCGTCAGTAAATTGGCCGAGAAAAGCTTCGGGTAAACAAAACGTTAATCTCGAAGTGTTTATAAGTGGATAGACCGTTTCGGCATCGTGTGCTACAGTGATGCGCGCGGACCGGTTGTAGCACAAGTTATAAGCGCAAGTTGCAAGGGAACCCACAAATCTAACGACGCGGAGGACAGGTGTAGGAGGAGACGGTGAAAAATCGATGGGTCGTTCCGAAGCGCGATCAAACGTGGACGATAGTGATCTATTCGGTGATCGGTTTAATCATCTTGATGGGATTGATTGTATTTATAAATTACCTCGTGTATTACCACTCCGTTCAAGTTTCGAACCGCTTCTAAAAAAGTCCCGGCTGGCGGCGGGTGTCGTCGCTGTCTTGGGCTTTGTCGAAGGGCAAGCCTAAGTGCTTGTAGGCGCCGGCGGTAGCCACGCGCCCGCGTGGCGTACGGTCGAGCAGGCCCATCTGCATCAGGTAGGGTTCGTAGATCTCCTCGATAGCTCCCTCATCCTCGCTGAGCGATGCCGCAATCGTGTTGAGCCCGACGGGACCGCCCGCATATTTCTGGATGATGGTGAGCAACAAGTTGCGGTCGACGTCGTCGAGGCCGTGCTCGTCGACGCCGAGCATGGCGAGCGCATCGCGCGCCACGCCGAGCGTGATGTGGCCCTTCGCGCGCACTTCGGCGTAATCGCGGACTCGCCGCAGCAGCCGGTTGGCCACGCGCGGCGTGCCCCGGCTGCGCCGCGCAATCTCTCGCGCGCCATCCTCCTCGAGCGCGATGCCCAGAATCTTTGCCGACCGCACGACGATGCGCAGCAAATCCTCGGGCGAGTAAAACTCCAGCCGGTGGACGATGCCGAAGCGCGACCGCAGCGGCGCCATGATCAGCCCCGCGCGCGTGGTGGCGCCGATCAGCGTGAATTTGTTGAGCTGGTAAGGATGCACGCGCGCGCCCGGCCCCTGGCCTATGATGAGGTCGACGCGAAAATCTTCCATCGCGGGATACAGGATTTCTTCAAGCGCGGGCTGCAGGCGGTGAATTTCGTCGAGGAAGAAGAAATCGCGCGGCTCGAGTGACGTCAATACCGCCGTGAGGTCGCCTTTTTTCTCCAGCAGCGGGCCCGAGCTGACTTTGATGGCCGAGCCCATCTCGTTCGCCAGAATCTGCGCGAGCGTGGTCTTGCCGAGGCCCGGCGGCCCGTAGAGCAGCACGTGATCGAGCGCTTCACCGCGATTGCGCGCCGCTTCCACCGCAATCTTCAGGTTTTCCTTGACGCGATCCTGCCCGATGTAATCCTCGAAGCTGTCCGGACGGACGCTCGCGTCGATGCGCGCGTCGTCGTCGGACGCCCTGCCGGAAACAATTCGATTTGGACCGCTCGTCATATTCTGCGGAACCTAGTCCTCGCGGCCCGCCCGCGCACTTTTCTGCATGGCGGAGCTTCCCAGAATCTGAAGCGCCGCGCGCAGCAGGCCCTCGAAATCGCCGTTTGCTTCGGCGCGCGATTTCTCCACCGCCTTTTCCACTGCACGCGTGTCGTAACCGAGATTCACGAGCGCGGAAGCCACATCGGACTCGAGCTGCGACCGCGTCGTGGGCTTTCCACTGTCGGCCACGTCGACCACCGCGAGCTTATCGCGCAACTCGACCACGATCCTCTCCGCGGTCTTGCGGCCCACGCCGGGAATGCGCACCAGTTGCACGAGGTCGCCTTTTCGAATCGCGGGAACCAGCTCCTCGAGTCCCATGCCCGAGAGAATCTTCAGCGCGAGAGACGGCCCCACGCCCGACGCGGAAATCAGCAACTCGAAGCACTGCTTTTCGCGCGCCGTCACGAACCCGTAAAGCGCGAGCTGGTCCTCGCGAACGTGCGTGTGGATCAGCAGCGTGGCTTCGTCGTGGAGCGCGCCGAGGTTGGTAAACGTCGAAAGCGGAATCTGCACCTGATAGCCCACGCCGCCCACGTCGAGCAGGATTTGGTTCGGACGTTTCTCGGTGAGCTTGCCGCGGAGCGAGCCGATCATGTCCAGCGATTATTGATTAGCGCCGCCGGAGTGTCAAACGGGTGGCGGCGCGGGCAGCGTCTCAGTTTGCTCAAATTGAGACGCTGCCCCGCGCGCGTCTCTCGCTGCGCCACGAAATGTTACGGCGTATGAATTGTGAAACCGCGACTCTACGGAAATTCGTATGCCGGGAGAATTTGAAGCGGATTCCGGATCGTTCACGAAAGTTCAATCGTGTAGAACGTCTCGCAGAAGTAAATATGCGCGCAATCGGGAACAATTTTTTAGGCTCGCGCGTATCTATGCTTTCCGAGCTAACGCTGCAACGTCTAAGCGCAGTGCACGCCGGAAATTCGATTCGAGGAGGAACCGATGAAATCACGCCGTTCGCTTGGTTTTGTTTTGTCCGCACTCGCCCTGCTGGCTGCGGCAGTGCCGATGATGGCTCGCAACGCTTCCGCGAAGAATTCGAAAGCGACCACCGCAACGATGGAAGTTCTGAGCGCCGCAACTCTCGGCGGCAAGGACATCAAACCCGGAACCTACACCTTCCAGGCCGACGAATCGACCCTCACGATTTCGCATGAGGGGAAAATGGTGGCCCAAGTCCCCGTGCAATGGAAGGATGAAACCAACAAACCCAACGACTCGAATATCGTCGTGCAAAACAACGCGATCAAGGAAATCCATTTCGGCGGCAAGATGAAGTACGTCGAGATCATGGAGTAGCAGTGCAGCGGACGAACTAGCGGCGGGCGCGGTCTCGTCGCACGGCTTCGTCGACCAGCGAATCGAGCTCGCGGCGTGTCAGCGTCACGCGCTCGCCTTCGCTGCCATCGGAGCCGGCCGCGCCCGAGCCGTTCGTGGGTTGGGCGCCAGCGCCGTAACGCACGCGCGCGACTTGCAGTTTTTGGACATCGTCATTCGAGAGGACTTCCTGTTTGCCGAGGAGCTGCGTGACGAGCGCGACCCGAGCGAAGTGCTCGGTCGTCTCCATCCGCAGAAAAGCAGTCAGAAGATCGGGGCCGCACGTAACGACGCCGTGATTGGCCATCAGGATCGCGTCGTGTCCTTGGACAAGAGGCTCGAGAGCCGCGGCCAGCTCAGGCGTTCCGGGCGTGCCATAGCGCGCCACGGGAATCGATCCCAGCCCGATGATCAGCTCGCACAGAATCGGCTTGTCGAGCGCCATTCCCGCCGCGGCGTAACCCGTCGCGGTCGGCGGATGCGCGTGGCACACCGCGTTCACCTCAGGCCGCAGCCGGTAAATCAAAAGATGCATGCCGATTTCAGATGAAGGCTTGCGCGATCCGCTCACGCGCCGCCCGCTCATATCCGTGATGACCATATCGTCCGGCGTCATCATCCCCTTGCTCATGCAGGTGGGAGTCGTGAGGATGCGGTCCGCGCCAAGCCGCACCGACATGTTCCCGTCGGTCGACGCGACGAACCCGCGATCGTGGATCCACCGCCCGACGATACAAAGGTCTCGCCGGTGTTCTTCTTCCGCCTTGACCGCCCCGTGGGATATCGAGTCAGGAAACAAGCGAGCCTCCCTGGATCGGACCGAGTGCGGCGTAGTTTACGCGTAGAAGCCGCGTAATTTCAAGGCCCGAGCTACGCGGTCGATGGCGACGATATAGGCGGCGATCCGGTTGTTCACGTTGTGCGCGCGGGCGTACAGGACCACCTGATCGAAGCTGTGCTCCATTACGTCCTGCAGGCGGTCGTTCACTTCGCTCTCGCGCCAGAAGAAGCCCTGGCGATCCTGCACCCACTCGAAGTAGCTGACGGTGACGCCGCCCGCGTTTCCGAGAATATCCGGAATGACGAAGATCCCTTTTTTCTCGATGATCGCATCGGCGTGAGCCGTGGTGGGCCCGTTGGCGCCTTCGCAGAGGATGCGGCAATCCACGCGATGCGCATTTTCGGAGGTAATCTGATTTTCGGTCGCCGCGGGCACCAGGATGTCGCACGGGCGAAAGAGAATCTCGCGCGAAGTCAGCTTCTCGCCGGCGTCAAATTCCTGCAACGGCCTGCGCAGCGTGTAGACCCAATCGTAGAGCCTGGGAATGTCGAGGCCCTTGTCGTTGTAGAGGCCCCCGGTCACGTCCGCGGCGCCCAGAATTTTGTAGCCCGCCTCATGCATCAGCAGGGCGGCTTGCGAGCCGACGTTGCCAAAGCCCTGGATGATGACGCGGCAACCGTCCCGCTTCATTCGCAGCTGTTCGATCGCCTTGTTGCAGCAGATCATCACGCCGCGGCCGGTCGCTTCACGGCGTCCGCGCGAGCCGCCGAGATCGAGCGGCTTGCCCGTCACGACGGCGGTGGTCGCCTGCCGGACGTGCATCGAATACGTGTCCATCACCCACGCCATCACCTGCTCGTTCGTGCCGATATCAGGTGCGGGGATATCGCGCTCGGGTCCGAACCAGTCGCTCAAAGCAGCCGTGTAGCGCCGCGTGACGCGCTCGAGTTCCGATTTCGACATTTTCGACGGATCGCAGATCACTCCGCCCTTCGCGCCGCCAAACGGAATATCGACCACGGCGCATTTCCAGGTCATCCACGCGGCCAGCGCGCGCACCTCGTCGAGCGAAACCTCGGGGGAAAAACGGATGCCGCCCTTGCCGGGCCCGCGCACGGTCGAGTGCAGCACGCGATAGCCCGTGAAGACTTCGATCTGTCCGTTGTCGAGCGCCACCGGTATATAGACCGTGATTTCGCGCTCGGGATAACGCATGTAGCGGTAGATGCCTTGTTCGAGGTTGAGCTTCTGCGCGGCGATTTCAAAGCGGGCTTCAGCGGATTCGTAGACGTTCAATTCATCCTGCGCGGCGATCCGCGTTTCTACAGGCATATCGATTCCCCCCCAGGCCCATTTTAGCGGATGCCGGGCGGCACCGGGCGAGCTCATTTGCCACCCTTTCGCAAATCGTGACCCGTCATCTCGCGTGGCTCGGCCACGTCGAGGACGCCCAGCATCGTCGGCGCGATATCGCGGAGCGACCCGCCGGGCTTCAGTTGCAGGTGATCGTCCGCTGTGACGAGTACGAACGGCACCGGGTTCGTGGTGTGATACGTGTGCGGGCCGCCGGTGACGGGATCGATCATCGTTTCCGCGTTGCCGTGGTCCGCGGTGATGATCCACGCGCCGCCGCGCGGGCGCAGCGCCTGGAAGATTCTGCCGAGCTGCTCGTCCACCGTTTCGACCGCCTTGATCGTCGCTTCGAGCTTGCCCGAGTGGCCCACCATGTCCGCATTGGCGAAGTTCATGATGATCGCGTCGAAATCGCCTTTTTCAATTGCGTGAATCACCGTGTCCGCAACGCCCGCCGCCGACATCTCCGGCTTCAGATCGTACGTGGCAACTTTCTGCGAAGGGACGACGACGCGCTCTTCGCCCGGAAACGGCTTTTCCACGCCCCCGTTGAAAAAATAGGTGACGTGCGCGTATTTCTCCGTTTCCGCCACGCGCAGGTTCTTGAATTCAAGCTCCGCGAAAACGTTGGCGAGGATGTGCTCGAGTTTTTCCGGCGCGAGAATGTACCGCAGCCACGGCCACGTCTTTTCGTATTGCGTCATCGCAACGTAGACGAGATTTTTCGGCCGGGCGGGATCGGCGATCTTGTCGAAACCCGGCTCGATCAGCGCTTTCGTGATCTGGCGCGCGCGGTCGGCGCGGAAGTTGAAGAAAATGGCGGCATCGTCGTCGCGAATCAGGCCGCGCGGCACGGCCGGCTTTCCCGGCGCGGCCTGCGTGGTGATCACGGCGGGGATCACGAATTCGTCCGTAACGCCTTTTTCGTAGCTGGCCCGCATCACCGCGATCGGGTCGCTCGATTTGACTTCCGAATCGCCGTGCACCATCGCGGTGTACGCTTTCTCGATGCGCTCCCAGCGATTGTCGCGGTCCATGGCGTAGTAGCGGCCGCTCACCGTGGCGATCTGGGCGATCGTCTGACCGGAGCCGTACTCGCGCATCTTCTGCTCGAGCGCGCGGAGGAAGTCGATGCCGCTCTCGGGCGGCGTGTCGCGCCCGTCCATAAAGCAGTGGACGAAGACGCGCTGCACTTTATTTTCGCGCGCCATCCGAAGCAGCGCGAAAAGATGCTCGATATGCGAATGAACGCCGCCGTCGCTCACGAGCCCGAGCAGATGCAGCTGGTTCGTGCGACCGCGCTCCATCGCCTCGAGCAGCAGCGGCTGCCGGAAGAATTCGCCGCTCGCGATCAGCGCATCCACGCGCGTGATGTCCATCTGCACGATCCGCCCCGCGCCGATATTCAGGTGTCCCACTTCGCTATTGCCCATCTGCCCTTCGGGCAATCCGACGTAAGGCCCCGAGGTGTGAATCAGCGTGTTGGGAAATTCCTTCAGCAGCCGGTTGTAGTTCGGCTTCCGCGCCAGCGCGATGGCGTTGCCCTTCGTCTCCGCGCGATAGCCCCACCCGTCAAGCACGGTGAGGACGATAGGCTTCGGTCGCTTAGCCATAGTCCAAATAAAGTTAGCAGAAGAGACCGCCGTTGCAAGGAGGATATTGGCTGGGCGAGCACCCGCGCTTCCCAACGTGAAGCCTCCGGCACTTTGAAGCCCAGGCGCTACGCCGGCAGAAGTCTTGACGGGCCGGCGCGGTTCGGGGTTAAATTGGCGCCGAAGTCCGGTTGTGAAACGAAAATTCCGCTGTCTGGAATTGCGATTCACCGCGGTATCGCCCGTCCTCTTCTTCGCGGGTGCGTCCGATAGGAATCAGGAGGATTTTATGAGCAGCGGTCCGCGTCCTGCACTTGACATGGATAAATTGAACGCGTTCATCGGTCAGTTCGTCGGCGATCTCGGAGCCGCCGTTCACGCCGGGATGGTTGTGATCGGCGAAAAGCTGGGCCTGTACAAGGCGCTTGCCGCCGGCCCCATGACTTCGGCCGAACTTGCTTCGAAAACAAAAACCGACGAACGCTACGTGCGTGAATGGCTGTCGTCGCAAGCGGCGGGAGGCTACGTCACCTACGATGACAAGGCGAAAAAATTCAGTCTGAGCGAAGAGCAGGCTTTCACGCTCGCCAACGAAGACAGCCCCGCCTACCTGCCCGGCGCTTTCGAGCTCGCTCTGGGGTCGTTGGCAGCCGTGCCGCGGATTACCGACTCCTTTCGCAACGGCGCGGGAATGGGCTGGCAGGAGCACGTGGACGGCGTTTTCCACGGCTGCGAGAAGTTCTTCCGCCCGGGCTATGCCGCGAATCTCATGAGCTCATGGATCCCGGCTCTTCACGATGTGGGTCAGAAACTGGAGGCCGGAGCTCGCGTGGCCGACGTAGGTTGCGGCAAGGGCGCCTCCACGATCCTGATGGCCAAGGCGTTCCCCAAGTCTAAATTCTTCGGGTTCGATTACCACGACAAATCCATCGAAGCCGCCCGAGAATCAGCGAAACGGCAAGGAGTCGGCGACCGCACCACATTCGCCGTGTCCAAGGCCAAGGAGTTTCCCGGGAAAGGATATGACTTCGTGGCCGTTTTCGATTGCTTGCACGACATGGGCGATCCGGTCGGCGCCGCCAAGCATGTCCGCGAATCGCTCGACAAAGATGGCACATGGATGATCGTCGAGCCCTTCGCCAATAACGACCTGAAGGACAATCTGAATCCTGTCGGACGCGTTTACTACTCTTTTTCAACTCTACTGTGCACGCCTTGCTCGCGATCCCAGGAAGTGGGCCTATGCCTCGGGGCGCAAGCGGGAGAATCGCGCATCGGGGAAGTGGTGAGGTCGGCTGGGTTCACTCGCTTCCGGCGCGCCGCGGAGACGCCCTTCAACATCGTGTACGAAGCTCGGCCGTAGAAAAGGCGGCCGCCTGGCGGCGCGGCTCGCTGCTTACTGCGCCTTCACCTGCAGCATGCCCGCGTCGTAGATGGTTTTTCCGCCGACCATGGTGAGCACCGATTCGGTCCCGGGGAGCGCTTGCGCGGGAATCGTGAAGATATCCTGCGAGAGGACGGCCAAATCGGCGAGCTTGCCGGGCTCGAGGCTCCCCTTATCTTTTTCCGCGAATTCGGCATAGGCGGAAGTGAGGGTGTAGGCGACTACGGCTTGTTCGCGCGTGATCGCTTCCGACGGGCGGTCTGGATGCGTGACGGCGAACATGATGTTCAGATACGGGTTCATCGGACCATCCGAGCCGAGCGCCACGGGAATCCCCGCTGCCAGCAGAGAACGCAAAGGCTGCGCCTCTTTGAACACGTTGCCGCCGCCCAATATGGCTCCGCTATTCAGGTGCGAGGGATTCTGCACCACGACGATGCCCAATTCCTTCACGCGCGGAATGAGATCCGGGAAGAGCCCGTCGCCGTGCTCGAAGCGCACGCGCTTGCCGTTCCACACCTTCGCGCCGCCCATCGATTGCATCGCATCGAGCATGGCCGCGGCCGAGCGGTAGCCGGAAACGTGGAGCAGCAGCGGATCGTTGTATTGCAGCGACTCGCGCAGCATCGCTTTCATTTCGCTTTCCGGGAAAGTGACCGGCAGGTCGTGAAACATCGCGTCGAAGGGCGGCCCCGCGATGTGCTGATGGCTCTCGCGCGGATCGAACGTGAATTCGAGCGGCACGCCATCGAGCAGCCATTTCGTTCCGCTCACGGTGATCAGCGGAGCGGGATGTGGCGGGAGCGAGCGGCCTTCCTTGATATCGCGGCCTGCAGGCGTCGTCATCGGCATGCGCATCACGCGGATGCGGATCGGAGTCGGCGTTTTCTCGAATAGGGCCACGGCTTGGCCCGGTTCCATCGCGTCCGACATGTCCTGAATCGAAGTGATGCCCCACTTGGCGGCCTGCAGGAAGACGTCGTGCAGTTCCTTCAGCGCGGTGGCTTCGCTGGCGAGGCCGGCTAAGCCGCGGTCCACGCGGAGCGCCGCATACTCGCGGACGACACCCGTGAGCCTGCCGCCGGCGGATCGTTCGTAACGCCCGCCCATCGGGTCGCGCTGATCCTCGTGAATCCCGAGCTTCGCCAGTGCGGCGCTATTCAGGATGTAGGCGTGGCCCGTAAGAGTTCCCAGCAAGACAGGATCGTCGGGAGCGATTTTGTCGAGCGAATCGCGCGTGATTTCGACATCGTGAAAACATTTCGGTCCGATCGTGGCCTCGATGATGGTTCCTTTTGGGGCTGTGGCGACCTTGGCGGAAAGCGCATCGCGAATTTCGGGCCACGCCGGGTCTTGAGTTTTCAATCCCAGATCGATTGCGTTCGCGGGCGCCACATTGTCGCCGAGATGGTTGTGGGCGTCGTTGATCCCCGGAATCACGACGCGGCCGCCCAGATCGATCCGCCGCGTGTGCGGCCCAGCGAGGGCCTGAATCTTGCCGGAATCTCCGGTGGCAACGATGCGATCGCCGCGAATCGCCAGCGCCTGGACGTGAGGATGCGCCGCATCGCTGGTGAAAATCTTGCCGTTGAAGAGAATCGTATCGGGAGCCGGTTGTTGCGCAGTAAGCGGCGCGACGAGTGCTGCGAGACACGCGACGATCAGGAGCATTCGTCTATTCAGCATGCACGTCCTCGCCCAAGGGGCATTGGGCAGCTTCTAATGGCGCGGCTCGCTCGATGGCGGGACGATGCCTTTGAGGCGCAGGTAGACGGCCATGGAGCCGTAGCATTCATTATCGTGCGCGACGTTGCCCGCGAGCGCGGCAAGGCGCGGCGTTGGCCCGCGGTAACTCTGTATCGGCTCGCTGGCGTTCGCGTCGGTGAGAGCGGCGTAGGCGGCATCGCACGTGTCGAAGGAATCTTTCAGCGCGGCGACGAGATCAGCCTTCGTGGTTTTCGAGGCGGCGCTGGGCGTTTTCGGCGTGCCGAGCGCGCGCGAACATCCGGCGGTCTGCGCGTCGGCGACGTGGGCCACCCAGCCGCCGAAGCTGCGCTCTTCCGGAGTCGGTTTGAAGTCGTAGCCGTCATCCGGCATTTTGTCCGCGGCTTTCAGCAGGTTGCTTTTCACCACGTTGTACGACTGCCGAATCGCATCGGCAACGCTCGGCGTCGCCGCGGGCGCCTGCGCCCGCGCCACGAGCGGCGAAGCCAGCAATCCCGCGAGACCCACCATGATCACGGCGTAGCGTTTCATCGCAATTCTCCTTCGTCGGCTCTGGCCGAACAGCCCGATTGCCCTGCAGCCCCGCGGATTATAGACCTGAGTGACGCAGGGCAAGAAGGAAAGTGTTGGCGTTCGGCCCGGCGATCCGAAGCCTCGGCGAAAAGGTCGCGAGGAAGTTCCAAGGGCCCCATCCGCGCGCGGTTCGCGAGGGCTGCCTTCCGCACGTTTCCGGATGCGCTGCGGGGGCCGCATTCTGTATGATGTGCCGCCGGAAGGATCCGGGCGAAAAATCCAAGGAAAAGGGGGGACCGAAATGCGGAAAGCGATAGGTGTTTTGTTGTGCGGTATTGCGGTTCTATTCTTGGCGGCCGCAGGTTCGTCACGTTCCACGCAGAGCAGCTACGGTGAGGATCGCGCGGAGATCGAGGATCTTCAGGGTCGCTATATGTTCGCGCTGGATTTTAAGGATCCCGATACGTACGCATCCACGTTCACGGAGGATGGCGTGCTCGATTACGGTCCTGTGGTGAAGGGCCGCGACGCGATTAAGAAAGTGATTGCCGATATGGGCAAGCGCAGAGCGGGACAGGCGGCGCCGGGCACCGCGGGGCAGCCGCCGCTCGTCGGACGCCACAACATTTCGAACATCGTAATAAAGATCGAGGGCGACAAGGCCGAGGGACGCGCTTATTGGTTTCACTACAGCAACAGCGGTCCGAAAGGAGCGGGCACCCTGGACTCGTTTGGCCACTACGAAGACGAAATGGTGAAAGTGGACGGCAAGTGGTACTTCAGCAAACGGAAAATTTACAACGAGCAGGTCGCTGCATGGGCTTACAAAGGCGGGAATCCAGCCTGGTAGCGATCGCGGGCAATTGCACTAAGGCGCCTGCGCCGGACACTGGGAGGCTCGGCGGGTTCTCAGATGAAACAGCCGAGAGTTCCTTCGAAACCTTGCTCGACCCGTCCATCCGGCCAAACGACGATGGGAACCATATCGCCGTAGGTGCGGGCTTCGTCGAGTACGGCTTGGTTCAATTCGACGCGACGCTCTTCGTATGCGACGCCGTCGGCGTCCCACTTGCGGAGAAGTTTGACGCACGCGTCGCAGCCGCGGATCGTGTAGACGATAGGAATTTGTTTTTCCATACGTGCCAGGGACCTTACCTCCAAAAGAATTGCGTTTTGCCGCAAGTTGGCCGAAGGGCCTTCAGGGGCTAAAGCCCACTTAATTCACTCGATCTACGCGGGGGCTGAAGCCCCCGCCTCCTGAAGAAGTGCATGTTGCCGGGGCTTAGCCGCGATCGGGCAAGTTGAGGGCAGACGCGAGGAGCGCGCGCATCTCTTTGATGGATTCCTTCTGCCAATCGGGGAAGCGCGGCCGGATTTTCGCGATCACTTCGCGCAGGAAGACCTGCTTGCTGGCTTCGGGCGCGTTTGAGAAGGTCGTGCCTTGCGGCAGATTCAGTTGGGACCTCACGCTATCCATGATCGCGGCGAGCTCGGCGTGGGCGCCTGCGGACCGTTCGGTGAAGTGCGTGATGTAGCGCGTTTCCTTCGTGTAAAAGACGAAGACTGGTATCGCGCGCGATTTTCCGCCGTTGCTCAGATACTCGTCCATGATGTCGGGATTTTCGTCGCGGAGAAAAATGCGCAGGTCCGCGCCCGTCGCCTCGGCGATGCGAGCTACGGTCGGGGTTTCGCGATAAACGTCGCCGCACCACGCTTCCGCGAGCGCGAGAATTTTCGCCGGGCCGTTCGGCAGCGCGGCGGCCTTCTTGAAAAATGAGATGTCGTCGGCGGCGAGCGGCGAGTCCTTGTAATACTGCTCGAATTTGTCGCGATTGACGGTCGCTTGCGCGAGGAAATCCGCGTAGCGGAGCCCTTGCTCGAACCGGGCGGGTGTGACAACGGTCGTTGCGGCTTCCATAATATTTCGCCCCTTCCGAATCTGACTGACGGCACCTAAATTCTAGCACATGGCCGGTTCACCTCCGGTTCAGACGTGCTCCACCACAGAGAACACGGAGCAAATCAAGAGGACACGGAGACAGCGCTGGCGGACTACGGCGAATTCTCGATGACGTTACTTGTCGCTGTGACCGTCGTCACAACTGCGGGGACGCCAGGGCAAGCCTTTCATGTGCAGTAAAGATGAGACAATACGTACGACGCTGACCATGGCGCCCGTAAACGAATCGTAATTGCGGCGGCGGAATCTAAGTCTACATACGCACATGCACACGTTCGATGTGATCGCTCTCATTGTTCACCACGGCTACATCGTCATCTCGCTTTTTGTTTTTGCGGAGGCGATTGGGCTGCCCGTGCCGGCGTCGCTGGCGCTGGTGGCGGGCGGCGCTGCGTCGGCATCGCACGTGTTGCGCGCGCCGGAGGTACTGCTGCTCGCGGTCTCGACGATGCTCGTCGGCGACACGATTCTTTACGTTCTCGGCAGCTACACGGGATGGGCGCTGCTGGGTTTCCTGTGCAAGGTGTCGGTGAATCCCGAGACGTGCATCATGAAGTCCGCCGAGTCGTTCTACAAGCGCGGGCGGGCCGCGCTGCTGGTGGCGAAGTTCATTCCCGGCGTGAATACGATGGCGCCGCCCCTTGCGGGCAGCATGAAGATGCCGTTCTGGCAGTTCTTAGGGCTCGACATCGCAGGCGCGAGCCTGTACGTGCTGGCCTACGGCACGATCGGCTACGTGTTTCGCGATTTCATTGCGGCGATCACGCGCGGGTTTCAGACGGCGGGGCACGTGGTCGGAATCGTGGTGGCGGTGGCGGCGGTCGCGTTCACTGCATATCGAATTTGGATTTATCGCAAGAATCGGGTGTTTCGCGTGGTGCCGCGCGTGCAGGTGACGGAGCTGGCCAAGAAGCTGCAGTCGGAAGATGCCGGCAGGGTGCTGCTGGTCGACGTGCGGAGCCACGGCTACTACGACGCGGGCGCGACGCGCATGCAAGGCTCGATACGGCTTGAGCCGAATAACCTCGCGACAGAAATCGTCAAGCTGCCGAAGGACAAGGACATCTACCTCTACTGCACTTGAGCGCGCGAAGCGACCAGCGCCCGTGTGGCGCATACGCTGCGGGAACAAGGATTCAACGCGTTTGTGATCGTCGGCGGATTGGCCGCGTGGCGCAAAGCGGGGCGCCCGACGGAGACGGTGCCCGAAAACGATTTGGTCCTCCTGCCGACATTCAGCCGGCGGCCGCTTTTATCTGCAGCGGAGAAAGCCGAAAAGCAGCGGCTGGAGAAACCGATCGGGTGAGGGCCGTCAGGAAGTTTTATAGACCGGGACGAGAAAGTACGCCTGGTAATCGACGCCGCGAGCCTTGCCCTTCGCTTCAATTTCCCAATAGGTTGGCGGAGTGGCTGCGAGATTCGTCTGCGGCTGGTTAGCGGGTACGCGGAATTCGACTGGGATCGGGCCGCTCGCGAGGCTGGCGAGCCGAGCGCGGTCGAGCGTCGCGACGTCGCTGTAGAGTTCGTAGCAGACGACCTGCGTTTGGCTGCGGTTGTTCATGTCCTTGGTGGTGACGTACTTTTCCTGGACGCAGCGCAGGGTGAGCGTGAGCTCGTCGATCTTTTCGACGTGGTGCGGCGTGCGCAGTTGCGCGCGAAGAGCCGCGCCAAGCGAATAGGGAAACCCTTCGTAGCTGAGATAGCTGTTGCCGTAGCGCAGCACATCGAGAAGCGTCGTCGCCCAGCGATACCAGAAGATCAGGCCGAGCAGCCCGAAAAACGCCGCGCCGACCAGGAAGGGCCAAGGGCCCTGCATTCCGACCCAGGCAAACAGCAGGACGAAGGCGTTCCACGCCAGCGCGCTCAAGAGGCGCTTGACCATTTCGTCGAACGCCGAATATGCGACGCCCTCGCGGCGCCAGTGAAAATCGTAGAGCCAGGGCTCGCCCGGCATCCGAGCGGCTGCCCGTTTCCAGGCCGCTTTGCGGGCTATGCCGTGCAGGCCGTGAACGAAAAAGAAAAGCCCACCGAAGAAAAACATCCCCGCGATGATGCCGATCACCCACACGGGCGCGTGCTTGGGCGCGTGGAGGCGACTGAGCGCCGCTAGCCCCGAGAATACGCCGACAGCCATGAAGGGCACGCCGAAGAGCGCAGACTTCCAGCCGTCGATGGCGGTGGCGCTTTGCGTCGGATGATTGTCGAGCACGCATGGGCCGCCCGGCTGTTCGAGGCCGAACTTCGTCTGCATGAGTGTCTGGAGATCGGTGGTGGTAGCCATGTGTTTCCTTTTGGGCAGGATCGCTGGGGCAATTGACGGAGGCAATGGGACTTTTGCGAAGTAGTAAAGACCAGGTGACAGGTTTCGGGTGGCAGGTTGCAGGGGGCGAGTGATTGTTGAGAGGAACGAAGAGACATTCTTCGCTCCGCTCAGATGACGGACGGATGGATATGCGAGGCGAATAAGAAGAGAGATTCTTCAGCCATCCTCGTCGGATGGCTTCAGAATGACGGCGGCGGTGGGGGGCGGGTGGCTACGGAACGACAGCTCCCTTTGATGGCGTCGTGCGGGAAATCTATGGGGCTATCGCGTTCGCTGCGACGCTCTGAGACGATCAGATTTGCTTCAGCTGCGGAAAACCTTCGGCTAAATCCTTCCAGGAAGGATTCACGGACTCGATCAGCGCGATCTTCTTTTCGCGGAGCCAGCCCTTGATCTGCTTTTCACGTGCGATTGCTCCGCGAATGTCGCCGAGCCGCTCGTAGTACACCAGTCGGGTGACGTTGTATTTCGCGGAGAATCCATCGACCATCTTCAGGCGATGCTCGACGATTCGGCGGTCCAGGTGATTCGTCACTCCAACGTAAAGCACTCCCGATTTACTGGCTAGGATGTAAACGAAGCCGCCCTTCATTTCTCACCGCCCACCGCGCGACGATGTCATTCTGAGGCCCGGCGCATCGGGCCCGGGCCGAAGAATCTCTCTTTTGGTGCGCCACGTACTATCGTTGCGAGGTAGCATCCCACAGCGGCCCGGAAAAAACCAAGAGAGATTCTTCGCTTCGCTCAGAATGACGACTTGCTTACCCCGCGGATGAAGGAAACGCCGAGGCCGTACCCGACCTTGAGACAGGCGGCAGGTTGCCGGTGGCAGGGGGCGGGTAATTGTTGAGCGGAACGAAGAGGGATTCTTCGCTTCGCTCAGAATGACGACGGTGTCGCCCAGTGGTTCAGCGTGGAGTGATGCGGACGATGTCGTAACGCAATTCCATGGCGCGGCCGGGGAAGCGTGCGGCGACGCGGGACTGGAATTCAGCGAAGGTGAGCGCGCCGTTCTGGCCGTTGAGCATACGCGCGTCGTCCATGAGGATCACGTGGCCTGGCACGGAGTGGCCGAGGATGGATTCGACCTCGACGGAGAGGCGCTCGGGATCGCGGTGCACCTGGTCCCAGCCCCAATAGCCGGCGTCGAGCCAGAAGAGCGCGGGCGCGGAGAGGGATTTCAGCAGCTCGGGCAGCACGACGGCGCTATCGCCTTCGAGAATTCGAATGCGCGGTTCGCGCTCGAAACGGCGCGTGGCTCGCTGCGCGAGCGCGGGATCATATTCGATCGAATAGACGCGATCGAAATGATTTTTCACCGCTGCGACCATCTCGCCGTAATACGTGCCGGTTTCGACCAGAGTGCGCAGGCCGAATTTCTTGGAGTATTCGACTACGGTTCGTTGCTTCAAAAGATGCGGCGAGCGGACCGGGCGACCACGCAGCTTCCAATACCAATAATCGGGATAGTGGCTGAGGGATTTGTACGCGCCGTAAAACGGCATGCGCTGCATGAACTTGCGGAACGATTTCAATGGGCCTCGCAGAAGCGCGTCGAGGAAAACTAGCTTGCGCGGGGAGAGGTGTCAAGGCGCGGTCGGGGCGCCTTGGCGCGCGAAGGAACACATGCTGCGGGTGAAACAGCGCAGCGGAACGCGCTTCGCGCGGCGTTCTTATGTCGGACCTGAAGGTCCGACCTCCTAAAAGGCCCCGCGCTTCCACCCCGGCTTCGCGCGTAATCTTTCCGATTTCTGCGCGTACGAGATTACAGAGGAACGAGGCAATGGAAACGAAAGCTTACAAGGGGATAGGAATGGAAGGCGGGATCGCGCGGTGGTACGCGAAGGTCACGCGCAAGGATTATGCGGAGTTTCAGAAATTGGCCGCGCGGCTGGCGAGCGACTTGCCGCCGGGAAGCAGCGTCCTCGAGGTGGCACCGGGGCCGGGATACCTTGCGATCGAGCTGGCGAGGTTTGGGCGTTACAGAGTCACGGGGCTTGATATCAGCGAAACATTTGTGGCGATCGCGCGCAGAAACGCGGCCGAGGCAGGCGTGCAAGCCGATTTCCGCCACGGGAATGCTTCCGCGATGCCGTTCGCGGACGGATCGTTCGATTTGGTCGTCTGCCGCGCGGCGTTCAAGAATTTCTCCGAGCCGGTGAAGGCGCTCGCGGAGATGAGGCGCGTCCTGAAGCCGGACGGTCGCGCGATGGTGATCGACCTGCGGCGCGACACGCCGAAGAAAGAGATCGACGCCTACGTCGATAACATGCACGCCGGCACGCTGAATTCTGCGTTCATCAAGCTGACCTTCCGGACGATGCTGCTCAAGCGCGCCTACACGCGCGAGGAATTCGAGAGATTTATCGCGGAGAGCGGATTCAAGGACTACGACATTCAGGAAGCGAACGTCGGATTCGAAATCACGCTCGTGAAGTGAGCGGTCAATAGGCGCGCTATGATCTTCGTGATTCTCGCCGCTATCGGATTCGTCCTGGCTTTGCTGCACGTCGCGGTCCAGAGGCAGCCGCTAACGAGGCAGCGAATCGCGGACATACTGCTGCTCTACATTTTCGCATTCCCGATTGGGCTAGGCGGACTGATCGGTTTTGTCGGACACACGATGCGCGCGGGTCCTGTTGCGGCGTCGATTGGCTGGCCCTCCGGGAATCCTTTTCAATATGAGGTTGCGGTTGCCAACCTGGCATTCGGGGTTCTCGGGCTACTCTGCCTGCGGTTTCGCGACGGCTTTTGGACCGCAACGGCGATCGGCTGGAGCGTCTTTCTGCTCGGCGCGGCGGCGGTTCATCTGCACCAGATTCACATCGGCCAGCCATACGCGCCAGAAAATGCCGGCGCGATCCTTTACTACGACATCCTGACTCCAGCGCTCGTGCTCGCGCTGCTGGCCGTTCGCAAGACGGGGAATTGAACTTTCATTTCGCTGCCAGCGCGGAGCGGCCGGGGAAGCGGGCGGCGGGGCCGAGTGCTTCCTCGATGCGCAGAAGCTGGTTGTATTTTGCGATGCGGTCGGTGCGGGAGGCGGAGCCGGTCTTGATCTGGCCGGTGCCCATGGCGACGACGAAATCGGCGATGAAGGCGTCTTCGGTTTCGCCCGAGCGGTGCGAAACGATCGCCGAGTATTTCGCCTTTCGCGCCATTTCGACGGCTTCGATCGTTTCCGTGACGGTGCCGATCTGATTCAGCTTGATCAGGATCGAATTGGCGACGCCCTCGGAGATGCCGCGCGCGAAGATTTTCGGATTGGTGACGAAGATGTCGTCGCCAACGAGCTGAATTTTCTTCCCGAGCTCGCGCGTGACGAGCTTCCAGCCCTCCCAATCGTTTTCGGCCAAGCCGTCTTCGATCGAGACGATCGGATACTGGCGCACCCAGTTGGACCAGAACTCGACAATTTGCTCGGAGGTACGGGCGGACTTGTCCGATTTCTTGAAAATATATTTCTTCGACGCGCTGTCGTAGAACTCGCTCGCGGCGGGATCAAGGGCGATGGAAATCTGCTCGCCGGGCTTATAGCCGGCGGCGGTGATTGCTTCGAGAACGCGTTCGAGCGCCTCTTCGTTCGATTTGAGATTCGGCGCGAAGCCGCCCTCGTCGCCGACGGCCGTCGAGTAACCGTTCTTTTTCAGCACCGCTTTGAGATTGTGGAAGACTTCGACGCCCCAGCGCAGGGCTTCGTGAAAGCTTGAAGCGCCGAGCGGCATCACCATAAATTCCTGGACGTCGACGGAATTATCCGCGTGCGCGCCGCCATTGAGAATGTTCATCATGGGGACGGGAAGCATGTGAGCGGAGGGATCGCCCGAATATTTCGCGAGATATTTGTAGAGCGGCTGTCCCGTGGCAGCAGCGGCGGCGCGAGCCGCGGCCATCGAAACGGCGAGGATCGCGTTTGCGCCGAACTTCGATTTGTTCGGCGTGCCGTCGGCGTCGATCATGCGCTTGTCGAGCGCCTTCTGATCGGCGGCATCGAGACCCTTGACGGTATCGGCGATTTCGCCGTTGACGTGCGCTACGGCTTGCAGCACGCCCTTGCCGAGATAGTGCGACTTGTCGCCATCGCGGAGCTCGTTGGCTTCGTGCTCGCCGGTGGAGGCGCCGGAGGGAACGGCGGCGCGGCCGAATGCTCCGCCCTCAAGGCGAACATCCGCCTCGACTGTGGGATTACCGCGGGAATCGAGAATCTGGCGGCCGTGAACGGCGACAATTTTCGTGGACATTGTTTCTCCCTGAGATTTCGACAGCGAGCCGAAGCTTTTCTTCGCGCCGGAAGAGAAGAGTGTCTTCAGGGGCTGAAGCCCACTTCTCCATAGCATCGAAATGTCGGAGCTGAAGCTCCGACCCCCTAAAGAGATTCGGAAGGGCCGGCGAGACGCCCTTCGCTACGCAAACCGGGCACCCGATGCGCCGGGGACGAAAGTTTAAGGCAATCCACGCGCGCCGCCAAGGGCGCGCATCACTCAGGCTCTTCGATCAGCGATTCGGGGCGGACTACGACGACGACGCCGCCGTCGGAGACGGCATAGCGCGCGCGGTCGGCTTCGAGGTCATAGCCGATGACCGTGCCCTCGGGCAAATCGACGTGACGATCGATGATCGCGCGTCGGATGCGGCAGTGCCGGCCAATATTCACGTGATTGAAGACGATCGATTCCTGGACGTCGCTGTAGCTATTCACGCGCACGTCGTAGCCGAGAACGGATCGCTCGACGCGCCCGCCCGAAACGATGGACCCTCCGGCGACCACGGAATCGACGGCGACGCCCATGCGGTCCGGATCGGCGAAGACGAACTTTGCAGGCGGATATTGCTGCTGCCAGCTGTGGAGCGGCCAGCTCTTATCATAGACGTTGAAGATCGGCGACACGGAGACGAGATCCATATTCGCTTCGTGATAGGCGTCGATGGTGCCGACGTCGCGCCAATAGGCGGTGTCTTTTTTGTTCTCGTCGCGAAAGTTGTAGGCGTAGACGCGGTACTTATCGATGATGCGGGGAAGAATGTCCTTGCCGAAATCGTGGGAAGACGCGGGGTCTTCGGCATCGTCGATCAGGATCGGGACGAGCAGCTGCGTATTGAAGATGTAGACGCCCATCGAGGCGTTGCACTTCCCGGCATGAACGCGCGAAGGCTTCGGATTCGCCGGCTTTTCCTGGAAGCCGACGATGCGCCAGTGTTCGTCTGTTTCGAGGACGCCGAATTTTCCGGCGGCCGCGGCGGGTTCCATTTCGATTGTCGCGACGGTGATGTTTGCGCCGGATTCCGCATGCTGCTCGAGCATGGTCTGATAGTTCATCTTGTAGATGTGGTCGCCGGAGAGAATGAAGACGTAGTTCGATTGCTCGCTGCCGATGGAATAGATATTCTGGTAGACGGCGTCCGCGGTGCCTTGGTACCAGTGCTGCGAGACTCGCATTTGGGGCGGCAGGACTTCGATGAAGTCGCCATGGCCCATGAGATTCGACCAGCCGCGGCGGACATGCCGGTTGAGGCTGAGCGCCTTATATTGCGTGAGAACGAAAACGCGGCGCAGGTCGCTATTGAGGCAATTCGAAAGCGTAAGATCAATGATGCGGTAGACGCCGCCGAATGGGACGGCGGGCTTGGCGCGGTCGCGCGTGAGCGGCCAAAGGCGCTCGCCCTGGCCTCCAGCCAAAAGAACGCCGATCGCGTTGCGCATCAAGGGCATTCAATTCCCTCGCACGGAACTCTCAGGTTGCAGGGCAACATTCTAGCAGGATGTCGGCTCCCTGGATTCGGCGTTCCGGCGCGCAAGCGGGCGGCGAATTGGCCGGCATTCGAATTACTGAAAAGTGATACACGCGGCGGGCGCCTCGTTTTTAATTTTGGTCTTGACTTGGGGGGTAGCCTCCGATAGAAGAGCACTCAACAACCGGTTCGGAGGTGTGCCGGTTAACAGAAAGACCCAGCAGTCCAACTCAGAACAGGAAACGGGGGTGAATACGCGTGGCGGAAGTCGTCATTCAAGAGGGTGAATCTTTGGAGAATGCCCTTCGGCGGTTCAAGCGAAAAGTGCAGTCGGAGGACATCATCAAGGAAATCAAGAAGCACAGTTACTACATGAAGCCTGGTGAGAAGCGTCGAGCCAAAGAGGCCCTCTCGCGTAAGCGTCTCCGGAAAAAGCAGCGGCGTGAGCAGGATTAGGCGTCTAGAAGCCTTGGATTCCATCCGAGCAGTTCGTGCCAATCGGCATATGAGAGCTAGAAGTGTATCCGGCGCTCAAATGTTCTTTTGGTGCGAGCCCGCACCGCTCCCTGTCCTGTGCAAACACGGTCCCGGAGCAACGTATGGAATACCACGACAAGGTCCTGAAGTGCGGGGAATGCGGGGCTGAATTCGTTTTCACCGCCGGCGAACAGATGTTTTTCGCCGACAAGGGCTTCAAGAACGAGCCCAAGCGGTGTAAGGCTTGCAAGGCAGTACGCGCGCAAAGCAACGATTCAGGCGGGGTAAGCGTACAGCGGATCGAAACGAAAACGGTGTGCTCGCAGTGCGGGAAAGAGACGACCGTTCCTTTCAAGCCAACGCAGGGGCGGCCCGTTTATTGCCGCGAGTGTTTTCAGCAGCGGCGTTCCCTGGGGGCTTCGAACGCGACAGCCTGATTGAAGGATCGGAGGGCGCGACCCGCCGAGCCTGCGGTTGGACTGAACGTCTACAAACCGGCGTTCGCCGGATATGTTTCGGCGAAGCCTGCCGGAAACACTCAGCGGCTCTTCTCGGCGCGATCTATCGCGGCGGGAAGAGCTTTCTGTTTTTTTGAGCACGCCCCGCGATCGTTCAAACTCTGGCCGGCCAAGGTGGCGGATGCGCCGGAAGCTAGGCTAGAATACCGGCTTTCTCCCCCCGGGGAATCGTATTGCGCGAGAGCCTTGCGTGAGGATGCCGTCGCGCAGGACTGACGGCGGAAGTAAAAAAGGTCCCAGCAAATGACGCCGGAACAGTGGCGACAAGTAAAGGGGCTGCTCGCCTCGGTTTTGGAGCAGCCGCCGAATGACAGGCGAGCGTATCTGCTGCGAGTCTGCGCGGAACCCGACCTGCGGAACGAGGTGGAATCGTTGATCGCCGCGCATGGCGACTCGGCCACCACGATCTTCGGTAGAACGAAGTCTATGATGCACTCCGCGCCCTCGCTGCAACCGGGCGCCCTGCTGGGTCCGTACAGGATCGAAGGCCGCATCGGCGCCGGCGGCATGGGCGAAGTGTTCCGGGCCACGGATACGAGACTGTACCGGACGGTGGCTATCAAGCTGCTGCCGCAAGGCCGCACCTCCGATCCTGCGCACGAGCAAAGACTGCTCAAGGAAGCCAGAGCGGCGTCCGCCTTGAACCACCCCAACATCGTTTCCATTCACGACATTTCGAGCCACGAAGGGACAGACTTTCTGGTGATGGAGTTCGTCGAAGGCCGGACCCTGAAGGAGTTGATGGAAACGAAAGCGATGCTGCTCGGCGACGTTCTCGAATTCGCCACGCAGATCGCTTCGGCAATGGATGCCGCGCACTCGGCGGGTGTCGTCCATCGGGACATCAAGCCAGCGAACATCATGGTAACGGCGAGCCGGCAGATCAAGGTGCTGGATTTCGGCCTGGCCAAAATGACGGAGGCTTATCTTCACCAACAGATGCGGACCCCGATCGACGTGACGGAGGTTGGAATGATCGTCGGCACGATCGCTTATATGTCGCCGGAGCAGACTCGCGGCGAGGCGGTCGATGCGCGGTCCGACATATTTTCTTTCGGATGCGTGTTGTATGAGATCGCGACCGGCGCGCTTCCGTTCGCCGGGCCCAGCAGTCTCGCCATCATGCATGAGATCGCGACGGCTGTGCCGCCGCCGCCGAGCAAAGTGCGGCCGGGACTGCCGGCGGCTTTCGATCAACTGGTGGCGAAATGCCTGGAAAAAGAACCGGCGCGGAGATTCGCGCGGGCGTCGGAGGTGTGCCAGGCGATTAAATCGCTCACGCTGCAGCCCGCGGCGATATCCGTGCCGACGGGCGGGCGGCGAACGGTTGCGGTCGTTCCGCTTCAGTTCCGGAACGCCGCTTCCGAAGACCGGTTCCTTTCGGTGGCGCTGGCCGACGCGATCGCGAACCGGCTTGGATCCGCTCCAACGCTTGTCGTGCGGCCCATCGCAAGTCTGATGAAATACGCCGGCAAGAAAACGGATTGGACGCAAATCGCACAGGAGCTGAACGTCGATCTGGTGGTGGAAGGCAGCATTCAGAAAATGGGGTCTCGGGTGCGCGTGCTGATCCAGGTGTGGGAGTTTCGCAACGAGCAAGCGCTCCATTCGGCCAAATTGGACGGCGATATGGGCAGTCTTTTCAGCTTGCAGGACCAGCTCGGGGATTCTGTTTTCGGTTCCTTGGTACCCCGCTCACGCGATAGGCCAACGAGGTCGGGGCAGATCGCAGTTCCGACAACGCGACATCCGCTCGCTTTCGAGCTTTATATGAGAGCTGTCGACCGGGCGATCAGCTTCAACAAGTTCGAACTGAGCGCGGCGATCGAGATGCTTGGGCGCGCGGTCGATCTCGACCCGGACTTCGCGGACGCATGGGGCATGCTCTCTATCGTCTGCTACCACATGGGAGCGCATCTCGATCCCGATCCCAAATGGTTCGAGAGGGCGGAGCGCTCGATCGCGAGAACGTTGGAATTGGATCCGGTGAATTGCGATGCGCTGTGCGCGCGAGGGATGATTCATTGGTCGCCTTCGCGTGGATTTCAGTTCCGGCCCGCGCTGAGGGCGCTCAACGCCGCGTTGAAGATCAACCCGAGCCGGTACACCGCCCGCAATCATCGCAGCGCGCTCTTATTCCATTTCGGTTTTCACGAGGCGGCAATCGTGGACGCCGAAGAGTCGACCGTCGCCAATCCCCAGTCTGCATTGAGCTATACCGGTCGCGCCTTTACCGCGCTCTATATGGGCGACTACGCCCAGGCGAGCGAGTTCGGCGAGCAAGCCCTGGCGCTGGAGTCCAGTCTGGTTCATGCCAACATTTTTTCTCCGCTACCCTCGATTTACGCCGGAAACCTGAAGACGGCGCGCGAGAAACTGAAGGTCGCCCGCCAGATGATTCCCGAAGAACAGCAGATCGCTTGCATGGAAGGAATGATCCTGGCCCACGAGGGCGACTTCAAGCGCGCGGAGGAGCTGACGGACGACGCCGTCGCCTCCAAGAGAAGCATGGTCCACACGCACCACTCCTGGCATTGCGCCGCGGGAGTCTATGCGATGTGCGGAAAGCCCGAGAAAGCGGTCGCCGAACTCAAGCGCTGCGCCGAAGGAGGCCTGCCCAACTATCGCGCATTCGAAAAGGATCCGCACCTGCGGTCACTTCACAGCCATCCCGAGTTTATCGAGCTCATGCGCAATCTGCGCCACGATTATGAAGCCTTCCGCAAGGATTTCGAATTGACCGATGCACCCGTCGCGACGTAGTTTCCGCGACGTTTTTCGAATCGAGGATGCTGCCGCGCCGTTTCCCGCCGATTGACCGCTTTAGCCCCGACACTTTAAGATGATTTAGGGCGAATCTCTAATGGACGAGAAGGTTTTACGCGACTATCTGCGGCGCTTCCTCGATTGGCACGAGGCCCATGCCGATTTCAAGGCGGCGTTCAAGGATTTCCCGGTGAAGGACCGCGGAAAGCGGCCGCCGGGTTTGCCGTACTCCGCCTGGGAATTGCTCGAGCACATGCGCATCGCGACCCACGACATTCTCGAATTTTCCCGCGATGCGAAACATGCGTCGCCGGATTGGCCCTCGGGCTACTGGCCCAAAAAGCCGGCGCCGCCCAGTCCAGCCGCCTGGGACAAGAGCGTGAAGGCGCTCGAAAAGCACTTGCAGGAGATGGGCAAGCTGGTAGCCGATCCCAAGACGGATCTATTGGCGCGCATTCCGCACGGGTCGGGCCAGACTGTCCTTCGGGAAGCTCTGCTGATCGCCGATCACAACGCCTATCACCTGGGACAATTTATCCTGGTGCGCCGGTTGCTAGGTTGCTGGCCGGAACACTAGCCACAGTTCGCGCCCCGATGCGCCTTTCCGCATCTTATGATGGGGACTTCACGAATCTTCAGGGAGCCGTGTAATGAGCAGGGAACAAGCGATCGCCGAATCGACAGCATCCAAAGAGGCCCAGGAGCGAATCTGGGAAGCCTTTCGGCGGTGGGGATATTTGCAGGCGAATCTCGATCCGCTGGGTGATTTCGCGCCGGTGGCGATGCCGGAGCTGGATGTTTCCGGGCCGGACGCCGAGGCGGCTCGGCGCGTGTATTGCGGAAGCATCGGCGCCGAATTCATGCACATCACGGACCGTGAGCGGCGGCAGTGGGTGCAGGACCAGATGGAGTCGGAAGCGGCTGAGCCCGATCGCGCGCGAATCCTGGAACTCCTGATCCGGGCGGAGATTTTCGAGCACGTATTGCAGACACGTTATCTGGGCACGAAGCGCTATTCGCTCGAAGGCGAAGCGGCGCTGCTGCCGCTGCTCGACGCGATTCTGAACGCCGCGTCAGAGATGGGCGCCGAAAAAGCCATGGTCGCGATGAGCCACCGCGGACGGCTCAACGTGATGGTCAATATTGTGGGCCGTCCGGCGGCCGAGCTCTTCGCGCGGTTCGAAGACGTTGATCCGCGGAGCGTGCTGGGCGGCGGCGACGTGAAATACCACATGGGGGCGACAGGAGATTTTCAGGCGGCGAATGGGCGCGCCGTGGAAATGCACCTTGTATCGAATCCGAGCCATCTCGAGGCCGTCGATCCGGTGGTGATGGGCCGCACGCGTGCGAAGCAGACGCGCCGCGGCGAGCCGGGCAGGCGCCAAGTCGTCACGATTACGATGCACGGCGACGCTGCCTTCGCGGGGCAGGGAATTTGCGCCGAAACGCTGAATATGTCCGGCGTCGCGGGATTCACTGTGGGCGGCTCGATCCATATTATTGTGAATAATCTGATCGGCTTCACGACGGTGCCGCGAGATACGGGCTCGTCGCGTTTTTCTTCCGACCTCGCCAAGCGCCTGGAGATTCCGATTTTTCATGTGAACGCGGAGGATCCGGACGCGGTGGTGCGGGTGGGCCGGATGGCGCTTGAATATCGCGACGCGTTCGGCACGCCGGTGGTGATCGACATGATCGGCTACCGCCGCCACGGCCACAGCGAAGTGGATGATCCCACGATCACGCAGCCGCTGCGCTACCGGAAAATCGAAGCGCATCCGCCGATGTGGCGGATTTATTCCGAGCGGATCGGCGTCGATCCCGAGCCGGTCGTCCAGCGCGTGCGGGACGAATTGGATGCCGCGCAGGAGGAAGCGAAGGAAATCGAGAAGGTCCCCTCGATGCGCAAGCTTCCGCGCTACTGGGGCAAGTACCGGGGCGGGCGCTACGACGCGTCGCTTGAAGTGGACACCGGGCTCGACACCGCGACGCTTGCGGCGATCGGAGAAGGCGTCGTCAGCTATCCCAGCGGATTTCACATCCATCCGAAGGTGAAGAAGCTGCTCGAGCAGCGGCTCGAGATGGCGCAGGGAAAGAGAGCCATCGATTTCGGGATGGCTGAGGCGCTGGCGTTCGGATCGCTGCTGAAAGGCGGCGTGCCGATCCGGCTTTCCGGGCAGGATAGCCGCCGCGGAACGTTCAATCAGCGGCACGCGGCGCTGATCGATATCGAGAATGAGGAAGAGTACGTCCCGCTCGAGCACATGGCGCAAGAGAACGCGTGGTTCGAGATTTACAATTCGCCGCTATCCGAGGCAGCCGTGCTGGGGTTCGAGTATGGCTTCAGCCGCGACTTCCCCGAGGCGCTGGTCCTCTGGGAGGCGCAGTTCGGCGATTTCGCGAACGGCGCGCAGATCATCATCGATCAGTTCATCGCCGCGAGTGAGGACAAGTGGAATCTGCTTTCGGGAGTCGTGCTGCTTCTGCCGCATGGCTACGAGGGGCAGGGGCCGGAGCATTCGAGCGCGCGCATCGAGCGTTTCCTGCAGCTCGCCGCTCGCGACAACATACAGGTCTGCCAGCCTTCGACTGCCGCGCAGTATTTTCATTTGCTGCGCCGCCAGGCCCTGCGAACGTGGCGAAAGCCGCTCGTGGTTTTCACGCCGAAGAGCATGCTGCGCAATCCCGCGGCATCCTCGACGCTCGCGGATTTCGCCGTGCCGCGATTCCGTAACGTGATTCCGGACAAGGGCGACGGCTCGGCCGAACGCGTGCTGCTGTGCACCGGGAAAATCGGCCATGAACTCGAGGCCGAGCGAAAGCGCCATCCCGAGAATGCGCCGGCGATTGTTTTCGTCGAGCAGCTTTATCCGTTCCCCGAGGACGAAGTCGCAGCCGAGATGGATCGCCACGCGAAAGCCACGGAATTCGTGTGGGTGCAGGAAGAGCCGAAAAACATGGGCGCGCACGACTTCATGATTCCGGAACTCGAGAGGCTTGCCCGGGGGCGTCCGGTGCTCTCCGTCAGTCGCTCGGCGAGCGCGAGTCCCGCGACGGGATCAGGAAAAGCGCATGAGATGGAACAGAAGACGCTGATCAGCGTCGCTTTCGGTTCCTAGACGCGCCGTTCTCTCAAACTCGCGAGAGAATCAGGCTGTGGCCGCTCGGCAGCGGTCGGAGTTCGTTCGACGAAAATCCCGCGTTCCGGAACATCCGCTCGTATTCCCGAAACGTGAAGGCCTCGCCCGCCGGAGTCATCCCCAACATCATCATATTGAAACCCGCCGCGCGGGGCGGCGAAACGCGATCTTCGTTGGGGACGAAATCGAGGGTCGCGACGACGCCGGAAGGCGCGAGCGACGCGCGGACTTTCCGGAGCAGGGTTTCATTGGTGGCGGCGTCGAAATGGTGCAGGAAATTGGTGATCAGCACGATGTCGTAGCCCGTGCCGTATTCGACCTCGAAGCCGCTGCCTGGAATCAAGTGATGCCGGGCCTCGACGCCCGCTGCGCGCGCATTCTCTGAGGCCACTGCGAGCACCGGCGCCCAATCCTGGGCGAAGATTTCGGCATTCGGATTGCGCTTGGCGAGCGTGATTCCAAACATGCCGTGGCCGCCCGCAAGGTCGAGCACCTTCCATTTCTTGCCCGCGGGCGCATCGAGGATGCGCGCGATTTCTTCCGCTGCCGGGGTCACCATCGGCGCCATCGAACGCGCGAACTCGACCCAGATCGGATTCTCCTCCGAGATGGACCCTTCGCCCTCCGCCATGGCCGGTTGCCCGGTGCGAATCGTGCGCGCCAAATCGTGATAGGCGTTGATCGTGACGGGCAACGTTAGGAAGCCCGCCGCCGAAGCGATGCAGGCCGGCGAGCGGCGGTCGAGGAATGTGGCGGAATCGTCCGTGAGTGCGTATCGATCCTCATGTTTCGTCAGAAAGCCGTGAATGACGAGATAATCGCAGAGAATCCGCGTGCCGCGCTCGGTGGCCTCGCAGCGCTTGGCAAGGGCCGGGAACGTGTCAGTCCCTTCGCCGATTTTGGTGAAGATGTCGAGAGCAATGGCCGCTCGCAGCGCGGCCGTTTGCTGATAGGCATTCAACGTCTCGAAAATCAGGTCGGGGTTCGGCCGTGGCTTGGCGGTTGGAGAAGGCATCTCGTTTCCCTCGAAAGTGATTCTGCATCAAACGCGCGGACGAAGTTTCGGCGAAGCACCGCGAACTCAGGCGCTTATCGCTCGCTGAACGCGACGGGATATCGTGCTCGCTCGAACGGCGGAAATCAATTGAATCTCGCCCGTTGCCACCGGGTCGGTTCGCCGACGGGAAACGTGCACTCCGCCGCTCCCGGCCCGGGCTGCGCGGGGGTAACTCCGCAGGGACGTATTGACGAAATACCCCCGTGGCGCGATGATGTGGGTGCGGCGGTAAGGCAAGTCGCGCTGCTATGGGGGATCGCGACGCGCATATGATTCTGACTCTGATGTATATCGCGCTTGTTGGAATACTTGCGGAATTCTTCGTTTACTACTGCCGGTCCATCCTCGCTTCAAGCCGGAGAATTCAGCTTCCACCGGCCCTATGCGAAGCGGCTGGCGTGGCCCGCGATGGAGTGGCGCCGGGCGACTTCGAAAGATTCCTGGAACTCGTGCGCGTTTGCCCTGAAGAAAACGCCGACGATCGACGCATCTGCGCGGTGTGCGCCTATTACGGCTTGGTGCGCGCGCTCGGCCGCGCGTCGCGTGGACTGGTTCCGCGCGTGGAATCGTGGGCCAAGAAGGAGCAGCGCAATTGCTCTCATTTTGCCGCGGTGGCGCTCGACCGCCGGATATCCTGCACGCGCAAGCTTCTCGCTCAGGGAGTGCAAAGCCCGTTCTGAAATCTTCGCCGCTTTCTTCGTCAGGCTCGACCCCTCTCCTGCCGGCTGATACCATCCACTTATTCCAGAAAAAGGCTTTGGCATTGCCGTCGTGACACCATTCGAACAACGCGCGCTGCGCACCATCCGGGAGGAGAAGATGCTCCGTCCGGGCGACCGCGTGGGCGTGGCGGTGTCGGGCGGCGCGGATTCGGTGGCGCTGTTGCGTTTGCTCGATGGGCTTCGCAAGCGGCTCGGGATCACGCTGCTCGTCATTCACTTCGATCACTGCCTGCGCGGCGCCGAATCCGAAGCCGATGCCGGGTTTGTCTCCGAACTCGCACGTCATTTGGCGCTGGACGTTGTCATCGACCGGCACGATGTTGCAGCAGCGGCGGCAAAACATAAGTGGAATATCGAGGATGCCGCCCGGCGTCTCCGCTACGCGTTTTTCGAGCGCGTGGTCAAGGAAGGGAAGGCCACTCGGATTGCGGTTGCGCATACGGCCGACGATCAGGCGGAGACGGTGCTCGCGCATCTGCTTCGCGGCAGCGGTCCCGCGGGCCTTGCCGGAATCTATCCCGTCGCGGGAACGATCGTGCGGCCGCTTCTCTGGTGCCGCCGCGAAAGCCTTCGAAAATATCTTCGCGAGTTGAAACAGGATTGGCGCGAAGACGCGACGAATCGCGATGTGCGGCGTCTGCGGGCGCGAATTCGAGAGCAGCTTCTTCCTCTGCTCGAGAAGGATTTTTCGCCCCAGGTCGCAACTCGCCTCGGAAGGATCGCGCGGCTCTCGCGTGAAGAAGGGCAGTTCTGGGCGGCGCTCGTGGAAGATCGCTTTCGCGCGCTGGTGCGTTCGAAGGATGGCACGTTCACGATCGGCGTTCGCGAACTGCTCGCGCCGCTCGATGTATCGCACGGGTCCTCGGACGAGGGTGCGCGGCCCGCCGGCGAAACGGCGGCGGCGCCGCGAGCGCTAACCGAACGCCTGATCCGCCGTCTCTATCAGAGAGTGAACGGAAGCTCGCTGGGGCCCACGGCCGAGCGCGTGGAGCAGGTGATTCACCTTGCCGCCGAATCGACGAGTGGGCGGCGGATCGAATTGCCGGGCGGCGTTCGCGTGGAGCGAGATTTCCAGGATCTGATTTTTTCGCAGGCAAACGCCTGCGCGGAGCGCCAGGAAACCGCAGCGCGGCCACATACGTACCGGTATTCAGTGACGCTTCCCAGCCGCGGTGCGACGACTGTTTCCGTGCCCGAACTCAAAACCTGCTTCCGCCTGAAAGTGATTGACTGGCCCGGCTCAGCGCGCGACACTAAAGTGGAATGTGCAGCTCTCGATGCGGACCTCCTCCGAGCTCCTCTGATCCTGCGAAACTGGCGGCCGGGAGACGCCTATCGGCCTCGGGGCGGACGCCAGACCCGGAAGCTGAAGCGACTCTTCTTGGCCAAGCGTATTCCTGCTCGGGAGCGCGCGGGCTGGCCGGTTCTCGAAAGCGACGGGCGTGTGGTTTGGGTCCGTGGCATGCCTGCCGCGGATGAGTGTTGCGCGGGGGCGGGCACGAGAGCGGGAGTATTGATCGAAGAGCAAGGTCTTTGAGGTGACGGTGAAGGTTGCCTTTACTCGAAGGCGGCTCGAAAACAGACTGAGCCAGCTGGGCCGCGCCATCTCGGGAGACTATTCGGGGCGCACGGTCGATGTGGTGATCGTCCTCGAGAACTCGTTTCTGTTTGCGGCGGATCTGGTGCGAGAGATTTCGAGGCCGGTGGTATGCCACTTCGTACGCTCGGATGCAAGGGACGTGAAGCTGGGCGGGCACGACTATCGGGAGATTTTCTTCAGCGCGCCGCCGGCGCTGCGCGGGCGCGATGTTCTCGTTGTGGATGCCGTGCTGAATACCGGCATCACTCAGGATTTCCTGATCAAGCGGCTCGAAGAGGGCCGGCCGCGCTCGCTGCGGCTGGCGGTGCTGTTTGATAAGCCCGCTTCGCGGCGGGTGGATTTACGGGCTGAATACACTGGCTTCGCTGCCGCATCTAAAGATTGGGTGGGATACGGCCTGGGCGATGAAGAAGGGCTGTATCGGAATTTGCCGTATGTAGCGGTGAAAGGCCCGGGGTCGAACGGTCGGATGGGCCATACGGGTGCTGGCAAGAAGGCATCCAAACGGTGAGGTAACAAGGTGAACTCAACAGTACGTACGGTCCTTTTCTGGCTCTTGATGGTCGTGTTGGCGGCTGTCCTGTGGAAGATGGCTTCCCAGGGTGGTCCGGCGACCCATGAAGATGAACCTACCTATACGAATTTCGTGAACAAGGTTGAGAGCGGCGCGGTGAAAGACGTCACGATCGAACTGTCTCCCAACAGCGCGGAGGTGGATGGCGAATACCGCGACGGCGGCAAATTCAAGGGCGTGACAATCGCCAACTCCGCGATCCCGGATGTGACCAAGGCCCTGCAGGACAAGGGCGTCCTCTTCAATTACAAGCAGGTGAGCGACGCGAACTGGCTCACCCTCCTCATAAATTTTTCGCCCTTCATCATCATTCTCGCGATCTGGATTTTCATGATGCGGCAGATGCAAGCGGGTGGAAATAAGGCGCTGAGCTTCGGCAAGTCCCGCGCGCGGCTTTTGACCGCGCAGCAGAAGAAGGCGACATTCAAGGACGTAGCCGGCATCGACGAGGCCAAGGAAGAGCTGTACGAAATCATCGACTTCCTGAAAGATCCGCAGAAGTTCCAGAAGCTTGGCGGCCGCATTCCCAAGGGCGTGCTGCTCGTGGGGCCTCCGGGCACGGGCAAGACTTTACTGGCTCGCGCGATTGCGGGCGAAGCGAACGTTCCGTTCTTCTCGATATCGGGGTCCGACTTCGTCGAGATGTTCGTGGGCGTCGGCGCGAGCCGCGTTCGCGATCTTTTCGAGCAGGGCAAGAAGAACGCGCCCTGCATCATCTTCATCGACGAAATCGACGCCGTCGGGCGCCACCGCGGCGCGGGCCTCGGCGGCGGGCACGACGAGCGCGAACAGACGCTCAACGCGCTGCTCGTCGAGATGGACGGCTTCGAATCGAATGAAGGCGTGATCCTGATCGCCGCTACCAACCGGCCGGACGTGCTCGATCCGGCGCTGCTGCGGCCGGGCCGCTTCGACCGCCGCGTGGTGGTGCCGCGGCCGGACGTACGAGGCCGCGAAGAAATTCTGCGCGTCCACACGCGCAAAGTGCCTCTCGCCGAAGACGTGGATCTCTCCGTCATCGCTCGCGGCACGCCGGGATTTTCGGGCGCCGACGTGGCGAACCTGGTGAACGAAGCCGCGCTGTGGGCCGCGCGCCAGAACCGGAAATTCGTGATGATGGCCGACTTCGAGATGTCCAAGGACAAAGTCCTGATGGGCGTCGAGCGCAAGTCGATGATTTTGTCCGATGAGGAAAAGAAGAACACGGCGTACCACGAGGCGGGCCACGCGCTGGTCGCCGCGATGACGCCGGGCGCCGATCCGCTGCACAAGGTGACGATCATTCCGCGCGGCATGGCGCTGGGCGTCACGATGCAGTTGCCGATCGACGACAAGCACACCTACACGAAGGAATTTCTCGAATCGCAGCTGGCCGTCCTGATGGGCGGCCGCGCGGCGGAGGAGATTTTCCTCAACCACATCACGACCGGCGCCGGCAACGACATCGAACGCGCCACCGAAATCGCCCGGCAGATGGTCTGCGAGTGGGGCATGAGCCCGCTCGGGCCGCTCACTTTCGGGAAGAAGGAAGAAGCGATCTTCCTTGGCCGCGAAATCGCGCAGCACCGCGACTACTCCGAGGACACCGCGATCAAGATCGACGGGGAGGTTCGCAGCATCGTCAGCACCGGCTACAGCCGCGCGCGCAACATCCTCGAGACGTATCGCGACGCGCTCGAGCGCATCGCCCGTGCGCTGCTCGACCGCGAAGTGCTCGACGCGACCGAGTTGAAGCTCTTGATGGAAGGCAAACCGCTGCCGGAGAAGGTGCCACCGCCGCCTCCTGCACCGCCCGTGGCGACGAGAGAGCCGAAAATCACGCTGCGTCCCGATCCGCGGCCGATCCCGGGAATGGCCAAGGGCGAAAAGCCGGCTCCCGCTTAGTCTAGTGTTCTATCGCGCACCCAGCTAGCCTCAGACGCCCGCGTGATCCCAGCGCACGAAAATTGGCGTAGAATAGCCGCATGGCGAAGAAGCCTGCCGCCGATACTTTCGAAGTCGATTGCCCGTGCTGCCAGTCGAAGCTGACGATCGACGGCTCGCTCGGCGTCGTTCTCGCGCACACGCCTCCCCTGCGCGCCCCGTCGATTGACCTGGATGACACGGCCCGCCTGCTCCGCGAACATACGGATTCCGTCGAAGCGAAGTTCCGCGCGTCTGTCGAAGCCGAGAAAATGAAAGAAGATGTCCTCGCGCGCAAGTTTGCCGAAGGCCTGAAGAAGGCCAAAGACGGACCCGTCGAAAAGCCGCTCCGCGATTTCGATCTCGATTGAAAGCGCCGATGCGAGCGCGTCGTTCGCCGTGGCTGGCCTCCCTCATTCTCGCCACATTCTGGATTTATGGCGCTGCTTCCGCCCTGCCCGCGTCTTCGCAAAGGCAAGAGAAGCACCCAAAACAGCCCGAGCAACTCGATAAAGGAATCGTCTGGCATCGCGACGCCGCCACCGGCGAACTGACCATCGTCTCGACAGACGCATCCGCGCACCCGGGTCGCGAAGACCAGGGGGTTGCCCGACACGCGATCCAGGTTCGCACGCAGGTTGTCCCGGTCACGTGCATCGTATCGACAACCGACGGCACGGCCGTGCCGGGTTTGCGGCGCGAGGATTTCCGGGTCTACGAGGACGGCCTCGCGCAGAAGATTTCGTATTTCGACGCTTCGACGCAGCCCGCGAGCGTCGCGCTGATCATCGATGCCAGCCCGAGCGTGCTGCCGGATGCGGCCGAAATGCGCGAGGCGGCCGACGCCCTGATCGATGCGCTCGCGCCGCTCGATCAGGCGGCTGTCGTCGATTTTTCGGCACATACCTATTTGCAGCTTCCGTTCTCGGACGTGCGCGAGGAAATTCGCCGCGCCGTGGACCGCGTAAACATTCGCGATCTTTTTGCCGATACGGGCGGATCGAATATCTACGAGGCCGTGTATCTCACGGCCCACGGGCTTTTTCCCGGCCGCACCGGGCGCAAGGCAATCGTTCTCCTCACCGACGGGCAGGACAGCGGCCTCGGCCTCACGCTCGATCCTGACAGCATGGCTCCGCAGCCGGGCGAGCCCGCGGAACGGCTGACCTTTGACGACGTGGCGCGCCTGCTCGCGGCGGAGGACATTCAGATTTTCGCGGTCTCGACCGAGAACCGCCCGAAAGTGATGACGCACGCGTGGCTCGACGCCCATCAGACCGCCACGCTAGCGACGCCCGCGGCCCGCTCGCTTGAAATCCCCGCGTACACGCTGTATCTCGCCGAGCTCGTCCGCCGCGCGGGCGGCCAGCTCTATTTCCTGCGCGAGTCGGCAAGCGTGGCGGACACGTTCCGCGAGATCGCCGAGAAAATCCGCGCGGAATACACGCTCGGCTTCTACCCCGAGGAAGATTCGCGCACGCCGGACGATCGCCCCGGCTGGCATCCGCTGCGCGTCGAAGTGCCGGATGAACCCGGCGTGCGGGTCGGCCATCGCGCCGCCTACTACGTTCCGGCGGCCCCGTAGAGCGCATCTCCGCAGATGCCGTTTATCGTTTTCGCGGGAATCGTGATTCAATAGCCGACTCATGTTCCGGCGCAAGAAATTCAAGCTGCGGCTGCCGTCGCGGACGCTCGTGCTCGGCGAGCGCACGCTCGTGATGGGCATGCTCAACGTCACGCCCGACAGCTTTTCCGATGGCGGCCTCTTCCTTGATCCCGATGCGGCCGTGGCGCGCGCCCTCGAAATGGAACAGCGCGGCGCCGACATCATCGATCATCGGCGGCGAATCGACACGCCCCGGCTCGCAAGGAATTTCCGCGGAAGAAGAGCTGCGGCGCATCCTGCCCGTGCTCGACGGACTTCGCGGGCGGCTCAAGATTCCCATCTCGATCGACACCAGCAAGCCGCAGGTCGCCGAAGCCGCGGCGATCGCCGGCGCCGAAATCATGAACGACGTGACCGGCGCTCCGCGCCGATCCGCGCATCGCCGAAGTTGCCCGGCGCCGCAAGCTGCCCCTGATCCTGATGCACATGCGCGGCGAGCCGCGCACGATGCAGAAGCAGCCGTTCGCGCGCGACGTGGTGCGCGACGTTGCCGCCGGCCTGCGCCGCGCCGTCGCGCTCGCGCGGCGCGCCGGAGTGGCGAAATCGCAAATCGTCCTCGATCCCGGCATCGGCTTCGGCAAAAGCTGGCGCGCAGAATTTCGAACTGCTCGCGCGCCTTCGCCGAACTCGCGCGGCTCGGCTTTCCGCTGCTGGTGGGCACCTCGCGCAAAGAGTTCATCGGCAAGCGTGCTCGGCGGCGCGGCCAGAGACGACCGCGCCTGGGGCACCGCCGCCACCGTCGCCGCGAGCATTCTCGGCGGCGCGCACATCGTGCGCGTGCATGACGTCGCCGAAATGGCGCAGGTCGCGCGCGTCGCCGACGCCGTGATCAATCCCAGCGTTGCGGCCGCGCAGGTCCTACCCTCGAAATGAGCGCACCAAGCGAGCCGGCAACCGAAATCAATGGCGATCGAGCCAATTCACGCAACGCGTTTCTCGCCGGCTTTTCGGCTGGACGTTCGACGCCTTCGACTTCTTCATCCTCACCTACGTCCTCGCGCAGGTCGCCGCCGATTTCCACCGGTCGATCACCGCATCGCGCTCACGCTCACCGCCAGCCTGGTGATGCGCCCGGTCGGCGCGTTCCTCTTCGGCCTGATGGCCGACCGCTACGGCCGCCGCCTGCCGCTGATGTTCGACATCCTTTTTTATTCCGTCGATGGAGGTGCTCTCCGGCTTCGCGCCGAGCTTACCGCATATTTCTCATCCTGCGGCTGCTCTACGGCATCGGCATGGGCGGCGCATGGGGCGTGGGCGCGTCGCTGGCGATGGAATCGGTGCCGGCAAAATGGCGCGGCATTCTTTCCGGCATGTTGCAGGAAGGCTACGCGCTCGGCAATCTGCTCGCGGCCATCGCCTTCTGGACGGTTTTTCCGCGCTGGGGCTGGCGCCCCATGTTCTTCATCGGCGTGATTCCCGCGCTGCTCACGCTCTTGATCCTCGCGAAGTGAAAGAAAGCGAAGCGTGGAAGGCCGCGGCGGCCAAGCGACAAGAGCTGGGGCGAGTATTTCCGCGAGCTGGGCGCCAACTGGAAGCGCTTCCTCTATCTTGTGGTGCTGATGGCCATGATGAATTTCATGTCGCACGGCACGCAGGATCTCTATCCCACGTTTCTGCAGAAGCAGCGCCACTTCAGCACGGGCTCGACCGCGATCATCAGCGTGATTTCCATGCTCGGCGCGATTACCGGCGGCACGCTGGTCGGGCTTGTATTCCGACCACGTCGGCCGGCGCCGCGCCATGGTGACTGCGCGCGATTGTGCGCGCTGTTGCGTGATTCCTCTGTGGATGTTCTCGCGCCGGCGTCGCGCTGCATCGCGCTGGGCGCGTTCCTGATGCAGTTCATGGTGCAGGGCGCATGGGGCGTGATCCCCGCGCACATCAACGAGCTTTCGCCGGGCCCGCTGCGCGGATTCTTCCCGGGATTCGCCTATCAGTGCGGCGTGCTGATCGCCGCGACCGCCCCGTACATCGAGGCGCGCATGACCCGCCATTTCAGCTACGGGCAGGCGATGGGAATGTTCGCCGCGACGGTGTTCATCATCGCCGCGATGGTGATCGCCGCGGGTCCCGAAGCGCACCGCATCGCATTCAGCTCCGGGGGCTGAAGAACTTCCTCGCAATATACAAGCTCCGGGTAATATACAATTTGCTATTCTTCTGTGCGGAATGATGATCGCGCGTGAAATGCGGCCTGCGCTAGAAAAAGGAAGCAGCCGAACGGCCCGGCCGCGCATCATCCCCACCATCGCAAAGTAGCCTTTAGGCGCTCGTAGTCGTTTTCAAACGAGGGGCTGTAGATGCAATCATTCGAATGGATATTGCAGGACCTCCGCTACGGCTTGCGAACGCTGTGGAAGGATCGGAGGTTCGCCGCGGTTGCCATTCTCGCGCTCGCGCTCGGGATCGGCGCCACGACCGTAATCTTCAGCGTGATCGACGGCATTTTGATCGAGCCTTTTCCGTACCGCAACGCCGACCGATTCGTAACCTTCTTCATCCATGACGTCACTCTGTCCAAGGATTGGATGCGCCTCGGGCTGACTGTGCCGGAGTTCACCGATTTCCAGGAGCAAACGCACAACGTGCTCGAGGGCGTGTTTGGCTTCAGCCGCACCAATATCCTCTACACGAGCAACGGGAGCACCGACTTCTTCGCCGGCTGCTGGGTGACGGACAACATTTCAAGCGGCCTCGGCATGAAACCGGAACTGGGCCGCGCGCTCAGCCCGGAAGATGCCGCACCCGGCGCGCCACCGGTGTTTGCGATGACGGACCGGTTGTGGGCCAAGCAGTTCAACCGCGACCCGAAAATTCTCGACACGGTGATGACGCTGAATGGCACGCCGCGAACGCTGGTTGAAATCACGCCACAGCGATTCGTGCTCAACGGCTGCGACATTTGGATCCCCATCCATACGGGCCACTCCGATATCGTGAACAGCGATACGGGCAACCTGCCTCTGTATCTGACGACCAGCGAACACCTGAAGCCCGGAGTAAGCTTGCAGGCAGCAGCCTCCACGGTGGACGTGGTTTTGAGGCGCATCGCGGCGGAATATCCGAACGATTTTCCCAAACAGTTCACGGTGCATCTGGAGACGGTGGCCGACTACGTTGTCGGCGATTTCAAGGGCATGCTTTTCGCGCTAATGGGCGCGGTCCTGATGTTGCTGTTGATTGCATGCGCGAATGTTGCGAACCTCTTGCTCTCCCGGGCCACCGCGCGCGAGAAGGAGATCGCGATCCGGACGTTGCTCGGCGCGAGCCGCGGCCGATTGATCCGGCAACTGCTTGTGGAGAGCTTTCTCCTGTCTGCCGCCGCTTGTATCCTCGGGTGTTTTCTCGCGTATTTCGGAGTGAGGGAAGTCGTGGCAAGCCTTCCCGCAGATTTCTTGACGCCGTCCATTTCGATCGAGATTAATTTCCGCGTGCTGTTGTTCGCGTTGGGGGTCGCCGTGCTGACGACGCTGCTGTGCGGCCTCGCTCCGGCAATTCACGCGGTCCAAGGCGCGTTGCAGACGCACCTCAGTGGCAGCGGCAGAGGCATGAGCGCCGGGTCGCGCCACGGCCGGCTGCGCTCCGCGCTCGTGATCGGCGAGGTGGCGTTGTCGGTGCTGCTGCTCGCGGGCGCCGGCCTGCTGATGCGCAGCCTGTTTGTGCTGCAACACGTCGAGCTCGGCTTCAATCCGTCGCATATTCTCTACGCGGAGCTGGCGTTGCCGAACGCACGCTACAACACGTCGGATGAGAAAAAGCACTTCCTGCAGCAGGTGCTCGGACGCGTGAAGACTTTGCCCGGCGTCATGGCCGCAACGGTCACCTTCGGGCTGCCTCCGTTCGGCTTCCCCAGCAGCGATGTGACCATCCCGGGAAAGAACCACGCCCAGGCCTGGCATGTGCAATTCGATTTGTGCGACCAGGACTACATCAAGGTCCTGGGACTTCCCCTGCTGCGGGGCAGCTGGCTTCCCGAAGCGGACGTTGATGAGGCCGCGCATCGGATCGTGATCAACCAGACGCTCGCACGCGCCTACTTCAAGGACGAAGATCCCATCGGCAAGACGATCAAGTTCAACACGCTCGACCAGGTGCCGGACGCGCCGCACGATGCCTACTTCGAGATCATCGGTGTCGTCGGTGATATGAAAAACCAGGGTTTGCGCAACGCGCCGATGCCCCAAGCGTTCATGCCGTACAGTGTCACCGGAGTCGAATCGAGCCGGTCGATCATGGTGAAGACCGCGGTGGCTCCGCTCTCTCTGGTGCCGGATGTGCGCCGCGAAATTTGGAGCGTGGATTCGAATGTGGCGGTGTCCGGGACCGGCACGATTGAGAGCTATTTGCAGCAATATGGCTACGCGCAGCCGGAACTCGGGCTCATGGGGCTGGCGACGTTCGCGGGAATCGGGCTCGCCCTGGTGATCATCGGCGTGTTCAGCGTGATGGCATACACGGTGTCGCTGCAGACGCATGAAATCGGCGTGCGCATGGCGCTCGGCGCGCAACAGAGCGATATCGTGCGCATGGTGTTGACGAAAGGCTTGGCGCTGATCGTGGCGGGCATACTTATCGGACTGCTTGCGAGCGCCGGTCTCACGCGTTTTCTGGCTAGCCAAATCTGGGGTATTTCGGCAACTGACCCGTGGACGTTCAGCGCGGTCGCGGCCGTGATTCTCGTGGTGGGCCTGGCGGCGTGCGCCCTGCCGGCCCGCTCGGCCACGCAGGTGGATCCGATCGTGGCGCTGCGCTACGAATGAGCGCGATTCACCCGCGACGATCGCTACGAATTCCTGCGCAAGCACCTCGCCCTGCCCGTGCTTCCGCCCGGAACCCTGGAGAAAATCCCGCCAGCCAAATAGCCGACAGCGATATTCGGCGGTTACTTCAAAAATTTGTCACCGAACATCGGAAGGCCGCTCTTAGAGGAGTCGCGCGTGGCTTCGTCCTGGATCACGTCCCAGTGCTCCACCAGAAGACCATTCTCGATGCGCAGAATATCCGCCGCGATCCAGTTCACCGGCTGTCCAAAGCCCGAGAATCGCCCGTGCACGATGACAAAATTTCCCTCGGCCACGATTGTGCCCGGCTCATACTTGAGAGTCGGCGGAATACTCTTGATTAGATCGAACAGGCCTTCACGGCCGGGCGCGATGTGAGCGCTGTGCTGGATGTAGCGGGGCGACCAAAACCTTTCGGCGGCAGCGTAGTCGCGTTTATTGAACAGCGTGTCGAACGCTTCGAGGACGAGGGCTTTGTTTTTCGATTCAACCGTCTGACTCATTTTGCTTAAGCCTCCAGAGCAAAGGTCTCCCCTCAGAGTTTCGAGCCGCCGTCGACTCGGACCGTGTCGCCGGTGATCCAGCGCGCGTCTTCCGACGCGAGGAAGGCGATCACTCCGCCAATGTCGTCGGGTTGAGCAAGGCGTTTGAGGGCTTGCATGCCGAGCGCGTAGTCGCGACCCCGCTCGGTCTTGGCAAAGTTCGACATCTCGGTTGCGACGATACCCGGCGCGACCGCGTTGACGCGAATGCCGCGCGGGCCTAGCGCGGACGCGAAATGTTTCACGAGAGTGTCGATCGCTCCCTTCGTCGATGCATACGCCGAAATCGAGCCGACCTGGGCGTGTGCCGCAAGCGAGGACACGAAAATGACGCTGCTCCCTTGAGCCATGATCGGAAGCAACTGCTGCACCAGGAAGAATGGCGCCCGAACGTTGACGGCGAAGAGTTGATCGAAGTCCGCGACCGTGGTTTCCTCGATCGTCGCGGATTTCGAGATTCCTGCATTTGGGACGAGAATATCCAGGCGCTCGCCCACAATGCTGCGGACCTGCTTGGCGAGTTTGTGCGCGCCGTCGGCAGCCGCGAGATCGGCGGCAACGGCATCGGCGCGGCCGCCGTCGGCGCGAATCTGCGCGACCACAGCTTCGGCCTCCTGCGCCCCGCGGCCGTAATGTACGAGCACTTGCGCGCCCTCTTTCGCCAGAGCGAGCGCAGCGGCGCGCCCGATGCCGCGAGAGCCGCCTGTGACGAGTGCTGTCTTTCCCGCAAGGCCATTCATGATGTTCTGTCCCTCCAGTTTCGATTAGGCGTTGGTGCCGCCATCCACGGTCAGATTCGCGCCGGTGATGTACGACGCCTCGGGGCTCGCCACAAATGCGACCAGCGCCGCAACCTCATCGACGGTCCCATAGCGGTTGAGCGCTGTGGCGGCCTTCTGAGGCGTCGCCCAATCGCCTGCGGCGGGGTTCAGGTCCGTGTCGATCGGGCCCGGCTGGATGTTGTTGACCGTGATGCCGCGGGGACCGACCTCTCTTGAAAGCCCCTGGGCGAACATCTTGACCGCTCCCTTCGTCGCGGAGTAGGCCACCAAGCCGGGAGTCATCATGCGCTCGCCCACGCACGACCCGATCGTGATGACGCGGCCGCCCTTCTTCATGTGCTTCAGCGCCGCCTGCGTCGCAACGAAGATGCCGCGGACATTGAGGTCGAGCATCTGGTCGATCTCTTCCAGGGTGGTCTCCTCGAATGCCTTCGGAATGGCCGTGCCGGCGTTGTTCACAAGCACGTCGATCCCGCCAAACGTGGCGGCCGTCTTCTCGACCGCTTTCTTCACGGCAGCGGCGTCGGTGGCGTCTGCCTGAATCGCGATTGCCTTTCCGCCGCCCTGTTCGATTGCTTTCACCACTGCCGCTGCTGAGTCCGCACCTTTCGTATACGTGATCGCCACAGCCGCGCCATCCGCAGCGAGACGCTTCGCGATCGCGGCGCCAATGCCACGCGAGCCGCCGGTGACGAGGGCAATCTTACCTTCGAGTTTTCTGGACATGATTTCTCCTTGTTAGTGACTCCTGTGGGCCGAGCATGGCTGAGGCGTCCCGCAAGCAGCCTGGGGCAAGCTCCGATCGTTATTCGATGCGCGCGCAGTCCTGCCGGACGCAGGCTTATCCGCATCGCTCCACCCCGACCATCGATCTCGTCCTCGGTTACAACAAGACGAATGAGTCGCCGGTCCTCAAGCTGTTGCTCGCAAGACGAGAGCTCGTTCGCCGCACAGGAGGTTGGTTATCGTTGAAGACACAAAATTCAGATGTGCACTTATGAACAGACTCCGGCGTTCGCTACGTCGAAAATGGAAGGTGCAGGTGAGGACACGCGTGAAACACGGAGGATTATCCATGAAGAGCTTCAAATATCTTGCGTTCGTTGCTGCTGCTGGATTCTTATTCGCAGTGACCGCTCCCAAAGTAGAGGCTCAAGTCAGCGTCGGCATCAGCATTGGAGCAGCTCCTAACTGCCCTTATGGTTACTATGACTACTCCCCTTATTCTTGTTCTCCCTACGGTTACTATGGCCCGGAATGGTTCTCGGGCGGAGCGTTCATTGGCGTCGGCCCATGGTTCCATGGCCCCGACGACTTCCAGGGCCACGTAAACAACCGTTTCGATGCTCAACGCGGCTACAGGGGCCGAAGGCCGAACCCGGGCGACAGACAGACAAAGCGTGTCGACAAGGTTTCGCACTTCAAGGGAAACGAAATGCGCGACGGGCGCGGTCACGTGAGTGAGGGAAAACACTAAAAGAACCGTTGCGAATGGTCCGATAATCGGCGGAAATCTGTTCCGGGTGGTTTGTCTGCCACCCGGAACCTATCCCACTGAGTCCTCGTAAGCCGGATGCCAGATGAGTGGTTCATCGATATTCGGATTCCGAGAGCGGACCTCGGAAGCGACGCTCTTATGCGTTGCCGCAAACCGGGCGCTCGCCCCGTCCAGCCCAGGTAGCAGCCTCCCGCCTCGCATGCTAAAATAGGTCTGCGGTTGTTGCTCCAGAACTTCTAAAGAATGGATCGGGGCTGCAAGACTGCACTTGCAGCCCTTTTTTTCTGTCGAGGCCCGCTAATCCCATGACGACACCGATTCGCAATATCGCCATCATCGCCCACGTGGATCATGGGAAGACGACGCTCGTCGACGCCATGCTGCGCCAAAGCGGCATTTTCCGCGCGAATGAGGAACTGGTCGAGCGCGTGATGGATTCGAACGACCTCGAGCGCGAGCGCGGTATCACCATCCTCGCGAAAAATACGGCGCTTAGCTATCGCGGCACGAAAATTAATATCGTGGACACGCCCGGCCATAGCGATTTCGGCGGCGAGGTCGAGCGCGCGTTGCGCATGGTGGATGGCGTGCTGGTGCTGGTCGACGCGAGTGAAGGGCCGCTGCCGCAGACGCGCTACGTCCTGCAGAAGGCTCTCGCCGCGAAGCTGCCGCCGATCATGGTCCTGAACAAAATCGACCGGCCCGATGCGCGGCCTGCCGAGGTGCTCGATGAAATCTACGACCTCTTCATCGACCTCGATGCCACCGAAGACCAGCTCGATTTCCCGGTGATATACACCAACGCGAAGCTCGGCGTGGCGCACGCGAAGCTCGACGATGGCTCAACGACACTCCAGCCGCTCTTCGAGGAGATCGTCAAGTCGATTCCGCCGCCCGCGGGCGATCCCGAAGGCGTGTTGCAGATTCAGGTGACGAACCTCGATTACAGCGACTTCCTGGGCCGGCTGGCCATCGCGCGCGTCTTTCAGGGTACGCTGAAGCGCGGAACCGAGGTAGGCATCTCCAGGCTCGACGGAACTATTCACCCGACAAAGATCACGAAGCTTTTCACTTTCCGCGGGCTCGACCGCGATGAAGCCGAAGAGGTGTCGGCGGGCGACATTGTGGCCATCGCGGGCGTCGAAGGGATCCAGATCGGCGAGAGCATCACCGATCTCGCGAATCCCGCGCCGCTCGAGCCGCTTCTGATCGACGAGCCGACGCTGACGATGGTCTTCACGATCAATACGTCGCCATTCGCGGGGCGCGAGGGGCAGTTCGTCACGTCGCGCGACCTGCGCGCGAGGCTCGAACGCGAATTGCTGACCAACGTATCGCTGCGCGTGGAAGACACGGGCACCACCGACGCGTTTCGCGTTCTCGGACGCGGCGAACTGCAGCTCGCGATCCTGATCGAGACCATGCGCCGCGAGGGCTACGAATTGATGGTCGGCAAGCCCGAAATCGTGGTGCGCACCGAAAACGGCAGGCGCCTCGAGCCGCTCGAATTGCTGATCATCGACTGTCCGGAAACGTTCATCGGGATCGTGATGGAATCGCTCGGCAGCCGCCGCGGCGAAATGAAAAAGATGGTGAATCATCATTCGGGGCGCGTGCGCATGGAGTTCAGCATCCCCTCGCGCGGATTGATCGGGCTGCGCAGCCAGCTCCTCACCGATACGCGCGGCACGGCGCTGATCCATTCGCTGCTCGAGGGCTGGACGGAATACGCCGGCGACATGGCCATGCGCCTCACGGGCGCGCTGGTGGCCGATCGCGCGGGAGTGTCGGTCGCCTACGCGATCTGGGGCATTCAGGAACGCGGCGAAATGTTCGTCGGCCCGAGCATCGAGGTCTACGAAGGAATGATCGTCGGCGAAAATGCGCGCGAAGACGACATGAACGTGAACATCACGAAGGAAAAAAAGCAGACGAACATGCGATCGTCTTCAGCCGACGAGGCCATTCGGCTGATTCCCCCGCGCGATATGACGCTCGAAAAAGCGATCGAGTTCATCGCCGACGACGAATACGTCGAAGTCACGCCGAAATCGATTCGCCTGCGCAAGAAAGTTCTCGACGCCAAGAAGCGCCCCAAGCGCTGGCAGGAGATTCGCGCCAGCACCGAAGCCTCCAAGCTCACGTAAGTGGTATCATCCGATTTTGGAACAGCCCTGAAGGAGCACGCACATGTCTGAACCGACAAAAGAAGAATTGCTGGCGCGCATCGCCGAGCTCGAGAAGCAGACCGGCGGCAGGCCCAAGGGCACGCTCGAATTTCGTGTTGGCGAAAAAGGCGGCGTCAGCGTGTACGGCCTTGGGCGCTTTCCTGTGACGCTCTACTACGAGCAGTGGATCCGCCTGCTCGACGCGTCCGACAACCTGCGGGCGTTCCTCGAAGAAAACAAGCACAGGCTCAAGCTAAAGACGAAAGACTAAGCTTGGGTCTCGATCCGCGTGCGCCGGAGCGCTATCGCGTAGTTTCGCTCTCGGCCTGCGGTTGTCCCACGGCCGGATGATCCGGAGACTGGATCGCGACGCGATACGCGTTAAGTATATCCGAGAGATAAACGACGCCGAGCATCTCCTGCATGTTGAATCGGCTCACGACCGGTAGCACCCTCGAGCCTGAAGCTCCCATCCGTTCGAGCGCGATGTCGAGCGAATGATCGCTGTGCAGGTGAGGGAAACCGGCAGGGTCGACCACTTCGGCCAGCGGCATGGCGCTTTTGCCTTCGTCTTTCATGCGGCGCAGCGTCTCCGCCGAGATCAATCCAATAATCCCTTGATCGTCGACGACCGGCCACGTGCTGAGTCCGCTGCGTTCCGCGAGCGTGCACGCCTCTTCGACCGTCATGGTTGCGATGAGCACCTCCTCCGGCTTGTGCATCACCTGCCCCACCACGCGCGCATCCGGCCGGACGCGCGAGCCCGCGATAGGCAGGTGGATTCCATCCTGGCGCGCCAGCTCTTCATATATCGTTTCGGATTGGATCTTTTTCGAAACGAAGTAGCTCACGAGATTGGCGATCATCAGCGGAACAATGATGGTGTAGTCGCGTGTCACTTCGAAGACGAGCACGACGGACGTCATCGGCGTCCGAATGATGCCGGCGAAGGCCGCACCCATGCCCACGAGCGCGTAGGCCCCGGGGTTTGCGGTGTATTGCGGCCAAAAGTGGTGCGCGACTCCGCCGACCGTTCCGCCAAGCATCGCTCCGATGAAGAGCACCGGCGCGAAAATTCCGCCGGCGTTGCCGCTTCCGCTGCTCGTTGCCGACGTGATCAGCTTGAGAACCACCAGCATGGCGGCGATTTTGATCGCCATCTGCCCGTTCAGCAGCGCGTTGATATACACGTAACCCACGCCCAGCACCTGCGGCGCGAATATGCCGACAATCCCGACGAGCACACCGCCCGCTACCGGCTGGATCCAGCGCGTGCGCGCCGGCAGCCGCCGGAACTGCGCGCGCGTCCATAGCAGCAAGCGTATGAATGCGCCGCTGGCGATTCCCCCGAGGATTCCAAGCACGGCGTAGAAGGCGAACTCGATCGGATGAACGAGTTGGTACTGCGGTACGTGAAACAGCGGGTTATCGCCGAGAAGCAGCCGCAGGACCATCCATGCCGTCGCCGAGGCCAGCACAACCGATCCAAGCACCGGAGCGTGCAAGTCTCCGACGACTTCTTCTAGCGAAAAGATCACGGCAGCAACGGGCGTGTTGAACGCCGCGGCAATTGCCGCTGCCGCCCCCACCGGAATCAGCGTGCGCACCTTTTCGGGCTTCAAGCCGAGAAGTCGCCCGAGAATGGACGCGATCCCCGCGCCGACCGCCACCGATGGGCCTTCCGGCCCCAGGGGAATGCCCGACGCAAGAGTGACCGAGGTGCAGAAGAATTTGCCGACGATGCTATGCAGCGTGATGCGCGCGTCCGGAGAGTACAGCGCGGATTTCGTCTGCACGATGCCGTTGGCTCGCGAGTCGGGGAAGAATCGCGTCAGGACGTATCCCATCGTCAGCGCGCCCGCGATCGGGCCGATCAACCGCCTCCAGACCGAAACGCCCGGAGGATAGATGCGCGCGCCAAGCCGCTCCGTCAGCAGAATAAATGCCACGACGGCAAGCCCGGCTAGTGCACCGATGACGAATGTCAATATCAGAAAAACGCGGTCTTCCTGATGCGCGAGCTGAGCTTTCCAATATGCAACTCGATAGATAGGAGGACGATCCGGTTGCTGCGGCAAGTCTACGGATGTTTTATCAAAAGAACTCATCCATTCCATTTTGCTCCTGTTTTCTCTCATCGCAAAACACAGAGTCGCCTCAATGTCGCCCGCGAATCATCTTTTTTCGATGAATTGCCGATGTTAGTTGTCATATGCTAAAAGCCGGTTTTGCGGGATAGCGGCTGCAGGAGGAGCGAAATGACGAAGATCGCGACACAGAAAATCACTTTGGCCGTTTCCGATGGGACTTCGATGAGCGCGTACGTTGCGCGGCCCGAAGAACAGGGGAAATTCCCGGGCATGCTTGTGCTACAGGAGGCATTTGGAGTAAACGGCCACATTCGCAACGTCACCGATCGGATCGCGCGAGAGGGCTACGTGGCAATCGCTCCCGAACTCTTTCACCGCACCGGGCCCGGCTTTGAGGGAACCTACGATAATTTTCCAGCCGTCATGCCGCACATGCAGGGCTTGACCGAGGATGGACAAGCGGCAGATCTGCGTGTGGCCTATGATTGGCTCCAGGCGAATTCACGAGTTTCGGCAGACCGTATTGCCAGCATCGGCTTTTGCATGGGCGGCCGCGCATCATTCCTCGCCGACGCCACCTTGCCTCTGCAGGCCTCGATCTCATTTTATGGCGGCGGCATCGCGCAGACTCTTCTGCCGCGCGCAGCCAGTCTGCACGCCCCCATCCTGCTTTTTTGGGGCGGCCTCGACAAGCATATCGGCCCGGAACTGAGGCGTGCGGTGGAAGACGCTTTGACGGCTGCGGAGAAGCCTTTCGTGAACGTCACCGTCTCTTACGCGGACCACGGATTCTTCTGCGATGCGCGCGCGAGTTACAATCCCGTCGCGGCGGGCCTGGCGTGGAAGCTGACGCTCGGATTCCTCGACACGTACGTGAAGGGCACAGCCGCAACAGCCCACGCGTAGCGGCGGCGCCTCGCCGACCCTTTTCACGCGCGGCGTTTCAATCGCGATAGACGAATTCAAGCTCGATGCCGGCAACCGCGATCACATCGCCTGACGCAAGCTTGGTCGGACGTGAAATAGGCTGCCCGTTGACGCTGGGCACCTTGTCGGCCGCGCCGACGTAGTAATCGTTGTCCTCCCGGCGGTTGATCTGCGCGGCGGCCTTGGGCGCAAACCAGCCCTTCAGTTTCACGGTCGCCATGGCCGATTTGCCGACGACGGTGAGCTTGTCGGTCAGCGCGTATTCTTTCCGGTCGGTCTTGCCGTTGCGCACCACGAGCGTGGCGACCTTCAGCCGCGCCGGTGCGATTTGCGAACTCTCGCCGCCGGCCGCGACCTGCTGGAGAAATTCGCGCCGCGCCTTCGTGTCGAGCATCACGGTCTCGTTGATTTTGGGCGCTGCCGGCCGCGAATCTCCGGTCCAGGTCACGAGGCCGTTTGGCTCGCTCGACTCCGTCACCACAATCGTGTGCTTTCCCACCATGACCGAATCGCCGGGCTTGAGCGTCACCATTTTCACGCGCTGCCCATTCACGAACGTCCCGTTGAGGCTGCCGAAATCCTCGAGCATCAGCCGCCCTTCTTCGCGAAAGACGCGCGCGTGGTAGTGCGAGACCGCCGGATTATCGATCACCAGTCCGTTTTCAGGCGATCGGCCGATACTCACTTCGCTCGATCCCACCCGAACTTCCTTCAGCACCGAGTTATCGAATTTCAGAACCAGTTTGGACATTTCGCCCTCCTCCTAAGCAATCTCTTTCATACTCTGATCCGAAAGTTCCACCCGTCCGATCGACGGCGCGCCTTACGCCGAATCCTTGAACCACTTGCCGATCCGCGCGAACGCGCCCGCCGGTTTCGGCGAGCAGCGCACCACAATCGCCGTGATGTTGTCGCCCCCGCCCGCCCGCTTCGCGAGATCGACCAGCGAGTCGGCCGCTTCCTGCGCGTCCTCGTTTTCACCTAGGATGGCCGCGATCTGCTCGTCAGAAAGCTCGCGCGTGAGTCCATCGGAGCAAAGAAGCACCGTGTCGCCCTCCATCAAAAGCTCGTCGTTTGCGTCTACGTCCACTTCGGGTTCGATACCGATGGCGCGAATGAGGACGCTTTGCAGCGCGCTGCTGCTCGCTTCTTCGGCGGTCATCCGGCCGCGCTGCATCTGCTCGGCGACGAACGAATGATCCCGCGTCAACTGCTCGAAACCGCCGCTTCGCAGCCGGTAGATGCGGCTGTCGCCCACGTGCGCGATGCTCATCCGCTCGCCCTCGACACACGCCGCCGCCAGGGTTGCGCCCATCCGTCCTTCGTTGCCTTTTTCTTTGGCGGCGTCGTGCACCGCTCGATTCGCCAGCCGGATCGCGCTGGCCAGCCGGTTCGATGCTTCCGAAATTCCGTCGATACGGTTGCCCACCAGCGGCAGCGACGGATTCATCCGAGCGTCGCCACAGTGCCTCACCACGCAGTCCACGGAGAGACGGCTCGCGACTTCTCCCGATGCAAGCCCTCCCATGCCGTCCGACAGGACGAATAGATTCATTTCGGGCACGACGCGAAAACTGTCTTCGTTGTTCTCGCGAACGCAACCGATATCGCTGCGTGCCCCGAATTGCATCTCCATGCTCATGTTTCTCTTCGCATCAGGCTTTGCCTCGGTGCCCCAAGCCATCACGGATTCGGCGCCTGATTCGCCTTCCGCCAGGGTTCTGCGCTTTGTTCTTGATCCCGCAACCCCAGCATTCCATCCCCGGGCGTCCTGACCGCGCGCGCGTCCTCGAATCCCTGAGCCCGCAGCCAATCGAGGACACCCGGCAGGCTCTTGGCCGCAAAGGGGCCCGTCCAAACCACGAAAAACTTGCCCGTCAGGTTCTGCCTTGGCACCACTCGCGCGCTCAGTCCCCCAAGGTCCTCGATCTTCTTTGCGGCGCTCTCCGCGCGCTCTTCGCGCTCGAAGCGGGCCACCCAGACGTAGCCGGGTCGATTGTCCAAGCCGGTAAAGGCTCCGCCGGACTCGCTCTTGCCAAACGCTTTGTCGGCGCGCTGCTGCACGTCCTGCGGGGGCGACGCCGGTTCGGCTGGCGTGGTCGCGGCTCGTTTCTCGGGCTTCGGCGCAACCGGCTTTGGCGTCGCGGGCTGCGGCTGTGCGGGTTGTGGCTCTGCAACCGGGCGAGGCGGGATATCGAAAGCGAAGTCGGGCGGCTTCGGCGCAGGCAATGGCGCAGGTGGCGGGAGCGTTGCGGCGATCCGCTTGATCTGCGCGGAGCGCTCCCCGGCAATCGCAGCGAGCGCGATAAAAACGAGCAGCATCACCCACACGACAGGAGACACGCGCTTTCGCGGAGGCGGCATCAATGACAATGGAGGAGAAGGCAAGGGCAGCGTCGCCTGAGTGGAATGCGTGGACGAGACGGGCGCTGGTGGCGCGCTCACAGGGGTCGCTCCGGGCGCCGTGCCTTGCGGCCGAAACGCACTCTCGAGCTCGGCGATCGATTGAAACCGCTTCGACGGTTCCTTTTCGAGGCATTTCAGGATCGCCCGCTCGATGGGAACCGGTATCTGCGGATCGATCTCGTGCGGAGGAACCGGCGATTCGCGCATCTGCTTCAGCGCCACGGCGACCGCATTGTCCGCGCGGAACGCCGCAGTGCCCGTGAACATTTCGTACAGGATCAGGCCCAGCGAATAGATGTCGGTGCGATAGTCCACCGGCTTTCCCGCTACCTGCTCGGGAGCCATATACGCGGGCGTGCCCACCATTGAGCCCGTCATTCGCGTCACCGCTTCCATCGAGCGCGCGATGCCGAAGTCCATGATCTTCACGTTGCCCTGCGCGTCGATCATGATGTTTTCGGGCTTCAGATCCCGGTGCACGATCCCTTGCGCGTGAGCTTCCCTCAGCCCCGAGCAAATCTGCAGCACGAGATCGTTGGCCTTGCGCAGGGGAAGACCGCCAAATCGATTCAGCGCCGAGCGCAGGCTTTCTCCCTCGACGAACTCCATCGAGGTATATGCGATCCCTCCGAGGCGATTGAATTCGTGGACGCGGCAGACGTTCTTGTGCGTAATTTTTCGCGCGAAAAGAAGTTCGTTCTTGAACCGGTCCATCATCGCCTGATCCGAGGCGATTTCGGGCTTCAAAAGCTTCAGCGCAACGACCTCTCCGGTTTCGCGGTCGCGCGCCTTGTAGACGTTGCCCATGCTCCCGTGGCCTGCCTCGCCCAGAATTTCGTAGCGCTGGGAAAGGGCTGCGAATGCCACTGAGCTCAGATGGGGAGCGCAGGTAGCCTGGGCCGAAGCTTCCGGCATCAGCTCCGAGGCTTCGGGGACATCCGCTAGAAACACGGTATCCTGCCGCTCGCTGCCGGCGGCCTGCTCCGCGGCCCCGAGAGCCCACTACTCGGATTGGTCGGTTCGCCCATAACTCGACTCACTTAGAATAGGAGAGAAGCGGCCTAACGTGGCAAATAGCAAAAAAAATGTGAGGAAAGAGTATCCTGTACCACGGTTCCCAGAACCGGCTCCAGAATTGTGTTGGAAGGCTGCGTCGTCTCCCTCAAAATAGAAGTTCGTCGGCCCAACCTGCGCCAATCCTAATGATGGGAGAGTTCGTTGAAAATCTCGGTGATTGGAAGTGGCTACGTGGGGTTGGTGACGGGAGCGTGTCTCGCGGAGATCGGCCACGATGTCGTCTGCGCCGACAACGACAAGTCGAAGATCGACACGCTCGATGCGGGCGGCGTGCCCATTTACGAGCCTGGCCTCGACAAGGTGATCGCCAGGGCTCGCAAGGAAAAGCGGATCAGTTTCTCCGCAAATCCGGCCGAAACCATTGACGCGTGCGAAGCTATTTTTATTTGCGTGGGAACTCCGCCTCTTCCAAGCGGAGACGCAGACCTTAGCGCGATCGATCATGTGGCGCGCGTGATTGCCACCGAGGCCAAATCATCGAAGCTGGTCGTCGAGAAGAGCACAGTGCCGGCGCGGACCGGCCAGGAACTGAAGCGCGCTCTCTCCGTATACAGCCGCAAGACCGGCGTCACGTTTCATGTCGCCTCCAATCCCGAATTCCTTCGCGAAGGCACTGCTGTGGGAGACTTCCTGCATCCGGATCGAGTGGTGGTCGGCGTCGAAGACGAAACCGCGGAGCGCCAGCTCCGGGAAATCTATGCACCTGTGCTCGACCGCAAATTCAGTTGCCCCATTCACTCGCCGGCTCATGTCCCGAAGGTCCGCTGCCGGCCTGGGTCGTCACGACGATCAACAGCGCGGAATTGATCAAGCACGCGTCGAATTCGTTCCTCGCGATGAAGATTTCCTACGCCAACATGGTCGCCGATCTTGCCGAGCGTCTCGGCGCGCGACATCGCGGAAATCGTGCGCGCGATGGGACTCGATCCGCGCATCGGGCCAAGTTTTCTGTCGGCCGGCCTCGGCTTCGGAGGGTTCTGCTTTCCGAAGGATTTGCAGGCCTTCGTTCACCTCGCGGAACGCTCCGGCGTCGACTTCTCGATGCTCAAGGAGGCGGAAAAGATCAATAAGCGGCGCATCGATCGCGCCTACGACAAACTTCGCGAAGCCTTGTGGGTCGTCCGAGGCAAGCGCGTTGGCGTTTTAGGACTCGCCTTCAAGCCCAACACGGACGATATCCGCTTCGCTCCTGCCATCGACCTCGTCCACCGGCTGCTAGCCGAAGGAATGATCGTGCGCGCGTATGATCCCGAAGCCATGGACAGGGCCCGTGCGGCGCTCCCACAAATCGAATATGCGGAATCGCCGTACGAGGCCGCGAAGGACGCGGAAGCACTCGTCATCGCTACCGAGTGGGATGAATTCCGCAAACTCGATTGGGACCGTGTCCGCGATGCGATGGCCCGGCCGTTCGTTCTCGACGGCCGCAATCTCTTCTCGCCTCGCGAAATGAAAGCTCGCGGCTTCGAATACCGCTCCTTCGGCCGCTCGGAATAGAATCCCGGAGCGTCCGCATCTAGCCTTTCGCTCGTCGTCCTGAGCGAAGCGAAGGATCTCTCTTCTTCTTTCGCTATTTCGCGGTACCGGTCGCGCCCACCTGCTGGCGGAAAAATTCATACGTACGCTTGAGCCCTTCCTCAAGCCCCACTTTGGGCTCCCACTTCAAAATGCGCCGCGCCTTCGCGATATCCGGGCACCGCTGCTTGGGATCGTCCTGCGGCAACGGATGAAACACGATCGGCGCCGTAGCGCCCACCAGCGCCCGCACGCGCTCCGCGAATTCCAGGATCGTGATTTCGCTGGGATTGCCGATGTTCGTCGGCTCGTGTTCGTCCGATTCGAGCAACCGGTAAATTCCTTCGATCAAATCGGTGACGTAGCAAAAACTGCGCGTCTGCTTGCCGTTCCCGTATACGGTGATCGGCTCGCCCACGAGCGCCTGGTAGAGGAAATTCGGCAGCGCGCGCCCATCATTCAAGCGCATGCGCGGTCCGTAGGTATTGAAAATCCGGACGATGTGCGTATCCACGCCGTGGTAGCGGTGGTAGGCCATCGTGATGGCTTCCGCGAATCGCTTCGCTTCGTCGTAGACTCCGCGCGGCCCCACCGGGTTCACATGCCCCCAATAGGTTTCCGGCTGCGGACTCACCTCCGGATCGCCGTAGCACTCCGACGTTGACGCCAGCAGGAACTTGGCCTTCTTCGCCATCGCCAGCCCCAGCGTGTTGTGAGTCCCCAGCGCACCGACCTTCATCGTCTGAATCGGAAATTTCAGGTAATCGGGCGGGCTGGCCGGCGAAGCGAAATGCAGCACCGCATCCACGGGGCCTTCCACCTCGATGTATTGAGATACATCCTGCCGCGCGAATCGAAATCGAGGATGCGAGAGTAAATGAGAAATGTTCGAATCGGCGCCGGTCACCAGGTTGTCGAGGCAAAGGACGTTCCCAACCCTTTTCGATGAAATAGTCGCACAGATGCGAACCCAAGAACCCAGCCCCGCCGGTCAGCACGACGCGCAATGTGAACCACCTTTTACAGCGAGATTCCCGCGGAGAAACGCCACCTATTATGGCTGAAAACCCCCACCTGAAGAAGCGATCTCGGGCCCTGGCGCCCGCGAAAGCGCATAACAGGCCCTTGCCATCCGGCGAGCCTCGCGCCAAAATGATCCGCCGTTCTGTTTCACCCATGCCCGCTCAACTGCCGCCACCCACAATCGACGGAACCCTCCGATGGCTCCGCATCTGGTATTCGATCATGTTCATCGCCATCGTGCTCTACGTGGTGGTTTCCGAGCGAGCCCAGCATCAGCTGATCGATATGAACCGCGCGTTTCTCGCCGGCCTCGGCGTTATCGCCGCGATCCTCGTCTGTATCGCCCTGTACGTTCAGGTGAGGGTGATTCGGCCCGCCCTCGAAACGCTTCAGGGAAAGCCGGACGCCTTAGCGTCGCTCGCCAGTTGGCGCTCCGCGTCCCTTGCGAGCTACGTGATAGCCGAAGCGATTGTGCTCTTTGGCCTCTGCCTGCGCTTCCTTGGCGGCGCGCGCACCTTGTCTCTCCCGTTTTATTTCATCGGCATCTTGCTGATGCTCTTCTTGTTCCCCAGACGGCCCTGACTCCCGAGGGGTCGAGCGTCAGCGCGGCGCTTTTGGCCGCGCTTGCTCCCTTGGTTGCCTCATACGCTAATGCGCCCGGTCATTCTTCCTCTATCCCATGCGATTTTGTGGTCTAAAGGGAATGGGTCAGAAGCATGGCAGAGCAGGGTTGGGGAGGGGTGGTCATGCGTGGGCACGCCAGGTTCGCATTCATTTGCTGTCTATTCGTTCTTGCCGCTCTTGGCATCGCGGGATGCGCGGGCACCCCATCGGACTTCGATACAGTCGTGCTGCGCCCCAGCGCGCGGGAGATCGCGGCCGGGGGCGCCGTTACGATCACCGCGAGTGTTCCGAAGGACACCATGAACGAAGGAGTGACCTGGGTTTTGACCCCCGGGCCCGGAGCGCCGGTACCCCCGGGAACGTTCTTGTCGACGAACGAGGAGGCGACGTTCACGGCTCCCGTCACCGTGCTGAGTTCCTACTACGTCACCTTCACGGCGACATCCATCGCGTTCCCCACCGAATCGAATTCCGTGAAAATCACCATCCAGCCGCCGCCGCCATTGAAAATCATCACTACCAGTCTTCCGAACGGCACGCTTGGGGTTCTGTATCCAACCACAGTCCTGCAAGCTAAAGGCGGTGTTCCGCCGTACACGTGGTCGCTCACTGGCACCTCCGGTCCCTTGCCCGCGGGTCTGACGCTCGCCTCCGACGGAACGATCAGCGGCACGCCAACCGGATCTACCACGGGAGTTTTCCCCATCACGGTTCAGGTTGCGGATTCCGAAGTGCCTCCGATGATGCCAACTGCGCCGCTGAGCATTACCATCACGAACATCCTGAGCGGAAACTACGCGTTCGAGTTCAATGGCTTTAATACGAATGGCGCCGTCGTCGCAGCCGGCACCTTCGTCTCGGATGGAGTCAGCGCAATCAGCGGTGGCGTTGAGGACTTCAACACGATCGCCGGGACGCCGTCCGGCGGCACGCTCGAGACGTTCACCGGCACCTACACCATCGGCACTGATGGCCGCGGCACTTTGACGTTCAATACCAGCAAGTCCGGGACTCTCATCTACGCGTTCGCCCTGGATTCGGGAGGACTGCACGGCCGCCTCGTGGAACTCGATGCGAGCGGCAATCGCGGCTCAGGCGAGATTGAACAGCAAAGCGCGGCCGCGACAACCTGCGCCTCGAGCACCCTTTCGGGTGCGGGTCCAGTCGGCGCTGATTTCGTCATGGGCATCACCGGCACGGAGGCTAGCTTCGACGGAACAGCTGCCGGACCGTTTGCCGTTGCCGGCCGCTTCACCGCCGAAGTGCCGGCCAACTCGTCGACCCCAGGAACGATCGACAACGGCGAGGTGGACGCCAACGCGCCCAGCAGCGCCCAGCCGATTGTCCCCGACACAACCTTCTCGGGCACGTTCCAGACCTCTTCGCAAGCATCGCGCTGCACGATGAGCGTGAGTCAGCAGATCGGGAACATGAACTTCAGCGTCTATCCGGTCACGGTCTCCAGCGGGCTCGTGACGGAAGCTTATGTGGTCGAGACCGACGCGGTGAGCGCGAATACGCCTTTCCTCAGCGCGGGGAAGCTGATTCATCAGACGGGCTACCCGTTCACGCAAGCGACTCAGACTTTCGCTGGCACGAGCGTCGGCGGGCTGGCCGGTCCCGTCATTCCATCTGGCGACACCGCGTACGTGCCGTTTGCGGCGATCGCAGAGGTGCAGGCCACCGGAGGGACCGGGTTCAATCTGGCGCTGGTCGAAAATATAAATGGATCTGTGGCAAGCGCCCTGGGTACCAACGTCATTCCGACTGATTTCGGCACGGGCGATTCGTATGGGCGTGTCGATACCACCACTGCGCCCGCTACGTTTGATCCAGTCTTCTACGTCATCAACACCAACGAAACTCTTTGCATTCTCGACAATATCAATGCGGCCGTAATCGGAGTTCTTGAGCCGCAATCCGCGGGACCCTTTTCCTCGAGCACAATTGCCGGCACGCTGATTCAGGGCACTTCGGCGCCCTCCACGACGGCGGTCCAGAATTACTCCGGCTGGGCCACCTTGACGAGCACCGGCGCGACCACCGGCACAATTGCGGGCACGGAAGACTTGAGCACCACCAGCGCCAATTCTCCTAACCTCGCTGTGTCGGGTGCGTTCGCGCTCACTTCGACCGGCCAGACGGACGGAAGCGGCGCGCTGAGCCTCACACAGACTCCTCCGCCACCGATGTTTGACGGCGCCTTCTTCATCATTTCGCCGACGAAGGCCGTAATGATCACGACGACGCCGGGCGACACGAATCCCGTGCTGACCATTCTCGGAGATCAAACGGACGACTTCGGAGTGAACTAGATTCGCCGTCAGTACGCCCAGCGCATCAGGACGGCCCCGGTCGTATAACCGGCGCCCACGGCGATCAGCAAAATCAAATCGCCCTTGCGCAGGCGTCCTTGCTCGACGGCATCCATCAACCCCAGCGGAATGGTAGCGGCCGTCGTATTTCCGTACCGGTCGATATTCACGAGGATCTTCGAATCGTCCACGCCCAGCCGTTCCTGCATCGCGCGGATGATCCGCATATTCGCCTGGTGCGGGACCACCAGCGCGAGATCGCGGCTCGATAGCCCGTTGCGCTCGAGAATCTGGCATGCCAGCTCGCTCATCCGCCGCACGGCGTACTTGAAAACCTGCTGTCCCTCTTGATGAACGAAGTGCATCCGCTTGTCGACCGTCTCGTGCGACGCCGGATGCAGCGACCCGCCCGCCGGCATATACAGATTGCAGCCGCCCGCGCCGTCGACGTTGTGCATGAAGTCAAGGATGCCTTCGGAATCGGATGTCGCCGGCTCCACCAGCACCGCTCCCGCGCCGTCGCCGAATAGCACGCACGTCGCGCGGTCCTTGAAATCCAGAATCGACGTCATCACGTCGCTGCCGATCACAAGCACCTTCTTGTGCGCGCCCGATCCAACGAATTGCGCGCCCACGGTGAGTGCGTACGGAAATCCCGAACAAGCCGCCGAGAGGTCGAATCCCCACGCCTTTTTCGCGCCGATGCGATCCTGGATCAGGCAAGCCGTCGCCGGGAAGAGCATGTCCGGGGTAACTGTGGCGACCACGATCAGGCCGATCTCTTCGGGGTTCAGGCCTTTCGCCGCGAGAAGCTTCTTCGCCGCTTCCGTTCCAAGATGCGACGAGCCGACGCCCGGCTCGGCGTAGTGCCGCTCGCGAATCCCGGTGCGCGTGCGAATCCACTCGTCGGTTGTATCGACGATTTTTTCGAGGTCCGCATTCGTCACGGCTCGCGGCGGCACGTACCCCGCCACTCCCGTGATTTTCGCCGCAATTCGCCGGCTGCTCATCGATGAATGTCTCCGTTGTCCCAGGAACAATTGAGGATTGTATGCACCGGACGCCATCGTTACAAGCAAAACGCGCCGCGATTTCCCGCGCGGCGCCACATTCCCGCGTTGGTTTCGTAGCGGCTTGTCCTGAGCAGAGTCGAAGGACCGCCTTTGACTTTGACCCGCGCGCTCCTTGATGCATGATGAGCGCATGACCCCGGCGCAACAAACGCAATGGATCGCCGAACGCGCCCACGCCATCGGCTTCGATCTTTGCGGCGTAGCGCCGGTAGCCGCCGAACATCTCGCCGAGCTAAGCCGCCTCCCCGAGTGGCTCGACCGCGGCTACGCCGGGGAAATGACTTACCTGAATGATCCGCGCCGCTCCGATCCACGCCGTGTTCTCGATGGCGCCAAAACCATGATCGTCGTCGCGCTCAACTACAACACGCCGCATCAACCGTCCACGCATTCACTCGCGGATGCAGGGAACGGGGCGCCCCGAGGCTGGATTTCGCGCTACGCCTGGGGCGACGATTACCACGACATCCTCCGCGAAAAGCTCGACGCGCTGGTCGCCGAAATGCGCGTGCAAATTCCAGAGCCGTTTGAAGCGCACGCCTATGTCGACACGGGACCGATCATCGAGCGCGTCGCTGCAAAATACGCCGGCCTCGGCTGGCTCGGCAAGAACACGTGTCTCATCCATCCGCAGCTAGGCTCGTGGCTTTTCCTCGGCGTAATTCTCACCACGCTCGCGCTCGATCCCACCCTCGCGCCCGGCGAACCGCCGCTTGCGGATTTCTGTGGTTCGTGCACGCGCTGCCTCGATGCCTGCCCCACGCAAGCTTTCCCGCAGCCGTACGTCCTCGACGCGCGCCGCTGCATCTCCTATCTCACGATCGAACTTCGCGGCGAGATTCCCCAAAATCTTCGCCCGCAGGTCGGAAACGCCGTCATCGGCTGCGACATCTGCCAGGACGTTTGCCCCTGGAATCGCAAAGCCCCGGTCGCAGCGCTCGCCGCATTCCAGCCGCGCGCACAACTGCTCGCTCCGGAACTCGAATGGCTGGCCTCGCTCTCGCAAGAAGAATTCAGCGCCGTATTCCGCAAGAGCGCCGTCAAGCGTGCGAAGTGGCGCGGCATCGTGCGCAACGCCTGCGTCGCGCTCGGAAACTCCGCCGCCTCGCTCGACCCAGCCGCGCGCCGGCGCGTCGCCACGTTACTCGATCGCCTCGCATCTTCCGGCGATGCGCTCATATCGAGCCACGCCCGCTGGGCTCTGGCGCAGCTCTCCGATCTCGCTGACCCTCCCGCGCATGCCGATCGTTCAGTCGCGATAGGCAAAATTGCAAAGTAAACTTACTCTGACGAGCAGCGGCTCCAAATCTTGGCTTCTAGTTTCTGATGCAACCGCCATCCGTATCGTGATGCTGCCCTTCCGGACATGAGGCAGCCAGATCCGGTCGGCCCTGGTCTTGTCGAGCCCGATCCGCGTCCCGATCGCGATCTCGATCATGGTCGGATTGGCCTTGGGGTCCGGGAGGTCCTTGAGGTCCCACCGGTCCTGCCGCCGGGGTAGTTGAGCACCCGACCATAAGTAGCCCCAGCAAGAACGCGCTCGTGATTAGAGACGACTTCATTCGCCGCATTTTGATTCTCCTTTGCGATGCCGCCCGACAGAAAACGCCGCCGTAGAAGGCGGGTATAGGCTGTGAAGATCGTATCCACAGTGAACACGCAGGCGCTGTCTCTATTCGCACAGTTGCCGAAGGGCGTCGACGGCGGGAATCGTGAGCGGCTCGCAGGGACTCGAGTTCTGCACTGAAGCGCTCTTCATCTCTTACTGGCTCGGCATCGCCACAAAAGAATCCGTCAGACTCGCGCAGTGGCGAGCACTTCGCTTACTTTTCGAGCGAGTGCTTTTGGAGAGAAAGGCTTTTGCAGAAACGTTAAGCCCGGTTCCAGAACTCCGTGACGGACAATGGTGTCATCGATGTAGCCGGAAACATATAGCACCTTCATTTCCGGGCGCGAAACCGAAAGGTGGGTTGCCAACTCAGCCCCGTTCATTCCCGGCATGATGACGTTGGTCACCATTAGATCGATTGGACCCGGGTGACTTTCCGAAATGCGGATGGCCTCCGCCGGGCTTTGAGCGGCGAGAATCACGTAGCCGACCGTCTCGAGCGACTCGCGCGTGACCTGTAGCAAAGCCGCCTCATCTTCGACCACCAGAATCGTCTGCGATCCGCCTTCTACCGTCTCCAGCCGATCGCCCGGCGAAGCGGCTTCGAGGATCGTACTGACGCGGGGGAGATAGATCTTGAAAGTAGTCCCAACTCCAACCTCGCTGCAAACCCAGACCGACCCGCCGCTCTGCTTCACGATTCCATAGACGGTGCTCAGGCCAAGGCCTGTGCCTTTGCCAAACTCCTTGGTCGTAAAAAACGGCTCAAATATACGGTCCAGTGTTTTCGCGTCCATGCCGCAGCCCGTATCGGTTACCGTGAGCATCACGTGGGCGCCCGATCGCGCGTCGGCGTGCAGCGCGGCGTACTCCTCGTCAACCTCCACATTCGACGTCTCAATGGTGAGCTTGCCCCCCGGGGTCATGGCGTCGCGCGCGTTCACGGCCAGATTCATGATGATTTGTTCGAGCTGTCCGGCATCGGCCGTCACCCTTCCGAGCGCGGGGTCCAGGATAACCACCAACTCGATGTGTTCGCCGATGAGCCGCTGAAGCAGTTTTTCCGTGCTTGCGACAACCGCGTTGAGATCGAGCACTTTAGGCTGCAACACCTGTTTGCGGCTGAAGGCGAGTAGCTGGCGCGTCAATAGCGCGGCACGATTCCCTGCTTTTTGGATTTCGTCGATGCCCTTCCGGTTTGGATCATTCGGACCCAGGCGCTCGAGCATGATCCCGGTGTAGCCCAGGATGACTCCGAGCAAGTTATTAAAATCGTGGGCCACGCCCCCTGCCAGTTGCCCAACCGCTTCCATCTTTTGCGACTGGCGAAGCATCTCTTCCATGTTCTTGCTCTCGGTAACGTCCCGCGCGACGCTCGACACGCCAACCACCTGGCCGTCCGAGTTCTTGATTGCTGAAAGCGTGAGGGCAATATCGATCTGGGTTCCGTCCTTTTTCACGCCAACAGTCTCAAAGGGTTCTACGTCGTCAGCGCGTTCCACCCTTTCCATGAGAGTCAAGCCCTCAGACGGCCGGCCCGCGGGAGAAAGGAACACAATAGACCGTCCAATTGCTTCCGCAGATGAGTACCCAAAGACTCGCTCCGCGCCATGATTCCAGGTGAGAACGATCCCTCCCGGGGTGAGGCTCATAATGGCATCGTGCGACGACTCGACGACCGCGGCCAGGCACGACAGGTCATATTCACGCCGTTTGCGTTCCGTGATATCGCGGATCGCCGCGGTCACCAGAATCCCGTCCACGCCATCGAGCGGGCTCAGCATGATCTCGATCGGAAACTCGCTTTTGTCCTTCCGGCGTGCAGTGAGTTCAATTCCCGTTCCGATCTGCTGCGCCAGCGCGTCTGCCGCGGTTCGAAGGCCGTCCGCAACCAGCCTTTCCGCAAAGCCTTTCGGGATGATGTTGGTTACCTTCTGCCCTACGAGCTCATCGCGGCGATATCCGAATTGTTTCTCCGCCTGAACGTTCAGGAGCACGATTTCTCCGCCCTGATTCACCACCACCATCGCGTCCGGCGCCGCTTCCAGCAGTCCTCGATACCTGCTCTCCATCTGCGCCAGATGCTTTTCCGCGGCTTTCCGCACGCTGATGTCGCGAATCGCCGCCGTCACCAGAATCCCCTCGGCGCTCCGTAGCGGGCTGAGCATGATCTCGATCGGGAACTCGCCTCCACTCTTGTGCCGGCCCGTGAGTTCGATGCCCGTACCGATCTGCTGCGCCACCGCGTCAGCCGCGGAGCGAAGGCCGTCCGCGATCAAGCGCTCCGCAAAACCTTCCGGAATGATGTTCCTCACCTTCTGTCCGATGAGTTCGTTACGATGGTATCCAAACTGTTTTTCCACCTGGAGATTCAGCAGGACGATTTCTCCAGCCTGGTTCACGATGACCATGGCGTCGGGAGCCGCTTCGAGGAGGGCCCGATACTGCATGTTTCCGCCCTTGCTCTTCCGCGCGCCAACTGGCGGCGTCATGAGCGCAGACGGAGCGAGCACGTCTCTAGTTCGAGGCTTCGTGGTCTTGGGCTTCATTTCGAATCCCCAAAGGCGGGCGAGTATCGATTCTGGGCGCTCGGTCATCAGCAACTTGTGCGGAATAGCACACTAGACCGGCCTGTGTCGGGTTGACCAACAGCGCGGACATTCGGCGCAATTACGTCCGACACGTCAGGCTCATGCGCCTATTTCAAAGTGCAATCCATCGACCAGTCTGCCGCGTGCTTTGAAGTCCCTTATGGAACGGGACCGGCCACCTGCTGTTTCAATCCAAACCTGAACGACCAATCGCCGTTTCAGGGGCAACTTGACCGGGCATTTCGGGATTGCGAATCTGCGCCGGGGGATGAGATACTTTCGCGTTCGAGCGGTGACGACCGCCTCTCCGGAAACGGAACCGCACAATTTCAACTCCAGGACTGATAAATTCTATGAAAGCAAGTCACCGCTGGATCGTTTGCCTTGCCATTCTGTTCGCCGCAGCCATAGGCGCGTCGCTCCTGCTTTCGCGTGAGACTCATGCTCAGGCTCCCTCGAAGGCCGCCAAGGCCTCGACGGCTGCTCCCGCTGCGAAAGGCGATGCCGATCGTGGCCGCTATCTGGTCGAGGACGTTGGAATGTGCGAGGAATGCCATACTCCCCGGGATGACAGTGGCAATCTCGACGAATCTCGCCGCCTGCAAGGTGCGCCCATCTGGATCGTCCCGGTCCATCCCGATACCAATTGGGCCATGCGCGCGCCGGCTCTGGCCGGTTTCCCCGGATTCACCGACGAGCAAGGCGCCGATATCCTCGAAAAGGGCATCGGGCCAAACGGCTTGGCCATCCAGCCGCCGATGCACATCTATCACATGACTCCGGCGGACGCCCAGGCGGTGATCGCCTACCTGCGCTCCCTGCCCTCAATGTACCCGCGCCAGTAGCGAGGGGGCTTCAACCCCATGCCTTTGAATTTCCGGGTGCCCCCATTCTCCGTTTGTGAGGGTGGGGCCTTTGCGACAAAACTCACCACCAAGCGTGCTCGCATTCTAATTTCCTCAACGCGGTGACGACAGGCACTCTTCCGCTCCGTCGTAACACACCCGTAACACTTGCCATATAACCTGTCCCGCCTCAGAGCCAAGCATGCCATCCACTCGTATGCCCGACCGCGAGCTGTTCCTGAATCGCCACTTCTCGTGGTTGCAGTTCAACCGGCGCGTTCTCGAAGAAGCGCGCGACACGACGAATCCTCTCCTCGAGCGCGTGAAATTCCTGGCCATCACGGCGAGCAACCTTGATGAGTTCGTCGAAGTCCGCCTCGCGGGCTTGCTGCAGCAAGTCGAGCAGGGAAGCAGCGACCTCGGCCCCGACGGACGCACGCAGGACGAAGTCCTCACCGAACTGGTCAAGCGAATCCACACGTTCGTGGCGGACCAATACGCCTGCTGGCGCGAGGAACTGGTTCCGACGCTTGCGGAGGAATCAATCCGCGTGCGGGACCTCGATGAGCTGAAACCGGCAGCCCGCGATTACATCGAGAATTTTTTCATGAAAACCGTCGCTCCGCTTCTCACGCCGGTGACGGTCGATCCCGCGCATCCCTTTCCTCACGTTCTGAACAAGGCGCTCTGTGTGGCATTCCTGCTCAAGCGCAAGCGCCGTGGAAAGCAGCAGACGTACGTTGGCGTCGTGACCGTTCCACGCGCGCTGCCGCGGCTCGTCCTGATTCCGTCGCCTGAAGGCACCGTCGAGTACGTTTTCCTCCACAATGTCGTTCATGCGTTCGCGGAAAGGCTGTATCTCGGCTATGAAATCTTGTCCGCCGCGCCTTTCCGGGTGACTCGAAACAGCAATCTCTATCTCACGGAAGAGGAATCTCGCGGCCTGCTGGAGTCGGTCGATCAGCAGATTCATCGCCGCCGCAAAGGTTCTGCCGTACGCCTCGAAATCGAAGAGGGCGCCGAGCAGGAAATCATCGACCGCCTCGCCTCAAATTTCCGCCTCGCGCCCTGGCAGGTCTTCCGCACGGACGGACCCGTCAACCTCTCGCGGCTCTTTCACCTCTACGACCAGACGCCGCGCCCCGATCTGAAATACCACCCCTTCGTGCCGCGGGAGCTAGCCCTGAAGCCGGGGACATCCTCGATCTTTGAAATGCTGCGTACTCGCAACGTCCTGCTGCACCACCCGTACGATTCCTACTCGACCGTGGTTCGGTTCATCGAAAGCGCGGCGCAGGATCCGAACGTCCTTTCGATCAAGCAGACGCTCTATCGCACCAGCGAAAATTCCCCCATCGTCCGCGCGCTGATCGAAGCCGCCGCGAAAAAGGAAGTCGCCGTCGTCGTCGAACTGAAGGCGCGTTTCGACGAAGCCTCGAACATTCGCTGGGCGCGGAATCTGCAGGAGGCCGGCGTCCAGGTCTTTTATGGAGTCGTCGGGCTGAAGACACATTGCAAACTTTCGCTCGTCGCCCGCCGCGAAGCCGATGGCCAGACTCGCCGCTACGCCCATCTCGGCACCGGCAATTACAATCCATCGACCGCGCGCTTCTACACCGATCTGAGCCTTTTGACGAGCGAGCCGTCGATGACTCTGGCCGTGAACCATGTGTTCGACTACCTCACGGCGTACTCCGAGCGCCCGCGCTACACGCCGCTTTTCGTCGCGCCGCTGAATCTCGGCAGGAATTTCGTAAATCTGATCGATCGCGAAGCGGCTCACGCAAAGGCCGGACGCCCGGCCTTCATCGTCGCCAAAATGAACTCGCTCCTCGACGAAAAAATTATCCACGCGCTCTACAAAGCCTCGCAAGCGGGCGTGCAGATCGAGTTGATCGTGCGTGGCGCCTGCGCACTGCGCCCGGGAGTGCGCGGCCTGAGCAGCCGCATTCGCGTCCGCAGCGTGATCGGACGCTTTCTCGAACACAGCCGCATCTATGTCTTCGGCAATGGCGGCAAAACCGAAATTTTTCTCGGCAGCGCGGACTGGATGCAGCGCAACATCTACGAGCGCGTCGAGGTGATCTTCCATCTGCGCGATGCCGCGCTCCACCAGCAAATTCTCACCGAAGTCGTCACGCCCTATCTCGCCGACACGCAGAAGACGCGCCTCCTGCTGCCGACCGGCGAATACGTCCGCTGGCACGAATCCGCCAAGCTCGCTCATTCCAGAAACGGCTTCCGCTTCAACGTCCAGCAATTCTTCATCGATTTCGCCGAAGGCCGCGGGGGCCTGCAGTCCGTTCCCGCCCCGCCATTATTCCTGAAGCCGCCAACTCTTGATCCTGCCGTCGAGAGTTCCGATTAACCCGGCTTTCGCCTCTCCTTTTCATCTGGCCATGATCTAACGCCTGTCATTTCGAGGATTGAGCAGCCCGATTTTCGCGCCCATAAACTTCCCGCCGCGCGGAAATTGGGCGCCGTAGCGAAATCCGAGAAATCTCGGCGCCGGAACGGCGGAAACCTCAGGTATGTCCTTTGCTTCTCTGTATAATCCTCGCGCGATGTGGCCCTGGCTCGACACCTCAATCGATTGGCTCCTCGGACCCGAAATCTCATCCGAGAAAGCGCCGGGCCATCTCTGGCCGCGCTGGATTTTCCTACGCGCGCTCGGCCTGATCTATTTCTCCGCGTTCTATTCGCTGATCTTCCAGATCAAAGGCCTGCTCGGTCCCGACGGAATCCTCCCCGCCCGCGACTACCTCCAGGCCATCGCCGCCGCGGTCCATGGTTACAGCTGGTGGTACGCGCCCAGCCTCTTCTGGTTCGGCTCGAGCGACCGCGCGCTCATGCTCGTCACCTGGCTCGGCCTGATCGCCTCGGTCCTCGTCGTCTTCAACATCTGGCCGCGTGCGGCGCTGCTCGTCTGCTTTGTCTGCTTCCTGTCGTTCATCGCCACGGCGCGTGATTTCTCGAGCTACCAATCCGATGGCATGCTCCTCGAAGCCGGCTTCATCTCCCTGTTTTTCGCGCCTCCCGGCCTGCGCCCAGGGCTCGCCCGCGCCAACCCCGCGTCTCGCGCCAGCCTCTTCCTCCTGCGCTGGGAAGCTTTTCGCATCTACTTCGAATCCGGCGTCGGAAAAATGGCGAGCCACGATCCCACGTGGCGCAATTTCCGCGCCATGGACGACTATTACCAGAACGCCCCGCTTCCCACCTGGATCGGCTGGTACGTCGGCCATTTCCCGCACTGGTTCCACGCCTCGGCCGTGTTCTACACGCTCGCGATCGAACTCGTCCTCTGCTGGCTGGTTTTTCTCCCGCGCAGATTTCGCATCGCGTTTTTCTTTATCGTGCTCCCGTTTGAAACGAGCATCATCCTCACGGGAAACTACGCGTTTCTGAATTACATCGTCTTCTGCCTCGGTTTTCTATTCCTCGACAATCGCTTCATCGAATGGATTGTGCCGCAGCGCATCCGCGCGCTCGTCGATCGCGAACGCCCGCTGGCCGGTGCGCCCCCCACGCCGTCGGAATCCAGGCGCGCGGCTTGGCGCCACATTTTCCAGCCGGTGCGATGGACTTTCGCCGGAATCTGCCTCGCCTGGATTTTCTACGTCACCACCGCCAAGCTCATATGGAAGCTGGCCCCGGACGCTCCCCTGCCGACCACCCCGGTCGTGGCCCTCGAACCGTTTCGCATCGCCAATTCATATGGTCTCTTCGAAGTGATGACCCACGCGCGCTATGAAATCGAATTCCAGGGCTCGACCGACGGTGGCAAAACGTGGACGCCGTACCCATTCCGCTACAAGCCGCAGGACCCGAGCAAGCCGCCCGGCATCTACGCGCCCTATCAGCCGCGCTTCGAATGGAATCTCTGGTTCGCCTCTCTCGGTGCGTGGCCCGAGTATCGCTTCGTCCTGTGGACCGAGGAGCGCCTGCTCACCGCGTCGCCCGACGTGCTCGAGCTCTTCGCGCGAAATCCATTTCCCGGCGCCCCGCCGCAGCAGGTCCGCGCCGTCGTCTACCAGTATTGGTTCACCGACATTCAAACGAAGCGCACCACCGGCATGTGGTGGCGCCGCAACCTCCTCGGCGACTACGCGCCCACCCTCGAGCGCGAGCCCGACGGCAAAATCGTCGTCCTCGACACGCCCACAGTCCAGCAGCTCCCGCAGTAGCCAGGTAGCGCCGGACCGCCCTGAGCCGAACGAAGGGCGTTTCGCTGGCTCTTTGTCGCCTTTGACTTTCCGGGTGCCCCATCCTCGTTTTGTGAGGGTGGGCCGTTGCAACATGCACTCAGCACGGATCCTCACACACGCGAAAACGCGTCAATCGCCCCATTCCTTGCTAAAATAAATGCGAGGAGCGTACCCATGCCCGGCCTTTTCAAGACTTCGAATCCTGCCTTGAACACAAAAACATTCCAGGGCCCCATCGCCCTGGGCGGCGAGGCCATGACGCTTCAAGGCACGGTCAACAAAACCGGCCTCCTGCTCTTCTGCGCCTCCGCCACCGCCGCCTGGACGTGGTGGCTCTCCAACACCGAGAGCCCCGCCGCAGCCATGCCCTGGATGGTTGGCGGGCTCATCGCCGGCCTCGTCTTCGCGATCGCGACAATCTTCAAAAAGGAGTGGTCGCCCATCACCGCGCCGCTCTACGCGCTTGCCGAGGGCCTCGCCCTGGGCGGCATCTCCGCATCGCTCGAGCAAGCCTACCGCGGCATCGCGATCCAGGCGCTCGGCCTGACGTTCGGCGTCACCCTCGTGATGCTCATGCTCTACACGTCCCGCATTCTTCGCGCCACGCCGAAATTCACGATGGGCGTGATCGCCGCGACCGGCGCCATCTTTCTCGTCTACGTGGTGGACATGGTTCTGAGGTTTTTCGGCCACCAGGTCCCGCTCCTCAATAGCTCGGGACCGTGGGGAATCGGCATCAGCGTCGTCATCGTGATCGTTGCCGCGCTGAATCTGATTCTCGATTTCGGCTTCGTCGAAACTGGCGTTCACGCCGGCGCGCCAAAATACATGGAGTGGTACGGCGCCTTCGGCATCATGGTCACCCTCGTCTGGATGTACCTCGAAATTCTCCGCCTCCTCTCCAAAATGCGCGAACGCTAGTAGCACAGTAGCGCCGGCGTCCCGCCGGCTCTTGGGTCGCGACAAACGACGCGGACAGCGCGCGAGCGTTGCCGCCGAAGGTGTTGCGCCGACCGGGTTGTGGAGGCGTACGGGCTTTCGGTGGAAGCGTTGAAGCGCAGGCCGATCGGTGTGTGGAGGCGGAAGGGTCTTCCGGTGGAAGCGTGGGCCTTCAGGCCCGCGAAAAAGCTCACTGGATGAGCGGCTTCAGCCGCGGGTTGTTGGCCTTGGATCCTCCGGGTGCCCCATCCTCGGTTTGTGAGGGTAGGGCCTTTGCCGTAATCAGCCCCACATGCTCGATCCCCGCTCCGCGCATGATATCGATGGCGCGCGCCACAGCTTCGAACGGAACTTCCTTATCGCCCTTCACGAATGCGACCTTGTCGGCGCGCTGCTTGAAAATGTCGGAAAGCTTCGCCCCCAGCGTATCCCAGTCGCTCGGCTCCTCGTTGATCGTGAGCTTCCCGCCCTGCAGCACCTGCACCACGATTGTGCCTTCGGGCTCGGTTCTCGCTTGCGGCGGCGCGGGCTGCGGGACCTGCGCCGGCAATCCCGTGGTCCTGCTCGGCATCACCATAAAGATGATGATCAGCACCAGCAGCACATCAATCAGCGGAACGATATTCGGGTCCGCAACCACTCCCTTGCTCCCGCCCACCGTCATTCCCACGGTCGCACACTCCTCCGCGGACGCGCCGCGCAAATCGCGCATCGAAATTGCCTATCGCTCTCGCTTGTTCGCTTGAAAGTTTTGACACCACCGCCGCGCTTTTGTGCCTACGGTAGTTCGCGGGAATGCTGACCTCCGAAGCACCTTTTGCCACGCGCCTCAAATTCCGTTAGCCTGTCTGTGGCTCTCCGTTAGCCCACGTCCATGAAGCTCCGCAAATTCCAAACCGCGCCCGAGCCGCGAGAAGAACACGTCAAGCCCGCTGACGTCCTCGCACATCTCGCAGGGCTCTCGAAGGCCGCGAGCATTCGCGAAATCGCGCATGGCATGGGACTCAAGCATCTCGGACGCCGCTTTCTCCCGCGGGTTATCCGCAAGCTCACGAAGAGCGGCGAAATCGAAGAGACCTACGGTGGCCGCTACAAGCTGTCCGATCAAAAAACAAACCAAAAGCCAAATCAGAAACCGAATTCGAAACAGCAGCAGCCGGCCAACACCTCCGCTGCATCCGCGCGCGTGTCCAGCGCCGAGGCGGAGCAGGGAACTGCGCTCGACGCGCAATCCGCCGCGCCCGCCTCCCGCCGCGCACGCGATCCCAATCTCATCGCCGGTCGCATCATCGCGCATCGCGACGGCTACGCCTTCCTCGTCCCCGATCGTCCGATCCCCGGCGTCGATGGCGACCTCTTCATCGGCCGCGATAGCCTTGGCGACGCGATGCACGGCGACCGCGTCCTCGGCCGCATCGTTAGCCGCCGCCCCGATGGACGCGCCGAAGGTCGTGTCGTGCAGATCGTCACGCGCGAGCATCCGACCGTCGTCGGCCTCTTCCGCTACGGCCCTCACGGCAACCACGTCCTGCCCTACGACGTGCGCCTCCAACACGAAGTCCTGATCCCGCCGGGCGATGAACTTACTCCCGAGCTGCGCGCGAAACTCGGCCCCGAGGCGCAGCAGCCGCCCGCGAATCGCCGCCTGCGCCTTCCCGAACTCGACGGCGCCGTCGTGAACGCCGAAATCACGCGCTTTCCGCGCAGCGGCCTCGCGCCCATGGGCCGCGTGATCGAAATTCTCGGCCGCCCCGGCGACATCGGCGTCGATGTCGAGATCATCATTCGCAAGCACCATCTGCCGCATGAATTCCCGGAAGAAGTCGTCGCCGCGGCGAAGGCCACGCCTCCGCTGGTCGCCGAAAACGATCTCCGCGGCCGCCGCGATTTCCGCGATCTCCCGATCGTCACCATCGACGGCGAGACAGCCCGCGATTTCGACGACGCCGTCCTCGTGCGCCCGCTGCCGGACGGTGCCTACGAATTGCAGGTCCACATCGCCGATGTCGCGCACTACGTCCAGCGAAATTCGGCGCTCGATCGCGAAGCGCGCCTCCGTGGCACATCGGTCTACTTCCCGAATCGCGCCGTGCCCATGCTTCCCGAGGAGCTTTCCAACGGCATCTGCTCGCTCAATCCCAAGGTCGACCGCCTGGTGATGAGCGTGATCATGCAAATGGACTCGGCCGGCAGGATGATCGGCGCCGATTTTACGCCGGGCGTGATCCGCTCCGCCGAACGCATGACGTACACCAACGTCAACAAGGTGATCGAGGGCGATCTAGAGATGACCGCCCATTACGCGCCGCTCGTCGAAAATTTCCGCCGCATGAAAGAGCTCGCGCTGCTGCTCAACGCGCGCCGCCGCGAGCGCGGCTCGATCGATTTCGATCTCCCCGAGCCGGTGATCGAATTCGACGAGGCCGGCAGCATGACCAGCATTCTTCGCAGCGAACGCAATATCGCGCACCGCCTCATCGAAGAGTTCATGCTCGCGGCCAATGAAGCCGTCGCGCAGTACCTCGAAAAGCGCGGCGTTGCCTCGCTTCATCGCGTGCACGAAAAGCCCGATCCCAAGAAAGTCCTCGAATTCGAGGAGCTCGCCCAGGCCTTCGGCTATTCGCTCGGCGTCGAAGATCTCACCGAGCGCCGCATCACGGTGCGTCACGGCAGCGTAAAACCTTCCGCGCGTGTGGGCGGAGGCCGCGGGCGCATGCGCCACATGCATGTGGACCTTCCCGGAGCCGACGAAGTCGACATACGCCCGCAGCACTACCAGCGCCTCACCGAGAAGATCGCGGGGAAGCCCGAAGAGCGCATCCTGTCATACCTCATGCTGCGATCGCTCAAGCAAGCGCGCTACGCAGCCGATCCCCTAGGCCACTTCGCGCTCGCCGCGCAGGAGTACACGCATTTCACCTCGCCGATCCGCCGCTATCCGGACCTGATCATCCATCGCGCGCTGAAATGGGCGCTCGAAAATCCCGACGTCGTCGCCCCGAAAGTGCCGCGCCCCGAGCCTCTGCGCAAATCGCGCACTCGCAGTGACAAGCCCGAATTCATTGCGACTCTCGGGCCCTACCGCCGCGTCGAACTCGAGGAGATTGCTTCCCAAAGCTCGGAGGCGGAGCGTGGCGCCGACCTGGCCGAGCGCGAGCTCATCGACTGGAAAAAGGCGCAGTTCATGGAAAGCCATCTCGGCGAGGAGTACGACGGCCTGATCATTTCTGTGCAGAAGTTCGGCTTCTTCGTCGAGCTCACCGACATCTTTATCGAAGGATTGGTGAGCATCGACCGTCTCGAGGAATCGACCGGCATGCGCTGCCAGTTCCGCGAACGCGACCATGTCATCGTCGCCGAACCAGATCGCGGCTCGCGCGGCAGGGGCGCGTCGAAAAGCGCAGCGAAGCTGGCTTTCCGCCTGGGCGACCAGGTCCACGTCCGCGCGGAACGCATCGACCCATTCCGCCACCGCGTTGAATTCGCGCTCGTCTAGCGTTGGCGTTTGAACTTCCGGGTGCCCCATCCTCGCGCCTTTCGCGAGGGTGGGACGCCTCGCACGTGACTTCATCGAAACGGCGGGGACAAAAATGAAACCAAACATCGGCTTTATCGGGCTCGGCCTAATGGGCAAACCCATGGCGCAAAATCTCCTCCGCGCTGGTTTCGCACTCACGGTCTGGAATCGCACAAAATCCAAGGCCGACGACTTGGTCCGCGACGGCGCAAAACTCGCCGAGAATCCACGCGAGGTCGCCGCGCAATCAGACGTCCTGATCACGATCGTCAGCGATCCCCCTGCGCTCGAAGAAGTTCTCTTCGGTTCCGGCGCACTGGAAGCCCTGCGCAAAAGAACAATCCTGATCGACTCGAGCACGGTTTCGCCGGACGCCGCGCGACGCGTCGCGGCAGCCTGCGCGAAGCGAGGCGTCGATTTTCTCGACGCGCCCGTCACGGGCGGCACGTGGGGCGCGGAAAAAGGAGAGCTCGTCTTCATGGTCGGCGGCGAGGCCGCAGTGCTCGACCGCGCCAAGCCGGTCCTCGAAGCAATGGGCAAGAAATTCTTCCTGCTCGGCCCAAACGGCGCCGGGCAGACCGTGAAACTCGGAATGAATCTTCTGCTCGCGCTCGAAATTGACGCGTGGGCAGAATCGCTCGCGCTCGTCACGAATGCGGGCGTGCCGGCCGAACGCCTGATCGAGGTAATGCAATCGAGCATGGGCCACGCGCGGTTGCTCGATGTAAAAACCCCGATGATGCTCAAAGATACATACCCCGCCAGCTTCCCGCTTCGCCTCATGCACAAGGACCTGCGCCTGGCGCTCGAACTGGCGCGCGAGCATGGAATCAGGCTGCCAGCAGCCGAGGCAGCCTACACTACCTACAGCGCCGTGAAAGATGCATCGAAGGACGATCCGGATTTCGCAGCCGTCGCCCGCTTCTGGAAAAAGTGATTCGCGCGGGAGCGGAGATCTTCGCAGCTCGGATTTTCGAGGATTTTTCTGCTCCGACAGCGACATCAATGATGTTCTCGTCGGGAGGTTAAAACGGGCTGAAACGGCGAGAATTGGCAGCTTTTGGCGCTTCTCGCGCCGCATGGAAGCATGCCGGCCCGAGAATCGTGGTCTTCGCGGCCCGAGTGCTTCTGCCCGGATCGAAAGCAGGCGGCAAGGGCGAACTCGTCCCTTTCGGGGCCGTTTCCGGATTGCGGGAACTACTTAGATCGGTACACCAGCGACGCACCAGCCTAGATGGACAGTAAGAAATGTATACATTGTTGAACGTGGTACTCGGCCGCTGTTTCAAGCAGGAACTCACCCTTCAGCACTGCCCACAATCGGCCTCCTCTGAAAACAAAGCCGCAACATACTTATTGACATGAGTTTGTGCGTGTGTTAAATCAGCCCCATCAATTTTCTCTATCCGTAAGCTATTTACGGGTTGAGGGTGGTTGTGGGGTTGGGGGAGTGCAGCGCGCGAACCTTTCGCGCGTATTTTTGGATGCAAAAAAAACTATGCGGTGGGGGAAACCACGATGAAGGTTAGGTCCAGGCTCCGATCTGTGTGTGTGTTGTTCGCTGCAGTTTGTCTGTTGCTTGCTTGTTCTACCGCGTCCTTTGCCCAAACGGCTGAGACGGGCGCGCTGACCGGCACAGTGACTGATCCTTCGGGGGGTGTGATCGCCGGGGCCACCGTGACGATCACGAGTGTGGACACCGGGCAAACTCGCACGACGACGAGCGATGCCAACGGCTCGTACAAGTTTTCGCTGCTGACGCCGGGCACGTATTCCGTGAAGTTCGGCGCCGCCGGGTTCAAGACGGCCGAAGTTCCGTCCGTGACCGTCAACGTGACGGAGACTCCCGTGCTGAACCACGCGCTCGAAGTCGGCGCGCAGTCGGAGCAGATCACGGTCGAGGCGACGCAGGAAGCGATCCAAACGCAGAACGCCACGAACGGCGCGCTTGTGTCCGGGCAGGAAATTACACAACTGCCGCTCGTTTCCCGAAACTATACGCAGGTGATCAGCCTTTCGCCCGGCGTGGTTGCCAATGCACCCACTGCTTCGAGCATCGGCAACGGAACTCAAGATGTGAGCGCGAACGGCTCGACCGCCAACGAGAACAACTATTCGATGGACGGCTCTTCGGTGGTGAACTACGTAAGCGGAATGGCGGCCCAGGAGGGCAGCTTTCCCGGCATAGCGATTCCCAATCCCGACTCGATTCAGGAGTTCAAGGTGCAGACGTCGCAATACGACGCCAGTTCGGGCCGGAATCCGGGCGCGAACGTCGATGTGGTCACAAAAACCGGAACGAACCAGTTGCACGGCGCCGCGTGGGAATTCAATCGCAACAACATGTTCAACGGCAACGACTTCTTCTACAAGTATAGCGAGCTGGTGGCTCCGGGCGGCAGTGGCATCAACGCGCCGCAGACTTTGAAGCAGAATACATATGGCGGCACCTTGGGCGGCCCGATCATAAAGGACAAATTCTTCTTTTTCGGGTCATATCAGGGTATTCGTCAAGTCAACGGAATCGGAACCAGTGGCTTCGCTTCCGGCTACGAATCGGCCACATTCCTGGAACCGTGGAACGACTATGCGGACTTGGGCGGCGCCTGCAGCGATCTCCGCTGCACCAACAACGTCCCCGCCTACCGGGCCTATCTTGGAAGCGCCTTCGGGGGCCAAACGGCGTTCCTGGGATTTCTCGGTGGCACCGGTGAAACCGTCGCGGCTGACGGTTCGAATATCACCAATACTGCGATAGGGATGTTGCAGGCCAAGGGAGCCGTCAAGGGCGGTTTCAATAATGGCTTCTATTTCCCGAGTGCGCCTGCGTCATGCGGCTTGAATGCGTGCGAAAGAGCGATCTCGGATCCGACTTTCGCTAGAGAAGATCAGTTCATGATCAACACCCAGTATGTCATCTCTTCAAAGAACTCGATCTACGAACGCTACATGTTTCAACGGGATCCAGAGCTCGAGACTTTCAACTGCTTCATTCTCCCGAACAACTGCAATCCGGGCGCTCCGATTGATGCCTATTATGGCAATCACGTAGGTCAGCTCGAACTGCAAACGATCGTGTCGCCGAACGTCGTGAACCAGGCGCGCTTTTCTTTCCACCGCGATATAGAGAACAATTCGGATCCCAACCTCTCCGTGCAGGGGTGCTCCCTTCCAAACGGGGCTACCATCATTCCGCTGGTCAATGATGGCGCCGCGTGCGGTGGGGCAACGCCGGCGCTTGCGAAGCAATTCCCAGAGATGCTGGTCGTTCCGCAACTCGACATCTTGGGCATCAACGTCGGCGCGCCAAACCCGAACGTGGTGGCATGGAGCCAGGGCGGGAACTTCTCGATGATCTCGAGTAACTTTGTCAACACGTTCCAATGGGCCGATCAGATTTCCTGGAACCACGGCAAGCACGCGCTGCGGGCTGGTTTCGAAGCGCAGCGCATCCAATACAACAACACGATTCCGTCTTCGGGGCGCGGCGAGTTGTTGATGTATTCCACGGCTGACTTCCTCACGAGCAGCTCCGGTCTGGCGGTGGATGGCACACCCGCTACTCCGGCGGGCGGAATTACTTTGGGCTTCGGCCTGAAGGGCCCGCTGACTCACTACAATCGTGTGAACGAGTTCGACTCGTACGTCCAGGATGACATCAAGGTAAATCGCAAGCTGACGGTCAACCTGGGAGTGCGCTGGGAATACTCCGGGTTTCCGGATGATGTGAGTGGCGAGTTCACCAACGTCTGGAATAGCCAGCTCGAGAAAGTCAACACCGGGTCGGCTTTTGCCGCATTAGGTGCAACGGGTACGCTCGCGGGATTTGTGGTACCCACGAACTTCGCAGTGAAGACGTTTGGCCTTACGGCGCCACCGCCGCCCGGGGGAGGGGCCGGGGCGACTGGTGTGACTTCCACCGGCACCAAGACGCTCCTTCCTGGAAGTCCTTTAGACGAATTTGCTCCCCGGATCGGGCTGGCTTGGCAGCCGTTTGGGGACCGGTTTGTGGTGAGGGCCGGCTATGGCTGGTTCTGGGATACGATTTACGGCAACCTCCTCATCGACAACCAGTTGAACCTGCCGCCCTATTCGGGAGCCGGTGCTGGTCCGTCGCCGTTAAACCAGGAAAACACGTTGCATAACCCCTGGGAGGCAGGCGCGAACACCCCGCTCGCGTGGACGCCCCGCTACGTGATCCCCAACACCGCCTTTGATCCATATACGGGGGCGGCCTGCCCGGCCGATGTTTGCTCTTCCGGTTTCGGGTACACGTCCGATGCGCAGCAGATGGGCAATCGTCTGCCGCTCGTGCAGGAATACAACCTCGATTTGCAGTACGAGTTTGCGCACGGGTGGATCGCGGATGTCGGCTATGTCGGCAGCCACGGCATCCATCTCTACGACTGGTCGCGGAACATCAACGTTGCCCGGCTGGTTGCCGGTGCGCCGAACGACCCAACAGCTGCGTCAGGGCCCCAGAACCTGGAAATGGTCGCGGCTTCGTTGCCATACAACGATCCCGCGAACCCGTATCCGGTCACAGAGAACTTGATCGGGACGACCACATCGAACCTTAACGAGCGCGTGAACTACCTCGGGTTTGCGCCGGGTGGCGTTGCAAGCACCGACACCCTTGGAGACTCAACCTACAATAGCTTGCAGGCGCAACTGCGGCATCAATTCGGACACGGCTTGCTGCTAAACGTGGCTTACACGTGGAGCAAGTCGTTCACGAACATCAACACGTCCGCTGCGGGAAGCGGTATCCAGCCTCCCGGCGAGGTGATCTTTGGCGCTGCGAACAGCAACGATCCTCTCGACCTACGGCAGCAGGACGGGCTTGCATCGTTCAATCGTCCGCAGCGCGTAACGATCAGCTACGTCTACAACCTTCCTTACACCAAGACAGAGGGCTTCGTAGGCAAGGCGCTCAGCGGATGGGCTGTATCGGGTGTGACCACGATTCAGGACGGGCTGCCATTCTGGATCGTCGATGGCGGCGGCGCGTCGATCTATGGGGCCGGCAGCTCTCGAGCTGCTCTTGCGGATCCGACCGTTTGCAACGCGTCCGGGAACTGCCAGTCGGGAATTCCAATCGCCACCTCCGGCAGCACGACTTCTCGCGCGACTCCCGGGAACCTTTGGGTGAACCCGACGGCGTTCATTAGCCTGTCTCCAACCGCGGCGACTCCGCTTCCGACGGATTCCCCGTACTGCATTGGTGGCACGTTTACGCCGGCAGGGAGCCCTCTCGCTCCTTGCGGAGCAGCTCCTAGCCCCTTCGCTCCTCCAGGCAGTCCGGCTGCTCTCGGCTCTGATTATCTGAACGCCGGTACAGGATATGGCAACTCCAGCATCGGATCGATCATGGGCCCCGGTCAGTTTGACTTCGACATGTCTCTGATCAAGACGACGAAGATCTGGGAGCACGGGACACTGGAGTTCCATATGGACGCCTTCAACCTGTTCAACCATCCACAATTCAACCCGCCGGCTGGAAACGACGTGAACGTTCCGTCTACGTTCGGAGTCATCAACTCAACTTCAGTGACGCCGCGCGTGTTTCAGTTCGGGTTGAAGTACCTGTTCTAGAACTCGAAGTCGTTCTGCGGCCCCGTTCTGCCCGGTCCCACCCCGGGAAGAACGGGGCCTTTTTTTTGCGACATGATTCGGGCCGGCGAAGAGGGGCGCAGCGAGCCTTCGGAAGGGGATCTCAAGCCAAGGCGGGCGAAACGGCCTTCGGTCCGACTCAGGGCAAGCCGGCGCTACGAGAGCAGGTTGGGCGGGAAGAAGGCCACAGGTAAATCGCGGACGGTGCGCAGGCCGGCGGGCGCAGCGAGGATTGCCGGAATTGAATTGACGGCGACGGCCGCTGTCGCCAGATCGCCGTGCGTGCCGCCTGGGATTGCGAGCGACAAGTTCGGTTCGCCGCGGAGTTCGATGCTGTCGGATGGGTTTTTCGCGCCGACGTACATTTGAAGCTCCATGAAGATTTTCTCTTCGCCTTTCGCGGTGCCGCGCGCGATCTGATGGACGCCCGCCACCTGCCCCGGCTCGACCGCGAGAAACTCGGTCTGCACGCGTTCCTGCGCAATGACCGGCTCGATCCTCTCTGAAATGTCGTCGATGGCGAAGCCGAGGCCGTGGGCGACCATGGCTACCGATTCGGGCAGTCCGTGATGCTTGATGACGCCCGCGGCGACTTGCGCGCGAAATTCATCGGGCGTCATTCCCGCGCCGATTTTCTTCTGCAGCGGCAGGCGGCGCTTCGATGCGTCGACGATGCGCACGGCTCGGGCGGAATCGACGCGCTGCGCAGCGGACGAGAGCACCAGCACCAGCTTGTCCATGACGAAGCCGGGATTCACGCCGGTGCCGACGAGCGCGACGCCTTCGTCCTTTGCGGCTGCATCGAGCTGCGCGGAAAGATCGGGATGCTTGCGCAGCGGATAGGCCAGCTCCTCGCAGGTCGATACGACGCAGCAGCCGGCCGAGAGGCAGGCGAGCAGTTCGTCCATCACGCCGGCGAGATACGACCCGGTTGTGTGCATGACAACGTCCACAGGCTTGCTGAGAGCCGCGCCGGCATCTGGCGAGACGGTGACGCCCCAGGGCGCGTCCTTCGCGCCGGCAACCTCGCCCAGATCGCGGCCTGCCTTCGCGGGATCGCGGTCGATTGCGCCGACAATCTCGATCGATTCCTTGCGCCGCATCAGCCGGGCGATCGATGCGCCGATGGGGCCGACGCCAAACTGCACTACGCGAACCTTCTTCCTCACGGGATCGTCCTTGAATGTGGAGAATCCGAATAAATTAAGGCCTTAGGCGATGGACTGCAACCGGAAAGAGAATCGAAATGACGTGGCGGCGAGGCCGAGAGGTAGCTCACTGGATTGCGGAGATTCTCAGCTGAGATCCTTCACCCATCCTCGTCGGATGGGTTCAGGATGACGGTGCGGGGGCGCGTGTGCGGTGAGGCTGCGAGCCCGGCGCTGCGGGCTCAAGCGCGTCCGCATTCGCATAAGAAGCAAAGGCCTCACCCCGGGGAAGCGGGGTGAGCTACATAAGCCGAAAGGCCCGGGGCTCAAAGCCCCTCCAACCTGGCCCTTTTTTCGAGGGCCTAAAGGCCCACGCTTCCACCTTTTCCGATCGCGGCTCGCGCTTCGCGCGTTGCGCGTTAATTTGAACCGGACCGGAGATCCGCCCCGGAGTGCGGGCGGCCACCGACGGTCCGCCGCGCCTCGAGGCGCGGTTTCATCCGAGCGGGCGGGTTTGAAACCCGCCCCTACGGACTAAGACAGACGCGCGCCATGTAATGTCGCGTCGAAAGCGCCGCGTGCCGCGCAAAGGCCTCACCACGGGAAAGCGGGGTGAGCTACATTTAATTCATTTGATTCAATCATCCGTGAGACAAGGTTCGAATGAGGGGCTCGGGGAGAGAAGTCTTAGAAGCGCGAACGCGTGGCCCGGAGATAATCGCGCAATGCGGAGACGTTCGGGCCGTAGGAGCCCACGCGGCCCGCATCCACGGGCAGCCCAAGGCGTTCGGCCTGTTCGATGCTCAGGCCGGCGTCGTCGAGCTCAGCGAGGCTGTAACCTTCGGTGGGCACAAGACGATTGGGCCGCGAGCGGTCCACCGGGCGCGGAGGGCGGCGCATATGCCACCGCTTTCCCACGATATCGAAGAAGTCGTCCCAATCTCGACGATTCCACACGGCGCCCTCCTTTTTTAGCTACGGCTCCTACTCTTAGCTACGCTCCCACTTTAACTACGCTTCTACTCGTGCAATCGGATGCCCAATCGAACGCCGACAACCATTGGATGCGCGAGCCGGCATTTGGGTAGCGTCTTTCTTGGCCGCGTTCGCTTCTGCCCTTCGCGGGCAGGAGTGATGCAGATAATAACCCCGAGAGCTGTGGAAAGTTCCGCCGCAGGACCTTTTGTATCGAGTGAGTTATCGCGCTTTACGCACGTGGCCTGGGCGCACGGGGCGTGCGATGCGCGGCGGCTACACGGCGGCGGGCGCGGCTGTTATACTGGCTCAACGCGCGGCAGTCGATTGAGCGGCGGAAAACTCGCATGAGCAAACCCGTTATCGTAGTCCATTATCACGAACTGTGGCTGAAGGGCCGCAACCGGCACTTCTTTCTCGGCAAGCTTTTTATTGCGCTGCGGCAGAGCCTGCAGGGGATTGCGGTGGAGCGGATCGAGCAGCCGGGCGACCGTTTCCTAGTGCGGCTTGGCGAGGGAGCCGATCTCGACGAGGCGATCAAGCGGATCGAGCGAGTTTTCGGAGTGGCCAACTACGCGCTGGCGCGGCCGGTGGAACGAAGCATCGAAGCGCTGTGCCGCGAGGCGTGGGAAGAGGTAGCGCCGCTGCGGTTCGCGACCTTTGCCGTGCGCGCGAAGCGGAGCGACAAAGAGTTTCCGCATTCGACGATGGAAATCGAAGCTGCGGTTGGGCGGTTCCTGCTGGAGAAGCTGCGCGCCGAAGGACGCGATATTCGCGTGCGGCTGAAAGATCCCGAGATCACCTGTCATATTGAAATCACGCCGGGGCCGCTGCTGGTGTATGCGCGCAAGATTGCCGGGCCGGGCGGCTTGCCGGCGAACACCGCGGGCCGCATCACGTGCCTGCTTTCCGGCGGTTACGATTCGGCGGTGGCCGCGTATCACATGATGAAGCGCGGCGCGCATTTGAGCTTCGTACATTTTTACGGCACGGGCGCGCAGCCCGGGGAATCGTCGCTGCACGTGGCGAGCGCGCTGGCGCGGACGCTGGTGCCGTATCAATTTCGCGCCAAGCTCTACCGCGTGCCGTTTGAGGCGATCCAGCGGGAGATCGTGCGCTACGCACCGGAAAACATGCGCGTGCTGCTCTACCGGCGGATGATGCTGCGAATTTCGGAGCTGATCGCGCGGCGGAACCGGTCGCTCGCGCTTGTGACGGGCGATAGCCTGGGGCAGGTGGCATCGCAGACGCTGCGGAATCTTGTGGCGGTGGATGCGGCTGCGCGCATGCCGGTGTTTCGTCCGCTGATCGGCATGGACAAGATCGAAATTCTGGCGACGGCGCGGCAGATCGGCACGTACGATATTTCGTCCGAGCCATTCCACGACTGCTGCCCGGTGTTTCTACCGCGCAATCCGGCGCTATCGGCGCGGACGGAAGAGTTGGACGAGGCCGAAGCGAAGCTCGACGTGGCGGCGCTGATTACCATGGGCGTTCGCGGGGCTACGCTTGAGAAGCTCAGCTATGTGGGCGGGCGCGTGGAATCGGCGGAGCCGGTGCCCCTCATATCCGATCGGCAAGAAAAACAACACACTGCCATTGCATGAGGATCCGCGAACGAAGGCAATTCTAGCGCCGCGCGAGAGAGGCCGCGCCTTCGTGCTTACAATACCAAGCAAGAAAACAGGGATTAAGCGAAACTACCGGTCGCGGCCGTAGCCGCCACCGCCGCCGCGTCCGCCACGGCCACCGCCACCACCGCCTCCGCCGTGACCTCCGCGCCCGCCACCGCCGCCTCCGCCGTGACCACCGCCGTGACCCCCACGGCCGCCGCCACCACCGCCACTGCCTTCGCGCTGCGGGCGTGCTTCGTTGACGACGAGAGCGCGGCCGAGAAATTCCCGCCCGTTGAGAGCTGCGATCACCTTTTCGGCTTCCGCGTCGTCCCGAATCTCGGCGAATCCGAAACCGCGAGGCTGGCCCGTGAACCGATCGCGAAGCAGCGTGAGAGAATCCGGCTGCACGCCCGCTTCCGCAAATAATGCCGCTACATCCTCTTCAGTGGCCTTGAACGAAAGATTGCCCACGTACAGTTTCTTCACCGTCCATCTCCCTGTGCCGCCGTTGTGCGGGTGGCACTTCCTGCGAGGCTGGAAGGATCGAGGCCGCGGGCAGTCAGCGATGCGCCGGCCACTCGGGCTGAAGCGAGCGCCCCAGCAACTCAGGGAAGCATCTTGCTGCAAGTTAACATTACAGTCAACTACGAGGATTATGATTGAAAGGCAGCGAAGGCCGCTTTGCGCAAGCGGGGGCAATGAAACTGCGGCTTACGTGCGGTAGCTGGCGTTGATGTGGATGTATTCCTTGGTGAGATCGCAGGTCCAGATGCGGGCGAGGCCGGAGCCGGCGTGGAGATCGACCGCGATGGGGACGAATTTCTCGAGCATCTTTTCGTGGGCGGTGATTTCGTTGAAGGGATACTCGCGGCCGCCTCGGCAAACCTCGATGCCTGCGACCGAAATGTCGACGAGCTCGAAATTGAACTTCACGCCGGAGCGGCCGGCGGCGGCGAGAATGCGGCCCCAATTGGGGTCGGCGCCGGCGAAGGCTGTCTTCACGAGCGGGGAATTCGCGATGGTGCGCGCGATCTGATCGGCGGCGCGGTCGGTGGCGGCGCCGCGCACCTCGATTTCGATCACGCGCTGCGCGCCTTCGCCGTCTTCGACGATCGCCAGCGCGAGCGATTTGCAGACGCCTTCGAGCGCGGCGGAAAAGGCCGCGAAGTCGGCGCTGCTCGCGTTCGTGATTTTTCGCGCGCCGGACTCGCCATTTGCGAGGACTGCGACGGTGTCGTTCGTCGACGTGTCGCCATCGACCGTGATCGAATTAAAGGTGCGGCCTACGGCGGTTTTCAGCGCGCGCGAAAGAAAGGCGGGCGGGATCGCCGCGTCGGTCGCTACGAACGCGAGCATCGTGGCCATGTGGGGCTCGATCATCCCGGAACCCTTCGCGCAGCCGAGAAGGCGGACTTGCTTGCCGCCGATGCGGACTTTTTCCGCCGCCCATTTCGGGCGCGTGTCCGTGGTCATGATCGAGCTCGCGAAATCCTTGAATGTGGCGACCTGCGAGTTGCGAGCGCGGACGAGGCCCGGCACCGCATCGAGGATCAGATTCACTTTCAGGGGCGCGCCGATCACTCCTGTGGAGCAGACGAGAATCTGTGCGGGATCGACGCCGTCCAGCTCTTCCGCGAGCCTCTGGGTCATAGCCATCGACGCCGGGTAGCCATCGACGCGCGTGCAACAGTTGGCGTTGCCGGAATTGACGATGAGGCCGCGGGCCCAGCCGCGCGATTTGCGCAGGTGCTCGCGCGATGCGACGACCGGAGCGGCGACCACCTGATTCGTTGTAAAGACGGCCGCGGCTGCGGCGGGCACCTCGCTCACGAGGATACCGAGATCGAGGCGGGTTTTCTTCAGGCCGCAGTGCGTGGCGGCATAGGTGAAGCCACGCGGCACATTCGAGGCGGATAAATTCGGGTTCATGGCGATGGCGGCCTCATGAATGTTTCTCGATCTTGGCGAGGCGCGCGTTGAAGTCGTCGAGCGCGGCACGTACCGCCTTCGGCGCGGTACCGCCTGGGACCGCGCGCCGATCGAGCGACGCTTCGAGCGTGAGCGCCGAGGCGAAATCCGCGCCGAATGCCGGCGAAAATTCTTTTAGCCGCGCGACTCGCAACTCGCGGATCGATTTGCCGTCGTGCTCGGCCGCGCGCAGGACCTTGCCTACGATTTCGTGCGCCTCGCGGAAGGGAACTCCCTTCGCGACAAGATAGTCGGCCAGTTCGGTGGCCACCAGTCCCGGATCCTGCGCGGCCTCGCGCAGGCGAGCCTCGCGGAAACGCGTCGCAGCGAGAGTTGCTGCCGCGATCCGAACCGTAGCGAGCGCCTGATCGTGAGCCGCGAACACCGGCTCCTTGTCCTCCTGCAGGTCGCGCTGATAACTCGATGGCAAGCCCTTGCAGGTCGTGAGGAGCGCCAGAAGCGCGCCGTACATGCGGCCCGTTTTGCCGCGGATCAGCTCCCAGGCGTCGGGATTTTTCTTCTGCGGCATGAGGCTGCTGCCGGTCGAATATTCATCCGGCAATTCGACGAAGCCGAATTCGGGCGACGCGAAAAGAATCATGTCCTCGGAGAGGCGCGAGAGGTGCATGGCGAGCGTCGCGAGCGCGAATAGAAATTCGAGCGCGAAGTCGCGGTCGCTCACGGCGTCGAGGCTATTGGCTGTGATCCGCGAAAAGCCGAGATCGCGGGCCAGGGCATTCCGGTCGAGAGGGAACGCGCAACCCGCGAGCGCGCCGGAGCCGAGCGGGCAGGCATCCGCGCGAGCAGCAGCCGACGTCAGCCGCTCGGCGTCGCGCGCGAAGGCTTCGCCGTGCGCGAGGAGCCAGTGCGAAAGGAGCAGCGGCTGTGCGTGCTGCATGTGCGTGGTGCCGGGCATCGGAATGCCGAGATTACGCGTGGCCTGTTCGCCGATTGCGTGGAGCAGCAGCCCAACTGCTGCGCGAATTTCGCGGGCCGCGTCGCGCGCGTACATCCGAAATTCGGTCGCCACCATTTCGTTGCGGCTGCGGCCGGTGTGCAGCTTGGCGCCCAGCGAGCCGAGCTTTTCGATCAGCGCGGTTTCGGCGAAATGGTGAACGTCTTCCGCTTTCGACGCGTCGAGCCAAGCTGCGTCTGTTTTCGCGCGGGCCTCGATCTCATCGAGCGCCTTCACGAGGCGCTCGCATTCTTCGCGCGTGAGGATCCCCGCGGCAGCGATGGCGCGCGCCCACGCGCGGTCGAGAGCCAGCTCCTGCGGCAAGAGGCGCCGGTCGAATTGCCACGAACGCTCGAACTCGTAGAACGACGCGTCCGGCGGGCGGTCGAAGCGCCCGCCCCACATCTTTGAGCCTTCCGGTTGGGTCATCGTACGGCGGCCTCGAGCGGCACGGTGATGGGGAGTGCGAAGAGGTTGATGAAGCCCTCGGCATCTTTCGGATTGTAGCCGGCCATGCTGAAGCTTGCGAGGCCGGGGCGATAGAGCGAATACGGCGAGTGCCGCGACGCGGTGTTCACGTTGCCCTTGAAGAGCGAGAGCGTGATGGACCCAGTGACGCGCTTCTGCGAATTCGTGAAAAACGCGTCGAGCGACTCACGCAGCGGCGTGAACCACATGCCGTAGTAGACCATCTCGGCGTAGCGCAACGAGAGAATCTGCTGGTAGTGGGCCGTTTCGCGGTCGAGGCACAGCGATTCGAGCTCGCGGTGCGCGTTGACGAGCAGCGTGCCGCCGGGCGTTTCGTACGCGCCGCGCGATTTCATCCCCACCAGCCGGTTTTCGACGATGTCCATCCGCCCCACGCCGTTTGCGGCCGCGATTTCGTTCAATTCTTCGAGCAGAGTGAGCGGATCGAGCTTCTTGCCGTTCACTGAAACGGGCGTTCCTTCATGGAAGCCAATCTCGACCGTCGTCGGCGTGTCGGGCGCGTTCGCGGGCGAAACAATCCATTGCCACATCGACTCGTCGGGCGCGTTCGCGGGATCTTCGAGAACGCCGCCTTCGTGGCTCAAGTGCCAGATATTGCGGTCGCGGCTGTAGATATTTTTGGTGGTTTGCTCAACCGGCATGTTGTGCGATTTCGCGTACGCAATCGCTTCCTCGCGCGACGAGATGCTCCATTCGCGCCACGGCGCGATGATCGTAAGTTCGGGCGCGAGCGCCTTGGCGGCCAGCTCGAAGCGAACCTGATCGTTGCCTTTGCCCGTGCAACCGTGGGCCAGCGCGTCCGCGCCGACTTTCTTCGCGATTTCGACCTGCCGCTTCGCGAGCAAGGGGCGCGCGAACGAAGTTCCCAACAGATACTTGTGTTCGTAGACCGCGCCGGCGCGCAGCGTGGGCCAGATGTAACCGGTGATGAATTCTTCGCGGAGGTCTTCGATGAAGGCCTGGCTGGCTCCGGTGGCGAGCGCTTTTTTGTAGGCTGCTTGCAGATCCTCGCGCTGGCCGAGGTCGCCAATCATGGCGATCACCTCGCAGCCGCCGTAGTGTTCCTTGAGCCACGGAATAATGATGGAGGTATCGAGTCCTCCGGAATAGGCAAGAACAACTTTCTTCGGCAATGCATTCTCCTTATGACCCTTTTATGAGTTGAGCAGCGAGTGCAGGACCGCCTTCTGTACGTGAAGGCGATTCTCAGCCTGGTCGTAGATGATGGAGCGAGGCGAATCGATCACGCCTTCGGTGACTTCGAGCCCGCGATGCGCGGGCAGGCAATGCAGAAAGACGGCGTCGGGCAGGGCGCGCGCGAAGAGCGTTTCATTCACCTGATAGCGGGCGAAGGCTTTTTCGCGTTTCTTGGATTCCGCTTCCTGGCCCATGCTGGCCCACACGTCGGTGTAAACCGCCTGCGCGCCTGCGACCGCTTCCTCGGGCGAGCGCATGACTTCAATTTTGCCGCGCGTTTCGCGGGCCACCCGCTTCGACTCGGCGACGATCGCGGCATCCGGCTCGTAGCCTTTCGGTGTCGCCACGCGAACGTGTGCGCCGCAGCGAGCGCCGATATTCATCAGGGAATGGCACATATTGTTGCCGTCGCCCACGTAGGCGAACTGCAGGCCGCGCAGGTCGCCGAAGCGCTCCTGCAGGGTGAAGAAATCGGCGAGCGCCTGGCAGGGATGAAATTTGTCCGAGAGCGCGTTGATCACGGGAATGTTGGCGTTGGCGGCGAGCTCGTCGAGAGATTCCTGCGCAAAGACGCGCGCGACGATGCCCTGGACCCAGCGCTCGAGGTTCTTGGCGATATCGCGAATCGGCTCGCGGTCCGACATCTTCGCGCCCGTATGATCGAGGAAAATCGACGAGCCGCCAAGGTTGGCGATGCCGGTCTCAAAGGTTACGCGCGTGCGCAGCGACGGCTTCTCAAAAATCAGCACGAAGACCTGGCCGGCGAGAGACGTGCGGTAGCGATCGGGATGCGCCTTCATCTCCCCGGCCAAGCCGAAGAAATCGCGCAACTGCGCCGGGCTGAATTCCATGCCCGTCAGCAAGTCGTTTTTGAGTGCAAGCGGCGTTATCACGGTGTCCATGTTTTACCTCATCGCGGCGACGGCGACCGGCTCGGGATGCGCTTCTGCTGCTGGAGCCGGGGCGGACCACGGTTTCGCGGATTTGGCCGCGCGCGCGAGCACGGCTTCGAATTTCTTGAGGAACTCGGCTACGTCTCGCGCTCGCAGGATGAACGGAGGGAGCAGCCGCAAAATGTGCTCGTGCGTGCAATTGATGAGCAAGCCGCTTTCGAGGGCTTCGGTGACGAACGGAGCGCCTTCGACCGAAAGATCGACGCCCTGGATCAGGCCTTCGCCGCGGAGCTCGCGGATGAATTCGAGGCGCGACGCGAGCTTTTCGAGCCCGGCGCGAAGCTCGGCGCCGCGCGCGCGGACGTTGGCGAAAAGATCGTCGTCTTCAACGACTGTGAGGAATTCGAGCGCGGTGGCGCAGACCAGCGGGCCGCCACCGAAGGTTGTGCCATGCATTCCCGGATGGAAGGCCGCGGCAAAGCGCTCGTTGGCGATGAATGCGCCGAGCGGAAGGCCGCCCGCCAGCGGCTTCGCCACGGTGACGATATCCGGCAGGGAATCGAACTTCTGATAGGCGAACTTGCGGCCGGTGCGGCCGAGGCCACTCTGGATTTCGTCCGCAATCAGCGCGGCGTCGTGGTCGAGCGTGAGCTGGCGCGCCCGCTGCCAGAATGCCTCGGACACTTCGTAAATGCCGCCCTCGCCCTGGATCGGCTCGATCACGATGGCGCAGACGGAATCGTCGAATTTGGCATCGAGGTCGGCGACGTCGTTGAAGCGGACGAATTCGACGCCGGGAACCAGCGGCTCGAACGGCTCGCGGTATTTCACCGGATACGTGACAGAGAGAGCGCCGAAGGTGCGGCCGTGAAACGAATTTTCCATCGCGAGGAAGCGCGTTTTGCGCGGCTCTTTTCCCCGGGCTGCCCTGGCGTGCGCGTAGCCGCGTGCCAGCTTGAGCGCACCCTCGATCGATTCGGCTCCGCTATTCGTGAAGAACACGCGGTCGAGCCCCGCCCATTCGGCGAGCTTGCGCGCGAGCGGACCCTGATAGGCGTTGTGGAACAGATTCGAAATGTGCGTCGCGCGGCCCGCTTCGCGGCGGATCACGCGGACGAGCCGCGGATGCGCGTAGCCCAGCGCGTTGACGGCGATGCCGCCGAGAAAATCCAGGTATTCGCGTCCCTGCGCGTCATAGACGCGGCAGCCGCGCCCGCGCGTGAAGACCACCGGCGGCCGCCGGTACGTTTTCACCATGTAGCGCGCTTCGTCCGCAAGGACTTGCGCCTGCGAGAAGCGCTTCGACGCCTGGGCCGTAACCCTCTTCTTGGCGATCTTCTTCTTTGCCATGGCTATTGCGCCGCGCCGTGCGCGGCCCTCGCTCTTCCACGCGCCGCTCCGGGACGAATCACGGGCAGCACGCGCGTTCCCGGGCAGCGGCCTTGGCTGGCGGCGGCCAGCAAAGCCCGCGGCTGCGTCCCACCGACGATGCGCACCTCGGCGACGCCCCCTGCGAGAGCGCGCTTCGCCGCTTCGAGCTTCAGAATCATTCCGCCGGAAACTTTGTGACGGCGAATGAGGTCTTCGATCTCGGTGCCGCGCACGGCGCGCAGCACTTTTTCTCCGTCGAGCACACCTGCAACGTCCGTCATGAAAATCAGGCGGTCGGCCTCAATGAATTCGGCGGCGGCCGCGGCCATGTGATCGGCGTTAATGTTGTAGAGCTCGCCATCGGCGCCCAGGCCCATGCACGAGGCGACAGGGACAATTCCTTCGCGCCAGAGCGAGCGCAGGAAATCGACATTCACTTCGGTGAGGTAGCCGACGAATCCGAGGCCACCCTCGCATTCCTCGACCTGCATCGGCTCGGCCAGAAAGCACGCGGCGTCGGACGCGCTGATGCCCACGGCGGGCTGGCCCGCGAGCGAAATCGCTCCGGCGAGTTTTTTATTGAGCAGGCCGCCGAAGACCATGATGGCCGCGTCGCGCGTCTCGCGATCGGTGACGCGCAGGCCGTTGACGAAGCGGCTCTCGATCCCCATGCGCGCAAGCGTGGCGGTGAAAATCCTGCCGCCGCCGTGGATCACCAGAATCTCGTGGCCCGCCCGCGCCAGTTCGGTGATCTGCCGCGCGAGCGAGCTGAACGTCTTCGTCGCGTTCGAGCAGCGCGCCCGCAATCTTGATGACCATCCTCATAGCAATCCCGCCGTTTCCGGATACCCGCGCATCCCATTGAGATTTTGCACCGCTTGCCCCGCCGCGCCTTTTCCGAGATTATCGAGGCACGAAACGACGACCAGCCGCTCGCCCGAGGCATCGAGCGCGAAGCCGATGTCGCAGAAATTCGTATGCGCCACGTGCTGCAGCTCCGGCAGGCTTCCCGCCGGCATCACCCGCACCATCGGCTTCTCCGCGTAGAACTTCCGGATAGAGCGACTCCACTTCGTCGAGCTTGCGCGCCGGATCGAGCCAGACGTAGAGGGTCGAAAGAATACCGCGATCGACCGGCAGCAGGTGAGTGGTAAATACAAAATCCCTAGATGCGAGACCGAGATGATCGGATACCTCCGGCGTGTGCCGGTGCGTGAAAAGGCCGTACGCGCGGAAATTTTCGTTTACCTCGACGAATTGCGTCTCGCGCTTGGGTTCTTTGCCCGCGCCGCGTCACGCCGGACTTGCAATCGCATACGATGCCGCGCGCCGCGTTGATCCAGCCCGCATCGACCAGCGGCCGCAGGCCCAGAATCACCGAAGTCGGATAGCAGCCGGGATTGCCGACGATGCGCGCTTTCGGCAGCGCGTCCGCATACAGCTCGGGCAGGCCGTAGACGGCCTCGGCGAGAATCTTCGCGTCGGGCGCGGGGAGCTTGTACCACTTGCGCGAATGTCTCCGGCTGGCGGAAACGGAATGCGCCGCTCAGATCGACGATCCGCAGCGCTGGATTGGCCGCGAGCAGCTGCGGCACGAGCTCAAGCGACGCCTCGTGCGGCGTCGAGAGAAACACAACTTCGGCGCCGCTCTCCGCTACGGCTTCGACCGAAAGCGTCTTGCAAGGCGCTTCGCCCCAGCCGCGAAGCTGCGGAAAAAGCTCGGTGAGGCAGCGGACGTTGGCGTGGCCCTCCCGCAGGAAGAATGTGGGCGTATCGATGTGTGGGTGCCGCAGCAGGAGCCGGGCCAGCTCGAATCCCGCGTAGCCCGTTGCCCCGACGACGGCGACCCGTGTCGGGTCGGTCATCGGAGCATTTCCTCCACGCGTTTGCGGATAGCGTTGCAAGCGTTGCGCGAGGAACAGATGACGAGGACCGTGTCGTCGCCAGCGAGCGTGCCGGCGACTTCCTTCCAGTGCTCGGCGTCGAAGGCTGCGGCCAGCGGCTGCGCGCCGCCGGGCGGCGTTTTCAGCACGAGCATGTTCTGCGCCGGGCGAATATCGAGCAGATACTCCTTGACGGCGCGCGCCAGCGCCGGAAGAGGGGTCGGCTCCGGCGCGGCGGCCGAGGCAAGCGGGCGGTAGCCCGCGGACGTCTTCACGAGGCGCAATTCGCGCAGGTCGCGCGAGAGCGTCGCTTGCGTGACGCGCACGCCGAGATGGCCGAGCTGGCGGCGCAATTCATCCTGGCTCGCCACGGCCTGGCCGTTGAGGAGCTTCAGAATCTGTCCTTGCCGGAATCGCTTTTGTACGCCCATTGTGCTGGGGATGCTTGAATATGCATCCGCATGCATAATCATACAACGTGGTGCACGCGTGTCAAGCATTCTCTGCAATTGGTGCGCCAAATTTCCTTCGGGATACGCGAAAGGTTTTTGGATTTGTCGGCGAGCGCGAAATGTCTTGGTGCGGCCGCGCGTCGCGCGACAAAATCGGCGACGCCGGAAGAATGTGCCGCGCCTACGGCGCTTTATAACGAACGCCAACGCAAAACTCGCGGCATGCGTGATCCGATCGGAAGCAAACGCTTGAATTCGCTGCGAGGGATGAAACGAAAAAAGCGGGGAACGCATGGTAGGCCCGTGCGGGCTCGAACCGCAGACCTCCACCGTGTCAAGGTAGGCTAGACCTTGCTACCAATTCGGTTGAGATTACCGTCCTATTGACCTGCCTTCACTTAGGAAAATCAGTCAAAACAGGTGAAACAGCAAACAGATGGGCACCGCTACGAAATCCGCTACGGAAAGCTTTGCATAGAGGGGGGTTGGTTTCCGTTTAGATAGGTGCGACGCAAGGAAGAAAAACAGGACCAGAAAGTCGCACAGTACAGAGCAATTTCAGCAAATCGCGATATTGCAGTAGGGTCCTTGTAGGGGTGACAGGGATAGTGGTTGGGAGGTTGAGAGCAGCGTAAGGAGCAGCATTGAAATGGCGACATTTACTTGTGTCTCAGCAGTAGACAGTCACCTAATTCAGAGTGGTAGATGAAGATAGAACACGGCGCTGACGGAACTTCTACACGCCGCCAACCGTTGACAAAGCTCGAAACAGGCGACGCCACGAGCTATGCCGGATGGTGATTGATGGCCAATGGTGAGAGCTACTGAACGCCGGCTTCTTTCTCCCTCCAATTATTAAATTTGTCCTGAAAAGCCGCGATTTGCTCGCCAGAAAGGCCTGCCATATGCGCGTTGCTTAGATCGTTGAGATAAATACGGAACTTCGAAGGGCCACAGTAAACCTTCCAATTGTAGGCGAGTTTTGGCAAATCCTGCTCACCCGGAGACTTGAACGTCGAGAGCGCTCTTCGCGTAACCAAATCAGCAGCGTCACCCATGTCGATATAGAAAGCCTGCGCGTCGGTGTAGGTTGTATGATGCTGTGATAAATAAAGTAGAAATTGTTGCACCAGGGAGTTAAGCCGATTTAAATCCTCCGTGAATCCTTTCAATTCATAATTTGCAGGAGTGTCCGACTTAAGAAAAGCTTCAACTCCGTCGGTGTAAGCAACATTTGCTTGGGCGACAGGCTCTTTGGGTACCGGTTGAAGCCATCCAACAATTGTCTGGCGCGAATATATTCCCGCCGTGAAGCTTGTGAGGGCTATCCCAAGTGCAAACCATACCGCGCTACCCAAAACTTTGTCCTTAAACGTTTCCGGCATTCTATTTGTCTCCATTTCAACAATGACTCCCATCCCCGAGATGGGGAGCATACACCCATTTCCCGATCTGGATGAGGTATTCAATTATAAAGTAGCTACAGGATATAAATCCGCGTACAGTGTGGGCCATTATCGCAATCTACGGCAGAGTACTTCAGCGACCGAAGGTGCCTGCGATCACACAAGAGAGGCCGGACGTGCAAAAAAACTCCCAGGTTTTGCGTAACCCGTCCAATCCTCCAACTTCCCGTGCGCTTGGGTTTAAGTCTCGTCACGTCGCTAACCTAAGTAATATCCCATTGCTGGGTCGCACTGCGCTGATATCCCGGATTCAACAGGTCGCCACAGAACAGCCTGCGGACTCTCAATATCCAAGGCTGCTTGCGTTTCTCCAGTTCTGGAAGTGGGGCCTTTCTTACCTTCGCGATTTCGTCCACAAAAATACTGACTATCTAACGTATCCAGCTGGCGAAACTGGAATCTTTAGCATCGCCGTTCCGGAGTTGGTCGCTCCGTTGCGCCTAGCGGTTGCAGCCGATTGGGGGACTGGAACGCTGGAGGCTTTGACTGTAGCAGCGAACATGGCCGCATCCTCTCCTCACTACACCGTTCACCTGGGTGATGTGTATTACATGGGTGAAATCGGAGAAATCGAGGAAAACTGCCTCGGTCAAGGAATGAGAGGTTACAAAGGCGTTTCGTGGCCCAAAGGATCGTCGGGAAGCTTTGCCCTGATGGGGAATCACGAGATGTACTCGGGAGGTCAAGCCTATTGCGGCGAGTTCCTGGCCAAGATGGGCTTATTTAACAACGACAAGACTATTAGAGAGCCCCAGAGGGCAAGCTACTTCTGCCTTGAAACTGATCACTGGCTGGTGCTTGGACTGGATACCGGATACCACTCGGGCGGCGTGCCTATTCTTACGCCTATTCCCGGACTGAACAGCATTCCGTCTCTCAATGTGGATGCAAGATTCGATGACAAGATGATGGATTGGCTTCGTCGGACGATCAATGCAGTTCAGCCGGCAGACAAGCCCCCAAAACCTGTACTTTTGCTTACTCACCATCAGCCCGTGAGTTCATTTGAGCACGCCTTCACAAAACCCGCCGAACAACTCGCGCAAGTGGGATTTTTAGATGGGCAGGAATTCGTCTGGCTCTATGGACACGAGCATCGCTTAACGATCTACAATAAGTTGACGGTCGCGAAGTCTATGACAGTCTACCCGCGCTGCATCGGACACGGTGGTATGCCAGTCAGTGTTACGACCATGAATGGCCCGGATCCCAATATTCTTTATTACGATCCGCGCCAACACCCGATTGACGAAGATGACCCCTGATACATTGGTTGGGTTCAATGGCCACGTCGTGTTGCTTTTTGACGGCAACAAATTAGCTATCGAGTATCACGATATTGTGGAAAACAATTTGCTATTCAGGGAGACTTTTACGCCCGATGGCAACGGAAGGTTAGGATACTTGCCTGAAAAGCCCTCAGAAAACGGCTTGCGATCAGGGCAGCAAGCTGATTAGTTCCGGGATCACGGCGGACGAAGAGCTAGCTGGGCTATGAGTTTGAGTTCCGAAGCTGCACTTGCCCCTTATCTTCCTAACCTAATTTCGGAGGGCAAGCTCCTCGCTGGCAAAGAGTTTGGGACCTTGGGAGCAGGGCAAAGAGCGGCATTGAAATGAACACTGCTCATGTCGTGTTGTCCGATTATACTTCTGGAAAAGGGAGAAATAAACATGATCATCGGTGACAGGTTGAGGGAGCTGCGGGAACAGAAGCAGTTGTCACAAGGGGATATCGAAAAACGCACAGGATTGCTCCGCTGCTACATATCGCGTGTTGAGAACGGGCACACCGTTCCTGCGATTGAGACGCTCGAGAAGCTGTCGCGAGCGATGGAGGTGCCGCTCTATCAGCTCTTCTACGATGGAGAGGAACCGCCGAAGGTACCCAACCTTCCGAAGCGCAAAACGGCGGACGACATCGCATGGGGAAATTCTGGCAAAGACGCCAAGGTGCTGGGGCAGTTCCGTCGGCTCCTTGCGAAGACGAATGACAAGAACCAGAGAATTCTCCTGTATATGGCGCAGAAGATGGCGCAGACTCACCGTGCGAAGGTCTGACCTTACTATCCGAATACGGGACCTCAATTCTTTCGGGAGGATCACCGTGGAAAGATTATGGGGCCTTCTCATAGTCTTCTTCTTCCTGGGGAATCTGGCGGCCGGCCGACTTCACTGACCGGGAGATAGGCCGTTTTTTCTGCTTTCGCGAATTGCGCTGATTGTTTCAGGATGCTTTTGAGAACACTGCCCTGAACTGGAATGACTCGTATGAAGTCTCCCTTCCAGATGATGCGATCGAGCAGCTGCTGCAGATCCGGGAGAACATTGGGATCGCATCCGCGGGATGGAGGATTTGTCTCACCCTGCCGACAATGGTCGGTGATGTATTCGTCGATGCCTCCAAGATAGAAGTCGCGTTCTTGGAGCAATGCCACGTCGGCGTGCCATCGCTGCTGCATGGTCCACAACGCGAGTTGCTCTATCGCCGCCTGCTTTACGTCGCTGGACGCGTGGTCCCACGGCGTACCGCAATGGTTATCTAAGTCATCAGAATACAGGCGATGACAGACCGCTAGCCAAAACGGATCTGCCGCCTCTGTGCTTTGCGGATATTCGGTTTCGGGGATCGGCAGTGGATTCCCACGGAGCGAGTACGTCCAAACACTGGCTTGGTCACTGCCGACATCAAGCTCTCTCGCCTGTAACAGGCGTGGCCCCCCTTTGGGTTGCTTCTCATGTGTTGGCGGAACAGCGATGAACGTCGGGGGAGTCGCGAACGAGCCGTTCAGGAAGTCACTGCCTTTGAGACTTAGGCCAGACGCGCCTACATTCGTCGGACAAGATACCGCATGGTTTTCTGGCAGGGCATAGGGACTGAAAGTCAGAGACTGATTTGGCGTTGCAAGCCCGTCATCCGCGGCTGTTATGATCACGTCAAATCTCAGGCATTTCGGGAGATGTTCTGCCAACTCCTTGGCCTCCTCGGGCGGCATCTCGGCCAGTAGAACTCGAAGCCCATGAAAATCTTGATCGGGATTAGTGTCCTTGTATTTTTTCTCGAAGTAGTCTTCTGCCTGGACCAGAGATGTCACCGGATCAGAAATCGAAATCTCGGTGTTGAGCCCTTTGTCTCGCTTATCAGAATCGTCGCGGACGTTTTTCCAGGCGAAGTTGTCGCCCCCGACGTGTTCGAGCAAGTGGGGATCGACAACTCCAAATACGACGACCTCGGTTCCATGAACCTTCTTCCACACGTACAAATCTGGATCGGTATAAGTCTCCGTGGGAGTTACATGATTCTTTTGCGGCCAGTCGGGGAATTGAAGAAATGGCGTGAACACGGAAAACCGAAAACAATAAGGTTTGGTGTGATCGTCGGCCTTTGTGCTGCCGTCTGCGAGGACCGACAGGCTAGGAATACAGATGGCATAACTTCTGCCTGGGGTAAGCAAACTCGAATCATCGACGCGGTAGACGAAGATATGTAGGCCCTTTTCAGCGTCTGATTGTGAATGATCGGCTTCCGCAGCCGCGGTAGCGGGAAGGTCAGGCGGCAGTTTATGCGCAGCCTTGCAGTGATTGCTGTCCACGATGGCATCCGGATCGCCTTTGTCGGCTCGGCACAAAAAGACAGGGACATCGTCAGGGTCTTTCCATCCGCTTACCTTAACTCGTATGAACTGAAGCCAGGGATAAACGTATCCTCCGTCAGAGGGATCCTGAATCTCAAGGCTGTGGGCGCTGTCCTTCGCGATGTATTTGGATACAAAAGGCAGCGATGGCTTTCCACTGTCGGGAACGGGAGTATGGTCTGCGGCCCAAGAACGTCTTGATGACCATATTCGAGGCAAGCATCTGCACAGATTGGAAGGGATCGTCTGCTCGGTGAGGGGTCGCTAGCAATCTTGCCAGCTCGCGCAGCCGCTCAGGTCCGTAATAGAAATCCTCTTTGCCTGGAACGATTGCGTCGTAGTGAACGTAGGACATGAAGCAGGCTACGTTGTCCGTCGGAATCGTGCCCCATCCCTTCCTTTGATCTGTGGTCACGACATCGTCCGTTTGCGCATAGAAGGTCCAGGCGCCATTGTCCCAGTCATAAAGTTCCTTCTCAGGGTTAGCTGCGTGCTCACCAGCAGTCATGTCGGTAAGGATGCGAGAGTAGTAATTCGGGCCGAAGTTATCGCCTGTTCCTACCAGAAGAGTGCGATCGCTGTCTTTGAAGGCGCCAATGAAAACACGGGCATCCGGACTGGGCGCGACCGTCGCCGAAGGCGCTCCAGCGTCCTCCTGGGTTTCGGCCGTAGGAGGCAAGCAATAACCTGAGTTCGTGGGACCGGTCGGCACGAAGTTGATCGATTGTTGGTCAGGCAGGCGGTAATAGCCCATCAGTTTCCCCGTAAAGAGAATCCTCGCCCCCGAGGATGGGTAAGTGCCGGGAGTTGTTTGCACTTGTCCGCTACTTTGCGTGGGCTCATCCGCTTGGGGCGTTGCACGTGCGGAAATCGCCGCAGAAAGCGTTAAGCTGGACACCATCAGAAACTGGGCCGTTCTGCGTATGCATTTCATTGAGCTCTCTCCGTGGAAACTGCGATCGCGCTGACGAAGATCAAAACATCTGCGTTTCATGCTCGGACGCTTGATTCGGGTTGTTTCTAGCAGCTAACGAAAGTCCGCGTGGAAACGGCGGGAAACAGCTAAGGCAAAAGAAGCAAGTCAATGATTTTGCCAAGCGACACATCGGCCTTAGTCCCCTGGGCTGTGGTTCCTGCAAGGCCACCGTCCGTATGAGAATCTGGTTGAACCTTCGAAGGCCTATTTCTTTGCGGGAGCCTTCGAAAGTTGTCCGCCGGTTCGATTGTTTATTTAGACCGTTTAAGTATCTTCAGAGATAATGCGTTTTCTAATATGGGGGCGGATTATATAATAGCCAGAAGATTAGTCAAATAAATTATTACCTCAGAAGTGTGGGGCGCGGCCGAGCCTGAAGGTTGACCAGGTTCGGCCCAACGAGTGCGCAATCTGCGCGACGGGGAAATCAACTTCCAGACGGTCAGCAATCCGGAATCATCCGGAGACGGGGTTATGGGAAATCACGGGGCGGTCGGCTACTCGGACGCCCCTCGGCTTTCGGCCACTTGGAAGGAGTTCGGATCCTGGCACAGCGCAATCCGAGACACCGTTCTTGACCAGCCATGATGAGGAGCCCCGGCCTTCTAGACGGCGACTGTAAACATGAAGTTTTTCGCGAAACACTGCGGGTTAAGGCCGTGATTCTTCGGGTCAGACTCCACGGAACAGTTCGTTTAGCGAAATCCTCAACGCTCGAGCAATCTTCTCGATGTTAACGAGAGCCACATTCCGTTCGCCTCGCTCGATCCCGCCAAGGTAGGTTCGATCTAGACCGCACAGATCGGCAAAGGCTTCCTGGGAAATTCCCAGTTTGTGTCGCCTCTGTCTGATGGCCTTGCCGAATTTTGCGCGTATGTCTTCCATTTACCGTTGCGCGTCATATTTGAGCCTCGAAGCCTATGTGTCCACGGACTATGAGTATCATTGTTGAATACAAGGAATTTGACGAGGAGGGGTAGCAATGAGCGCATTTAGCAAGACGTGTTTCGTATTGTTGGCCGTGTTGTTTCTTGCGGGCTGCGGTTCGTCCCAGCGGAAGGAAGGGATTCAACAGCTGGCCAAGCTTCAAGCCGATGTTCACGGTCTTCACATACTTGTCTCCGCAGGAGTAACGAAGCAAGAGTATTCGCAGAGATTTGAGGACGTTCTGCTCAAATTAGGCGATCTGGACCGGAGCGCGACAGAAACACTCCCGAAGTTTCCGCAAAGCGAGCAGCCAACAATAAAAGCCATCTATGCCGACCTGGCGCAGTCGATAGCAGCCTACAAGAAAGCTAGGAACTATTTCGGAGACAGCTTTGAAGGCTACGGCTGCGAGGAGGGATGCAGCTTTTTTCAGGAAGGCGAGTACGATGCGGCAAAGCAGGAGTTTCCCACCCTAGCATCCTTGAATTTCGGTCCCGAATATACTTGGTATCGCGATGGCAGCGGAAACGTCGTCAACCATTCATACCGCCGATCAGACATGTTGCAAGCTCTTTGGACGGTGGCGGGCGAGGACGACGACAAGGCGCAACAACTCATCGACCAACTCGGTCAGAAATGAATTGAGTTCGGCGGGCCGCCCAGGGGCATACGTTTTCCAGGTAGTTCGCTGGACCTCGCACTAAGGAACCCGTTCTTACAAACGATATCGTGGTTGTTCACGCAGTATTAGCTTGACACGTATAACCTGCGTGCGTATTGTCTGTCGCATAAAAGAGAATTCGTGCAAGCTTATCGTTAAATTGACGCTAACGCGAGTCGGAGAGTACTGCTTTCCTGATGTGATTTTGCTGCGTACTGTAAGCAACGGAATGAAGACTGTTAACGACGAGCGGGTTCGCTGAGATCACGCGCGATCCCGGAACTAGTCAATTTCCTCTTCAACAACAACCCATATAAAACATTAACCGTGGATTCTCCCTGGGCGTACTTAATCCGAACCCGCTATAGATGTGGTGTGCCTTTAGTCTAGTTTTTTCTCAGGCGTCGCGCGCGATTGTCGACGCGCCTGAAAATTAGGAGGTGGTCGTCATGAAAAGCATTCTTGTGGTGTTGTTCGTTCTTGGCGTGTTGATATGCGCGATGAGTTGGTCGGCCTCCGCACAACTCTTGCCACCAGGTAACTGCATAGACCAACAACAGTACTGCGGGATTTGTGGGGATCCCGGCACCGGTTTTTTCAACTGCACCCAAGAGATTTCGATTCTTGATCGATGCAATGTGATGAATCCCATCTGTGCTCCCGCAGATGCAGCGCCAGAGACCGGGGCAATGTGTCCATACAACGGTAACGAAGCGACGAGCGGTAACCCAATCTGTTTGGCCAACGGCGACACGTATATCAAGGAAACAGACGTGGCGCTTCCGGGCCTCGGGGGTGGTCTGACACTTGCCAGAACCTGGAATAGCTTATGGCCGTCGACCCAGACGGCATTCCAAGTTGGGCTATTCGGCCCGAATTGGCGGTCAAATTTTGAGGAACGAGTGTTTGTTGGCACCGACAATTACATAAAATACGCCCGCGGCGACGGGACGTTTTGGTCGTTCGGCTACAGCGGGGGCATCTGGGTTATCGCGGCCCCCAAAACCGCGACTGCCACTCTGGTCCAAGGTCCGAGTTATTGGACTCTTACGTTCGAGAGCGGAGAGCAGCGGCTCTTCAACAACACGAGCGGCAACCTTATCGCGATTATCGACAGAAACGGAAACACGACGCAGCTTTCTTACAATGCCGTCGGTTACCTATCCGCGGTGACTGACCCTGCCGGTCGCACGCTTTCCTTCGGGTACGGCAATCAGTCGTTTCCGGCGTTGGTCACGAGCGTGACTTCCAGCGCAGGGCCCTCGATTTCCTATTCCTATGACAGCCAAGGAAGGCTGACCCAGGTTACCGAGCCGGACAGCTCGACGTTCAATTTCCAGTACAACACCCAATCCTTAGTAACGGCGGTAACGGATTCCCAGGGCGTCGTTCTGGAGTCCCACACTTATGACAGCAATGGCCGCGGACTGACTTCATCGCGGGCGAATGGGGTCGAGGCTGTTAGCGTTTCTTATCCAAATTGAAGGGCATCGATTTTCCGCTGAGCAGTGCTGGGAGTGGATCGCCTTCCAGCACCGAGGTCTGAGGAGGACTGAATCGATGGATCGAAAGCGAAAGACATTCTTTGGCTTCTCAGGCCTTCTGCTGCTGTTGCTCTGCGGATCGGGCGCTCAGGCACAAGCGCCGACGATCAGCTCGATTTCTCCTACGTCCGGTCCCGTGGGATCCGTGGTGATCCTTTCCGGAACCAACTTTGGAACGACCCAGGGGAGCAACACGGTTTCGCTGAACGGCGGACCAAATGCTGTTGTTACGTCCTGGAACGCCACGTCGATCGCCGTAATCATTCCCACGGGCGCGTCTTCGGGGACATTCGCTGTGAGCGTCGGCGGCCAGAACGCGACGAGCGCTACGTTCACCGTTACGCCGCTTCCCTCGGGTTGGTCAGACAGCGACATAGGAACGGTGGGGTTGAGCGGTAGTTCGAGCTATGCGAATGGGGTGTTCACGGTCGAAGGAGCCGGTGGGGGCATGGGCAGCAGGGCGGATGCCCTGCATTTCGTGTATGAACCGCTAACCGGCAATGGCTCCATCGTGGCGCGAATCGTGAGTCTGTCGGGGGGAGCGAGTTACGAGCAGGCAGGGGTCATCGTTCGCCAAGCACTTACCTCGGGCTCGATCAGCGCGAGCACACTGTTCAGTTCGAACGACGTTCTACCTCCAATATCGGTCGACGACAGGAAACCCCACTTCAAACTCCGGCCAATATTCGACGCCTCTCCCGTATTGGGTGGAGGTTGTCTGGAACGGAAGTTCCTTCAGCGGCTACATGTCGCTGGACGGAGTGAACTGGTCGCAGGTTGGCTCGACTCAGACGATATCGATGGGATCGAGCGTATATGTAGGACTCGGAGTGAGCAGCGACAGCACTACAGAATTGGCAACGGCCACGTTCGATAATATCTCTATCAACTCGAGCGCGACACCGACACCCGTAGTCACGAGCCTGTCCGCGACGAACGCATCAATCGGAAGCCAAGTGGTGATCAACGGAGCGAACTTTGGGGCCGCTCAGGGTGGGAATCTGGTGATGTTGAGCGATTCACCGGTGCCGATCGATTCTTGGACCGACACTGCCATTACGATCACCGTTCCGACAGGAGCGACGTCAGGTCCACTGGTTGTTTCATCAGGTCCCAGCATGAACGACAGCAACCCTGTGACCCTGACCGTCACTTCGCAACCGCTGCCTGGGGCATGGCTGGATCAGGATCTCGGGCTGACCCAATACGCGGGCAGCGCGAGCTACTCCAATGGCGTATTCACCATAAAGGGAGCCTCGGGACAAATCGGCAGTACTGCGGAACGTCACCCATTTCGTCTATCAGCAACTTTCCGGAAATGGGTCGATTATCGCGCGAGTTGCAAGCCTCCAAGGCGCGACAGGGGCGCAGGCTGGTGTGATGATCCGACAAACACTGAACTCCGGCGATCTGATGGCCGACTCAATCTATTGGGGGAGCGACACCTACTATCAGGCGCGGACGACTGTCGGCGGCAACGCACCGACGGAAGCGTATGCGTCCGCGTCACTGCCGCGCTGGGTTCAAATCGTTCGGAATGGGAATTCATTCAGTGTGTACACTTCGCCGAATGGCTACTATTGGACGCAGTTAGGAACGAGCGAAACAATCGCGATGGCGACAGATGTTTACGTAGGACTGGTGGTGAGCAGCGGGAGCACTACGACTCAGGCCACCGCAACGTTTGACAATGTCTCGATCAACTCGGAAGCAATGCCGGCACCGGTAATCACGGGTGTATCAGCCACGACCGGACCCGTTGGCAGTCAAATCCTAGTTTCCGGCTACAACTTCGGGACGTCGCAGGGCAACAGCTTGGTCACGCTGAATGCTGCCCCCGTAACCATCAATTCATGGAGCGATACGGCTATCTCGATCACGATCCCGTCCGGGGCCACTTCAGGGCTATTGGTCGTTTCGCTGGCACCGAGTATGAATGACAGCAATCCCGTCGAATTCACGATCACGTCGCAACCTCTGCCCACTTCAGTGCTCGATCAGGATGTTGGAACGACGGGATTAATCGGGAGTGCGACTTACTCAAATGGCGTATACACCGTCGCCGGATCTGGTGGCGGCGTCTTGGGCTCTGCGGACGGGATGCATTTTGCCTACACCCCTCTCTCAGGAAATGGAGCGATCGTCGCGCGGATCACGGGCTTGTCAGGCACGAGCGGCGCGCAGGCAGGCGTTATGATTCGCGAGACCCTCAACCCGGGCGCAACAATGGCGTATACGGAATATCGCGCTGGATACGTCTATTTCGGCTATCGGATTACCACGGGTGGGGCCGCCTCGGTTTCGTCAGAAACTTCCGAATCGCTTCCCTATTGGGTGGAGGTCGTTCGTAGCGGAAGCAGTTTCTCGAGTTACATGTCGCTCGACGGTGTGAACTGGGCGCAGATTGGCTCAACCGAAACCATCAACATGGCGACGAATGTGTACATTGGCTTGGCAGTCTCAAGCGAGAGCATCACGGCCTCAGCCACCGGAACCTTCGACAATGTCTCGTTCTCGTCGAGCACGTCGCCCGCTCCCGCCATATCCGGTGTTTCGGCCACGACAGGACCGGTCGGCAGCCAAGTGACAATCACCGGGACTGGATTCGGCACCGCCCAGGGCAGCAGCGAAGTTTTCTTGAATGATTTGGCCACAGCCGTCAACTCCTGGACGGCAACCAGCATATCGATCACGGTTCCCAGCGGAGCGACCACCGGCCCGCTCGTTGTGGCGGTCGCATCCAGCATGGATTCAAGTAACCCGGTAACGTTTACGGTCACGTCGCAACCGTTGCCCAGTGGCTGGTCAGACCAGGATGTCGGGGTTGTGCCGGCGGAGGGGAATTCGAGCTACGCAAGTGGAGTTTTCACGGTGAAGGGCACGGGGCATGGAGTCTATAGCACCACGGATGGGTTTCACTTTGTTTACGTGCCGCTGTCGGGCAACGGAACCATCATCGCGCGCGTAGCGAGTCTGTCGGGGACTTCGTCGGCGGAAGCTGGGGTGATGATACGCGAGACGATGAACCAGGCCGCGACCGTTGCTTTCTCGGAGTACAACGCCGATGAATATGTGTGGTTTCCCTATCGGACGTCCACTGGAGGAACACCGACGAGCCCGGACGCCTCGGCGGGCGCACTGCCATACTGGGTTGAAGTCGTACGCAGTGGCAGCACATTCAGCGCATACATGTCTTCGAACGGTTCCAATTGGGTGCAGGTCGGAACCAGTCAGACCATCAACATGGCGACGAATGTCTTCATCGGTTTGGCGGTAGCCAATGGGACGACTTCTTCAACTCTCGCCGCTGCGACCTTTGACAACGTTTCCGTCAGCAACATTTCCTCTCCCCCAGCGCCGGTCATTTCAAACGTTGCTCCTGCCGCAGCGCCTGCCGGGACAGTGGTCACACTTACGGGAACAACCTTTCAACCGGTGCAAGGCAACAGCACGGTTACCGTAGACGGAGTTTCGGCGACGGTCCAAAGCTGGAACGAGACATCCATAAACGTCTGGGTGCCTACAACTCTTTCGGCTGGCTCAACAAGCATCGTCGTGACGGTAGGCGGCCAGGCGAGCAACGGAGCCAGTTTCGCTGTGCTTCCGGCGGTTACGAGCATTTACCCAACGTCGGCAGCCGTCGGCGGATCAATCACGATCTACGGCGCTACTTTTGGCGCGACGCAAGGAAGCAGCACGGTCTACTTCAATGGCGTAGCAGCCGCTTCCGTCACCAGTTGGAGCGCCACGCAAATCGTCGCAGCGGTCCCGACCGGAGCCACGACAGGCCCCGTCACGGTCACGGTGAATTCCGCGCAGAGCAATCCAACCACTTCGTTCACACTCATCAACCCTGTTATCAGCAGCCTCTCGCCAGACTGGGGACCCATCGGTGGAACGATCATTGTGAACGGATCGGGTTTTGGCACAAGTCAGGGAAACGGGCAAATTTCCTTCAACGGCTCAACCTTTACTGGGGCAGCCGGTTCCTGGACCAATACGCAAATCGCCATAAGTGTGCCTTCTTGGGCCACGACGGGACCCGTGACGGTCACGACCGCCGGACTCACGAGCAACGGCGTCCAACTCACCGTTGAGGGCTCGCTTGCAGTCACCGGGATATCTCCGACTTCGGGGCCGATCGGTTCCTCCGTGACGATTTCCGGCACGGGCTTCGGGCCATCACAGGGCACGAGCACGGTCACCATGAATGCCGTTGCACTTACAGTGTCAAGTTGGAGCGACACGCAAATCGTCGCTGCTGTTCCGACCGGAACCATCACGGGAGTCGTCACGGTCAACGAGGAGAGCCTTAGCGCCTCCGGCCCCACCTTCACGATCAACTCAACGGTCCAATTGACTGACTCCCTTGGGAATCAGACGAGTTACACCTCGGAATTACACGGCGGGAGATGGTATTTCGCGCAGGGCCAGGGATCAGGTTGTTCCACTTGTAACGTTCGGGGAACGATCTCAAATTCTTACGACGACAATGGGAATGAGCTTACTAGCGCAGACGAACTTGGTTTGGTCACCACGTACACGTACGACTCGAATAATGACGTGACATCGGTCACGCAATCGCCGGTTTCGGCAGGAACGCCCACGACGACATACACCTACAACAGCTTCGGCGAGGTATTGACCTCCACCGATCCGCTCGGCAACGTCACGACAAACACTTACGACGCCCACGGCAACCTGCTCTCGGTCGCTACTCCCGCACCAAGTGGAAACACGGGGGCGAGCGTCACCCAGTTCACCTACAACTCGCTCGGAGAACTGACCCAGATCCAGGACCCGTTGCACCGAGTAAGCACCGTGACCTATACGTCGGCCGGGTTGATTGCGAGCATCACCGACCCACAGGGCAACACCACGAGCTACGGGTACGATTCGCGCGGCAACCGCACCAGCGTCACCGACGCGCTGAACCATACGACAAGCTTCGCCTACGACTCGGGCAATCGTCTGACGCAGATCACCTACCCGGATACCACCACCACCAGTTTCACCTACGACTATCGTGGGCGGCGAATCACGGCAACAGACCAAAATGGCAAGACCACGCAGTATGCGTACGATGCGGCTGACCGGCTGACCAGCGTCACCGACGCGGCAAGCAATGTCACGCAGTACGCCTACGACACGGAGGATAATCTCGTCAGCATCACGGACGCGAATAGTCACGCAACCAACTTCACCTACGATGCGTTCGGACGCGTCACCAAGACGACCTTCCCCTCGAACTATTACGAGACCTACGCCTATGACGCCGACAGCAACCTCACCAGCAAGACGGATCGCAACGGCAATACGATCCAATATGTCTACGACGCGCTGAACCGCCTCACGCAGAAGAATTATCCCGATTCGACGAGCGTTGAATACACCTACGACCTTGTAGGCAAGATTCTATCGGTGAACGATCCCACGGGCACCTACGGCTTTGCCTATGACAACATGGGCCGGCTGATCGGGACGACAACACAATACTCGTTCCTGACGGGCACGAATCTCACAAACTCCTATACCTACGACGCGGATTCGAACCGCATTGGCTACACCGCGCCGGACGGCAGCACGAACACCTACACGTACGACACGCTGAACCGGCTGACCACGCTCGCGAACTCCTGGGCTGGATCGTTCGGCTTCAGCTACGACGCGCTGAGCCGCCGCACGCAGATGACGCGGCCCAACGGCGTGTCCACAAGCTACTCCTACGACAACCTATCGCGGCTCCTATCTGTGCTGCACCAACTATCTGCGAGTACTATTGACGGCGCGGTATATACCGTGGATTCTGCCGGGAACCGCACGTCGAAGGCGGACGAGTTGGCAAACGTGACGACGAACTACGGCTACGATTCGATCTATGAACTCTTGCAGGCGACGCAAGGGTCCGCCACCACGGAGAACTACACCTACGATCCGGTGGGCAACCGCCTGAGTTCTCTGGGTGTGTCGTCGTACACAAACAACTCCTCAAACGAGCTGACAGGAACCTCAAACGCCAGCTACACGTACGATTACAACGGCAACACGACGACCAAGACCGATTCGACCGGCACCACGAGCTACACCTGGGATTACGAGAACCGCTTGATGAGCGTCACCCTGCCGAATTCGGGCGGAACGGTTAGCTTCAAATACGATCCCTTCGGCAAGCGCATTCAAAAAGTCCTTACTCAAGGTTCGACCACAACGACCACAAACTACGCGTACGACGGTTACAATCTTCTCGAAGAAGTCGATCAGACGTTGAGTGTGGTTGCTCGATATGCCAGTACACGCCGCCTTGATGGTTATCTGGCGCAAAGCCGCTCAGGCACTGTCACATACTACGAGCAGGACAGGATAGGGTCGGTTTCTTCACTGAGCAGTTCGACCGGCACATTGGTCGCTACCTACATTTATGACTCCTTCGGAAATGTGACTGCTTCCACGGGAACCATCTCGAATCCCTTCCGCTATACGAACCGTGATTTCGATCCCGAGACCGGTCTGTACTACTATCGCGCCCGTTACTATGATCCGCGCGTAGGACGGTTCGTAAGTGAGGACCCTGTGTCCTTCGACGGAGGTCTCAATTTCTATGCTTATTTGGCGAACAGCCCCTTGGACGCCATTGATCCTTATGGGTTAAATGCCCAATGCAATCTCCCTGGAGGATGCCCAGCGAAGGCCGGCCCTCCCCCCGTGCCTAACCCTGTACCCAATCCAGTATCCGACGCGTACAACGCCTACGAAGACTGCCTGAAGAAAACAGCTGGGCCGGCAGCTGCGGCTGCAAGTTGCGCCGCGGCCATGAAGCAGGCAGGGGATGCGGCGAATCCCGACGACGGCAAATCATCTCCCAGTGGATTGGATCCAATAGTGGAAGGAGGTGAGGCATGGCTTGATTCTGCCAGGGATTGTCTCTGTGAAAATCCGCTCGCCGCGCTTGATCATCGATTTAACGACCTCCAGCCTGGGTTTGCATGCAAGTTTCCGTGGTATGACGATTGGTTCCTACAGTTCTACTTAGGCGACTAGAAGCGCTAGATCGGAAACCAAAATGGAACTAAAACAGCGCGAGAGGCGTTCCTTTGTTGCGCTGGCTGCGGCTGCGCTAGGCGTACTACTGTCTTTCATCGTACTTGGGGCATATCAACTCCACCGCGCAGAAACAGGCCGTTCGAACTGTCTCCCACACACACTTCGTCATTTTATCGCCTCGAGGGAACTCCGAGCTGCGAAACGCGCCCAATTTGAGAGCGTTCGGCTACGGGACTATGTGAAGGTCGCAAGCCTTGATGGCAATGATTTCCCCGAGGCATGGTCGTACCTCTGTGACTTCTTCTCGAAGAGTGACGAATGGGCTGCCGCCAGGCTCTCGTGCGAGCGCGCCATGGAGTCTAGCGGGGCGACAGCGAGCAGCCTACGCAAGCTCGGCTGGGTACTCGAAAACCTAAGAGATTACGCAACTGCCGGTACGATTTATGCGAGAGCTGCGGATACGGGCTCCGCGGACCCGGATCTTCAGGAAAGGGCGCTTTGGATGTTTCTTGCGGCGCACAACTATAGTCAGGCACTTGCTCTCGCATCTAAACTGGTCGTTTACGACCACAACGTTGACGACAAAAGCGCTCACGCGGTACTCGGCTTTGTGAATGCACAATTGGGGAACGAAGCGCAAGCAGATGCTGCCTATGCGATCAGTTTCCCCGACTTGCGCCAATCTTCTTGCTCGCTTGAAAACGATAATAACGGACGATGGGCACTTACCTGCTCGGGCGTGTCCAAGAAGAGCGGGCGGAGAGTGTCAAACTGGGTGGTGGCCGGATCGGTGGCGCACCTGGTGGCGCACCCTCCCATCCGCTGACAGAGCCATGCCTACGGCATGGGGAGTAGGGGTGACACGTCACCCCTAAAAGGGTGCTGCACAGCAACTTTGGTTGCTGTATAGGAACCAGAAGCAAATCAGCGACTTAGGAAATCTGCGGCGCTGTAGAGCGCCGCACGGTTCCTATACGGGAACTTGTTGAAAACAAAACGTGGGGTTTCTCGGCATCGGCTGGACCGGGAATCGTTTTTACAAACGCGAACTCGATCTCTGACGTTTCCGGGCCCTTCAACAACACAACCTATACCATCCTGGCGGTTCAGATTGATGTTGCTTCTTCTCCGACCAGCGGAATTTGGACGGCAAATATCTCGCCGGGGTTTGGAGTCGGAGTGTCACACTTCGGCACAAACACATACACCAATCCGACGTTGCCGCCCCAATCCTGCAGCTGCCAGAACTAGCCTGCGGTCGGCCTCCCCTCACCGCGCTGGTGTTGGTATCTGGATTCGGCAAACGGGGGCTAGCGGGTAATTGACGGGTTGGCTGAGAAGGGACTGAAACTGATGGGTGAACATTGGAACGCTTTTTTTTACATGCTCAGACAAGATCCGCCGGTAGTGGTGGGATTGATGCTTATAGGAACTTCCGCCGTCCTGCAAGTCCATATTCAGCGTAAACTACTGAAGGCCGGGGAGAGATTTCCGTACGGAAAGTATCTCACTAAACGCAGCTTGGGTGTTCCACTTGACTACCTCAGACTTCGGAAGCAGCACGGCTGGTCTTCGTGGCCAGCCTACCTCATGTGGATGACATGCGGGATTGGGACAGTCTGCTTTATACTTGGGTTGTTTCGCCTCCAGTAAATTGCACTTTTCCCTGTTGCGTTTGGAAGTTGCGAATTATGGATACGATGCGACTTCCGAGCTGCTGAACGTGACTGGGCACAACGACCGAAACCTAGACGCACGATCCGGCGGCAACCGGACGGCGTCGCTCGGCGTATCGTCGTACACGACAAATTCGTCCAACGAGGTGACGGCGAATTCGAACGCCAGCTACACCTACGATGCGAACGGAAACAGCACATCGGAAACCGTTGGCTCCGACACGACCAGTTACTCCTGGGATTATGAGAATCGGCTGACGAGCGTCACCCTGCCCGCCAGTGGTGGCACGCTCAGCTTCAAGTACGATCCCTTCGGCAGACGAATCGAGAAAATATCGCCCACCACCACCAGCATCTTCGCTTACGATGACTATAACTTGGTCGAGACCGTAAACGGCAGCGGCGGCGAAGTAGCCCATTACGCGCAAGCGCCAGGAATCGCTAGGCTTCCCGGCTGAGCGTTAACCCAGAGCGGCGGGGGCCGCCTCCGTTTCGCGTTTTCGTCTCACACAGTTCAAGCCGTGAACGCGAGCACTTCACACCCGAGTTCGTTGGAGCCTCGCTTGACATTCGTGGGTGCCGCACTCTTCGCTTCTCAGAAGAGTGCGCGAGGTAGCGCTGCTCTTCACCAAGCGACGCGTTAGTTGGGAAAAATCTCCGAAGTGAGTTCCGTCTCGTAGGAATTCTCAAAATATTTCGTGAGGGTGGTTCGGTCTCTAGTGGCCCGTGTGTCGATATGCGGTGCGGGCAAAAGGGGTGGCAGGCTTAGCCGCGTACGCCCGGGCTACCCTCAACCCGCCAAAGGCCGCCGCCCCAAAGCGCCGCCAAACGCGCTACGGAACGCCAGGGGGGCCGCTAGCTAGCCCTAAGCCTATTTAGGCCTTTTAAGGCCTAGCGCTTATTTCACGAAAAAAGGGCTTTACAAAACCCTTTAAATACGTTATATATATCTCATATATGAAAACGCCCTTTTCGACGCGGTACGCGGCTAAGGCGGTTGGAATATCGCTTATGACGTTGCAGCGCTGGATAGCTGACGGCGACATACGGCCTCCGAAACTGCAAATTGTGAACGGGCGGGCAACCCGGCTCTGGGACAGCGAAGACGTAGAGCGGCTGAAGGAATTGAAGGACAAAATCTATTGCCGCGGGCGGGGACGGAAGGCGGGCAGAAGGAAGGTTCAATGAACATAGCTGTCTACGGTCGGGTGAGTACGATGAACGGACAGGACCCCGAGATGCAGTTGCGAGAACTGCGCGAATACTGCCAACGGCGTGGCTGGACAGTCGCAGCGGAATACGTTGACGCAGGAATTTCAGGCGCCAAGGAAAAACGTCCCGAGCTCGACCGGCTTTTGGCTGACGCTCATCGACGCCACTTTGACGCCGTAGTGGTTTGGCGGTTTGATCGCTTTGCTCGTTCCGTCTCGCACCTTCTTCGAGCCCTCGAAACCTTCCGGTCACTGGGAATTGAGTTCGTTTCACTGTCAGAGCAAGTCGACACATCGACGCCGGCAGGCAAACTAGTGTTCACGGTTCTAGGAGCAGTGGCCGAGCTGGAGCGCTGCCTGATCGCAGAGCGCGTTCGGGCCGGAATCCGAAACGCCCGCGCAAAGGGCAAGCGACTGGGAAGGCCAAGGAGCGGCGTGGACACGGCGGAAATCAGGCGTTTGCGGGCGCAAGGGGCGTCGTGGCGGGCGGTAGGGGCCGCGCTAGGCGTATCGGCGGCTACGGCCTTGTACGCGTCCGGCAAGGGGCGTTTAGAAATCCCGCCCCGTCGGGAGGCCGCAAGTGACTGACTTTACGGGTACAAAACGGACCGAAATGACGTTTGCAAAATATAAGTTTTACAAACGCCTAGGCCCATTCGGATCTGAAGGAGGGGCGAGCCGGTGAAAGCCTTCTTCGTGAGCCCTAGGCTCGCGTTCGGAAGCGCAGTCGAAACCAAGACGCACGCAAAGCAGCTACGATCCCTCGGTGTAACCCACATCATCAATCTCCGGTGGAGTAAGAACAATGCAAACGTTCGTAAGTTCAGACACATTTGGCTGCGCTTTCACGACGACAAGAAACCAAGACCCCGGTGGTTCTACAAGCGAGCGCTGAAGTTCTATCGAAAAGCGATGAGGAAACGTGACACCAAGCTGCTGGTCATGTGCCATCACGGAATTTGCAGAAGCGCCTCGCTTACCTACTTCTTGATGCGAAGTTCGGGTAAGAGTACGCGCAAAGCGGAGCGCAAAATAAAGGCCGCGAGGCCGACAGCACGCGTTGTGCCAGCCTACCGTGAGTCCAGCGAGAAATACCTGCGCTGAGTGAAATGATGTCCGACCGAGTTCCGTTGCCATACGCCGTGGACATTCGTTCTGGTCGGCGCATCCCGCAGCCGACCCAGAACCACGGGCACCGCGCATTTGTCGCACATGCGGAGAACTCCTCAAACCCGGGCAAAGTACTGCGCCTCCTGTTCCGTTTCCGTGTCCAGGGCCAACCTCATCGAAGCGGCAAAGCTGGGACAAGTAGCAACGCACAGCCCAAAGGCGGAAGCATTGCGAGCCGCAACCCAACGACGGCATGTCGCTGAACGAAAAGCTTGGCAACCAACCGACAATCCGGACTGGCTCACCAAGGAAGCATATCGAGAGAAAATTCAGCCACACCCTGCGGGAATCACGGTCCCGACGATATCCACCGCGCTTGGCATCTCGGAGCCTTACGCAACGGACGTTCGGGCGGGTCGGCGCGTGCCGCATCCAAGGCATTGGCAGAAACTCGCGAAACTGGCAAGCGCGGTCTAGTCCGTGAGCACTTGAATTCCTATACGCTCGCACGCTTCCTGATTTCGCAAACTGCAATTGCATGAACTCAATCTATGTTCTACGTTTCCGGCTGGCGAGAACCTGAACGACGACTGCATCGCGTAGAGGGGGGCCGACCCTACATTCCTTGTATAGCTCCAGATGGAACAGCTCTGCTAGGGCCGATCTCACTTCTCCAGCCTTGGGCAACTCTCGATAGTTTCCACCGTGACCAGGGGGCGTCTCGAAAAGGAGATATCCGCCGGGTGAGAGGCAAGCTCCAAACAATGGGAAAAGACGTGGAAGAAAAAAGTGGATGTTGACAATCCCTCCCACACTAGACTCGGCAAACGGCCACACATCCTTGGTGAGATCAATTTCGCGCATTTGCAGCCGTGCTGTCGAAGAATGAGATCCTAGAACGTTAAGATGTCCAAGTTTGGATGGATCGTTGTCAATGCACGTGACTACGCAACCAAGCCGTGCCAGAAAAAGAGCATTCCGTCCCCAGCCACAGGCAACGTCGAGGACCGGCATACTCGCTACCGCTGCAAAGATCCTGGGGCCGAATTGCCGCACTAACTTGGACGGATCGGATGCACGGCTGAGACGCGATTGTTGCTTCATCGCTCGCCACTCTTGAGCCACCTGGATTATCGCACTTCTGGTTGGCGTGATTGGTATTGACATGTTTCTAGGCACGGGCATACCCTACGAGCTATATCGGGCTGCTAAATCGGCGGTGTGAGGTGCCTCATGACTGACGAACTTGTTAAGGAACAAGGCTTCCTCCTCGGAATATCGAAGAAGCTGGCTGCTCTGCTGGGAGGCGGGCTCACGCTTTTGAACGGAAGCCCTAAGTTACACGCGCAGCCAGTGCCAACCAACTCGATATCAGACCCCACCATTGAAACATCGACGAGCACACGCCCCGGCTTGCTGCCTACTAAACTTGTCCTGAAGCAACTTCAGAGCGGCTATAAGCTGGTTGCGCAGCATGATTCGCATTCATCTCACGATTCTCATTCTTCACACTCCTCGCATTCGTCGCACAGCTCGCACACGTCTGGCGGCTTCTAGTGAGCGCTGCGGATGGGTTTCGGTTCGAAACGGATTCAGAGTCTTCCGCGACAATATACCTGGACCCGCGAATCTACACTAAGGATGCCATTCTCAGAGCCTGCTACTGGGGCACCGATATCGCTTACATTCGCGTCCCGGAATCACCTGACGATCGATTGGCCATCCGTATAGAGTTGAAGCAAACAGGTCCAACCCTCGCAAATCCAAACCCGACCTCCATCAGCGAATTCTTGGGCGAGTTCTGCAACGCTCTATTGGACTTTGAGCTTCGGCGGCAGGTCGAGGCCGAAACGGCACCGATTCGACAGATAATTCTGGCAAAAGCCTTCTCCGAATCGGGCGTTTTGGAAGACGAACCACCGGGAAGCATTGCCGATCCCGTCGAGTCCGCCAGGCCAAGCTCCCTCGTACAGTTAATGAATCCGGCTGCTTCGTCTTCGAAATAAGTCGCAGGAGGGCCTTCCATCTTATGGCTAGGGTCTTCTACCCGGCCGAGAGTTATTCACCTTCCCAGATGGGATATCGTCTCTTGCCATTCCGCTTTTTGAAGTTGAATGAACACAAAGAACTTTTGGTAAACGAGGTCGGAGAGTTTGTGATCGCTCCGTGCGGCACTGCACGGAGCCTCGTGCGTAGGCAACTGACACGCGGCTCCGACGTGTACTCCACTCTTAAAGCCAAACAATTTCTGGCCGATGGGAATTCCTCGCCGCTGCTCGATGTGCTGGCGACGAAGTATCGGACGAAATATGCGTTCATCGACGGTTTCACCAAGCTCCACATTTTCGTCGTGACGCTCCGCTGCGATCATTCTTGCCATTACTGCCAGGTATCACGCCAGACGATGGACAAGAGTAAGTACGACATGAGTTTCGAAACAGCGGAGAAATCGATCGAACTCATGATGAAGAGTCCCGCGCAGCACATTACGCTCGAACTCCAAGGTGGCGAGCCCCTCCTTGCTTTCGACGTGATTCGCCACATTGTCCCCCTTGCCAAGGAACGCGCCCGACAGCTGGGCAAAGGTTTGGACATAGTGGTCACGACCAATTTGGCGAACGCGACTGACGACATGTTGTTCTACCTCCGTGATGAAAACGTCAATGTGTCAACTTCCTTGGACGGCCCGGCGTTCATCCACAATGCCAACCGACCACGCCCCGGCAACAACAGCTACGAGCTAACGATCCAGAACATCGGGAGAGCTCGGAAGATACTAGGGACCGGTCGGGTAGCGGCCCTAATGACCACCACTCAACTTTCCCTGCAGTATCCGACGGAAATCATCGACGAGTACGTGCGCCAAGGCTTTCATTCGATTTTCTTGCGACCGATCAGTCCTTACGGTTTCGCGATCAAGACGAAACACAAGACCGGCTATCAGTTAGCCGCTTTTCTCGACTTCTATCGAAAAGGGCTTGCCCACATTCTGGAGATAAACCAGAACGGATATGATCTTGCAGAAGTTTACGCAAAGATTCTTCTCACAAAGATCCTCACGCCGTACGGCACGGGCTTTGTTGACCTCCAATCTCCGGCGGGGGCGGGGATAAGCGTGTTGGTTTACAACTATGACGGCGACGTGTATGCCACCGACGAGTCCCGCATGCTCGCCGAAATGGGAGATCGTGTGTTTCGCCTTGGAAACGTCCGAACCCACACACACAAAGATATCTTTACCGGGGATTCTTTTCTGAACCTCGTCTCCGCTTCATGCAATCAATCACTGGCGGGGTGTTCAGATTGTGCGCTGCAACCGTACTGCGGCTCTGACCCCGTTTTTAACCACGCCACACAAGGCGATATTTTCGGCCACCGCCCGACGAGTGACTTTTGCCGTCGGAATATGCAAGTCATCAAGCACCTGTTCGAACGGATTTCAAGTGAGGACCGTCAGGTCATGCGGACATTTTTCGCTTGGATTCAGAATACAGGCTTGCCAGAGATCTCTAAGACGGGTCCATCATGAGACTGGCGACCTCAGGTTTACCAAACTCGGGCCTCACGAAGGCAATCGTCGGAAGGGTCTGCCGCGAGCCACTCCCGAAGGAAGATCGCGTTGACCGGATTCTCGCTACCGATACAGTCCCGGATGATCTCAACGGATACAGCGGCTTGCTTACCAGCGCGCGACTAGAGAATCCCTTGGTAGTTCCGGCCGTTTTTGCTGCTCACGAAATGGAGCATCTTCGGACGAACGACATCGTTGCCATGGAACCCAGGAACGGTTTTGTTCGGACGCTCTATCGACCGGACTCTAATCACAATGTCATATTTGCGACGCATCGCTGCAATAGCAACTGTCTGATGTGTTCGCAGCCACCTCAGGATCGCGATGATGCCGACGCATCACTTGAAAGGAACCTTGAACTAATCAGGTTGATTGAGAGCCCGCCGAGCCGCCTGGTTATTACCGGCGGGGAGCCAACGCTCTTAGGTGGTAGGTTATTCACTATTATTGCCGCTCTTCGAGACAAGTTCCCCGAAACGTACCTGCACATGCTGACGAATGGTCGCATTTTTGCATGGCCTCATTTCACGTCCCAGCTGGCGGAACTGAAGCATCCCGATTTTGTACTCGGCATCCCCTTGTATTCGGATGATTCAACAATTCACGACTATGTCGTGCAGGCAAAAGAGGCCTTCAATCAAACGGTGTTGGGTCTTCATCAGCTTGCAAGGTATGGCGTCCGGGTCGAGATTCGAGTCGTCCTGCATGCAGTCACGATCCCTCGTCTCGCGCAACTCGCGGAATATATTTATAGAAATCTGACGTTTGCGGAGCACATAGCCTTAATGGGGCTCGAACACACCGGTTACGCTCCTCGAAACATGCATGAGTTGTGGGTCGATCCTTACGACTACCAAGACCAACTCGAATCGGCGGTCGAAATCCTTTCAACGAGGGGCATGAACGTTTCGATTTACAACCTTCAACTGTGTGTCCTGCGAGAGTCTCTCTGGAAGTTTGCCAGGAAGTCGATATCGGACTGGAAGAACGTTTATATCGAAGAATGTGGATCATGTGGCGTCCGGGATCAATGTGGCGGATTCTTTAAGTGGACAACCAAGTTACGTAGCGCTCACATACGTCCCTTAACCTCCACAGAACCAGCGCGACCACACATGGGGAGGCGTAGATGAAATCTCGAAAGTTTGCGCTGCTACTGGCTGGATGTTTCGTCGCGGCGCTCCCGATTCATGCCCAAACAAAGAAGCTTACGACCGCCGAAGCCAAGGATCACGTCGGTGAACGGGCAACCGTCTGCGGCCAAATTGTGAGCGCACGCTACGCGGATAGGAGCAAGGGGCAACCGACGTTTTTGAACCTCGACAAGCCATACCCAAACGAAATATTCACGATTCTGATTTGGGGCGAGAATAGGCCGAAGTTTGGCGAGCCTGAAACAAAATATCGAGACAGACGCGTGTGCGCGACCGGGGTAATAAGAAGCTATCGTGGAACACCTGAAATTGAGGCGAGCGATCCAACTGAGATTGAGATTGAGATTGAGAAGTAAAAGGCGAATTACGAAGAACTTCAAGACTTAGGCCATATGTACCGGGACCATCTTCCCCACTACAATACTGTCACATCAGCCTTTTCAAGTTTAGGAGGGGAACGCTATGCGATGTCATCGTGTACCTTGTTGGCTTCTGCTTCTGGGAACGCTCCCAGCATGCATCTAGCTTCGGCATATCGAATTGTAAAAAGAATAACAAATCCTTTCGGTGTCGGGCGCGCAGCTCTGGCCACCCTAGTGATAGACTCTCGCGCACGAGGTTCCGGCACTTGTCAGTCGCTATGGGTTATTTTTCGCGATAAACGGACCGACATGAAACAAGCCGCATTGTTGATAATGACTGCCGTGGCTTTTCTGATAGGCTGCTCCGATTCAAAGCCGAAAGAATCCGACCAGAAGACGTGCGTCGAGCCTGAGAATCCGTATGACGAAGGCACTGGCCATTACGCCGGATACGCATGGGCGGAAGAAAACGGGGGCGACTGCAACGGTAATTCAGCTTCCTTCAACGAGGGCTGCGAAGAGTATCACTCGCAAGAGGACGAGTACGAAGATTGCGAAGCCCGAAACAAATGAAGTCTAGCTGCCGATCCGTTTAGATCAGAGGGTACGCTGTCCGCAAGGCGGGTTCCTAGTTACTCTACTTGTCCGGGCGCACGATTTCGCTATTCCCGAGTGATAGACTGCTCCGTAATCAATCGGCCATTGGAGAAGACGCGAGGTGAGTTTCAAAGGGGCTTCAAATGGATAGCTGGCGGCGCGATTTGCCAGCGGTTGTAAAGGCCATTCGATCTGGATTTGAACTGGCACGCCGGACACACAAAAGAATAGATCCGGCGACTTATTTCTAAATCTTTTCTCAAGGCTTCTCGCAAATCGATCTGCTCCCGCTTGATAAGATTTCATTCCCGGGAGGTCCGAAAGAGCCTCGTGCGACAGTGAGAAAAGCCACTCCTTTTCGTAGGCCTTGGCGACAAAATAAAAGGCGAGCCGCCCACGAATTGGCTCGGGGTCAGAAAGTTTGAGAATGCGCCGACTCTCAAAAATCTGACTCACACGCTCAATCCCTTGCCGTAGTTGGGTGTCCACAGAGTCTGCTCGCTTTTGTTCGAGAATTGTATATCTCAGTACATGGAATCGCGGCAATGGTAATTGCGCATTTGTGGATTTTCGACAGGCGTGGAGCATATACCTCTGCCGGAGAGTTGGCAGCCAAGGCTGCGCTCCTGAGAGTAACTACAACGTAGCTAGTTTGAAAGCTGGCAGACGCCATAGCGGGCCTTCCCCACATGCGGATTAGCGATCAGGCGCATAGCAAGCTTCCAACCCGATTGCCAGACGCACGGTCGCTCAAGAGCGCGTATCAGATAGCCACATTTCCAGCGTCCAGCTTCTCCAGAACCGGAAGCACACATCGATTACGAAGTGTGTTAGTTATATCCGTCGTCATCGCGCCGCTTTTCTTCATCGCTGCCCACACGTCGCGGAGATCTATTCGACCAATCGTTGCGGGAATACCGACGGCGCCTTGCGCACCAACGTCGTCGAGAAGCACCGGAATGATGTGATCCTTGCGCCCATGCTGGGTCATAACGTCCTTCTCATACTTGGTCCACACTTTGTCGCGGTAGTGTTCGTCGAGGAACACTAGATAATATCGACAGGATTCTGCGTATACGCGACCCAGAGTCTTCTCTAGGTCGAGCGCTAGCAGGAACGCCTGCTGATCGTAATCGTAAAACGTAACTACATCTTCAGCTTTCATTTCAGCGTTGACCGCTTCAACGATTCTTCTGGCTTCGCCAGCGAAAGAAAACCCGATGTCGTACGAAAAGAGCCGCCCCCTTTCGACAGTGCTATCTTCAATCCCAAGCTCCTGAAAAAGCCGCTTGGGGTCCAGGTTCGTTATGAAGTACCGGAATAGTGGGTCTTCTATCGAAAACCCTGCATCAGGATCAAAGGCCAATTGCTTACGGAGATCGTTCTCTTTGGCTGGGTCATAAATGACTTCTGCCACGCGAGACCGCACCGCTTTGATTCCCGGTCTTCGGCGCTCGGGGACCACATTGAGCAGCTTGTCAAACGTGACGACGGATTCGGGAATCTTGCAAAGAGCGAGGAAAATTTCCAGGTACGGCTTGTTGCCACCCGGTCGCCATCTCTTGCCCTTCGCGAAAATCCTCGCGGTAGGCAAATAGCGCTGAGTAAGCTCAGTCATTAGGCGCTGTCGGATACCAAGCAGATCAAAGGTAAGAATCTTTGGGTCGTCTTGAGTCTCAAACACTCCCTGCGTGGCGCAAACTTTATTGCACACGTACTGGGCCAGCCAAAAGTTCCCGGCGCTCTCTCCCAAGAGCACGCTTCTATCTTCGAGTAGGACATTCAAGGCGATCTCGCCCTCGCTGATCAATCGATCGATTTCAAAGTCCGACGCGCGCGAAAGGACGTAGGTGCCGAGTCGTGGGCCAAGATCGTACGCCTCCGAGAGCAGCGATACGCCGGTGGTGGGGATTCCAATCAGGATCGTTTTCGGTGGAATAGCCCGCTCGAAGGCCCGATCGCTCATTCGCTTTAGTGACGATCCAATCTCAGCGCGTTTATCAATTGCGAGAAGGTGGAAATCGTCAATGACCATCACAGAAGGGGCCGGAATCTCCCCCCTTGAGGCCACTGCAAAAAATGCATTGATTCGATCAGTCCCGTCAACGTCGCGGCAGCTGACATAGCTGAAGTGTTCGTCCTTGGCCCATTTAAGCTCTTCGAACACTTTGAACGCGACACAGGTCTTTCCAATTCCTGAGGGGCCCTCGATCAATAGATGTTTACCAGGCTGGGAGATGTCCGCCCGGACCTCTCCGTAGTAAGCAGGCTTGACGTACGTGTAAGGTGGCAAGCCCACTGTTTTGAATACGTCCTCCAGCTTCTTCTTCTCGGCCATCGTCGAACTCCCGCCAAAGAGCCTCATTATTGAAGAGTCAGTCGCCTCGCAGGACGTGGTTGGTCCAGTTTTCGGTGGGGACTGAAGTAGAGGGACACTTTTCCGATCCTTTTCAATTCATTCCTTTAAATTTTGGAGCGCGGTCAAAACCTACCAAGAAAACAATCCCTTTCGATGTGATAGCTAGGATTTCTCCCCATACGAGTAAGTCACCAATCCCAAAGCCACCCAGGTTCCCGACTCGCTTAGTTCCTCCTGTAATTGCATTGCTAAGAGCTGCACCGCCGTTTTTGAGCCTAGCATCTGGCAGCCTAATTTCGATTTGTGTGAGTGTATTCTTGGTGAATCGAACAACGCTCCAATCCAGGTCGTATTTTTCAAGGATAGTTTTACTATCGTAGGGGATGACTCGATTCTCATAGTCCAAATCAAAAATGACATAGCCCAAAGGATACTTAGCGAGAAGCTTTTCTGGGGTCAAATTACTCGCTTGCGCTTGAAGAAGCTTCTGGATTTCAGTCAGCTGGTCGCGAAGATCAGGGTTTATAACTACCTGGTTGTTGTCGCCAACAATGTTGGGACTGTTTGCCCCTTCACTCTTTTGCTCAATGGAAGAGCTTTTTGGTTTGTCTGTTTCCATACTTGGAGACTCCTTAACGATGGATTCTCGCCGAGAGGTCAGTCGTAACAGTCCTAAAAGACCGACACCTGCGATTCCGACCACAAGAAGAATAACTATACTCTTGGTGTAAAAAGATTCGGCACTGAGAACCCCCCACATCACGACTTTTCCACATATCCACATTGCGGCTAAATAGAAGCATACCCTCGCCGTTTTGAATGCTTTGAACTCGTCGGCTAACATAGAAAACCCCACGCCGACTAGAATGGGCGCGCCGAGACCGAGAGGCAGCCAGCCAAATATATAGTCCAAAATAGATCTCATATGCAGAGCGATACGGTACGCTAAAATACAAGTACTTTCACAGGATTTCAGCAGCGGGGGTGGTCCCTTTTTCGCGCCCCTATCCGCTATCCCCTTACGGAATTGACTGGATTATTGCCCCCACCTATACCCCCCAACGCGTCGCTGTGTGGTCTTTTGAGCGCACGTAGAGAACCCCAGCGCTAAAGTGACCCGCCTCTGCACCGCGCCTATACTTCGCCGCACCACAATTGTGCAAAAGGGGGCAGTTTCCGAATCTTCCTATCCCCTATCCCGCCCGCAGCATTACGCCGCGACACGCAGGCTTTGGACTTGAACAAGTTAGCACCGCGCGATATCGATTGAGGCACCGATAGGTGAACACCGTTTTACACAGGATCGACGGGACTCCCAACACCTTCTAGACGAAACTGGATTTAGGCGTTTCATAAGCGACTAGGAACGAACTGGAGCTTTCAGTGCGGTGCTACACTGGCGTCCGCTTGCGAAGTGTCGGCACAGTGAGGGCCAAACCAGATCGAATGGGGGGCTATAGACTCATGTTCGATGACCAGCAAAATCGCCTGCTGACTGCCCTTGATGCAGCACACGAGGCGTACTATCGGGCGGAATTATTTGGTGGACCCTCGGTGCCTTCGGAGCCAGCCTAGCGATAGTCTGCGAGGACATTCGATACGTCGCGATGATCAGCTTGTCTATCGTTATCAAAGGAATTGAGCTGCAATTTCGTAGAGTCGATGATGTTCGGCAGTGAATGGGGCGGTTCCTCTACACGCGGGATAGGACAGGCAGCCCCAAAATCTTCCTCTGGGGCCCTTGCGGGCTGTCAATGTGCGGCCGCATTCCGGGCATTTAGGAGCTGTTGCATGCAATTGTTTGCTGGCTTGCTCCCGCCTTTCTTGCGCGGCCTTGCGGTCCTTCAGTGCTTGGAGAACCTCAGGCGTGTCGGACCTCTCGTGGCCTTCCGCCAGTGTCCGGTATTCCGTTTCACTGATTTCCTTCGGAGATATCCCAGAGAACTCATGCGAGCCGGGCGGTGCGAAAATCTTGCTTTCGTAGACCTCCACCTGGACAAAACGCTGGCCGTCATACGCAACGATGATTTCGTGGGTATGCTCGTTCTGGTAGCCCGATCGTTCTTCTTTATGGCTATGATGAATAACAAAGATTTGAGAAAGGCCCGCCTCAAGGTACTTTTCGAGAAACGCTGTCATAGAAATCTCGCTCAGTTACTTAATATCACAACATCCCGACTCTCGTGCGCTCAATTCCTTTTGCTCGTCTTTGAGGGAAAGATTTGGACGGAATGGAGGTTGAATTCGTAGCCTGGAGGTCGTCGGTTCATTCCGCAATCATCCAAGCCCACCGTTTTAGGCGGTGACGACGAGACTCCTAGCGCCTTCTAGACGTCCCTGCCACCTGCCTAATTTTTTGTGAAAATCTCGTGCTTTAGGACCGATTGAAAGCGCAGATCAACATCCCTCGCCAACAGGCCACGATTTTACGTTTTGAATCTGCCTGCTCCGACATCGAAGTGTCGTTTCCAGGCCAAATCCAACACTCCCAGCCTATAACAATAGGTCTAACGTATATGTACTGAATACAGGGAGATAGGAATAAGGAATAAGAAGTGGATAAACGATGAATCTAGATCATCAAATGATCTTCTAGAACTCGCGTAGCGAGTTCCCCCGAAGGGGGATAAGGCATTGCTCAGTTTCCTCTGTGTTATTCCCATTGGTGTAGAGCGTTCTTCCAATGCACTGGATCTTCGTTCCTTTTCCCTTGTTTTTCGTTGGTTTTCTTGGACTCCCTGCTCCTGTTTTCATCGGTTTTTCGTCTAATCGGAAAAATCAGCCATTTTCGAGCCTTTTTCTAGTGTTTCGACAGCGAGGAGGATTCGGCGGATTTATAACAGGCTAGGGTACCCGCCTGTTGCTAAAAACGGCCCCAAAAACGACTGTAAAACAAGGCATAAAACGACCGATTTTGGACGGTTTAGCCCCTAGGCGCTCCAGGCCGTGTCAATTTCGAACGCTTCGTTCTATTGCCCGCAAAACTTCTCACCTCTTTCTGTACGCTTTATTCATGGCGCCTCAAGACCTAGCAGATTCCGAAGACTCGAGCAAAGGCCCGTCTCCCGATGAAATTGACCGTCGGATCGCGGTCAACTTGGAGCGTCAAATAAAGCAGTTCTCGGACTTCCTGGGGGAAGCTCGAATTAAGAATGTGACTTTTGCATCCGATCGCCTTAAGGTGCTCGTCGAACTAGATTTTTGGCTCCCTCCGGAGAGTGGGGATGAGGGAGACTGGTTGGCAACCTCTCAAGACATAAGGGCCTTTCGTTTGAGCCTCAGGGATTATATGCGAACACAGGCAAGGACCGCGAAGTTGTCCAATGACATCCATAAGGAGTATTTAGCGTTTGTTCGCCGTTACATGAAAATTCATCGATTCGGCAAGAATGTCGCTCGACATTTACCTAAGACTGCTGAGCGACGAATGGCTGGTCGGCCCAGGTATGGCGCGACGCAATTAGAAACGGGCGTCTTGCGAAATGAACTTCGCGATATCAAGTCCACGTTGCAGGAAATGAAACGACTGATACACGCGTCTAAGGCTCCCCGCTAAAACTGGACACCTTAGTTAGGTAAGATCAGGGCCTCCACACAGGAGGCAACATGGGCAGGAAACCACGCGTAGATCGATCCCCGGAAGAGAAGTGGCAGATCGTGCAGGAAGGCATCAAGAGCGGGAACGTTTCGGAGACGTGTCGGCGTCACGGGATCGCTCCGAATCTTTTCTATCGCTGGAAGGATGAAGCCGAGCAGGGAGCAAAGGCAGCGCTTGGGGGGAGAAGCGCTGCCGCGGCCGAAACCGAAAAGGACCATCGCATCCGGCAGTTGGAGAGAACGCTGGGGCGGAAGTCGCTGGAGATCGAAATCCTAAAAAACGTCGTGGGGGAGTGAGCTGCGGTGCAGTTCACTCCCAGGCGCGGGAGATGGTGACCGAGGGCTTCACGGCCACGTTGGTAGCGGCGGCTCTGGCCATCAGCCGATCGAGTCTCTACTACCGAAAGAAGCCGCGAGGCAGCCGGGCCGATCGGCAGTACGACGAACAGATCGTCGTGGCGTGCGGGGAAAAACCCGCGTATGGATATCGCCGCGTGACTTGGTGGCTGCGAAGAAAAGAAAACCTCCCGGTGAATCGCAAACGTGTCCTGCGGGTGATGCGAGAACGTGGGTTGCTGGTGCGCTCCCGTCGTCTGCGGGCTCGCAGGAAGAAAGAGTGGGGACGTGTGGAAGCAGCCGAGCCGAATCAGATCTGGCAGTCGGACATGACGAAGATCTGGGCGGGGCCGGCAGTGGGCTGGGCGTATCTGGTGTGCGTGATCGACTGCTGCACGCGAGAGATCGTGGGCTGGAATCTCTCCCACCGCTGCCGAACCGAAGATGCATTGGCTGCGGTAGAGCAAGCCGTCCTGGCACGGCTGCCCGAGGGCAGCCGTGCAGCGAACGTGACGCTGACCACCGACAATGGAACGCAGTTCACTTCTTCGCGCTTCTTGGAGACGTTGGGCCGGCTCGGCATCACCCATCGGAGGACGGCGTATCATCACCCGGAAGGCAACAGCTACATCGAACGGTTCCACCGCAGCTTGAAAGAAGAGGAAGTCTGGACGGCGGAGTACCGGAGCTTGGAAGAAGCGCGAACATCGATCGCTCGTTGGATCGAGGAGTACAATCACGACCGGCCTCACCGCGGAGTCCAAAATCGCACTCCGCACGAGGCCTTCTTGGCTTTTGCAACTGACCTAAACTCGGAGACCCTGACTGTCTAAATTAGCGGGGAGCCTTACACGCGTGGAACCCAAAACACTCACTGGCGAAAGACACTGTCATCAAAGAAAGAGTGCTTGAACATTATTCGCGAGAGCGTTTTTCATGGATGAAATTCTTCTCTGGCTGCTTCAAAAAACTCCCAGCGATGCGTCCTGACTCAACCGGCCATTACCATAAGCGGCTTCTGTCCAACCCGGCAAGCTGGTCCGCCGCAGATCTCGCGCTGCTCATCCGCCAGGAACGCTACTATCGGGAAGAAGGTGTCGAATTGCCAGTAGTTGCCCTACGCAAGCTCCTCAAGAACGGCAAAAGTCGCATCTCATAGACTATTTGCCGCCAATTCTTCCCGTCTAGTCCGCTCCCAACCGAAGCGTATTCTCCGACTGACAGAGTGGCAACGAACAGCAAGGGTTTGTAGCCAATTCTGATCGCGTGACAACCTTGGGAGATCCACCATGCCTGCTGACAAACTCGAATTGCTGAGCGGCAAAATCCGCCCTGATTTCGAAGACTTGGCGCTCGATGCAGGAAAGCCGAAAGGAGGCTATGAGAGCGTCGTCGAACTTCACAAGACGTCGGCAATTTTGCACTACAACGGCCACTACAATGGCATCCACAAGCTCGTTTTCCGCGATGTCGCGCACCTCGGTCTCAGACATTGCAAGCGGGTCGCAAGCGAAGTCTTCCGCGAATCAGCTCGGGTGAGAATTTATCGGATCGACTGGTGCGTGGATATCCCCGGCGTCCCTCTTTTGGACCTCGCACTCTACTGCCGCTTGGCCCGCGTGCAGCACTGCTCCGTGATACGGTCCCGCAGCGGCATCACCTTCTATTTGAGGGCTTCGCTCACACACACCGTTCTCATGTACGACAAGTTGCGGCAACTCCAATCTATCGGCAGTCCTCTCACTGCGAATTATGTGATAAGGGCGCCTTTGGTTCGGGTCGAGGTCCAACTCAGGGGCCGTGGCGTGCCCATTCGGGATTTCGATCGAATCAAGGACTATGCACAGTTGGATTTGCTTCGGAATCTGTCATTTTGGGAAATCGGCCAAAAGGCAAATGGGCTAAGCACGACGGATTCTCTCGCAGCGGAAGGTCTGTTGCGAAAAATCGAGGAGAACGGACTGCAAATGACGTCCAAGGAGTACTCTTCGCAGGTATGGGCTTATCTCGCGGCAAAGTTTCTTCGGCCGGCACCGCGGTCGAAGTTCCCCGACCTAAACGAACTGATGAAGAAGAGCTGCAAAGATTGGCTGGAAAATCGTGTTCGATTCCCGCGGCTGCCCAAACGGGGGTGAAAAGGTGCCACGGAAATAGCCAACGCCGAAGTCATAGATCTGCGGCCGAGCAAAGGCGAAGAGAGATGGACCAGAAAAAGAGTTTGAAACCCGCTAGAAGCGCGGCGACCAAAACGGCAAACAGGAAGAGCCTCAATAAGAAAGTGCGGCTTTCTCGACACGCCCAACACGCCGATGCCGTAGAAGGGACCGAGCCAAAAGAGGTTCGCATTGCCAAGCTTGATGCGAAGGCGTTCCACTGGCTCGCACGTGGTCACAACGCGAACATCGAAGTAGGGCGCGTGTTCAACGAACTCAAGGACATCCTTGATCACGGCGAATGGCAACGTCACTTTATGGAGGCGTTTGCCCCGTGCGGGATCACCTTACGGACCGCTGAAAACTATATGAAAGCGGCACGCGAAGCCGATTTGAAAATCGAAAAAGTTTCGAATTTCAAGTCAGCCGCCGATCGGGGCGCTCGGAAGGTTCGTTGCGCTACTGAGCGGGCGCAAGCAGAAGTAGGCGCGTCGTCAGGACGCAGAGCCAAGCAGGACAATATCTCGGTCGAACGCCCCGCTCTTTATCGACTTCCCCTGCAAATGAGCGGTGCTCAGATGGACGAGTGTGACAAGTTGCAGAAATTGCCTGAGTGGCCGCGTCTAGAAGAAAAAATCACCGATTTGCTGAGACAGCTCTGGATTGACTATGGGCGCTAAACAGAAACCCGCTCGACGGCCTGGTGAAATGAAGACTCTCTTTCTTAAAGATGACTACCGGAAGGTGGCGGCGAAGTTGGTTGGGCAATTCCCCGACCCTTCGCACGCCGCCCTACGTCTTGACACAAACACCAGGGTGATTTCGCCAGACGGAAGAATTACTGCCGTGCTGCTTTGTAAGGCAATTCCCGCGGAGCTCCACAGGCTCGGCCATGAACTTTTTGAGCCGGTCGATGACCGCGTTGACAATCGTGCAACGGCAGTGGGCACGTTGTCGCTCCCGAAGTCCGTGAAACTGGATGGCACCCTATCCCGACGCTCGGGAGTTAACGCGCGAGTGATGGACGTCATCGAAGCGCGGCAGGGCGTACTCGGCTACTTGGGTCGCCCCTGCCGCATGACCCCGCTGACCATAAAGCACCCCGAAATGGTGGATGGGAACAGGCGGCTCGTCCAGCGAGTCGATCGGCTATACAAGGAACACCTGCCGATCATTTACGGGAAGCAGTGGGCTACGGTAGAGAACATCCCGCAGTGGTGCCTATGGCACACCGCCTTCACCACCGTATATGTTGCCAAGAACTTCCGGACGGCATACCACCGCGATACGGGCAATCTGCGAGGAGTCATGAGCGCTCTTATGCCGATGGGAAAATTCACTGGGGGCGAACTGATTCTTCCTCGCTGGCGGATCGCGATTGCCTTTATGCCTGGCGATCTATTGTTGTTCGATCCACAACAATTGCACGGCAATCTTCCGTTCGAAGGCCAGCGGCTCTCAGCAATCTTCTACTGCGCGGACGGGATCGCTGTCGAAGCCGGAACCAACAATTCGAGTCAATGGGAGGAATAAAATGCCGGCTGACGAATTCCCATCATCGAGCCACACAATTCGCCCGAAATACCTAGACGTTGCGATCGACGCAGGAGTTCGGAAGGGAAGGTATGGACATGTCGAACTCCCCAAAGTGTCAGCCGTTCCGCATTTTCGCGGGCGCAGGGACGGAGTCCACAAGCTTGTGCTATCCCTTGGTCCGACGATGCGTGCGTGGGGTTCCAGCGGATCGACCGAGGATCTCCCCCGGTCGACATTGCAACGAGCGGCACAATTTATCCAGGAACGTCCGCACGATACATTCGGGAGCGATTGTGGTACAGCCCGAGCAAGGTCGGATAGGACACGCCGGATTCTTGTCGCAATCGATAAATGGACCAACCGCGCTTGTTCAGGATTTCAGCGAGCTTGCAGACAATCATATAGCCAACCTAGCAAACCCCGTCACCATATGTCAACTAAACCATATATATGAACTATGCTTTACATACTACGGATATCGTAGTAAGGTAGCGCCTCGTCGAAGAAGCCTCTGTGCCTCGAGAGCGCAATGGAAAACGACGGCAATAAGCCTCTGTACAGGCGTTTCAGGAATGTTCCTTGGGCCTCGGTCTTCCGCCGATGGGGGCCGGACGTGAACCGGCTGCTGACGATCGCGGAGGCGGCAGCGCTACTGGGGGTAAAGACTCAGACGCTCTATCTTTGGGTCTCTCAGAGGCGGATTCCGCACCGCAAGATCGGCCGCCTAGTGCGATTTACGGAATCGGATTTGGAAGAATTCGTCGGCCGGCAGAAGCAGGAACCCACGGACTTCGAAGATGACGCTATATCGACGCGGTGAAGAATGGTGGTTTCACTTCTGGTATGAGGGCAGGCACATCCAGAAAGGAACCGGAACCCCAAACAGGAGGAAAGCACGTGACGAGGAAGCCAAATACAGAGCCGACCTACTGCGTGGAAAGGCGTCTGACATACCAACCAACAGCCCCAAGTTTCGTGACTTCGCTGATTCTTACCTGGCGTATAGCAAGGCCAACAAACTTTCGTACGGTGTCGAATTTTACTATGTCAGCGGAACGCTAGTCCCTTTCTTCGGCAAACTGCCACTCGACAGGATCAATCCTCTTGAATTGGAGCGCTTCAAACAGAAGCGACTTAAGGATGGCCTGAAAAAATCATCGATCAATCGAGAAATCGGTCTGCTCAAATCCATGCTGAAGACTGCCGTAGAATGGGAACTAACGGACAAGAACGCTGCGAAGGACGCGAGATTATTCAAGCTAGACGAGCCATGGTCGTACCGCGTACTTTCGTACGAAGAAGAGTTCAGACTTCTAGCTGTCTGCGATCAATCAGAGCTACGGTATCGAGCCCCTCACCTTAAATCGATCATCTTGATCGCCCTTTACACGGGACTGCGCCGTGGCGAGATCCTTCGGCTCAAATGGACGGACATCGACTTCGACCAAAACGTCTTAACGGTCCGAAAATCTAAGACCACGTCTGGCAGAGGACGGAGGGTAGGATTGAACTCTATACTGCGTCGGACACTCCTGTCGTCGTTTGAGGAAGAGCACGGCGAGTGGGTTTTTCCGTCTCCGAACAGATTTCAAAAGCCAAACGAAGCCGATCGGCATATCGGAGACGTAAAGAACGCCTTTCGACGCGCGGTCCGTCTTTCAGGCATAGAGCCCATCACATTTCATCAGCTTCGCCATACTTTCTGTAGTCGGCTGGCAGATGCCGGGATTCCAATGCCAGTGATACAAGACTTGGCAGGACATGCCTCGATCATGATGACACGCCGATATACCCATCCAAGCGAGGAGTTGAAACAGAAGGCGGTAGAGATGCTCGTGAGGGGACAAACAGTGGTACTAGCCGCTACAAAATCCGCTACATAGACCTGCAACTCGGTGAAGAGCCAAATAGGGGAAACCGCAACTGCGAGCAGGTCAATAAGATGGATGGTAGGCCCGTGCGGGCTCGAACCGCAGACCTCCACCGTGTCAAGGTGGCGCTCTAGCCAACTGAGCTACGGGCCTTCCGACTGCACGTTATTCTAGCATAGGCCATCGGGGACGAGCCGCACGGGCCTGCCATTCCTCGGTTGACGCGAATCGAAAAATCCAGCCGAAAGAATTTCACATTTGGCCGCCTGTACGGAGGGTCAGGTTTTCGAGTGAGCAAGCCTGTACTACCGCGCGGTTGCCGCGGTCTCGAATCCTGGCTTAGAGTGACTGTACGTCGGCATTTGCTGCCGACGACTCCTTCCATCTCGAAAAAGGAAGACTACATGTGGACAAAACAGACGCAAACTGAAGGGCCCGGTTCATCGCCGATGCAGCAGCCCGGAATTGCGCCGGGATCTTCCGCAGCAGCCGCGGCCATGCGCCCGGCGCCACGCAGCCTGGCGTGCCTGGGCGCGAGCCTCGAAATTAAGGGCAAAATCACGGGCGAAGAAGACTTGCAGATTGACGGCAAGGTGGATGGCCCCATCTCGCTGGAGGGTCGAAGGCTGACCGTGGGGCGCACGGGTCAACTGAATTCCGAAATCAGCGCGGGAGAAGTGATCGTCCACGGCGAAGTGAAGGGCAATCTGCGCGCGCGCGACCGCGTCGAGATCAGGAAAGACGGCTCGGTGATCGGCGATATCGCGGCGGCTCGGATCAGCATTGAAGACGGCGCTTACTTCAAGGGACGCATCGAGATCGATCGTCCTAAAGCGCAAACCAGTGCGGACTCGGACGGACTCGGCATTCCAGTGACCGCCGAGGTCAACTGAGGACCGTCTCACGACCTGCTATCGTGCGTGGTGCCCGCAGCGGCGATAATTTGCCGCCGTAGGACGCCTGCGGGCCTAATACGAGGGCGCACACGGCCCTTCTAGCCCTAGCCTAAAGTCCTACCATCCATCTCTCGTTCTTCTGGTGTCGATACTGTATTCCCTCGCTTTAAGTGAATTGGTAGCGTTTCCTGGGCCGCAGATGCAGCCCGGAATCGAGCCCAATCACGATGACGCGATGCCGCGCGCACTGGCAAATCAATGCGCTGTTGTTCTCACTGCTCCTGGGTACAATTCCTTCCGCGAACGCACAAGTTTTCGCACGCCTCGTCGCTCCCGGCGAATCACCCGGCCAGTCCAACGACCAAAGCCAACAGGCTGCGCCCGATCAATCCAATCAGCAGGGAAATCAGGCGAACAAACCTTCGTTGGTTACTCCGCTGAAGCCGGTAGTAGCAGGCGAGGCGTATCGGCCCATCACAGCGCGCCAGCGGCTTCGCTGGTTCATCACCAACACTATCGGGCCAGAGCATCTCGCCGGCGGCCTCGTGACCTCGGCCTTTGGCACGGCGCTCGATCGGCCGAAAGAGGATGGGCCGCATTGGGGAGGTTTCGCCGAGCGATTTGGAGTGCGCTTGACTGGAGTTGCAACGAGCAACGCGATGGAAGCCGGCGTGGGTGCGCTATGGGGCGAGGATCCCCGTTACTTTCGCAACCCGGACGAACCGTTCCGCGCGCGGGTAATGAGCGTGATCAAGCAGACGTTCACCGCGCGGAGACCGGACGGCGCTTTCGCGCCCGCCTACGCGCGCTTCGTCGCCATTTCGGGCAGCAACTTCCTCTCAAACACGTGGCGTCCAGATAGTGAAGCCAACAATCACGACGCGGTGCTACGGACACTGGAAGGTTTCGCCGGCCGGATGAGCAGCAACGCCTTCGACGAGTTCTGGCCCAACGTCAAAGCCCACGTGTTTCATCGCGGGCACTAAACGACCGCCGGCTCGCCATCGCGCCGCGCCTACGCGACGAAACGATAGCCCACGCCCCGCACGGTCAACAGATGGCGCGGCTTCGACGGGTCTTTCTCGAGGTAGCGCCGCAGCCGGACGATGAAGTTGTCGATCGCGCGCGTATCCGTATCCTCGCGGACTCCCCACACGTCCTCCAGGATCGATTTTCGCGAGACGGTTTTTCCGCTGTTGCGAATCAAGTGCCGCAGGAGCTTCGCTTCCATCAGCGTTAACTGGATCGTGTTGCCGTCGCCCCGCACTTCGAGCGCCTCAAAATCGATCGTTCGCCCGTCAAAAGAGAAAATCCCCTCATCCGATAAACTGTCCGGCTCCTCCGCGCGCTCGACGGCGACCCTTGCTTTCCGCGCGGCTCCGCTTCCCGCATCCCATGCGCTTCGGCGCAGCAGGCCCTGAAGGCGCGCGAGAAAGATGGGCAGTTCGAAGGGCTTGGGCAAATAATCGTCGGCGCCGGCGCCGAACCCTTCGAGTACGTCTTCGGCGCGGCCGCGGGCGGTGAGGATCAAAACCGGGACGTAGTTTTTCGCTTTGCGGAGAGCGGACACCACGGTGAAGCCGTCGATTCCCGGCAGCATCACGTCCAGCACGACGACGTCGAATTTCTCGCCGCGCTTGATGAGCCGTTCGATTGCCGCCTCGCCGTCTCCCACGACTTCCACCGAATGCTTTTCGGCCTCAAGATTGAACTGCAGGCCTTCGGCCAGGTGCGCTTCGTCCTCGACCACGAGAATCCGGCTCAAGCAGCGCTCCTCGGCAGCTCCATTGTGACGGTCGTTCCGCCGGCGGAGCCTCCACTTTCCGCGAACACGCGGCCGCCGTGGCCTTGCGCGATTGAGCGAACGATGAAAAGGCCGAGCCCCGTGCCCTTCACCTGCGACGCCGAGCGCCCCGGTACGCGATAAAAGCGCTTGAAGATCCGACGCAGCTCCTCGGCTGGAATTCCAATGCCGCGGTCGCGGACGCGAAGCACGACCCGCTTTTCGTCGGGCGCGTCGACCGAAACCGAAACGTCCACACGGCCGCCTGAGTATTTGATGGCGTTGTCGAGAATATTGGAAACGGCGGTGCGGAGTTCGCCGGCGTCACCCCGGACATTCACGCGCGTGCCGTTGGTGGGCCCATCCCACTGCAAACCGCCGGCCGGGAGGTGGTGCCGCGTGCGGGCGAGTTCCACGCATTCGCGAACCAAATCGCTGAAATCAACCTCGGTGGTCTGGTGTTTGCCGCGCTTGTAGCCGACCTCGCCCGCTTTGAGCACCTGCTCCACGGTTCCGAGGAGCCGGTCCGAGTCGTCAAGCATCAGCTTGTAGAACTGCTGCCGTTGCGCCTGATCCACTTCGCGCCGCTGCAGCGTTTCGAGATAAAGGCGGATCGAGGCGATCGGCGTTTTCAGCTCGTGGGTTACGGCGTTGATGAAGCTGTCGTGGCGCTCGTTGCGCCGGATTTCGCGCACCAGGAAAATCGTGTTGAGGATCAGGCCGGTAATGATGGCGAGGAAGAAGACCAGGCCGAAGAAAAGCAGAACGCGCTCGCGCCAGTTGAGGATGATCCAACTGCCCGTGAGCGCCACGGTGGCGACCACCAGGCAGATGCCCAGGATCAGGAAGAAAGCGATCGCTTTTCGGCGGCTCGTGATCCGCATCATGGGAGTTTTGCCTAATTGTACCGCGACCGGCGGAGCCCTGCTCGGGAGATGACGGGGAGGTAACTTGAAGATGCCAGGAGACGCTTTGCAGCGTCTCCCCGATGCTCGTGCTACCGAAGCGTATTCTCGCTACACCGAAACCAGATCGGTCTCAGGCTCGCCGACCAGGGCCGCGGCCGGAATGGCCGTGGCGGTGGCCGGGGCTGCCTCGTTGCCATGAGCCTTTTCGGGGAGCGAAATCGTGTAGACCTTTTTCGCCAAGCCCAACTTCTGGAGCGTCCAGATCCCGTACCAGTTGAGGTCGACTTCATACCACGCAAGGCCGTGGCGCGCGGAAACCGGATGCGCGTGGTGATTATTGTGCCAGCCCTCGCCGAAAGAGAAGAGAGCTACCCACCAGCTATTCGTCGAGTCGTCGCGGGTCTGGAAGCGGCGCGAGCCCCACACGTGCGTGGCCGAATTGACGAGCCATGTGGTGTGCAGCCCGAAGACCGTGCGGGCGAAAATGCCCCACATCAAGAACGGGAGCCCGCCGATCGCGAGCAGAATCACACCGAGCACGATCATCGGAACGTAATGATACTTCGTGATCCAGACGTGAAATTTGTCTTTGGCGAGGTCGGGGACGTAGCGCGACAAGGTCGTCGTGTCGTGGTGCATCGACTTGCCCGTGAGGATCCAGCCGACGTGCGCCCACCACTTGCCGTCGCGCGGCGAGTGCGGGTCGCCTTCCTTATCCGAATATTGGTGATGAATCCGGTGCGTCGATACCCAGAAGATCGGGCCGCCTTCCAGGGCGAGCGTCGCGCAAACCGTCAGGAAATACTCAAGCCACTTGGGGGTTTTGTAGCCGCGGTGCGTCAGCAGGCGGTGATAGCACATGCCGATCCCCAGGCTGCCCGCGACCCAGTAGAGAAAAAGCGCAACGAAGAATGCAGGCCACGTAAAGAAGAAGAGCGCAGCCACGGCGCCGATGTGAAACAGCATCATAAAGGTCGCGGTAATCCAGTTAATTCCGGTGTCGCTGGCAGACTCTTTCCCAAGATCGTTGAGTGTCATGAGGCCCTTGTTTGTGCCCTTTGTTTTTTGTCCCTGAGGTGCGATCTCAGAATAGCAGTCCTAGGCGGAGTGTTTTGTAATAGTTATGTAATACCGGACGGTTGCGCTGTAACGGTTAATTGCAGCCGAAGTTCCTGTACGCAGGTACAGGTGTGAGGGACGATTTGGGGGCGCGGCTTGTCAATCTTGCGAGTTTCCCGGATAATTGGGGCTCTCCGGCTTTCTATCGGCACTCCGGCGCTATGGTGCAACGGTTAGCACGCGGCCCTTTCAAGGCTGAAATACGGGTTCGATTCCCGTTAGCGCTACCAACCTTTTAGATTTCGCAGGAAGGCGTGAATCTCATCGGCGCCGCTGTTCTTCCGCCCAGCCATAATCCACGAAACGTCCGGCAAAAGTTTCGGTTCTTATTTGCCGCCCGACGGGCCCGGCTCTGCTTTCTCCGGAGGGGGCGCGACGATGATTTCGCCGTAGTCCCAGGGATACTCCTTGCAGTGGTAGACATACGTCCCGGGCTTGTCGAAGGGGACCGTGGCGATGTCGAGAGGCCCCAGAGGGCCGGTCGTCCACGATCCGTCATCGGCGACGATCGTGTGAACCAGCTGGCCGTTGTTTTTGAACGTCATTCGCTTGCCGGCCGTGATGCGCGCGCGATACGGATCGAACTGGTATTCGTCAATCATGTAGTGCGGAGCGCTGATACCCGCGTCCCTCGTGAAAGAGGTGGTCTCGATGGTTGACGTGTCCGTGATCGGACCGGAAAACTCTTCCTGAGGCGCGATGGGAGACGCCGGGCGGGCTGGAAGCGTGCCGCCCAGTTTGAACGCCCACACACTGCCGCCGACGATTGTCGCAATGTACTGCTCGCCGCCGTTTTCGAAGGTGATGGGCGGACTTCCGCCGAGTTCACCTGTTTGGAACTGCCACAGGAGAGATCCGTTGCTCGCATCGTAAGCCTGGAGGCTGCCGTCGCCGGGCATCTGGAACACGAGGCCTCCCGCTGTGGCGAGCGCGCCGCTCGGCCGGCTGTCATGGAATTCCTTCTTCCAGGCGATCTTGTCCGTGCGGCTATCGATCGCGGCCAGAACGCCAAACGGCAATTTGCTCAATCCCGGCACATGCGCGCTAAGGCTGAAAAAGTCCGGATCGCTAGTGCGCCGGAACCACTGCAGGCCTGCATTGCCGGTAACATAGAAAAACCGCGTTTGCGGATCGAATGCCATCGGCGTGGCGCGCATGCCGTAAACCGGGACCAGAAGATTGGGCTTCTCCACAGATGCCGCCGTGAAGAAACATCCGAGCTCGAAGCCTTTCGGGAGGGGTTGCGTCTTCCAGTAGCCGCAGTCCGGTATGGCGGGCTCTGCGCCCACCGGGTAGGGTTGGGTGGCCGCAGTTTTCTGGATTGCATCCTGAGGGACAGGCCGCTCTTCGATCCGCCCCAGCGGCTTGCCCGTGACGCGATCCAGCATGAACAAATATCCATCCGTTCGCATGGCCGCAATCGCCTTGCGGGATTGGCCGTCGATCTGCGCGTTAAACAACACAGGTGGTTCGGCGACGTCGGCTTCCCAGATGTCGTGATGAACGATCTGGTAATGCCAGCGAAGCTTGCCGGTCTTGCGGTCGAGCGCGACCAGGCAATCGGTAAACAGATTGTCGCCGGGGCGATTTTCGCCGCCGTACTGCGGGACGGCGTTTCCGGTAGCGTAGAAGATCGTGTCGAGTTCCGGGTCGAATGCACCAACCAACCAGATAGCGCCGCCGCCATGCTTCCAGGAGTCATTGTTTTTTGGCCACGTCTCGGACCCCGGTTCTCCCGGCGCCGGCACGACAAAAAAGCGCCAGTCCTCGCGCCCCGTCTTCGCGTCAACGGCAACAATCTGGCCCCGGTATCCGTAATCCGCATTCAAGCCAGCGGTCACCAATCCATCCGCGAAGACCGGCGCACCCGAGATGCCGGCGGATGGCTCATGCACGTCGTCGCCAACGAATGTCTTCCAGACGAGCTCTCCTGTGTCCTCGCGTAGCGCGATCAGATTCGCGTTGGTCAGCCCCACGTATACGAAGCCGTCGCCCACTGCCACTCCTTCCCGGTCTGGCGAACCGGGAGGGCCCATGATGCCCCCGCCTTCACCAGAGGCGGTGCGATAACGCCATGCGATTTTGCCCGTGCCGATGTTCACGGCGACGACGTAGGGCGGCGCCGTGAGGAACATCAAATCGCCGTCGATCACCGGCATCGATCGAGAGCTGGGCGCCGGTCCGACCTTCTCCGACATCCACGCGGCGCCCAGCTTCGCGACGTTCTGCGCGTTGACCTGCGCGAGCGAGGAATAGCGCGTGTTGCCGGAATTGCCGTCCACGGTGGACCACTGGGCGGCGGCAGATTGCGCCGCGAGAGCAATGCCCGCGGCAACAACGATCGCCACGACCGCGGATTCAAAAATGCGCGCTGCCGGCCGCCTTGCTTTCGGCATACATTTCAACTCAGGTTGCATGCGTCGCTCCCCATTTTCAAACGTGCTGGCTTGCGGTTCCCAAACCGATCTGCTATATACTCGGATGCTTGTATTGTTGTCAAGACACCATCCAGATCTGCATCGAAGGATTCCGGGAGAGCAACATCGATGAGCGTTGGCGACCCGCAGGCCGTTGCTTACACCAAGGTTCTTGAAACTGCCCGAAGCGCGCGAACCGATCCGATGAAGCCGAGGCGCCGGCAGGAGCACGCTCCCCATATCGACGCGCTCATCCGGTTGGTTTCCGTACGCATCGTCCGTCTCTCCGAGCTGATTCTTCGCATCGGCACGCTGACTTTCAAGGATCGCTACGGCGTGAAGCCAACGGATTTGCGGATCCTGGTGATGCTGGGCGCCTATCAGCCGATCTCGGTGAATGAAGTGAGCCGCAGAACGCACATTGACAAGGCCTGGATCAGTCGCTCGCTGAGAGGTTTGCTGCATCGCAAATTGATCAAGAGGACGGCGCATCCGTCCGACAGCCGGGCTTCGTCACTCTCGTTGACCAGGAAGGGTGAGGCACTCTTGCGCGAGATCGCACCGGTCGCCGAACAGCTTCAGCGTGAATTGTTGCAGGGACAGCGGACTCGCGACGTGGAACGAGTGCTTGAGCTGCTGTCTGTGCGAGCGGAAGAAATGTTTCAGCGCGCGATCCGGCAGAAGAGCCGCGCGCCACGCCGCCGCTAGTCTCCTCGTGGTTCGTCGGGAAGTCCGCAGCTTTCGGCGGTTATATGGCCGGGAGAGGAAACAGTTGCCGTCCGCGGGGCTGGGCGACTACGATTCGTCTGGCCGCGGAGGGGCACGGTTCCGGCTCGAGCGCCGGACGGCCGATATCAATTTTGCACGTTGCGGTTCGGGCGACATCGAGGCGGATCATGGGAATAACAAATATGAGCGCAACCACAAAAACAAAAGGCTTTCCGGTTCCGAGTTCGCTGAAGGTGGTGGCGGGCACGGAAGCGGCGCAATCCGCGTACCCCTACTACATGCAGTTCGCCAAAGAAGATGATGAGCGGTTCTGGTTCTACAATTCCATGCACTTTCCCGAGCCGATGTGCGTCTTCGACATGATCACGGCTGAGGCTGCCTACTGTGCTTTGGGCTCGGCCAACACGCGGGTACAGAGCCTCCCTACGACGCTCGGCATCGACTATCGCGTCTTGAATGGCCGCGTGTATATCGGCGGCAATGCGGTGACGGATCCCGCCGAGATTGCCAAGCGAACGCAGGAATTTCAGCGCCGGGCGTTTTATTACTACGGGAATTGGGAGCGGCTTTTCGCTCAGTGGAAAGACAAGATGATGCAGCTGATTCGGGATACCGAAGCGCTTCCGAAGCTGGATCTTCCGGAATTTGAGCCGCTGGAACATGTTCATGCGGGTCGCGGCATCGCCTCCAACCACTATATTCTCGACACCTACCAGAAGGCTCTCGAGGGCTATTTTCGGATGTGGCAGCATCACTTCGAGTTTCTTCTGCTCGGGTATGGCGCCTACCTGACTTTCTTCGATTTTTGCAAGAAGGCGTTTCCGGAGATCAGCGATCAAACGGTGGCACGGATGGTGGCGGGATTGGAGGCGGAAATTTTCCGCCCGGATGATGAGCTCAGGCGGCTCGCGAAATGCGCGATCGAGCTGGGCATCGACGATCAGTTCCGGGAAGGCGTCCCGGCCGATGAAATCATTCAGTCGCTCAAGAAACTCGGCGAGCCTGGCGCGGCGTGGCTGAAGGAGCTCGCGATTTCCCGCGACCCCTGGTTCAACATCAATGTTGGCGACGGCTTTTACCATTACCATCGCTCCTGGAATGATGATCTCTCGATGCCATTCGGAGCCCTGCCAGGCTATATCGCGAATGCGAAAAAGGGCGAGCGGCTCGAGCGGCAGACCGGTAAGCTCATGGCCGAGCGGAAGCAAATCATCGCGGATTACCGCGAACTGCTCGAAACCGACGAAGATCGGGCTGCCTACGACCAGATGATCGAACTGGCACATCGAGTGTTCCCGTACGTCGAGGGGCACAAGTTTTACTGCGAGCATTGGTACACGAATTTGTTCTTCAACAAGATCAGGGAGTTCGGCGCGCTCCTGGCGAAGAATGGTTTTTTCCCCGACACCGAGGACGTGTTTCAGCTGAGCCATTACGAGCTTGAATCTGCAATCATCGACCTCATGACTTCCTGGTCGAACGGTTCTCCTCCACGAGGCACAGCGCGCTGGCCCGCCATCGTGCGAGAGCGCAAGGCGGCGATCGCGGAATGGGCGAAACACGAAACTCCACCGGCTCTCGGACCGGTTCCCGATATCATCGATGATCCCGCTATCGTCATGCTGTGGGGCATTACTCGCGAGAATCTGGACACGTGGCTGACGGCCGGCGAGCAACCGAATTCCAACGAGATCAAAGGGTTCGCTGCATCCAGCGGAGTGGTTGAGGGAGTGGCCCGCGTTGTAAAGTCGGCGGAGGAGATTGGTCGCCTAGGCCATGGTGACATACTGGTGTGTCAGGTCACCAATCCGAGTTGGGCTCCCGTGTTTCAGAAGATCGCCGCAGCCGTATCGGATATCGGCGGTTCGATGAGCCACGCGGCGATTGTGGCGCGCGAATATGGCTTGCCTGCCGTTGTGGGCACGGGCACCGCAACGCAGAAGATCAAGGATGGCCAGCGCATCCGCGTGGATGGCGGGCGGGGCATAGTCACTCTTCTCTAGTAGGATACTTTAGCCGTGCCGTCTTCAGAGATCATCGGCTGGTTTGCGGACATCGGTCTGTCCGATCGCCCCACCGTCGGGGGCAAGGGCGGATCATTGGGCGAATTGGCGCGGGCGGGCATACCCGTGCCGCCCGGCTTCGTGGTGCGCACGGCTGCGTTCGAGCGTTTTCTCGGCACGCTGGAAAAGGATGAGCCGATCCGGCCAAGAGTGGAGGCTCTCGGCGCGGACGAACTCGACAAAATCCTCGCGCTCTCACAGGATTTGCGCGCACGACTGGAAGGCGCGCCCCTGCCAGACGACGTGAATTCAGAAATTCTGGCCGCGTATACAGAGCTCTGCGGCAGAGACAGCAATTTGCCTCTGGCAGTGCGCTCCTCGGCCACGACCGAAGATGCCGCCGACGCCAGTTTTGCAGGCTTGCAGGATACGTATCTGTGGACAATCGGCGCGCAATCTACCTTGCGGTGCGTGCGCTCGTGCTGGGCCAGCATGTACTCGGCTCCTTCCATCACGTATCGGCGCAGACGTGGGCTGCCGGAAAGCAGCGTGGCGATGGCTGTGGTTGTTCAGGCGATGGTCAACGCCCAAAAAGCGGGAGTGATGTTCACTCGGAGCCCGCTAACGGGGGATCGTTCGGTGGTCACGATCGAGGGCGCGTGGGGATTGGGCTCATCCGTCGTGAGCGGTGAGGTGACGCCCGACCGCTTCGTGATCGGCAAGATCACGGGCGAAATCTCCGTGCGCGATATTTCGGATAAGCACGTCCAACATGTGCCGGCGCCGGGTGGCGACGTTGGCGAAGCCGAAACTCCAGAGGATCTCCGGCGCGTGCCTTGCCTGAGCGACGCGGAGATTACAGCATTGAGAGACATTGCCAGGAAAGTCGAGCGCCACTACGGGCGGCCACAGGATATCGAGTGGGCCATCGATCAAGCGGGCGAAATCCATCTGCTGCAGAGCCGGCCGGAAACGGTCTGGTCGTCCAAGGAACGGGCGCCGGTCGCCAAACCTGAGGAGAATCCGCTCCAGCACGTCATGAAAATCTTCGGGGGCCGCCGATGACTCTCACGGCCAAGGACGTGGCGGAGATCATGCGGCTGCTGGAACAATCGAGTTTCGACAGCCTGTCGCTTGAAATCAATGGCGTGAAGCTCAACCTGCAACGGGGCTCGGCTGCGCCCGCCCGGCAGGTCACGGCTTCCGCCGAAGCGCCACCACTCGGCGTCGAATCGCAGACGGTACAGGCAGCTTCGCGAAAAGCAAGACCGCCATCCGAGCCGGGCCTCGCGGAAGTCGCCTCACCGTTGCTCGGAATTTTCTACCGCGCGCCCAAGCCGGGTGAGCCGCCCTTCATTGAAGTGGGATCGAAGGTCAGCGAAGAGACGGTAATCGGCATCGTAGAAGTCATGAAATTGATGAATTCGGTGCATGCGGGCGTGAAGGGCGAGGTGGTTGAGATATTGGTCGCCAACGCGGCGCTGGTCGAGTACGGCGAGATCCTGCTGCGCGTGCGTCCGGAGGCTTAGCCATCGCTATTCGCCGCATCTTGATCGCGAACCGCGGGGAAATTGCTGCGCGCGTGATTCGAACTTGCAAGATTCTTGGGATCGAGACCGTGCTGGCGGCTTCCGATGTCGATATGGATTCACTGCCCGCTCGTCTCGCGGATCGCGCCATCTGCATTGGACCGGGCCTGCCCTCTGAGAGCTACCTGAAAGTCGATACGATCGTACAAGCGGCATTGGGCGTGAAAGCGGACGCCATTCATCCCGGCTATGGATTCCTCTCGGAGCGATCCGCGCTCGCGCGAGCCTGCGAGCACGAAGGCGTGATTTTCATCGGCCCGACGGCGGCCCAAATCGAGGCGGTCGGCGACAAATTGCGTGCCCGCGCAGAGGCCGAGGCGGCCGCCGTGCCAACCGCTCCCGGCGGCGCAGTGGAAAACGTGAGCGAGGCCATGGTGCTCGGCCGGGAAATTGGCCCTCCGCTGCTGATCAAAGCAGTCGGCGGCGGAGGCGGGCGCGGCATGAAGCGCGTAGATCGGTTGGAGGATCTGCCCGCGGCAATGAGCATGGCCGCAGCGGAAGCGGGCGCCGCTTTCGGCGATGCGCGAGTTTATCTGGAGCGCTTTGTGGCGCACGGCCGCCATGTGGAAGTGCAGATTTTGGGAGACGGCGCCGGGCATGTGATTCACCTCGGAGAGCGCGATTGTTCGGTCCAGCGGCGCTATCAGAAGTTGATCGAGGAAACGCCGGCTCCGGGCCTTTCCACGGATTTTCGCGCGCGTATCTATGCCGCAGCCGTGGAGTTTGCGAAGCGGCTCTCCTATCGCGGCGCGGGCACCGTCGAATTCCTCGTTGATCTGGAGCGGGACGCTTTCTACTTCCTCGAGATGAACGCCCGGATTCAAGTGGAGCACCCGATCACGGAGGCGGTCACCGGCCTCGATCTGGTGGCCGAGCAAATCGCAATCGCCGATGGCCGCGGCCTGCGTTTCAAGCAGGAAGACATCCGGCGAGAGGGCTGCGCGATTGAGTGCAGGATCAACGCGGAAGATCCGGCGCGCGATTTCCGCCCCAGCCCCGGCACGGTTCGGAGAGCGGTGTGGCCTTCCGGCGAGGGCGTGCGCGTGGATACTCATATTTTTTCCGGCGCGCGCATCCCGCCATTTTATGATTCGCTGATGGCCAAGATCATCGTTCACGCCGCCGATCGTCCCGCGGCGCTCGAACGGATGCGAAGCGCGCTCGCCGCCACTCACATCGAAGGCGTCGCCACCAATCTGGCGTTTCACGCGGCCGTGTTCACCGATCCTGAGTTTGAGCGAGGCGGCGTCGACACTTCCTACGTGCCGCGCTTCCTCGAACGGTATCTTCCGCTCGAAGAGGCAAGAGCGCATGGCTAAGGTCCAACTGGTCGAGACATCGCTGCGCGATGGCAACCAGTGTCTCTGGTCGGCGCTCGGCGTCGATACCGCGAAGACGCTGACGATCGCGCCCGTGATGGATCGCGTTGGCTTCAAGGCCATCGACTTCACGACATCGACGCACATGGGCGTCGCTGTCCGCTACAAGAAAGAGGATCCCTGGGAACGCATTCGCCTGATGGCCAAGGCCACGCCGAATACGCCGCTGCAATTTCTCTCCACGGGATTCCGGTTTATTTCGTGGGAAACGGCGAGCCCCGAATTTATGGCGCTCGCGTTCAAGACCCTGATCGAGAACGGGCTGCGCCGGTTTGCGCTCGCCGATCCGATGAACGATGCCGATGCCAACGTCGCCTGCGCGCGCATGATCAAAGCAGCCGGCGGCGAGTACGTGGTGGGCGCCCTGGTGTTTACGCTGAGCCCTATTCACGACGATGCCCACTACGTTGCGCGCGCCCGGACTCTTGCGGAAAGCCCCGACGTGGACGCGATCTACATCAAGGATCCGGGCGGCCTTTTGACGCCACTACGCGCCCGCACGCTGATTCCCGCCGTGATCGCGGCAATCGGCAACAAGCCGCTCGAGCTGCACTCGCACTGCACGATCGGAGTCGGCGAGCTGACCTATATGGACGCGCCGGCGTGGGGCGTCAGCGCCGTTCAGTGCGCCTCGGGCGCCGTTGCGGACGGCATCTCCAATCCGCCGTCGGAGCGCGTGGTTTCCAATCTGCGAGCGCTCGGACATCAAGTCGACATAGACGATGAAGCGCTCGCCGAAGTCAGTCGCTATTTCACGCGGCTCGCGGAAGCAGAAGGCCTTCCCGCCGGCCACCCCCAGGCATTCGACGCCAGCTATCTTCGTCACCAACTGCCGGGCGGGACAGTCGGCACGATGCGCCGGCACCTGGCCGAAGCTCGGGTGTCCCACTTGGAAGGCGCGGTGATCGAAGAGCTGGACCGCGTGCGGCAGGAGCTTGGCTGGCCGATCGTAATGACGCCGTTCGCGCAGATGTTGATCGCCCAGGCGGTTTTGAACGTCACCGGGAAAGAGCGCTACGCAACCATCCCCGACGAAATCATCCGCTATGCGCTGGGAAAATTCGGGCGGCCCAACGTGCCCATCGCGCCAGAGGTGATGGACCGCATCGAATCGCTGCCCCGAACGCGCGAGTTGCGGCAGCAGCCGGGCATGCCGCCTCTGCGCGAACTGCGCCAGCGCATCGGCCCTGAGTTAAGCGACGAAGAATTTCTGCTTCGAGCCACGATGCCCGCCGGGCAAGTTGACGCGATGAAGGCGGCGGGGCTTGCGGAACAACGATACGATCCTGATATGACTCCCGTGATGAGCCTGATTCGTCAATTGACTGCGCGGCGCGACATCACGTACCTGTCGATTGAGAAGCAAGGATTCAAGCTCGAGTTGCGCGGCCACGCTGCCGTCGCGGAGTCGTGAGCGTGGGACGCGTCAACAACGGTTGGAAGGAACGACTGGGACCCGTCGAGGGTTTCATGTTCGATCTCGACGGCACGCTGATCCTCAGCGACCGCTCGCTCGGCGGCTATCGCTTGCTGCCGGGCGCCGTCGAGATTCTGGGCGAATTGCAAACTCGCGGCATTCCTTTCGTCGTGCTCACAAACGGCACCGCGTACCCGGTGGCCGAGCAAGCGCCGAAACTCCGCGCTCTGGGCTTGCCCATTTCCGATGAGGCTTTGCTTACTCCCAATACGGTGACGGCGGATCTGATGCCGAAGCGCGGCGTGAAGCGCGCTCTCGTGCTCGGCGTACCGGGAGTCGGTCACTCGCTCGCGGAAGCGGGAATCGAGATTGTCTACACGGGCCAGGAACGCGCGGAGGAAGTGCAGGCAGTCTACGTCGGCTGGCATCCGGAGTGCGGAATGAAAGACATCGAGGCCGCCTGTAAAGCCATCTGGAATGGCGCGGAGCTTTACGTCGCCTCCGACGTTCCTTTTTTCGCGACGTTCCAGCGGGAAAACGATGGGTTACTCGCATGCGATCGTCGCCGCCGTGCGCAAGATCACCCATGCCCCCATGATCCTTACCGGCAAGCCCTCTTTGCACGCGCTGAGGCTGGTTGCGAAAAAGCTCGGCCTTCCCATGCGCAAGGTGGGTGTGGTCGGCGACGATCCGCTCGTGGAAATGATCATGGCGCGGCGCGGCAAAGCCGTCGGCTTCGGCGTGACCACGGGTTTCACCACGGCTGAGGATTGGGCCGCCCAGCCGAAGGGCAGGCGCCCGCATCGAATCCTGCGCGAACTCGCCGACATTCTGAAGCTGACTGCCTCATCCTGAGAAGAGCAGTTGCCAGTGACGAGCGGCATTCTCTGCGCTCTCTGCGTCTCTGCGGTGAATCGTCTTTGTCTTCTACCGCACGCCGTCGGCCAGCGGCAGCCACACTTGGAACCGCGTGTCGCCGGGTTTTGAGGTGACTTCGATATTTCCCCGATGCTTGTTCACCAGGCGCTGAACCGTGTCGAGGCCGAGCCCCGTGCCTTCGCCGACTCCCTTGGTGGTAAAGAACGGCTCGAAGATGTGGGGCTTCACGTCGGCCGGAATTCCCGGGCCGTTGTCGGCAATTTCCACCACGACGCAATTGTCTTCTTGATAGGTGCGTATGCGAAGCTCGCCCTCGCCCCTCATCGCGCTGATCGCGTTGTCGATGAGGTTGGTCCAAACCTGGTTCAGCTCGCTCCCGAAGGAATTCACGAGGAGCGGGACTTTGCCGTAGTCGCGCTTCACGACAATTCCGTGCTTGAGCTTGTGGTTCATGATCGTTAGTGTCGTCTCGAGGCTCTTCGCGATGTCGACGTTTTGCAGCGGCGTCTGGTCCATGTACGTGTATTCCTTGATCGCACCGACCAGATCGGAGATTCGCGATGTGCCGCTCTCGATTTCGTTCAGCAGGCTGACGACCTCGAGCCAGGCAGCGATCCTGACGAGAGCGGCTCGGGCGGTCTGCGCGTCGAGCGTCGCAAACAGCGATTCGAGCGCGGCCGGCTTCACGTTCTTGTGCGCGAGATCGGCCGCGAGTTGCCATAAGTCGTTTTGGCCATGGCTCCGAAGCAGGGAATCGATCTGGCCCTCGAGGTCGCTGACGGTGAGTGCGTCGGGCGGAATTTCGTCGCTCTTAACCAGAGACGCTTCCAGGCTCTCGATCTCCGCTTTTTGCGTGGGTGTGAGTTCGCGCCTTCCCAGTTCGTGGCTCGCGTTCTTGATTCGCTTCAGGGCGTCGCGCAGCTGGCTCGCGGCTCGCTTGGCGGCGGAAGCGGGATTGTTGAGTTCATGCGCGAGGCCCGCCGAGAGCTTTCCAAGCGAAGCGAGCCGGTCGCGCTGTTGCTCGATCCGCGTCGTCTCGCGAATCCTATCCGCCATCAACCCGACGAGCCGATGGGTCAGCTCGGGCATTTTCTGAATGAGATCGGGAAATAGCGCAGCAGGGAAGCGCAGCACCCGCGCGTCGGTAATCGCGCGCACGCCCACGCTGAATTGTTTCATTCTTGAAAAGGGCAGCACGCCCGTTACGGAACCCGATTTGATCGGGATCACCACCGTCTCGCCGCCGAGATCGCCTCGCGCCTGCAGTTGTCCCTCGAGGATCACAAACATTGCGTCCGCGGGATCGCCGGGGCGGAAAGGAGAATCGCCCGACGTCAGGATTTGCTCCTGCGACTGGCTGAGGAACCATTCGATCTGATCGTCGGGCAGGTCGGCAAACGCCGGAACGCTCAGCAACTCTGTTTTTTCGACCATTTAGACTTTGCTCAGATATTGATGGATGAACTGCACGGCAACCGACCCCTCGCCGACTCCCGAAGCCACGCGTTTCACCGATCCATGCCGCACATCGCCCACCGCGAAAATGCCGGGAACATTCGTCTCGAGCAGGAAGGGATCTCGTTCGAGAGTCCAACCCTTGGGGTGCTGCCCCTCGCGAATCAGGTCGGGACCCGTCAGGATAAAACCGCGGTCGTCGCGCTCGACAACGCCCGCCAGCCAATCGGTTCGCGGCAGCGCTCCGATAAAAATGAACATCGCGCTCGCTGGCACGCGCTCGATCTTGCTGGTATCGGAGCAGAGGAACGAAATCTCTTCCAGATGCATTTCGCCGTGCGCCTCGCGGACGCTGGCGTTGGCCCAAATCTGAATGTTGGGAGTTTCCTTGACCTGGTCGATCAAGTATTGCGACATCGTGCTGGATAGCGAAGTCCCTCGCACCACGATCACCACGCGCTCCGCGTACTTTGCGAAATTCATCGCCGCCTGACCCGCCGAATTCGCGCCGCCGATCACGTAAACGATCTCGCCCTTGCACGACAGCGCTTCCGTCGAGCCGCCGCCATAGTAAACGCCCGCGCCTTGCAACCGATCGATCCCGGGAGCTTCGAGGCGCCTCCATTGCACTCCCGTCGCGATCAGCAACGCGTGGCAGGAGATCTCGTTCCCATCCGCCATCTTGACGATCCGGTAAGGGTCTTCGGTCCGCACGCCAACGGTTTCCTGTGGTGCCAGAATTTCCACGCCAAAACGCTGCGCCTGCACCACGGCGCGCCGCGCCAGATCGCCTCCGCTGAGCCCCATCGGAAATCCTAGATAATTCTCAATGCGCGAACTCATGCCCGCCTGGCCGCCGGGCGCTTCGCGCTCGATCATCACGGTGTGCAAGCCCTCGGAGGCGCCGTACACGGCCGCGGCGAGACCCGCCGGGCCTCCGCCCACGATGGCAAGGTCGTAAAAGTTGGTTTGCGCGCGAGTGCGCAATCCAACTTTTTGAGCCACGTCGGCCGGCACGCTCTCGAGGAGCTTCGTGCCGTCAGGGAATAGCACCACCGGCAAGCTGGACGCATCCGGCCCCAGGACTTCCAGCAGGCGCTTGGTTTCCGGATCGTTGACGGAAAGCTCCACGTCGATCCACTGATAGGGAACGCGATTGCGCGCGAGGAAATCCCGCAGATCGTAGGACCGCGGCGACCAGCGCGTCCCCAACACGCGGATTCCCTCGAATGCCGGCCGGTAGGAAGCGCGCCAATCATCGAGCAGATCATCGAGCTGCGGGTAGAGGTGCTCCGACGGCGGGTCCCACGGCTTCAGGAAGAAATAGTTGATGTTCGCTTCATTGATGGCGCTGATCGCCGCGTTTGTATCGGCATAGGCGGTGAGCAGCGCCCGTTTCGCGTCGGGGAAGATCCGCATTCCTTCCTGCAGGAATGCGACGCCATCCATGTGGGGCATGCGCTGGTCGGCGAGCAGCAGAGCAACGCTGTCGTTGCGCACTTTCAGCTGCCCCAAAAGATTCAGCGCCTGCTCGGGAGAATCGCTTGCGATCACGCGGTAATCGGCGCCGTACTTCGAGCGCAGGTCGCGTTCGATCGCGCGCAGAACGTCGGAGTCGTCGTCCACGCTCAGCAAAATCGGTTTCGCCATGAAGGGGTCTCGGCCTCGTGCCAGCGGACAATTCTATCTAAACATCTGAGTCTATTAAACAGGATGAGATGAGGGGCGGCGGCTTTGGTCGCAGGATTCGCTTTCGAACGCGCCCTCCAGCGGTCTGGGAAAATATCTCCTTTGCTTTCAATAATTACCGGGAGAGAGACAGGCCCGACTGCGCCGACAGTAATACACAATTAACATTGCCGTCACAGACGGTTTACCCGCACAGAATAACGTCCCACAGCGTTGGTGGGTGTGCTGAGCGATAACACCGCCGCAATCGAAACAATCTAGCTTGGTTTCCCCAGGGTGGGGTTCCGCAGCCGCACTATGCCGACTGCGGGGGTTGGGCCGGAAACTTTCATCGCTTCGGACACTTGCATTTCAAGACCGACTCTCGCTGTAGCTTCAACGGTGCAGTTCATCTCAAGGAGGAATAAATGCGAGCATTCTGGTTGTGTATCGTCGCTCTCGGCCTCGCTGTTTCGCCCGCAATGGCCGGAACAGGCGCTGGGGGCGATAAAGACTCTGCGGGAAACGGAGCCGCGAACACTGCCGCGAAGGCGGACCCGGCCCCTGCAGCGTCGCCTTCGAGCCTGGAAATCGAAAACGAGTTGCAGCAAATGCGCGATCTTCTTCAGGCCCAGTCGAAGCAGATCGAGCAACAGAACGAGCAACTCAAAGAACAGCAGGAGCAGATGCGTGACCTCAAGGATCAGCTGACGGCGGAAAGCCCGGCAGGCCCAACTGCAGATAGCATTGCGGCGGCCGTGGCCGACCCGGTCAATGCTCCCATCGGACCGACCACCGGCGTCGTGGCCAGCTCAGCCGGAAATTCCGGATCAGACCGGGCCGCGGACGATGAACCCGCATCCCTTCACTTCAAGGGTGTGACGCTTACGCCTGGTGGCTTCTTCGTGGCAGAAACGGCGTGGCGCGGCAAGGCACTCAGCGCCGACGTCAACACGCCGTTCAACTCCATTCCCCTGCCCGGCGCCTCGGCCTACAATATCTCCGAGTTCAACGCCAGCGGCCGTCAGTCGCGAATCAGCATGCTCGTCCAGGGCAAACTCGACAACGTCGCAATCGGCGGCTACTACGAAACGGACTTCCTGTCCGCCGGCACGACTTCAAACTACAACCAGAGCAATAGCTTCACGCTTCGCCAGCGGCAATTCTGGGGCCAGGCGAAGTTCAACAGCGGTTTCACCTTTACCGGCGGGCAGATGTGGAGTCTCGTTACGGAGACCGGGCATGCGATGGATAACCGGACCGAACTGACGCCGCTTACGATCGACGCACAGTATAACGTCGGTTTCAGTTGGTTGCGCCAGTACGGAGCCCGCTTCACGCAGAGCCTCCTCGACAACAAGCTTACTTTGGGATTCTCAATCGAGAATGCTGAAGCCACGCCCATCACCGTTCATGGCAACCCGACGGGAAGCGCCACCTCGGGAGCCGTCGCGGTCGATTGCCCCGTGTCGGCTAGCTGTCCCCTCGGCACGACGACAGTAGGCGGAACGACCACCACCTACACCAACTACTTGCTTGGTCAGGCTGGTGCGGGCGGCGGTCTCTTGAACGGCCTCGCCAACTTCACCTACAACAAGACGCCTGACTTCGTCTTCAAGGCTGTTTTGGAGCCGGGCTGGGGCCACTACGAGGTGTACGGGTTGGTCAGCACCTTCCGTGACCGCGTCTTCCCGTGCGCCACGACTGCTGCAGCCGACGTGTGCGGTGGCGTCACCGGTCCTTCCGTCACTGGGGCGTTTAATGATTCCCGAACTGGCGGCGGTATCGGCGCCAGCGCCCGGTGGCATCTCCTTGCTAAGCATGTGGACCTCGGCATCAAGGGCATGGGCGGAAACGGTGTTGGGCGATATGGCAGCGCGCAATTGCCCGACGCCACGGTTCGTCCGGATGGAACGCTCGCCCTGCTCCACAATTACATGGGCCTCGGCACCATCCAGCTTTATCCGACTCCCAAGCTGGATATCTACCTGAATGCTGGTGACGAGTATGCATCTCGTGGCCAGTATCAAAAGGGCGGGCCGGGGACGGCCTTCAACGAAGGTTACGGCGCAAACGCGCTCTCTAACGCAGGCTGCTGGACAGAAACTCTGCCCACCACAACCACCCCGGCAGGAACAACGGCTGCTGGCGGGTTCGTTCCGGGCGGGCTCTCCAGTTGCACCGGCGACACTCGTAACATCGTCGAAGGGACAGCTGGTTTCTGGTACCGCTTCTACAAGGGACCCCGGGGAACTGTGCAATACGGAATGCAGTTCTCCTACATCGTTCGCAACACGTGGTCCGGCGTCGGCTCCGTCGCGCATCCCAGCGGCTCGCCGACGGCCGATGAACCCATGCTGTTCACCTCGTTCCGTTACTACCTGCCGTAGCAATCAACCCGGTGCAGAGAAGCGGCTTTCCGCCGCTTCTCTGCATTGAGTTTTTCATTCCCGTCGCGTTTCTACCACAACAGCTTCAGGCCAAACTGGACCTGCCTCGAACTGGTCGATGTGCTTGTGACCACTCCGGCGGCGGGGTTCGCTACGGGGGTTGTGCCCGACAGAGTCGCCAGAGTCAGGTTGGGCGTGTTGAAATTCGCGCGGTCGAGGATGTTGAAGATTTCCGCGCGAAATTGCAGGTTCAATCGCTCGGTTGGAAGACCACGAGGTTCGCGTCACGGACTCGCGAGGGTGAAACCGTACTTCTCGAAAATGGCCCGCGCCTGTGGACCTGAAAGAAAATCTTCGAAGGCTTTCGTAGGGGCGGGATATTTCGTGGCTTTAATGATAGCGACCGGATAGATCACCGGCTCGTGGAAATCCTCGGGGGCCTCCGCAACGGTCTTCACTTTGTTCGACGAAAGCGCGTCGGTCGTGTAGACGATACCCGCGTCCACATCGCCCGTCTCCACGTACGTGAGCACCTGCCGGACGTCCTTCGCGAGCACAGCCTTCGCGTTCACCTGATCGTATATCCCAAGGTGCGTGAGGACCTCCTGCGCATATTTTCCGGCCGGCACGACCGCGGGTTCGCCGAGCGCAACCTTCTTCACCTCTGGTTTTAGCAGATCCTGGAAAGTCGTGATGCTGAGCGTCGAGCCATTCGGCACGATCAGTACGATTCCATTCCGCAGCAAGTCCCTGCGCGTGCCTTCGAGCAGCAGACCTTTCGATTCGAGCGCGTCCATTTGCTTCGGTGCCGCCGAGATGTACAAATCCACCGGCGCACCCTGCTCGATCTGCAGCTGCAGCGTCCCCGACGCACCGTAGTTGGTCTTGACGGAGACATTCGGGTTCACCGCCGCCCAAAGATGCGTGACCTCATCAAGCGCGTCTTTCAAACTGATCGCCGCTGAGACTATGATCTCCGTTCTGCTCTGGGGCGCCGGGGCCGCAAAGCCCACGCCGAACAGCCATACCGTCACAAGCGACAGGGTTAGTGCGAATCGCGAAGAGCGACGAATCATGAAAATCCTCCCAGATCTTGTGCTTCACGTTGAACGACAAGCGATCCAAGACGAAACGATCAGAAGGCGAAACGACAACCGATTATCGGAGCAACGTTGGTCGAGTGGAAATAGGGGACGCCGGGGCCGTGAGGAATGGCGATGTCCAGACCTCCGGTCACGTAGGAATACGCAACTCCGACAAAGCCGTCGAAACGCTTGGTGAAGTGATGGTCCAGATAGAGCGACGCCTCGTTGAGGGTGCCTGCGCAGGAACTGCGGAAACCGTCTGCGACCGAGCAGGTCGACGGATTACGACGGAAGTCGTTCTGCCGCTGTTGATACCAGGACGCAGTGACGTTGGTTTTTTTGTCGTAAGCGTATTTCACGCCCGTCCACCAGATCTGAACCAACTTTTCAGAATCAAGATTGTTGTCTTCGACCCCGCTCATGATGAAACCGCCCTGGTCCGAGGCGCCAACGCCCAACGGTTGCGCCGGGTTGTTCTGCCAAATGTATTCGTAGCCGCCAAAAAACTTGAACGGGTCCCACGCATACTTGGCAGCGACCATAATGCCGTTGTTGTCCGTCACGATGCCATATACGGTGCCGTTCGGGTCGATCAGATTGGCCCCGTTGATTTGGTTCATATTGATGCTGTCCGTCGTCGATTGATATGGCTGCGTCGGACTCTGAGGCCCCAGCAAGGGGTTCACTACGCTGATCGCCTGGTTGTAATGTTGGAAGACGGCGTCGGCGGAAAACTTGCCGTATTCTCCACCGACGTTGAACCCGTAGGCGTTGTTATGCGGCTGTTCCGCCGTACAGGTAGTGCCACTCCAGCCCGGCAAGGCCGAGTAGCAGCCGCCAGAACCGTTGGCGAATTTATACATCGCGCCGAAATGGACCGGGCCATAGGTGAGGCGATACTTCAGGGCGTCGTCCCAACGGCTGTCATCGGTGTCGCCGGCGCCGGCCATCGTGCCGTTATACCCGATGTAAGAAAAGGCATAGCTCCCGCCAGCCGGATCGTACTGGAGCATCGCATCGGTGCCGAGAGAGCGCTCACGACCGAAGGTCAGCGTGCCGAATTGCGTGGACGATATACCGGCATAGAATTCGTCATTGAACGGTTGGCCGGCGCGCGCGCCGTCGATGGCTATCGAATAGCTTCTCCTGGGAAGGCCGTTGTTGACGGTGTCGGTGGCCGGCGCGCTGGCGAGCAGGCCGGACTGCGGATTGATGCCCGTTGAAGCGTTGAACACAACGGACCAGCCATGCCCAATCTCTTCCTTGCCCCTGACGCCCAGACCCGTCTGCTGCAGGTTGTTCGGTGCGACGAGGAATCGCGATTGATAGCCGTTTCGGTTCACCAGAGATTCGCCTTCATAGTTATAGCCGTTTTCCGGTAAGCCGTGGCTGACCCAGCCGACGCCGACATCATACGCACCGTATAGCGTAATGCCGTGGAAGGTCAGCGTGCAATCGGTGGTGGCGAACTCGTGGCCGCTCGCGCAGGCGTCGGGGGGCCTCAGCTGCATCTTAATGTCGACCGTCGCCTCCTCGCTTACGGCCAGATGAATTCCGCTGCGCACTTCGTCCTTGAATCCCTGTTTGCTGACTCGGATCTCATAGTTGCCCACGGGCAGCGCCGCCACGAGGTATCGGCCCTCGCCATCCGCAATCACCTCGCGCACGGCGCCGGTGTCTACGTTCCGCGCATCCACGGTCGCGCCTGCTACGGCTGCGCCCGACGGATCTTTCACTCGTCCCGTCACGCTCGCCGATACCTGCGCGCGGGCGCTCGTGCCTAGCACCAGGATCAGTGCGAGAAGAAGACACGATTGGGCGCACCGCGAAAGCCGGAATGAAAAATGGCTTCGTTGACTCCTGTGAGAGGTGGGCTCTTCTTGAGAATTTGCCAAACTCGCAGCGTTTGAATCAGAACGCATGTCGTGGTCTCTCCGTTCAGGGAAGATTAAGGTGCACGGTGTTCGCCTAAGTCATTTGAAGGAATATACGTTTTAATACGTATAGTAAAGATATGTCAACTCGTTTAAATGCGGCGCGGACCGCTCAATCGAGTCGTCGTAATTCGGACTGATGATTTCTACTCTGTGGAAGCGCTGGGGTCGCGCCGTCCGGGCGAGATGGTGAGTGGAATTTCGGGGAATCAAGACACCAGGCGAGCTTTTCGCGGCAGAATGTGACTGCGGACGCGGCTAAGGCGCAAAACCGCCCAAATCCGCCTTTTCCGGGCCATTTAAGGGCGCCGTAAGCCCCCGACGAGTATCTCCTGGAGTAAGCTGTCGGAGCAGGTTTTTCAGCTGCCCGGCGCTCGAGTTAGCGGAAGACGCGTCTCGCCGTGAGCGCGCCCCATTCCGGCAGGCTACGCTGGCCGAGCAACGCTTCCGCCGCCCATGCGCCTAGAAACGATGACAGCGCCACGCCGTGCCCGGCATACGCGCCCAGCACGATTCCCTTCGCGCTCGCAGGATGCTCGGCGAACACCGGTCGCCAACCCTCGCGAAAGAGAATCGGTCCGCCCCAGCGGTGCGTGAACCGGCACTCCTTCAGCGCCGGATGCAGGCCGTGCACGCGCCGCTCGAACGACGCGAACATCCGCGCCGCATTCGGCGCCGCAATATCGACCTCTTCGAGATCGTCCGATTCCGGCGCGTCGAGTAGCCCCGCGCCAAGCACGAGTGAGTTGTCGTTGCGAACGCGTCCCCACAAATACGGGAAATCGACCGTGTAGAAAGGCTTCCGCTGCGCGAGGCCGATCTCTTGCAATTGCTTTTCGGAGAGCGGGGAAGTCAGGGTCGCCAGCGTGAGCTTGGGCACGGTGCTTTCGTCCAGCCCGGAAAGGCGGAGCGAAAGCCCATTCGTCGCGAACAGGATTTTCCTCGCGCACAAGCGGCCGCCGGCAAAATGGATTTCAGGCTCATCGCCCCATTCCACGCGTTCGACCGGATGATTTTCCGCGATGCTCGCTCCCAGCCGGTCGGCAGCGCGCGCCAGACCGCTCACCAGCTTTCCCGGATCGAGTGTGCCGCCCGGCACTTCGTTCACCACGCGCAACGTGCCCGAATCATTCCACGAGATCGGCGATTCCTTCGAGCCATCTCGACGGGCAATCTCCCACGCTCCGGGCAGCAAAAGATCGCACTGCACTTCGAGCCTGTCGAGAATCTTCCGCAGCCCGCCGAGCACATCTTCGAGGCCCGTGAGATCATCCGCGGCCGCGCCATCGAGGGCCATGCCGCCCGTACGCCCGCTCGCCCCGTGGCCGATCCGCCCCGCCTCCAGCAAGACGACGGACTTCTCCGGCGCAAGCAGGCGCAACCACGCGGCGGCCGCCAAGCCGCTGAAGCCGGCGCCGATCACCGCGAAATCGGCGGTCGGCGGAAGGGGCCGCTGCGGCGGCGTGAAATCGATCAGCCAAGGCGATGTGCCCCAGTGATTGTTAGCGCGCGAAGAGGACATGAAGGTCAGCCAGGCAGGAAGCCTTACGATCGGCATTCGGAGTCGAGAGCGATCTCTCGACTCTGAATGCGTCAACGTTGAACTACAGAATATTTTCGTTCCAATTCTCGAGCGTCTTCTTGATGTGTCCCATGAACTGGTGCGCCACGGCGCCGTCGACCGCGCGGTGGTCGTAGGAAAGCGTGAGGTAGACCATCGAGCGGATGCCGATCGCGTCGTCGATCACCACGGGACGCTTCTCGATCGTGCCCAGCCCGAGGATGCCGACGTTTGGCTGGTTGATCACCGGCAAGCCCATCAGCCCGCCAAACACGCCGGGATTGGTGATCGAGAACGTGCTCTCGGAGACCTCGTCCGGCTTCAGCTTTTTCGAGCGGGCGCGCTCGGCGAGATCGTTCAACGCGCGCGCGAGGCCCAGAAAGTTCTTTTCCTCGGCGCCTTTGATCACCGGCACGATCAAGCCCCAATCGAGCGCCACGGCGACACCGATATTGCACTCCTTGTGCAGGACGATGTTCGTGCCGTCAACGGAAGAGTTCACGATCGGAAACGCCCGCAGCGCCTCGACCGCGGCGCGGATGAAAAACGGCATGAACGTCAGCTTGGTCCCCGTCTCGCGCTCGAATCGGTCTTTCATCTTGGCGCGCAGCGTGGCGATTTCCGTCATGTTGGCTTCGTCGATCGAGTAGACGTGCGGCGAAGTGCGCTTCGAGAGCACCATGTGCTCCGCGATCCTTTGCCGCATCGTGGACATGGGCTGCACTTCGTAGTGACCGAAGTAAAGCTTCTCGCGCGGCACGGCAAGTTCGAGCGCTGCCGAAGGCGTGCCGGATGGCGCAGGAGCAGGAGTCGCGCTGGCCGTCGGCGTAGGCGTGCCTGATGGAGCGCTCGCTGCGTGCCCACCTCCCCCGACCGCCGCCAGGATGTCGCTCTTACTGACTCGTCCCCCGGCGCCCGTGCCGGGCACTTGCGCGAGATTAATGCTGTTTTCCCGCGCGATCCGCCGAACCAGCGGGGAACTCCGAATCTTGTCGCCGTTGCCGGGCCCTTCCGGTGCAGCGGGTGCGGCAGCGGAGGGCGCCGGCACCGGTTTCGCGGCGGGAGGCGGCGGCCCTGACGGTCCCGCAGCAGCGCGCTTGGGGGCCTCTGGCTTTGCTTGCGCAGGTGCTGCTGGCGCCGGAGCGGGAGCCGAAGCGCCGGCGCCTGCTGCCTCAATCACGGCCACGATCGTCTGGATCGGTACAGTCTGGCCTTCCGTGACTTTAATCTCCTTCAGCACGCCCGCTGCGGGCGCGGGAATCTCCGCGTCGACTTTGTCCGTCGAGATCTCGAAGAGCGGCTCGTCGCGCTCGATCTTGTCGCCCGGCTTTTTCAGCCACTTGGTGATCGTGCCTTCGAAAATGCTCTCGCCCATCTGCGGCATCATCACATCGACAGCCATTGTTTTCTCCTCGGGACCCTGGACCTTAAACGGCGCTCAGACACTCCTCGTGCCAGACGCCGGGAATGCCTTCCAGCGCGTAGATTTCGTCGCCGCCGTGAAAGAAGCTGACGTTCTGCACCTTCGCCGTGCGGCCCGCGTATTCGAGCTGCTCGGGTTCGAGTTCGTTGTGATATTGCCCGGCCTCCAGGAACTCTTCGAGGAATGCCCGGTCCGCGATGCGGACTTCCGTCCCCACTTCAAATTCAGCGTTGTTGAGGCCTTTTGTTTTTCCCATGGGCGCGCAGCCTGCTCGATCCCCTCTCGGTTAGTATTTTGCCAATTCGCGTGCGGCGGCGGCAACTTTTTCCACGCTCGGCAGAAACGCGGCTTCGAGCGTCGGCGCGTAGGGCACCGGCGTATCGAGCCCGGTGACCCGCCCAATCGGCGCGTCCAGGTCGAAGAACGCGCTTTCGCAGACGATGGCCGCGATCTCTCCGGCGATCCCTCCCGTCCGCGTGTCCTCATGCACCACGAGCAGGCGGTTCGTCTTCTTCACCGAAGCGAGAATCGTCTCACGATCCAGCGGAAGCAGCGTGCGCAAATCGATCACCTCGGCCTCGATCCCTTCCTTTGCGAGCACGGCGGCCGCATCCAGGGCGGTGAGCATGGAGGCTGCGTAACTCAGAATCGTCAGATGGCGCCCTTCGCGGCGCACGACGGCCTTACCGAGCGGCACCGTATAATCGGTCTTCGGCACTTCCTCTTTCACGCGGCGGTATAAAAACTTGTGCTCGAAAAAGAGCACCGGATTGTTGTCGCGAATCGCGGATTTGAGCAATCCTTTCGCATCGTAAGCCGTCGATGGATAGACCACCTTCAGGCCCGGCGTGTGTACGAAGTACATCTCGGGATTTCCCGAATGAAACGGCCCGCCGTGAACGCCTCCGCCGGAAGGCCCGCGCAACACCATCGGCACGGGCGCGCCCCAGCGGTAGTGCGATTTCGCGACGAAGTTCGTCACCTGATTGAAACAGCAGGCGATGAAATCGATGAACTGCATCTCGACCACGGGACGCAAGCCAAGATAGCTCATGCCGCACGCCGCGCCCACAATGGCCGTCTCGCTGATGGGCGTGTCGATTACGCGCTCCGGCCCGAATTTCGCGAGCAGCCCTTCCGTCGCCTTGAACGCGCCGCCATAGACGCCGATATCCTCGCCGAGAGTCACGACGGCGGCATCGCGGTCCATCTCTTCGAAGAGCGCCTCGCGAATCGCTTCGAGCATGGTGATCTCGGGCATCGTTAGCGTTTCCCTCGCTTGCCATGAGGCTCTTTCCCGAAGGGCTTGCCGTGGTGTCCTTTGTGAAAGGGCTTGCGGCTGCCGCGGCTTTCCTTGGCCTGCTCCTGCGTTTCGCGAACGAAGGCCTTGTCTTTGGGGCCTCGGCCGAAAGGAACGCGGAGCGGGATCTCGGCCTCGACTTCCGTGGTCTTGGCCTCGGCCGCGACGGGCGCTTTGACGAGCTGGCTCGGCTGATTTTCGGCGCCATTTCCGCCCACGAGCGGGTCTTTGGCAGTTCTTAGCGCAGTGAAATTGCCGAAATTCGCCACGGCCCAGACGGGCTTTTCATTCGACGCCGGAGGATTTACTTCCTTCTTCGAGCGCTGCCAGTCGGCCTCGATCGTATGGCAGCCTTCGCAATAGACACCCTGCTCGACGGTCTCGGGCGGCGGCATCGGCGATTCTTCCGCGAACTTCTGGTCTGCGTCGAGTTCGCGCTCGATGCGCGCGTCGATCTCGGATTTCTTCGCCGCGTCCCAGATCTTGTGCTCGGTCAGATATTTTTCGTAGCGCGCGATGGGATCCTGGGTCTTCCAATATTCGAACATTTCCTTGGGAACGTATTCGGCGGGATCGTGCTGCGCGTGGCCCTTCATGCGCATGGTCTTCGCTTCGATCAGGATGGGTCCGCGGCCGGCGCGGCATTCATCGACGGCGGCTTTCGAGGCATCGTAGACGGCGATCACGTCGTTGCCGTCGACGATCCGGCTCTCGATCCCGTACGCGCGGGCGCGATCGGCCAGATTTTTCAGCGGCACCTGTCGCGAAACGGGAGTCGAGTAGGCCCACTGGTTGTTTTCAAGGATGAGGACGAACGGCGCGCGCTGCGTCGCCGCGAAGTTCAGCCCTTCATGAAACGCTCCCGTCGAGCTGCCGCCATCGCCGATCCAGGTCATTGCGACGATCTTCTGGCCAAGGTAGCGCCCGGCCATCGCGACGCCCGTCATCACGGGAATCAGATCGCCCAGCATCGAAATCGGCGAGACCACGTGGAGCTTCTTCAGATCGCCGAAGTGGCTCGTGCCGTCCTTGCCGTGCGTCGGCGAAGTGTATTTCGCCATGTGCTGCGTGAAGATGTCACGCGGCTTGAATCCCTTCACGAGCAGCGTGCCGATGTTGCGAATCATCGGCGCGAGCCAATCGCGCGGCTCGAGGGCGTAGGATGTGCCGATCGAAACGGCTTCCTGCCCGAGGCTCAAATACACGCCGCCCACGATCTTGTTTTGCCGGAAGAGCCTTACAAGACGGTCTTCGAGCTGCCGGTTGAGCTGCATGAAGTAGTACAGCTCGAGTTGTTGTTCGTGCGTCAGACGAGTCGGCAATTCATTTTCCTCTTTGCCAGAACAAAAGTCCTTTTGCGGCAAGGCAGACAAGCCGCCCTGCGCCTCAAACCATTACGGAATCTGCCCGATTGCGCGAGTCCTGCAGAGTTGCGAGAGATTCATTCAATTCCTCACGCGTAGTCTGCACCAGATCGCGCCCGAAAACCTCCGCGAAATGTGTTGCCACCCGCGCACGCACCGCGCCGATGTCAATCGCCCGGCCCAAAACGCGTTCGAGAGACGTGGCGCGCGACCCCGCGATCCCGCAGGGAACGATCAGATCGAAATAGCGCAGGTCGGTCGAAACGTTGTACGCGAACCCGTGCGACGCCACCCAGCGGCTCAGACGCACGCCGAGGGCTCCCAGTTTCTCTTCGCCAGCAGCCGCATCGACCCAAACGCCGTGGCGGCCTTCGGCGCGTCTGGCCGCGACGCCGAAATCGGCGGAAATGCGAATCATCGCTTCTTCCAGCTGCGCGACATACCAGCGCACGTCGCGCCGATGCCGCGCCAAATCGAGGATCGGGTAGCCGACGATTTGCCCGGGTCCATGATAGGTGATATCTCCGCCGCGGTCGCTCGGATGAAATTCCACGCTCATCTGGGCAAGCAAGCGGTCTCCCGCCCGCAGGTGTTCGCGCTTGCCGTTGCGGCCGAGGGTGATCACGTGGGGATGCTCGCAGACGAGTAGCACGTCGGGAATCGCTCCCGCCTTGCGCGCCTCAACGAGCTGCTGCTGCAATTCCCAGGCCGCGAGGTAGGGAATCAGTCCCAAGTCGACGAGCCAGCAGATTTTGTCGATGTCGTGCTTTCGCATGCCGTCCAAAACCCTAGAGCTGCGCGTGAAACAGGCGCTAAATTAAATGTTGATGGCGAGGCCGCGCACGGAGTTGAATGCGTCGCCCATCGCTTCCCAAACTGTCGGATGTGCGTGGATGGTTGCGGCCATATCGTCGAGTGTGGCTTCGAGACCGAGCGCGGCGACGGGCTCGGCGATGATTTCGGTGGCGAGCGGCCCGATCGCGTGGACGCCCAGAATCTCGCCGTATTTCGCTTCGGCCACGACCTTGATGAAGCCGTCGTGCTGGCCGAGAATCGTGGCTTTGCTGTTGGCGAGGAAAGGAAACTTGCCGGTCTTTACGTCGAATCCCGCTTCGCGCGCCTGCTTTTCCGTGAGTCCGATCGAACCGATCTGCGGCTCGCAGTAGGTGGCCGCGGGGCAGCGCTTGCGGTCGAACGGTTGCATCTCCTTGCCCGCCATGCGGCCGACCGCGATGATTCCCTCCATCGACGCGGCGTGCGCGAGCTGCGGAAGTCCGGCGACGATGTCGCCGATGGCGTAGAGGCGCGGTTCGTCCGTTTCGAGGAAAGCATTCGTGTGAATGTAGCCGCGTTCGAGCTTCACTTTTGTTTTTTCCAGGCCGATATTCTCGGTGAGGGGCCGGCGGCCGACGGCGATCAAAACCTTCTCCGCCGCAATCGACTGGGCCTTTCCGGTTTTGTCCTGGAAGCTGACGGTCGCGCCTCCGGCGCTCTTCTTCACGGAGTCGACTTTGGCGCCCGTCTCGATGCGGATGCCCTTTTTCTTGAAGGCTTTCTCGAGTTCGGGAGAGATGTCTTCGTCTTCGAGGGGCACGATGCGCGGCAGCGCCTCGAGAATAGTCACCTCGGTGCCGAACGTACTGAAAATAGACGCGAATTCGACGCCCACGGCGCCCGCGCCGACCACCACCAGCGATTTTGGAATCGCCGGGAGCTGCAAAATCTCGCGATTCGTCAGGATCACCTTCCCGTCGATCTCCACGCCCGGCAGCGTGCGCGCTTCCGAGCCCGTCGCGATCATCGTGTAGGTCGTTTCGATCTCGGTGGTCTTGCCGTCCTTTTCGACGGACACGCGGCCGGGACCGGCGATGCGTCCCCAGCCGGTGATCGAATCGACTTTGTTCTTTTTGAAAAGCAGTCCGATCCCGCCGGCATGCTTCTTGACAATTTTGTCCTTGCGCACGAGCATCGCCGGCCAGTTGACCTTCACATCCTTGACTTCGAAGCCGAACTCCTCGGCGCGCTGAAAGTAGTCATAAATATCGGCGTGATGCAGAAATACTTTCGTGGGGATGCAGCCGACGTGCAGGCAAGTGCCGCCGAGAAACGGGTCCTTTTCGACCACGGCGGTTTTTAGCCCCCACTGGCTGGCGCGGATCGCGGCGACGTACCCGCCCGGCCCGCTGCCGATAATTACCAAATCATATTTGGCCACTCCGGTCCTCCATTGCTCTCATTTCCACTACGGCCGGCATTTGCATGAAAGGGGATCGTCGCGATGATGGCGTTCCAAGCGCAGACTACAGATTCTAACAGCGGCCATCAGCACTCGCAACCCGACGCCGCCAAAATGTAAGATGGGGAGCGCTTGGCGGTCCGGCGCGAAATCGTCCGGATCGCGGAGACGACCATCGCCACCCAGCCACCTTCCACCGAGCCTCCGTTCGCCGTTTACCAAGGGCACGACGGCGATCTGCCGCCGTTCGAGGGCGCCCTCCACCGAATCTTTCTGGATCCGGATGGCGTGCGGCCCATTTGGCGGCTCGCCGCTGCCGTGGCGCTTTACAACCTTCTGGTGTTCGTGATCGAGGCGCTGCTCGCGACCGATCCGGCGATCTGGGCTTGGATGCGAACCCGGCCGGGGGCCGTGCTGACTCCGGGCGTCATTCTCTTCAGCGAAGGGATTCGCGTAGTCGCGGCGGTGGCGACAGGGCATTTGATGCGCCGGATCGAAAATCGATCCTTCGCGGACTACGGCTTGCCCCTGGGGGCGGCATTCGGCAAACGTTTCTGGCAAGGCGGGGCGTACGGACTTGCGCTGCTGACCGCGCTCATGGGGTCCATCGCGGCAATGGATGGATTCTCGCTCGGAGGGATGGCGCTCGATGCGGTGGCTGCGATTCGTTACGGCGTCCTGTATCTGCTCGCGTTCCTGCTCGTCGGTTTCTTCGAGGAGGCGACGTTCCGCGGGTATATGCAGGCGACGCTCGCGCAGGAACTCGGATTCTGGCCGGCGGCGCTCGCGCTTGCGATCTGGTTCGGGTTGCTGCACGTCGACAACTCCGGCGAGGCAAAGGTTGGGCTGCTCCTGGCCGGATGTTTCGGCATGCTCGCGGCTTTCTCACTGCGGCGCACGGGAAACATCTGGTTCGCGATCGGGATGCACGCCGCCTGGGATTGGGGCGAGAGCTTTCTCTATGGAGTGCCGAACAGCGGCGTTCCGGCGGCCGGCCACCTGACGGGCGCTTCGCTGCACGGCCCCGCGTGGCTGACGGGCGGCAGCGTGGGGCCGGAGGGCAGCGCGCTCGTATTCGCCTCGATCGGAATCGGCGCGCTCGGACTGCACATTTTCTTCCCAGCGAAGCCAAAGAAAAGCTGAGCCTCGAATCCTTTTGCGCGAAAGCTGCATCTATTGTTGGCTGTTGCATCGCGTGCCGTCGTAGGGGCGACTCTGCCGCCAGGAATTGCTTCGGTTTGCAACGGTACTTGTTTGACAGGGAAGGACGTTACCGCTAGAATCGCGGGATTTGAGTGAGGCCATTTTCCTCACTGGAACGACAATCCATGGACAAAAAGCGTTTGGATTATTACAAAAAGAAACTCGTCGCGCGGCGCGAGGAATTGCTGCGCGCGATCGCACGCACCCAGCAGGAGGGCCGCGAGGCGGATGAGGATCCGACGGTCGATCTCGCAGATAAGGCCGCGAACTCCTACACCAAGGAGTTTCTCTTCGGCGAGACGCACAACTACCGCTCGCTCCTGCAACTGGTGGATGAAGCGCTCGAGCGCATCAAGGACGGCACGTACGGCGAATGCCTGTCGTGCCACGAGGAGCTGCAACAGAAGCGCCTCGAGGCCGTGCCCTGGACCCGCTACTGCATCACGTGCCAGGAAAAGAAGGAAAAAGGCCAGCTGTAGCCGCAGCAGCCTCCGTTCGTATTTCTACGTCCGAAGTCTCCACCCTTTCGCCGCCGCCCGATTTCGAGTAGCGTCTCGCCGCATACCAATTTGCGGCGAACCTGTGATCCTGAAAAGCGCGCTCGACTCGCTGGCATCGGTGCTGTTTCCCGGCCCCTGCCGGATCTGCGCCGCACGCTTACGAATGCTAGCCGCATCCCGGTCTGCGAAGGCTGCCTCGCCGGCTTCGAGCGGATCGCCGACCCCATGTGCCTGCAGTGCGGGCGGCCTTTCGAGTCGGACGTGGCGCTCGCGGCAATCGAGCCGAAATGCCGGCTGTGCCGCGCCGATTTCTACGCCTTCGACCGCGCGCGCAGCTTCGCCACCTACGACGACGCGCTTTCGGAAGCGATCGTCCTGCTCAAATACGAGCAGGTGGCGCGCCTCGGAGACTGGTTCGCCGGACGGTTGGCTGAGATCGTGACGCGGGCGCCGGCGGACTGGCGCGCGGATGTGGTGGTCCCCGTGCCGCTGCATCGGGAGCGCCGGCGCGAGCGCGGCTACAACCAGGCGGAATTGATCGCGCGCCCCCTGGCGAAGCGTCTGAAACTCCCGCTCGATGCGGGAATCCTGGTTCGAACCAAGCCCCGCCCGGCGCGGCTGGTTCTCTCCCGCACCGAGCACTGGAAATCGGTCCGTGGCGCCTACGCGACTCGCGAGGGCGGGCAAGTTGACAACCTGCGGGTCCTGCTGGTAGATGATGTATTGACGACCGGCGCCACGCTAGATGCGTGCGCCCGTGCCCTCAAGAAAGCGGGCGCCGCCGCCGTGCTCGGGCTGACCGTGGCCCGGGTCCGTTCCTGGGCGGTTGCGCCAGGGGCCGCGATCGAGGCGAGGTCGGCCCGCGGCCGAAGCAAACCGGACAGCTCTGCCGAGCATCTATAGCGGTTAGGGAGATGTGTCTGGATCTACCGAGACGAAGGCGAGGCCATGGATAACCGTCACAAGGGCGGTTTGCGCCCCCGGCCCAGCCTTGCGCCCCTAAGCGGAGCCGTGACCGGCCCGGCGGCCCGCGTCGATTCGTCCCCCACGGCCAGCTACGATTCTTCCCGCGTGAAGCAGCCCGCCGCGAAGCGGCCTTCCGTGATGCAGTCTCCCGTGCTGGTGCTGAATGCCACCTTCGAGCCGATCAACGTGACGGCCGTGCGGCGCGCGCTGGTCCTGATGCTCAAGGGCGTGGCGCAGGCCGAAGAGACCAATCACCACGAGGTTCATTCCACGTCGAAGGCGATCCAGGTGCCGTCGGTGATCCGGCTGCTCAGCTACCGGCACATCCCGCAGCAGAGCCGGGCGCTTTCGCGCAAAAACATTCTGCTACGCGACCGCAACATGTGCCAGTTCTGCGGAGCCACGTTCCCGGCCTCGGAGCTGACGCTCGATCATGTGATGCCGCGCTCGCGGGGCGGGCGATCGTCCTGGGAAAATCTGGTGGCGTGCTGCTACGCCTGCAACAACAGCAAGGGAGACCGCACGCCGGAAGAGGCGGGACTCAAGCTGCAGCGGCGTCCGCGCCCTTTCACGCTGCATACGTCGCGGCAGTTGATGCGCCTGATTGGCCATCGCGACGAAAAGTGGCGCAAATATCTTTTCTACTGATTTCGAAAGAAACAGGAAACCTTCCGCGGAACGTCCGCGTCTAATTGATCAAACACTTCTAGGACACACCCCGGGAAGCGCGGTCGCCCAAAAGTGGCCCGCTTCCCTTCTTATTTTCCGGATCAGAAAATGGAAAACAGAAAATAGAAATGGGGCTCTCCCGTGGGCTCGCTGGCGTGACTGACGATTGAGGGCGCCGGGGCGCCGGGGAACCGGGGAAGTCGATTTTCCAATTTCCGTTTCCGTGTTCTAGGGCAGGCGCAGGCGCAACTCTTCGGCGAATCGCTCGATGCGATTGAGGGGCACGATCGAGATGGCCTGCGCCTCGAACAGCCGCGTGACAAATTCGTGGCGGCGGTTGCCGGGCTCTGGCTCGATTTCCGTGATGGCCGTGAATTCCGCCTTGATTTGCCGGCGAATCTGCTCGGCGGTGTAAGCGAGCACCTTGGCCTGCGTGGAGTCCCGGTTGAGGGCCACGGGGTGCAGGTAGCCGCGCGTGCCGTTATAGCGATAGGAGTAGTCGAGACGCATGGGATCGCCCGGCTGAGTGAACTGCTCAACGCGCACGCTGCGTTCGAGTTTCCCGAGAACGCCGCGCCGGTAAAACACGTCGCGCAATCGCGCGCGAATCCATTCCCGCGTGCTCTCGACGATTCCGCCGCGCCTCGCCGGCGGGCGCGCCACGTGCTCGCGGTACAGGCGTTCGAGCTCGTCGTCGAAATTTTCCGCCAGCAACGCGCGCGCCGGGCTGAACTGCAGCACGTTTGAAAGCGTTTGGTCGAGTTTTTCAAGATCGGCGGCCGCCGCGGGCGAGCGCAGCCTCGCGTCGAAATCGGCGGCAAGCGCGCGCAGGATGCTCTCGTCGGCGCCGGGATGCAGCCGGCGGACACGCGCGATTTCCGCGTCTTCCTCGATGAAGCGCGCCGCGCGGCGCGCAGCCGCCCCGTGGACCTCTTCGAGCAACACGCCAACATTCACCCATTCATCCCGCACGAGGTTGGGCGTGTAGCGCAGCACCCGGTAACGCAGCGTATTGCGGCTCTCTTCAGGCATGGTTCACTTCCAGTAGGGAAAGGGTTGTGCCGATGACTTCCAGGCCGAGACGATCAGCTCGCGGACCAGCTTTCGCCGCCGCAGGAGCTGTTCGAGCATTTTTTCGAGCGCGTCCAGCTCGAAATTGTACCACTCGGGCGGAATGCCGCTCGAAGCCTCTTCAAGCGCGCTCGCGTCGATGCGCGTTTCGATGCGCGCGAGCCACGGTTCGAACGATTCGATGCCGCGCACCGATTCGTACACGCGGTGCCGCGCGTAGAGGCCGCGCAGCGGCGCGTCGGGAAAATTCCATTCGCCCGCGTTGAAGCAGAATCCCTGATCGATCATCTGCGCGCGGTACTGCGATTCGCCCGCTCCGCGAAAAAAAATCGCCTGGCGCCCGTTCGTATTGCAGGTCCACTTGTCGAAGACCAGCATCCCGCAGAAATCGTGGAGGTTCGCGGCCTCGCGCAACTGCTCGTCCGGCAGGAAATCGTAGACCACGGTTTCGGCCGGCGCGCCGGGATACCGCGAGCCGAACTGCAGCCCCGGCCGGCAGCGCGCGCTCCCGCGACCCAGTTGGATCACCAGATCTTCCGTATGCTCGATCAGGCTGTCGCGCACTTCCACGACCGCCGTCGCAGGCACCGGCAGCCCGATCCGCCCCGCCAATCTCGTACCGAGCAATTCGTTCGCCAGAATCCGCGTCCCCTGCGGATTGTTCTGGAATTTCACCACGTAGTACGCTTCGTCCGCGCACCGCATCAGGTGCGCCTGCGCCCCTCCGCGCATTCTCCGGACCTGCTCGACCGCCAGTGGCATCGCGCGCGTATGCTAGCCACCCATAGCGGTTGCGGCAAGCAAAACGTTGTCAAAGTGGGAACTTCGCGGCCGGCTTGGAATCTGCGCCGTACAAATCAGGAATGCCGATCCCGTCGCGGGAAGCGCCTTAGGATCGAGGACAAAAGAAGAAACGCGGGACCGCGTATCTCGGTACGCAGTCCCGCGAGTGCGAGACCTTCGGAAGACGAGCTCGGAGGAGGTCAGCGTTTCCGCTTGCCGCTCTTTTTCTTCTTGGTGCCCGCCTTTTTCTTCGCAGGCGCTTTTTTCTTTGCTTTGGGCTTCGCTTTCGGCTTCGCCTTGGCTTTGGCCTTTTTCCGCGCAGCCTTCTTGGCTTTCTTCGCCGGTGGTCGCTTGGGAGCCGGCGCCGGAGCAGCCTCCATCTCCTCTTCGGGCTCCTCCTCGATAATGACCTCTTCCACTTCTACGATTTCCGGGGACTGCTCGGGCCCTTCTTCCTCTTCGTCGAATCCCGGCAGCTCGTCGTCGTCCTCATCGTGCATCTTCGCGTCAAACATCTCGATCCTCCGTAGGGGTCCCGCGTGCATTCACTCCTCGGGCGCTTATAGACGGAGTGTTTGACCTTGTCAAGGCGCAATGGGTCCAAAAGCAAAATTGAATGCAAGGCTTGGCAGCGAGGGCGCGAACGGCGGCGATCGCCAAGGGCTGGTGCGCCCGTATCTATAAGTAAAGAGGATAATTACTGCGGGTTGCGCGGGCGCTAGCGCTGAATTGTGAGCACGTCGCCGGCTTGCAGTCCCCTACCCGCGAGGAAGGGATTTGATTCGAGCAGAGAAGAAACGCTTGTCTGGTATACGCGGGCGATCGAGTAGAGCGTCTCGCCCGGCTTCACGCGATGCTCGAGGCCCTGCGCCGGGCGGTTCTCCGCGGATACCGTTTTCGTCGACGCAGCCGTCTTCTCCGCCGAACGCGCCCCTGCCGGCGGCTCCGAATCCTGGACTCCGGCGTAGATTCGCAGATGAGCCCCGCGAGAGACGCGGCTGCCGCGAATGTGATTCCACCGCTTCAGCTGCTCGACGGTCACATCGAAGCGGTCCGCAATTCGAGGAAGCGTGTCGCCGCGCTGCACACGGTATCCCACCCAATGAACCGGCGCGGGCGAGGTCGGCATCGTCAGGAGAAATCCGGCCGGCACGGTCGCATGCGGCTCGAGATGGTTCGCGGTTTCGATCGCCGAGACGGTCACGCGGTAGTGGTGCGCGATATCGGCAAGCGTCTCGCCGTCCTCCACTTCGTGGAGGCGCCAGCTCGTCCACTTGTCCTGCGGCACCTGGGCGATATTCTCTTCAAACGTCTTCGTAGCACCCGCAGGCACGTTCAGCGTGAAATCGGATGCGTTCGGCGTCACGCTGCGGAGCAGCTCCGGATTGAGCATCCGCAAATCGTCGAAATCCGTTCCGGATGCGTCGGCCACCAAGTGCAGGTCGATGGGGTGTTCCAGGTGGATCGTCTCGGCCGGCTCCGGCTTTTCGGGGCTTATCTGGACGCCGTAGAGCGCCGGATCCTTGGCAACGAGCGCGAGCGCCAGAATGATCGGAACGTAATTCTGCGTCTGCCTCGGCAGCGCGTTGAGCTTTTGCAGCTGCCAGAAATCCGCGTAGCCGGTGTGCTGGACGGCCCGCGCCACCGTCAGCGGGCCCGAATTGTAAGCGGCCATCACCAGATACCAGTCGCCGAACATCCCATAGAGATCGCGGAAATGCTGCGCGGCCGCCCGCGTGGCTTTCTCCGGGTCGCTCCGTTCGTCCACCCAGTAGCTCCGGTCGAGATCGTATTCCTCGCCGCGGGGAGCCATGAATTGCCAGATGCCCCGCGCCCCTGCACGCGAAACCGCGTCTGGCTGGAAGGCGCTCTCCGCCTGCGCCAGGTAGATCAGATCCTGCGGCACGCCCTCCTGGGCGAGCACGCTGCGAATCATGTCGCTGTAACGCCCGGCGCGATCAAGACCGTGCTCGACAATCGCTCGGCCGCGCGGCGTCGTGAAGAAACTCAAATATTGAAGAACGGATTCGTTTACCGTGAGCGGCAAATCGTGGTGCACGCGAATCAGCTCGGATTCGGCTTTCGCCGCCAGGCGCGGATCGCCCGCCGGCAGCGTCATGTCCGCGATCTCGTCGATCGGCGCGGGTTCGGCAGGAGTTTCTGTTTCTTCCTCGTCGTTGCCCTCGATCGCAGCGATCTCGTCCGAGTTCACCAGGCTGCTCAATTGGTCGAAAAGCTTGCCGAGCCGAGGGTCGGCATCCGCCTGGAAGCCGCTCTTGAGGATGCGATCCACCGCGTGGTCGAAGTCCGTTTGCGCGTTGTCGAGATTCCCGGCCTTGTATTCGCGCTGGCCCGCGTCATAGTCCGATTGAACGTTATCGACCAGGACGTCAATCGCAGGTTGCGGGCGTGGCATAAGTTCAGCCAAGTACGGGGGATTTGCCGGCAGCGGAAGCGGCTGGCGAACCTCGATCGGCGCCGGTGCGCCCGCAGGCGGCTGAACGTGAACCGCCTTTGAGGCGGTCTGTTCGCAGCCGGCCAGGAAAAGCATGCTGGCCGCAAACAGGGCACAAAATGTGAGCCGGCATTTCATAATGACGCAGTCCTCTAACGCCAGTCCAAAATTCTACGGGTACTCCAGGACACGGTCAATGGCAGTACGGTACTAGTGGTTGACCGAATCAGGACACCGAGTACTAAGCCCCGAAAGCCCTCGCGCTGAAAGGCTTATATCATCGTCCGGGACATTATTGCTACTGGCCTGAGAGACAGGTTGGGAAAACTGGCCGCGGGCTCAGGCCAGGGCTTGGCGCAGATCTTCGATCAGATCCGCGGCGTCCTCAAGCCCGACTGAAACCCGCACCGTCCCCGGTTGGACTCCCGCCCCCCGCAGCTCCTCAGGGCGCATGTTGTAGTGTGAGGTATAGATCGGCAGAATCACCAGCGACTCGACTCCGCCCAAGCTCGCCGCAAGCAGAAACACGCGCACGCGGTCGCAGAACCGGCGCGCCGCCATCAAGCCTCCCTTGAGGTCGAACGCCATCATGGCGCCGAAGGCGCGCATCTGCCGCCTGGCGAGAGTGTGGTCCGGATGCGAAGCCAGGCCGGGATAGTGCACCCGGGCCACCTTGGGATGCTTGGCCAGAAACTTGGCCACGGCCATCGCGTTCTTGCACTGGCGCTCGACGCGCACCTCAAGCGTCTTCATCCCCCGGATCAGCAGGAACGCCGCCTCGGGGTCCATCGAGCCGCCGAGCTGGATCACGTTTTCGCGGACTTTGCGAATCAGGCCGGCGCTGCCGGCCGCCGCTCCCGCAATCACATCGGAGTGCCCCGCGAGATATTTCGACGCGCTGTGGACAACGATGTTGAAGCCGGCCTCGAGGGGCTTCTGCAGGACCGGGCTCGCGAATGTGTTGTCGACGATCGAAACGAGGCCCCATTCCTTCGCAAAGGCGACCGCTTTCGCGAGATCGACGAGCCGCAACGTCGGATTGGTCGGCGTCTCGATGTACATCACCTTCGTCCGCGGATTGACGAGCCGCTCGATGCCCGCGAGATCGGCCTCGACGTGGCGCACCACGATTCCGTACCTCGGGAAAACGTCGCGGAGCAGCCTGTAACTGCCGCCGTAGAGCTGCCGCGTGGCGATCAATTCGTCGCCGGCCCGGAGCTGCGAGAGAAGCGCCGCCGAAATCGCCGCCGAGCCGGACGCTGTTACCACGGCCGCTTCGGCGCCTTCGAGCGCCGCGATTTTCGCTTCGGCGATCGCCAGGGTCGGATTGCCGTAGCGCGTGTAGATGTAGGCCGAGCTCTTTCCCTCGGCCCAGCGCTTCATTTCTTCCGTGCTCTCAAAGGTAAAGTTCGCGGTGCGCGAGATCGCCGTGCCCACGGGCGCGCCGACGCGGAATTTCTCCTCGCCCGCATGGATAGCGAGCGTGGCATCGCCCCAATGTTTGATTTTTGACGATTTTTTCATGGCTCAGCAGCTTGACGCATTTTGCGCCGCAATCGCAAGCTCCATTTTGGTTTATAGTTGACCCCTCGGAGATGCCGCGATGAGAGATTACTTGGCGTACCTGATCGATTTGCCGTGGATTATTTTTCTTGTGTACTGGCTTATCGCGAGCCTGCGCGTCAATAAGATCGAACGGCACGAGCCGCCGGGCGAGAAATTTATCCGGATTGTCGTGTCCTTCGCAGCGTTTGTCCTACTCTACGACGGTGGTTTGCGCTTCGGCATTCTCAACCGGCGATTCTTTCCGTGGCGTTACTGGGTATTCTTCGTCGGCGCCGCGCTCGTTTGGGCGGGCGTGGCGTTCGCGATTTGGGCGCGGTATCACATCGGGCGCTATTGGAGCGCGAGCGTCGCGCTGAAGGCCGGGCACGAACTGATCCGCACCGGGCCTTACTCTCGAATCCGGCACCCGATCTACACCGGGATACTGCTGGCCGTTGCAGGCACGGCGCTGGCTGTCGGGAAATACCGTGGAATCGTGGCGTTCGCGGTCATCCTGGCCGGCTTCGTCTGGAAGTCGAAGAGGGAAGAGGCGTTGCTGGCAGGGCAGTTCGGGGCGGCGTTTGACGAGCATCGGCGCCTCACCGGATTCTTCCTTCCGCGGCTGTCCTAAAGGCCAATTTAGGGCTAGGGCACAATGCCCATTTATTAGCCTTCCGTTCCATATCCATGCGGGCAATCGTATGGCAACATTCGTGCAACTGACTGAATGGGCCTGTTCAGCACTATTTCAGCTTGTCGTTCTCGGATCGTGTGCGCGAAAGGGACAGCCGATGAGTAGACGAATCGGTATTGCGGGAATCTTGCTGGCCTCGTTCTGGTTCGCCGGGTGCTCGCTCTTGATGCCGTACACCGGGCCATGCTACGGAATCGGATGCCACGCGGGCCTGATGGCGCCGCATGGCGCTGGGCAGCAGAGCGCGCAGGCGAAGCCGGCCAACACCAAGAAATCGAAGTCCTTCGCGTCGCTCATGATCTGGCGACACTCGAAACCTGCTGCGAACAATGCCCCCGCGCAATCGTCCTCAACATCGACAAGTTCGTCCACTGCTCCCGAACAGGGCGGCGGCAAGTAAGCGGCATTAAAATAGGCTTCCTGCCCTTCCCGGTCGAGCCAAATCGGGAACCAACCGACAAAACGGGCCTCGCGGTTTACGCCGAGGCTGCCTGGCTCTCTTCCAAATGATGCGGCTTGTGCGCCGCGATTACCTTCTCGGCCAGTTCCTGCGGGACGAAATCGTAGTGCGAAAATTCCATCGAGTAGCTTCCGCGGCCCTGCGTCATCGAGATAAGTTCGTTCGCGTAGCTCAGCATTTCCGAGAGCGGCACAAGCGCCTTGATCGCTACGCTCGAGCCGCGCGCCTCGCTGCCGCTGATTTTCCCTCTACGCCCGCTGAGATGGCCCATGAGGTCGCCCGAATACTGATCGGGCGCGTAGACCTCGACGTGCATGATCGGCTCGAGAAGCGCGGGCCGCGCCTGCTTCATGGCTTCCTTGAACGCGAGCGAGCCTGCGATCTTGAACGCCATGTCGCTTGAGTCGACATCGTGATACTTGCCGTCGTAGAGGCTGACGCGGAAATCGACGACCGGGAAGCCCGCGAGATAGCCCCGCTCGGCTGAATCGCGAATGCCTTTTTCGACCGACGGAATCCAGTTCTTGGGAATCGCGCCTCCAAAAACATCGTCGACGAACTCGATTCCTTTGCCGCGCGGCAGCGGCTCCAGCTTGATCCTGCAGAGGCCGAACTGGCCGTGCCCGCCGGTTTGCTTCTTGTGCTTGCCTTCCGCGTCGGCCTTGCCGCGGATAGTCTCGCGGTAGGGAACTTTCGGCGGCTTCAGCGTCATCTCGACGTGATAGCGCTTTCGCAGCTTGGCGACGACCACCTCGATGTGCTGCTGCCCGGCGCCGGAGAGCAGGAATTCCTTGGTTTGCGGGTCGCGGCCGAAGCGCAGCGCGAGATCTTCCTCGAGAATCCTGTGAATCGCCACGCCGATGCGGTCTTCGTCCGCTCGAGTCTTCGGCTCGACGGCAAAGGTGATCGAAGGCTCGGGAATGCGCGCGGGCGGATAGAAAATGGGCGCGTTCCTGTCGCCGAGGGTCTCGCCGGTGGTGGTTTCCTTCAGTTTTGCGACCACGCCGATATCGCCGGCGTGCAGCTCGGGAACCTCCGTGGCCGTTTTGCCCTGCATCACCTGAATATGCTGAAGGCGCTCCTGCAAGTTGCGGTTGAGATTCTGGAGCGTCGCGTCGTTTTTGAGCACGCCGGACATGACCTTGAAATAGTTGATCCGTCCGGCAAACGGGTCGGCGACGGTCTTGAAGACGAAGACCGAGAGCGGCTCGGAGGAAGCAATCTTGCGTTCGACGGTTTCGCCCTTATGATCCGGCGTCTTGTGTCCGGCCGCCTTTCCGCGAAACGCGGGCGACGGCAGAATTTCGGCGATGAAATTCAAAATTGCGTCGGTGCCAATGTTGTGGAGCGCGGAGCTAAGCAGGACTGGGAAGATTTTTTTGTCGCGAACCTCTTCATGCAGGCCTTTTTTCAAATCTTCAACCGGCAGCGTGCCCTTATCGAAGAATTCCTGCATCAATTCGTCTTCGCCCTCGGCCACCAGTTCGACGAGACGCTCGTGCGCCGCTTTGGCTTCCTCGGCGAATTCCGCCGGGATGTCCTCAATTTTGGCTTTGCCATCGCCATCGGGCGTATAGATCAGCGCCTTCATCGAGACGAGGTCGATCACGCCGCGGAAATTCTTCTCGGAGCCGATCGGCAGCTGAATCGGCACCACGCCGCGGCCGAACACCTGTTCGATCGACGCCAGCGCGCGGTCGAAGCTCGCGAGTTCCCGGTCCATCCAGTTGATCACGAAGGCGCGCGGCTGATCGTATTCCGTGGCGTAGTCCCAGACCTTTTCTGTGCAGACTTGCACGCCGGCGGCGGCGTCGACGACGATGAGCGACGCGTCGGTGGCGATCAGCGACGATTTTGTTTCGTTGATGAAGGTGGAATAGCCGGGCGTATCGAGCAGGTTGATCTTTGTCCTCTCAGACTGGGTTTTCTCGGCTTGGCCCGGGACTTGCCATTCGGCGTAGGCAAGGCCGGTGTTGATCGAGATCTTACGGGCGATTTCTTCTTCGTCCCAGTCGGTGGTGGTTGAGCCGTCGGCGACCTTGCCGAGACGCGGCGTCATTCCCGCCGTGAAAAGCAACGACGACACGAGCTGGGTCTTCCCCGTATCGCCGTGGCCGACAATGCCCACATTGCGAATCCAATCGGTTGTGTAGGATTTCATGTTTCACCTCTCAAGTTCCGGTCAATCGAAATTCGAAACTCGAAATTCGGCGAAAACGCAGCCGTCCCTCGACTTTCGAATTTCGCTTTTCGAGTTTCGAAGTTCTTCAGGCAGGCATTTCGCGTGGAAATAGCGAGGATTGCAAAATCCGAGCTGTGCATTGGGATCAATGTCACGATCCCGCCCCCCGGCGGATGCTCGCGATGAACCCGCGGGTTGCGCCGGGGGCTTGGGCCCCTAGCGCGGAAAGCCGGGATGCTAGCACACGGCGCGCCGCGGATACAACGTTTGTGGTGGCGACGACGGCGTCTTGGCAGCCGTTCCAAGTGTATCCAGGGAAACCAGGTCTGCGACTTCACCCTGCTATCTGCGCCAAGTAACGGATTTCGTTGATCGATCTAGGGGTATAATCCAGCGCCAAATAATATGCCGCCGGCATTTGCCTCGGACGCGCGATCCCGGATCTGTGGAGGAACAAATGAGTAGGGTGCGGAATTACACCCTCATCGCCATCGTTGCAATACTGGGGTCAACTTCGGCGCTCGCGCACCATTCGTTTGCGATGTTCGACCAGTCGAAGAAGGTCGCGCTCGAAGGCACCGTCAAGGATTTCCGCTGGACCAATCCCCACGTGTTCATCCAGGTGCTCGTCAAGAACGACGGCGGCGGCGAAGACGAGTGGAGCATTGAGATGACGAGCCCCGAGCATCTGGTGCGAGTCGGGTGGCGGCCCGGAACCTTAAAGCCGGGCGACAAAATCACCTTGGTCATCCACCCCATGCGTGATGGCGTCAAGGGCGGCCAGTACCTCTCGGGCACCGGTCCCGACGGACCCCTGATCGGCTCACCAGCGCCGGACGGCCAAAGCAAATGACTCTGCGGAGACTTGCAGAAGCGGCGGCCATCGTGCTCGCGTGCGTGGCGACCATGGGCGCGTCCACGGGACTGCCCGACTGGAGCGGCCAGTGGGAAAACGTCGGCGCGACGCCGGATGCGACGGGCGGATTCAATCAGTCGCTCGAGCAAGTTCTTAAACAAATGGAGTGGTCGCCGCCGCTTAACGCCGCCACCAAGGCGAAAGTCGACGCCATGCAGGCGAAGGAACGCAAGAGGCTTGAGGCTGTCGCGCGCGGCGAAGATCCGGGCGGGGCTTTCACGGCCTGCACGTTCGGATACCCGGGCCTGATGCTCGACACACCGTTGATGTTCGAGGTTCTGGTGACGCCGAAAGAAACGGCGCTGATTTTTTCGAGCCGCGAGATTCGCCACATCTACACGGACGGGCGGCCGCACACGCCGAAGGATGACCTGTGGGCGACGCCATGGGGCGATTCAATCGGGCATTGGGAGGGACAGACGCTCGTGATGGATACGATTGCGGTCAAAGATCCATATGGCCCTCAAGACTCGGGTAGCAGCGTCTCGGCGTTTGGGGACGTAGAGGGATTCCTGACGATCGGCATTTTGACCCAGCAAGCGCATTTCATCGAGAAAATGCGGATGATCGACCCGGGGCATTTGGAAGATCAGATGACCATCATCGATCCGGCCAATCTCACGGCGCCGTGGCACATGAAGCGCACCTACGAACGAGTGGCGCACATCCATCGAATGGTCTACGAGGACTGCGAGGGTGAAGACCGCAATCCTGTCGTCAACGGCAAATTCACGCTGACGCCACCGCCGCCAGACACGCCCCTGCCGACGACAGCGCCGAAGAGCGCCCCATCCGCTAAATCCCCCGCTCCTCGATAGCTTTCCGGGCAGGAATCCCGAAGCCGCCTTACATCTCGCCCGCGTACGCTCTCTTCCCGTGTCGCGCTGGCGGAGCGGAAGCTACTCGTATTTCAGTGCGACCATGGGATCGACGCGCATCGCGCGGCGCACGGGAACGTACGACGCGGCGAGCGCCACGAGGGTGAGAAGGGCCGCGACGGCTGCGTATGTCAGCGGGTCGGCCGGGCGCACGCCGAAAAGCAGCGTCGAGAGGAATCGGCCGATCGCGAGCGCTCCGCCGATTCCCAATGCCAGACCGAGCACCAGCACCTTCGCTGATTCCGAAAGAATCAGGCTCAACACGATTCGAGGAGTGGCGCCGAGCGCCATACGAATTCCGATCTCGTGCGTCCGGCTGGCGACCCAATACGAGATCACGCCGAAAATTCCTGCCGCGGCGAGAACTACGGCGAGAACGCCGAACAGGCTAAGCAGAAACGTGCCGAACCTGGGCTGCGCGACGGACTCCGAGAGGGCAGTGGTCATCAACTGGACGTCGGTGACCGGGAGATCCGGATCGATGCTGCGCACGTCGTCCCGGATCGTGTTTGCCGCGCTTGACGGATTCAAATCGGTGCGAACGACGACTTCACCACCCCAGATCGGCGCCTGTGCGAAGGGCACATACATCATCGGCCCGGCCTCCTGATCGAGCGCGACATCACGCACATCGCCGACAATTCCGACGATCTCCCTCGGGGCAGCGCCATCGGGAGGAAATCCAAAGGTCATTTGTTTTCCGATGGGGTCCTGATTCGGAAAATAGGTCTGCGCCAAGGCTTCGCTGATCAACGCCACGCGCGGATTTGAAGCCACGTCCTGCTCGTTGAAGGTGCGCCCGCGCAGGAGCGGGATTCGCATCACGTGGAAATAGCCGGGACTCACCGAGACATAATCCGCGGTGCGCGAAATTCCCGGCCGAAGGGGAGGATTTCCTTCGATCTCAAAGCTCAGGTTCACGAAGCCGCTCGCGAGGGGCAGAGGAACCGCAATAGCTGAATCCTGCATGCCCGGCTCAGCGTGGATTCTCGCCAGCAAGCTATCCGAGAAAGTGTTCCACTGCTGCGGCTTGGAATATTGAAATCGCGGCAGCGAGACATCGGCCCGCAAAAGGCGGTTCGCGTCGAATCCCGGGCTCACCGACGTGAGCGTCAGAAAACTGCGAATCAGCAATCCAGCGGCGACGAGCAGGACCGTCGCGAGGGCAATTTCCGCAACCGCCAGGAAATTTCGCATTCGTTTCCTTACGCCGCCCCTGCCGGCTTGCGCGCCGCCTTCTTTCAGGCTCGCCTGGACGTCGCGCTCGGCCGCGAAGAGCGCCGGCGCCAGGCCAAAAATGAGACTCGCGCCGATAGAGATCAGAAGAGCGAAGCCGAGCACCCATCCGTCGATGCGAATCTCGTGGACCCGCGGCAAGTCCGACGGAAGGAAAGAGCGGAAGGCGTGCACGCCCCAGTAGGCGAGGCATACGCCCAGCACGCCGCCGAACAGGCCGAGCACGACGCTCTCCGTGAGCAGCTGGCGCACGATGCGATTTCGTCCCGCGCCGAGCGCGACCCGGACGCCCATTTCGCGCCCGCGGGACGTAGCGCGGGCCAGGAGCAGGTTCGCAATGTTGACGCAAGCGATCAGGAGCACCACGCCCACTGCCGCTAGGAGCACGAGCAGGGCAGTCCTTACGGGACCGACCGTAAATTTCTGGAGCGGGATGAGGCTGACCGTCCATCCGGAATCCTCGGGCGAATCCTTCGCGAGGCGCGCTTCAACGGTGTCCATTTCCGCTTGCGCTTGGGCGGCGGAAACGCCGGGCTTCATTCGCGCTAGCACGACCAGCCAATGCCCGCCTCGCCTCGTCATAAATCCGCTGAAGAGAGGATCCTGAGCGACGGGAATCCACGTCTCGCGGCCCTCGATGAAAGGCGGAGGACGAAAGCTCGCGGGCATGACTCCGACGACCGTGAACGGGCGCTTTTCGAGAGTAATCGAACTGCCGAGAATCTTCGGATCCGTCCCGAACCGGCTGCGCCACAAATTCTCGCTGATGATGACGACCGGTGCTGCTCCTCGCTTCCCGTCGTCCGGCGTGAAGGTGCGCCCGAGGAGAGGCTTTACCTCGAGGATCGAGAAGAAATCGGGCGTAACAACCTCGGTGGTTATGTCGTCCGGGTCGCCGTGGCCGGTCAACGTGAGACTATGGCCTGAGGTCCCGGCCATCCCGCTGAAAACGTGATTCTGAGCGCGCCACTGTTCGAAATCGGGATAGGAGCAGCCCGTCAAACTCACTCCTTCTTGCAGTTTGTTCTCAAACAGGGTGGTGAGCTGGCCCGGATTCGGATAGGGAAGCGGCCGCAGCAGCACCGCGTACACGACGCTGAAAATTGCGGTGTTCGCGCCGATCGCCAGCGCGAGCGTGCCAACGGCAATCGCCGTGAAGCCCGGCGACTTGCGCAGCATGCGGACGCCGAACTGGACGTCCCGCCAGATCTGCTCGAGCCAAAAGAAATGCCACACCTCGCGCGCGTCTTCCTTCACGCGCGTCACGTTGCCGAATTTGCGCAGCGCGGCCAGGCGGGCTTCTTGCGGCGTCATCCCGCGCTCGAGGTTATCTTGCACCTCGCGCTCGATATGGTCGCGAATCTCCTGGTCGAGGTCCTCGAGCATACGTTGGCGGCGGTTCACGATTCGCCCTCCGGCTCCGCGCGCCGCAGAATGCGCGCGATCGCTCCCGTCAGCTTGTCCCACTTGCAGGTCTCGAGGACGAGCTGCTTGCGGCCCTTGGCCGTCAACCGGTAGAACTTGGCTCGCCGGTTATTTTCCGAGGTTCCTTCTTCGGCCGAAATCCAGCCCCGCTTGATGAGCCGGTGGAGCGCCGGATAAAGCGATCCCTGTTCGACCTGCAACACGTCGTCGGACCGGAATTCGATCGCCTTGGCGATGGCGTGGCCGTGCGCTCGGCCCAATAGCAGCGTACGCAGGATCAAGAGGTCCAGGGTGCCCTGAAGGAGCTCGATGCGTTCGTCGCGTTCTTTAGTAGACATTCTAGGTGAAGAATACGCGGCGTCCCATAGAATGTCAAGGGGAGCCGCGCAATATCCGGCGACGGCTCGCCGGAATGGCTCGTGGTAGAATCGCGGCCCCCATGTCGACTTATGTGCTGATTCACGGCGCGTGGCACGGCGGCTGGTGCTGGCGCAAGGTCGCGCCGCTGCTGGAAGCGAAAGGACATCGAGCGCTCGCGCCGGATTTGCCGGGGCACGGGAACGATCGGACGCCGCCCTCAAGCGTGACGCTTCAAAGCTATGCGGACCGCATCTGCGAAATCGCCGGCGCGCAGGCCGAACCCGTGATTTTGGCGGGCCACAGCATGGGCGGCGTGGCCATCACGCAAGCCGCCGAGGATTGCCCCGAGAAAATTAAAACCCTCGTGTATGTGTGCGCTTTTTTGCCGCGCAACGGCGACTCGCTCACGACGTGGGCGTCGCAAGACCCGGCGAGCATGGTCAACCCTACGACCACCGATCCGCGCGAGGATGGCACCGTCGGTTTCAAACTGGAGTATAGCCGCGAAGCGTTTTACGGGAATTGCTCGGAGGAAGACGTTAAGTTTGCGCAATCACATCTGGTCGCGCAGTCGGGCGCGCCTTTTGGGACGCCTGTAAAAACGACGGCGGAGCGCTGGGGCCGAATCCCTCGCTATTACATTGAGTGCGCGCGCGATCGCGCCATGACGCTCAAGCTCCAGCGGGCGATGCAGGAGCATTCGCCCTGCCGGCAGGCGTTTTCGATCGACACGGATCATTCGCCATTTTTCTCCGCGCCCCAGCAGCTCGCGGATATTCTCTTGCGAATTGGAAGCTTGTAGGGAAGAGCGACCAACACGCCGAGTGGGCCCGCCTCACGACGGATCACGATTGAATCGGGCGACGTACGCGAGCGGCTACTGCGGGTGCGAGGCGAGCCAGGCGCTGGCTTGCTTGACCTGAGGAAGGTCCGTGTCAGCATGTGGCCATGCCGCGAGGAAATCGCGGTAAGCTGCGGTCGCGTCAGGCGCGTCGTCGGCCATCGCATATGACTGCGCGATGCCGTAGAGGGCGAGGCCGCTTTTGGGGCGCTGGTGAAGGGCTTCGTTGAAGGCGTCGCGCGCTTTCTCCCACTGCTTGGTTTTCAGATACGCGTAGCCGAGGCTTTCCTCTTCAGGACGAAAGTATCTGGGCGGCTCCGAATAGCCAAGATTGTCTTCCTTTGTCACAGCCTGCTGCAGCAACTTGAGACCTCCGGGCGCGTCTTCCTGCGCGACTTTCAGATTGCCGCGCAGATCGAGAGACATTGTTCCGAGCAGGTTCAAGATTTGCGTCGGGTCGTCTTCGGTCGGTTCGCTGCTGCTCCCGCCGCTCATGTCCATGTTGTCCGATTTCTTCTTGGGCTTTGTAGCTTCGAGTCTCCACAGCGATGCGTCGAGAACGTCCGCTTGCCGGGATGCTTCCGGCAAATCTCCGCCATCGATCGCGGCCATGCCTTTCGCGTAAGTGTCGAGGCCATCCGCGTAACCTTTTGCCGCGGCGCTGATGGAGGCAGCGTCGGCGCCGAATGAGATGGGATCCTGCGGCACGGCCTGCCAGTCGCCGAAGCGGATATGCACGCGCGCGACGCTGGCTCCGGCCCACACGACGAAGCTGGCGGAGGTCATCCCGGTGGGCGAGGGAATATCGCGAAGCTTCTTGGCCAGCTCGATGCCTTCCCGGTAGCGGCCCGCCTCCGCGCACGCGGCGATCAGGTACGCCAGATTGTGCGCGTAGTTCCAATCGTCCGCCGGCTTGATCGCCTCGGCGGCCATGTAGCTTTCATCGACGTGCATCGAAGCGAGGAACGACTCGCGCGCGCGTTCGTAATCGCCGATGCGCCAGTAGATGTGGCCAGGCATGTGAACCATGTGGCCGGAATTGGGCGCCATGCTGGCGAGCACATCGGCGCTGTGCAGCGCGAGCTCGGGGCGCGAACTGTCCTCCACGGCATGAATCCAATAATGATTCGCGGCCGCATTATCCGGATGAGCAGCCAGCAGATTGCGGAGAATCGCCTGCGAGTAGAGCTCGCCCGAGCGCGGATTTCCGTCAGAATCGAAGCCGTTCATGACGTTCAGGGCGAGAAGGGCCTGGGCGTCCTGATCGTCGGGATAGCGGTTGATCAAGGCTTCCATTTCGTGCTGGTAGGCGGCGTCTTCGCCGGGCTTGTCCTGATCGATTTCGTGTTCCGCGGCGCGGATGTAGTAGCGTTCGTGATCGGAGGCCTTGTCCATCAGGGACTTCGCCTTATCCAGCGCCGCGCGCGTATCGTCCTTCACGGGACCGCGCATCTTTAGCGCCTCGAATTCTCCCCAATAGGCCATGGCCGCCGATGGATCCTGGCGCGCGGCCTCGCGGAAGGCGCGGTAGGCCTCGAAGTCCCAGAAGTCATCGAGTAAGCGAAGGCCTTGATTGAAGTAAGCCTGCGCGGTATCCGAGTTGGTGGTGATTTTCATACTGGCGTTGCCGATGCCCTGCATCAGCGGCGGCGGGGGAAGATCGGGGTAGTTGGAGCTCTCCATGCCCCCGTGATGGCTCATCATCTGGACTTGAGCGGAGGCACTCGCCGCGAGCATCGCGGCAGCAAAAAGAACCGCGGCACCGAAGCAGAAACCCGCGCGGCTTCGTCGAATTTGGATGCTCAACAGGCGAGTCATAGTGTCTGGAGGCGTCGCGAGTATAGGACGGATTTCGCGTCCACACAATGAAGGCTCGGATGGGCAGCAACCCTGTCTGGAATACTGCGAGCTCAGGCGGGCTTCAACTCGTGGCTGGGCGCCGATTCGGTCCGATCCTGCGGCGGAGCTTCTTCGCGCCGTTGCACGGCGTCCCTTTCGGAGGAAGCTGCGACGGCGACGGGATTTGTGAACAGGACGGCATTTGGAATCACGATGTGCCGGCCTTCGGCGGTCTGGATGATGGTCGCGCGGGTCTGAATGTCTTTGACGATTCCCTCCATGCCGGTGACCGAAATCAGGTCGCCGATCTTGAACGGCTCGTGTATCAGCAAAAGCACGCCGGCAAGAAAATTCTGCAGGATGTTCTGAAAAGCGAAGCCAATCGCGACGCTGCCAATCCCCAGGATTTTGATCAGATCCACCATATGAAACGAAGGCGCAATGATCGAGAGCGCGATCAGCAGCCCGAGGACCACGATGGTCAATTGCGTGAGTTGGCCCAGCAGAATCCCGAGGCTGAGGCGTCTTTGGCGGCGCTGCGCCATGCGGCGGACAAACGATTTGGCCACCGAAGCCAGGATCAGCGTGACGACGAAGGCGGAGCCGGCCAGCAGAATGTTGGGGAGGAGCCCGACCGCCGAATTCACGATGTGCTGGCCGCTCTTCCAGGCGTTCGACAGGTCGACTTTCATGTTGTTCCCATTGGCCTGCATGACCGCTTCCCCGGGGTAGGAACCCCCGATGAGCGCTCAGAGACACGCTAACATCGCGCAGGGCTAAGATCGATTGTTCCTCCGAGCGGGGCGAGAGGACCATCGGGTGATGCCTGCATTGCCGACGCGCGAAAGCCTGCAGGGTCGTTCGTAGCGAAGTGCGACGATTGCGCGTTTCGTTGGGCAGTCCGGTCGCGGGTTGCGCGGAACCGGCGATGGCGTAGAATACGCGACGCGCGACAATGTGAAAGGCGGCGGCATGAAAATCGGCAGCTCGTTCCTGCATCAGCTTCCCCGGCCCTGGGCAAAAGACTCGGAGTACGTGCTGCTGAAGAATTTGCTCGAGCAGGCAGAAGTGATCGACCAGAACGGCTTCGACTACCTGTGGGCTACCGAGCATCATTTCCTCGAAGAGTATTCGCACTCGTCGGCGCCTGAGATCTTTCTGGCGGCGTGCAGCCAGCGAACGAAAAAAGTGCGGCTGGGCCACGGGATCGTGCAGACGCCGCCGAACATCAATCATCCGGCGCGCATCGCGGAGCGGATCGCCACGCTCGACTTGATCAGCGGCGGGCGGTGCGAATTCGGCACGGGATCGGGCGCGACGCTCAACGAGCTGGGCGGATTTCTCGTTCCGCAGGCGGAAAAGAAGGCGATGCAGATCGAGGGGATGCGCGTTGCGGTGCGGATGCTGGTGGAGGAGCCGTTCACGGGATTCGACGGCAAATATCTGAAAGTGCCGGCGCGCAACGTGGTTCCGAAGCCGCTGCAAAAGCCGCATCCTCCGCTGTGGATGGCGTGCTCGCGGCGTGAGTCGATTCTGGATGCCGCGAGGCTCGGGCTGGGCGCGCTGACGTTTTCTTTCGTCAGCCCGGATGAGGCGCGGCAGTGGGTGAAGGATTATTACGCGACGATCGAGAATGAGTGCGAGCCGCTGGGCTACGCGGTGAATCCGAATTTTGCGGTGGCGACGCCGTTTCTCTGCGACCTCGACGAGAAAAAGCTCGAGCAGGTGCGCAAGGAAAGCTACGGCTTCTTCCTGTATGGCCTCGGGCACTATAGCTTCTTCGGCCAGCATCGTCCCGGGAAGACCGACATCTGGAAAGAATTTACGACCGCGCCAAGGGACGCTAAAGCGCCCGAGGCGGGCGCGCAGACGTGCGTCGGGACGCCCAAGATGGTACGCGAGACGCTGCGCGAATTCGAAGAGGCGGGCATCGATCAGGTAATCGGCGTCGGCCAGGTGGGGCGCATTCCGCACGAGCTGATGTGCTCGTCGTTCAGGTTGTTTTCGAAGGAAGTGCTGCCCGAAATCAAAGAGCGCGAGCTAGCAGGCGCGCGGCAGAAAGCCGAGCGGAATGCGCGCATCTCCGAAAAGGCCATGGCGCGCAAGCCGAAAGTCGAGCAGCCGGCTGTTGAAACCGTGATTCCTTCAGCAGGACGCCATTAAGAAACGAAAGGGCGGGTTCGAAACCCGCCCTTACAAAAATTGGCCGTCGACATTGTAAGTCGAAGCTACATCGCGCCTTCGTCGCCCGAGGGTCCGTAGATCGAGGGCACCGGGACTTGATTCATGCGCAGGTAGACTGAGAGCTGGCCGCGGTGATGGATGATGTGATTGAGAATCATGCTGCGAAGCACCTGGATGCGCGGCATGGAGAAGAAGGTCTTCCCGCCGTTAAGCAGCGTCCATGTCTTGTGCAGGTCCTCGTCGCTGGCCTTCGCGATGGCGGCGCGAGCGTCGGCGGCATTCTTGTCGAAGAGCTCGAGCAGTTGCTGGCGCGACTTCATCACGGCGGGGACCGGCGGGGGAGCGCCCGGCGCGTGGAAATCGAACGAATCGCCCTGAAAGGTTGCGGTTACGAAACCAGTCATTTCGGCGATATGGCCGGCGAGACGGCCCATGGCCATGGAAGAGTTATGAGGTTTCCAATCGACCTTGTCCTCAGGGACACGCTCGAGTGTTTTTCGAGTGGTCGACATTTCGTGATCGAATTCAGGAAGAAGCGCATCGCGTAGTGCCATCTAAGCCTCCATTGGTATGGTCGGATTCCGAGTTTTGCCCCGGGGCATTCTAACTCAACTGTGTGAATAGATTGTCACGGGATGGGAAACGAAGGCCTTCGCGCCGGCCTTAGCTGCGGCTGCGGCCGGCTGCGCGAGAAAAAGCGCGGACCACCGTTTCGCTCTTGCGGGAGATTGCGGACTGGATCGGATCGTGGACGATTGTGTCGCGCGGGCTCGGGCGGTGCGAGACTTCCTGCTTGGCTTTCGTCTGCTTCCAGGTGTGCAGGATGCGGTGCACCACGGTAATGTTGGGGCCGATCGCGAGAATCCAGAGCGCGACTTCCATGCGGTTTGTAAGCGCGCCCAGGATCATCAGGACGAGGCGCTCGGGGCGTTCCCAGAATCCGATTTCGGCGGTCGGCACGAGCGATTCCGCGCGCGCCTTCGCGTAGCTGACCATCACGGCTCCCGCCATCGCGGCTCCTGCAAGCACAGCGTATAGGAAGCGATTCACCATCGCGTAGTAGACCAGCAGGCCGAGGAAGAGAAGCAGGTCGGCGTAGCGATCGAGAATCGAATCGAGAAAGGCGCCGAAGAGCGACACGCGATTTTGCCTCCGCGCCACGGGACCGTCGAGGAGATCGCACAGGCCTGCGAGAATGATCATCCCGCCTGCGGCCGCAAAACGCCCCGCCGCGAAAAGGATTCCAGCCCAAAGATTTGCAACGAGGGCCGCCCAGGTGATGATGTTGGGAGGGACTCCCGTGGGCGCCAGAAGATCGGCGAGGCGGTCGATTGGCCAGGAGAGGTACCGGCCGATTTTCGGCATCAACATAGAGCGAGTTCCACCCGCCTATTCCTCGTCATAGATCGTGGTCAGCCGCACAACCTCGTATTCCTTCACGCCGGCCGGGGTGGTGACCGAAACCTCGTCGCCCACCTTTTTGCCTAGCAGGGCGCGGCCGATGGGGGAAGTGGTCGAGATGAGTCCCTGGGTAGCGTCCGCTTCCTCCACCGTTACCAGCTTGTACTCGATCTGTTTGGATTTTGCGGTGTCCAGCACAACAATCTTGGAACCGTAAGCAGCCCGATCCTTGGGCAGATTGTTCAGATTCAGCATCGAAAGGTCGGCCATGCGCTTGTGGAGCTGGCCAAGGCGGGCGGCGACGTAGCCCTGCCGCTCCTTGGCGTACTTATACTCGGCGTTTTCAGAGAGATCGCCGTGCGCGCGTGCGACCTTGATCTCTTTCGGGAGCTCGTCGTGAAGCTCGTGCTCGAGGGCGGCGATTTCGTCCTTGAGCTTTTTCTTAATTTTTTCAGTAAGGTCTTCCATTTTGATCGAGAAACCGAATAGCGTGGCTGGGTACTGCCTTGCCGCAAGCCCCGACAGGCCGATTATAGAGGATTTTCGAGGCTCCCCGCAAATCGAGCTGGGATCGGACGACAACGGGGAAGCCGCCCGGGGTTCATGGCCCGGGCAACTCCCCGCGGAGCGCGAATGACTCAGGCCGAAGCCTTGAGCGGTTTTAAATGAGACTGGTATTCGCCTGGAACCGACCGGAAAGGGATGGCCAAACGGTTCCAGCTGTTGATCGTCGCGACGGCTACGCTGAGGTTTACAAGCTCTTGGGGGCTGAACTGCTTGCTGGCTCGTGCGTAGACATCGTCCGGCACATGACTTTCTGCGATGAGCGTGACTGCTTCGGCCCATTCGAGGGCGGCGCGCTCGCGTTCGCTATAAAAGGGGCTTTCGCGCCAGGCGTCGAGCATGTAGATGCGCTGCTCGGATTCACCAAGGGCGCGCGCATCCTTGGTATGCATGTCGATGCAGTAGGCGCAGCCATTGATTTGCGAGGCGCGGATCTTCACGAGTTCGAGCAGCGGGCGTTCGAGACCGCAGGTATCGACGTATTGCTGCAACGCGGCCATCGCTTGATAAGCCGCTTTGGGGGCGACTTTCATAAGATTGAGGCGAGCTTCCATGGTTTTCTCCTTTCGTGGGCTCGGCAATAGATTACATCCATCGGATGCGCCGTTGCGAATCGGGTCGCAGGCGCGACATAGTGAAGACGGCAACGGGTTGACTTGGCGACACGTGGTTGGCGTTAGAATGAACGGACGCGCGGGCACATGGAGACACCGTGAATCTCGAGCTGACCGAAGAACAAAAGCTGCTGCAGCGAACCGTGCGCGAGTTCGCCGAGGCGGAGGTAAAGCCGCTCGCGGCGGAGATCGACGAGACGGGCCAATTCCCGCGCGAGACGCTGCGCAAGGCGGCGGAGCTGGGGCTGACCGGAATTTCCGTCGCCGAGGAGTGGGGCGGCGCGGGAATGGACCACATGTCTTACGCGATCGTGATGGAGGAAATCGCGCGGGTGTGCGCATCGACGAGCGTGATTCTCTCGGTGCAGAATTCGCTCTATTGCGGCACGCTCGAGAAATTCGGCACTGACGAGCAGAAGAAAAAATTCCTCGTAGCGTTCGCGCGCGGCGAAAAGATCGGCTGCTACGCGCTGACGGAGCCGCAAGCCGGATCGAACGCCGCCGCGCTGACGACCAAGGCCGTGCGCAAGGGCGACCGCTACGTCGTGAATGGCACGAAGGCGTGGATCACCAATGGCGGTGTGGCCGATGCGGGCGTGATCTACGTCAATACGCAGCCGGAAAAGGGCGAAAAGGGAATTACGGCGCTCGTGATCGAGAAGGGCACGCCAGGATTCTCGGTGGGCAAGGAAGAGAAGAAGCTTGGCATCCACGCGACGGCGTGCGTCGAGCTTTCGTTCGTCGATTGCGAAGTGCCGGCTGCGAATCGCATCGGCAACGAAGGCGACGGCTACAAGATCGCGCTGACCACACTCGATGGCGGGCGCATCGGCATCGCGTCCCAGGCGACGGGAATCGCGCAGGGCGCATTCGAGGCGTCACTGGCCTACGCGCGCGAACGCCAGGCCTTCGGGCACCCCATCGCGGAGTTTCAGGCCATCCAGTTCATGCTAGCCGACATGGCCACGGAAATCGACGCAGCCCGCCTGCTCGCGCGGCGCGCGGCATGGAAACAGGATACCGGCGCGCGCTTTTCGATGGAGGCGGCCATCGCGAAACTTTTCGCGAGCGAAATGGCCACGCGCGTCGCGCACAAAGCGATTCAGATTCACGGCGGCAATGGCTACAGCCGCGAATATCCCGTCGAGCGCGCCTACCGCGACGCGCGCATCACCGAAATCTACGAAGGTACCAGTGAAATCCAGCGGCTCGTGATCGCAGGCTGGGTCCTCAAATCATTCTCCTGAACGCCAACCAGCCACCGCAGCATCGTTGTATCCTTGCGCCATGCTCGAATTAGATTGCGGGCAGGCATTCGATCCGCTCGATCGGGCTGGCGAAGAGGACTTTTTCGCGACGGTGCCGGCGCGCGCGGCCGTGCTGCTCGTCGAGATGCGCGAAGCCGGAGCCGAGCCTTACCTGCTGAGGACGGCGGATTTGCGGCGCGCGGCCGAGCGGCTGTTGCGCGCGCCGGAAGAGGCGTCGAAGCGGCTGAACCTGCGCGCGGTGGCGGCGGGGATTCGTTATCGCACTACCGGATCGAAATTCGAGCAGACGCTCGCTTTCTACCAGCACGCCAAGCAGAATTTCCCCGGGCGCTATCGCGCTTTGCTGCGGCTGCGCGGTCCCGCGCTCCTGAAGGTGAATCTGCGGAATCAGTATCCCCGCTGCTACGCGACGCGGCGGATTCGCGCGGACGAGGGATTTTACTTTGGGCCGTTCATTTCGCGCCGCGCGGCGGATGCGTTTGCCGAAGGTTTTCTCGATCTCTTCAAAATCCGGCGGTGTCAGATCAAGATTCGCCGCGATCCGAGTTTTCCGGGCTGCATTTATTCCGAGATGAAAATGTGCCTCGCGCCATGTTTCGCCGGCTGCACGAAGGAAGAATACGACGCCGAAGCGGCCCGCGTGCTCGATGCGCTCGCATCCACGGGCGAGGCGCTCACGGCGTCGCTGGAGCGCGAGAGGGAAATGGCCAGCGAGGCGCTGGATTTCGAACGCGCGGCGGCGCTGCACAAGCGCCTCGAAAAAGTTTCGACGGCGCTGCGCGGCCTGCCAGAGCTCGCGCGGCGCGTCCAGGATCTCGATGCGGTGATTCTGGAGCGCGCGGCGGAAGAAAAGACGGTCGCCCTATTTCCGTTGCGAGGCGGGATGCTCGATGAGCCGCTGTTCCTGCGTTTCGGCGAGATTTCGAGCCAGCCGCGGTCGGTGGAAGCGATGATCCGCGAAAAACTGGAAGCGCCTGCCTCGTCGCCCGTCGAAAAATCGGCAGATGCTGCGCAGGAATCGAATTGGCGTCAGCGCTACGGCCTGCGCGAGGCGCCCGCCGAACTGGGCGAGCACCTGTCGCTCGTGGCGAGGTGGTTTTACTCGAAGCCGCGCGACGGCGAAATTCTCTTCCGCGACGGCGAATGGCCCTACCGGCGAATCCTTCGCGCTTGTGCAAGGCTGCTCGCCCCTCCAGGACCGGCGCCAGCCGAAACGGTAGAGCCAAATTCCTGAGCGATCGCGCCACAATCGGGGCAGCGTGCCCGCTGTTCATCGTACAATTGAACGAGCATGGCCGAGACAGACCCAGCCAAAACTTCCGCCGCGGCGTTTGATTGGGGCCGCTCTCGCTTTCAGGACACAGTCCGCTCGCTGAAGCACCGCAATTTCCAGCTTTTCTTCAGTGGCCAGTTGATTTCGTTGATCGGAACGTGGATGGACACGGCCGCGGAGGCGCTTTTGGTTTATCGCCTCACGGGATCATCGCTTTTGCTTGGCACAGTGGCATTCGCGGGCCAGATTCCCATCGCTCTTTGCGCGACGGCGGGCGGATACGTGGCGGACCGCTTCGACCGCCGCAAAATCGTGATCGCCACGCAGACGCTGTCGATGATCCTCGCGGGCATTCTCGCGTTCCTCACGCTGACGCATCGCGTGACCGTCGGGGAAGTGATCGTGCTCGCGGCCCTGATGGGCGTGGTGAATGGGTTCGACATTCCCACGCGCCAGGCGTTTATCGTGCAGATGGTGGGCCACGAAAATTTGATGAACGCCATCGCGCTCAATTCGTCGATGTTCCAGGGCGCGCGCGTGATCGGCCCGGTGATCGCGGGTATCATCGTGTACAAGATCGGCGAAGGCTGGTGCCTTTTCGCCAATTCAGCAAGCTACATCGCCGTGATTGCGGGCCTGCTGATGATGCGGGTCGCGCGGCGCGTACCCGAACGCCGGACCGATTCGCCGCTCCGGCACGTCACCGAAGGGTTCCGCTTCGCGCGCAATACGGCTCCGATCCGCGCGCTTCTTATGTTGATCGCGCTTGTGAGCCTGGTGGGGATGCCATACTCCGTTCTCATGCCGGTTTTCGCGGTGAAAATCTTGCATGGAACCGCGCGCACATACGGGATGCTGATGGGCGCCACCGGAGTCGGCGCGCTGATCGGAGGGCTGACGCTGGCCTCCCGGCGCGGCGTGAGCGGCCTCGGGCGCTGGGTCGCGCTGGCCTGCGGCGGGTTCGGAACATGCCTCGTCCTGTTTTCCCAATCGCGCTGGTACTGGTTGTCGCTGTGCGCGCTGGTGCCGATGGGATTCTCGATGATGACGCAGATGGCCTCCTCAAACACGCTGATCCAGGTGATGGTGCCGGACCGGCTGCGCGGCCGGATTATGGGGGTCTATTCGATCGTGTTTATGGGGATGGCGCCTCTGGGATCGCTGCTCTGCGGCGCGCTCGCCGAGCGCATCGGTGCGCCGCGCACCCTCACGATTGGCGGGGCCATCGCGATTTGCGGCGCGATCCTGTTCGCGAAAAATCTGCCGAAGATTCGCGTCGAAGCGCGCCAGCTCATCATCGCGCAGGGTATGGCCGGCGGCGAACCCGCAGTGGACCCCGGAGTGACAGCGGTGACTCCGGATCCATAGGCACGGGCGGCCAGGCGAACAAACCTGTTCTGCTATACTTCGCCAGCCGCAAGAACTCCGCATCGAAAGAGTATGAATGTCAACTTCTGCCACAATCGATAGCAAGCCTATACCGGGCCGTGCCACCGCTCAGGGAACTCTGCGCTACGCGGCGCGATTTCAGGGGCGCACCGCCGCCGGACATTTCCGGGAAATTCCGGGCGGCTTGCTGTTCTCGTCGATCGGCATTGGAACTTATCTCGGAGAACCTGACGAAGCCACCGACAAAGGCTACGCCGGCGCCGTCGTCGCCGCGCTCGAAGGCGGCATCAACGTGGTGGATTCCGCGATCAACTATCGCCTGCAGCGCAGCGAGCGCTCGATCGGCACCGCGCTCAAGGAACTCGCCGCCAAAGGTTTTGCCCGCGACGAAATCGTCCTGTGCACGAAGGCAGGGTTTCTCACGCCGGATGGCGAGATGCCGGAAGACGCGAACGAATATTTTTCGCGCGAATACATCGAACCGGGCGTCTTCCGGACCGAGGAAATCGCCGCCGGCTGCCACTGCATGACGCCGCGCTATCTGGCCGACCAGCTCGACCGCAGCCTGCGGAATCTGGGCGTCGAGTGCGTGGATGTTTTTTACCTGCACAATCCTGAAACGCAGTTGAGCGATGTTCCCCCCGACGAGCTGAAGAAGCGCATCCGCGAAGCGTTTACATTTCTCGAATCGGCGGTTTTGGACGGAAAGATCGGAGCATATGGCCTGGCGACGTGGAACGCGTTCCGCGATGAATCGAAGGCGCATGGTTATTTTTCGCTCGCCGAGATGGAGGAGATCGCTCGCGAAGTCGGCGGCAACGATCATCATTTTCGCTTCGTCCAGCTGCCTGTGAATCTGGCCATGCCCGAGGCGCTGATCCGGCCGAATCAAGTGGTGCAGGGCAAGACGATGGCGGTAGTTCAGGCGGCGCGTGCGCTCGGGATCACGCTGGTATCGAGTGCGGCGCTGCTGCAAGGGCAGCTCACGCGAAATCTGCCGCCGTATATCGGCGACGCCCTGGGGCTGAAGAAAAATTCCGAGCAGGCGCTGCAATTCGCGCGATCCGTGCCGGGTGTGACGACGGCGCTGGTGGGAATGAGCCGCGTCGAGCATGTGCGCGCGAATCTCGCGCTCGTTGGCGTCGAGCCGGCGCCCCGCGATCAGTTCCTGAAACTCTTCGAGCCGCGCGGCTGAAATCGCGAAACCGGTTCGCTGTTGGAGTTTTCTCAGCGTCCTCTGCGTCTCTGCGGTGAGCCCGGGTTTTTGCGCAACTACTACCTAGGCGTCGAGCTACGCATCGAGCCACGCGTTGATGGATGCACCTACTTGATCGAGACGGCCAGTAAAGAAATGGTCCGCGCCATCGACGATCGCGAGGCGCTTCGGCTCGGGCAGAGTCGCGAATAGCGCTTCGATATTCGCGCGCGAGCCGAACTGGTCGTTCCCACCCTGAATCACAAGCTTCGGTTTCGCACACGCGCGAAGATCTCTCATGTCGATGTTGTCGACGGGCAGCCCGAGCCCGATCAGCTTGTCGACGCGATCGTCCGCGCATCCCACACGAAGGCCGACCCACGACCCAAAGCTGAATCCCGCGAGCAGAATCGGCTTGCCGGGGAATTCCGCCGCGAGATAGTCCAGCGCCGCGCGCACGTCGTCCTGTTCACCGAGTCCTTTATCGTGTTCGCCTTCGCTGAGCCCGGCGCCGCGAAAATTGAAACGCAGCACCGGCGCGCCGCGATCGTGCAGAACTTTCGCAGTTTGATATACCACTTTGTTGTGCATCGTCCCCCCGAAGAGCGGATGCGGGTGGCACACGACAGCGGCAAAATCCGGGTCGGCGGCCGAAGATGTCCACAGCGTCGCCTCAAGACGACCCGCCGGGCCTGCAAGGAAAAAGCCGCGATGGAAGACGTCCGCCATGGATCAGTCGAAGGGTGGGATTCGGGCGCTCGCGCTCGAATGCGCACAAGCCTGCGTTTCAGGCGCTGCCTGTCTTCGAGGATTTTGCCGCGCGGGCATCGCCGTTCCGCTCGGCGTTCATCCATTGGACTGCAACGGAGTTGAGCACCGGATTCGCACTGGCCGGCGCCGCAGCGGCATTGGACGCGTCGCTCGGCGCATCCGCCGGGCAGTCCACGCGCATCACGCGTCCCAGCATTTCGCCCATCTTCGCCCACTCGCCCCACGGGATCTTTGCTCGGACCATCTCGCCCACCTTATATGTGCGCGTGGTCTCGAACCGGACGCCATTGTTTGAAACGTTTTGCGTCATCGATTCCTCGGGCCACTGGCTGCCGGATGGCCGCACGAAAATCGGCAGGGCGAAGGAAAAGCGTGCGGACTTTCGCTGCTCGTCATCGGCCGGCCGGGGCGACTCGCGCGGCGGCGACTGAAGCTGCAAGCCCACGTAGAAGCCGCCCTTCGCCCCTCCGTCAACGCGCGCGACGCGGGCCGGCGTCTCCGGCTGAATCGTGGCGGCCGAAGGATCGAACGGGTAAGCGACCCACACCCGCGCTTGCGGAGTGCAAGGTTCGGAGCGGCGGATCAACAGGCCTTCGCGGGATACGTCGATCGTCTCGGTAACTTCCAGCCGCATGCCGAGAGGACCGAGCCAGCGAATCCGCGCAGGCAAGTGGAGCCGCGCGCGTGGAGACTTCCGCAAATGGACGGGCGTAACCGATTCCGGCATGGGCGTACATCGTAGCCGCGGGGAGCGCGGAGGTCAAACGTCCAGAGCGAAGCTGTACCGAACGCAAACCAAAAGCCGATCCCTTCGACCGCCTAAAATCCATTGCGCCCTTTGGGAAGCGATGGTAGCTTTGCCCAGTCGAGAAAAACGAGGGCGCTGATGGAAGAGAGTGTGGACCGGCGCGCGGCGCGGCGTTTTTCGATGATGCTTCCGCTGAAGGTGCGTTTTTCGGCAAGCGAGGGCGTGATCGAGAAGCAGGGCCAGACCCGCGACGTCAGCTTTCGCGGACTGTATTTCCTGATCGAAGCAAGCGTCGAAACGGGCAGCTCGATCGAGTTTGTTCTCACGCTGCCGCAGCAGATCACGCTCGCGGGCGACGTCCACATCCGATGCTATGCGCGCGTGCTGCGGGTCGAGCCGCACAACGGACGCCGCGGCGTGGCGGCGCGCATCGAGCGCTACGAGTTCCTCCCCGCCACCGCCTAGGATATTTTCCTCCTTTCGCGCTTCCCGCCCTTTGGCGCGGACTTCACCGCCCAGCTAAACACAGAGGACCGGAGAACCACCCCAGAGTACACAGAGAAACCGAAAGACTTTACCGCAGAGACGCGGAGAACGCGGAGAATGCCCGGCTTCGCGCGAGATGCGAGCGATTTCGTCAGTGACCGAGATCGAAACGCTTCGCGAGGAGCTCCAATGCCGTGCCCCGGTTTTCTCTGCGTTCTCTGCGTCTCTGCGGTGAATTGCTTTGGCTTTCTCTGTGTGCTCTGTGGCCTTTGAACGCACGGAGTACACAAAGAATCGGCAAAGTTTCTCCGTGTCCTCTTGCTGTGCTCCGTGTCCTCTGTGTTGAGTACGCTTGCCCGTACACCCGGGATTACACAATCTGCGCAGTTCGACCGAACGCCGTGCCTTAGAATTCTCTTCTCTTATCTTTCCCGCTGACGCAAGATTCCTAATTGGAGATTCTGCATGGCGCGCCACACTCTGCTCATCGACGCGGACGACACCCTCTGGGAAAACAACATTTTCTTCGAGAAGACGATCGATGATTTCATCACCCAGCTCGAACATCTCGGCTACACGCGCGAATACATCCGCCACATCCTCAACGAAACCGAGCACCGCAACATCCGGCAGCACGGCTACGGCGTGCGCAGCTTCCGGCGTTCGCTCGAAGACACCTACCTGAAGCTCGCGGGGAATTCGGCGCGCCGCGAGATCGTCAAGGAAATCGAGCGGATGGCGAAAGAGCTCGAAAACACTCCGCCGCACATCCTCGATGGCGTTCCCGAGACGCTCGCCTATCTCGCGAAGCACCACCGGCTGATCCTGCTGACCAAGGGTGAGCCGGCAGAACAAGCCGCGAAGGTCGAGCGCTCGGGATTGCAGTCGTATTTCGACGCGATTGAAATCGTGCTTGAAAAAGAATTCTCGACGTACGGCCGCATGATCGAGCAATTCAAAATCGTGAAGTCGCACGGCTGGATGGTCGGCAATAGTCCGCGCAGCGACATCAATCCGGCGCTGCAATCGGGTCTGAACGCCGTCTTCATCCCGCACTCGGCCACCTGGGAACTCGAAAAAGCGGAACTCGAAAGCGGCACAGGCCGCCTCTTGATTCTCTCCGCGTTTCGCGAGCTCCGCGGCCACTTCTGATCGCCCACCCTCACAGCGCAACCAAACAGCCTGTCATTCCGAAGGCCGAGCAGCCCGATTGTCGCGCCCATTCACCTCGCGTCGCGCGAGAATCGGGCGCCGTGGCGAGGCCTGAGGAATCTCGGTGCCGGAACGGCGGAAACCTGTGCCAGGTTTTATTGCGACTTCACTCTTCAGGCCAAATTGTCCGCGGCGGTAGGCAGCGCGCTGCTTTCCGCTGCCGTCGTTCTCCCGCTATGATTGTCCCATGGCTAACGCAACGCAATTGGCAATCGACTACCGCAAAGAATTCGCCGATTTTGGCGACGTGATCTATCTGAACGTGTCCTATCAAGGACCGCTCCCGCTCGTCTCCGTGCGCGCGGCCGAAGAAGCGCTGAAGTGGAAGATGCTGCCGTTCAACATTCCGGACGGCCTGCACTTCGATCTGCCCGACCGCGTGCGCAAGAAGATCGCGCGAATCATCGGCGCGCAGCCCGACGACGTCGCCATCACCTCGGGCGCGAGCTCGGGCGCGGCATGCGTGGCGGCGGGCGTCGATTGGCAGCCGGGCGACGAAGTGTTGATCGGGCAGCGCGAGTTCCCGATACATTATTCGAGCTGGCTGCCCTACGAACGCGCAGGCAAGCTCGCGATGCGCACGGTTACGCCCGCCGGCCGCTTCATCACCGCGGACGACTACATCCGCGCGATCAACCCGCGCACGCGGATCGTCTCGGCCAGCCTGGTGCGATTCAACGACGGCGCGCGGCTCGATGCGGCGCGCGTGGCAAAAGCGTGTCACGCCGTGGGCGCCATGCTGCTGCTCGATGCAAGCCAGTGCGTGGGCGCGATGCCGATGACGGTCGCCGAACTCGGCGCGGATTTCATCGTGGGCAGCGGATACAAATGGCTGCTCGGCCCTTACGGCACCGGATTTTTCTGGGTCGCTCCCGAAGCAGGCGAGCGGCTTACGACGGGGCCCCTCAACTTTCAGGCGCTCGAAGGCGCGCGCAATTTCAGCGACCTCCCGGCGGAGAATCTACGCGTTGTTCCGGGGGCGCGCCGCTGGGACGCCGCCGAAACCGCAAACTTCACGAATCTGGCGGCGCTCGATGTATCCCTGGATCTGGTTCTCGCGGCTGGGGTCGATGTGGTCGCGGATCACAATCAAGCGCTGGTGAGCCAAATCATTGAGCGGCTACCTGGCAGCCGCTGCGTGCTGGCCTCGCCGGCAGAACGCGAGCGCCGCGGCCCTTACGTCTGCATCGCCGGCCGCGACCCAAGCGACACGGCGCTGCTATTCGAAGAGCTGCGCGCAAATCGTATCTTCGTCAGCCTCCGCGAGGGCTCGATCCGCATCGCGCCGTACCTCTACAACACGCCCGAGCAGATTTCGCGGATGATGGATCTGCTTTCCTCTTAGCCCAGCTAAGTGGTCGCGCAAAAAAGAACGGCCGGGAAGTACCTACGGCTTGTACTGCTCGAATAATTTCTGGTAGTCATGATTGTTTTCATCGCATATGTATTCCTGCAAATACCATTCGGGATGCAGCGTAAAGGTGCCGACTTCGGTCCAGGGCGCCGCGAAGACGTTGGGATCATCGATCGTCGCCGAATATTTCAGCGTGTCGTAGGCGGTGCGCTGGAATCGCTCGACCACATGGTACGCGGTCGTGTGCCGGTACTCGCCCACGGACACTTTATCGTTGAAGCCGATCGCGTCCACCACCAGCGTGTCGCCGTCCCAGTAGCCCACGGAGTTTCCCATCCATGTCGGGTCGAGGTCCTTCGGGTGCCCGCGCCCATCGGTCGGGATCACGCGGAAATATTCGCCCGCCTCGTAGAGGATCACCACCTGGGTCGGCGTTTGGACGATCTGGATCGGATACGGCTCGCCAATCACGTCCGGCACGCCGCGCGGCAGGCAATGTTCGCCCAGCGCAAACGTGTACTCGGGACCCACGTGGTATTTTTCCGCGCCGGGCTTTAGCGTGATCTGGTCGGCCACCCGGATCGAGTGGTACGGCGCGATGTAAATTCCACTGAGGTCGGGATGGCCGTCGGGCGTGCGCGGCACCGGCTTGTTCGCCAAAGAGTCGTCTGCCGCAGGCACGCTCTCGGCCGACGCAGGAGTTGTGCCCGCTACGAGCACCGTCACGGATCGCGCGTCGGCGACCTTGCCTCCGAATCCGAACACCCGCAAGATGTACGTCGTCGTCACGCGCGGCGTCACCATGTGGCTGTCACGCGCGGCCACGATGCCGATGCCCGGGTCGAGCGTGATGCGGTCGGCATTGATCGCCGACCACGCCAGCGTGACGGAATCGCCCGGCTGGATCGCGCCGGGGCTCACGGTGAAGCTGTCAATGTGCGCCGTCGGCCCGATCGGAAAACCGTCGCGCGGCAACGGCCGCTGCGCCGGCGCCTGCTGTGGAGGAGTTTGTTGCGCCGCCGCGCCACACACCAGCGCCGCCGCGAGCGAAATTGAAATCAAAACTTTTCTTGCAATGTCCATGGGTGACCCGTCGAAACCTGGCGCGAAATCTCGATGGAAGCTCTCCCGCGCATCCTATGCCCGTCCGGTCTTCGACACAACGAATTTCCAGCGCGGCCCCGGGCGATAAATCCGTTATCTGCGATCTTTCCCGGCCTTTCCTGCATTCTTCGTCAGATGCCAGGCGCCACACCAGGAGCACTGGTAGGCGCGAAGGTCTTTGGGCGCATTGGTGGTTGCGATCTGGTGCGCGGCGGTCGCCAGAGCTTCACCTTCCGTCGCGTACTTCCTCTTCCCGCTTACGGGGCACTTTGATTCGTCGTCCATGATGATCCAGTCATTCGCTTGCCAGCCAATCTCAGGAAGGCAATTGAGTGCGAAACTTGGGATCTGCAGTCGATTCGCACGTTCATTCAGCCTTGTATCGGAGGCTCCGCCAGGACTACTCCCGCCTGCGAGGGACGTTGCCTGATCAGCCACCAGTTGCCGACTGCGATCAGCGCGGTCACGATCATCAGCAAAGCCTCGGTCCGGTTCAATTGCGATAGCAGCGCGATTGAAACTACGATTGCGAATATGCTGACCGGCACGCCGAACGGCACGCGCATCGCGTCCGCGTGCGGGTGCGTTCGCCTGAGCCGGATCATGGACGCGCAAACGCTCACATACACCACCACCGCCGATGCAGTGGACAATACCAGCGCGACGTAGAAACCTCCCGTCACGGCCAGCACCCAGACCAACCCCGCGTACCAGACGATCGCCGTCGTCGGCGTGTGGAATCGCGGATGCAGCCGCGCGAGGAAGGCCGGAAATTCGCCTTGCGCCGAAAGCGAATAGGCGAGCCGCGGCGCGTGCAGCATCACGCTCGAGAACATGCCCGCTGGTCGAGATCATCACCGCGATCGCAAGGAAGATCGCGCCGCAGGTCCCAGCAGGACCAATGCGACTTCCGCCACCGGCCGGTCGCTCGTGCTCATCCCAATCGTGGCCACGGTGACGAACTGGATCAGCGTGTAAATCACCATCACCACCGCCAGGCTCGCTCCAAGCGCAAAGGGAATCGTCCGCTTCGGATCTTTCACCTCGCCGCCGGGAATGATGGCGTATTCGAAGCCTCCGTAGGCGAAGATGAGCAGCAAGAGCGCGGTCAGCCAGGGTCGTGGTCCTGGGGCGGTGACTTCGGAAAGATGGATCGCCTGAAAATGATGCCCGAAAAGCGCCACGCCCAGCACGATCAGCAGGACGAGCGGCAGTGTCTTCGCCACGATAAGCACGCTGCTCAAGCCGGCGCCCTGCCGCGCGCCAAAATAGTTCACCAAGGCGGGAACTCCGATGAGGAGCGACAGGAAAAGAACGCGCAGCACGCCGCGGCCTGCTCCAGGGAAAACGCCGGCCAGGTAAACGACGAAAAGATTGGCGTTCGCGGCCGCCGAGGCGATGATCGAAAACAGCAAAAACCAGCCGACCTGCAGCCCAATGAAACGCCCGAAGACCGTCCGGGCATACAGATAGGCTCCGCCGGGCTCGGTAAATTGCGATGCCACCTCGGCCATCGCGGCCATGATGCAAGCAACCGGGATCACCGCGAAAATCATCGCGGCGGGGCTGGCCCGGCCAAGCAATCGGTTGAGTTCGCCGGGCAATCCGAAGATCCCGCTCCCGATGATGCAGTTCAGCATCAGGCCGGTCATCGCCCAGCGGCCCAGCGAGCGCACGAAGCTCACGCGAAATCTCCTGTGAGTTTGAGGGCGGAGAATAGCACCGAACGATGGCCACGCGATAGCGCGATGATCATCGCTATGACCATCGAGCGCGCAAAACTGCTGGTCTCGTAACGCGTTCGGAATCGACGACGTTCGCGTGTTCTGGAGTAACGCCAGTCTCAACTTTAATTTGATTCGGTGCGCGATCCGCTTTAGCGTGATCGTGGAAATTGACTCTGCAATCTGCCGTTGGCAACAGAGGGACCAGAGATCATGCGCGCTATCAGGGTTCTCACGACCGCCGTTGCCATGCTCGTGGTTTCCGGGTTTTTTTCGGCCGCGCAAGCAGCGGGAAACGCGATGCTCCACGCTGCCAAGGGCGCTGTGGTGGATGGCGAGGGCGATCCTGTGCAGTTGCGCTGCGTAAACCTGAGCCCCTGGCTCGACCCGGAGCCGTACCTCATTGGAAAAGCCCTGCGTGGGTTGACGCGCTCGCCGTCGGAACTGAAGCAAAAGCTCGCGGAGCTTGTGGGTCCCGCCGACGCGCAGGCTTTCTGGCGGCAATGGGAGGATACATTTGTCACGCGAGCGGATTTCGCCCGTCTCAAGGAGCAAGGATTCGATTGCGTTCGCCTGCCCATCAACTATAAAAATGTTGTCAGTGCTGCCCCAAACGGCGCGTTCGCGCTCAACGACGCCGGACTCGCGCCGGTTGATCGCGCCGTCGCATGGGGAGCGGAATACGGCATCTACGTGATCCTGGATCTGCACGCTGCGCCCGGCGGGCAGAATTCGGCATCGACCGTCGCGGACGTGCCGTCAAACGACACGGTCGCGCGCCTGTGGCTCGTGCGAGACGCGCCCGCCAATCAGAAAATGACCGTGGAGTTGTGGCGCGCTCTTGCGACGCGTTACGCAAAGGCCAGATCAGTCGGCGGATACGATTTGCTGAATGAGCCCGCGCTGCCCTCCTCGGTATCGAAGGACGAGCTCCCCAAGCTCTATGGCGCCATCACCGCCGCCATCCGTTCGGTCGATCCCGATCACATGATCATTGTCGAGGGCAATGACTACGCCCACGATTTCTCTTTCTTTCCCCCGCCGGCGGATGCGAACGTCATGTACGAATTCCACGAATATTCGCTGCTGAACCGCGCGTGGCGCACGCCGAACCAGAAGGTGCTGGAACCCTTCCTGCAATTGCGCGCCACCACGCACATGCCTCTCTGGCTCGGCGAATTCGGAGAGGACACGCTGGATTGGCAGGCGCAGATGGTGCAATTGATGAAGGCCAATCAGATCGGATGGGCCGTCTGGCCGTGGAAGCGCATCGATCTCGAGAATGGCCACCCGGTGATCGAGAGCATCACGATGCCGGACGCATGGGAGAAGCTTTTCAAATACCTCGTAGGCGCCTGGTTCAGCGGCAAGCCTTCCCGAGCTGCAGCCGAACAAGCCATGGCCCAGATGCTCGAGGCCATCCGCACCCAGAATTGCACCGAGAACGTTGCTCTAGCGAAGACATTGGCAGGACAGTGATTCGCGGCTGGAATAATTAAGAAAAAGCGCAGGTCGTCTTCGTGCCACTCTGCGAAAAGGCGAAGCCTAATCTGCTATATTGAATCGAATCAGCTGCATTAGTAAGGGTCCTGACGAGGAGTTCACATGAAACGCCGATTTTCGTTTGCGGTGTCCGTTTGCGCCGCCTCCTCAATGGGCAACAAAATCGGGAAGTCTATCTTCCTGCTGCCCCTTAAGGCCAAGGCTAGTTCCACTTTGCCGAATAGATCTGAACGACGCTTGTGTCGTTCATGATGACCGGCCGCCCGTCCAAGGTGAGGCTGGGGAAATTCTCCGCTCCACTGTTGCTGAGGGTGAGGCCATCGAACTTGGCGATCTGGTTCCACGCTCCGTCCGCAATTGCCAGTCGGTAGACTCCGGGCTCGAACCCTGGTTCTGCAGTTGCCATGGCGATATAAACGGACTTGCTGTCATTCGACCAAACCCAGTATCCCCAGGGGACTTCGAATTTCCTAAGGTCCTTCCATGTGCCGGACTCCGCCGAGAACAGCACCATGCGGGAGGGGTTCTGCGCGATTGCGACCATGTGTTTCCCATCGGGCGACCATGAGGGCACGTAAAAGCCTTCCGATCCCGGCATGATGGATATCTTCCGGCTGGCGAGATCCAGAACTTTGATTCCCTTGATATGCCCTGGATACGGATAGTCGTTAAACGCGATCGATTTCCCATCCGGCCACCAGGTTGGGGCAACCTCACTGTTGGGCTGCGGGATCAGCTTTTCCGGAGTGCCCCCATCCACCGATATCAGGTAAAGCTGCGTCCAGTCGGTAAACGCAATCTGCTTGCTGTCCGGGGACCATTGCGGCATGGCGGAATAGAAGTCCGTTAATTGCAATTTCTCGCTCCCATCCAATTTGCTGCGCCAAAGATAATGCCGGGGGTAGTCCGCGTATACCATCCATTTCTTGTCGGGTGAGATGACGAACACCGAAGCAGCCAAACCATCCAGAAAGGGCACCCACCGCTTCTGCGCCGGGTCTAATACCTGCATCGCCCCTTGGGCGATCCGGCCGATAATAAAAAGGCCAGCGCTGTCACGACTGGGCGTCACTGCCAGGACATCAAGCTGGCCCGCCGTCAGGCGCGTTGCGGCTGTTTTTTTCCAAAACTCGAACCAGGGCGGCCGGACGAGTTCGTAGATGTTGCCCAGACCTTCCCGCTGCGATACGAAGATGAAATGCTTTCCATCTGGGGTCCACTGTCCGTTCTCCTGATCGGCGTCATCCGGCCAATCCATGGCGAGCCGATGCGGCGAGCTGCCGTCAACATTCAATTCCCATATCTTCGGTGAATTGGCGTCCGGATGTTCAGCGACTGTCACGCGAATGCGACGCGAATCGGGCGAAAAATACGGCTGATCGGCGCCGCCAGGAGCGTCCCATATCTTTCGCATGTTTGAGCCATCTCTGCTGCTCACGTAAACGGACTTCAAGTCGGCGTAGACAATCAAACGGCCGTCAGGTGAGAAGTGCGCACTGCTGGCCATTTGATTCTCCAGCATCCTCGGATAGCCTCCTAGAACCGGAACAGACCAGAGTGAACCTCGAGTGAATTCCACGTTCAGATCCTGCTTGAGCGCCAGCATTTCCGTTGCGTCCGGCGAAATGTCCAGCATGCTCATTCCGGAAATCGAGGCCCGCAGGGGAGCCGTGGAGCCGCCCTCCACCGACATTTCCACGGGATGACCTTCGCTTTGAAAATAGAGCCTCGTCCCATCGGTGACGATTGGGCCATCTTTCAAATCGGTGGAAAATGTGATTTGCTCCGAGTTGAGAGGACCCGAAACGGGCGAGGGAGCGTTCACGGCGACAATCAGAACTAAGAGCAGGGCGACCGCCGCAATTGCCGGCATCCAAATCGATCTCCGGCGCAGCCGTGCGAAACCAACGGGAAGCGTTTGTGTCTTCCCTCCCACCTGCGAAGATTCCCGCTTCAGCCGCCGCAGGTCGATCATCAAATCGTTGGCGGACTGGTATCGGTCGCCCGGGTCTTTTTCGAGGGCCTTGTCGATGATGCGCGGCAACTCGTCGGGAAGTTCCGGATTCAGGCTTTTCGCCGCTTTGGGCTCGCCGCGCAAAATCTCGGCGATCACATTGGCGGCGGAGTCTCCGGGAAACGCGCGCCGGCCCGTGGCCATCTCATACAACACCGCGCCCAGGGAGAAGAGGTCACTGCGCGCATCGACGTCCTTGTCCTGGACCTGTTCCGGCGATATGTAGGCGATGGTCCCAACGATCTGCCCGGGCATTGTGAGCGAGCCTGGGATCGTGGCCGCATCGGCGGACGCTAAATTTTCGGGCCAGGCGTGCTTTGCCAATCCAAAATCCAGCAGCTTGGCATCGCCACGGTCGGTGACGAAGATATTCGAAGGTTTGAGATCCCTGTGGACAATGCCCCTCTTGTGCGCCGCTTCAAGGGCATCGGTTATCTGCAGAGCCAGGCTGAGAAATACCTCCAGCGGCAACGGTCGCCCGCCAATCCTGGTTTCGAGCGTCTGGCCTTCCAGCAGCTCCATGGCAATGAAACATTGCCCACCCTGCTCTCCGATGTCGTGGATCGTGCAGATATTCGGGTGGTTCAGCGAGGAAGCCAGCTGAGCCTCTCGCGTCAAACGAGCGAGAGCCCGTGGATCGCGGGCTACCTCATCGGGTAGGAACTTCAGGGCTACAAACCGTTGTAGCCTTGTGTCCTTCGCCTTGTAAACAACGCCCATTCCGCCCGCGCCCAGGCGCGCGACGATTTCATATGGCCCCAGCTTCGTTCCGGTATTTAACCCTTTGTTGCTTCCGACCGCCGGGCGCTCTATGAAAGTGCTGTCCCCTTGCTCGTGCGCGGCAATCAGCGATTCCACCTCACGCCGCAGTGCCGGTTCCGTGCAAGCTTGGTCCAGGTAAGCGCCGCGTTCCTCGGGCGCTCGTTCGAGCGCTGCGGCCAGCACTTTCTTCACTTCCTGCCAGCGTTCGGGAGTCACTTGCGCGCGTCCTGCATCCACCCACTCGGAAACAAGGCCCGCGCGTTCGGCCATCGGGGTCTCGCCCTAGCCGGTGAGATGCTCATTCCTCCCCCAGCAACGGCCGCGACCATTTCATACGGACCTCGCTTCGTGCCAGTGGAAATCATCGTTTTGTGAGGGCATTATACAGATTCAGAAGCCAAAGAGACTGGTGGTTGACGCGAAGTCGAGTCAAGTCCTGATCACCTCGGTAGCCGGACAAGTAACTCGCGCCAGATTGGGCCCGATCTCCATGGTGAGCCCGTGTAAACGTGAATCCTAATCTGCTAAACTGAATCGAATTAACTGCATCCGCGAGTTCCACCGGCAGGCGACTCCGCGGCAGCTACCTCAAAACAGGATGGAACTGAATTGACGGCAGCCAACAAACCGTTGGTATCGGCAGGCGCGCCCAGCGCGGGCCACCAGCTTGGCCAGCGCCTCCTCGACCGCATCGGGAATACGCCCCTGATCCGCTTCGAGCGCACCGGCAAGGAATTTCCGAACGTCGAGATCTGCGCCAAGGCGGAGTGGTTCAATCCCGGCGGCTCGGTAAAAGACCGCGCGGCGTACTCGATGATCCGCGATGGCGAGCGGCGCGGCGCCCTGCGTCCGGGCAAAGTGATTCTCGACGCCACCAGCGGCAACACGGGCATCGCCTATGCCATGATCGGCGCCGCGCTGGGCTACAAGGTGAAATTGTGCCTTCCATCGAGCGCATCGCCTGAGCGCAAACAGATTCTTGCTGCGTACGGCGTCGAAATCGTGTACACGCCGGGCGACGAAGCCACCGACGGCGCGATCCGCCGCGTCCGCGAGATTTATCAGGCCGATCCCGACAAATACTTTTACCCCGATCAATATAGCAATCCCGCAAATCCCGCGGCGCACTACGCGACGACCGCTCCGGAAATCTGGGAGCAGACGCAGGGACGCATCACGCATTTCGTCGCCGGCCTTGGCACCAGCGGCACTTTCGTCGGCACGACGCGCCGCCTCAAAGAGTTGAATCCCAAGATTCGCTGCATCAGCATGCAGCCCGATTCTGGCTTCCACGGCCTCGAAGGGCTGAAACACATGCCGACCAATCTCGTCCCGGCGATCTACGATCCAAATCTCGCCGACGAGAATATGGAAGTTCGCACCGAAGACGCGCAGCAAATAGCCCGCCGCCTCGCCCGCGAAGAGGGAATCCTCGTGGGAGTGAGCGCAGGCGCGGCGCTGTGGGCCTCACTCGATGTGGCGCGGCGCCTGCCGAAAAACGAGCACGCGGTCATCGTCACTGTATTCCCGGATTCAGGCGAAAAGTACCTGAGCGACCGCTTCTGGAGCGAGGAATGAGCATCGCGCCGCTAAAAGTGCGGGACGAGATGCTGCGCCGGATTCACGCGCATGGCGTCGAGACCTACCCGCACGAGTGCTGCGGAGCGCTGCTGGGTCGTGACGGTGACGACGCCCGCGAAGTGATCGACCTGGTGCCCCTCGCCAACCGCCGCGACGACTCGCCGCGCAACCGCTTCGAGGTCACCCCGGACGACGTTCGCCTGGCCGAAAAAACAGCCCGCGAAAAGCGTCTCGAGCTGATCGGGTGGTATCATTCGCACCCGGATGCCCCGGCGCGCCCCAGCGAATACGACCGGGATCACGCTTGGCCCTGGTATAGCTATATCATTGTCAGCGTTCAGAAAGGCGAGCCCAAGGACACCACGTCCTGGCGCCTCCACGACGACCGTGCCGGATATGACCCGGAAGCCATCGAGATCATTGTGCATACCTCAAGCATCTAATAGGGCCAGACGGGCCAGCGACCACAGGAGGAAGTGAATGGCAGTCAAGGTGATCATTCCGACGCCCCTGCGGGCGTACGCGGGAAAGCAGGAGAGCGTCGAGGTGCAGGCCAAGACCGTGGCGGAAGCGCTTGCGGCGCTCACGGGTACGTTTGGGGAGCTGAAAAAGCACCTCTTCTCCGACGACGGGCGCCTGCGCAGCTTCGTCAACGTCTACGTGAACGACGAGGATATCCGCTACCTCCAGAAGGACCAGACGCAGGTGCGCGAGGGCGATACGATCAGCATCGTGCCTTCGATCGCGGGCGGCGCGCGAGTTTAAGCCGCCGTTTGAATAGGGAGATTTCGCATGGCAACGAAAATAGGGGTTGCGGCACCGTCGCCGGGAGACGAAAAGCCCAAGGCGTCGCTTTCCAAAGAAGAGGTGATGCGCTATAGCCGCCACCTGATCATGCCCGAGGTCGGCATGGAAGGGCAGCTGAAGCTCAAGCAGGCCAAGGTCCTGTGCATCGGGACGGGTGGCCTCGGCGCCCCGCTCGGTTTGTATTTGGCGGCTGCGGGCGTAGGCCGCATCGGCCTCGTGGATTTCGATGTGGTGGATTCGACGAATCTGCAGCGCCAGGTTCTCTTTGGGACGAGCGACGTGGGCCGCCCGAAAATCACGGCCGCCGCGGATCGCCTGCGAAATTTGAATCCGGACATCCGGATCGATACGTTCGAGACGCATCTATCGAGCGAAAACGCGCTCGACATCATGAAGGACTACGACATCGTCGTCGACGGCACGGATAATTTCCCGACGCGCTACCTCGTCAACGACGCCTGCGTGATCCTCGGCAAACCCAATGTTTATGGGTCGATTTTCCGCTTCGAGGGCCAGATCACGATCTTCGGCTATCCGGACGGCCCATGCTACCGCTGCTTGTATCCCGAGCCGCCGCCGCCGGGCCTTGTGCCGTCATGCGCCGAGGGCGGAGTGCTGGGCGTTCTGCCGGGTATCGTCGGCACGATCCAGGCTGCCGAGACGCTGAAACTTATCATCGGCAAGGGCGACCCGCTGGTCGGCCGCCTGTTGCTCTTCGATGCGCTGGCCATGAAATTCCGCGAGCTGAAGCTGCGGAAGGATCCGGATTGCCCCGTCTGCGGCACGCATCCCACGGTCACAAAGCTGATTGATTACGCCGAATTCTGCGGAATTCGGGGCGAGGAGGCCCCAGTGACGGCAACGAATCTCCCGGAGATCACTCCGCGCGACCTGAAGGCTCGGCTCGATCGCGGCGACGATCTCTTCATTCTCGACGTGCGCGAGCCGCACGAATACCAGATCTGCAATCTCAACGGCCATCTGATCCCGCTCGGAGAGCTTTCGCGCCGCGTCAACGAGCTCGACAGTTCGCGCGAGATCGTCGCGCACTGCCGCAGCGGAAAGCGCTCGGCCGACGCCGTCGAGTTCCTGCAGAAGGCGGGCTTCCGCAAGATATGGAACTTGAAAGGTGGTATCCTCGCGTGGTCGGACGATGTCGACCCGTCGGTGCCGAAGTACTGACCCGCGGTCTTTTCAGAATCATTCGGAGGGTTTGCTGAATGGCGGCAACGAAGCTCACGATTCGCAATGACGGTTCGGTGAAGGTCGAAGGCGACTTCGAAATCGTCGACGCGGAGGGCAAGGCATTCGGGCTTGGCGGAAGGCCCAATGCCGCGCTTTGCCGCTGCGGCTATTCCGAGTCGAAGCCGTTTTGCGACGGCTCGCATAAGAAGGTCAATTTCCAGAGCGTGATTCATGCCTTCGATCTTCCGCCGGTAACTCCGAAGGCATAGTTGCTTTCTGTGTAAGAAGCGCCCGGTCCTGTAACTTTTCTACCCCGCCCTATACCTAGGGAGCGGGCGCTAGCAATAACCCGCTGGAGCTGTTGGTTCCCCTTTTGGGCTGTCGCAAAAGCACTTACGTAGTACCAGAACTAGTCAATAGATCGGCCCCGCAGTTGCACTTCTTAGCAACGGGCAGGTGTACGTTTCTTGGGGGTACGTGTGGATCGCAGGGGGAATCTGCGGGAGTATTTCGGGCTGCGCCTCGTCCTTTCCGGGGCCGTCGCTGCGGCGCTGTACTACGTCCTTTTGCTGGCGTTGCGCCGTTCTTCCTACCTGGCTGACCCCCTCCTTGGTTCCTACCTCGACATGGCCGGCAGCCTGATCGCGTTCACCTTTGCCGCCAACGCCATGCTGAGGTTCCGGGGCGCGCACGACCGGATCTCGCTCATTCTGGCCTTCGGATTTGTGGTCGCGGGCCTGATCGAGGGAGCCACCAGCTTTACGTTCTACCGGGGCATGCTCGTCGCTCCGGCGACAGGATACGAGATCTCGCTGGGGTGGCTGGCCGGGCGCACCCTGCTCGGCGTTTTGCTGATTGCAGCGCTCGTCGTCGAAAAACGCATCCCTGTTTCTCGCGATCCCGGTAAGGAAATCGCCGGAGTCACGCTCACGGTGGGTGCTGCTGCCTATCTCACCAGCGTCTTCTACTTCATGCTGCCGCACGCGCCCAAGATTCAGCCCGGCGCGCTGATACCCCGTCCGTGGGATTTGCTGCCGGCGGCGATCTATCTGGTTGCAGCAGTCGCGTATGGGCGGCGGCTGAGGCGCGCGAACGCGGCCCTCGATCGCGCGCTATTCATCGCCGCCGGGCTCAACGCCCTTTGCCACATTACGATCAGCCAATCGCAGCGCGTGCTCGACGCTACCTATGTCTTCGCGCACGTCCTCATGGTCGCCAGCTATGCCGTCGTGCTGGGCGGCACGCTGCTCGACAACGCCCATCTTTTCGATCAGATCAGCCGCCTGGCGATATCCGACTCGCTGACCGGACTGGCGAATCATCGCCAGCTGCTCGACGTGCTCGAGAGCGAGATTCAAAGGTCGCGCCGCACGGGCCGCCGGTTCGCCGTTTTGCTGTTCGATCTCGATGGGCTCAAAAAAATAAACGACAGGTATGGTCATCTCACGGGCAGCCGCGCGATCAAGCGCGTGGGCGCCGCTCTCCGCAGCGGCAGCCGTGCGATCGACACGCCCGCGCGATACGGCGGCGACGAGTTCGCGCTCGTTTTGCCGGAAGCGGGCAAGCAGGAGGCCGAGCAGGCCGCCACCCGCATTTGCGATCGCATCATGGGCGATGGCGAGGATCCGTTCATTTCCGTGAGCGTCGGCCATGCCGTTTACCCGGAAGATGGAGTTTCCATCGAGCAGCTTCTGGGCGCCGCCGATCGCGGGCTCTATCAGATGAAAGGCCGCGGTGAAAAGAAGCTGCGTTTAAGCCAAGTCGTCGCTTGCTTGTAGGGGGAAGGGGAGGACATGGCGCTGGGCACGCGTGGCCCGAAGAGTTTTGCCGTTCCACGCCGCGAACCGCGGATGCCGATGGAGATCGGCGTCCACATCACGGGACATGCGTCCATACCCGGTACGGAAACCACTTTTACGGAAAACGTCAGCCTGCGCGGCGTGCGGGTCCTGAGCACGCGGCGGTGGAAAATCAATGACCGCCTGACGATCACCACTCCGGCGGGTTCCTTCCGTTCGATCGCGCGCGTAGCCTATTGCCAGGCGGTTGCGGAAGCGGGTTTTGCCGTCGGTCTCGAACTGCTCGAGCCGAGCGGCACGTGGGTGCTGGGTGGTCCGTCGGATTAACTTCCCGCGAGATGAATTCTGGTCATTGCTATTCTATTGCACGAATCCGACATTGGGTTCCGGCGCCGGGCCGGATCCCTCGGGAATCGCTCCGAACTGCGCTTCGTATCGCGCCACATTTTCTTGCAGGGCCCGCAGCAAGCGCTTCGCGTGCGTCGGGCTCACGATCAAGCTGGCCACCAGCTTTCCCTGCGGCACCGTCGGAAACATGTAGATAAAATTAAGCGTGAACTCCTCCGCATTGTGATGAATCACGGCGAGATTTGAATATTGGCCGAGCAGTTCTTTTTCGTCGGCTTTGATTTGCATCTGCTGTTGTGGTTTCGGCGTTTCGGCCATCGTCTCTCCCTGTACGGCGTGATCCAGCCTCCGATCACTATAGCAGAGCCTAAATCGCGCCTGCCGTGTTTTGAAACGGGGCATTTGCACGCGATTGACACGCCGCTACATTAAGCTTAGTTTATATCGAAGATTTATTGCAGTTAACTATGGACATGCCGATCAAGCCGCCGCACGGTCCTGCATACCGCCCCGCTCATCCCACCACGGAATCCGCCGCTGGTTCCGCGGCTGCGGAGGAGTTGGTCGGCCAATTGACGCATGAAGACGTGGACCGCGCGCGCGATCGCTGGCAGGTGGCTCGCGCCAGATGGAAAGGCCACAGCTCAAGGATGTTCGGCGGATTCGGAGTGCTCTGGTTGCTCATCGGGCCCGGCGTCCTCGTCTTCCTCGGTGAGAACGACGCGCCCAGCATGCTTTCCTATTCGGCCACGGGCGCGCGTTTCGGGATCGGGTTTTTCGTTCCCTTCGTGATACTCACCTTCCTGGTCGGATTCGTCGTTCAGGAAATGACGGTGCGCCTCGGTGCCGTCACCCATCGCGGCCACGCCGAGCTGATCTTCGACCGCTTCGGCAAATTTTGGGGATTTTTCTCGATGGGCGATCTGGTGCTGGGAAATTTCCTCACGCTCGTCACTGAATTTATCGGCATCCGCGCCGGGCTGGGCTTTTTTGGCGTCCGGCCCGATGTCGCCGTCGGCGGTTCGCTTCTGATCGTCGGGGCCGCTATCGCAACCGGCCGCTATTGGACGTGGGAGCGCATCACGATGGGCCTCGCCATTTTCAATGGTCTTTTCGTCCCCGCGGCTTTGCTCGCGCATCCCGACTGGCACGCCACCGGCCACGCGCTCCTCACATGGAAGCCGCTGCCCACGAGCAGCCACTACGACATCCTCGTCCTGATCCTCGCGGATATCGGCGCCACTGTCACTCCCTGGATGCTTTTCTTCCAGCAGAGCGCCGTCGTCGACAAAGGCATGCAGCCCCGCGACGTGAATGCCGGCCGGTTCGATACGATGCTCGGCGTGATCCTGGCCTCCACATTTGCCGTCGCGGCGATTCTGGCGACCACCCCGCTGTTTCATCACGGAATTAGCGCGGGCGACTTTCAAGGAGCGCAGTTCGCCGAGGCTCTCGAGCCCTGGATCGGCCATGTCGGCGCGTCGCTCTTCGCGCTGGGAATTTTCGAAGCGGGTATCGTGGCGGCCATCACGATTTCGACATCGTCCGCCTACGCTTTCGGCGAAGTGCTGCAGACCGGGCACAGTTTGAATCGCCCGATACGCGAGGCTTGGCCTTTCTACCTGACGCTGTTGGGTTCGGCCGCCGCCGCGGCGGCGCTGGTTCTAATTCCGGGGTTTCCGCTCGAGTTCGTCGTATTGACCGTCAACGTGATCGCCGTCCTCGCGATGCCGCCCGCCCTCGCATTCTTATTGCTGCTCGTCAACGACAAGGAAGTGATGGGAAAATACGTAAATGGCCCGTGGGCAAACGTTGCGGGGATCATTGTCACGGTGCTCTTGGTGATCGCCGGGATCGGTTTTGGTCTGGCGACAGTTTTCCCGAAGTGGCTGGGCGGGTAAACTGAAGCTGCGCGCGTTTGCCGCAAATGCGTCGCGAGGATCGAATTGAAATCAAACGGAGAAGTGCCCATTCAAAACGAACGAGAACTCGCCGCCGAAACCGCGGAGCAGCTGAATCTGAAAGACCCGGGCGTCGTCTTGTCGCTTCTTGAGGCCGACCAGGTGGTGGCCGCCAAGCGCCAATCGCGTTTTGGCCCGCGCAACCTTTCCGTCGGGACCCGGATCCTGCTATGGGGCTTGCGTATCTATGTGGTCGTGATGCTGGTGCTCGTCGTGGTTTCTGTATTCCGCGCGATTCGCGCGCCCTACTGACGTGCCGGCCGAACCGAAAAAAAGAAACTGCGCGACATTGGTCATCGTCCTCCTGCTGTTTTTCGCCGCCGCGATCGCCCTGACGACCTACGCCGTGATGCAATGGAACGCCCAAGCCAAGGCGAAGAACCTCCAGAATCCGGTGCCCCCAACGCCTGCGGTGCTTGCCGCCGGAAACCAAATCTATCAGCAGCACTGCCAGAGCTGTCATGGTGCAAACGGCGACGGCAAGGGCGAAAAGGCTCCCGAACTTTCGACCGCGCCCGGCGATTTCACCGACGCCGCAAAAATGAGCGGCTTGAAGGACGGCGAGCTTTACTGGGAAATCACCAAGGGGCGCCATCCGATGCCGGCGTTTGAGAAGAAGTTGACCGAGCAGGAGCGCTGGGAAGCGGTCGATTACGTCCGAACCTTCGCGAGCCGTTCGACTTCGACGCCATCAGGCTCTGTCGTCCCGCATCCGTAAGGGAGAACGTCGCACGGCACTTTCGGGGGGGCAATCCCCGTCGCGCCGTCATTCTGAAGCCATCCGATGAGGATGGCTGAAGAATCTCTCTTAGCTCCCGTTCCTCGGCGTCGCGCCGCCTCTCGCTTGTGTTGATGTGGTGCAGTCCTTCGGGCGATCGCGTTCAGTCCAGCAAACGACGCGTTTTCACTTCAATTGAGCGATCGCGTCGGCCACTTCCTTCACGTCCGGCACGCTCGGAATATCGTAATTCTTGAACCACGCCAGCTTGCCGTCCCGGTTCACCACCGCGATGGCGCGCCCCGTGATTCCCTTGTCCGCGAGGTATACGCCGAACTTCTCCCCCACGGCGCCCCGCGGCTGGAAATCGGCGAGCAACGGGTAATGAATGCCCATTTTTTCCGCGAAGGCCTTGTGCGACCACACGCTATCCACGCTCACGCCGAGCACTTGCGCGTCCAGATCCTCGAACCGTTTCAGATCGTTGACGAAGCAGACGTGTTCGTTCGTGCAGACCGGGCTCCAGTCGAGCGGATAGAAGACGAGGACCACGTTTTTCTTGCCTCGGAAATCGGAGAGCTTCACCTCTTTCTGATTCTGATCTTTCAGGGAAAAGTCGGGGGCTTCCGCCCCTACCGAAATCGCCATGCCGTTCCTCCTCTTTCGCTCTCGCCGGTATGAATTGCTGACCGCCGTTTTTCAAACCCGTTCATGATAGCCCAAGCTGCGGCATGGGACAAACCCGCCACCAAAAGCAAAGGCCCCGCTATTTCGCAGGGCCTTTGGTAATCCGGAAGCAATGATCCGTTTTACTGTTTCGGAGCACTCGGTCGCGGCGCTGGTCTCGAAGGCGCCGTCGCGGCGGCCTTCACCGGATAGGCTTCGTCGTACAAGCGGATGATGTCCTGCGTGATGTCGATCTGGTTTGCCTCGTAGATGATCGGCGTCTGCTGCGACGAACTGTCGAGCACAACTGCATAGCCGCCGTCCTTTGCGTACTTGTCCAGCACGTCGACCATTTTGCGTCCGATTCGATTGATCAGATCCTGTTGCGCGTCGTTCAAATCGTCTTGATCTTCCTGGCTCTTGCGCTGAAGCTTGCGCGTCATCGTGTTGTAGTCTCGACTCAGGCGCGCCTGTTCCTCGTCGCTTAGTGTCGTCTGGCCCGTGCGCAGCCGGCTCTGGTCGTCTTCGATCTGCTTCTGCATATCCTGGAGCTCTACTTGCCGGGGCGCGAACTGCGATTGCAGCTGGGCCGCAGCCTGTTTGCCCTCCGCCGTCCCTGTAATTGCCGCCTGCATGTTGATCACGCCGACCTTGGTCGGCGCCCCTGCCGTCGATTGCGCCCGAAGGGCGGGTGCCAAGATCGTCACGGCTAGGATTGCCATTGTCGCTTGAATCTTCATTCTCACTCCTCGCTCAGATAGGTGGAGAAAATTCCCGTAAGCACAAACCGGGGATTATAGCCTTCCTGTTGGAACACGGTCAATCGCATTCGGGTTGTACGGCCCGCCCACGCCTAGTGCGGCAGCGGGACCAGCAAAACACGATTGTTGTCCGGATCCACGAGCACGGCCAGATTCAGTTTCGGATCGATCGCCACAGCGTTTGGACCGAGCACCAGCGCCGAAGTCTGCGTGCCTCCCAGCTCCAGCACCGTGCGTACTTGCGGTCCGACGCACGCAGCGGGTGCGCCCGCGCCCGGCGGGCACACGTAATCCAGCACGGACATCGTCCCGCTCGGCGAATTCGCCGTCACCAGCGTGCTCGTCTGGAAGTTGTAGTCGATCGACGTGGGCGCAATCCCCACGGCCACCGGCGTCTCGTTGAAGGTCGTCGGATCGACAATGATAATGTCGTTTAGCAGGCTGTTCGCCGTCAGGAACACCTGGTTCACCGGGTCGAACACGATGCCGCTCGGGTTCTCTAGCGCCGTGTTGATCGTCCCTACAGTCGAGAACGACGCCATGTTGATGAGGTTGATGCTGCTGGCTTGCGACGCCGTGGCCACGGCCGCGTAGTCGAGATTCGGGTCGATTGCCACCGCGACCGGATCGTGGTCCACCGAAAGCGAGGCGGCGGTACTCGAGGACACCGCAGGCAAAGGCAAGAAGCTGACTGTTCCGGTGCTCACCGGGCCTGTGGGGTTTGTGTCCGTGATGGCCGCGACCGCGCTGTCCTGATTCACGGCGACGCCCGTGGGGCCTGAGCATCCAGCGCTCGCGCAGATGCTCACCCCTACTGGCACAGCCACTCCGGTTACGTCCACTACCGTCGCATCGTTGCTGCCGTTATTGGCCACCACTGCCAAGCCCAGCCGCGGCAGCACGGCCACGCCTTCCGGTGTAGTCCCCGCGAGAACCGGCGATCCGATGATCCCCACGTTCCCGAGAGATTGCGGCGACTCGCTGCTGATAGGCGCAAGAGAAATCAGCGAAACGGTTCCGTCGCCCGAATTTGTGACCACGGCCGCATCGCGGTCGGTGTCCACCGCGACTCCCACAGGCGAGCTTCCGACCGCGATGGACTGGATCACGCTGAGATCGGTCACGTTCGAGACGGGCGCGGTTCCTCCGGCCCCGTTCCGCACTTGCACCGCGTAAAGCCGCGCCGACTCGAGCATGCTTCCCGGCACGGTCGCGACGATCTTCCGGGAACTCACCACATTCACGTCGCCCCCAGGCAGCGCGGTTCCGTCCAGAAGCACTTGCGAGGTGCCGCCAATGAACCCTCCGCCGATGATCGTCAGTGTTGTGTTCGCGGTTCCCGGCCCCCCGTACACCACTGCGGGACCCGCTTCCGTAATTTGCAAGGGATCAATGGTCGTTCCCAGGGAGAGGAGTGTCACCGAGCCGCCCTCGTGGTTGATGACCACTGCCTGATTGCTCGCGGGATCGACGGCCACAGCCTGCACCCCTGTCGAAGCTCCCAGTCCTCCCACGGTCTGCAACACGATTCCGTTGGCGAGATCGACGACCACCGCCGTGGAGTTCTTGTTCACCGCGATGCCCACACCCTCCAGTGAACTTGCCGCCGCCGCGCCAAACCCCGCCTCGTTGTACGGCGCTCCGCTCCCCGGCTGGCCGGTGCTTGGCAACGTAACGACTTTCACCGTATTGTCGAGCGCGGTAAACGTATAAAGAGTCCCGCTGTCTGGATCGGACAGAAACACGTCATGCGTCTCGGCGTTGATCGCGACTCCCTGAACCGTTTGCGACAGCAGGAGACTTGCCACTCCGTAGGGACTCCGTCCCTGTGGCTGGCTCGGACTCGCATCGACTCCCAAGTCCACCACGCTGATTTCACCCGCGCCGCCCGGCGTGACCACCGCCCAGTTCAGCCTCGGATCGATGGCGACCGCGGGAGCGGCTCCGGTCCCTGTGAAGTTGCTGGAGCTGCCGCCGATCGTTTGCACCTCGGTAAGCCCGGGCGTTCCGCCTGTATCGGACACGTCGAGGATCATTGCCAGGCTCGCCGATTGGTAAGCCACAATGGCTCGATGGGTCAGCGGATTCACGCCGATCGCGTAAGGCAACGGAGGATTTGTTCCGGAGGAGATCGACACTCCCAGCGTTGTTTCGTTTCGCGTCGTCAAGTCGATCGCCGTAACCGTCTGATCGGTGTTGTTCACCACAAGCGCGACCGGATCGGTGAGAAGATCGTCCACGGCCACGCCCGTCGGGTTCGTTCCCACGGCGATCGCCCCGTCGACCGTCGTGCCGGAGACCACGTTTACCAACGTCACCGAACCATCGCCTGCATTCGCAACCACCGCAATCCCGTCCGCTTCGTCCATCGCCACTGCCGACGGGTCCGAGCCGACCGCGATCGCCGCCCTGTTTGGCGCTCCGGGAATCGAAGCAGGAGCCGGCGTGACGGCCACGTTCAGCGCCGACGTGGACGATTGGCCTGTCGCTACTCCCGAGTTCTGCACCACGATCGGGTACAACCCCGGAGTGGCGAGCGCCCCTGAGGGAATCGCGGCGGACAACTGCCGGCTGCTATCGAAAACCGGAGCGACCGCGGAGCCATTTACCGTCGCCGTCGTCGCGCTCGAGAAATATCCGCCCGTTAAACCCACGCTCGCGCTCGCCGAGTTCTGCGATACATTCTCCGGCGAGACGCCAATGAGCGCCGGCCCAACCGCGAACACGCTCAGCGGCAGAGCCGCCGAGACGTTCACGGGAGTCGTTTGGCTCTGTAGCTGAATCGAAACCGATCCCGGGGCCGAGAGCACGCTTGCTGGCAGCGTGGCGCGCAGCAACGATGTGCTGATGAAGAAGACAGAGCTCGCCGGCAGGACGGTTGGCAATTGACTCGGAGCTGTCACGACGACTTGACTCGTGCTCTCGAAATTTGTCCCAGTCAGATAGACATCCTGTTGAACCGAACCCTGCGCCGCCACGCTCGGGTCGACGTTCGTGAATGTCGGCGCTCCTCCGGACGAGATGGTGACTTGTGCCGTGCCGCTTTCCGTCGGATCGGCCGCCGAAGTTGCTGTCACGGTAACCACTCCAGGTGAAGTTCCCGGTGCCGTGTAGAGTCCGCCGGACGAAATCGTTCCCAGCGGCGGAGGATTGGCATTGCCGGCAAGGCTGAGCGTCCACGAAACTCCCGTATTGCTGGTGGGTCCCTTTACGGTAGCCGTGAACTGGAACGATTCCAACGGCCCGATCGTCGCCGTGGGTGGCGTCACTTGGACCCGAATACCGGAATCGATCGTGAGCGTCGCCATTGTAAAGGCAGTTGAGTCGACAGTGCTCGTAACCAGGATTACGGCCGTGTTCGGCGTGGGCAGCGTGGGAGGCGCCGTATAGAGCCCGTTTTGTTGAATGGTTCCGTATCCCGTCAGGACCGTATCGCCTTTCGGCGTCGGAATTCCCGGGATCGGCGTGCAGTCGGTCGGCTTGGTTGTCGGAGGCGGTGGGGTGGTGCCGGAGCTCGATGTCGGGGCCAGGCAAACTTGCCATGTCACCGTTGAGGTGGTAACGCCCGTGACGTTGGACTCAAATTGTAATGAGTTGCTCACCAGAACAGTCGCCGGGTTCGGAGCCACAGTGACGCCGACGGTAGCTGAATTCCCGCCGCACCCTGCGGCCCAGGCGGCGAGGAGCATCACCGCGGCTATACTCCACGATCTCATTTGCTTTCCTCCGGCAATCCCTGTTCCGTTTCCCATTCCGCTTCGCCGACCACTGTTGGCCGCCCCTCGTCCGCTCCCCCCGCTCCGCGCCATCGGCATCAGAATGTCCGGCTCACCGCGAAGCGCAGGGAGGACCGCTGTTCCAGCAAGCCCGGGGGAATCGTCTGCGAAGACCGGGTTTCGAGCAAGAAGTTTTGAAGCGTCGGCACAATCTGCGTATCGTACACGCCCAATTGTTGCAAAGCCTGTCTGCTCCGCCGGCGGAAGGTAAAATGCGCCATCCGGCGGAACAATCGTCTCATTCAGGCGCAGATAATTGAACGCATAGTAGATCCGGAACGGTGCCTGGATGATCGGAATCTGGAAGTCGAACTCGATTCCCGCCGAGGTATGAGGCCTGAAATTTGTGCCTTTGGCGATCGGCAGATTCGTTCCGATGTGCGTATTCGGGAAATCCGCGTTCGGATACTGGTCCTGCAGCAGGGCAATCGCGGAAGGATCGATCTGCACGTCACGCATCGTGCCGTCCAGGCCGAGATCGTTGAAAAAGCTCATCGTCACGTAGCTCTTCACCAGCGGTATCCGGTATTCCGCGTTAAACACGCCCTGCAGATCGCCGCCCGGACGTGTCGGAACGTATTCCAAAACATTTACGGGCAGGGTTTCAAGTGTGGGCTGGCCGGCCTGATTCAAGTGTTGCGGATCGTAGAATTGCAGCTCGGTCGTGGTCGAGTAGGGAATGAACACGAAGGGTGAAATCGTATAAAACTCGTAGCCGCGGACGTCCTGTTCTCCGCCCAGATAAAACCGGTTGTTCGGCGGCACTTCCCTCCCGTCGATAACCGGTGATTGTCGCGCCCTGCATTCGCAGGGCGATCACGTTGCGGCGGTGATGGACCGGATGGTAGTACGCCATTGTAAAGGTGTTGCTGACCGTGTTGACATTCCCTTGCAGCGGCCCGCCTGTGAACGTAGCGTCCGTAGTAGATGCTTTTCCCGCTCGTCGGAAAATCTGGGGTTGTTCACGGTGCTGTATGAGAAGGTCGGAGTAATCGAACTCTGCCGGATGCCGTTCAGTGCGGACGGCCCCGCCAAGGCTCGTGAATTTCGTGTATTCGAAGAGCAACGTCGCCGATTGGCTGAACGCCGTGATGTTCGTCGTCGACCAGCCGTATTGCAGGCCGAGCCGCGTAAAAGCCGACCTCCGCAGCGGATAGCTCGCAAACATCGTGAAGCCCTTTGAATCCGTGTTGTAATTCTCCTGCAGCGCCGGATCGATGGCCACCTGCTGCCCCAGCAACAATCCTTCCTGGCGCGCCGTGTTGTAGTCCAGCCGGCTTGCGAAGATCGTGAACCCCGTCGAAATGCGGCCGGTCGAAAAGATACGGCTCCGTAAATCCGAACCGTATGTCTGTTCTGGATGTTGCCGATCTGCGCCGAAAGCAGTAAGCGTTTCGCCAAGTCCGAGGAAATTGTTCGTTTGATACGAGAAGCCCGACGAAGCTGCCCGCCAATCCGCTCACGCCGCCGGTGAAGCTGATCGATTGCTTGCCCTTTTCCTTCACCTTCAGTCGAATGTCCACCGTGCCGGCCTTGACGTTCCGTTTCAAATCTGCGTTCTCGGGCTTGATCGGATCGAAATAGCCGAGCTGATTCAGGCGCAGCAGGCTCAGTTCCCACAAGCGGTTGCTGAATACCTGTCCTTCGTCGAGCAGCAGCTCCCGCCGGATCACTTTGTCGCGAGTGGTCGTGTTGCCGGAAAATTCGATTCGGCGCACGAAGAACTGCTTCTGCTGGTCGAACTGCAGCGTCAAGTTGATCGACCTTCTTCGCGTCGTCCACGTCGAAGAGCGGCTCCGCGTTAAAGTCGATGTATCCGTAATCGCCGTAGAGTTTCCTGAAATCGTCGAGCGACTTGCGGATCTTGTCCGCGTCGAAGATATCGCCTTGCTTCAATGGGAAAACCCTTTGCAGGAATTCCGGCTTGAAGATCAGTCCCTGGTCGGGATCGGCGCTGCGGAAGGCCAGCCTGCCCATCCGGTATTGCGCCCCTTCTTCGATCTTGATCGTGATGTTCGTTGCTTTCCCGTGCTTGCGCGCCGATCCCCGGCACCGGTATCGGAATCCCGGCGCGATTCAGCGTGACGGTTTTCAGAGTGGGATCTTCCACGTCGACCCGGAAATACCCGTGGTCCTGGTAGAGGCCGCGCACGCCCACTTCCAGGTCTTCGTCCAGCTTCGGCCGGTCGAACGTCTTGGCCATGATCGGGATTTCCGTCAAGTAGAGGGGAATCGAGATCGGCCGGTCGTGCTTCATCGCCCGGATGATTTTCCGCGTCGAGAATGCCTTGTTGCCGACGATCGTAATCGTCCCTACTTTCACTTTCGGTCCCTCGTCGATATTGAAGACGAGTTTGACGGCATTGGTCGCCGCGATCCGCTCGTAGGTGGGTTTCACCGTCGCAAACTGCCGCCCGTGCTCCGCCAGCAGTTCTTTGATCACCACCTCGGCGCGTTTGATCTTCGTGGGATCGAACTGGCTCTCCACCGAAAGGCCGACTTTCTTCTGCTTGAAGGCGTCGAGTATGTCCGATTCGGTGATCGACTTGTTGCCCTTGTACTCAATGCGGCGGATGATCGGCCGCTCGCTCACGTAGAAAAGGATGATTTTTCCGTTCGGCTGATCCGGACTATTCTCTACCTCGAGGCGGATGTCTTCGAAAAACTGCGTATTCCAAAGGGCCTGAAAATCGCGGCGGAGGGCGTCGGGGTTATAAGGATCGCCCGGACGCGAAAAAATGCGCGCGAGCAGGGTATCCCGCTGGATTCGGCGGAGCCCGACGAATTCGATGCGCTCGATCACGTATTGCGGAGCGTTTGACTCGGCGGGCTGCTGTGCCCAAAGGCTTTGCGTCACCGTCAGGGCCAGCAAAGACACAACCACGATAAACTCCAACGCGCGCGGAAATATCTCCCTCTTGGCGGCCATGATCCTCAAGGCCGCAGTTCCCCGCCCAAGATTTTATGCTCCCCTGCCGGCTCGGCTTTATCCGGCTTGCGCGTGTAGGATTCTTAGTGGGCCACCGGGGTTGCTTCCGCCACAGGACGAAACGCCAGGCCGTCGCCGGAGAGAAAGACTTCCAGTGTCGCCGGCCGCTGGAGTTCGCCCTGAATAAGAGCTTCCGACAGCGGGTCTTCGACGTACTTTTGCAACGCGCGCCGCAATGGCCGCGCGCCGTAGTTCCGATCGCTGCAGGTTTTCTCGAGTATCCATTGGCGCGCCTCGATCGTCGTTACGATCTGCACTTGGCGGTGCACCAGAGTCTCGTTCATCTGGCTGATCAGAAGATCGATGATCAGCAGCAGGTCTGCGTCCGTCAGCGAATTGAACAGAATCACTTCATCCAGACGGTTCAGAAATTCCGGATTGAAGACCCGCTTGACCTCGCCCATCACCATGTCGTCTTGGCTCTTCGCGTTCGCCACGCCATCCATCGACTGGAAGCCCAGGCCGCTCTGCTTCTGCAATTGCCGCGCCCCAAGATTCGAACGTCATGATAATGATCGTATTGCGAAAATCAACCGTATTTCCCAGGCCGTCCGTCAATTGCCCGTCTTCGAAGACCTGCAGCAATATGTTGTAGACGTCCGGATGGGCCTTCTCGATCTCGTCCAGCAGGATCACCGAATATGGCGTGCGCCGCACTCGTTCCGTCAGCTGTCCGCCCTCTTCGTATCCCACATATCCTGGAGGCGCGCCGATGAGCTTCGACACGGAGTGCTTCTCCATGTATTCCGACATATCGAAGCGGATCAGCGATTTCTCGCTGCCGAATAGGAACTCCGAAAGCCGCCGCGCGACTTCCGTCTTGCCCACGCCGGTCGGCCCGAGAAATAGAAAGCAGCCCACGGGGCGTCCCGGCGCCTTCAGTCCGGCGCGACTGCGGCGAATCGCTCTCGCGAGCGCGGTGATCGCCTTGTCCTGGCTGATGACGCGCCGGTGCAATTCTTCCTCGATGCGCAGCAGTTTCTGCTGCTCGTCTTCCTTGATCGACGTAACCGTAATTCCGGTCCAGCGCGCCACCACTTCCTCGATATCTTCGCGCGTCACGATCCCGGTCGAAGAGTCGTCGATTTTCAGCTTCTCGCGCAGCACGCGCAGATGTTCCTTTTCCTTGCGCTCTTCTTCCGAATAGAACCGCGCCTTCTCGAATTCGTGGTTCGCGATCGCCGTTTCCATCCGGTGCGTGATGAACTTCACGCGCTTCTGGACTTCCGATACCTCGTCCGGAAGCATGGCTTGGCGCAATTTCACTCGCGAGCCCGCTTCGTCGAGCAGATCGATCGCCTTGTCGGGCAGGAAGCGGTCCGGAATGTAGCGGCTCGAGAGATACACGGCGTAGCGGATCGCGTCTTCCGTGTAGCTCACTGCATGAAATTTCTCGTAGCGGTCGCGCACGCCCTGCAGCACGCGAATCGCTTCGTCTTCTCCCGGCGCCGGCACCTTGATGGATTGGAAGCGCCGCTCGAGCGACCGATCCTTTTCGACGGACTTGCGGTATTCGGCCGGCGTCGTCGCGCCGATGCACTGAATCTCGCCCCGGCTCAGCGCCGGCTTCAAAATGTTGGCCGCGTCGAGCGAACCTTCCGCCGAGCCCGCCCCAACCAGCGTGTGCAGTTCATCGATAAACACGATCGCGTTCTGGCTCTCCATCAATTCCTTCATGATGGTCTTCAGCCGTTCTTCGAACTGCCCGCGATATTTCGTCCCCGCCACGATCAGCGACAAATCGAGCGAGAGAATCCTTTTGTCCGCCAGGAACGGCGGCACGTCGCCATCCGCGATGCGCTGCGCCAATCCTTCGACGATCGCCGTCTTGCCCACGCCCGGCTCGCCGATCAGGACAGGATTGTTCTTCGTGCGCCGGCACAGAATCTGAATCGCGCGCTCGAGCTCGCGATCGCGGCCGACCAGCGGATCGAGCTGCCCTTCCATCGCCGCTTGCGTCAGATCGCGGCTGAATTCAGCGAGCAGTGATGCTTCTTTGGGACGGTTCACGGGCACCTTCTCTCCCGCGCTGCGAGCAAGTTCCTCGCGCACGGTGGATAGCCTCAATCCCCGCTCCAGCAGGATTTCGGCGCCAAAGGATTTCTCCTCCCGCAGCACTCCCAAGAGGAGGTGTTCCGTTCCTACGTGCTTGTGGCCGAGTCGTTCCGCTTCTTCCGCGGCGTAGTTGAGGATGCGCTTGCACTCCTGGCTGAGCGGCACTTCGACCGACGTGGAAATGCGTTCGCGGACCGTGATCCGCGATTCAATCTCCTTGCGGATGGATTCGATCGAGCCGTGGGTCCGCAGAAAACGATTCGCGAGCGCCTTGTCTTCGCGCAACAAGCCGAGAAGCAGGTGCTCCGTCTCGATGTACGGACTCCCGTACTGGCTTGCCTCATACCGGGCGAAGAAGATCACTCGCCGAGCCTTTTCTGTATAGCGTTCAAACACGGTTCACCCCACGCTCTCCCGGGGGCATGGCCCCAGCGCTCGCCGCGCGCGCTCCACCGGCCGCTGCGCCTGCCAGCACTTCTACGCTCGGCGTCAGCGTCCCGTGCTCCAGATTCAGCACGCGGTCCGTGCGCCTTGCCAATGACAGATTATGTGTCGCGAGAATCGAAGTCAGGTGATGGGACTCGTGCAAACCCTGCATGAGCTCGAAAATGGTCTCTGCATTCCGTTCGTCCAGATCGCCGGTCGGCTCATCCGCCAGCAGCACCACAGGCTCGTTCACCAGCGCCCGCGCAATCGCCACGCGCTGCTGTTCGCCGCCCGATAGCTCTGCTGCTCGCTGCGCCGCGCGGTCCCCAAGTCCAACTTCCGCCAGCCATTCTCCCGCCGCGCGCAGCGCTTGCCCCGCCGCCTTACCGCCCGCCAGCAGGGGCATCGCCACGTTTTCCGCCGCAGTGAAATCCGGCAGCAGATGGTGCCGCTGCCAAACGAACCCGACGGACTTGTTGCGATATTCTGCCAGCTCGGCCTCTCGAAGCGAATGGAGTGAATTCCCGGCGAAGTATACTGCACCGCTTGTTGGAGTGTCCAGCGCGCCCAAAAGATGCAGCAGCGTGCTCTTTCCCGCTCCCGACGGTCCCACGATCGCAATCATCTCGCCGCGCTCCACCGAAAGATCGATCCCCCCCAGGGGTACGATTTCCTGTGAGCCCGAATGGAAAATTTTGCGAAGGTTTTCTGCGCGCAGGATTTCGCTCGAGGTTGCGACGCCCCCGAGATTGGCGTCGTCCGTTTCGACAGTCACACTCGCATCTTTCTGCATGATCCCACCGGTTCTCTTCACACGTTAGATGCCGAAAACCGCTGCAGATATGTCCTTGCTTTGCACCACGTTAGTTGGATGTCGGGAGCAGCCTCGGAGAATCGCTTTCACACTTGTCCCAGACTCTTCCCTTATATGCCCACCCAGCTTGCCAAATAATGGCACTGTCCCACTAAGACTCTTGCATTTTAACACGCTAGCGCTTCTGGAACGAATCGAAACGGCTATGGAAGGAACTCAATTCTCTGATCGAAACGGTCTTCGAAAACGCGAATTCAAGCGCTTATTCAAAGCGAAGAATTTCAACGGGGAGGATGTGGGAAGCCGACCGCGCCGGCAAAACCGTAGCGGCAATGCTGATCGCGAGCGCCGCCACCGCGATCCAGATCGCGTCCGTGCCGTTCGCGTGAAACGGGACGTACGGTATCGCATACACCTCGGGATTCAGCGGAATCAATTGCCATCGATTTGCGACCCACGAAAACCCGAAACCGGCCGCCAGCCCTGCAGCCGTTCCCGCGATGCTGATGGCGAGCCCTTGCAGCACGAAAATCCTGCGAATCTGCCGCCGCCTCGCGCCCACAGCCATCAGCACGGCGATGTCCTTGGCGCGGTCCGTCACCGTCATCGTCAGCACCACCAGAATATTCAGCCCCGCCACGAACGTGATCAATCCGATGAAGAGCGCCGTCACAAGTTTTTCGAGGCTGAGCGCGCGAAAGAGCGCCCGGTTCTCGTCCATCCACGTCGTCGCGTGATATCCCGGACCCGCCCGCCGCACCAGCTCCTCAGCCACTTTGCGCGCGTCATCCAGGTTTTTCACGCGGACTTCGAGCAGGCTCACCACATCGCCCACTCCCGCGAGCGCCTGCGCCGATTCGAGCGTCACGAATCCCCAGTTCGCGTCGTAATCGTAGAATCCGGAATCGAAAATTCCCGTCACGCGAAATCGCCGCGAGCTCGGCAGCATGCCAAACGGCGTCAAGCTCCCCTGCGGGCTCGTCAGCGTCACGTAATCGCCCACCGAAATATCCAGGTTGTCCGCGAGGATGTGTCCGATCAGCAGCGCCGGAATGCCGTCCGCATCCGCCTCGAATGTATTCGAGCCTGCCACAAGATGTCGCAGCGCCCCACTCGCCCGAAGCTCCATATCCGGGTTCACGCCCTTCAAGACGACGCCGCTCGGTTTATGTCCGAAAGAAAGCAGGACGGTGTTGTAAATCGCCGGCTCGATCGATTGCACTCCGGGCGTGTCGCTGAGCTTCGCGATCAGCGCGCGATAATCGCGGATGCCGGCCGCCGCATCCTCGGGCTTTAGATTGACGTGCGCGGTCACGGTGAGCAGCCGGTCCCGGATCGCCTGCCGGAAGCCCGTGTTCATCGAAAGCGCGATCACCAGCGTCGTCACTCCCGCCGCCACGCCCAGCACCGCGAGAAACGTCACCAGCCGCAGCACCGCCGGCCGGTTCGGCGAACGCAGGTACCGCAGCGCCACCAGCCATTCGAATGTCATTTGGGTCTTTCGTCACGCGCCGCGTCGGATTCTTCGGCGCCCTCGCCGCGCAGAAGAGGGAAGAGAATCACTTCGCGAATCGCGTGCGAGTTCGTCAGCAGCATCACCAGCCGGTCGATTCCGACTCCTTCGCCGGCCGTCGGCGGAAGGCCATGGCTCAGCGCGCGAATGTAATCAATGTCCACTTCCTTCGGCGCTTCCAGGCCGCCCTTTTCCACCTGCTCGCGGAAGCGCTTTTCCTGATCCTCCGGATCGTTCAATTCCGAAAAGCCGTTCGCGATCTCCATCCCGGCGATGAAAAGCTCGAAGCGCTCGGTCAGCGAAGGATCGTCCGCACGCCGCTTCGCCAGCGGCGAAATTTCCACCGGGAAATCGTAGATAAATGTCGGCTGGATCAAATATCTCTCGGCCACCGCCTCGAACACGTCTCCGACCGCCCGCCCCAGGGGCTCCCGCGCCAGATTCGCCAGAATCAGATGCAGGATCGCCTTCTCGGTCGTCAGCGCCTTCGTGGAACTCGCAACTTCGCCTTCCCACGGCAAAGGTTTCCGCGGGGACTCAGCCGTAATCAATGCGTCCAGCACCGGCAGCGCCGCCTCGATCAACTTGCGCAACGCATCCTTGGATGCCAGATCGCTCGCCTCCGCGGTTTTGCCCGGCGGCACAGGCATATGCCTCAGAATCGCCTCGCGCATCGAAAGCCGCGTGAACTTGCCGAAATCGATTTCCGTTTCGTCGTCGCCTTCGCCGTATTTCACTTTGGCCGCGCCGCATGTTTTTTGGGCCAGCTCCCGCAGCAATTCCTCGGTCAGCTCCATCAACGCGTCCGCGTCGCTGTACGCCTGATAAAACTCCAGCATCGTGAATTCCGGCTGGTGGATCGCGTCGATTCCCTCGTTGCGAAAGTTGCGGTTGATCTCATACACGCGGTCGAGCCCGCCCACCACCAGCCTCTTCAAATAAAGCTCGGGCGCAATCCGCAGATACAAATCCATGTCGAAGGTATTGTGATGCGTCACAAAAGGTCGCGCCGTCGCCCCGCCCAGGATCGGATGCATCATCGGCGTTTCTACTTCCACGTAACCGCGCTCGTCGAAAAATCGCCGGAGCTCCCGAATCATCTGCGCGCGCCGAAGAAAAATCTCGCGCGTCCGCTCGTTCACGATCAGGTCGAGATACCGCCTCCGATAACGCTGTTCCGTATCCGCCAGCCCGTGCCACTTTTCCGGAAGCGGCAAAAGCGCCTTATTCAGCACCTCGATCCCTTCGACCTTCACCGTCAGCTCGTTCGTTTTCGTCCGGAAAAGGTGTCCGGAAATGCCAACGATGTCCCCCAGATCGAGCAGCTGAAAAAGCTTGAACGCCTGCTCGCCCATCACGTCGAGCCGCGCATAGATCTGCAGCCGCCCGCCGTCGCCCGCCAGATGCGCGAACGCAGCCTTCCCCATCGGCCGCAGCGCCACAATCCTTCCCGCCACCCGCACGTTAACTCGTTCAGCCTCAAGCTGTTCGCCCGTTCGCCCAGCGAATTGCTCCGCCGCCTGTTTTGCCGTGTGCGTCCAGTCGAATTTGTGAGGGTATGCCGGATACCCGAGGGCCTGGATTTCACTCAGCTTTTTGCGGCGCTGCAGGTATTGGTCAAGCGGTTCGAATTCCAACGGAACGATCCTTTCCGATCGGCTCCTCGCGTCTTCTCTGCTATCCGCGGCCCGCAACCGGATGCCGCATGCGAATCGGGCGCCTACAACTCCTCGCGTCTTCTGTGCCGTAGGGGCGGGCTTCAAACCCGCCCTCTTCTGCGTTCCGCAGCCGCAACCGGAAGCCACGTGCGAATCAGGCGCCCAGAACTCCTCGCGTCTTCTCTGCGGTAGGGGCGGGTTTCAAACCCGCCCTCTTCTGCCTTCCGCAGCCGCAACCGGAAGCCACCTGCGAATCGGGCGCTTAGAACTCCTCGCGTCTTTTCTGCGGGCGGGTTTCAAACCCGCCCTCTTCCGCCTTCCGCCGCCGCAGCTAGATGCCACCTGCGAATCGGGCACCCGCCACTCCTCGGGCCTTTTCTGCCGTAGGGGCGGGTTTCAAACCCGCCCTCTTCTGCGTTCCGCAGCCGCAACCGGAAGCCACCTGCGGATCGGGCGCCTGGAACTCCTCGGGCCTTTTCTGCCGTAGGGGCGGGTTTCAAACCCGCCCTCTTCTGCGTTCCGCGGCCCCAACCGGAAGCCACCTGCGAATCGGGCGCTTAGAACTCCTCGCGTCTTTTCTGCGGTAGGGGCGGGTTTCAAACCCGCCCTCTTCCGCTTTCCGCAGCCGCAGCTAGATGCGACATGCGAATCGGGCAGCTGCCACTCCTCGGGCCTTTTCTGCGGTAGGGGCGGGTTTCAAACCCGCCCTCTTCTGCCTTCCGCGGCCGCAACCGGAAGACACATGCGAATCGGGCGAGTATAGCGGTCGCCTTCCGAGAGCGTCAAGAAAACGCCATATCAGGTGTCCTTATTTCAGATTAGGACACTCCCGTTCCTGGCAAAGAAAATCCTCTCTGTGCGAAGCACTGTTTTCCGCCCGGGCCCGATTGCCGCACCCTATACCTTCGTTTACGAGCGCTCGTCGAGAGTGGTAACTTCGTATCCGTATGTGTAAAGCCCTCTCGGAGGTCGCAGATGACCGCTTCTGGCTCGGATAGCAAGGAGTCTCCCCTGGCCGCGCGTTTGCTGGCGACCACCACGGCGCTCAATGAATTGGAAAACTCCGTCAAGTCGGGCGATCTTGACGCTCGCGTCCTCGGCGAACTCCGTAATGCGATCGACCACATTCGCTATACCGCCTTGGCCGTTCAAGATTGGTATGGAGCCCAGGAGCGTTCCGGTGACCCTTACGCCGTTTTGTCGACCTTGGCCGCTCAGCGCGTCCGTCGTGCCGCTCAACTCGCGAAAGACTTGACTCTCGATCTTGAAAATGTGGACGTGAGTGTGGAGACACAGGGACTAGCGGACCTCCATCAGGCGGTGGATGATTTGCACAGACATTTAGGACGTTTGTTCAAGCGCGGAACCTAGCCTTTGCAGGTGAGTCGCAGAGACAATCCTGTCTGTGCGAGGCATTGTCGTATTCGCATTAAATCAAATATAGGACACAACGAGGAACGCGACGGGAGCAGGTGGACCTCGTCGGGACTTGGCGTGTTTAGGTCCGCGAACAAGACATCGGTCACCTGCCGCCATTATCAATAGCAAGGTGGCCCCATCGCCGGAAAACCCCTTCCCGCTGCACTGGTGCCATCGGTGGTATACTCAGCCGAGCGATTCGGGGGCGGTGTGGTTTTCTCTAGGCGCAGCAATGGGCGCCCTTCTGCCGAGCGTCGCAGGGTCACCGAAGAGTGGTTCACGGCTCTGCCCCGCGAGAAGGGCTTGGTTTTTGATACGGTCGTTCGCCGTTGGGAGTGCGCATACGCGATGATGAGCGTGGCGCTCGACGGAGCGCTATCGCTGCGCGCGCGCGGCGAGCTGGTTTGCGCCCGGCAGCAGGTTTCCGTCGCCGCTGATCTGTTCGGACGCCTTTCCTCCACGCTCGTGGGCCTTTGCGACACGCTCTCTGCCCGCGGCCGTCTTATCACGCGGGTTCCCGCTGTCGAGCCCCTGAACTCGGAATTCTTCCGCGGCGACACTTGTCAAAGCGCGGCCTCTTGGAATGGAATCCTTCACCATCTCCTGTTCGGCGATCGCTCGCGTTTTTTCCACAAGCTTCGCATTCTCTCCGACACCCTCGAGCAGATCGATCGCGAGTTTCACGAAGCGGCCGCCGACATTGCCAGGGGAACCTCCATCGAGCCTGCCGATTGCTGGACCAAGCTCGATTATCTCCACTACGATTTCAGCACCTGTCTGCGCGAAACCGAAATCGTCCTGAAAAGTTTCCTCCGCTCGTTGCCCGCGGACCAATTGTCCGGCCTGGCCACCGAACTCGATGCCCCGCCACCGGTTAAGCGCCTGCGAGCAAAGCCTCGCCTGTCCGGCGCCCCAGCCTAGGTATCAGTCTCGGGCGTGAGGCTTCTCGCCGCCAGATCGCATGGTTTCGGTTCGATACGTAGGGGCGGGTTTCAAACGCGCCCTTTTTCTCTCCTGGATGCCTGCTCGTCGCGTTCCACCCGCTCCCCGAAAAAATAAGCCTGCCCCGCGCTCTGGACGCGCGCCGCGATTCCGACGACAATAGAGCCGACAACGTTTCCGAAGCGTTTCGCGATTCTGAAATCGCGGCTCACCGCAACCGCCCGCTAGGACCAGTCCTCGGCAGCAGAGGTGCGCGGCAGGAACAAGAAGTACAACTTCCGGAGTGGCGGATGCATCGCAATGAGGGATGCGTCCCGACGGGTAGCGTGGCCCGAACGAGACGAATCGAAGCCGGGGAGATGCCGAGCCGGAAGCGATCCGGCTTGCCCAGCAAGGCGATGCAGCCGCCTTTGAGCGGCTCTATCAATTGCATAGCCGCCGGGTATATTCGCTGTGTCTCCGGATGGTGGGGAATACGGCCGAAGCAGAGGATCTGACGCAGGAAGCGTTCCTGCAGCTCTTCCGCAAGATTGCCACGTTTCGGGGCGAGTCGGCATTTTCGACCTGGCTTCATCGGCTGGCGGTCAACGTCGTCCTGATGAAGCTCCGGAAGAAATCGGGCAAGGAAACTTCGCTCGAACAGGTTACGGAGGCGATGAAGAGGCAGGCACTCCGCGGCGGGATTTCGGGGCGACCGATATCGAGCTCACCGGATCGATTGACCGCGTCAACCTCCAGCGCGCGGTTGATCAGTTGCCGCCCGGATATAAGTCGGTGTTCGTCCTGCACGACGTGCAGGGGTACGAGCACAACGAGATTGCGGAGATCATGGGTTGTTCGATCGGCAATTCCAAGTCGCAGCTGCACAAAGCGCGCATGCGTCTTCGCGATTTGCTGCATGAGGCGATGCGCGCGAAGGCGCGCGAGGACCGCCGCGCAGCGGGAACTGCTTCCGGTGGCGAGGGTTGAACAATGAATACAATCGGATGTAACGAATTTCACAATCAACTCGGCGATTGGATGGAGGGCGAGCGTTCCGCCGAAGCTCGCGCCCACCTGCGCGGATGCAGCGCAATGCCGTTCGCTGGCGGCTGATCTCGAGGCCATCCAAAAGACCGCGCAATCGTTCGCCTTCGACGATGTAACACCTTCGCCGCGCGTCTGGCTGTCCCTGCGCGCTCAGCTCGAACAGGAAGGCCTGATCCATTCCGATGCGCCGACATCGCGCCGAGCCGGGCCGAAGTTCGGCGAACTGGTTCGATGTCGAATCTTCGCCGCCGTTCCCCGGCCCGTACTTGCCGGCGCCTATCTCGCGGCGCTCATCGCCGTCGGAGCTGCGCTGATCGAGCACGGGAAGCCGCCATGCCAACGACGCGCGCTGGCTCACGCGCACGCGAAGACTCCACGCAACCTCTCAGCGCCCAGCTCAATACAGCCGAGCAGAACACTGTTTCCGCTCTGCAAGAATGTCGATCCCGTCGTAGCCGCTTCCTTGCACAAGAATCTCGCCATTGTTGACAACTACATCGCTTTGTGTGAAAAAAGCGTGCGCGAAGATCCCGAAAACGAAGCCGCACGCGATTATCTGTACGGTGCGTACCAGCAAAAGGCGGATCTGCTCGCACAGATGAGCGAACGCGGAGACGACGGTCAATGAGAACCTCAGCCACCCAGCCGGCTTCGTTTCATCAGTGGAAGAAAGCCGACGCTCCTGGTGCCGGGCCTCCTGATCCTGGGCGTGCGCCTCCGCGTCGGCGGGCGATCGCTTCACCCAGCATTTCAAGCGTGGAAGCTCATCCCGTTGTCACGATCCACAATCCCAACGGCACCGTCACCGTGCGCGCCTGGACCAAGTCCGAGGTGATGGTCATCGCCAAGCCGCGCCACCACCGATGTCGAAGTCGACGCCGAGCAGACCGCCAACCGCATCGACGTCCTCACGCGCCAGGTTTCCGATTCGGCCGCGCCCGGCGACCTTCGCACCGATCTTGAGATCAGCGTTCCCCAGGATGCCGAGCTTGCAGATTCACGACGATTCTGGCGGCGTCAACGTCTCCAACGTGCTCGGCGACATGAATGTCGAGACCATCGCCGCGGGCGTCGATCTCGAAGACGCCGCCGGCTACCTGAACGTCAAGACCGTCGACGGCTCGTTCCAGTGTGTGCGCTGCAGCCGGCCGGATCGAAGTTTCCTCGATCAGCGGCAACTTCCGCTTCATCGATATTCACAGCCCCTACGTCCGCGCGCAAACCTCCAAGGGAAACATCCTCTTCAACGGCGAATTTCTCCCCAACGCCACCTACCGGCTGAAGAACTACAGCGGCGTGATCGAAGTGCGCTTCTCGCCCGGAGACTCGTTCGATCTGAGCGCCACTTCGCTCAAGGGCAGCGTGCACAACGAAGCGCAGCTCGACCCGCCTTCGCATCATCACTTCCTGCCGCGATTCGGCAAGGCGCTTTTCGGAACGCTCAATGCGGGCCGCGCCAGCGTCGAATTGAGTTCCTTCGATGGTACAATCGACATCCTGAAGCGCGATTGATCGAGCGCTCGATTGAGCGCTTGACTGCGACACGCGCCATAGCGCGCATTTGTGCGCAACATATTGCGCAAAGTTGCGAATCCGATGCCGAATGAAAACCGTCTTCGAAGACTGGTCTGCCTCACCGGATTCATGGGCAGCGGCAAATCCACCACCGCGCGCCTGCTTGCCAGCCAGCTCGGCTGGCCGAAAACCGATCTCGACAAAAACATCACGGAAGCCGCCGGCGTCACGATCGCGCAGATTTTCGCCGCGCAGGGCGAAGCCGAATTCCGCCGCATCGAGCGCGAGCATCTCGAGCGGATCGCCGCCGAATACGCCGAAACGCAGCGCCCGCGCATCGTCTCGCTCGGCGGAGGCACGATCGCGCAGCCGCAAAATCTCGCGCTGCTTCGCGATCACGGCGCGATTCTCATCTGGCTTCAGTGCCCGATCGAGCAGCTGTTGCACCGCTGCGCGCAGGTCACCGACCGGCCGCTTTTTCGCGACGAGGCCAGCTTCCGCCGTCTCTACGAGGAACGCGTGCCCGCGTATGAGCTTTCCGATTATCGCGTCGATAGCAGCGGCGAGCCGTTGCGCGTCGTCGAGCAGATTCTCGCGCTCGGAATTTTCCCGCAGGTGACGGTGTGAGCCGCCCGCGCCGCCCGCTCGCCACGCGCCGAATCGTCGCTGCTTCCGTGTTCGCGCTTTTTCTCTCGATCGCCGTCGCCGGCACGCTCGATTCGAAGTCGCTCTCCGGATTCACGCCGGATAAAGGCGCCTTCAAGATCCTCGTCAACGGCCAGCAAGCGGGGAAGGAAGATTTCGACATCAGCCCGAGCGGCGCGAACGGCGATTGGATCGCGCACGGAGCTTCCGAAATCACGGCGGCAGACGGCACGAAGACGAGCGTCACCGGCACGCTCGAATTGCGCGCCGACGGCACGCCGGTCCGCTACGAATGGTCCACGCAGGGCGCGAAGAAAGCCGGCGCCACGGTCACCTTCAGCGGCCCCGTGGCTACGATCGAGCTGCACGTGCCGGGCGCGCGCCCGTTCACGCAGCAGTTGACGTTCACCTCGCCGCTGATCGTGATCCTCGACAACAATCTCTATTACCAGTACGGCATCCTCGCGCACATCTACGATTGGGATAAGAAGGGCCCGCAAACTTTTTCGGTCCTCGTGCCGCAGGAAAACACGCCCGGCACGATCACCGCCGATTCGCTGGGCAGCCAGGACGTCGACGGCAAAAAGCTCGACGAGCTCAGCGTGAAATCCGAAGACCTCGAAGTCGACGTCTACCTCGACGGCCCGCGCGTCTCCCGCATCGTCGTCCCCAGCGCCAACGCCGAAATCGTTCGCCAATAACCTGCTCCCGCGGGCGCAACGACGTTGCCGCCGTCGGGGGCTTAGACGGGCTTAAAGGGCCAAGAAAAGCCAAATTTGGCAGGTTTTTGCACTACTTCGTTGGTGGCGCACCGTTTAGGCCCGTAGCCCCAAGACCCAGGTTCCCAAACCGAACCTGGGGCACCCTCCGCCTTTCTATAGTTCTCCGAGACGTGTCACGGTGGTATCCTCTCGGCGGCCGTGATGTCAACGAGTTTCAGTTCTCAACCTGGACCACCCGCCCGACCCACTTGGGCCCGCGCCTTCCCGATTGAAGGGACAAAGTTGTGATGCTACAATGTATCACATGAAGAAAGCATCGATTCGGGACCTGCGCTACGATTTCAAGAAGGTGGAGCGGCTGCTGCACGAGGGCGAAGAGATCGAAATCACGAAGCGGCGGCGCGTGATTGCGCGGCTGGTCCCGGAGCGCAAGCGGCGCGCGAAGAAGGTGCCGGACTTCCTCGCGCGGTTGCGATCGATCTATGGCGAGAAGGTGCTGGCGGTGAGTGGCGCCGAGCTTGTGGCCGAGGATCGGAACCGGCATTGAAGGTCTACGTCGACACTAGCTTCCTTGTGTCGCTATACAGCCCCGACGCAAACTCCGCCGCCGCGGCCCGCGCCATGCAGGCTTTCCCGGGGGATCGCTTCGTGACTGCATTCGGTGAACTCGAACTCGTCAACGCATTGGGATTGCGGCTGTTTCGGAAAGAGATTGCCGCCGCGCAGGCGAAATCTTCCTGGAAGGATTTCGAAAGCGATTTGCGCGACGGAGTCTTTCATCTGCGCGCTCTGACGGAGCTCGCGTTCGAGCGGGCGCTTCGCTTGTCGCGGCAAACGACGCCGAGGCTGGGAACTCGCAGCGCGGATGTGTTGCACGTGGCCGCCGCCCTCGAATTGAGCGTCGATCGCCTCTACAGTTTCGACGAGCGTCAACGAAAACTCGCGCGAGCCGTCAGACTCAAATTGAATTGAGCCACCCTGCTGGAATCGTGCGCCAATAATTTGGGCGGGTGGCCCAGAAACAATTTTCTGATCCGCATTCTGGCGCGGTCGACCGGAGCCTCGCTTCCGATATGTCCCGCAGCGGTAAAAACGCGGAGGGTGCCCCAGGTTCGGTTTGGGAACCTGGGTCTTGGGGTGAACGTTTCCTTTCTGAATTACAGTGACCGGGTCAACCTTCAATCAATTCTGCACATCGATGGGGATCAAGACGTTCTCTTCTCCCCAGTAGAATGCCCAACTGCTCCAGGGCCAGTCTTTCAGGTCCTTCACCAGTCCACGCTTCAGCGGATTGGCGTGCATGTAGTTCAGCTTCTCGGTCTTCTTCCCGCGGGTGTACACGTTGAAATCATAGAAGCGAGCCTGCCAGAAGCTGCGGAGCGGCTCTTCGCATTTTGCAAACGGCAAGAGAGCCTGTCCCGGGGTGGCGCGCTTTTTCCGCTCGCGCAGCCGATGGGCCACGCGCCGCTTCAGTTTCTGCAATACGGTGGAAGGCGTTCCTTGCGGCGGCTCGCTGATCATCAGATGGACATGTTCGGGCATCACCACGTAACCGACAAGACGAAATTTCGTTTCGTCGCGAACTTTTGCGAGTTCTTCGACGAAGGTGTCGCGCGCCCGAGCGGTCTTGAGCAGCGGCAGGCGCCGGTAACAACTGAATGTGATGAAGTGAAGATGGCCTCTGCCGTAATAGCGCTTGAGTCCGGTGGGCATGGCGAACTCCCAAGAGGGAAAGGGAAATCGGGGAAAAGGAAAGTCAGCCCCAAGACCCAGGTTCCCAAACCGAACCTGGGGCACCCTCCGCCTCTCTATACTTCTACTAGACGTATCGCAGTGATATCCTCTCCGCGGTTATCATGTCAAACGATTTCATTTTCGACCTGGGCCACCCGCCAGCAATCTCGTGAATACAAAACACTGGCCATGGTGATGAGATGATCGAACCAGACGTTCAAAAGAAGCTCGCGGCCCTGCTTCGGGCTGCTGCTGCGCGAACGGTTGCCGAGAAGGATTTCTGGCTGCAGTTTAAGAGCCTGGCTGATGCGGTCGGCGAGCCTGTCGCAGGTCTCGCGTATGAGTCTGCAACCCATTACTGGGGCAATTTTCACGAGAGAAACGTGTTTCTGATTAGGGTTAAGCCTGACCGCCATCAACTGTTGCAAGGCGAGAACGAACTCAATTTAATTGCGGACGCGCTTGACAACAACTGGGCGGTTCCTGAGTTGCGGCGGAAGCTAAAGGACACCTGAGGATACCCGGGGCGTCGAGCGGGACATCGGCCGCTACGAAATCAATCCACGTCCTCGTGGGTGAGCTCGGCAAAATACCTAACGGGGTTGCCGGTGCGCAATTTGCGGCAGAGACGGCTTAGCGTGTCCTGCTCGCGGCCGTCGAGGGCGCGCATGAGGGCTTTCACGGTCTTGGTATGGTTCGGCAGGACATCGGAGATGAATTTTTTCCCGGATTTCGTCAGGCCGACGGCGCTGGTGCGGATGCCTTCGCGGCGCTCGTCGCGCTTGGACGCCGGCAGGTGGGCCCGGTCGGGTTCCACGGGCGGAAGGTTGATGATCTTGCGCAGCACGAATCCGCGCTTCGAAAGACGCGCGATGGTGACATCCACGGCTTGCCGGTGCAGACCTCGTTTGCGCGCGATGTCCGGGACGAACAGAGCGCCCTCGCGATGGAGCAGCTCGAGCAGGCGAAAGTCCCCCATCGACAAGTCGTATAAAAGAAGCGGGCCGTGCAGTTCGCCTTTGAGCCATTCCGCGGTTTCGAGGACGTTGATATAGGCGCGGAAGGCGCGTCGGGACCGTTGTTTGTAGGTTGGGTAGTGAGGCATGGTGGAGAACCTCCGCCGAGCGATTTTGGCGGACATTTAACATGAGTAGAACGTATGAGGGAAGTAATATTCCTGCGTGCGAGAGGGAGGCCGGAAAAGGCCCCACCCTCGAAAACCGAGGACCCTTCGGGGCTCAGGGCAGGTGGGGCACCCGGCGGCTATGAAGGCAGCAGCGAAGAGAGATTCTTCGGCCGCAAAGGTCGCGGCCTCAGAATGACGACGTGACGGCGAGTGGCGGCCTCGGCGCCGATCAGACGCCGGGATGTTCGAGCAGCAGGCGGATGCCGCCGTTTACGGTGCGGAGCGAGATTGGATTGCCGCCGTGGCCGAGGCGGCCGTGCAGGATTTGCGCGCCGGGAAGAGCGGCCGTCGAAGTGACGGGGACGTCGGAGGAGACGTCGCCATTCATGTTGCGGACGCTGAGGTCGGCGCTGGCGTTGGACGGCAGGCCGAGCGTGACCGAGCCGTTGACCGTTTCGAGATCCATCGGCGCGCCGTCGGTGAGGCTGGCGAGTTCGAGATGCAGGTTGCCGTTGGTGGTGTGCGCGCTGAAGCGGCCCGAGCTATTGAGGACTTCGACGTTGCCGTTCACGGATTTGAGTTCGCCCGCGCCTTGCACGCCGCGCACCGAGACGCTGCCGTTGACGGTGCCGATGCTGTGCAGCAGGACGCGATACGGCACGTGGACGACGTACTCGACGGCGACTTCGGCGTTCTCGCCATCGGGATAGAGCGTGTGGACGTTGACTTCGCCGGGATGGCTCTCAACGTCGATCTTCACGAGCGCGAGATCGCGGGCGTCGCTCGCGGAAGTTTTCACGGCGCGGACTTCGACTTCGTCGCGGTCCCATCCCTCGACGCGGACCGAGCCGTTCACATTCTGCAGTACGAATTGGCCGCCGGACGCGAGCGGGTACGTTTGCTCGAAGACCTGAACGTCCGCGAAGCCGGGAAGCGCGATGAAGAGGACGGCGGCGAGCGCCAGGAAAATTCGCGCGAGCGACGGCGCAAGGCTTGGCGATGGAGGAGTGTCTTCAGGGGCTGAAGCCCCGTCTTTGTGGGTGCTGAATGTCGGAGCTGAAGCTCCGACCCCCTGAAGATCACTTACCCGAACTGCATTCATGAGACGCAGGCTGGTCGTCTTTTGCACGGTACGCCCCCTAAGCTTCCGTTTGCAATTTGCGACTGATCAAGAATTCCCGGGGCTAAAGCCCCTTATTATTGCGCGCTTTTTCGCGAGCCTAAAGGCTCACGCTTCCACCTTAAAACCTTGCGCTTCGCGCTTCCACCTCAACCCTTAGCGCTTTCGCGCGCAAACGCGACGTTTTCGGAGTGCGGGAGCTTGCTCCCGCTGTTTGCCGCCCGGGCTTGCCCGGGCGTGCTCCCCGCACGCGCCACGTGCGATCGCGATTGCATCCCAAAATCTCACGCTTCGATTTGCTACGGGCCGGTGTTGGCGCCCGGCTGCTGCCAGACGCCGGCCTTTTGCAATTGCGCTTGCAGCTGCTGCTGGAGCTGCTCCATCTGCTGCTTGTAAATTTCAAGCTGCTTGCTGACGTCGCTCAGCTCGAAGCGAATGTTGCCGTCGACCGCGCGGAGGCGAACGAGCGGGCCGCCGCCATTGAGCGAGCCCTCGGCGCGAACCGTGCGCGCGCCGTTCGAGGAGTCGTCGTAGGAAACGCGCAGCGGGAACGCGGGATCGACGATCACCCGATGTTCGTTGCCGAGCGCGACCTCGGCGTCGATCGTGACGGCGAGATCGCGCGGCATGTGAACGACGATGTCGCCCGCGCTCGATTGCAGATCGCACGTGCCGGAAGATTTCGGAGGAGAGACGAACCACGCGGTGATTCCGCCGGAGCTGGTCGATGCTTTTACGGGGCTATCGACTTGCGTGAGATAGATGCTGCCGCCCGACGTTTCGAGATTCGTGGGGCCGATCACGCGGACCACGCGAATGCCGCCGCCGCCGGTGCGCGCGCGGACGAGGCCGGCCGCCTCGCCGACTTCGATTTCGCCGCCGCCCGTTTCGGCGGTGAGTTCGCCGCCGGAATGTTCGAGCGTGATATTCCCGCCGCCCGTATCCAGATGCGCGGAGCCCTGAATCGAAGTAACTCGGATGTGTCCGCCGCTGGTGTGCAGCGTGGCGTTGCCCTGCACCGTGCCGATGGTGATGTGGCCGCCACCGGTATCGGCAGCGAGTTCGCCCGCGACGCTTTTCGCGCTGATGTTGCCGCCGCCTGTTTCGAGGTGCGCCGGGCCGCCAATATTTCCCGCCGTGATGTTGCCGCCGGCGGTGGAAAGCGACACGCGGCCATCGATTTCGCCGGCGTCGATATTGCCGCCGCCGGTCGAGACATCGAGGCCGACATTTTTCGGAATGTCGAGCTCGAGCGTGACCCAGAGACGCCCGGAAGAGCGCGCGGAACTTTCCGCTTTCAGGAGAAGGCCGTCGGGCGTGTCGTGCGAGGAGATGGTGAAACTTTTGAGGAGTTTCTGCGCGTCTTTCTGCGACGCGTCGGTTTCGAGATGGACGTGGTAATCCACTTTGTCCGCATCCTGCGTGTGAACGACGATGCTGCCGAGTTCGGTCGAAAGGCGGATGCGTTCGCCGGGCCGCGTGGCGACGGAGCCGGTCAAATCGGAAGTGAGATGGGGGCTGGAATCGCGCGCGGGCGAGGAATCGACTCTGCGGTGCGCCCACGCGGCGCCTGCGACCGCGAGAACGGAGGCCAGCGATGCTGCGAGGAACGAGTTCCGGATTTTTTCGGCGCGACCGGCTGAGCGAGAAGGCGCGGGGCTGTGCATGGTCAGAATTTTTCGCGCGGGCCGAGTTCGCGGATCACCTGCGCGCTCTGAAGGCGAATGTAGGTGTTGGGATCTTTCTGCATGCGGTCGCGGAGGACGGAGAGCGTGTGTCCATTGTCGGAGGAGACGCGGCCTTGCGCGGCGAGTTCGCGAAGCTCGTTGATGGCCTCGACGCGGACGCCGGGATTATCGTCGTCGACGAGCGCGCTGAGCAGCGTCTGCTGCACGATGTCCTGAGGCTCGGCGCCATCGAGGGCTTCGAGCGCCTTGAGGCGCACGGCGGCGTTGCGATCGTTGCGGACCGTGTGGCAGAGAGCGGCGCGAACGTCGGGATCGTTGTTGCGCGCGCGGAGCAGGTCGACGGCGTCGAGGCGCACGTCGGGGCAGAAGCGTTCGCCATTGCGGAGGACGCCGAGGAGAACGTCCTTCACGTCGTCGTTGTTGACCGTGCCGCTCAGCGTGACGGGCTGCTGCGAGCGGAGCTGCAACTCGACGCGCGGTGAGTCGTCGACGCTGTCGGAGGGCAGCACGTCGATTCCGGCAACGTCGGCGGTGCGCAGATCGAGCGGCGATGCGGCGAGATTCGCGAGCGGGTTGGGATCGGAAGAATCCGAGGGCACGCTTTGGGCCGAGCCGGAATCATTCGTCGCGGTAATTGCAGAATTGGAATTGCCGGAAGCCTTGAGATTTTCGGGATGGCGAAGAAGGCGCGGGGCCAGGACTCCTACGCTGAAGCCGATCAAGAGAAGCACAGCCGCGCTCCATGCGGGGCGCGGCGAAAGCCAATTCGCGGGCAGCAGATTTCCGAAGGCGCGGCGCAACCAGCCGCCCTCTTCCTGGCGATCGAGCGCGTCGGTGAGGCCGGCGCGGCAGCTCGCGAGCAGGATGGCGTCGGGCTCGGCGTGATTTTCGGAGAGAAGAGCGAGAAGTTCTTTTTCGCGTTCGAGAGATTGGGAGCAGGCGGGGCACTGCGCGAGGTGGGCGGAGAGGCGCTCGCGCTCGGCGTCTTCGAGCTCGCCGCCCGCGGCGGAAAGCATCAGCAGCGGCTGCCAATCAGAGCATGATGCGTTCGGCATGTTCGCTGCGTCCCGATTCATCCCGGAGTTCCTCACCGAATGCCGTCCAGGCTCTCGCGAAGTTTACGCGTGGCCCGGAACAGCGAATTCTTTACGGTTTCTTCCGACGTGCCGAGCAGATCGCCGATCGCGCGGAGCCGAAGGCCCTGGTAGTGCTTCATTTCGAAAACAACGCGCTCGCGGGGTGAAAGCCTTTTCATCGCACGCTCGATTTGCTGGCCGACTTCCTGGCCCAACAGGCTTTTTTCCGGATTCGCCGAAGCCCTTACTTCCGGCTGGCGGTCGAAAAAGTCCGGCGCGGCGCCTTCGGTTTCTTTCGGCGCGGGCGCTTGCTCTTCGCGGTGGCTGGTGCGGCGGCGAAGGTGATCGAGCGCCACATTGGTCACGATGCGGTAGAGCCACGTATAAAAACTGCACTCGAACCGGAAGCGATGCAGGTTCCGGTAGGCGCGCAAGAAGCCTTCCTGGTAGACGTTGCGCGCGTCCTCGGGGCGATGAACCAAGTTCAACGCCAGACGCAGGACGTCGCGATCGTACCGGCGAACCAAGTCCTCGAACGCCAGCCGGTCGCCCGCCTGGGCCTTACGGACCAGTGCCTGCTCTTCGCCCAGCTTCACCGCCGCTGCCTGGCGCGCATCTCCGTCGAGTGCGACGCTCATCCCCATCGTATCCGCCGCCGAACTGGATTCTGCTACGGTGCGCCCCGATTCAGTCACTGGATCGGGCGCATCCGGCCCGCTATCAGGCTTTTGTGCGGGCCCCTGCTCGGGCCCCTTGCCGGGCCCTGTCCATATAGACGGGGGGACCGCCGGTTGGTTAGCACCCGAGGAGGCCATTTTGGCACCATCGGAGGGTTCGACCAAGGTCCTTTCCTCCTAGAGGAAGCGTGACATGGGGCGGCGCGCGTTCATAGGTTAATACGTGCGGGGTGGGGAGGTTGTTCCAGCCAAATTGGGCGCGGAAGAGAGGCAAGGAGGCAAGGAGGCAAGGAGGCAGGGAGGGCCCTGGGCTGAAAGCCCTCTCTTAAGGGCACGCTTTTTTCGCGAGCCTAAAGGCTCACGCTTCCACCCATGGACGGCGCTTGCAGCCGCAGGCGCGGGAGGAAGGGCTGGCGAGACGCCCTTCGACCGTCGCTCCCTTCCTTCGTCAGGGCAGGCGGGATGACAAAGTGCTCGTTGGCGCGTCGATAGCGCAAGTGCTAGAGGCGGGAGCCGAGGCGGATGAGGCCGTAGACGGCGACGCAGACGATGAAATCGAGTAAGGTGCCCCAATCCGTCCGATAGCCGCGGTGACGCAGGGAGTTGGGGAGGTGCGGGAAAAGGGAAAAGAAGTAGATCGCGTTGCCGATGAGGATCGCGACGAGATATTCGAGCCATCGCCGCGGAGTCGCGCCTAGGAATTGCCGCTCCATGAGATCCATTCGCCCGAAAAGCTGGAAGTCCGCCGCTCGCCGAAAGCACCAACCGGACCAGGAGGGCCGAACAGTTCATCTTAGGCTGGCGGAGGGCGACGACGCAAATCAAGGCTTCACAGTTCGAAGCCGAAACTTGCCGAAATCCTGGGTCGCGAATTTCGGATTTGGTCCTTCGCTCGGTGGGTCGTACGCTTCTCCTGTTCTTGGCACAATACCTTTGCCGCCGGAGCAGGAGTCTATGTCCAAGGCATGGAAAATCGTCGCACTGTTGCTCGCCTTCTGCCTTGCATGCTTCTTTGTCAGGCTATTCCTGATGGAGAGGCTTCTGGACGTTGTCGCACGGCTGCTAGAAGCTCTGAGCAAACTCGGAAGGAAGTAAGGAATTCGCACGAGGTTCATGCGAAATTCCAAGGGAGATTAATATTTTCCGTGGAAGACGGCCTGATCGATGTCCGGCCAGAATTCTTTTAGTACATTGAACACGCCATCCAGGCCGACCTGCGTTCCCCAGCGCTGGTATGTCTTCACGAAGGGATTGGATTCGGCGGGATAATAGGCGTTGCCGATGCCTGCGGCTGCTCCGGCGCCTACGATCTCGGAAAAATTGAAGGTGCTATTCCCCGCGTCGGTCCTGGTGATGAAGAGGCGAGTTACCGCATAGCCGGTGCGTTTGAAGAACCCGCCCTTGCCCAGCGTGTAGTATCTCGGGTCTTCGTGCGTCGCGGCCGGGACGATCGCTTCCGTCATGTAGTTCTCGATGGCGCCGTCGACGAAGAGGTGCCAATAGTACCGGCCGTAGCCCGCGCCGCCCTGCCCAAACGACGGCTGCGATTTTTCAGCCATGGAAATTCCCGCGAGGCCTCCGACAAAAATGAAATCGGAGTAGTCGAACGTATCCTGCGTCGCGAGCCAGAATTTTTCCTTGAAACTCAGGGGAGGCAGATGCGCGTTGGCGCTGACCGCGCGGTAATTGGGGATGATCCCGAGAATCCTCTTGGGTTGTTTGCCTGGCTGGCCGTTGGGATTGGCAGACGGGCTATTTGCATCCGCGGGGTTGGCCTGGGGCGCCGGCGCGCCTTGCGTCGACGATTGTCCACTCGCCGGCGGGTTCGCTTGCTGAGGGTCCTGGCCGAATAGGTTATGGCCGAGAAGCGAAACATTGGCCGGATTCCAGCGCACCGTTCCTTGCGGAGGTTCCTCCAGCGTGCTCGCTGGTTCCTGGGCTTGGACACAACCCGTTCCCAACGTTGCCGCCAGCGCTGCTGCGATACAAAATGATCGAATCGGTTTCAAATCTTCCCCCGCATCCCTATTTTCGTTTTCGGATTCTTCGGACCGGTGTTTGGGTGCACCCCGGCAGGACGCTCCATTATGTCAGAAAGCCATCGAGGTTTCCTGGTGAGTGAGCGTGCGAGAAAATCCGCACGAGACCACATCGTTCGGAAAAAGCTCGTCGTCACGAGTGGGCCAGCAAACGTCCTCTCACGTCGTGGTTCATTGCCATGTCGATGCAGGTCCACGCCATCGCGAGGGCGCCATCGATGAGAGCTTTGTCCGCGTCGGGGGTGACGCAGTGCGCGGCGAATTCGGGCTGGTGATTGACGGCGGGCAGGGAATTGATGCCGATCATGGGGTGGATCGACGGCATCGCGAGAGAGACGTTGCCCATGTCGGTCGAGCCAGTGGGGCGCGTTTCCCATTCGCCGAGATTCGGGAACGGGCGCCCCAGCGCTTCGGAATTCTTGCGGTAAAACGCGGCCATGGCGTCGTCGTGCAGCATCTCGGCGTAGGGCTTGTCGCCGCCGGTGATTTCGAGCTTCGAGCCCGTCGCGAGGGCGCCGGCTTCGAAGCAGCGGAACACTTTGGGGCGCAGTTCGGCAAGCTGATCCAGCGTTTCGGAGCGAGCGATGTATTTGGCGGACGTGTGAGCGGGAATGACGTTGGGCGCGGCGCCGCCATTGGTGACGATGCCGTGGATGCGATCGGTGGAGCGGATATGCTGGCGCAGCAGGCCGAGCGCCGTTTGCGCGACGGTGAGCGCGTCGGCCGCATTCACGCCCAGCTCGGGAAAAGCGGAGGCGTGCGATTCCTTCCCGGTGTAATGAACCTCGAACATGGACGCGGCGATGATTTTGGAGCGAAGCATGTCGAAGGGCGCGGGGTGAACCATCATCGAGGCGTGAAGGCCGTCGAAGCCGCCGCGCTCAAGCAGGAGAATCTTTCCGCCGGCGTTGCCGACTTCTTCGGCGGGCGTGCCGATGACGGGGATGGTGAGGCCGACCTCGTCCGCCACTTTGGCCGCGGCAATCGCTGCGCCAACAGCGGAGGCGGCGATCACATTGTGGCCGCAGGCGTGGCCGATGCCGGGCAGGGAATCGTATTCGGCGCAGATGCCGATGTGCAAAGGACCCGATCCGGCGCGGGCGCGGAACGCCGTGGGCAGATCACAAATGCCCTTTTTCACCGCGAAGCCGGCGCCGGAGAGCGACTCGCACAGCCACGAAGAGGCTTGCTCTTCCTCGAAGCCAAGTTCGGGATGCGCGTGGATGCGGTGGCTGAGATCGATCAGGCTGTCGCGAGCGGATTCGAAACGTTCGCGGGCTGCCGATTTGGCGTCCATGGATGTTTCCCTTGTCGTTTGAGTTTCCGAGGGGAGGATAGCACGGCTGTCGCGGGCCGCGAGGAGTATGCTTGAAAACACGAGGGTCGCGGTGGATCCGGGATGACGCGCAATTTCCGATGGTGCCGGTGCGTAGTAACAGAGGGAGGAATCTGATGCGATACAAGATGATGGTCACTTTGATTTTCGTGGCGAGCGTTACGATGTTTGCGGGCACCGCTGCCCGAGCGCAGGGGCAGAATCCGCCGGCGCCTCCTTCGACGCAATCCGACCAGGGACAGCCCGGCCAGCGGCCGATGGCTGGAGCCGCGATGGGCGGCGGGATGATGACGCCCGAGATGATGCAGATGATCGGGCCGATGTTGGCGCGCTCGCAAAATGTGACAGTGCGCGGCCGCGGAGACGGCGGGCCGCTTGAGAGGTTTTCGCGGTTGATGACCGCGCTGAATGACCCCCACGCCCGAGCGATGCTCGGCATATCGGACCAACAGGCCGACAGCTTGCAGAAACTCGTGACCGATACGGAGATATTGACGATCCAGAAGGGCGCGGATATTGCCGTCAATTCGCTCCAGCTGCAAGAACTTCTGCGCCCGGACAAGCCCGATAAGGCGGCGGTGATGGCTAAGGGCGACCTAATTTCCAAAGACACGTCGGAGCTGATCAGCCACTACCTTGGCGCGATCCTCGAAGCGAAGACAATTCTCACGCCCGAGCAGCAGAAGATGATTCGCGAATATTTGGACAACGGGGCACCGCCTTTGCCGGGTCCTCCCGCTCGGCCGTAGTCGGGACGGTTCCAGGGGTTCAGGAGTCGTGTGCTAGCACGAGGACTTGCCGAGCAAGCAGTAAGGAAGCAGGGAAGCAAGGAAGCAAGGAAGCAAGGAAGCAGGGAAGCAGGGAAGCAGGGAAGCAAGGAAACAGCAGATCCCTCCCTACGTCCCGCGCCCGCAGAAAACGCCCTTCCTTTGTCAGGGCAAGCGGGAAAGGAAAAAGCGCGCGCGACTCCGCTCGGGATGACAGCCCCTTGTGCGGGCACTCGCGCCCGCGGAAAACGCCCTTCCTTTGTCAGGGCAAGCGGGAAAGGAAAAAACGCGCGGGACTCCGCTCGGGATGACAGCCCCTTGGGTGCGCCCGACGCGGAGACGAAAATCCGAGCTCGGCTGCGCGTAAGAGTCCGCAAGGAGCGAAGCTCCCATGAATCTTCGCGGTGGAAGCGAAGAGTTTCTTCAGGGGCTAAAGCCCGTTCTTCTTCTTCGGTTCGAATGTCGGAGCTGAAGCTCCGACCCCCTAACGGGCATTTTGTGAGATGCCTTGATGCCTTCTAGGCGACTGACTCGGGCGCGATCTCTTTTGCCGTGATCTCGTATTTGAAATTGGCGGCATCGAGGCTGTCGATCAGGCCGTTGGCCGTCTCCGCTTGCGGATACATCAGGAAGCCGACCGGCTTGACGCTCGATCCGGGCAGAGCGACGTTGTGCGCGAAGTTGTAGCAGACCCAGTTCATTTCCCAGGAGCCGAACAGGCGCGCGCGAGCCCGCTTCACCATGTCGTCATCCATCGGGCGATGCCCGGGAGGTTCTTCGAGGACGACCTTGCGGACATCGGCGGGATCGACGGGAACCCAGCCATAGTCTCGGAGGTAGACTTCCGCGCGGCAGTGCTGGGCTTTCGAGACGTTTTCGGAGGAAGCGCCGAGGCTCTTGTATCCGAGCTCGGATTTGGCGACGCGGATGCCGAAGGCGTCGCGCGCAGGCAGACCGGACGCGCGCGCGAGGCCGACGTAAAGCGAATTGAGGTCGGCGCACTTTCCGCCGAGATCCTTGGTCTCGAGCATGAAGCGGATGTCGCCGAGGCCGCAGCCGCGCGTTTTGGGATCGCGGAACGTGTTGTCGACGATCCATTCGTAGATGGCGCGCGCCTTTTCGACGTCCGTATTCTTGCCGCTGGTGATTTCGTCGGCCGTTTGCTTCACGATGCCGTCGGTGGGCAAGAGATCGGTGGAGCGGAGGAAATGCTGCAACTGCGCGTGATTTTCTTTCATCGGTTTGCCGGGCGCGGAGACGTTGACGGCAATGTTGCGGGTTTCGACGCGATTCTTGACCGTGAGCACGGGCTTGACGCCGGCGGGGAATTCCGCCGCGACGATTCCGAGCGAGTCGGTCGAGTATTTGTGGAGCTTCGCTTTGCCGCCCTCGGCGTGGTACGACGTGGAGAGAGTCCGCTGGAAGGGCGTGGGATTGATGAGCGTCGTGGGCACCCACACGCGCGTCGCGCCCGCTGGTTTCAGGACTTCGATGTCGGTGGTGAGTTCAAAGGTGCGCCAATTGTCCGGCGCGGCGTCTCGCGCAAGCAGGAACTTTGGAAAGGCAAGGCCAGCCGACACGGCACCGGCCGATAGCAGAAAATCGCGGCGTTTCATGAATCCTCCTTCACAGACGACGACTTCTTCCTGGCTTCACAATTTCGCTTTGGCGAACGGATTATACGAGTCTCTGAATTTGGAAGCAACGACGGGCCCGCCGGCGCGAGAGTCGATCTCGCTCTCGATACATGGACGTGCACCGCGGGGGCACGGTTGCCGGATTCGTTGTGCGCGCAAGGAGAACTCACCGCAGAGACGCAGAGAGCGCGGAGGAAGAAGGAAGGAACAGCAGATTCCTCGCTTCGCTGGGAATGACAGGCACTTGACTGGCGCGCGCTGAAGCCGTGAGAGGCGGAGAAGATTTCTACAGTCACAAAAAAGGTAAAATGGGCCACTTGCAGGAGGGAGAAAAGGAGAGAGGCGCCCGGCAGATTCACAAGCGCCTCCTCGCCTCTACTGCATCAACGTAAATCGTACCTCACTGGATCACCTCCTTCTCGGCTAAGAAGCCGATGTCGACAGGTAGTCGAGTAAGGCGAGTATAACGCGGGAACCGGAAATTTCAGAATAAGCCATCATTGAGCTTCGGTTGCGGCACGCGCGGCCCGTTATTGCTGATCGGGCGCAGCCGGCTGTCCGTACGGTGGATTCGAGGTGGCAGCGGCGAGTTGTTCGACCGTGCTCGATATCGCGCGAACCGGAGTGGAGACGTGCACGGTCTCGGCGTCATCGTCGACGTCCACAACGATCGAGCCGGCCGATTTCGAAACCTCGACGTGTTCGCCCGGATCTTTCACGTCAACGAGCACGACGTCTTCTGAATCGCGCAGACCATCGAGCGCCGCGCGAATCACCGGCATGTAGGGCTGGATTTGCCGGGCTGCTTGCGCGAGCTCGCGCTGCGGCGCCAAGTGCACGGCAATAGGCGCCAGCATCGCGGGAGCAATCACGTTGATGTGCAGGCCTTGCGGCTGTTTCTCGATCACTTTCACGTGAACGAGACCTTCGCTGCATAGAATGCTCGCGCCGGCCAGTCCCACGCCGGCCATTCCGAGCACAATCTTCCCGAGCAGTATCATCGTTTCGCTCCTGATTTTCGGCCGTGACGGCTCGCCCGGTTCGGGCTTTCGTAACAGGGTTAGTTCTGCGTATTCAGCGAATCCACCCAGACGCGAACCTTTTGGCTCGAGTCGTGCACGGTCACCAGTACGATGTCGCCCGCATCACTCAAGGCCCGCAGCGCGGCCGCGATGTCCAATTGATCGTCCTTCGCGGTGGCAAAAAGCGCGTCGACAATCTTGAGGGGAACCGTGACGTTGACCGTTTGGCCCTTGCTTTTCGCGTCGATCACATGAACGATGATGTTTCCGTTCGCCTTGGCCACGCGGACATTCGAATCCTTGTCCTGGACTGTGACGAATTCGTTGTCTGGGGCCGTGCGCACCGCATCCAGCAGCGCCCGAAGGTCCACCCCGTTCATATCCGCGTCGTGAATCGAGACCTTGCCGTCGTGCAAGCCGTGATTGTTGATGGCCGGCAGAATCTTTTCGGCCATCGCGAGTGGCACGTTCACTTTGACGCTCTCGCCCTGGGTCGGATCCTCGACGTTTACGTGCAAGTACTTTTCCGCAGGCGCCGCTGTTGCAGGTGTTACCAGGGCCATCATTCCCGCCGCGAACAGGCAGAGCGCCGCCGCGGTTTGCGTTCGCTTTCGCATGGTTTTGGACATTTTGTGGGCCTCCTCAGCCCGTCTTGTCAGCTGATACGGAATGAGCCCGCGAAATGTTCCGTGGAATTTGAGCAGCACAGCCGGTCTTTAGCCGGCAGGGGGAGGCGCGCCGTCCATCGAGGCGTGCTACAGTCTTGGCCCCGTGGACCAAATTCGAGGCGATCCCTTGCGAGGCGATATGAGGGCACTGATTTGGGTTCGGCTGATTTCCGCGATTGTTGCGATTCTCGCGCTGGCGGCTGCGCCGCTGCGAGCGCAGCAGACCGAGGAGCAGCGGGAGCAGCAGGTTTGATGCAAGGATGGAAGTAAATTCCATCCTTGCATCATGAATCTTTGCGGCTACCGCTCTCCTGCTTTTCGTTCCGCAGGGGCAGAATGCTCTGCATGTTCCGGACGAGCGGGCGGCCGCGAAGTCTGGCGCCTTTCTGTTTCTTGCCTTTGTGGTTCCTGCTTCTGCTGCGGCTGCCGCGCCTGCTGTGCGTGCCTTTGTTCCACAGCCCGCGTCCTCTGTTCTTCGGCGTGCTGCTGTTGCTGTTGACGCTGCTGACGCGCCTCGGCCTGCTGTTGCTGCTGCCGGTGATTTTGATTCAGCTTTGCGTTACGGGTGTTCGCTACCGGCGCCCGTTCCCTGTTAGCCTGGGCATTGCCCTCGGCCCGACTCACGTTGTTGGGGCGACTCTGCTCTCGCGAAGCTGCGCTCGCATTGACGGGCCTTTTGTTCTCGGTTGGCATGTTGGCTTTCCCGCGAGCGTTGGCGGCACTACGAGCTGGCGGCCGGTTGTAGGGCGCGCCCGCAGCCTTGGCTTTGACAACCTTACCGGTGAACTCTCCGGCCCGGGCGGTCGCAGCGATCGGAGGCTTGCCGTGGTTCACGGAGGCTCGCAAGTCTCGATTGTCGCGAGCCGCCTGCATCTGCCGGGTCTGCCCGGCCACGGGGGCGATGTGGCGTTGGCGGGCAAAGTCCTGCTGTTGCGGGGTTGGACGCGCGGTGATGCCGCCTCTCCCGCCGTTGTAACTGACGCGGCTGCCTCTAAAGTTGGTTACTCTCTCGTTGTAGACGTTGTGAATCACGGTCACATTCACATTGCTCACGGAGCGATTGTAGAAAAAGTGGTCGTGGTCCCAGCGTCCTCCCACGTACCCATTGCCGAAATAGCCGAATCCGTAGTTGATACCGCCGTAGAAGCCGACTTGCGGTCCCCAGTATCCGTCATGAAAGACGAATGCACTGCCGCCCCATCCCCAGTATCCCGGCGTCCACAGGAGACCCACCTGCGGCGGCTCTACCCAGGTTCCCGGCACCCAATAGTAGTCATCGAAGGCCGGGTCCCACGCCCAGTATCCTGGCGTCCAGATATAGCCCTCCTCGGGGCAAACAGGTTGGGTGTAGACCGGAATTGCCGGGGGCGCGAACCCAACGGAAATGCCCACGGCAACCTGCGCGTGAGCGGGAATCGAAGCGATCAACGCAGAAAATGCGAACAACAATAAAGTGCGTATCACCAGTTTGTGCATGTGGCTCCTCCCGAAGAATTCCCAGTTGCTGCTGCGGACCCAAATAATGGTGATGTGCGAGTGGGATTCAAACCAATACGGACAATGTGTTAGTCTCCGGCGGGATTTGCTGTAGGGGAATTACGTTAGAGCGCGAGTCCGCCGCGCCTGGGCAGTCGGCGGACGATTTCATCAATTCGCCGGAGCTTGGAATCGCCGAGCAGCAGATCAAGCAGATAAAGAACGGCCGGTTCATCCTGATTCCCGCGTCGCTCGAGACGCATGGCCACGGCACGCACACGTACGCAGCCGTCTGGCAGCAATATTTGAAGCAACTGCTCGACGAATCGCAGCACTAAAGAAGACGCGGCGCGCGAAAGAAAGGCCCGGGGAGAGTTTCACTCGCTTCGCGCGATCTTTATGTCGGACCGCCTACTCGGACATGATGCGATCCGCCCACTCGACGAGAGAAACGAAAATGGTGGGATTACCGAATTTGGCTTGCCACGAGGCGAGATCGGTTTCGGTTATCCCGCGGGCCCCGGAGCAAGCTCCACAAGAGAAGACGGGTATTTTCTTCGCGATGATTTTGTCGCGCATTTCGCTGAGCGGTGGCCAGCCGATGGGAATGATCGCGTCCGTCGTGGCCCTGCGCATCAAGAAAGTCGCGTCGCCGGTGAGGAAGATCTGAACGTCGTGCCCGGCATCCGCTAGCGCAAGCGAATGGGCGAAGACGAACGATGCTCTCGTAGCGTCGTCCGTTCCCCAAGAACTTCTCATCATAATCTTCAAGGACTTTTTCGGTTCTTGCGCCGCCTTTGCCCCCAGCGCTAAGAGCGGTATGCCAGGCTAGCTGGGCCAGGAAGTTGCGTCTCGCCATGGGATTTCCTCCGTAGGAAGTTGCGACACGATACTCTTAGCTACTCGGAGTGTCAAAAGAAACCGTCCCCGGCATCGGATAGGGAGCGATGACGGCAATCCCGCGCCTACGGCACTCTCGAATCTTTTTCGTTTTCAGCCCCAACGCTTCCGCGTTGGGCTAACTCGTGTCGCGCGTGCCGCGCTCACCGTAAATTTGCCTCTCCGGATGATTGTTGCGGCCGGGTGGGTCTACCGATCACCGACGTGTCTAAATCCGCCGTCCGGTGTGAGTATCGAGGCATCGGATGTCGGGACCAGCTGGATTTCCACCTCGAAATCGCGCTGTCCCTCGCCTCCAACCTCCTCAACTTCGTACAGCCCCCAAAGATTTCGGAAGTTGTGTATCTCCGCGATGTCATAATGAATTTCCAGCAGATGGTCTCGTTTCCACACTAATCGCGCACCCGTCATCGGGTCTGCGCTAAATACTTCCCGCGACTTGTCGGCATAGACCGAGGCTCCTTTCAAAACTATGTACACGTTCGAATCGACTCCGCCTCCCGCAGCTCCTCCGTAGACGTGCTGTGCCAAGACAGCATCTAACAAACCGTTCGGCGAACTAACCCTCATCAACTCGGACCATCCCGAAGCCGATCCTTGTTTCGGCACGCGTTGACCATTGCACCCGGCGAAGGAGCAGATGCCAAGAACGATGCTTAAGACTGCGCCTATGCGGAAACGTCTGGACATTTGAACTCAGTGTAAGCATATCAACAACGGTTGTCAGGTGGCGCGTTGAAACTGGTGGGGCAAGAGGAAAAAGCCTCACGGCAAGAGCGGCCGTGAGCTACATAAACCCTCTCGGAACACCGACAGGACTGTCGGTGACACTGTTTAGTTTGCGCCGAAGGCGAGCAGGGCGTTGCCGGGCATGGCGCCGAAGCCGGGGTAGCCGGAGACGACGAAGATCATGCCGCCGGCGATTACGGGGCCGCCTACGTCGAGCGAGCCGCCTTTCGCGGGAACTTTGTTCACCGAATCGAATGACTGCGCGGTGTCGAAATCCCAGATGATTTTGCCGTCGGCGGTGGCGTAGGCGCGGAGGTGGCCGTCGATCGAGCCGGAGAAGACGGCGCCGGGAACCGCGCTGACGGCTTGCGACTGCGCGGGGCTGCACGGGCGGCGATCGCTGCAGCCGGGCGGCGGAGTCTTCCAGAGCAGCGTGCCGTCGTCGACGCGATACGCGGAGATTCCGCCGCCTTTCGTGGGATCGGGGCCGCCCTTGCCGAATGCGAGATCGGAAACGGCAACGTAGACGTTCGTGCCGTCGGTGGCGGGGCCCCACTGGACGCCGCCGAGCAATCCGCCGACGCCTGCGTGCTTATACCAGAGCAGCTTGCCGCGCGCGTCGGGATCGACTCCATAGATGATCCCGGTTTTCTGGCCGAGCAGCAGGACGCGCTTGTGCGAGGGCAGCGCGACGAGAATCGGCGAAGCGCCGAGATCGAATTCGGGGACGGTAGGCGGCTCGCAGCCAGCGGCGGGCGGAGTGCCGCATTCCATTTTGTAGATGTCGTCCTTATCGAACTGCGCGGACCAGAGCAGCTTGCCGGTTTTCAGATCGAGGGCCACGACCGCGTCGCTCGTGTCGGTGCCGGGCTCGGAGTAATTGTCACCCGTGCCGACGTAGATTCGCTTTTTCGCGACGTTGATTGTCGGCGAGGACCAGATCGCCATGCCGGAAGGTGCAAAGATCGTGCGGCCGTCGGCGGTTTTGCCGTGCGGCGACGGCGTGTCGGGCGCCATGTACGTCTGCCAGAGGATTTTTCCGGTGGCTGCGTCCATCGCGACCACGCTGCCGCGGAACGTGCAGCACTCGTAGCCGGGGCGGCGGCGCGCTTGCTCTTCGCCCGAAGATACGGGAACGTAGATGCGCCCATCAAGATAGGACGGCGTGCCGGTGATCGTCGCAGCGGGGTGCGTGTCGGCGCGCGTGCTCCAGAGGAAGTTGCCGGTATTGGCGTCGAGCGCGTAGACGGTGCCGTCTGCTTCGCCGAAGAACACGGCTTCGACCGAGCCGGCTTTCCCGACGAGCATGCCGGAGCGCACAGCTTTCGGCGTGGAGGTCGCCCAGAAGGTGCAGCCGGTGGCGGCGTCGAGCGCGTAAACGCTGCCGTCGTTGCCGCTGACGTAGACGCGGCCGCCCCAGGCCGCGGGCTGCGAGCGGACCATGCGCACGTTGGGAATGCCGAACGCCCATTTCAATTTGAGGTGCGGGACGTCCGCCGCGGAGATTCCCGCCTCGGCTGCGGGTTGGAAACGCCAGTTGGCGGGATTCGCGCCCCAGTCCATCCAGGAGGGGGCGGTGGGCGAGCCCGGCCTCACGTCCGGCGCGCAATGATTCGCGAGTTGGTCGGCGGGCACGGGCGTGGCTGTGGGGGCGGTTGTCGCAGATGCTGTCTGCGACGATTGGGCGGACGAGGCGGAGCAGAAAAGTGCGCTCGCGGCGATGAGCATCGCGAGCGAGAGAATGCGGACTTGCTGGGCGTTCATGATTGCGGTTCCCCCGAAACCTTCGTGTCGATGCGGGAGACTATACCCCAAGCGAAGCGATGATATAAATTGGAGAACACGATTCTTCGTGCGCGAGCGTTCGTGGGTCTTAGTGCGAGCCCGAAATGCGAAGACATGCTGCGGGTGAAGCAGCGCAAAGGTACGCGCTTCGCACTATGTCTTTATGTCGGACCTGAAGGTCCGACCCCCTAAGGGAGTTCGGCGCTGAGGGTTGCAATGCGGCTTGCCTTTCATTTGGGTGCGCCGCCATACGTGGGTAAGCGCACCGACAGGATTGTCGGTGCCACTGAAGGCGCGCAAGCTGCTCCGTGATGTCCGTCCAACTCAACAATCCGGTGAAATATTTGCGCGGGGTGGGGCCGCAGCGCGCGGCGGCGCTCGAGGAGCGTGGGATCGCGACCGTCGGCGATCTGCTGGGATATTTGCCGTTTCGCTACGAGGACCGGATTCGATTTACGAAGATTGCGGAAATTATTCCCGGGCAGGTGCATACGATTCTGGCGGAAGTCGCAAGCGGCGGCGGCAGCACGGTGCGGTTTCGCGGCGGGCGCGGGCCGGTGTTTCACGTGATTGTGCGCGACGCGTCGGGCTCGCTGCACGCGCGATTTTTTCACGGCGCGTATCTCGAAGGGCGGCTGAAGGAAGGGCAGCGGCTGGTGATGCACGGGAAAGCGGAGATCGATTCGTACCGGCCGGGGCGCATCGAGATGGTGAATCCGCAGATCGAGATTCTGAGCGGCGACGGCGCGCCCGCGGATTCGACTGAAGTGGGACGCATCATCCCTGTCTACGAGGCGATTGGGGCGATCAGCTCGCGGATGCTGCGACGGATCATCTACTCCGTGCTGCTGAATTTCGACGGCAACATTCCCGATCCGCTGCCGGAAGAGATTCGCGCGCGCTACCGCTTTCCCACGCGGCGGGAGGCGCTGCTGGCGGTTCATTTTCCGGAGAAGAATGAAAGTGTCGAGCTGCTGAACACGTTTCGCAGCCCGGCGCACATCCGGCTGATCTTCGAGGAGTTTTTCTACTACCAGATCGCGCTGGCGCTGCGGCGCTCGCAAGATCACAGGCAGCGCGGGATCGCGATGCGCGTGCGGGAGGAGAAAGTGCGGGAGGCGCTGAAGCGAATTTTGCCGTTCAAGCCGACGGCCGCGCAGAAGCGCGTGCTGGCGGAAATCGCGGGCGACCTCGAAAAGCCGTTTCCGATGCACCGGCTGCTCGAAGGAGATGTGGGCAGCGGGAAAACGATTGTGGCGCTCGAGGCGGCGACCATCGTGATCGAAAACGGCTACCAGGTGGCGCTGATGGCGCCGACCGAAATTCTGGCGGCGCAGCATTTTCTTTCGGCGCGGCGCGTGTTTGCGCCGGCCGGGTACGGCGTCGATTTGATCGTGAGCGGACGCAAGCGCGCGGAACGCGAACAGGCGCTCGAACGGATCGCGCGCGGCGAGACGAAGCTTGTGGTCGGGACGCACGCGCTGATCGAAGACCCGGTGAAATTTCACAAGCTGGGGCTGGCGATTGTCGACGAGCAGCATCGGTTTGGCGTCTTGCAGCGAAAACGGCTGATCGAGAAGGGTGCGTCGCCGCACGTCCTCGTGATGACGGCGACGCCGATCCCGCGCACGCTCGCGCTGACGCTCTACGGCGATCTCGATCTTTCCGTGATCGACGAGATGCCGCCGGGGCGCACGCCGATCGAGACGCGCTGGACTCCCGATACCCAATTGCCCGGAGTGTGGGAGGGCTTGCGGCGTGAAATCGCGCGCGGGCGGCAGGCGTACGTGCTGTATCCGGTGATCGAGGAGTCGAAGCAGGAGCTGAAAGCGGCGACGGCGGAATACGAGCGGCTGGCGAAAGATGTTTTCCCGAAGCTGCGCGTCGGCTTGCTGCACGGGCGACTGAAAAATGACGAGAAGGATTCGGTGATGGAGCAGTTCCGCCGCGGCGAGCTGCAGATTCTGGTGGCGACGACGGTGATCGAGGTCGGCGTGGACGTGCCGAATGCGACCGTGATGGTGATCGAGCACGCGGACCGATTTGGGCTGGCGCAGCTGCACCAGTTGCGCGGCAGAATCGGGCGCGGAAAAGAGAAATCGTATTGCATCCTTGTGGCGCCCAAGACAATCCTTGGAGATGCGCGCGAGCGGATCGAGACGATGGTGGCGACGTTGAACGGATTCGAGATTGCGGAGCGCGATTTGAAGCAGCGCGGCCCGGGAGAATTCTTCGGCACGCGGCAGAGCGGCGATGCGGCGTTCTCGTTTGCGCAGCCGTTGCGCGATCACGAGATTTTGGAGATGGCGCGGCGCGAGGCGTTTGCTGTGGCCGAGAATCCGGCGCAGGCCGAAGAGATTGTGAAGCGGCTGGAGGCGGTGAGCCCGACGTGGCGCGCGCGGTATCAGTTGGCGTCGGTGGGATGAAGCAAGAGGCAGGGAAGCAAGGAAGCAGGGAGGCAGGGAAACGGGCAAAAGCAGATCCCTCGCCACGTTTCGCGCCCGCAGAAACCGCCCTTCCTTTGTCAGGGCAAGCGGGAAATGCAAAGGCGCGCGAAACTCCGTTCGGGATGACAGTTATTGCTTTTGGGTGACCAGAAAAGCAAGGAAGCAAGGAAAGAGCGGGTCCCTCGCTGCGTCCCGCGCCCGCAAAGACCGCCCTTTCTTTGTCAGGCAAGCGGGATGACAGTGCTAGTTTTAAGTTGGGGTAGGGAAGCGAGTTAGCAATACGGTCGAGGCGAGCAAGAAAAAAGAGAGATTCTTCGCTTCGCTCAGAATGACGGCGCTTGCGTGGTCGCGATGAGATTGAGCTTGAGCGGGATTTGACGATGCGGGTGATTGCGGGGAAATTCGGGAGCAGGAAGCTGAAGGGGCCGGGGAAGCTGCGGATGCGGCCGACGAGCGACCGTCTGCGCGAGACGCTGTTCAATATTCTGGGGCCGGCGGTGGAGGATTCGCTGTTTGTCGATTTGTATGCCGGGACGGGCGCGATCGGAATCGAGGCGATCAGCCGGGGCGCGAAAGAGGTGGTCCTCGTGGAGGAGCACGCGGCGAGCGCGCGGCTGATTCAGGAAAATCTCAAGGCGCTCGGCGCCATGGGTACCGCCGAGGTGATGGCGACATCGGCTGCGAAGGCGCTCGAGAAGCTGGCAGCGCGGCATCGGATGGCGGATTTCGTCTTCCTCGATCCGCCCTACAAGGACGAGGAAGAACAACTGCTCGTCCTCGAATTTCTCGATGAATCGCATCTGCTGGCGCCGCAGGGGCTGGTGATCGTCGAGCATTCCTCGAAAGTCGAACTCCCAGAGCGATTTACGCGGCTCGAACGAATGCGGGTGGTCGAGCAGGGCGATGCCGCGCTCAGTTTCTACTGCCTGGCAGCCGCCGCCTGACCGGGCGCATCTGACCCTTCTGGCCTTCATGCGCCGGACGCGTATAATGGCCCGACCCATGCATCCCCTTCTGGAAGGCGATCCGCATCCGCTCAAGGGTTCCATCGAGGAACTCCCGCCACACTCGCGCCTGCCGAGGCTCGACCTGGCGATCGACTGGGAATCGCCGCAGGAGGAGTTCGTTACGAGCGCGCGCGCCTTTTTTGCGGGGCCGCGCGCGCCGAAAAATAACGAACTTCCTGAAGGGCGGCCGCTGCGCGTTGATTGGGTGGAGGGGAAACCGCCGGCGAAGGCATTTCTGGCTTCCTGCCTTTGGCACGGGATTGCCGTCTGGCTGCTGATTTTGCCGATCTGGGGCTTTCTGCCGCAAACGCGGCCGACGCTCGCGCCTGTCCAGATTGAATATGAGGTGTACGATCCGCCCGACCTGCCGAAAATTTCGCTGCCGAGAGCCGCGGCGAAGGCGAGCCCGCCGCCGAAGAGGGCGGAGGATGCAAGCAAGCAGCCGATCGCGCGCGGCGAAGATGCGTATCATCCGCGGCAAACGATTCTTTCGGTTCCCGTGCGCGTGACGCATCCGCGGCAGACGCTGATCCAGCCGGATGCGCCGGCCGCGCCGCCGAAGATCGTCACGCCATTGCCGAATATTGTGCAGTGGGCCGCCAACGAGCAGCCCAAGCTGCGCATTCCCGTGGTGCCGACGGCCGTCGCGCCCAAGATCGAGCAGCGCAAGGTGCGGGACGTTGCCGCGCCGGAAGTCGCGAACAATGAGAAGAATTCCGGGCCGCTGAATATCGCGCAATCGCAGGCGGATATCGCGCGTCCGCAGATTCCGCTGAACCCGATGTCGGCGCCAGTCGCGCGCCAGCGCCCGACGCACGAGAATCCGGCCGTCGCGCCGGAAATTGCGGAGAGCCAGGGCGATTCGAGTGCGCGGCGATTGATCGCGCTTTCCGCGGCTCCGGCGCCGCCCGCTCCGGTGGTGAGCGTGCCGCAAGGCAATCTGGCCGCGCGGATTTCGATCGGGCCGGATGCGAAGCCTGGCGCGCCCGGCGGCGCGGCGCATGGCGCGACGGGCGCGAGCGAGGGCAAGGGTTCTGCTGCGGCGGGAGAAGGTGCATCAACGGGAGCGAACGGTGGGGCGGGAACATTTCCGCTTCGGCTGGCGGCGCTGGCAGTAGCAACGGCGAACTGCCGGCAGCGATCAGCGTGAGCGGCGGAAGCCCGCGCTCGTCTGGCGGAGGGCTTGCGCCGGTGCATCGCGGGCTGATCCTGAAGCCGATGGTGGCGGCGGATCCGTCGTCGCTCAGGCGAGGGCCGGCGAACGTGGCGGGGCTCGATCCGAGCCAGCCGCCGGAAACCATTTTTGGGGGGAAGGAAATCCACTCGATGCGAATCGATCTGCCGAATCTGACCAGCGCGAGCGGGAGCTGGGACTTGAGTTTCGCTCAGCTCGACGAAGATCCGCGGCCGCCGTACCGTCCGAAAGGCGTGCTATCCGGCCCCGAGCCGATCGTCAAAGTCGATCCCGAGTATCCGGAGGATGCGATCAAGGCGCATATCGACGGCGAGGTCGTCCTCTACGCGATCATCCGCAAGGATGGCTCGGTCGACAGCATCCAGTTGATGCGCAGCCTCGATCCGCGGCTCGACAAAAACGCCATGGCCGCGCTCGCGCGATGGAAATTCCTGCCGGGAAAGCGCGCGGGAGTGCCGGTTGATATCGAGGCTGTGGTGCGCATCCCGTTTGAGTTTAAGAATCCGCATGACGAGTAGCCGGCCTAGCAATGAGAACTACTTTCTTGCTTTTGCGATTGTTTCGCAGCGGACCGGTGGATTGCCATGTTCTGCAGATCACCAGTTCGAGGCCGCCGGAGCGCATGGCGCCACCGTCGTTTATCTCGACTGAGCCAGCGCCACTGCGTCGGCGCCCGCGGGAAATCGAAGCTGCCCAGACGCATCGTTCGCGGCGCGCCACACCGCCTCGGCCACGTCTGACTCGGTCGTCACCGCTGTCGGCTGCGCAAATCCAGCGAAGATAGGCTCCGCGAATGGCAAGTACGCTTCGGGAATCAGCCCAGCCATGCGCGCGGCACCATTGCTTGTAAAGCTCGTTGTCGGGCCGTAGCCGGGCTCCACCAGTTTAGCCCGCACATTAAAGTACTGGAGCTCGAACGCGAGCGACCCGGTGAACCCTTCAATGGCCGCCTTGCTCGCGGTATACGCAGCCGCCAACGGCATCCGCGCCAGCGTCGCGCTTGAGGTCACGTTTACCACTACGCCCGACCTCCGCGCGCGGAACTGGGGCAGCACCCCCTGCGTCATCGCCATCACCCCGAACGTATTGGTTTCGAACACTTCGCGGACTGTGTTCATTGGCGTGGCCTCGAAGGCGCCGACGACGCCAACGCCCGCATTGTTAACGAGGACGTCGATGGGGCCGCACGCCTCAAGCGCAGCCGCGATGCTCTCGGACTTCGTTACATCCAGCGCCAGCACGCGCAGTCGGTCTGACCGGGGCAGAATGTCTTCGCGCGGCGTTCGCATCGTGGCGATCACGTTCCAGCCATGCGCGTGGAAATGTCGCGCGGTCTCGAGGCCATAGCCGGAAGAGCAACCAGTAATGAGCACGGTCTTCATGTCGACTCCTTTTTCTTAGGTTCACCCTTGGGTGGACCAGTCTGACGCGATCGCCGAGCGTTGAGCTTCGGCGCGTCACGAAACTGCAATCGTGCGGCCAAATAAAAACGCTGAACCCTTGAGGCTTACAGTCGAAGAAGAAGCCGATTCGTCAGAAATGCTGATTTCTCAGAATGTCATGATCGTCCATGGACCAGCAAAGTCACGACAGCGATCGCACGTCGCTATCGAGAAAAACGTTTAGATCAGGAACAAGGAAGGCAGCTGGTTGATTCGATGGAGAACCCAGTTCGTAAAACGCGATGTGACCTGCCCTCGAAGGGTCCTTTTCTATACGCGCGTCCGGACTTGCACTTCTTGCAGTCGCCGTTGCATTGTCCTTGCCAGCGAGGGCTGAACGCACCCCGTGTTGGCGTCTCCCATTAAAGTCAGGATTACGGGTCCACGCTTGATCCGTCGGGGCGATGCCCTAAAGTTTCTTGTCGTCTTCACCAACCGAACTGACAAACCCATCGCACCGCGACTCCCCCCGGCTCTGCTTTCACTGTCTCTTCCCGCGAACTAACGTGAGGTCCATCCGAAAGGGGTTAGCCGACGTACCGCGCACTATGTAAATCCGGCCCATACGATTATTCTGAAATGTGACCGAGAATCCAGACGCAAACTTCAAACCGCCGCCTCGGAAAGGCTCTCTTCGATCTTTCATTCGATGGGTTGTCATCGGGGCAGCGCTGCTTTGGTCGCTTGCTGCGCTGATCCTGGTGGCTGCCAAGTGGATCGATCCGCCGACGACCGCAGTCCAGGCGGAGCGGCGGTTGGAGGCTTGGATTCACCACACGCCGTATCGCAAGCGATACGACTTCGTTCCGCTGAGCGAGATTTCGCCCGATTTCCAGCATGCCGTGATCGCCGCGGAAGACGCGCGTTTCTACCAGCATCATGGATTCGATTGGCAGGCGATGGAGATCGCTGCTGAAGACGATATGGAGGGCGGCCACCGCATTCGCGGAGGGTCCACCATCACGCAGCAACTGGTGAAGAACCTGTTTTTCGGAACGGGCCGCTCCGTGCTGCGCAAGGGATTCGAGGCCACGCTTGTGCCGGTGGCAGAACTGGTCCTCGGCAAGCGGCGGATTCTCGAGCTCTACCTCAACGTGGTCGAATGGGGCCCTGGTGTGTATGGCGCCGAGCCGGCGTGCCGCTACTACTACCAAACCTCGGCGCGAAATATGGACCGCGAGCAGTCTGCCCGGCTCGCCGCAATTTTGCCGTTGCCCCTGAAGCGGCGCCCCGACCGCATGAATCACTACAGCGCGCTCATCCTCGAGCGCATGCGCCAAATGGGTTGGTAATCGCGCGACCTATCCCTCCGCACGAACCGCAACAGGCGAATGCGCAGCCACCTCTTTGCGCAGCAGCACCTTGAACACAAGAACATGCGTGATCAATAGGAGAGGAACTCCAAAGATCGGGATAAAATAACCCGCGCCCAGGAGTCCCGGTGCGTTCGCGAGCGAAATACGGCCACCCTGGTAAAACGCATTCAGCAGATCGGCGGTCCCGAAAATGCTAAAGATCCAGATCAGGGATCCTGCCAATCTCGTCCTCAGAGCCGCGAGCGCGATGAGGGCCAGGGTCGCAGCTGCTACGTCACCGTAGGCAAGTCCACGAGCGAATAGAGTGCCGGACAACTGCGGAGAAACGACGCCGGGGATCAAGACAGCGAGGCCAATGTACCTGAAACCGTGCAGCACGAGGATCGGCCTGAGTGCTTCCGGGCTTTCCCGTTTGCGTATCGCGGGCCAAATGTATTGCGCGGCGAACACGCCCCACGCAAGAAAGCCGAAGGCCACGGTGACGCCCCAGATCAAAGGGATGGGCATGATGCGTTCCTTTCTCCTCCGGTGTGTGAAGCTTGGTCACATCCACGGAGAAACGACACGCTCATGTGATGATGCAGAGTGCCTGCGCGACTCCAGCGAGAGGCGGAGAACAGCCACCAGGGAAAGACACGGGGTCCACCGCAGAGGCGCAGAGAGCGCAGAAAAAAGCTGATGATGCCGGCGTTGTGTGACCCGAAGCCTGGGCGATGGCTGAGAAAGCTTCACCCCAGCGGCTTAAGTCCAAGAGCGAAGCGGGGTCGTCAGTGACATATTGGCGGCAGGTAATCTTGCGGGGGTATAAGAGGCTTTGTATAGTGCCGGAATGAAGGAACTGCCCTGGTTGTTGTTGCTTTGCGCGATTGTTCTGGCGTTCTTCGTGGCCATCTATTTCGCATGTCGATCCTGGGGAAAAATGGGGCCCGGGAAACGGATTACCGGTCTTTTGCTTCTCGCGCCGCATTTTCTGCTTCTGTCCTGCATCGTCGTGTCGCTGCTAAATGGTCACCCGCCTCAGGGATCGCCTGCCTTCACTACGCAGTTTGTCTGTGCCGTTCTGATCGTATTCATACTCCCGCTTCCGGCTTTGGTGGGGACAGTCTCGGCGCTCGTAATGTTCAGACGCGCTCGACTCGGTTCATAGGTTTATTGCGCGGGGCGTCGGATCGGCGGCGCCCGATGCGTGACGGTCTGATCGATACGCCAACAGAGCAGATTCCTCGCTGCGTTTCGCGCCCGCAAAAACCGCGGGAAGTGCAAAGGCGCGCGAAACTCCGCTCGGAATGACAGCCTTGGTTGAGCGCGATTGAATCCACGAAGCGCGCGTTCACTCACGGGACAAAAGCCTCACCCCGGGAAAGCGGGGTGAGCTACATGACGACTCAACTAGGCGGCCGATGCGAAGATCCGGCGCGCTATTTCGAACTAGGCGCTTCGAAGGCGAGGAGCAGATTGCCGGGCATGCCGGAGGTTCCGGTGAAGCCCGAGGTGACGAAAACCATCCTGCCCGAGATGGTGGGGCCGCTGCCGCTCATCGATCCGCCGTGGGCTTTCACGCCATTCACCGTTGGGACGCTGGGCAGAGTGTTGTAGTCCCACAGGATCGAGCCATCTTTCGCCGAGTATGCGCGGAGGTGGCCGTCCATCGAGCCGGAGAAGACGACGCCGGGAACGACTGTGACAGCGGCGAGCTGGCCTGCGCTGCAGCCGGGCTGGCCTTCGCAAGCGGGCTTTGGCGGCGTCGTCTTCCAGACGAGCTTTCCCGTGTGGATATCGATCGCGAAAAGGCCGCCCGATGGTGGCACTACGGCGCCGGGCTTGGGCGGTGAGAGCGACGACGGAATATCCGAAAGCGCGACGTAGGCGTTCGTGCCGTCGGTGGCGAAGCCCCATTCGATTCCGCCGAGCCCGCCGCCGTGGCCGACGCGAACCTGCCACAGCTCTTTTCCGCCATCATCGGGATCGAGCGCGAAGAGCACGCCGCTTTTTTGTCCCGCGAGCAGAACGCGATGGCCGCCACCGAGATTCTGCAAAATCACCGACGAGCCGAAATCGAAATCGGGGCCGACTTTCGGCGGGCAATTGATCGGGTGCGCCTGGAAGCAGCCGAAATTGAAAACGTCGCCGGCGGTTTTCTGCTGCAGCCAGAGGCGCTTTCCGTCCGCGAGATCGAAAGCGACGATCGCATCGGTGCCTTCGGCCGCGGGATCGACGTAGGCGTCGCCGGTGCCGGTGTAGAGGCGACCGAGTTTCGCGTCGATGGTCGGCGCGCTCCACATCGCGCCGCCCGCCGGGCTAAACTTCGCGTGGCTCGTGCCGGGCGCGGACGGGCCGGGCGTTTTGGCGATGCCGTAAGCCTTCCAGATGATTTTGCCGGTGCGCGCGTCGACGGCAGTGATGTTGCCGCGGAATGTGCAGCAAGGATACGCAGGGTCGCCGCCGGTCAGCTCCTCGTTGCCCGCGATCGGGACGTACAGGCGGCCGCCGTAAAGCTGCGGCGCGCCGGTGATGCGGGCGGTGGGATGCGGATCGACTTTCGTCTTCCAGACGAGCTTGCCGTTTGCAGCGTCGAGCGCATAGAGATTAGCTTCGCTATCGCCGAAGTAGGCGAACGCGCGACCATTCGCGCCGGGCGCAACCGTGACCGCGTCGCGCACGGTCGTCTCGGCTTTGAACGCCCAGATCGTACAGCCGGTCGAGGCGTCGAGCGCGTAGACGGTGCCGTCGCCCGAGCCGATGAAGAGGCGGCCGGAGACGATGGTCGGCTGGCCGAGCGCCGAGCTTGCGTTGGGAATCCCGAACGCCCATTTCAATTTCAGGTGCGCGACGTTTTCGGGATCGAGGCTCGTGTGGGGCTGGTAGCGCGAATTCACCACGTCGACGCCCCAGCCGTTCCAGTTGTGCGGATTCGCGATGCCTGCGGGCGTGATGGGCGGCGCCGTGGCGCAGGAGTTGGCGCGCGAAACATCCGCGGCGACCTTCGAGCTGAGGAACGCGGCGACCGCGCGGCGCTCGGCTTCGTTCATCTGATTGCCGTAGATCACCATGGCGCCGGATTCGAGCGTTTGCAAAATTTCCTGCTGCGTTTTTTCGGCGAGCACGGCGCGATTGGGCGCGCGGCTGGTGGCCGTGGCCGCGCCGGCGTGGCACGCGGCGCAGTGCTGCTGGAAGAGCGCAGCGCCGTCGGGCGGGGCCTGGGCCGAGGCACGGGGCGCGGCGAGCAAGATCGCGGGCGCGAGCAAAAGCAGTGGAGCGAAGCGGCTTTGAATCGTTCTCACGGCGAACTGCATATCAGTTTTGCATCGCCGGCGCAAGTACATGCCAAATCATTCAGCTGAAATCGCAAAGCAGATCCCTCGCTGCGGCGCGCGCCCGCAAAAGACGCGGGGAAGGCAAAAGACGCGCGACTCCGCTCGGGATGACAGTGTTTGCGTCGGGTCTCAGCAAGTGCGGGGTCGTTCTCGCGGCGGACGTCCCGTTTTTCGGCGGCGCTACCAAAGGCCGCTGCTTTTTGAGCTTTACACGAGGGCGGGGGAATCCCTATGCTGAGGGGCCATGTGGTACGTCAACAAGCTGTTCGATCAGGCGCAGGTTGAGTCGCTCGCGGCGAAGGGGTTTCTGGTGCGCAGCTCGGGTGGCGTGGTCCGCATCGAGAAATTCGGCTGCGGCGCGGAACTGCGCAAGTCGCCCGCCGGGCGCTTCCAGATGACCATCATTCCGACGATCATGTTTCAAGGGCAGTTCACGCGGCTCTGGGACGCCGGGTATCAGAAGTTCCTGCTGACGAGCGAGGGACGCAAGGTCCCAATCCGCGTGGCGCAGCTCGGCGATCTGCGCACGTTCAACGAAGAACTGCGGACCGCGCTTGGCGTGCCCACCTACTACAACGAAGCCCTCGGTTCCACCTGCCAGTACAGCGTCTACGACAGGGTGAAAGGCCGCACGGGCGATGTGCCCGACGAGACCGTCGGCGCGCACGAAGAATCGGCCGAACACTAAAGTTCGCAGTTGTTCTCGTCGCTCCAGCAAATCAACAGCAGATCCCTCGCTGCGTTTCGCGCCCGCACACAGCGCGGGAAGGACAAAAGCGCGCGAAACTCCGCTCGGGATGACAGGCTTTAGGTGCGCGGCCGATGCGAGCGTGCGGTGCGCCTTCGCGTACAGTCCGGAAGGCCTCACCCCGGGAAAGCGGGGTGAGCTACATTTAACCAACACCTCAGCCGCCCAAGCTGGCGCCGATTCCACATAAGGATCGATTCGACGCGGCAATTCTGGCGTCCAATGGTTCGTTTGGTCCGCGTCGAATCACACCATTGAGCTGCAACGCCCCAATGTTGACAACTGGAACGGCGAGCGCATAGCATGGCCGCAGAATCAGGGGACAGCGCGAGTTGGGGCGCGCGGCGAGGAGTATCTATGTCGACCGTATATCTTGAAGAGCTTTCGGCGGTGGGGGCGGTCCGGTTTCCGGACATTCCGATCTATCAAGGTTTTGGCGCGCCGAGCCGGCTTGAGGCTGATCTGCGCGACTGCGAAGTGACGTATGGCGCGGTGCCGCAGGATTTGAATGGCATTCTGTATCGCTGCGGGCCCGACCGGCAGTATCCGCCGCTGCTCGGCGACGACATTTTTATCGATGGCGAAGGCATGGTCGTAATGTTCAAGTTCGAGAACGGGCACGTCGATTACAAGAGCCGCTACGTGCGCACCGAGCGTTTCAAGCTGCAGGAAAAGCATCGCCGCGGGCTTTTCGGGCGCTACCGGAATCGATACACGCACGATCCGGTCGTGAAGGGCTGCAATCCGGGGACGGCGAACACGAACGTCGTGTGGCACGCGGGCAGATTGCTCGCGCTCAAAGAAGACGATATGCCGTACGAGCTGAATCCCTACACGCTCGAGACGGTTGGCCGCTACGACTACAACGGCAGCGTGAAATCGGTGTGGATGTCCGCGCACCCTCACCTCGATCAGACGACGAATGAGCTGCTGACGTTCGCGTATCAGGCGAAGGGCGACGGCACGACGGATGTGGCGTATTTCGTGATTGGGCCGGACGGCAAGCTGAAGCACGAGGTGTGGTTCAACGCGCCGTGGGCGGGAATGGTTCATGACTTCGCGATCTCGGATCAGTATGTGATTTTCCCGTTTTTCCCGCTGCTCACCGACGTGGATGTGATGAAAAAGGGCGGGCCGTTTTACACGTGGCATCGCGACAAGGAAACGGTGGTCGCGGTGGTGCCGCGCTACGGAACGTCGGATCAGGTGCGCTGGTTCCGCGGGCCAACGAGCTTTGCGGGGCACATGATGAACGGCAGCACGAACGGCTCGAAAGTGAGCCTCGATGTGTGCCTCTCGCAGGGAAGTTCGTTTTTCTTCTTCCCGAATCACGACGGCACGCCGCCTGATCCCACGACGGCCCTTCCGCATCTCACTCGATTGACTTTCGATCTGGCGGGCAACACGGAAGATTTCAAAACCGAGCAGCTGCACGATTGGATGTGCGAGATGCCGCGCGCCGATGATCGTTACTACGGCAACGGGACGTACCGAAAAGGGTACGTCATTTGCCGCGATCCGAACACGCCTGGGGCAGGGAACATCGGATTCGGAGCCGTCGGCGAGTTCGATCACAAGACGGGCAACGGCAAGCTCTGGAATCCCGGGCCGGATTCGGGCGTGCAGGAGCCGCTCTTTGCGCCGCGCAAGCCGAATTCGCCGGAGGGCGATGGCTACTTGCTCGCGCTCGTCAATCGCATGGCCGAGAATCGCACCGACCTCGCGATTCTCGATGCGAAGAATCTCGATGCGGGGCCGGTGGCGATCGTGAAGCTGCCGCATCGCGTGCGGATGACGTTCCACGGGATGTGGGTGTCGCAGGAAGCGCTCGAGAGCGGGCGATATTCGGTGGCGCGCGCCGGGAGCTAGGTGGAGCGGCGGCGGCTGCGACAGAGACTACACGCTGCGGGTGAAGCTGCGCAAAGGTACGCGCTTCGCGGGGTCGGGTTATGTCGGAACTGAAGCTCCGACCCCTAAGGATGCTCGCTCCGCTCCCTATCCATTGCGGTAGTTCGAGCCGTTGACATGTGTTCCGCATGTAAGTATGCTGATCGCATGTCGGTGATGGTTCAGATCCGGAACGTCCCTTCTGATTTGCATCGCGAGCTCAAAGCGCGAGCGGCGCTGGAAGGCATGTCTCTCTCGGACTACCTGCTCCGCGAGCTGCGCCACGCCATTGACCGGCCTACTCTTGATGAAATGCGGAAGCGGCTTTCGAACCGCCAACCCGTGCGGCCGCATCCCGCGCCGGCGGCTGCCGTGCGCGCCGAGAGGAAGAGCCGCTGATCGTTGTCGATGCTTCCGCAATTCTTGAGGTTCTCCTGCAAACGCCCGCCGCCCGGCGCGTCAACCGCTTTGTATTTGCCGCCAACGAGACGCTGCATGCTCCGCATCTGATCGACCTCGAAATCGCGCAGGTCTTGCGCCGCTACGTGCGCTCGGCCGCAATCTCCGCTGAACGAGGCGCCGAAGCCCTCGCCGATCTCGTTGACTTTCCGATTACGCGCTATCCGCATTTCGTCCTGCTCGCGCGCATCTGGCGATTGCGGCACAGCCTGACGGCTTATGACGCCGCTTATTTAGCGCTTGCGGAAGCTCTGGATGCGCCGCTGGTCACGCGAGATCGTGCGCTGGCAAAAGTGGGTGGCCCGGTGCGGGTCGAGGTAGTTTGATCGGAGTAGCCAAAGCTCCGGGTGCTTGTGTCCCGTCTGCCCGCGTGTACACTGAGGAGCTAGGAGACGCGGATGGCGCAGGTGGTGGCGCTGGTCGATGATTTGTTTTTTCAGGCGAAGCTGATCGAGACGGCGAAGCAGCTGGGCGTGGAGCTGCGGACATGCACGACGGCGGACGCGCTGGCGAATGAGATCGAGGCGCGCGTCCCCAAGCTGATTGTGGTGGATTTGAATGCGCGGTCGAATCCACTGGAGGCGATCGAGCGCGTGCGCGCCAGCGGGCCGGAAATTCCTCTGATTGCTTTTCTTTCCCACGTGCAGGTCGATCTCGCGGCACGCGCGCGGGCGGCGGGCTGCGCGGACGTGATGCCGCGCTCGAAGTTCACGCACAACCTGGCAACCATCCTGGCGCGCGCGAAATCCGACTCTTGATGAAAGCTGTTTCGATTTTCGTGGTACGCGGGTCTGTATCTTGGCGTGCTATTGGCGCTGCGGCGGCATTCCTGGCGCTCTTGCTTTTCGCGCTTCCGGCTGCGGCGCAGCAATCGCCGGCGGACGAGCAGCCGTCTGGCGCTGTGGCGGCGCTAGTGGGCGCGCTTTCGGCTGCGTGTCGCGCAAACGAAACGGACTTTGCGAACTATTTGACCGCGGATAATGTCGTGGCATTTCGCGCGCTTGCCCCGGAGCAGCGGACGGCCTTCATGAAAAGATTTTCGCTTTCGGATCAAGCCGGCAGGCCGCTAATTTCGGCGGACATGCAAGGCCACACTGTTCTCCGTTGCATCACGGATCAGCAGACTGCGGAGTTCCGCTTCGGAGCCGCGAAAACACACGAAAACCTTTCGTTCATTCCCGTGACCGTGGTAAATGCGGAGCAGACGCAATTCGGGCTCGTGCACGAGAATGGCGGCTGGCGATTGCTTTCGCTCGGCCTCGTGCTGCTGGATATTCCGCAACTTTCGAAGGAATGGGCCGAGAGCGATCTCGCCGCGAGCGAAGATGCCGCGATCGCGACGCTGGACAGTCTCGCCGAAGCGATTCGCACGTACCGCGACGCGTACGGCAAGCTTCCCGTCTCGATCGCCCAACTCGGCCCGGCGCCCAAGGGGCAGATTTCGGACGAGCAGGCCTCGTTGATCGACGCGACGCTGGCGACGGGCAGCGTGGGCGGCTACCGATTTCAATACCGCGTGATTGCTGCGCCGCCGGAGCCGTCGGATGGAGCCGAACCGGCGCGACCGGGCGACCCCAAATTCGAGCTCGCGGCAACTCCTGAGAATTACGGCAAGAGCGGGCGGCGTTCGTTTCTGCTCGATGGCGCCGGGAAACTGCATGGCGCGGACAAGAACGGCCAGATGGCCACGACCGACGACCCTGCCGTGACGGACAGCGCGCAACAGTAGTTTTCTCGCTCGCGAACGAAACGCGAATACTCGCCGCGGGTGAGGCTGCGCGGTGGTACGCGCTTCACGCAGTCGTTTTATGCCGGACCTGAAGGTCCGGCCTCCTAAGAGACGTGCTCGCTTCGCTCGCGTTCTTTTGGCTGTGCTGAAGGCCAGCCCCTCCAGCCGCGCTGCATGCGGTTGTCTCATGTCGGAGCCCTCCACTTCGTTCGGGGGCGAACCGAAGCTCCGACCCCCTAAAGATTGCCGCGAGGTGGCTGCGCGACTTCGATCCCTTTCGAGAAGCGCAGCCTTCGATGTCTGACCTGCTTAAGGGTATAATTCGAACCCAAGTTCAGTTCGTGATTCCGATGGCTCCAAAAGCTGCCCGAGAGAAGCCGACGCCCGAAGATGCGGTTCGCGATGCGAATCAGCGATTTTATGCCGCCTTCGAGGCGCTGAACCTCGCGGAGATGGAGGCGATTTGGGCGCACGACGATCGCGTCGAATGCGTGCAGCCGGGGTGGGACCTGCTGCTCGGCTGGGAGGAAGTGCGCGAGCGCTGGGCGCGGATTTTCAAAAACACGAAGCGCGTGCGCGTGGCGCTGAGCGGGATTTGGGTGCGCGTCGAAGACAAGGTCGGCTGGGTGGCGTGCACGGCGCGCGTCACGACGGCGTTCGCGGACGGATTCGACGAAGCCACCGTGCAGGCGACCAATATTTTCATCGAGCGCGAGGGCAAATGGCTGCTCGTGGCGCATCACGCCTCGCCGCTGCCGACCGCGCCGCGCTCGACGGTGCAATGACTCGTTTCCTCGTCGGAACGGGAGTATAGGCTACGGTTGTGCGCTACAGATGGGTCATCGTTGCGTCGTTCGCCGCCCTCGGGTTTGCAATTGCGATTGGGGACTACGCTTGGACCGAATATAGCTATTACCACCAGATCGTTACGCCCGACTGGCTCTTGATTCCGTCGCTCTGCCTCAATCCCCCTCACTTCTGTCTACTGCGTTTATAGATATTCAACCAACCGAGAAGGAGGTAGGGATTGTGTGGTCCGTGATTGCGCTCCTTAACTCGGCGCTGTACGCAGTAATAGCAACGGCAATCAGCGGGCGCTTCCGTAAGCCAAAATGAGATACATGCCCATGAGCGTTTGTTGACGTGACTGGAGGCGGCTGCTAAATTTGTTCGTTGGTGTTTCCCACTCGACGAAAACAAGGACTTCCCAGGCTATTGCTGCTGGTTTCGGCTGCGCTTGGCGCGGCGCTGGCCTGGGGCTGCGCGATGAACCAGCCCACGGCGACGAAACCGGCGGGCCGCCGGTCGCCATACAAACCGCGTCGAAGGCTGACCTGATCGCCGAATACAATCGGGAAGCCACAGCCGTTACGTCACTTAACGCCGGGGTGACGATGACGCTGACGGCGGGCTCGCAATATACGGGCGTGATCAAGCAGTACCATCAGATCACCGGATTCATTCTCGCCGCGAGGCCTTCGAGCATCCGAGTCATAGGGCAGGCGCCGGTCGTCGGAACGAATATTTTCGATATGGTGAGCGACGGCGAGACGTTCGACATTTTCATTCCTTCGCAGAACAAGTTCATTACGGGTTCGGCGAACGTCGAGCGGCCTTCGGCAAAGCCGATCGAAAATCTGCGGCCGCAGCACCTGATCAACGCGGTTTTCTGGAACCCGATTCCGCCGGATGCGCCGGTTCTCGTCGAGCAGGAGCGAGAGGCAAATTCGCAGTTTTACGTTCTGACCGTGGTGCGAGCGACCAACGGCACGAGCCCGCAGGATTGGGAGATCGCGAGCAGGATCTGGTTCGATCGCGCCGACCTGAGCATTGCGCGCATCGAGGCATACGATCCCGGTGGCACGCTCGTCTCGGACGTGCTTTACAGCGGTTGGGATACGTTTGGCGGCATACGATACCCGCGCCAGATTTCCTTGGAACGGCCGGAGAACGACTACCGTCTTGATATTGGGGTCACCAAGTTGACGCTGAACGAAACGATTACCCCCGACCGGTTTGTGTTGAAGCAGCCGCCGGGAACGCAGCTCGAGCGCGTGGGCGAAAGCGCGCCTGGGCCAGAGATCAAACCTTGATCGGCCACCTGATTCTGCGCAACGCGATGCACAGGCCGGTTCGCACGGCGATCACGGTGATTGCGGTGGCGATCGAAGTGATGCTCGTGGTTATCGTGGTGGGGCTCACGAGCGGCCTGATTTTCGAGTCCGCCAAACGCACCGAAGGAATTGGCGCGGACATCATGGTGCAGCCGCCGTCGGCGTCGATTTTCATGGCGTTCAGCGGCGCGCCGATGCCGATCAGTATCGGCAACAAGCTGCTGCAGCTCGATTACGTGCACGCGGTGGCGCCCGTGCTGATCCAGTTCAATTCGGTGAATGGCCTCGACATCGTCTACGGCATCCAGCCGGACACGTTCGACGCGGTTTCCGGCGGATTTGTGGTGCGCCAAGGCACGACCCTCGTCGATCCAAACGACATTCTGGTAGATGACGTGTACGCGCGCGCCAAAAAAGTCCATGTGGGGCAAAAACTGCGCATCCTCGAGCATGATTTTCACGTGGCCGGGATCGTCGAGCACGGCAAGGGCGCGCGGCTGTTCGTCTTTATGTCGACGCTGCAGGAGATGTCGGGGGCGCGCGACAAGGCGTCCGTGTTCTTCATCAAGTGCGACCGCTCGGACCACACCGCCGCCGCGGCGGATGAAATTCACTCTCTGCTGCCGGGCTACGAGGTGCGGCCGCTGAAAGATTTCATATCGCTGATGACGTTGTCGAACCTGCCCGGCCTCGGCGCGTTTATCAACGTGATGATCGCGATTGCCGTGGGGATCGGCTTTCTGGTGATTTTTCTCTCGATGTACACCACGATCATCGAGCGCACGCGCGAAATCGGCGTGCTGAAGGCGCTGGGCGCGTCGAAACTTTACGTCGTCGAGATCATTCTCAGCGAAACCACTCTGCTCTGCCTCGCAGGAGTCGCCTGCGGCATCGGCCTAAGCTATCTCGTCCGGACAATCTGCCTCCGGGTGTTCCCTTCGCTCACGATTCTGATCACGCCTAAATGGATGCTGCTGTCCATGATGATTGCCATCGTCGGCGGGCTGCTGGGCGCCGCCTATCCCGCGTGGCTCGCCAGCCGCAAGGATCCGGTCGAAGCGCTTGCGTACGAATGATTCCCGGAACCTTTTCGCTTCTAGGCAAGAATGCAAAACGCGACTAAAATGATTTTATCCGCGCCAGTGTGTTCGCTCGTCCGGGAGACGGCTGTGGAGCCGATACTCAAGACTGAAAATCTGTGGAAAGTGTATCGCACGGGCAAAGTGGACGTGCCGGCGCTGCGCGGAATCAACGTCGAAATCTTTCCGGGCGAATTCGTTTCCGTGATGGGGCCTTCCGGCTGCGGGAAATCGACGTTTCTGCACGTGATTGGCGGCCTGGCGCAGGCCACGAAAGGCCACGTGCTGCTCGACGGCAACGATCTTACCGGCATGACGGACGCTGCGCGCACGTTGCTCCGCCGCCACAAAGTGGGATTCGTTTTTCAGAAATTCAATCTGCTGCCCACGCTCGACGCGTATCACAACATCGCGCTCGCGCAGCACATCCACGGCGACGGCTTCGATCCTCACCGCTTCGAGGTTGTGACGAAATTGCTGGGCTTGACGGAGCGCCTGCACCATAAACCCTCGGAGCTTTCCGGCGGCGAGCAGCAGCGCGTGGCGTTGGCGCGCGCGATCATCAGCGAGCCGAAGATTGTACTCGCGGACGAACCGACGGGAAACCTCGACACGAAAACCTCGGACACAGTGCTGGCGTTGCTGCGCCAGCTCAACAAAGACCTCGGCCAGACCATCGTGATGATCACGCACAATCCGGAAGCGGCGACATACGGAAACCGCGTGCTGCACATGCGCGACGGAATCGTGGTCGACGGACCGGCCAGCCACTAACATGCGATCCTTCTGGCGCGGCGTGGGTCGCATCGTTTTGTGGTCGTACGAACGCGGGAGCTGGCCCTACGACGTGATGGTTATCGCGATCCTGCTCTTCGTTCTCGTGACGCCGCGCAAGTGGTTTCACGACGAGCCGCAGACGATCGTGCTGGCCAGCTCCGCCGTCCAGATGGTCTCCCAGGATCCGGACAGCGACACGCGCACTTACCGGCTCGATGCGAAGGCGCTGCCTCTCGAAAAACGCGCAACGAAATCGACTCCGGAGCTCGAGCGCGAAACGCACGATATTCTCGGCCGCACGGCGAGCGATTTGAAAGGGCAGACGTTCCAGGTGGTGCGCATCGACCCCGCGCTTTCCGCCGATGGCTCCGTGCTCTATTACGACGTGACCGTGCATCCGTGAACGGCGTTCGGCGCCGCGTTCGCGTTGGGGTATATTATTTCGGGCTGGACTTATGAAAACAGACACCGCCATTAGCAACGCAGAATTCACTCCGCCAGGCGCGGCGCAGATTCAAGGCGCCATCGCCGAACTGAAGACGCTGCTCGGCCAGCGCGCCACCACAGCCGACGTAATCCGCGAGCACCACAGCCACGGCGAGTCGTATCATCCCGCGGCGCTGCCGGACGTGGTCTGCTTCCCGCAATCGACCGAAGAGGTGAGCGCGATCGTGAAGATCAGCGCGAAATATGGCGTGCCGATGATTCCATTCGGCGGCGGCACGTCGATGGAAGCGCAGGTCAACGCGATTTATGGCGGCATCACGATCGACATGCGCGAGATGAACAAGATCGTGAACATCAGCGTGGAAGATCTGCAGGCGACGGTCGAAGCCGGAGTGACGCGTCTCCAGCTGAACAAGGCGCTGGAAAATACGGGCTTCACATTTTTCATCGATCCGGGGGCGGACGCCACGCTCGCCGGCATGGCCTCGACGCGCGCTTCGGGCACCACTGCCGTGCGCTACGGCACGATGCGCGAAAACGTGCTGGCGCTCAAGGTGGTGCTGGCCGATGGGCGCGTGATCAAGACCGGCTCGCGCGCGCGCAAGTCCGCCGCGGGCTACGATCTCACGCGGCTCTTCGTGGGCGCGGAGGGCACGCTTGGCGTGATGACCGAGGTCACCGTGCGGCTGCATCCGCTGCCGGAAGCCGTTGGCGGAGCTAGCTGCACGTTCGCGACAATCCGCGATGCGATCGAGACCGCGATGGAGACCATCCAGCTCGGCATCGCCGTGGCGCGCATCGAGTTCATGGACGAAGTGCAGGTGGAAGCGTGCAATCGCTATTCGAAAACGAACTATCCGGTGGCGCCGATCCTATTTTTCGAATTTCACGGCGACAGCGTGCGCAGCGTCGACGAGCAGGCCGAGACCGTGAAGAAATTGGCCGAAGAGCATCACGGGCGCGAATTCCGGTGGTTCACCACGCCGGAAGAGCGCGCGCAGCTTTGGAAGATGCGGCACGAGGCGTATTTTGCGAACGTGGCGTACCGCACGGGCGCGAAAATGTTCACCACGGATATCTGCGTGCCCATATCGCGTCTCGCGGACTGCATCGTCGAATCGAAGAAGGATATTGAGCGGGCGTCGTTTCCGGCGCCGATCGTGGGGCATGTGGGCGATGGCAACTTTCACATGTCCTTTATGATCGACCCGAATAGCGCCTCCGAATTGGCCGAGGCGAAAGCTCTCGAAGAAAAAGTGATTTTGCGCGCGCTCGAAATGGGCGGCACGTGCACCGGCGAGCACGGCATCGGCACCGGCCGCAAGAAATACCTGCCGATCGAGCACGGCGCGGCGCTCGACGTGATGCGCGCGATCAAGCAGACGCTCGATCCTGAGAACCGGATGAATCCGGGGAAGATGGTCGACCCGCGCGCGCTGTGGTAGCCCAGATTCCGCTTGACCATCCGATCCCGATGAGTGATAAGGCTCGCGCGTCTTTGCGCTGGCCGAATTGATCCGGGCATGGCCCAGCAGAGGCGCACCCTAGCATTGGCAACGAGCGCATCGACGGAATCCTCCGCGGCACCCGCATCGGCCGGAAAAGCTTCTCTTCGCTACGCCTGGTACGTCGTTTTCGTGCTGATGCTGTGCTACACGCTTTCCTTCGTCGACCGGCAAATCCTGAGCCTGCTCGTGGGGCCGATCAAGCACGATCTCCGGATTAGCGACACGCAAATGGGGCTGCTGCTCGGCTTCGCTTTCGCCATCTTCTACACGCTTGCCGGGCTGCCCATCGGGCGACTCGTCGACACCCATGGCCGCCGCAACCTGATCGGCGTGGGCATTTTTCTCTGGAGCATCATGACGGCGGTGTGCAGCGCCGCGCGAAGCTATTGGACGCTGTTTCTCGCGCGCATCGGCGTGGGCGTGGGTGAGGCGACGCTTTCACCGGCCGCGTTTTCGCTGATCTCGGATTATTTCCCCGCGGAAAAACTGGGTCTCGCGATCAGCGTGTACACGATGGGGATTTTCCTCGGTTCGGGCGTGGCGCTAGCGGTCGGCGGGACGATCGTCGATAGCGTGATGCACATGCCAGCGCTGCATGTCCCGATTCTTGGGACGATTGCGACTTGGCGGCTTTCGTTTCTGCTCGTCGGCATTCCGGGTGTGCTGGTTGGGCTGCTCGTCTACACGGTGCGGGAACCGCTGCGCAAGAATGTGCTCCGCAATGCGGCGGGAGGCGTAGCCCACCTGAGCATCTGGGACATGCTGAGGCAGATCGGGCAGCGCTGGCAGTCTTTCTGGGGCATGGCGATCGGGATGGTGTTTCAGTCGCTGGCGAGCTACGCGTTTCTTTCGTGGGCTCCCACTTTCTTTCAGCGGATTCACGGATGGACGGCGGGGCAGGCCGGCAGGGCTTTGGGAATTCTGGTGCTGAGTTTCGGCTGTCTGGGAATGTACGTCGGAGGATTCCTGTGCGATCGGTGGCTGCGGCGCGGAGTCGCCGAAGGGCCGCTGAAGGTCGCCACGCTGAGCGCTATCGGAGCCGGCGCTTTTCTCGGGACTGCGATGATGATGCCGAACCCGTACGTGGCGCTAGCGCTGATGGGGCCAGGACTATTTTTCCAGGCTATGCCGATCGGGACGGTCTATGCGGGCGTCCAGCTGATTTTCCCGAATCAGATTCGCGGGCAGGCTTCGGCGCTATTCATGTTCATTCTGAATCTCGGCGGCATCGGGCTCGGGCCGCTGCTTCCCGGCGTGCTCAACGATCATGTCTTCCGAAACGAACGCATGGTGGGGCCGTCGGTGTCGATTACCGTTGTGTTCGCTTCGCTCTGCATGCTGGTGATTTTGCCGCTGACGTACCGTCACTACAGGCGTGACTATATCGCGCTCAACCGGCCAGAGTCGCCTGCGTGAGTCCGCACTACCGCGGCTGAACCGACCAGCTCGCGGGAACATCCACGTAGGAACGATTCAGCTCCGCAATCGATTTGCAGCCGAGCAGAGCCATGGTGCGTTCGAGATCGGCGCGCAGAATCGCAATCGCTCGCGCGACGCCTGCCTCGCCTGCCGCGCCCAGGCCATACATGTAGGCGCGACCGATAAGCACGGCTCGCGCGCCCAGGCAGATCGCTTTGGCAATGTCGCTGCCTCGGCGCACGCCGCCATCAACGAGCACTTCGGTGCGGCCGCCGACTGCGGCCACGATTTCGGGCAGCGCGCGCAGCGCCGGCGCGACGCCGTCGAGCTGGCGCCCGCCGTGATTTGAAACGATCACGCCCGCGGCGCCTTCCGCGACCGCGCGCTTCGCGTCTTCGGCAATCATCACGCCCTTCACCACGATCGGGCCCGGCCATTCCTTGCGAATCCATTTCAGGTCGTCCCAGGTGACCACCGACTTGGCGAGGCTCGACTGCGCTTCGGAAAGCGGCAGCGTGCCGCGGCCCGGCACGACGATATTGTGCAGCCTCCGCACGCCGCCGGCCCGCAGGAAGCCCGCCAGCCATCCGGGATGCGCGAGCACTTGCGGCAAGAAAGGAATCTTCGCAAACAGATTCGCGCCGAGCAGCGATCCTGCGCCGTTTCGTACGTCGCGCTCGCGCATGCCGAACGTGCCTGTGTCGATCGTAATCACGAGCACCGAAAAACCGGCTTTCTGCGCGCGCTCGATCGCGCCTTTACCTGCTTCATGGCCGCCTGCCAGATAGAGCTGATACCACAGCGGACCGGATGCGGCCTGCGCCACATTCTCGATCCGGTGGCCCGACATCGTCGTGAGGACGTAGCCGATACCTGCTTTGCCGGCGGCGCGCGCTGCGGTCGGCTCGGCCTGCGGATAAAACATGTGGCTGAACCCGCACGGAGCCAGGAGCATCGGCATGCTCAAGTCGCCGCCGAGGACAGATGTGCGCGTATCGCGCTCGGGAATGTACAGTGCGTTGCGCGGGCGAAAGGTGACCTCTTCGAAAGCGCGCGTGTTCTCGCGCAGCGTCACCTCGGCGTCCGCGCCGCCGTCGAGATAGTCGAAGAGGACGCGCGGCAGACGCTGCTGCGCGAGCCGCCGCAAATCGCCGATGTTGACAATGCGCGGCGACGAGACCTTGCGTTCCTGTCGAGTCATCACACCCATCCTCGCGCGTACGAGCGCCGCAGTGAAACTCGTGCATAAGATTCCCGCGGCGGCGGATTAAGCTTTCCGGCGCTCGTTGTACCGGGTATTCTCGAACACTTGTTCGTTGCTCGCCGACACGCGTTGGGTGAGTATACATTTTCCGGAGGGCATGGCCTATGAAGGTTGGCGACGCGATCGCCGAAATACTAAAGCGCGAGGGCGTGGACATCATCTTCGGCTATCCGGTGAACCACGTGCTCGAATCGGCGGCCGCGGCGGGCATCCGGCCGATCATCGTGCGCCAGGAACGCGTGGGGTTGCACATGGCGGACGCGCTTTCGCGGCTCACGAGCGGGCGGCGCATCGGCGTTTTTGCCATGCAGCATGGTCCGGGGTCCGAGAACGCTTTCGGTGGCGTGGCGCAAGCGTACAGCGAATCGGTGCCGATTATGGTGCTGCCCATGGGCTACGCGCGGCGGCTCGCGCATATCGATCCGAATTTCAATTCCGTGGCGAGCATGCGTTCGGTGACCAAATCCGCCGAGCCGATCACGGCTGCCGCCGAGATCCCGAACATTTTCAGGCGCGCCTTTTCGCGCCTGCGCAATGGGCGCGGCGGCCCGGCGCTCGTCGAGATTCCACTCGATCTTTTTGCCGAGGAGATGCCGGAGCCGTGGGTGTACGAGCCAGTGATTTCGACGCGCTACGGCCCGGATATCGCGGATGTGCGCCGAGCGGCTGCGGCGCTCGTTGATGCGAAGCAGCCCGTGATTTACGCGGGACAGGGAATTCACTACGCGCGCGCATGGGATTCGCTCAAGCGGCTCGCGGAATTGCTGGGCGCGCCGGTCGCGACGAGCCTGCAGGGCAAGAGCGCGTTTCCGGAGGATCATCCGCTCGCACTCGGCGCGGGCGGCAACGCTTTTCCGCGCACCGTTCCGCATTTTCTTGCCAAGGCCGATTGGATTTTCGGCGTCGGCTGCAGTTTCACCCAGACGGCGTTCGGCATCGCCATGCCGCCCGGGAAGAAGCTCATTCACGCGACGCTCGATCCGAATCACCTCAACAAGGATGCCCGCGCGGACATCGGCTTGATCGGCGATGCGCAGCTCGCGCTCGATGCGCTCTGCGCGGAAGTTGAGCGGCTGATCAAGAAGCCGCGAGAATATTCAGGCGTCGCCGAGGAGATCGCGGAAGTGCGCAAGGCGTGGCTCGATGAATGGGCGCCGCGGATCAACTCGAATGAAGCGCCATTTTCACCCTACCGCGTGCTACGGGATTTGCAGGCGACGGTCGACGTGGCGAATACGATCATCACGCACGATGCGGGCAGCCCGCGCGATCAGCTCGCGCCTTTCTGGATGACGAAAAAGCCGCTCACCTACATTGGCTGGGGCAAGACCACGCAGCTCGGTTACGGGCTTGGCCTGGCGATGGGCGCGAAGCTGGTGTTTCCGGAGAAGCTGTGCATCAACGTGTGGGGCGACGCCGCGATCGGCTTCACCGGGATGGATTTCGAGACGGCCGTGCGCGAGCGCATTCCGATTCTTTCGGTGCTGCTGAATAATTTCAGTATGGCGATGGAGATTCCGATCATGCCCGTCTCGACAGAAAAATATCGCGCCACGGATATTTCCGGTGACTACGCGGCGATGGCGCGCGCCTTCGGCGGCTACGGCGAGCGCGTCACTGATCCCGCGCAGATCGTCCCCGCGATTCGCAGGGGAATCGAGCAGACGCAGAAGGGCGTGCCGGCGCTGCTCGAATTCATCACGTGCAAGGAAATCGCGGTTTCGAAGCAATACCACGGGTAGAAACTGACGTTTTGCCTGAAAGTGACGGCGAAGAGAGATTCTTCGACTGCGCGTCCCGACTCGGAAATCGCAAGAGCGCGATTTCCGAGGGGAGAAAATCGTCGGGATGCTCCGCTCAGAATGACGCGCGCTCGGGGCATTATGGGCAATTCAGAGTACGGCGTTGCTGGACGCGACGCGGTCCTTCTGATATAGAATCCGCGCAAGAACTACATTCGAGGGGGGAGATGATGCGGGGAAAACTGGTCGTTTCGCGTACGCTTGTCTTAGGGCTCATGCTCGCCATCTTTGCGATTCAATCGCCCCGAGCAGAAGCGGCCAACGCGCCGGCCGCGGCGGCAATGCGATGCGATCGAGTCTGCCTGGATCACATCATGGACCAATACGTCGCGGCACTGCTGAAGCACGATCCTTCGGGACTTCCCGTGGCCGCCAATCTCAAGTCCACGGAAAATACGAAGCCTACCCCGCTTGGCCAGGGCGTGTGGCAGACGATCAAGTTCATGAAATTTTACGGCGAGACCATTGCCGATCCGTCGACCGGGCAAGTCACCTACTGGGGAGCGATTCAGGAAGATTTCGTGTCGCTGCTGATGGTTCGGCTCAAGGTGGAAAACGGAAAAATCACCGAAGTGGAGACGATCGTGCCGCATGGTTCCGATCCGAAGGCAGTGCGCGACGGCTTCGAGGTGATGCCCGATCTTCAGGTGCTCGCGGTGATCAAGCCGTTTCTCGAGAACGAGATTCCCGCCACGCAGCGCGAATCGCGCGCACAGCTACTCGCTGCCGCCAACGCCTACTTCGACGGCATCGAGCACGGGCCGGGCCACATTCCATTCGCTTCCGGCTGCAATCGCATCGAGAATGGCCAGCTTACCACGAACAATCCGACCAATTCGGAAGGGCTTCCGCCTCTCGGCTGCCAGGGGCAATTTCAGGCGAGATTGTTCAGCTACATTCCGCACGTGCGCCCTCGCCGCTTCCCGGTGGTCGACGAAACGCGCGGGCTCGTGGTGGCGCAGGTGGTATTCGATATTCCCGGCAGCAAAACGTGGATCCGGGATGGCAAGGAAGTTCCCGCGCCGCCCGCCGTCGCAAACCCGCGCAACAACATCCTGAATGAGCTGTTCAAAGTCGAGCGGGGGCAGATTCAGCTCATTCAGGCGTTCATGCTGCCGAACGAGCCTTATGGCACGAAGACCGGCTGGAACGACTCGGGGCAATAGGCCCCGAGTTGCCGTTACCGCTTTGAATCACAAGCCCAATACGTAGGCGAAGACGAGCGGCGCGACGATCGTCGCATCTGATTCGATGATGAATCGCGGGGTATCGACCGCGAGCTTACCCCACGTGATCTTCTCGTTGGGCACGGCGCCGGAATACGATCCGTAACTCGTGGTCGAATCGCTGATCTGGCAGAAGTAGCCCCATAGCGGCACATCCTCCTTGCGAAGATCCTGGTGAAGCATCGGCACGACGCAGATGGGAAAGTCTCCCGCGATGCCGCCGCCGATCTGGAAGAAGCCGAGCGAATTTTTCGTCGCCGTATCCATGTACCAGCGCGCGAGCTCGACCATGTACTCGATGCCGCCGCGAACCGTGGTGGCATTTTTCACGCCGCCGCTGATCACTTGCGCCGCGAACATGTTGCCAAGCGTCGAGTCTTCCCAGCCCGGGACGAACACGGGCAGGTTCCTCTCGGCCGCCGCGATCATCCAGCTGTTTTTCGGATCGATCTGGTAGAACTGCTTCAGCTTTCCCGCGTTGAGAATCTTGTAGAGAAATTCGTGCGGCAGGAACCGGTTGCCCGTCCGGTCGGCGTCGCGCCACTCCTCGATCACGATGCGTTCGATGCGGCGCATCGCTTCTTCCTCGGGAATGCACGTGTCGGTGACGCGATTCAGGTGATTGTTGAGAAGCTCGACCTCCTGCGCGGGCGTGAGCTGCCGGTAATCCGGAACGCGCCTGTAGTGATCGTGGGCGACGAGATTGTAGAGGTCCTCTTCGAGATTCGCGCCCGTGCAGCAGATGCCGTGCACTTTGCCCTGGCGGATCAGCTCGGCGACCGAAATGCCGAGCTCCGCCGTGCTCATCGCACCGGCAAGCGTGAGAAACATCTTGCCGCCCTTGGCGAGGTGCTTTACGAAGCCCTCCGCCGCGTCCACAACGACCGCCGCGTTGAAATGGCGATAGTGGTGCTTGATGAAAGCGGAAATCGTGCTGGCCGCCAATACCTCTGTAGCTGTGCTCATGTACCCTCCTGATTGAGCCCGGTCAAAATATTGAAAATGTGAAAACACCCGTAGCGAATGGAGCGTTGCGTTACTTGTGATGGCTTAGAAGTAGCTGGCTGTGTAGCTCAGCAGACGGAAAAATTCGTGGGATGAAAGATGGTGCTGAAAGAATCGAAGATGTCGTTCGCATGCCACGAAGAATAAATAGCACAGATCGCGCGCGATGCATAACGAATTCGTTCCCTGGTGATGCGTCGAGCGGGTCTGCGCCGTTTCGAAACATCACAAGCGAACAGCTCGTGGCCCTCCTCGCGAGAGTCGTAGTGGCGTCCAAGTAACGATTGTCGAGCGGTCTAAGCTATCGTCGCCCGTTTGCGCTAACATTTGAGTTCGCCGGTGCGGCGGCGCGGCCAGGAGAAACACCAAAATGTGCGGTATTGTCGGCTATATCGGCCCGAAGCGTGTTGTGCCCCTGATCCTCGAAGGCCTCAAGCGCCTGGAATATCGCGGATACGATTCCGCCGGAATCGCTGTGGTTGGCGAGAACGGCAAGCTCGAAATCCGTCGCGCCCCCGGCAAATTGCGCAATCTGGAAGAGTCGATTCGCATCACTCCGCTCGATGGAGTTTACGGCATCGGCCACACGCGCTGGGCCACGCACGGCCGCCCGACTGAAGAAAACGCGCATCCGCATCGCGACTGTGCCGGTGAAATCGTCGTGGTGCACAACGGCATTATCGAAAACTATATCGAGCTCAAGAAGAATCTGATCGCCGAGGGCCACAAGTTCGTCACGGAAACCGATACGGAAATCATCGCCCACCTGATCGAGAAGTTTTCGAAAGACGCGCCGCTCGAAGAAGCGGTACGCAAGGCCGTGAAAGCGATGACCGGCGCCTACGCCCTGGTGGCCATTTCAACGAAGGATCCGAACAAGATCGTCGCGGCGCGCCTGGGGCCTCCGATCGTGGTGGGCCTCGGCGACCACGAATTTTTCGTCGCCAGCGACATCCCGGCGATCCTCGCGCACACGCGCAGCATTATCTTCCTCGGCGACGGCGAAATGGCGATTCTCACGCCGCAGGGAGTCAAGCTGACTGATTTCGAAGGCCACACGATCACGCGCCCGCCCCAGCAGATCACCTGGGACCCGATCATGGCGGAAAAGGGCGGCTTCAAGCATTTCATGCAGAAGGAAATTTTCGAGCAGCCCCGCGCCGTCCGCGACACGCTGCTCGGCAGAATTTCGCAGGAAACGGGCAAGGTCTTCCTCGACGAGATGAACATCACCGAGGAGGAATTCCGCAATTTCCGCAACGTGAAAATCGTTGGCTGCGGCACGGCCTGGCACGCCGCGCTCGCCGGAAAATTCATGATCGAGCGCCTGGCGCGGATGCCGGTCGAGGTGGATTACGGCAGCGAGTTTCGCTATCGCGATCCGATCGTCGACGAGCACAGCCTGATCATCGCCATCAGCCAGTCCGGTGAAACGGCCGACACGCTCGCGGCCGAACGCGAGGGCCGCCAGAAGGGCGGCACGGTGATTGCCATCTGCAACGTCGTCGGCGCGATGCTCACGCGCGAATCGAGCGGCACGATCTACACGCACGCGGGCCCGGAAATCGGCGTCGCCTCGACGAAGGCCTTTACCGGCCAGCTCACCGCGCTGCTGCTGACGGCTCTTTATCTCGGGCAGGTGCGCGGCAAGCTCGCGAATGCCGAATCGCAGAAGCTGATGCAGGAGCTCACGCGCGCGCCGCACAAGATCGAAACGATCCTGCAGCGCGACGCGGCGATCGAAGACCTTTCGCGCCAGTTGTTCCGCTACACCGACTTTCTCTACCTCGGGCGCGGCATCCATTATCCGATCGCGCTCGAAGGCGCCCTGAAACTGAAGGAAATTTCCTACATTCACGCCGAAGGCTATCCGGCGGGCGAAATGAAGCACGGTCCGAACGCGCTGATCGACGAAAACTTGCCGGTCGTGATGATTGCGACCCGCGATGAATCCGATCCCGAGTCGATCATGCGGTACGAAAAAACGATCTCGAACCTGCAGGAAGTGAAGGCGCGCGACGGCATCGTGATCGCTGTCGTCACCGAAGGCGATAATCTCGCGAAGGGAACCGCCGACCACGTGATCGAGATTCCGTCCACTCCCGAGCTGATCGCGCCGATCCTCGAGGTGGTGCCGCTGCAACTGCTCGCCTATCACATCGCGGTGCGCCGCGGCTGCGACGTCGATCAGCCGCGCAACCTCGCAAAATCCGTCACAGTCGAATAGACTCTGCACATGAGGCATCGAAGCTGGTTCCGGTTGCCGTTGCACGCTCCGGCGGCCGTCTGTTCTGCGTCGATCGTCTTCGCGCTGGCGGTCTTTGCACTTTTTCCGGCGTGCGCGGCGGGACAATCGGAGACAGGGACGTCGCGCCTCGATGCGGTGCAGGTCACAGGCTCTTCGCGCTTTCCCGCCGCGCAACTCGCGGCCGCGACCGGCCTTCAGGTGGGCACGCAAGTCTCTCGCGACGATCTGCAGAAGGCGGCCAACACGCTGGCGCAGCTGGGCCCTTTCGCCACGGTCAATTATCGTTTTTCGAGCGGCGATGCGGGCGTGCGCGTTGAATATCAGGTGACGGATGGCCCCGAGGTCGCGGTTTCGTTCGACAATTTTCCCGGATTCACCGACGATGAGCTGAAAGCGGCGGTTAAGTCCGCGGGCGTGCTTTTCGACGGCCAGGCGCCCCTGCACGGCGCGATTCTCGACGCCATGTCGGACGCCCTCGCGAAATTGATCGCCACACGCGGGATGAATTTCGCCGTTTCTCATGCGCTCATCACGCTGCCATCGGGCGATCAGGTGCAGCAGTTCCACATCGAGGGCGGCGCGATCCGGATCGCATCGGTCGATTTCTCCGATCCGCTTGCGCAGAGCGACCGCGGCATTCGCGCGCGGCTCAGCGACATCGTCGGGCAGCCGTTTTCCCGCAGCGCAATCGACCTCTTCGAATTCGAGCAAGTGCGCCCGGTCTACTTGGCGCACGCGTTCCTGCAAGTGCGGTTCGATCCGCCGCAAGCGAACTTCGTGAATGGCGCGGTCGCCGTGGTAGCTCACATCGATCCCGGCCCTGCATTCACCTGGGGCGGCGCCAACTGGCGCGGCAATTCGGCCATCGGAGTGCTTGATCTCGACACGGCAATTCCTCTCCACGCCGGCGATCCGGCCAATGGAATGAAAATCGAGGCCGGATGGGACGCTGTGCGCGCTCTGTACATGCAGCACGGCTACCTCGATGTCGATCTGAAGTCGGCGCCGAAATTCGACGACGCCGCGGCGAAGGTGAACTATTCCGTCGCCGTCACGGAGGGTCCGCAATATCACATGGGCAAGCTTGTCCTCAGCGGTCTCTCGATCGACGGCGAGAGTCGCGCCCGCGGCGCCTGGAAGATTCCGGCGGGCGCGGTGTTCGACGACAGCGTGTATGAGGAGTTTCTCGAGAATGGAATCAAGCAGGCCTTTGCCGGCTTTCCGTTTCACTACGAGAAAATCGGGCGCTTCCTGCAGAAAGATCCTGCAGCCGGCACGGTGGATGTCTTGCTCGACTTTCAATGAGGCGCCAATATGCGCCAAATGCCGCCTGGCTCCCGCGAGAGGATGGCTGCGTGATGCGATCTGTTTTGCTGCTCGCGTTCCTCACCGGCGCTCTCCTTTGGCCGGGCTCCGCCAAGGCACAGCAGCCTGCCGCTCCCTCATCGAAAGCCGCCCAGGAAGCGGATGCAAAGAAACAGGCGGAGGCCGAAGCGGAGCTGCAAAAAGCGCTCGCTGACGCAGGCGACGACAGTGCCGCACTCGTGCGGGATTTGACGGCGTATCTCGCGCGCTTTCCGGATTCTCCGCGGCGCCCCAGCATCTACCGCGCGCTCGTCGAGGCCTGCCAGCAGATTCGCAACAACGACTGCGCCCTCGATTACGCCGAGCGATTCATCGCGCTTCGCCCCGACGATTCGCAGATGATGCTGCTCGCAACGAGCCTCCTGCAGAAGAAGGGAGACGATGCGAGTCTCGTGCGCGCGTCCGGATACGTCTCGCGCGTGCTCGATCGCGTCGAAAAGGCGCCGCCCGAAGAGAAGCCCGCCAGCGAATCGCTCGCCGAATGGCAGGACGGCCACGCGCAGCTTCTCGCGGCTCTTTATTACGTCCGCGGGCAGATCGAAACCGCCCAGAAGAATTACGACGCGGCGGCGGAAGACCTCGAGAAGAGCAACTCATCGCGGCCCAATGCGCTTGCCGCTGAAAAACTCGGCGAAATCGCGGAACTGAGAAACGATTCTGCCGCGGCGATCGACGAGTACGCTCTGGCGTTTGCATTGCCCGAAAATGGTCCGGCAGGAGCGGTGGACCGCCGCGACTTGCGCCGGAAACTCGGCAACGCCTGGCGGCACGTTCACGGCAGCGACCAGGGCCTCGGCGACGCCATCCTTGCTGCATACGATCGCGCCTATCCGGCACAGTCCGACACCGCCAAGGGACCGGCGGCGCGAAACAAAGACGCCAAGGATGCCTTCGAGTTTGTGGTGCGGCGAATGGATGGCACGCCGCTTCCGCTCGCGCCGCTCAAGGGCAAAGTCGTCGTGCTTAGCTTCTGGGCCACGTGGTGCGAGCCTTGCCAGGAACTCGAGCCGCTGTTCAATCAGGTGGCGAGCACTTACGCAGGGAACACCGACGTCGCGTTCTTCGCCGCCAATACCGACGACGATCAGACGCAGGTCCCGCCGTTCGTCGCGAGCCAGAAATGGGATGTTCCGGTGATCTACGCCGACGGGCTCGACGATTTCATGAAGGTCGATAGCCTGCCGACGGTTTTGATTCTCGGCCGCAGCGGAAACATCGTTTACCGCGTCGGAGGACTTCCGCCCGAGGGATTCACGGAATCCCTCACAGCGGCGATCCAGAAGGCGCTAAGCCCATCGCCGTAATTGCGGGCGCGTGTCAGCGGGCGTTCGATTCCGCGCGACTAGCACTTCGCAGCGCGGCATCGCGCGCGGCGAGAATCGTGTTGACGTGGATGCTCACCGTATCCTCCAGCTGTCGTGCGTAACCTCCCGCCAGCGTGATCGCCACAGGCGTGCCATGGCGGCGCGCGTAGTCGAAAACGAGAGCATCGCGGCGCGCCAGGCCTTCCATCGTCAGCGCGAGGCCTCCCAGTTGGTCTTCGCAGTAGGGATCGGCGCCGCCGACGTAGAAAAGAATCTGCGGCGAAAAATCTCGAAAAGCCCGGTGCAGATGCTTTTCGAGGATCGCGAGATAATCGGCGTCGCCGACGCGGTCGGGCAAATCGATATCGACGGTCGAGCGCGATTTCGGGAACGGGTAGTTGTGTTCCTGATGGATCGAGAGCGTGAAGACGTCTCCGTCGCCGCTGAAAATTTCGGCGGTGCCGTTGCCCTGGTGGACGTCCGTGTCGACAACCATCGCCCGTTCGATCTTGCCGTCAAACTGCAGCCGCCGGATCGCGACCGCCACATCGTGAATCACGCAGAATCCCTCCCCGTGATCCGGGCAGGCGTGATGAAAGCCGCCGCCCACGTTGGCGGCCCAGCCGTCTTCAAGCGCGCGCTGGCCCGCAAGGATCGATCCGCCAGCGGCAAGCCAGCAGGCTTCGACCAGTTTTTTCGAGTAGGGAACTTCCATCCGCTGAATTTCGGCGGGGCTGAGCGTGCCTGATTTCAGCTTGTAGACGTAGTCCTGCGAATGGACCCGCAGAATGTCCTCATCGGCAGCGGGCCGCGGCGCGAGGAAATCACCGGGCGAGGCCAATTGTTCGGCGAGCAACCGGTCGTGAATGAGACGGAATTTCTGCGACGGGAAGACGTGTGCCCCGAGGTTCAGATCGTAGCGCTCGTCGTAGACCAGCTTGAATGGCAGCACGACTCGGCCAGCCTACCGCGAACGCACCCGGAAAACAATTCGCGCCCGCTTCGATCAGGCCAAATTCGGTATTGCTGCACGCTGTGGCCATGTGCTAGGGTTTTTCGCGATGCGGCGTGCGCACGCTATTCTCGTGATCCTCGCGTTGCTGGCGACTCCAATGGCGCTGCTGGCGCGTTCCGATTGCGATTCGTCCGCGTGCGACTGCATGTGCGACCTCGTCAACCGAACTCTTCTCGCGCATGCGCATCACGGCCCCGCTCTCTGCGGGCAGGCGGCCGGCTCGCTGCATCAGTGCGCGATGCATACGAAGCATCACCCGCCAGATTACGGCCTGAACACGCTGATGGCGCCCACGGCGCCGCTGCCGGTTGCATCGCTTATGGCGTCGATCACGACTGCGCAGGCGTTCGCGACACAAATGCTATCCACGCCTTCCGGTTTCTTGGCCGCTCCCTTCGAACCCCCGCGTAGCTAAGTCCATCTCCCGAAATAAACTCGCGTTCAGTCTTCGCGCGTGTGCGCGCCAAGGCTGAATGTCTCTCGGTTCAAGCTGCAGGTGTCCGCCTGCGCCGTGCTGAATGGGCGGTTGGGCGCGATTCCCGGCGCGCTACGGGCAGTCGTCCGCGTGGAAGACTGCCAGACAGACGAGGAGCACTTCTATGCGGCGGGTCTGGACAGGACTAGGTGTCGCGACTTTGATACTGGTGTCGCTTTCCGCGTTGCATGCGACGGTATTCGGCACGGTTCGCGGAATCGTGCACGATCCTCAGCACCGGCCCATTGCCGGCGCTCACGTCACGCTGAAATCGGCCACTTCCTCTTGGTCTGAGGAAACGCAAACGAATTCCAACGGCGAATTCACATTCCCGGCCGTGGCTTTGGGCGACTACACGGTCTCAGCAAAGGCGTCCGCGTTCGCCGAACTACAGCAGAGCTTTACGCTGGCCTCGGATACTTCCGCGGTGCTTCACATGCAGCTCTCCATCGCGTCGACCACGCAAACGGCAGTCGTCACTTCCGAAGAAGGCACGTCCGCGCTGGAAACGTTTACGCCGACCACGCTGGTCGATCGCGATACCATCGAGCGCACGCCCGGCGCCGATTTGACCAACAGCCTCGCGATGATCATCGATTTCACGCCCGCCGCCTATCTGACCCACGACATGCTTCATATGCGCGGCGGCCACCAGACTTCGTGGCTCATCGACGGCGTTCCCATTCCCGATACGAATATTGCGACGAGTCTCGCTCCCCACGTCGACCCGCAGGACATCGACTACGTCGAGATCCTCCGCGGCAGTTACGACGCTCAATACGGGGACCGCACGTACGGCATGTTCAACGTCCTGCCAAAGTCCGGCTTCGATATGAACAACGAAGCCGAACTGACTACCACCGTCGGCAGCTTCTATCAGACGGACGATCAGCTCAGCCTGGGCGGCCACACCGAGCGGTTTGCGTACTACGCGAGCGTCGACGGGAACCGCAGCAACCTCGGGCTCGAAACCCCGATAGCCCAGGTTTATCACGATGCCGAGAACGGCTATGGCGGGTTCAGTTCCCTGATGTACAACCTGGACCAGAATGACCAGCTGCGTTTCGATGGGCAATTGCGCCAGGATTACTATCAAATTCCCTACGATCCCGATCCGGACAGTTTCGACAACTCGCAATGGCCGACCAACGGCCTGCGCGACCACGAGCGCGAGACGGACGGGTACGCACTCTTCTCCTGGGTGCACACGTTCAACCCGAACATGGTCCTGACCGTCTCGCCCTTCTACCATTACAACACCTCCGGCTATCATAGTCCGGCCACCGACACGCCCGTCGCGACCACCGCGGTATTTTCAACGAACTATGGTGGCGGCCAAGCCGTTCTCTCCTTTCACGCGCCGAGAAATGACGCGCAGGTGGGCGTTTATTCGTTTGCCGCGGGGCAGAACGAAAACTTCGGGCTGATCTTCAACGACGGCAGCGGCAACGCTCCAATTCAAGAGACGGACAGTATCCCCGGCGACGATATCGCTCTTTTCGCCAGCGATAAATTGAGCGTCACTTCTTGGCTGACTTTGATCGGTGGCGTCCGCGCAACTCATTTTTCGGCGGGCGTCTCCGAGAACACGACGTATCCGCGTATCGGCGGGACGCTTCGCATTCCGCACGTGAACTGGGTGTTCCGCGCGTTTTGGGGCCAGTTTTATCAGCCGCCGCCGCTCGTCACCATCTCGGGACCTCTGTTGAGCTATCTCATTACGCTCACAAACTCCGGCAACCTGACCACGTTCGAACCCTTGCATGGCGAACGCGATGAGGAACATCAGTTCGGGGTCACGATCCCGATTCGCGGCTGGTCGCTCGATATCGACAACTTCGAAACGCGAGGAGTGGATTTCCTCGATCATAACAATATCGGCGAATCGAGCATCTTCATTCCGGTGACGTTCTCTGAATCGCGCATTCGCGGCACGGAACTCACCATTCGCTCGCCCCGACTCTGGAATCGCGCTCAGGTGCATCTCGCTTACTCGAATCAGATCGCCCAGGCCCAGGGAGCCGAAACAGGCGGCTTGATCCTCGGCCCCACACCCCCGCCGGGATGGGGTGCGCTCGATCACGACCAGCGCAACACGCTCAACGTGGGCTCGAATGTCACTTTGCCGTGGCAGGCGTACGCAGGCCTGAATATTTACTACGGGTCCGGCTTCTCGAATGGCGAGGCGGGCGTGGAAGGCTCGCCGTATCAGGACCCGTATCTCCCGGGCCACGCGCAAGTGGATCTCTCGTTGGGCAAGCAATTCGGTGAGCGGTACTCGCTTTCGGTAACAGCGCTCAACATCGCGAATCGCCATTTGTTGATCGACAACAGCCTGACCTTCGGCGGATTTCACTACGATAATCCGCGCGAAATCTACGCAGAATTTCGCTGGCGCTTCCATTACTGACTTCGGTTTCCGGATTCACGAGCGTAAGATACGAGGGGCTCAATAAGAAAGGTGACTTAGGATATGCAACAAAATCGAAATCATGAACGACGGCTGGCGCACGCCGCACTCACGCTCGTCGTTGCCTGTTTTATTTTCGGCCTCGCAGCATGCAAGAAGCAGGAAGACGCCAACGTCAAGCGCTACCACCTCGTCGGCAAGGTTGTAGCCGTCGACGCGCGCGGAAGTTCCGTCGTCGTCGATCATCAAGCCATCCCGGGATTCATGGACGCGATGACGATGGCGTATCCGGTGCGCGACGTTCGCATTCTCCAGCCGCTCGAGGTGGGCGACGAAATCACCGCCGACGTCGTGGTCGCCAAAGACGGTGCGTATCTCGAGAACATCGTCGTCACCAAGAAGGGCACGGGCGGCAAGGGCCAGGCTCCGACCAGCGAACACGAGCCCACCCCGGGCGAAAAAGTTCCCGATTTCGCGTTCACCAATCAGGATGGCAAGCGAATCCATCTGAGCTCGTTCGAGGGTCACGTACTGCTCGTCACGTTCATCTACACGCGATGCCCGTTCCCGACGTTCTGCCCGCTCGTCTCGCGCAACTTCGCGGAGATTTACGCGCAGACGCGCAAGAATCCGGAACTGACCTCGAAAGTGCGCCTGCTCACGATCACCTTCGATCCCACGCACGACACGCCGAAGGTGCTTCGCGCCTACGGCGCCTCGTTCGAAGATGTGGCCGGCAAGATTCCGTTTGACCGCTGGGAATTCGCCGTCCCTTCGCAGGGCGACCTAAAGAAAATCGCGGATTACTTCGGCCTTTTCTTCACGGACAACGGCGGCCAGATCGTTCATTCGCTGAGCACGACCGTGATTTCGCCCGAGGGCACGGTCTACAAGTGGTACGAGGACAATCAGTGGACGCCCCAGGAACTCGTCACCGACGCGAGCGCCGCGCTGCAACAGGGAAACAGCTCGACGGCCGTGGCGAAATCTGATCCGGCGAAAGACGGGCCGCGCGCGAACTGACTATCCGATCAGGATAGTCATCCTGAGGCCGACGCCGTTGGTTTTCGTCGGCCGAAGGATCTCTCTTGGCCGGCTGATGTCGTGGAACGCCCTCGAAAAGGTGAGCGACGGGCTAATTTTCGCGTTCGAGGATGAAATCGGGGACCGCGAGGAGCGCGCGGCGATATTCGGTGTCGGGGAGTTCGTCGAGGCAGGCCTTTGCGCGGTTCACGTAATCGCGCGCGAGGTTCGCGGCGCGATCGAGCGCGCCCGTTTCGCGCACGAGCTTCGCGATCTGATCCGGATGCACGCTCAGGAATCCTCGCTCTTCGAGGACTCGCGCAACCAGCTTGCGGCCCTCGGACGCTGAATGCCCGTTGCCGTTGGCACTGCTCGCCGCATTCTGTAAGGCAAGGATCAGCGGCAGCGTGACTTTGCCTTCCTTCAAATCGCTCAGCACGGGCTTGCCCAGCTTTTCAAGCGACGCCGTGAAATCGAGCAGGTCGTCGACCAGCTGAAACGCCAGCCCCGCATTGCGCCCGTATTCCGCGAGCGCTTCTTCGATGTGCTTGGGCTGTTTTCCCAGCACAGCGCCGAGCCGCGCGCAGCCGCTGAAGAGGCATGCCGTCTTGCGATAGGAGAGGTCGATCGCTTCGGCCTCGGTCAAGTCGATGCGGCCGAGGCACGCGAGCTGCAGCAACTCGCCTTCGACCATGTTTTGCGTGAGGTCGATCAGGATATCGAGCACCGCGAAATTCCGCTCGCGCAGCGCCATCTCAAACGACTGCATGTAGAGCCAGTCGCCCGCGAGGACGCTCATGTGATTGCCCCAGCGCGCATTCGTGCTGGGGCGCCCGCGGCGCGTCTCCGCGCCGTCGATCACGTCGTCGTGCACCAGCGTCGCGCTGTGAATCATCTCGACCACGGCGCCCATGCGAATCGCGCTCTCGCCGCGATAGCCCGACGCGCCCGCGCTCAGCAGCAGCAGCGCCGGCCGCAGCCGCTTCCCACCGCCCTCCCGCAGGTAGCTTGAAATCTCTGCCACTGGCTCGATCGCGCCGCAGCTCTGCGCGGCGATCTCCTGTTCGACCAGCGCGAGGTCGTCGCGCACCAAGTCGAATATGCCCTTGATGCCCTTGGCGATCTGGACAGCGAATGCCATCCTTGGTCTACCTCGTGCCCTCTGAGGGCTGGTCCTGAGAAGCTGGTGTGCCTAGTCTGAAGAACCGCCGAAAATTCGCGGCCGTGGTGGCCGCTACCTCTTCGGGCGCTAAGTTTCTCACATTCCCCAAGGCTTGCGCTACCTCTACCACAAAAGCGGGCTCGTTGCGCTTGCCGCGGCGTCCTTGCGGGGGCAGGAACGGCGAGTCGGTTTCCGTCAGCAGGTTTTCCAGCGGCAGCTCGCGCGCCACGTCGCGCAAATGCTGCATTTTCGGGTAGGTTACGTTGCCCGCAAACGACACGAGGAAGCCCATGTCGAGCCCGCGCCGCGCCTCGGCTGGCGTTGCCGTGAAGCAGTGGAAGATGCCGCCGAGGCCGCTCGGCCGCCAATCCTCTTCGAGGATCGCGAGACAGTCGTCCCAGGCATCGCGGCAGTGAATCACGATCGGCAGCTTCGCGGCGCGCGCCTGCCCGAGTTGCCGCCGGAAGACGCGCTGCTGGATGTCGCGCGGCGCCTGCTCCTCGTCGTAGTGGTAATCGAGGCCCATCTCGCCCCAGGCGATCACCCGCCGATGGCGGGCGAGTGCATCGAGCTGCGCGAAATGCTCTTCGGTCGCGGCTTTCGCGTCATACGGGTGAACGCCGATCGTCGCGTAGATCCAATCGTGTTGCTCGGCGAAGGGAATTGCGGAATCGATGCGCTCGGCCGGGCTGGTCCCGCTGCCGATCGCCAGCAGCGCCTGGACGCCCGCCGCGCGCGCTCGCTCGAGCATCGCCGCGCGATCGTCGTCGAATTGCGACATTTCCAGGTGCGCGTGTGAGTCGACAATTTTCATGGATCTCATGAAGGCCGAGCAGATGTTGGCGCCGGACGAATTTAATGTAGCTGACCCCGCTTTCCCGGGGTGAGGCTTTTCGGCCCACGCCGCCCGCCAGCCACCGGAAGCCGCTCACGAACGTTGGGCCGACGGTTTCAGCAGCGCTGGCGTCTCGCCGGCTCTTCTTCGTTCGCCCATCTGCCGGAACAACGCTGGCGGAGCCGAGCCACATCACGAGTGCGGGAATTCATGTAGCTCACCCCGCCTCCCCGGGGTGAGGCTTTTCGGGCGTCGCGAAGGTCCTGGATCGCGCAATATTGCCGCGCCTTTCTCTGCGTCCTCTGCGTCTCAGCGGTGAACGATTGTCGCCACTTCCCAGCGGCGGGCCCGGTTCCACTACTCACCAATCACCATTCACTGTCTTAGTCGTTATTTCACTTTGGCGCCGGGGGCGATGTCCTCGGCGAACGTGCAGAGGACCGGCTTGCCGTCCGGCCCGACCGACGCCGCGAGCAGCATCCCGTTCGATTCGAGCCCGCGCATTTTTCTGGGCGCGAGGTTCGTCACCACGACGACTTTGCGACCCACCAATTCTTCCGGCGTATACGCCAGCGCGATTCCCGCGAGAATCTGGCGAACCTCGTCGCCAATGTCGACCAGCAGCTTCAGCAGCTTGTCCGCACCCTGAATCCGCTCGGCAGACTTGATGACGCCAACGCGAAGTTCTACCTTGGCGAAATCTTCGATCCCGATCTTCGTGCTTGCTGGCGCAGGCGCCGGTGCAGCTGCCGCCGTTGTCGGTGTCGCACTGGCCGGCGTCGCCGTGGGCTCTGTACTTCCGGGCTTGCCCGCCGCGGCGGGATTCCGTATTTCGTTTTCCATCGCTTCAATCCTCTCCGATACTTCTTTTTTGTCTGCGCGGGGATAAATCGACTTAATGCTGCCAACGCTGAACTGCGTGCCACCGGTCAACCAACCGAGAGTTGCAATCCACCTGTCATCTGGCTTACCAGGAAAATGCAGAACCTCCCATATCCGAGCCGCGCCCTCGGGCAGGATCGGATAAGCCAAAACTGTCGCAATTCGAATTGACTCCACGGCAAATCCCAGGATCTGCGACCGTGCTATCTCTGCTGTCGGTCCCACTCTCGCTGGAGACCAAGGTTCCGTTTTAACAAGGAACTGGTTTGCCTCCGAAACCAGATTAAAGACGGCCTCGGCGGCCCGAGAAAACTCGAGGCCCTCCATCGACTTCTTGTATTGTGCAATTGCAATTTCCGCCGTGTTCTTGAGGCTGGACACGGCCGATTGCGCGCCTTCTACACCTTGGTCCGGACGGAATGAAATCGTTCCGTGCAAATACTCATTCGCCATAGCAGCCACGCGGGAAACAAGATTGCCGAGCCCGTTCGCCAGATCAGCGTTATAACGCGTGATGAGAGCTTCGCGGGAGAAATTGCCGTCGTGTCCGAAGACGGTTTCGCGTAGCAAGTAGTAACGCAGCGCGTCGTTGCCGACCTTAGCGCCGGTCAGTTCGTCAAACGCCTTCACGATCGGTTCAGGGTAGGCGACGTTCCCCTTCGACTTGCTCATCTTTTCCTGCTCGAAGAGCAGCCAGCCGTGGGCGAAAATCTGCTTCGGCAGCGGCAAATCCGCGGCCATCAGGAATGCCGGCCAGTAGACGGCGTGGAAGCGGATGATTTCTTTCCCGATCATGTGGAGATCGGCCGGCCAGAAGCGGTCGAACTTTTTCTGCTTTTCTTTGTCCTCGCTGGCGTAGCCGATCCCGGTCATGTAGCTGGTGAGCGCGTCGTACCAGACGTAAAAAACGTGCTCGGGATCGCCAGGCCACGGGATGCCCCATTTGATTGTCTTGCGGCTGATTGAGAACGTCTTTCAGGCCCGCCTCGACGAAGCTCTTCACCTCGTTCCGGCGGAAATCGGGCTGCACGAATTCCGGATGGTCGGCGTAGAGCTGCAACAGCCTGTCTTGATATGCCGAGAGCCGGAAGAAATAGTTCTCCTCGGAAATCAGCTCGGCGGGGCGGCCGCATGTGGGGCAATTCACCGGTTCGGGCGTGTCGCTGACGTAGGCGTTGTCGTAGATGCAGTAGCGGCCCTCGTATTTCGCTTTGTAGATCGAGCGCTTCTCGGGCGGCAGATTCTTGTCGCGCTCGAGTGTACGGCGCACCAAAGTCTGCACGGCGCGTTCGTGTTCGGGCGAGGTCGTGCGAATGAAATCCGTCGTTGTGATTCCCAGCAGTTTCCACAGATCGCGGAAAATCTTTTCGTTCTTGTCGACGAGCTGCTGCGGCGTGACGCCCGCCTTTTCCGCCGCGCGCTCGATATTCACGCCGTGCTCGTCCGTGCCGGTCAGGTACGCCACGTCGTAGCCGCACATCCGCTTGTAGCGTGCGATCACATCGCAGACGATCGTCGTATACGCGGAGCCGACGTGCGGCCGCGAATTCGCGTAGTAAATCGGCGTCGTCAGATAGTACTTGGGCTTGCTGTTTGTGCCGTCAGATTGATCCATGGAGTCTGTGCGAGCGACGTGAATCCGCTGCGGAACTGCCGAAAACGATACTATTCTGCCCGTCTACCTCTGTCAAATCTCGGAAGGAAAGGCGGCCCATGAACTCTATCCGTACCAACGTTCTCGAAATCGCGTACGAGGAGTCGGGGCCAAGCGAAGGGCGCCCGGTTTTGCTCCTGCACGGCTGGCCGGATGCGCCACGCGGCTGGAACAGGGTAGCGCAGCGCCTCCATCCGGAAGGATGGCGAACCATCATTCCGTATTTGCGCGGTTCGCTGCCTACGCGATTCTTGCGCGAAGACGCGCCGCGATTCGCCGGAGCGGTCGCGATGGCGCAGGATGCGATTGACCTCGCGAATGCGCTAAGGCTCGATCGCTTCGCCGTAGTCGGACACGATTGGGGCGCGCGCGCCGCCTACACGATGGCCGCGCTTTTTCCCGAGCGACTCACGGCAGTCGCGGGTCTCGCACTCGGCTATCAGCCGCGCGGGAGATTCGTGCTCCCGGATTTCGCGCAATCCCGGCGCTTCTGGTATCAGTGGTTTCAGTGCATTGACGCCGGCGCAGAGGCAGTCCGCTGTGATCCGGTAGGATTTGCGCGCATCCAGTGGGATACTTGGAGCCCGGCGGGATGGTTTGACGAAGCGGAATTCATACGGACCGCGGAGAGTTTCAAGGGACCCGATTGGGCCGCGATTACTCTCAATGCCTACCGCTCGCGCTGGCTTGCCGGCGAGGCGGTCGATCACCGTTACGATGCGTTGCAGGAAAAGCTTGCGGAGACCGAATATTTGTCGATTCCGACCCTGATGGTTCAGGGCCAGGCGGATTCTTGTGATGCTCCGAGCGAGTCCGAGGGGATCGAGAAATTCTTCGCGCGGGAATATCAGCGAGTCCTGATCCCTGGGGCGGGGCATTTCCCCCATCGAGAAGCTCCGGACGAGGTAGCCTCCGCGGTGAGTCGATGGCTGCGGGATCACGCGGAGATGTAGCGCGGACGCTTTGACCGCTTGTAGTTCTCGCCGATATTGCTAACCTGTTTTCCTACACCAATTCCAACTGGGGCTGCGAGTGTATAAGACGATCGACGAACGGATTCGCAAGGCGCTGCGGCACCACATCCACGAGCGCTACAAGACGGACGTGCCGGTGGTGACGGAGCGGCCGCCGAAGCTCGCGATGGGCGAGGTGGCCTCACCGGTGTGCTTCGAGCTGGCGAAGCGGCTGAAGAAGCCGCCGCGGGCGCTGGCGCAGGAGATCGCGAATTCGCTGAAGCCGATTAAGGGAGTGGCGCGCGTGGAGGTGGCGGGCGGCGGGTACCTGAACGCGTTTCTCGACCGCGCGGAATTCTTTCGCGCCGCGTGCGAGGAATCTGGCAGGGAAGCCCCCGCGCCGAAGATGGATGCTCCGAAAGTGCTCGTCGAGCACACGAGCGTGAATCCGAATAAGGCGGCGCATATCGGGCATTTGCGCAACGCCGTCCTCGGCGACACGTTTTGCAGGCTGCTGCGCTATGCGGGCAAGCGCGTCGAAGTGCAGAACTACATCGACAACACCGGCGTGCAGGTGGCCGATGTCGTCCTCGGATTCACGCATCTCGAGCCGAGAACGCCGGGCGAGGTTCGCGCGCTCGCCGACCAGCCGAAATTCGACTACCTCTGCTGGGATCTCTATACGCGCGTGACACAATGGCTGGCGGAAGACAAATCGAGGCTCGAGCTACGCGCGCACACGCTGAAGGAGATCGAAGAGGGGCACGGAGAAGTGGCGAGGATGGCGGAGGTCGTGTCGACTGCCATCGTGCATTGCCATCTGCGCACGCTTGACCGGCTCGGCATCGATTACGACTTGCTTTCGCGCGAGAGCGAAATCCTGCGCCTGAAATTCTGGGATGCGGCGTTCGACATGCTGAAGCAGCGCGGCGCGATCCAGTACGCCACTTCCGGCAAGAGCGCCGGATGCTGGGTGATGCAGCTTCCCTCCGACAAGGAAACGCCCGAAGGCGCCGAGGCCAAAGACGAGCCCGACGAGCTGGCCGACGCCAAAATTATCGTGCGATCGAATGGGACCGTCACCTACGTTGGGAAGGATATCGCGTACCATCTCTGGAAATTCGGATTGCTCGGCCGCGATTTTTACTATCGCCGCTTCCACAAGCATCCCGACGGGCACGAGGCGTGGACGACGGCCAGCGAAGATGGCGAAGCGGGCGCGCCGGATTTCGGCCACGCGAAGGAAGTCTTCAACGTGATCGACTCGCGGCAAGCGTACCCGCAGCAAGTGGTGGTCGCGAGCTTGCGCGCGTTGGGATACGCGGAGGAAGCCGATCATCTGAAGCATTTTTCGTACAACGTCGTCGCGCTCACGCCCCGCTGCGCTCTCGAAATGGGCTATGAAATTCCGCCCGAAGACGCGAAGAGGCCGTACATCGAGGTGAGCGGCCGCAAGGGACAGGGCGTAAAGGCGGACGATCTGATCGATCAGCTTTTGGAAAGCACGCGGCAGGAGGTCGCCTCGCGGCATCCTGAACTGGCGGGAACGTACGAGGGCAATCAGATCGCGAATGCTGTGGCGATCGGCGCGCTGCGCTATTTCTTGCTGCGATTCACGCGCTCGACCGTGATCGCCTTCGATTTCGAGGACGCGCTGAGCTTTGAGGGCGAAACGGGGCCTTACGTTCAGTATGCCGTCGTGCGCGTGAACGGAATCCTACGCAAGGGCGCGGATGCGCATCCGGAATTCGAGGCGATCGACGCGGCGAATCTGGCGAAGATTGCGAGCGGCGGAATCGATTTGGCGAAATTCTTGGCGGCGCCTGCCGGCGACGATTTGTGGGATCTGGCGCTGCTGGCTGGCTCGCTCGATGCGCGCGTTGGCGCTGCGGTCGACTCTCAGGAGCCGGCGTTTCTCACGCGCTACGCTTTCGAGCTCGCGCAGGCGTTTAACGTCTTCTACCACAAACACCACATTCTGTCGGAGGAGGATGCCGAGAAGCGCGCGTTTCTGATGCGGCTGACGCAGCTCGTGCGCGAACAGCTGGTGACGGCGCTCGCGCTGCTTGGGATCACCCCGCCGGAAATGATGTGACGCCAGCGCTCTCCCGCAAATCTGCGGTTTAATCCTTCTGCAACCGCCCAAACAGCATGTTTTACGTTGTTGTGATACATTTTCGGCGAGGCATCCAGAGGCCCGGATTCTGCGTACTTATTGCATGGTTGCAAGCAGGGGGATGCAAGATGAGCCGAATGCTGAAATCTTTTCTGTCGATTGTCGCGCTTTCAGTGGTCCTACTCTACGCACTCGGGTGGAACCCGGTTCGAGGCGCCACGGCCCTTCCTGATCCGAAGGCGGACGAGGCGCTGGCCGCCGCAAAGGGCCGCGAGACTGTTGTGTTTGCGGGAGGCTGCTTCTGGGGAATTCAGGCAGTATTCGAGCACGTCAAAGGCGTGACGAAAGCAACGGCAGGCTACTCCGGCGGCACGGTCAAGAATCCCAGCTACGAAGAAGTCAGCAGCGGGACCACCGGGCACGCCGAATCCGTCGAGGTGGTCTATGACCCGTCCAAGCTCACTTTCGGACAGCTTCTCAAGATATTTTTCTCCGTCGCCCACAACCCGACGGAGTTGAACCGGCAGGGACCGGACTTTGGTACGCAGTATCGGTCAGCGATTTTCTACGAAACTGCCGATCAGCAGCGAATCGCGCAAGCCTACGTAGCCCAGCTGACCGAGGCAAAGACATTTTCGAGCCCGATCGTGACGCAAATTGTGCCCTTCAAGGCGTTCTATCGCGCGGAGGATTACCATCAGGACTACGCCATCCACAATCCGGAAAATCCCTACATCATGATGAACGATCTACCGAAGGTAGCGAATCTGAAGAAAGACTTTCCGGATATGTACGTCAGCTACCGGTGATGACGGAATCTCGTCAGAGAATGAAAAGCGAAGGTCGCAAGAGCTCCGACAGGATTTTCGGCGCCCACTCCCGCTTGTGGCCCGTTAAGGCGCCAAAACTGGCTTTTCCTGACTTTTTAACCCTGTCTAAGCTCCCGACGAGTATATGAAAGGTATACGCGTCGGAGCAGAAAAAACGCCGACAAAAGGTCGGTGCCAGCCAAGGCTCACCGCCGCTATTGCTTCAGCGCGAAATCGACGATGGAGCGGATCGCGATTCCGGTGGGGCCTTTCGCGAGCCACGGGCGGCCGTCGTCCGCCCAGCAGGTCGACGCGATGTCGAGATGGATCCACGGCGTGTCGTCGACGAATTCCTTGATGAACCATGCGCCGGTGCTGGCGCCGCCGCCCTTGCCATTGCCAGTGTTGCGAATGTCCGCGATGTTGCTCTTGATCATTTCCTCGTACTCTTCGTCCATCGGCATCGGCCACATTTTTTCGCCGGCGGCCTTCGCGCTCTCGAGGAAGCGGTCGAGGTATTCGCGCGGCGTGCCGAAGGCGCCCACGTGGACGTTCGCGAGAGCGACTTCGATCGCGCCGGTGAGCGTGGCGGCGTCGATGAGGTGCGTGCAGCCGAGCTGTCGCGCGTAGAAAACCGCGTCGGCGAGGATGAGCCGGCCCTCGGCGTCGGTGTTGATGACTTCGATGGTTTTGCCGGACATCGCTACTTGCACGTCGCCGGGCTTTTGGGCGCGCCCGCCGGGCATGTTTTCTGTGGCGGGAATCACGGCGATCACGGAAATCGAGGGCTTCAGTTTCGCAAGCGCGCGCATGGCGCCAAGCATCGTGGCGCCGCCGCCCATGTCGTACTTCATCTTTTCCATGTTGTTGGCGGGCTTGATCGAGATGCCGCCTGTGTCGAATGTGACGGCCTTGCCGACGAGGCCCAGCACGGGAGCGCCCTGCCTCGGGTGCTCCGGCGTGTAGCGCACGACGATCACGCGCGGCGGCTCGACGCTGCCCTGCGCGACGCCGATGAGCGCGCCCATTTTGAGTTCGCCGATTTTCCTCTCGTCGAGGATTTCGATCGTGAGGCTGACCTCTTTGGCCATGGCCTCGGCGCGCGCGGCGAGCATGCGCGGCGTGAGCTTATTCGAGGGCTCGTTGATCAAATCGCGCGCAAAATTCTGCGATTCGGCGAGGACGCGCCCGTTTTCCACAGCAGCCTGAAGGTCCGCGCCGAGCCCGCCCTCGAAGCCGCAAAGTGCAACGGATTCGATCTCGCGATTCTTGCGGTCGGTGCGGTACTTGTCCGTTTCGAAATCGGCGACGATCAGCCCTTCGACCACGGCCTGCGCGGCAGCCGGCCCGCGCTCGCCTTCGCGCGTGAGAAATGCGAGTTTTTTCACGCCGCGCGTTTTGAGGTAGCGCACCGCGGTGCCGGCGATCTTGCGAAGGTCGGAGACAGCGAATTTTTCAGGCTTGCCGGCGCCGACGAGAAGCAGCTTCTTGGCCGTAAGTCCCTGAGGGAAATGGAGCAGCGTGAGCTCAAGCGGCTTGCCGGTCAGCTCGCCGCTGGATACGAGCGAGCCGAGCTGGCCGTTGATCGCGCGGTCGACCTCGCCGAGGACCCCGTCGAATTTATCGTCCTTATCGAAAACGTACGAGACAAGAGCGTCGGATTGCACGGCAAAGTACGGCTGGGACTCGAGTCGGATCTCCATGGCTTCCTTTCGCTTTCATCGCCGGCGGGAGCGGTAGATCGCCTCGTCGGCCTCGCGTTTCGCTTCTTTGCGCTTCTCGGATTCGCGGCGGTCGTGGAATTTCTTGCCTTTGGCCACCGCCAGTTCGCATTTCGCGATGCCGTCCCGGAAGTAAATCTTGAGCGGGACGATCGTCATGCCCTTCTGCTGGGTCTGCACGATCAGGCGCTCGATCTCGCGGCGATTGAGCAGCAGCTTACGCTTCCGGAGCGGGTCGTGGTTGCGAAATCCGCCGGGCTGGTACTCCGGGACATGGAAGTTTAGCAGCCAGGGCTCTCCCGTGCGAATCTCGGCATAGGCTTCTCGAAGGGTTCCCTTGCCCTCGCGAAGGGATTTCACCTCAGTGCCTACCAGAACCAGACCGGCTTCGAGTTTGTCGAGCAGATCATAGTTGTAGGACGCCGAACGGTTCTGGGCGACGATCTGAACGCCCTCCCGGCTTTGCTTTTTCGCTGTGGATTTCACTGTTTCGCCATATTAGCCGTGGGTCGCGGGCCCCCGCAAGTTGTGCTATGTGGCGGATTCCCGGGCTGTTACTAAGGGACTTTCACGGTGTTGTAACAGATGCAGATACGCCAATCCCTATATTAACCAAGATGAGCGGCAACGGGGAGGATTCCTTGCCGCATCAAAACCCGGGTGTTAGACTTCACAAGGCTCGGGTGACCTCGGAGGTCCTTGTTGCGCCGTTCAACGTGTGTGGCCGTCTTGGTGTTTGCAGCTTTCCTCGCAGGCTGCCCCAAGGGGAATCAGGATTACGACGCCGGCCGAAAGGCTGAGGCGATTCAGGACTACGATACCGCGCTGGTTCACTACGAGCGGGCGCTGAGGGTGGACCCTACCAACGCCGAGTACAAGCTTCGCGAAACCAACATGCGATTCGAGGCGGCCCAGTTCCACCTGGAGCAGGGCGAAAAGGCGCTGAAACAGGGCGACTTGCAGCTTGCTCTCGGTGACTTCCAGAAGGCGCAGGCCATCGATCCGTCGAACGCGGCCGCCGATCAGGAACTGAGGCGGACGATGGACCTTTTGGCCGCGAAGACGGCCGCTGAGACGCCCAAGATAAATCCAAATCCGCCGGATGATACCGACCTCCTGGCGGCGCCGCCAAAACTGAAACCGCTTTCGCACGAACCCATCAACCTGAAAATGACGAACGACTCACGCGCCGTTTTCGAGACGATCGGGAAACTGGCGGGCGTGAGCGTAATCTTCGATCCGGATTTCACGTCGCGCCGCATCTCCGTGGACCTGCCGAACATCACGCTGGAAGAGGCGCTGGATGCCGTATCGTTCGAAAGCAAAGCCTTTTGGGAGCCGATGACAGGCAACGTGATTCTCGTCGCGCCGGATAACCCGCAGAAGCGCCGGGATCTCGAGGATGAAGAGGTGAAAACGTTCTATCTCTCGAACACGCTGACGCCGCAGGACCTGACGGAGGTAGTGAGCAGCCTGCGCCAGCTTCTGGATTTGAGGCGGGTTACCCAGATAAACGAGCAGAACGCGATCGTGGTCCGCGACACGCCCGATAAGATCAAGCTGGCCGCGAAAATCATCGACGACACCGACAAGGCGAAGCCGGAGGTGCTAATCCACGTGCAGGTGCTGACGGCCAGCGTGAACCGGCTGCGCGATCTGGGACTTCTTCCCGGACAGAGCGTAACGCTGGCATTTAATCCCACCTGCGCGAACCAGCCGAGCAGCAGCAGTAGCAGCTGCGGCACGAGCACCACCAGCACTACTACTTCTACGCCCACACAGATAGCGCTCAATAACATCAAGAACCTCTCCACGGCGGATTACAGCTTGACGCTGCCCGGGGCGACGGCAAACGCCATCCTCACCGACAATCAAACGAAGATCATTCAGGATCCGCAGATTCGCGTCAGTGACGGCGATAAAGCAACGCTCAAGGTCGGGGAGCGCGTGCCCATTGCCACCGGAAGCTTTCAGGCCGGAGTCGGAGTGGGGGTCGGCGGCGGCGCGGGCGTGGTGAATCCTTTGGTGAACACGCAATTCACTTACATTGACGTCGGCGTGAACATCGAAGTGACGCCCCGCGTGCATCCCGACGGCGACGTGAGCATGAAAGTTTCGGTTGGGGTGTCGGAAATCGACGGCACCAGCAGCATCGGCGGAATCAACCAGCCCATCATCGGCCAACGCACGATCGAGAACGATATCCGGCTGAAGGACGGCGAGTCGAACATGCTCGGCGGGCTAATCGAGCGCACGGATACGAAAAATATCAACGGCATTCCGGGGTTGGCCCAGCTTCCGCTTTTGCGCTACCTGTTCTCCGACAACAGCGTCAGCGTCGCTGAGAGCGAAGTCCTGATCATCATGACGCCGCACGTGATCCGCTTCCCGTCGATTTCGGCCGAGAATCTGCGGACGCTGGCGGCTGGAACGGATTCGAATGCGCGGGTCTACTCCGAAGATGAGTTCGCACAGGCTCCTGGCACGGGCGCCGACGCAGCCTCGCCTTTGCCATCGACTTCGCAAGCGACGCCGCAACCCGGAGCGGCGGCAGCGAGCCAGCTTCATTTCGATCCACCCAACGTCACACTGCAGGTTGGCGAGCGCACGATTTTGGGCCTGGCCGTTTCGAACGTCAACGACCTCTATTCGATTCCGCTGTTGATTCACTTCGATCCGGCAGTCGTACAGGTGGAGGAAGTTCGCGATGGAGGATTCCTCTCAGGCGGCAAGCAGGAGATCGCGATCGTGCAGCGGATCGACCAGCAGCGAGGCGAAGTGATCGTGTCGGCCACGCGCCAGCCGAATACGCCGGGCGTGAACGGCTCGGGCACGCTGCTCGGACTTGTGGTCCGGGCGGTGGCTCCGGGCAAGACGGCACTCCAGGTGCTTCAGGTAAATGCGCGCAACTCCCAGCAGCAAACGATCCCCATGGTCTCCGGCGAGGCGACCATCCAGGTGCCATAAGGAAGAACGAAGATGTTGAACTTTCATCGCGAAAAGAAAAAGCCACGGATAGAGGGGCGCCGCAGAGCTCGCATACGTGCGACCGAAGCCGGAATGACCGTACTCGAGTTGCTGATTTCGTGCACGATCCTCGTGATCCTGGCGACGGCGGCGCTGCCGCTGGAGCGCGTGCGGCTGATTAGCGCGAAGGAGGAAGTGCTGCGCTACGACCTTCGCGAAATGCGCGACGCGATCGACCGCTATCACGACGACGCCGAAAAAGGGAAATTTCAGGTGGAGGCCGGCACGGAGAACTATCCGCCCGATCTGGAAACGCTCAAGGACGGCGTCCAAATGAGCACGCAAGGACTGGGGGTTTTGGGTGGAACAACCGGGACTGGCGGCACAAGCGGCTCAAGCGGCTCAAGCGGGACCACCCAAAGGATCCGGTACCTGCGGGAGATTCCGGTTGATCCGATGACCGGGAACACGGACTGGGGCCTGCGGTCCGTGCAGGACGATGCGGACTCAACGTCGTGGGGTGGGCAGGATGTTTTCGATGTTTACACCAAGTCGCAAGGCACGGCGCTCGACGGGACAAAATACTCGGACTGGTAGAGGCATCGGAGCGCGGCGCCACCCATCATGACGATCCGGGATATGCACTGGGACGAGTCAGATCGAGGAATCGAGAAGCAGTCTGGTTTCACCCTCCTCGAGGCGATGATCGTAGTCGTGATCATCGCGATTCTCGCCACCCTGGCCGTCGGCGGCTACCGCCAAACCGTGGTTCATGCGCGGGAGGCGGCTCTCCACAGCGACCTCGACGTGATGCGCCGGGCGATTCAGGAATACATTCGCGACAAGAATGCCGCCCCGGCGTCGCTTCAGGATCTCGTCGACGGCAAATACATCGGCTCGGTCCCGGACGATCCGATCACGCATCAACAGGACTGGCAGACGGACGAGTGCGATGCGTATTTTGATTCCGATCAAACCTCAATGAACGGGATTTGCGACGTGCACTCGGCCTCTCAGGAAGTTTCTCCCTCCGAGAACAAGCCCTACAGTCAGTTCTGAGGAGTTTGCGGCGGGTGAGCGGCGAAATATTGGCCCAGGTTCGTCGCGAACTGGTTCATGCCCGCCAGAACGTCGCGATCCATAGCCTCGATCACATCCGCAACTGTCTTGCCGTTGACGGGCTCGTCGTGCGCGTACTTGTCGCTCCAGACCGTTTCGCCGGACTTGGGATCGAACAAATCAACTTCCATCGAGAAGCGAGCGACCAGGCTGGGCCTGTCGACCCCGTAGAGCGAATAGAGCTGGCCGCGGAGGATGTAGTCGCCGCGGGCGGTGCTTCGGATCGGGGTGACGGAACGATATTGCCCCGTCGCGCGCAGCGAGGAAACCAGCAATTGTTGCAGGGCTTCCGGCGGCAGCTCCGCCCAGCGGTGATATTCGTAGGCCCCCAGCTGAACGTCGCCGCTGCCATAGACGATGCGCGAATCGCGGTAAAGTTCCGGCGCGCTGACGCGGCCGACGATGAGGTTCACCGGGTAGGGAGCCGGCTGGGCCGCCGGCGCCGGGGGATGGATGTCGAGCACGTAGTATTTGTAGGGGCGCGACGCGCCGCATGCCGCGGAAAATCCCGCCAGTAAAATCACGAACGCAACCTGCCAGATGCGTTGCTTCGACACTCTCGCTCCTTCTCGCACTATTTTGGAGGCGGCTCCCCGGGCTCGTGCGGTTTTGGTGTCGACGCACGGATCAAAGTATAGGGCCGCGTCTTGATCGTATTGGTGAATTCGGTCATGTTCTCGGTGATGCGGCGCAGGTTGTCGAGAACCTCGTCCAGATTCTCCGCGTTGCTATTCATCGTGCGGTCGAGCTGGTCCGTGAGCGACTGCGCCGAAACGAGCGTCTTGCGAAGGGTCTCGAGCGACGCGTGGAGATCGGGGCGGTCTTCCGCGAGAGCCGCATCGAGATTCTTGATCGCGTCGTTTGCCTGCACGGAGGTCTTTCGGAAATCGTCGATCAACGGGCTCAATTTCGCGCTCGCATCATTCATATGATCGAGCGTCGAATGAATGGCCGGGCGGTCTTCCTGGAGCATTCCATTGATGCTGGCCAGGCTGCCGGAGATATTCGCGCGATTCTGCGCGTCGAGAAGATCGTTCACGCGATCGAGGGTTTCCTTGAGCGCGACAACGCGTTCATTCAGATTATCGATGAGCTCGTTGGCCTTCGGTCCGAGCGCGGCGATCGTGTCCTTGATCTCGTCGAGGCTCGTGTAGTCCTTCGACTGCAGAGTCGCACCGCTCTGGGCGCGCGGGGTTGAGAGGCTTCCGGGCTCGACCTCCAGAAAATTGTCGCCGAGCGGGCTATTGCTGGTGATCGTGGCCTTGCTGTCGGTTTTCACAGGAACCGAGGGATGAACGGCGAAGTCGATTTCCATCCGCGTGGGATCTTGCGGATCGTTCTGGACTTTCGTGATGCGCCCGATCGGCGGGCCGCCGGCGTAATGAACTTCGAAGCCGGGCTCGAGGCCGCCGGCGTTCTTGAAATAGGCGCGGAAGGGAACGTCGCCGCTGGTGAGCCAGCCCGACATGAGGAGCACGACCGTAGTCAGCAGGCCCGCAGCCACCAACACAAAGAGACCGACGAGAGCCTGCTCTCGCTTTGCGTCCATTCGTTTCCTCGATTAGCGCTGTTTCACGCGTGCCTGGCGGCCCGCCTACAGGGCGGCGAGTATATCACGAGTCCTTCGAATGGCCAGTGCTAGCGCCGATCCGGAGGGGTCTCGCCCGTCAGCATCTGGAGGTAGTCGATCTCCTCCGAAATCTCGGGCTCTGGCACGCGATCCAGAAATTGCCGGACGCGCGGATGCGTGCTTTTTTGCAGCTCCGCCGTGGTGCCGTTCGCGACGATCACGCCCTTATCGATCAAAATCATGCGGTCGGCGATCAGGAACGCGCTGGCCAGCTCGTGCGTGACGACCACGATCGTCATGCGAAAGGCCTTTTTCAGCTTGAGGATCAGCTCGTCGATGCCGGCGGCGATGATCGGATCGAGTCCGGCCGAGGGCTCGTCGAAAAAAAGGATTTCCGGGTCCATCGCGAGGGCCCGGGCGATGGCGGCGCGCTTGCGCATGCCGCCGCTCAGCTGAGCCGGCATGTAATTGTCGAATCCGGTGAGGCCGACCTGGTCGAGCTTGAGCCTGACGATGATTTCGATGGTCGATTCGTCGAGTTCGGTGTGCTCGCGCAAGGGAAGGGCCACGTTTTCGCCGACCGTCATCGAGCCGAAGAGCGCGCCCTGCTGAAACGACATTCCCATTTTCTTGAGGATGTCCTCGCGCTCGTCCTCGGAGATCGTGGCGTAGTTCTTTCCATGGATTCTTATTTCGCCGCCGCTGGGATGCTCGAGTCCGACGAGCGTCCGCAGAAGAGTGCTCTTGCCGGAGCCGGAGCCGCCCAGAATGACGAACGTCTCGCCGGCAGGAATCTCAAAGCTGATGCCGTGCAGGACCTCGCGAGCGCCATACTGCACGCGAAGATCGCGAACGGAAATCGCGCAGTCCGGGGGGCCGTCGGGGAGGTCGTCTTTCGGGATGAGGTTCGTTGCCATTTGCTCAGCGTGGCGCCGTGAAATAAAAAATTCCGGTAAATACAAGATCGACCACGACCACGAGAAATATCGATTTCACTACGGCCGCCGTGGTCGAGCGGCCAACCTGCTCGGAGCCCAGGCCGGTCAAAAAGCCCTCGTGGCATCCTACCGCTGTAATCACTAGAGCGAACATCACGCTCTTGACCAGGCCGGTCATGATGTCGCGCAGAATGAGAGCGTCGAGAGTCGCCTGGATGTAGGTATGGAGAGTGAATCCGGCAGCGCCGATGCCGAAGAAAGCGCCGCCGAGCACGCCCATGAAATCGGCCCAGGTGGTGAGGCAGGGCATCATCAGGATCATGGCAAGAAATTTCGGGGCGACGAGAAAATGCACGGGATCGAGCGCCATGGTTTCGAGCGCGTCGATTTCTTCGTTCACCTTCATGGTGCCGATCTCGGCGGCGAACGCGGAACCAGAGCGTCCGATCACGACGATGGCCGTCATAAGAGGGCCGAGTTCGCGCGTCATGGTGACGGCGACGGCGTTCGCGACCATGTTCAGGGCGCCGAACTTGCGGAGCTCGTAAGCGCCCTCCAGGGCGAGAATTGTTCCGACGAAAAAGGAAATCAGGGAAACGATGGGAAGGGCTTCGACTCCGATCGCCATGGCCTGGTGAATGGCCCGGCCGAGCCTAAGCTTGCCGCCGCGGAAGGGTGCAATGAAAACTGCGCGCGCCGCGCCGCCGGTGAGTTGCGCCAGGCCGCCGACGTAGGCGAGGGTATTGATCGTCGATTCGCCGATCGTTTCGGTTAGTGGCATTTCGATGGCATCTTTGAATATTAAGGCGCTGAGATCCCGCAGGTTCCGCCCGAGATCGAAGCTTACGACGCCGAGGCTGCCGCGCGGCCGAGCACCGCCTCTTCTTCGGTGTTGTAAACTTCAAATACCTTGATGAGCCGGGTGAGTTCGAGCACTTCGCGCGCGGTCCGGCTCAAGCCAAATAATGCGAATCCGCTTTTCATCTCGCGCGACATCTTCAAGCCTTCCACGAGCGAGGCGACGCCGGCGCTGTCGATGTACTTCACAGAGCTGAGATTCATCACGACTCTGTTTGCACGCTTTTCCTTAAGCAGATCGAGCAACACTTTGCGCACTTCCGGCGTGTTGTGAAGCGTGATGTCGCCAACCACATCGACAATGGTTGTGCTGTTGATCTGCCTGATCGAAATAGCCATGGACACGACACCTCTCGTAACGTGCGAAGAGTTTTGCCAGAGAATCCGACTAGATGCAATCACTTTTCCAAAGCCGCAGCGATTGGGCAGATCGCGGTTCTCCCGGCCAAATCGAGCGATGATCGAGCGCGCGCAACAGGAATTCCATGAGCCGGCGGGAGATTTCGGGGCGGTGATAAGCCAAGATCAATCGATGCAGAGAGATAGGGGCTGTCTCGGTCTTGCCGGTTTTCGTCGCGAGGGCTGAGTTTCGCGGCTCAGCGAAGGGCAGAGAATTTGGCTCGCCTGGGCCCTCTTCGGCCAGGCGGATTTCAGCTTGCTGGAAGCAGCGATATCGAACTTTGCTGCGTTCAAAACGGAAATTTTCTGGCCCGGCAGCGCTCCTCGATTGCTCACATAGGTTGACGCGCGCCTATGCCGCCGCCGTGTTTTTTGCCGGCGGGGCCATGAATTCAGGGCCCACGGGATCGGCGATCGTTTGGCGCAGAATCTGGTCGATCGCGGCGAGTACGTCTGCATCGAGCTTCCAGTCCAACGCATTGCTCACCGCTTCCGTCTGTTCGGGACGGCGCGCTCCCCACAGCGCCGCGCTGATTCCGGGCTGATCGAGCACCCAGCGCACGGCCAAGTCCATCACGCGCTTGCCATATCTTTTCTGTGCGAGATCATCCAATTGCTCCACCGCATTCAGGTATTGCGCGAAGCGCGGAGGCTGAAATTTCGGATCGGACTTGCGCAGATCGTCGCCGGTGAATTTCGTGTCGGGACGCATGCGACCGCTCAAGAGCCCGCGGCACAGCGGTCCGTACGCCAGCGCGCTCAGACTTTTCTTGCGCACATAGGGCAGGACGTTGCGGTCGATTTGCCGCTCGAAGAGATTGTATGGGGGCTGCACGGTGTGGAGTTCCGACACGGACATGAACCGGTCCATCTGTTCCGGCGAATAATTGCTCACTCCGATCGCGCGGATGAGTCCTTCTTTATAGAGCGCGCGCATGGTCCGCGCGGTTTCTTCGATCGGGACTGCTGGGTCCGGCCAATGGACCTGATAGATGTCGATGTAGTTGGTACGAAGGCGGCGGAGCGAATCCTGGACTTCCTGCCGGATCCGATCGCGCGAGGAGTTGCGGGAAATAGCGCCATCGTGCCACTCGAGGCCGACTTTGGTCGCGATGAAGACGTCCTCGCGGCGGCCTCTTTGCTCGATGGCTTTGCCGACGGTTTCTTCGGAGACGCCGAATCCGTAGACAGGCGCCGTATCGATCAGATTGATTCCTTTATCGAGGGCGGCGTGAATCGTGCGGATCGATTCCGCCTCGTCGCTGCCTCCCCACATCCAGCCGCCGATCGCCCATGTACCCAGCGCAACGCGCGAGACGTTCATTTTCGTGCCTGAAATGATTGTGTATTCCATCTGCCTTATCCTTATTCTTATTTACTCCTAATTCCCGTTGCAACGTCGAGAGTTTAGATTCCGGAGCGCCTGTGAAGGATGCGGGATAAAATTGGGTGGCCCTTCGTCAATGAGTGAGTTCGAAGGGCGGTTCGGGACGTTGCTCGGACAACGCTCGATAGCGGTCGATCACATGAACAGAGGCAACAATCCAAGCAGCGCCAAGATGGCGAGGAGTGCGAGCGCCTGGGTGCCGGTGCGGCGATCTCCAAAGGCATACGCATAAACGCCCTTGATGAGGTTGTTGCTCGCGGCGGCGATGGCAATCGCTCCTCCGGCGAGTGCAACAGGAGTCAGGGTCGAGTTAGAAGCCGCGAGGCTCAAAATAAATGGATCCACGTCGGTAACGCCCATCACTCCGGCCACCGCGAAGAGGCCGCCGCGCCCTAAATGAAGCAGCGCAAGATGCGTGATGAAGAGCATTCCCACAAACAACACCGCAAACAAGAACGCCGCGCTCAGCTCCAGCGGATTTTTCGGCTGCAAGACCTGCTCCGTCTTTGAAACGCCGGGATCGAGCATCCGCGTCCACAGCCAGCCGCCGAGAAGAGCGGCGGCAGCAAGCAGCAGGAACGGCAATCCGAGCCTGTGCAGCAGTGCGCGATTGAAAATTCCCAGAAGCGCCAGAAGCCGTAAATACATGACGCCGGATGCGACGAGTATCGAACCGGAATACAGATGCGGGCGCGATTGCTCCCGGGCTCGCTTGGCGAGCACCACGGTGGTGAGCGTGGAGGAATAGGCGCCGCCCAGCAGAGCCGCCAGCAGAACGCCGCCATGTCCCTTCGCCCAGAGCTGCAAGAGGTAGCTGCCATAGGAAATGGCGCTTACCACGACAACGACCAACCACGCCTTGAAAGGATTGAAGCCAAAGTTGCCAAACGTCTGATTCGGCACAATGGGAAGGATTACAGCGGCCAGCAGGAGAAACTTCGCGAAGGTGAGGATCTCGTCGCCCGGCATTCGCTTGGCGAGACTCTCGAGTACCGCCTTCAATTCAAGTAGGGCGACGGCGAGCACCGTAAGCGTGACGGCAATCCAATATTCGTCGCGCGAAACGAGCGCACCGATCACGTAGGTCAGCAGGCCGGAAAGCTCGGTCGTCATTCCGGCTAATACCACTCCCTCAAGCTTATGCCGGTAGGATAGCCAGAGAAACGCTCCGACGACGGCAAAGCCTACGGCAGGGAGCGCGAAATTTCCGCCCGAAAATAAGCAAAGCGCGTAGCCGAGCAAGCCCAGCAGAGGAAATGTGCGAACGCCGCCAAAACGGTACTGGTCCGATATGTTTTTCTGTTCTTCGCGCTCGAGGCCGATCAGAAAGGAGAGGAAGAGCACCAGAAGAATCTGTGCGCCTTCCTTGGGGACGAATTGGAGCAGGGTATTGCCCATAGCGCCGGCAGAGCGCCGCGATTCTCTCTCTTCTTTACCGTCGAAACAATGGCCGTCGTTCGGACCCTGGTTACATGGACTGCGAACCGAGACCGAGCATTCTAGCCCTTTTTTGTCCTTCTGGAATCCTGCTGCATGATTCGCGACGGAAGCCGGCTCTCGAGAGATTTGTGGAAGTGGATTGAATGTGGCTGAAGCTCATCTATACTCTCGGCCCGGGGGAATGCCAATGAAAATAAAGACGCCCATTCTTGGCAGCGGGGAAAAGAATTCAACCCGAGGTTCGGCAGCGGAAAATTCGATCCAGCGAAGAGCCTTCATAAAAGGTGCGGCTGTCCTTACAGGCATTTCGGCGGCTCCGGCGCTTCTTCCCGCGACCGCGGCGTACGCCGCTGTTGAACCGGCCGCATCCATGGTGGGGCATTGCAACACGAGCATCATCGCCTCAAATGAAAATGCGATTGTGGAGACGACAGCCGGCAAGGTTCGCGGCTTCACCCGCAATGGCATTGACACGTTTCTAGGCATTCCGTACTCCGGATCGACGGCCGGCAGGGTTAGATATCAGCCTCCCACGAAGCCCACTCCGTGGACTGGCTTGCGCAGCTCGATGCAATACGGGTTCGTGTCGCCGCAAGAGCCGCGCGCCGGCTGGGCGGATGATGAGGGAGCGTGGATGTTCGATTGGGACGACGGGCGCCCCGGAGAAGATTGCTTGCGGGTCAACATCTGGACGCCCGGAGTGAACGACAACAAGAAGCGTCCCGTGATGGTGTGGCTGCATGGCGGCGGTTTTTCCGCGGGCTCGGGTCAGGAGCTGAAATCGTATTACGGCGAAAATCTCAGCCGCCGCGGAGACGTGGTCGTCGTTTCGCTCAATCACCGGCTCGGAGTACTCGGCTATTTGAACCTGGCGGAAATCGGCGGCGCTGTGTACGCCGATTCGGCGAATCTCGGCATGCTCGATATCGTCGCCGCGCTCGAGTGGGTGCGCGACAACATCGCGAGTTTCGGCGGCGATCCGGGAAATGTGATGATCTTCGGGCAATCCGGCGGTGGCGGAAAAGTGAATACGCTGATGGCCATGCCCTCCGCGAAAGGGCTTTTTCATCGGGCGGCGGTTGAGAGCGGCTCGCTGTTGAATGCTTCGACGCCGGGAGATTCCGCCAAGCTGGGTGCGGCCGTGATGCAGCAGCTTGGACTGAGCGCTTCGCAGATCGATCAGATTCACGACGTGCCGGTCGAGAAGCTCATCGACGCCGGCATCGCCGCGGTGAAAAGCCTCGCGCCGCCATTTCGGCCCGGCGGCACGTTTCGGCTGCCGCGCATTGGATGGCAGCCGACAGTCGACGGGCGCAACCTGCCGACACAGCCATGCGATCCCGTCGCGCCGCAGATGTCGGCTCAGATCCCCCTGATCGTGGGGACAGTCTTAAATGAGTTCTCGAACGCGCTCTTCGACCCATCGCTCTCCACGCTGACGCTGGATCAGCTGAAGACGCGCGTCGCAGCGTCCTACGGCGATCGCGCCGATCGCATCATCGACGTGTTTCGCGCGGCGCATCCGAAAGATACTCCGGGCGAAATCATTTCGCGCATTTCGGCGGCGCCGGTGCGGCAGAGCGCGATCACGCAGGCCGAGCGGCAATCCGCGCTCGGCGGAGCGCCCGTTTACAATTACTGGTTCTGCTGGCAGACGCCGGTGCTCGATCGCAGGCCGGGGGCGTTTCACTGCTCCGAGCTTTCGTTTGTGTTCGATAATACGGATCGCTGCGCGCCGATGACCGGAGGAGGGCCGGGCCCGCGCGCACTCGCGGCAAAGGTGAGCGAAGCGTGGATCCATCTTGCTCGGCAGGGTGATCCGAACCATCCAGGCCTCGCGAGATGGCCCGCGTTCACGGCTGGCGAAAAAGCCGTGATGATCTTCGACGATCCGTGTCAGACGAAAAGCGATCCAGACCGCGAGGAGCGCGAGGCCCTCGGTCTGACCACATCGGCGTAGTCTCTATCTCCCGGTGTTTGAGGCTGCCGTGAAAAAAGCCCATGTCGGTGCCGTGATGGATTCATACAATCTGGTGAACGGTTCGCACATGACTCAGAACTCACGCTCGATTCCGAAATCCTGAAAAAGGAGTGGGACTTTCCGGGAGTGCTGATGTCGGACTGGTCTGCGACGTATGACGGCGTCGCCGCGGCTAACGCCGGCCTCGATCTGGAAATGCCCTCCGGAGCATTCATGAACAGGACCACACTTCTGTCGGCCGTGAAAGCCTCGATAGGAAGCTCGGTCGCTCAGATTGCCCTCAAGAGTTCGCTCTCGGTGAGGTGATTATCGGAAAGGATTAGGAAGAGAGCGCGGCGGGCAACTCACCTGGAGAGAGCAGAGCGCCTATCTTTGAGGGAGAAGGCATTCTGCCGAAAGCAGTGCAAATACCCGGCGCAAAATGCTTCAGATTCCGAATCGCGGCGCGCCCCCAGCTCAGGCGGCTGTCTAAAAGTGCGAAGGTGCTTGAGCGGCAAACGATTGCGCCGGTAGCCGTTCAATCTGGCGAGCGCGAACGATGAATCGTTTCGGCGCGGGGCCCACGTAGTAGAACGGGAAGCACGTGACCAGCGTCAGAGTTCGCCCGTTCGATGGTTGCAGCACTTGAACGTCGCTCGGCGGCACGACAGCCGTTGATTCCACCTGATATTGGAAGTCGCCATCGAGCGTTCTGAGAGTGATCGCGTCACCCTTCCGAATGTTGCGCAGCGGACGAAAGAAGCTGTCGCGATGGCCGGCCAGAACGACGTTGCCCATTTCGCCGGGCAGGACTGTGTCCGAGATGTGGCCGACCGCGTGCCGCAGGATCTTCGACGAATCGCCCTGCACGAAGATCGCTTTCATCCCAAGGCGCGGCACTTCCATTTCTCCGATCGCGCTCCCTTCAATCGCGGGATGCGTCTTTTCGCCCGGGCTTACATTCTCGAACTTTGATTGCTCAAGCGCCTGATAGGTGCGCGCAGATGCGACGACGTAGCCGGCGTAGGCAAGCGCGAACACTCCCGCCGCGAGCAAGATGTAGTGCGCGGCCCGAAGGATCAGCACCCTCGTGATTCGTCGAGATGTTTTCGCGCTGAGGCCGTGAGGATTCACGACGCGTCCTTTCCGGTCTTTGCAGAAGTTTGGTCTTGCGTCGCCCCGAAATAGCCGAGCCGGGTTCGCACGCGAACTTTGCCGTGGCTGGAAGCGGCCACTTTCACTCGTATATGCCGAAAGGAATTCGTGGTGTCTGTTTTCTCAGGAGCAAATCCGAGCGTGTATTGTTCGCGAAGATCGCGTGCAATTTGCTTGGAGATGGCCGCGACGCCTGCCAAAGACATCGGAAAGAAAGCGATGCCGCCCGTATCCTTGCTGAGCCGCCGAAGGACATCGGGGTTTTGGTCTTCGTCGCTGGGGTCCACCAAAACGACGGAGTAAATCGCAACCTGCGATTGATGGGCCAGCGCCAGAATCTGCGAGAACTTGTGCTGACTGGCATTGTCGCCACCGTCGCTGACGACGATCAGAGCTTTCCTGTCCCATTGGCCCAGCTGCAAGTGGATCAGCCCTTCGGCCACCGCGTCGTAGAGCGCGGTTCGTCCGAGTGCGCGAACGGAGAAGACAGCTTTGGCGAGCTCTCGCGGGTCGTTGGTGAAGGCTTTTCCATCCATGAGTTCCACCGAAACGTCGTCATTAAAATCCACGACAAACATCTCATCCTGAGGATTGCTGGATTGCGCGAAGGAGGAAACCGCGGCCGCTACTTCCGCGAGGTTGGGGCCCATGCTGCGGCTGTGATCGACGATCAGGCCCACGGTCACTGGAGCATCTCCCTCATGGAATGAAGTCACGTTTTGCAGGCGTCCGTCCTCGTATACCCGGAAGTCCTGCGGCCCAGCCCGGAAATGAAATTGCCGTTTGCGTCCGTAACGCTGACGGGTAGCACCACCAATTCTGTCTTTACGAGAATCGCGGGTTGGCCGTGCCCGCCGGGTGGCACGGACTCCTTTGGCAGAGACTGAGAATTGGCAGAGAAGCTGCAAAAAAACAGCAAGCTGGTGGCAGAGAGACAGAGACAACGGAACAAACTGCGTCTTTTCGATCGCACGATCCGAGTCACTTGAGTCTCCTTGCGCCGCGGGATAAGAATCCGACTAACTGAGGCCCGCGGCGCCTTGGAGGCTGATACGTTTATGAATTTTGCATCCCGAATCGCTTCACAGCAAAAGCGCATCCGAGCGACGCCAAGCCGAGTAACGCAATTAGCGGAACCAGGCCGGCCGTCTTCGGCAAGCTGTCGGCCGCAGGTGCAGCCGCAGGAGCCGTGTTTTGCGCGACGAGAGGCGTCGTGTCGTCCGTGGCAGGCGGAGTGGTCTCGATCGCCTCAGTTACCGCTACTTCCTTCTGATCTGGTGTAACCGCAACAATCGGAGCGGTCTGAAGGTCGGCGGAACTCGTTTCCTCGGCAATCGCCGGAACGGGCTCTTGTTCCGCCGCGGCTAGAACAACCGCGCGGTGCTTGGGATAGACAAATTCCTGGCCGAAGTTATCGCCCGGATAAAACCATGCCTTGAGGGCTTCCGGATTGTCGCCGCTTCTTTCGGCGAACGTGACTACGGTTTTCCCGGTCGGATGAAGCCGCCAGTTGTTGATCGCGAGAACGGTAGCGATCACCTTGATGCCGTCCGCATCCAAAAACTGCACGACATGGCGATCGGAGTCCAAATTCACGAGCTTGATGGTGTAGGTGCCGGCGGGCAGAATCTGCCCAGGGATTTCGACCGGCTGACTGAACGTCATGACGGTCTTTTTGTTCCAGTCGTCGGCTCGAACGCCCGAAGCGAACAGAGCGCCAAACAATGTGAGCGTTAGTACAACCAAAATTGTCTTCACGATCTTCATTTCCGTTTTCTCCTGAGAAGTATAAGAGCTTCTCTCCCGTTTGCTGTGGCCTGCTGACGTGACCGACCTGGGCGTGTTACACCGATGCGTGCGTGCATCTGAGAGCTGCTATCGCAGAATCGAACGCGGCTGCTTGCTCGGATGAACCCAAATGGTAAACGCATCTGGCTTAGTCGTCTGTTCACTTGTGCACAGTCGGCGACAGGATTCAGCCGTGTGCTCAACGAGACAGATATCCGCTCTGCGCAGGTCCATGATGATGTTCTGCCGGGTAGTCAGAGAGGCGCTTGGGACCTTACCCCGCCAGCTCTAGGCCGGTTGTACCGGCCTCAAGCCCGCGCTGAAATACAAGGCGAGTGTTATGCGGAGTTATCTCGTTCTACTGGCCGGATTGCTTCTGAGTAGCTGCTTTCTAATGGGGGCGCAGACATCTGTGGCACAAATTGCTGTGGCCCAGGCATCTCCTATACTGCCCAGTCCTGTGCTGCCGATGATTCTGTTTCGGGCGTCGCTAGTGCGATGGCCAACCGAACTGCCCGAAAGACCTCTTCCTCATTCCACGTTCCTTTTGGGCGCAGCTTATAAGCCCGAGCCCAGTCTGGCAAGCCGGCTGCCGATAGACGAGTTCCGGACGCCTCTGCTAACGGAATCGAGCCTTCCGGTGGCCGATTTGTGGCGAGGATTGAAGCTGAATGTCTTTGAGAGCACATTTCACTCTCACAGCTGGCAGCGGGGCTCGCCGACATCCGGCGTAGGTTTTCAGGACTTGCGTCCTCCGAGTCACGATCAGGCATCAATCGGGAGTTCGGTCGGTCGCAACGGCCTCAGTCTGACATACAGCTTCGGTCGCGACGCCGCGAGAAAGCCGGTTCAGATATTGCGGTGCGTGTCGTGGGTTGTAGGGAATGGCCGTGGCTGCCCGCTCTAGCGACGTGTCTAAGGTTTGAAGGTCCCTGCGCACTCGCAACAAACGCCAGCCCGTAAAGAGCTGGTTTTGCAAGAACTCATTGGTTTGGTTGGTCTCTGCACGGGAGTGCACGTTCGTGGCGAAGTTACTTCTGGCGTCTGCCGACCAACGCGGAGCGGTGTACTTCGCGTTCGATTCATAGCCTTCCGTCCCTTGGTGCCGCTCTCAATCTGCAAAGTGTTCGCTACGGAACAGACGGCGCCGTTCGTGCCCTCTAGGATGGTGCTTTGGTGAAGCTGGATTGCGGCGCAAACCAGTCCGCCAAGTCGGCGCAAGGACGTGTGCGCCACGGAGTAGACGATGACGTCCCGAGAAGCAAGAATAAAGCTGCTGTCCGCGACTGCCCTGATGGTGTGCTTGTTTCTCGCCGAAACCGCTACGAATACTTCTTTCGCCCAAGACGCACCGCCGGCCCCGCTCACGGGGAATGAGGTGGTGCAGAAAATGGTGGAAGGAAACGCGCGGCGCGCCGGGGATCTGGCGAGCTACCGCGGGACGCGCAGCTATCATCTCGAATATGAGGGATTGTCGAACAAGAGCGCCACGCTGCTCGTGGCGATGACCTACCGCTCGCCGGATGAAAAGAACTTTTGCATCCTTTCAGAGAGCGGCTCCGAATTCCTGCAGGGACGAGTGTTGAAGCGGCTCCTCGAAGCGGAATCGGATGCCACCCGTGACGAACAGGGCCGGCAGACGGCGATGTCTCCGGAAAACTATGAATTCCGCCTCGTAGGCGATGAGCGAATTCTCGGCCAGGAGTTCTACATCCTGGAGGTTACGCCGCGAACCAAGAACAAATTCCTGTTCCGCGGCCGGATCTGGGTCGAGGGGCAGGATTTTGCGGTGGCCCGCATGGAGGGCCAGCCGGCCAGAAACCCGTCGTGGTGGACGAAGCGAAATATCATCCACATGACGTATGAGAAGATCGGCGAGTTCTGGTTGCCGGCACGAAGCGAAACGAACACGCAGGTGCGCATCCTGGGGCATTCCGTGCTGACGATCGTTTATGGCGACTACGAAATTCTCAGCCCGGGCGGTATACAGCCGTCTTCGACTTCGGGGAACGCGCTCGCGTGTCCTGCAGAACCGGCAAAGCTGTCCGAGGCCCAACCGTAAGGTCATAGCGAGCGGCGCTTTTGGGGGGCTCACCTGAAGGTCCGTGGCCGCTTCCAGCTTGCCGAGGTCGTCGCCCACCAGAACTTCACTGAGGTTCACTGCCCGGCCTTTATCCCGCGGGATCTTTCTGGCGCGTCGCCTTTATAGCTTTCAGAATTCCAATTCCCAAAAGCACGATCGCGCCCGCTGCAATCCAATGTGCCGGCATATGCATCAGGTAGGCGGCGTAAATCAGCCCGCCGATCACGATCGCAAACCCAATCGAGTAAAGGCCGAATGACATAGCGTCTCCTTCTGAAACTAGCCGCAGCAGTCTCCGCCCAGGAATTCAGCTTGCCGCTTGCAGGACAGCAACACCAAACGGCCCGCGACCACAGGAATTGATGGCCGCTGCAATTGTGAATTTGCGAAAAACCGGGCGGTTTCTATTGGGATGAACTGGCTTTTTGATCCTTCACCTGCAGGTCGTTCACCACCTGCTGCACGTTGGGCACACCCGTCGCAACGGCTTCGGCGCGAGCGCGCTTCGCATCCGAGTTCACGTTGCCTGTGAGCGTGACGACGCCGCTCTTCACTTCGTATTTCACGTTCTCATGCAAATGGTTCTGAATCAGGGCAGCATCCAGGTTGTTTTGAATGCCTTCATCCAGATCCGAGTTCACGGCCTTTGCCGCTTTTTCCGCGCCCACGGGAACCACAGCGATCTGATCCGCGACAACCTGGGTGCCCGCAAAGGATTTCGCAACAGACTCCGCTTGGGATTTGTCGTTGTCGCTCGCAACCTGCCCGCCGAGCGTCACGATGCCTTTATCGCGGTCCTGATTGACGGACACGTCTTTGAGGCCCGCCTCATCGAGCGATTTTCGAATACTATCGGAAACGTCCGGTGACTTCGCGGATGTCATGGAGCATCCAGCCAGGGCCCCGACGGCAAGCAAAGCGAGCACGGCTACTGACACTTTGAGCGTGTTCATATCTCTCCTTTGACTTCGAGATCAAGTCCCAGCGGCGATGAAGCACGGGCTAGTGCGTCTTGCCCTTGCAGCCGGCGTGTCCACACGAGCAATCGATATCCGGCGTCTTCTCCATAGCCTCGCATTGGGCGCTGCAATACTTGCCCGACGTTGTCATGCAGGAACAAATCGGATGCGCACACTTCTCGGCTTTTGCACTCACCATGGGCTTCCTCCTGGTTTCGGATCAACAGCGAGTGATCCAAGACGACATTTTAGGACATTGCAGAGAAGCACTTCTGTGCACTAAGGAACACATTTCGATTGGTTGCACATGGACTTCCCCGAGGCAGCGGGCGGGATCGCCTACCGAATTTCCAGTGGGGCGTTTTCGACGGTCCAGTTGCCGCCGATCGGGTGGATCATGGCGAGAAAAGCCATCCGAGAATCCCTTTCTTTTTGGGCGCAGGTTTCGCTTTAACTGGCACAGGTGAAGGCGACCCAGGTGCAGGAGGCGCCGATGTGCCTCCAAGGCTGCTCACGTAGGAAACCAAGGCTTTCATGTCAGCGGCGTTCAAAGTCAGCGGAACCATACCTGCAGATTTCATCCCTGCAGTGGGCGCTTTCAAGACGGCGGTCAATTTAGCCGGCGGATACTGACTGGAAGTGTGCGTCAACGCCGGGCCAGAACCACCGCCTCCGGCCACTCCGTGGCATCCGCTGCAGCCGTGAGAATCGAAAATGGCTTTGCCCTGCGCGGCGGTGGCCCTGTCTACCGAACTTCCAGCGGGTGCCTTTACCGGTGCGGATGAGGACGACCCTGGAGCAGATGGCGCCGCTGCAGAGGGAGCCGGGGCGCCACCGAGGCTGTCCACGTACGAAACCAGGGCTTTCATATCGGCAGCGCTCAGAGTCAACGGGACCATGCCCGCAGATTTCATCCCTGCAGTGGGCGCTTTCAAAACGGCGGTCAATTTAGCCGGCGGATACTGACTGGACGTGTGCGTCAACGCCGGCCCGGAGCCGCCGCCTCCGGCCATCCCATGGCATCCACTGCAGCCGTGGGAATCGAAAATGGCTTTGCCCTGGGCGGTGGCTGCACTGCCTGCCGAACTTCCAGCCGGCGCTTTCGATGGTGCGCCCGCGGTAGCCGGTTCCGCGGCAGCCGGCGCAGTTTCGGAAGCGACCGAGGTTGCCGCAGCACCCCCCGTCCACATTTTCAGGTGGCCTACTTCGGAAACGTTGTGAATCGTATCGTGGCAACCGCTCGAAATGCACGATATCTGATCCGACTTGAGCGCAGCCAGAGGCGGCATGCGCGCGAGATTTTCGTCAAAATTGCGGGCGCCCTCATGGCAGTGCAGGCACTGCAGGTTGCTGTACTTGCCGTCCAAATGGATTACTTTGGGCGGCGTGCTCACATACTCCATATAGACGTACCGCAGCCCTTTGAGCTTGTCCTTCAAAGGACCGTACATGGTGTAGTCCGTGTGGCAGGTATAGCAGGCCCGGTCCGGCGGCACGAAGTGGTTCTGAAAATGTTGCGCGGGGATGTAACTCGTATCCAGCACGTGCAGACTTTCCCCGTGGCTTTCCATGCTGTGACACGAGATGCAGTAGGACGTCTGCTGGGAACGCTCCATATGAGAGGACATGCCCGTCCCGATGCATAGCGCCGGAAGAACGCACAGCCCTACGAACGCTAGAATCTTGCCCGTGGCCCCCGCAGTGAACGAGGGACGCACCAGAAACACCCCGGCCAGCACGATCGTCAAGACGATCAATGCGATCAGGACTCCGGTTAGTCCAAGCAACACTCCTCCTTGCGACGCGCACGCCGGAATCGACGGCGGAACGCCGGCGCACAGGCCGCCCAACCGTCAACGCATTTCATCCGCGACTCTCACCGGGCGAGGAAACAGCGAAGACCAGCGAAATGAGATACACCACGATTCCCAGCCCAATCAGGGTTACGCCGACGAACACAAAGAGCAAAAACGAGAGGGGGTGAAACCAGAGCAGGCTGACGATTTCCACGAGCAGGCCCAGGATAATCAGGCCGCTCGAAACTTGCAGAAACCGACGGATTCCCATCGCGCGGAGTTTCATTGGCTGGGCCTCCTCACTTATAGGTGGTCTGCTTCGGATTCCCTGAGAGACGGTATGGTGATTCCCTCAGCTGCCAGCGCCCGCGACTCCAAAATCACGGCTGCCCTTCGGCAGAAGAACAAATGGATTGTCAGCAGAAACTGAATTCAAAACTGTCTCAAAGTGAACACAGGCAGGGGCGGGCCCCGACCATTTAGCTCACGCGTCCGCATGAACGGCTAATAGAAACGCTACGACAAAAAATAGAGCCTGGGGCACAAGTAACCTTCATTACTCTCAATAAGGGACGGTCGCTCGCCTCCGGCGTCGCAGAGAGTCGTCTCGTTGCGCGTAGGTGATCGGATAGTGTCCGTCCTTCCGCGTCCCCGTGACCGTCAGGCCCGAGACGAACCCTGCTTGGTTGCTGATTGGCGACGTTGAAAAGGGTTCCTGTCCAGAAGCAGGCGCGAGTTACGCGCCCTTTGCACGCACGAGCTCTGGCTCGGCCACCAGCTCCTCGAAGAGAGTCCGGTAGTGAATCATGGCTTGGCGCAATTCCTCGGTGCTGGCCTGGCCGCGGGTTTGACGAAGCGCGGCTTGGTGTGCCGCGCGGTAATTGTCTAGAACGAGCGGGTGATCGACGGAGATATCCGCCGCGCGCTGTTCAAAGTCGCTCATCGGATAGCCGCGCGTGGACATCACGTCGCCGAGCAGTTGATCGGCGTCCGTCACTGCGCCTCCGGGGCTGTCAACGAACCGCGCCTGCACTCTTGCCCACGAGTCCACAAACCGGGCTCGATCGGCCGGAGCGAGAGGCCGGATGTGCAATGCCTCGACGCGTTCGGCGCGCTTGTCGAGCGCCGCTTCGGCTTTTCGCTGGCTCCCGCCCTCGGTTACGGCGCGGGTATACTCGGCGCCGCCAAATTGAGTGCGCAGCTTTTGCGTTCGGCGTTTGCGAATCGAAAACCAAATCGCGATGCCGGCGAATATGATTACGGCGGCAACAACGATGGCGATACCTATTTGCGTGGTGCTCAAATCCGATAAGTTCATGAACTACCTCCGGCTTTCCGTCGATATGCCTGGCTCAAAATCTGAAAGTCTCTCGTGGCTGGGTTGAGAGAGTCGTATCTGCGTCACGGTTTGTCGACCGCTTTTTGCGCTTGGCCGACCTTCTTTTGGACCTTCCCGGCTATCTTTTCGCCAACACCTTCTATTTTCAAGCTCGGGTCGTTCGTTAGTTGACCGACTTTCGTTTTGATCTTGCCTTTCAGCTCGTGCATGTTGCCTGCGATCTCATTCTTCGTCCCTGTCGTCATTTGTTTCCTTTCCTAAAACGATTTGTATTCGGACATTCGGTTAAACCGCTCGGCTTTGCCGCGGGGAGGCGCTAGTCTCTACGCCAACGGGAATACCCCCAGCCGCCACCGCCGAGTAAGAAAAGAATGACAACAACGATCAATATGGTTTCCATCGGATCCTCCTTAGCCAGGGAAATGTGGTTGACTCGTCCGCGGAAATGTCGCTCCACTGCCCCAGAACCAACATATTACGAAAGGCGGACGCGGATATCTGTTCACATCGGAACACATTCGCACTGTGGTGTTCTCGGTAGGATGCAATTCGCTCGCGACGTTGCGGAAGGGAGTTTACCTACCGCGGATTGCATCACGCGAAGATTCGCTTAATCGTGCAGGACAACACTCAGGAGGGATTTGTTGATTTGAAGGCCGCGCCGCGCGCCGCCGTACTCGATAAACCCCAGTTTTCTGAACTTGTTCATGAAAAAATTGATCCGAGGCCGCGTCGTTCCAATCATCTCCGCCAGCATCTCTTGCGACACCTTGGTGAGTATTTTTTGCGGTGGACCTTGGGCGCCGTAACGCGCGAGCAACAAAAGCGTGCGCGCCAGCCGTTTCTCGCTGGAGTTGAAGAGCTGATCGATCAAATCTTCCTCGATCCGGATGTTTCGCGCGAGCATGTAAGCGATGAACCGGTCGGAGAATCCGTGTTGCCCGTGGAGCACGCGAATCATTTCGTGCTTGTCAATGACGAGCACGGTAGTGGGTGTAATCGCGGTCGCCGTAGCCGCGCAAACGGATTGACCCGCAAGGCACCCTTCGCCCATGAAATCGCCGCGTCCGAGGATCCCGACAACGGCTTCCTTGCCGACTTCATTGACGACGGTAAGCCTCACGCCGCCTTCTTGAATGTATATGACGTGCTTCGCGGAAGCGCCCTGCGCGAAGATGATTTCCTTCGCCCTGAAATTGCTGACCTTCCTGCCAAGGCCAGCCGAATCGAGAAACAGCTCGACATCGAAGGCGGCGCTGCCGGATTCGCGTCTCTTGCGAGGGCGCGGAGCTAGTTTAGAGACACGCCGAGCTATAAACGGCACCATGTCGCAGTATAACATCGGCCAGTATTCGAAGAACTGTTCAATATTGAACAGTTCTTCGCGCTGGCTGGCAGATTGGGAAGAGGGCGTGGCTGAGCCTCAACTATTGAGGGTTCAAGGGATGCGAGCCGCCCTAGCTCGTCCGCAGAACCTTGCGCAAGGACTGGTGCACTTCCAAACCTCCGTCGTAGCTGATGAACCCCTGCGTCCTAAAGCGATTCATGAAAAGATTGACGCGCGGACGGGTCGTGCCAACCATTTCTGCCAAGACTTGGTGGCTCAAAACGGGAATCTCCGAAGCTGGCGGACCTCTTCTGTCCAGATGGGCCAGTCGCAAGAGGACGCGCGCCAGCCGTTGTTCGGCTGAAGAAGTGAGCAGTTCCGCCACATGATCCTGATACAGCTTGACGCTCGACAGCAGATAGCCCACCAGCGAATTTGACGTTTTATTCCTTTTGCGAAGCAACTCGAGCATTTTTGCTTTGTTGATCGTTCGTATGGAGCTGGCCGTCAAAGCGACGGCCGTGGTCGTACGAAGGGGAAACCCGGCGAGACAAAGCTCGCCGAAGAGATCGCCCACACCCAGGATCGCTGTAACCGCGGATGGCTGGTATTTCGTTTTGGTGGTGAGACGCACCCCGCCTTCTTGAATATAGAAAAGCGTGTATGCGGGTGCGCCTTGCTTGTAGATGTTTTGCTTTCTACGATAGCGCGAAACTTTGCCCCCCAAGCTGGCTCCTGAAGAGAAACCGCTCAGATGGGAATTCACCTTGCCGATGCGTTTCATAAATCGCTCCACTCTTTTTTAGCAGCGCGTGTCGCAACGCGATGTTTTTCGCGGGGCCGTGCTTAAAGCGACGCCGAACTCTTCAATGCAACGCGGTCCGCGAGAAACAAATTGCAGCCCTTCCACTGAATCAGTCCCCTCTTCTTGAAACGCGACAGGACTCGCGTCACCGTCTCTCGCGAGACTCCGATGACCTCGGCAATGTCTTCGTGAGTCGAAGTAAAAAGCGCGCCGGCGTCGGGGTCGTAGAAGCCGCAATTGCCCTCCCACCAATCGAGAAGAAATGTGGCGAGCTTCTGACTCGCGGACCGCGAATGCCCCATCACACGCACGCCGGCGATTGCTGAATAATAAGACTCGCCCAACCGCGTGGCCACCTCCACCGCGACATCGCCGTGGCGCCGCATCACTTGAACGAGATCTCTGCGTTCGACGAAGCGCGTTTCCGTCGGCTGGGTCGCTTCCGCCCACGCTTCGTAGGGCTGCCTTGATAGCGTCCCAGCCAGGCCGAGTATTTCCCCGGGATTGGCAAACCTGAGAACGAAGGCTCTTCCATTCGACGATGCCGTGAAGAGTTTCACGCGACCCGAGCAGAGAATAAAAACTCCGCGAGAGGGTTGGCCTTCGGCAAATAAGACCGCGCCTCTGGGATAGTGGGCGGTGACAGCAAACGGCGCGAGTCTTTCGACGACTCTGGAAGAGACGCTGCTGCTCTTGCCGGGGGACCGGTAAGAGGGCTCGTGGTGACTTTCCACGATCTTAAGGCGGTGGGCCGCCGGCATCGAGATACCCCCAAAGAAGTGATCAACCGATATTCAGATGGGACCATCATAATGCCCGCTCTCATCCACAACTGTTCAATTGTGAACACACGCCTGTACGCAGGCGCGGATCCAACCTAAATTATTCGCGCGCCTCGAGAACCCGGATGGGAAGCCGGGAACTAATTTATGTACGCTGGCCGGCCGGGCACACGTTCCGGCGCGGACCGGCTGTTACGCGTGTGACCAATGCCATGATGCCTCACGTCTTTGTGAAGGTTGATCGCGGTCGCAGCCAGGCGCGTCGCCCGTTCAATCAATTGAGTCTCATCGAGAGAGGGACGGCGTGGGACGCAGGAGTAGGTCTCCAGAGAACCAAGCGGTTCGCGGCTTCCATCCACAACGTCCGCGGAACAAAAGATGTACAAACCAAAAAGCTGTGCGTTCCCCGCGAGGGCGGCAAGAGCGGTGGCACCCTCGCCCGGCAGGGAAATGAGCGAAACCACGTTCCCGATCTGACAATCGAGAGCCGCGCAGATTCTATTCAGGAGTTCCGAAAGAGGCGCGCGGACGGAGACTCCCGTTCAACGCAGTCGAAAACACTATGACCCGCCAGCTCCGCCAGGGATTCACTTGACAGCCCGGTGGTCACGAAGAGCAGTGGAATTTCCCGCACAGTCTGGCGTAGGAGTTGCAGACCTTCAAGGCCTTGCCAACTCGGGCTTGGGCACTCGGCTACGACGACCTCGTAAGACTGGGCGCGGAACTTTTCCGCGCACTCCTCCAGGGTCGAAACGACGTTGGAACTGACGATAAACTGGGCTTTCGCCAACTCTTCGAGACAATTGTCTACGATCTCCGAGTCGCGGTGAACGAAAAGGATGCGAATATGGCGGAGCCGGTGAGAGGGCGTGGCCTCCGTCGGGAAGCTGATCAGGTTAGAAGGTAAATCGTTCCGTCCCAAGTTTGACACCCGCTGACGTTATGCTGAAACGGAAGCTTAGTCTGTACCGTTTTGGACACCGGATATAAGGTTGTTCGCCGCCCTCACCTTCGCCCGCGCCGGGAACGTGCGAGATGCGGAGAGGCTGACAGGAGATTGAATCAGCAGTCCCCTCACAAGTACGCGCGGAGGCTACGGCTTTGTGAGTCCGAGCAGCTTTGCGTTGACGCCGTGATCTTAGGTTCCTCACACACACGCATAGGTGTTCAATCTCGACTCGGATACTTTCTGTTCCATCCAGGAATGCTTTAGAATGAGGGTTCTGTCCTGTGCGCCCGTAGCTCAGCTGGAAAGAGCGTCTGCCTTCTAAGCAGAGGGTCGGGAGTTCGAGTCTCCCCGGGCGCGCCATTCCTTTAAAGTCTCCGTCTCCTACCGTTCATTTCGAACTCAGGTTTGCAAGAGGCTAATTGGGAGCAAATCCAACTTGCCATTCTGCGCCTCGTTACGGTAAGTATAGCGACTCCGAATCGCCAAGAATGGAGTAGGGATCATGAAACTCTTGAGAATTAGGAACGCCCGTATTGCGCTTTTGGCGGCTGCGTGCCTGTCCAGTCTCGTTGTCGCCACAATTTCCAGAGCGCAAGTACCGGGGAATTCCGACACGCCCGGCCAAGTGCAGGATCTAAACAGGAGATCAGCCTTACAGCAAATAGCGATGAACCAGGCAGCAGAAGATACCGCTTACGAGGCTTTCACGAATGTCAAAGCCGAAGACCCGGACAAGAAAATCAAGCTCGGCGAGGATTTCCTCGGAAAATATCCCAAGAGCAAATACGCCGAAAACGTGGATGTCGGGCTCACAAATGCCTACTACGCCAAACAAGAGTGGCCAAACTTCTATGCATCAGCAGATAGAGCGTTGGCTCTGAAACCTGACGACGTAGACGTTCTCGTCACGGTCGGCTGGGTGATCCCCCACATCTACGACCCGAATGATCCCAATGCGGAGAAGCTGCTCGACAAAGCTGAGATTTATGAGAAACAGGCCATTCCAGCCATACCGGCGATGTCCAAGCCTGCAGGAATGAACGATGCCAAGTTTTCGGAGTTCAAGGCCCAAAAATCAAATGAGGCGCACAGCGCCCTCGGCCTTATCTACTTCCGTCGTCACGATTATGGCAATTCGGTGACGGAACTTCAGCAGGCAACGCAAAATACCGCGAGCCCGGACCAAACGGACTTGTTCGTCCTCGCGACTTCGCTGGACCAGTTGAACCGGCATGCGGAAGCCGCCGAATCATTTGAACGCTGCGGCCAGATCGACGGACCTTTGCAGCAGCCGTGCAAACAGGGGGCGGTCAGAGCGAAACAGCAGGCCGCGCAGCCGAAATAGGAGTCGCCGGCTTCAGTCCCGGGCGCGGACGCAGGCACACGGATTGGCTCCGCGCGCACCACATCCGCAGGCGGGAAGGATTCCCGCTAGGTCCACTTATCGATCGACGCGCTCGTCACGTAGCTGAAATCTCCGCCGGCCCAGTACGTATTTGTTTCCCCGCCCAGCACGATTATTTCGATGGAGGACTTGGGGTTGGGATCGGGCGGCGCGCCAAAACGGCCTCGCCGATAGAAGCGCTGGAACGGAAGATCGGCGTCGCCCATCTTCAGGTACGAGGCGTAGGGCTCGACGCCCGCCTGCGCCTGCTTCAGCTCGTTTTTGTGCGTGTCCCAATATAGCCACGCCGGTGTCTTCGAGTTCTTCGACCAGTACTCGCTTAACTCTTCCTTCGAGTTGAAGCCCTTTTCCTTGGCCTCGCGGGCCACGGTTGGATCGAGCAACAGCGTGGCGGCGCTCGTGCCGAACGAGAAGAAATGCGTCAGCCAGTTGTTGATCAGTTCGTGGTAGGGCATGTTGGGGAACCACGCGACGTTGTTCAGGCTCCAGCCGCTGAAGATGCTGACGACGCTTTCCTCGGGCTTGAAGCCCTTTTGCACGTGGAACGGCTTCCAGCCATCCGGCAGCTTGTTTTCCGTTTCCGCGATGCACAAGTTGTTGTAGTTGAAGTTCGATCCCAGGGTGCCCAGGTAGGTGAGTCCGGGCACGCCACAACCGCCGAGGTTCTTCGAAAGGATCGTCCAAGCGCGGCCAATCACAGCATTGGGCTCGGCGAAGGGGCCCATCGCGCCGATGCCGTAGTTCATCTTGATTTTGTCGGAAATAGGACCGTTCAGCATCACCATCCGGGTGAAGGACGACGTTGAGCTGAAAAGAGACGGCTGTCCGGTCGATGCGATCGCCAGGATGGCGGGTAGGTGTTCGGGACTCGCGCCAGCCATCACGGCATTGATGGCCACGTGCCTTACCGTGAACGACCACGAAGCTTGCGCACCCCGGGCGGCGCTCAATGTGCCGACGACCTCGTCCGGCTTGTGGCTCGTGCCCTTCAGCATCGCCTCGACCTTTTCCTCGGTCGGAAGGATGATGGGCATGAAATCGGTATAGTTGTTGTCGCAGTACAGGCGCTGCAACTCATCCTGAGTGCCCGAGTACATCGGCGGGCCGACATCCGGGCTGACGGTGCCGGTCTTCTTCTCGTCCGCCGTCAAAGGAGTCGTCAGGGCGGAAATGATTTCCGGCATCAGCGGCTTGTTCGTAACCGGATCGTTGCCCAAGAGGACCTGGTACATCTCCGCGTCGGTTTTGTTGGTCATCGGGTGAGGCAGGAAGCAAGTGCGCAGGAGAGGCATGCCATGGCCGGCCGCATTCGACTTCGCAAGATCCTTGAAGGCGATCGTGACGAGAGGAGCGGTCGGGAAACCCATCTGTTCGACTTTTATGCAGTGACCGACGGTCGCTGGGGTGCAGGTGCTTCAATGGCCGTACGCCATGATCATGGCGTTGCCGCTGGCCTTGATTTCCGCCGTGAGCTTGGGGTCATCATCGAAATACGATCCGGCTTTCAGACGGTACACCGTCTTCACGCTGGGCATGTTTTTCTGGAACCAGATGGCGATCTGCGCGAGGAAACGGTCCGCGCCCGCGAACCCATCGGACACAAGGAAAATGGTCTTGCCGTCAAGCGTGCTAAGGCGCGGGGCCATCGGGATTAGCTGAACCCCAGGCGGAACGCCTTTGGGATTGAAGGCCTCGATCTTCGCCGGGCCCGCTGGGGCCTTTGCCTTTTTCGCTGGTTCGGCGAGCGTTGGAGACGACCCGGCCAAAATCGCCGGGGAAACGCCAATCAGCGACAGCAGCTTTCTTCGATTGATCTTCATGTTGTTGGCCCCCGCAGTAAGCCTTCAGAATCCCGGCCACTTCCTCGACATATGTTACACCGGTCTGGAGCGTTAGACTCGCGCTCGCGGAATCCGGTTACAAATGCTAAACGTGCCCGGCGCCTCGGCCCGCGATCTACGGCAGCGCGAAAACGTAGATCGCATTGCCTCCGGTCGGCTCATGCATGTCGGGTATCTCGTTGGCGAGCTCCGGCACTTTGAGGTTATACCCCGTCATCACGCAGATGTATTCCTTGCCGCTGACCGCATACGTGATCGTGCTCACCGAAACATTGCCGCCGAGAATCGATTCCCACAGCTTCTTGCCCGTTTGCGCATCGAAGGCGTCGAATCGTCGGCTCATGTCGCCATGAAATACCAATCCGCCCGCCGTGGCGACCACGGAAGCAGTGCTCGGCGCGGGGCCCTGGTCGAAGCGCACCATGTCGCCCGTCGAGAGATTGATCTTGGCGAGGCCGGCCAGCTTGTTGGGATCTGATCCCGGCCGGGGAATCACCTTCCACGAGCCCCGCACGCCGGGAGCCGCGGTCGTGAGATCGCGGCAGTTATCGACGTACGGAACGTAGAGAGAATTCGTAATCGGGTCGTACGACGTGGGCCAATAGCTGCGCGTGTTCCAAAAGCAAATAATGTGGTGCTCGCCCGGCTTCTTGGTGACGATGTCCCAGTTCAGCGTCGTCTGGCCGGTCTTCACGTCGACGTTCGCGAGGTTGAAATTCGGATCGTCGTAAGGAAACGGCATGGCCCAGAGAAATTTGCCGTTGTTGCGATCCAGAGCAAAAACCGAGCCGCCCTCGGAAACCATCACCGCCATATCGTGCTTTGACCCGCGCGGAACATCCGGATTGATCCATTTCACTGCCTTCGGATCGGGATCGAACGGCTCATTCACCAGCGTGCGTTCGTGAGTGTGGTCCGTGTCCCAGTCGTCGCCCGGCAGATGCTGGAAATACCAGATCAGCTTTCCGGTCTTCGGATCGAGAGCTAGCGTGCAATTGCTATAGAGGTCTGCCGGCGAACTCCGCGCGGTTCCATCGGGATTGCCCCCGTGGCGCAGAATGCGCTGATCCGGCATCGGGTTCGCAACGCCCCAGTAGATCACGTTGCGCACGGGATCGAAGGACCCCGGCAGCCCCCAAGTGGACGCCGTATCCTGCGAATTATCGCCGCCGCCCCACGAGGAGTATCCGGGATCGTCGGGACCGGCGACGGTGTAAAAGCGCCAAACCTTCTCGCCGGTTTCGGCATTGTCGGCTTCGATGAAGCAGGTATCGCGGCCGTGTCCGCAGGTGCCGCCGGATACGACGTTGCCATCGATCACCAGCGGGCCGGATGTATTTGCCGTTTGCGTCTTGAAGGTCTCCCAGCGGACTTTGCCGGTGCGCGCATCGATGGCCACCACGTAGCCGTCGGGCGCCGTGAAGTAGACCATGTCTTCATAGATGGCGAGAGATTTGCTTCGCTCCGTGGAGCCGATTTGCGGCGTTTTGTATTCGCGCTTGTATTCCCAGATAAGGTCGCCGGTGGTGGCATCGAGCGCGTCGACCGCCCCGCCCGGCACGATGACGTACATCACGCCGTCATGCACGATCGGAATCGTTTCGGTGACGCCTTCCGGCAGGCCCCGCACCCACGCCATGCGAAGCTGGCTCACATTTTTCGCATTGATCTGCGAAAGCGGGCTGTAGCGCCACGCGTCGTACGTGCGGCTGTACATCAGCCAGTCGCCGGGACTGGGATGCAGAAGCATTTCATTCGTGACCGGCTTGTAGTTCTCCACCTGCTTGTACTCGACCGGCTTATTGTCCAGGGTCTGCCCAAAAGCCGGCGCAATCCCCGCGAAAAGAAGACACGCAGCAAGAGTCCATATCCGAGCCATATGATGTTTTCCCCCGAGCCCCGGTGGCCGAAACAAACATCCACACACAAACGGGGCATCCTACAGCAGGTCGCGGTGCGCCTCAATAGCCAGATCGTTATAACTAGGATATTCCCCGTATGTTGCTTGCGGGCCTGGGAGGTAATCTAATTCTCGGCGTAGAGCACGATCTCAGGAGGAACGATCATGGCAAAGTATGGCAAAGCAGCCGGCAAGAGTGTCGAACGAGCAATGCGTCTCGAGAAGAGCGGAAAACTCAAGTCTGGAAAGGGCGGAAAAGGCGGCAAGGTGACGAGCCGCAAGCAAGCCATCGCCATCGGCCTTTCCGAAGCGCGCAAGAGAGGCGCGAAGGTGCCTAAGAAGAAATCCAGCTAGCTGTGCTGCTTCGTCAGTCGCGACGAACCGGCCCGTTCCATCCGGTAGCCTGGTACCCGGTTCGCCTCGTGAAAACGCACTGAAACCGCTTTTTTGCGGCCTGCGGGAATACGCTAAGATAAAAGTGTGAGCATTTTGCGCCCAATCGTTCCGCTGGGATTTGGAACGCGTCCGATCAGGGAGGAAAACGACGCGATGGATGGCCAGAAGCATTCGCGAATCGCCGAGCCGGAGAGTGGCTACCCGGAGCGTGTCACGATCGCCAGCGTCTCTCCGGAGCTGAGCGGCGGCCGCTATCCGATCAAGCGAATCGTCGGCGACGAAGTCAAAGTGGGCGCTAATATCTTCGCGGACGGCCACGAAGTTCTCTCGGCTATCCTCCTCCATCGCACGGATAAGCAAAGCCTTTGGAATGAAGTTCCCATGGCGGCGATCGAGAACGATCGCTGGGAAGCCAGCTTTCGCGTGTCGTCGATCGGCGAACACCTCTATACGTTTCAGGCCTGGATTGACCCTTTCAAGACGTGGCGTCGCGACATGATCAAGCGTGTCGAGGCTGGGCAACACGCCTCGGTCGATCTGCTGATTGGCGCGGATCTGATCGCAAAGGCTGCCGAGCGCGCTTCGGGCGCTGAAAGCAGGGAACTCCGCGCGCATGCGGATACAGTGCGCGCGAATGCTGATCGCGATCTTGGTTATGCCGCCGAGCAGGCGCTCGGCGAGCGTCTGGCGCAATTGATGGACCGATATCCTGATAGGCGCCTCGGCAGCATCTACGAGAAGGCTTTGCGCGTCGTGGTCGATCGCGAAAAAGCGCGCTTCAGCAGCTGGTACGAAATGTTTCCGCGCTCTTGTTCTTCGAAACTCGGCCGCCATGGCACGTTTCGAGATTGCATCGCGCGCCTGCCGTACGTGGCCGAAATGGGATTTGACGTGCTGTATCTTCCGCCCATCCATCCGATCGGCTGCGTGCATCGCAAGGGAAAAAACAACAGCACCGTCGCTGCGCCCGACGACGTTGGCAGCCCGTGGGCGATCGGCTCGCGCGATGGCGGACACAAGTCGATCCTTCGCGAGCTCGGCACGATCGACGATTTTCGCGCGCTCGTCGACGCAACGCGCAAGCAGGGAATGGAGGTCGCTCTCGACCTCGCCTTCCAGTGCGCGCCCGATCATCCATACGTGCGCGAACACCCGGAATGGTTTCACATTCGCCCGGACGGAACGGTCCAATATGCGGAGAATCCGCCAAAGAAATATGAAGACATCGTTCCGCTCAATTTCGATAGCGAGCAGTGGCGCGAACTCTGGACCGAATTAAGAGACGTTGTCCTGTTCTGGATCGGCCACGGCGTCCGCATATTTCGCGTCGATAATCCGCACACCAAGCCATTTTCTTTCTGGGAATGGCTGATTGCGGAGATCAAGCGCGACTATCCCGATGTCTTGTTCCTCGCCGAGGCCTTTACGCGGCCCAAGGTGATGTACGAGCTCGCGAAGCGCGGATTCTCGCAGTCCTACACATACTTCGCCTGGCGGAATACGCAGTGGGAGTTGAAGGAATATTTCACCGAACTCACCCAAACCGAGGTCAGCGAGTTTTTTCGTCCGAATCTGTGGCCCAACACGCCCGATATCCTTACGGAAAACTTGCAATTGGGAGGGCGGCCCGCGTTTATGGCGCGCGCAGTCCTGGCGGCCACGCTCGGGGCGAGCTATGGAATCTATGGTCCTGCGTTTGAGCTGTGCGAGAATCGCCCGATCTATCCGGGAAGCGAAGAGTACCTGGATTCGGAAAAATATCAGATTCGGAATTGGGACATCACGCGTCCCGACAGCCTGAAGGATTGGATTGCCCGAATCAACCGGGCCCGCCGCGAAAACCCGTGCCTGCAGAGCGACGCCGGGCTGAAGTTTCATTCCATCGACAACGACAATTTCATCGCCTATTCGAAATCGACCGAAGATCGCTCGTCGCTGATCGTCGTCGTCGTGAATCTGAACCCATACCAAAAGCACAGCGCCTGGCTCACTCTGCCGCTTGAAATTCTCGGCTTGTCTGAACACGAGCCGTACCAGATGCACGATCTGCTCAGCGACGCGCGCTACATCTGGCAAGGCCCGCGCAATTACGTCGAGCTCGACCCGGCCGCGGCACCGGCCCATATTTTCCGCGTTCGCCGGCGAATTCGTTCTGAGCACGATATCGACTATTTCGACTAGCGCCCGAGCTGCATGCCCGGTGCGCGTGAGGCTTAGGATCGGGGAATGCAGACGAATCCTCTCTGGTATAAGGACGCCGTCATTTACGAGCTCCACGTGCGCGCCTTCTACGATAGCGACGGCGACGGAGCCGGGGAATTCAAGGGGCTTACCTATAAGCTCGATTATCTGAAGGATCTGGGGGTCAGCGCCGTCTGGGTTTTGCCGTTTTATCCTTCCCCCTGGCGCGACGACGGCTACGACATCTCCGATTACACCAGCATCCATCCTGCCTACGGCACGCTCGACGATTTCAAGACGTTCCTCGACGAAGCGCATCGCCGCGACATTCGCGTGATCACCGAGCTGGTTCTAAATCACACTTCCGACCAGCACCCATGGTTCCAGCAAGCGCGAAGCTCGCGCGACAATCCAAAGCGCGATTGGTACGTCTGGAGCGACACGCCCGACCGCTACAAGGACGCGCGAATCATCTTTACCGATACCGAGCAATCCAATTGGGCGTGGGATATGTCGTCGAAGTCCTACTATTGGCACCGTTTCTTCAGTCATCAGCCGGATCTCAACTACGACAATCCCGCCGTTCGCGAAGAGATGTGGAACGTGATGCGCTTCTGGCTCGAGATAGGCGTGGACGGGCTCCGCCTCGACGCCGTCCCCTATCTCGTCGAGCGCGACGGCACATCCTGCGAAAACCTGCCCGAGACTCACGACGTGTTGAAATTTCTCCGTCACCGCCTCGACGAAAATTTCTCCGACAAAATGTTCCTCGCAGAAGCCAATCAGTGGCCCCAGGATGTTCGCGCGTACTTCGGGAGCGCCGATGAGTGCCACATGGCGTTTCATTTTCCCCTGATGCCGCGCATGTTCATGGCCATCAAGCTCGAAGATCGCAAGCCTCTGGTGGACGTACTGCAGCGAACGCCAGCGATCCCTGCCGCGTGCCAGTGGGGCATTTTCCTGCGGAATCACGATGAACTCACGCTCGAGATGGTCACCATGGACGAGCGCGACTATATGTACGACGAATTTGCCAAGGACGCGCGCGCCAAGCTCAACATCGGCATTCGCCGCCGCCTCGCTCCGCTGATGGAAAGCGACCGTCGCCGCATCGAACTTCTCAATGGCCTCTTGATGTCTCTGCCCGGCACGCCGATCATCTACTATGGCGACGAAATTGGCATGGGCGACAACATCTATCTCGGCGATCGCAACGGCGTGCGCACCCCGATGCAATGGAATGGCGGATGGAACGCCGGCTTCTCCGGCGCCGATCCCGAGCGCCTCTATTCGGCGCTGATCTCGAATCCCCTCTACGGCTATCAGGTCGTGAATGTCGAGTCGCAGAGGCGTTCCGAACATTCACTGCTTTCCTGGATGAAGCAGCTGATCCGCGTCCGCAAATCCACGCGCGTCTTCAGCCGGGGCACGATGGAAATGTTGCATCCGCTCAATCATCGCGTTTTGGCCTATGTGCGCGAGTTCGAAGGCGAGAAGATTCTTGTGGTCAGCAATCTATCGAGCCAGGCGCAAGCCGCCGAACTCGACCTACGGCGCTGGAAGGGAACTGTGCCGATTGAAATGTTCGGCGGCAATCCCTTTCCGCGCATCGGTGATCTGCCGTACCTGCTGACGCTCGGGCCGTACCACTTTTACTGGTTTCGCTTGCGGCAGCTTTGATGTTGACTCGCACGAGCGACGCCGCGAATTAGGATTCCTGAGGACGTAAGTTGGCTGAAACCGCACAACTCTCGGACGAATTCATCCGGCAGCTCTCGGCCGTCGGCGAGGTGGATGTTCTCGTCGGAATTCCCACCTTCAACAACAAAGACACGATCGAACGAGTTGTGCGCGCCGTCCAGATCGGCCTCACGAAATACTTTCATCGCGACCGTTGTGTCCTGATCAATCCGGATGGCGGTTCCACCGACGGCACGCCGGAAATATTCAAGAATGCTTCCGTTAGCGATTTCGAGATCATGCTCACTTCGAATCCGCTGCGAACGTTTCATCGAGTGAGCGCGCCCTACCATGGCATTCCCGGCAAGGAGACGGCGCTGCGCACGCTATTCCTCGCGGCGGATCTCCTGCGCGCGAAGGCCTGCGCGATTTTGTCCCCGACTTCGTTGAGCGTGACGCCCGAATGGGTCGAGAGCCTTGTGCGGCCGGCCTATCGCGAAGGCTTCGATTTCGTCGCGCCGCTCTACCAGCGCCAGAAATTCGATGGCTTGCTCCTCAAAGGCCTGCTCTCTCCGATGATTCGCGCAGCCTACGGCGCTCGAATTCGAGAGCCTATCGCGAGCGACCTCGGCCTTTCGGGCAAGCTGGCGCGTCACTTCCTCGAGCAAAAGATCTGGGATCAGGACATGACGACCTTCGGCCTCGAAATCTGGATGACGACGACGGCGATTGTCAACGGCTTCAAAATCGCCGAATCCTTCCTCGGGCCAAGAATTCAGCCCGCTCCTCAATTTGGACAGGATTTGACGGGCACGATTCGCCAGGTGGTTGGGGCGCTTTTCAAATGTCTCGAGATGCAGGAATCGTATTGGCTCACGCGCACGGGCTCCGAAAATCTTCCTACATTCGGCTTTCAGTACGATGTCGCGCTCGAGCCGCTCAAACTCAGCACGAAGACGATTCTCGATAATTTTCGATCCAACATCGATCAGCTCGTCCCGGTTCTCGAATCGATCCTTACGCCGGCCACACTGGTCGATATTCGCAAAATGATCGATTTGCCCGACAAGCAGTTCCGCTGTTCCGATGAGCTCTGGGTGAAAACGATCTACGAATTTGCCGCGGCGTACCACCACTCGGCGATCAATCGCGACCATCTCCTTCAGGCGCTGACGCCGCTCTATCGGGCCCGCGTGAGCTCGTTCATATTGGAAAACACAAAAGCGCCCGCCGCGAGGCTCGAACAAAGAGTGGAAGAGCTGGGGCAGGAATTCGAGCGCCAGAAGCCCTATCTGATCGACCGTTGGAGCGCCAAAGCCGGAGGTGAGCGATGAAGGATGTGGTTCTTCGAAGTCTTCACGAGACGTTCGGAAAGTTCGGCGACATGCTGCTGCAGTTCTTGCCTCACCTGCTCGTGATGCTCATCATTTTCGTGCTGGGCTGGTTCGTCGCGATCATCCTGAAGTTCGTCACGCGCCACATCTTCGCGTTCGTGAGGCTCGGCAAGCTTTCGAAAGACGCGGGGCTCAATCAGATTCTCTCGAAAGCCGATCTCCCCCCAGCGGGCGAGCTTTTCAGCAGCCTCGTGTTCTGGGTCGTCTGGTTCGGCTTTCTGCTGATCGGGGTCGACGCCCTGGGCGTTCCGGAGCTGCGATTGGAAGTGGCGAAATTCTTTCTGTTTCTGCCCCAGATCTTCGTCGCTTTGCTCGTTCTTTTTGGCGGATTGCTCGCGGCCAACTTTTTTTCGCGCGCGGCTCTGCTGGCGGCGGTCAACGCGAATCTGCCGTCGGCGCGCGTGATCAGCGGATTCGTCCGGTTTATCATCATTCTGCTCACAGTAGCGATGGCTCTCGAGCAGATCGCCCTCGCGCGCAGCACCGTTTTGATCACATTCGCGATCGCTTTCGGCGCAATTATGCTGGCGCTTGCGATTGCCTTTGGAAGCGGCGGACGCGACGCCGCGCATCGCATGCTCGACAGAATGTTTCCGCCATCCGAACCCAGGAAAGAAGAAGAAAGAGCCAAGCAGGAAGAAATTTCGCCGCTGTGAACGTGAAGTGCCGGACCAGATATGGATGAAGCAATGAGCGCTCCCTCCCAATCGACGGTTTGGATTCGTTCGCACGATCAATTGCAGCGAGCGCTTCCTGATTTCCTGAAGGCCCGCAGATGGTTTGGCGGCAAGACTCGCGCCATCATGTCTGTCGAAATCGCCGATACGATTCCCATTCCGCACCCGGCCATTGCGGCCGCGATTGTTGTCGCCCGTGTGAACTACGCCGAGGGCGCCAGCGATATATACACGGTGCCGCTGCTTGAGGAGTCTGATACGCGCCCGGACCAGCCAGCGAGCGATAACACGCGGATCCACGTCCGCAACGGCGATGGCACGGAGCACATCTTCTCCGACGCGCTCGCGAATCGCGCCATTCTCGAAACGCTTTTCGAGGCGATTGGAAATGGACGCCGCTTTCCCGGTCGGACCGGCGAACTCGCAGGCGTCGCCACGCGCTCGCTCGAACCCTTGCGAACCGCAGCGAAGGGAAAAATCGAGCCGTCACTGATGAAAGTGGAGCAGAGCAACAGCTCGGTGCTCTATGGCAACGCTTTCGTTCTGAAATTTTTTCGCCGCCTGGAAGCGGGAATCAACCCTGACTTTGAGGTCGGCCGGTTCTTGTCCGAAAGAGCGGCGTTCCCGAATATTCCGCCGGTCGCAGGCGGCTTCGAATATAGAGGTCGAAGTGGCGAGCTCGCCACCATGGCCATTTTGCAGGGTTTCGTGGCGAATCAAGGCGATGCCTGGAAGCACACGTTGACGGCCGTCTCGGATTACTACGACCGGGTTGCCGCCGGCAGTGTCGCGGTGGCGTCGAAACCAGAAAGCCTGCTGGCCGGCTATCGGCCGGAGGCCGCGCTCCTCGGCCGGCGCACAGCCGAGATGCATAGCGCTCTCGCCTCCGATCACAGCGACCCCAGTTTTGCTCCCGAAGCATTTTCCGCTGCGCATCAGCGCGGCTTATCCGAATCCATGATCTCCTTGACTCACGAGACGTTCGGCATGCTCCGCCAGCGCGCGCCCGATCTGCCGGAGCATGCGCGAACGGTGGCCGGCACCGCGCTCGCCTCGGAGAAAACACTGACAGAGCGTTTTCGCTCCCTCGCGGACCGCAAGCTCGCGGGCTCGCGCATTCGCATTCACGGCGACCTTCATCTCGGTCAGGTACTCTTCACCGGCGACGACTTCATCTTCATCGATTTTGAAGGTGAACCGGCGCGCAACCTCGCCGAACGCCGCGAAAAGCATTCACCTCTTCGCGATGTCGCCGGAATGGTTCGATCGTTCCACTATGCGGCTTACGCTGCTCTGTTTCACCGATTCAGCGGCGCAAATGCGAAACCAGAGGAATCGCTCTCGCTCGCTCCCTTCGCGAACGCGTGGTATCGCGCCGCTTCCGGCGAATATCTTCGCGCCTATTTCGAGACGGCCGCGAGCGCAGATTTTCTCCCGCTCGATCCCGACGAGCGCGAATTCTTGCTGAACCTCTGGCTTCTCGGCAAGGCCGTCTACGAACTCAAATACGAACTCAATCATCGTTTGGATTGGGTCGCCATCCCGCTCGAGGGAATCGCCACGCTCATCGGAGGGCCTGCCGCTTCGTGAGCGTGGATGCAAAGGCCGATCTCGGTTGCACGCGCATCGGCGGCGACCGGTACGAATTCCTCGTGTGGGCGCCGCGCGCCGAAAAGGTCGAAGTCCACATCGTCTCACCCGCCGAGCGATTCATCGAGATGCGGCCCGCGGCCCGCGGCTATCATCACGCCGTCATCGAGGGTCTGAAGCCGGGTGATCGCTACTTCTATCGCTTCGGTGGCGACGCCGACCGGCCCGATCCCGCGTCGCGCCTTCAGCCGGACGTTCATGGGCCTTCGGAGATTCCCGATCTGCGATTCGATTGGAGCGATTCATCGTGGAAGAGCCTGCCGCTTGAGAAGTACATTCTCTACGAGCTGCACGTCGGCACCTTCACGCCCGAAGGCACGCTCGACGCGGTGATTCCACGTCTCAGCGATCTGAAAGATCTCGGCGTCACATCAATCGAACTCATGCCCCTCGCGCAATTCCCTGGCGCGCGCAACTGGGGCTACGATGGCGTCTATCCGTACGCCGTCCACACCGCCTATGGCGGCTCGCTCGCGCTGAAACGCCTCGTCAACGCCTGCCACGAGCTCGGCCTCGCCGTCACGCTCGACGTCGTCTACAACCACCTCGGCCCGGAAGGCAACTACGTTTCGTCATTCGGTCCCTATTTCACCGACCACTACAAAACTCCCTGGGGCGATGCGCTCAATTTCGATCTGCAGCAGAGCGACGAGGTTCGCCGCTATTTCATCGACAACGCCCTGTATTGGATCACCGAATTTCACATCGACGCGCTGCGTCTCGATGCCGTCCACGCCATCATCGACTCTTCCGCGCTCCCATTCGTCGAGCAGCTCGCCCTTGCCGTCCACGAACGCGCGCGCGAACTCGATCGTGAGGTGCAAGTGATCGCCGAGAGCGATCGAAATGACTCGCGCATCACCCGCGACGTCGAAAAAGGTGGATGGGGCCTCGACGGCTCGTGGAACGACGACATCCACCACGCCGTCCACGTCCTTCTCACGGGCGAGCAGACCGGCTACTACGCAGATTTCGGCGGCATCGGGCGATTGGCGCAAGGCCTTCAGGAAGGTTTTGTCTATTCAGGTCAATACTCGGCGTATCGCCAACGAAGCCACGGAAATTCCGCGCGCGATTTGCCGGGCAAGCGCTTCGTCGTCTTTTCGCAGAATCACGATCAGGTGGGCAACCGCATGCTCGGCGAACGCCTCGCGTCCCTCGTTTCGTTCGAGAGCCTCAAGCTCGCGGCGGGCGCGATTCTCCTGAGCCCGTTTGTGCCTTTGATTTTCATGGGCGAAGAATACGGCGAGAAGGCGCCCTTCCTGTACTTCGTCAATCACTCCGATCCGGCATTGATCGAAGCCGTGCGCAAGGGCCGTGCCGACGAGTTCCGCGCGTTCCGCTGGGAGGGCGAGCCGATTGACCCGCAAAGCGAAGAGACTTTCGCGCGATGCAAGCTTCGATGGGACGAACGCAACAAGGGCGAGCATGGCATTCTGCGCGCGTTTTACAAAGAGCTCCTGCGCCTGCGCCGCGAAGTCCCGGCTTTCGCGAGCCTGGACATGCAGGGCCTTCGCGCCATTCCCAGCGAAAACCGCAACGTCCTTTCCGTGCGCCGCCCACACGAGCTCGGTGAAGTGGTCAGCGCGTTTCACTTTGGCGTCGAGCCGGCACAGGTATCATTTCCAGCGCCCCGCGGCTCGTGGACCAAATTGATCGATTCGGCCGAGAAGCGTTGGTCGGGTCCAGGGAGTCCTGCCCCCGCCAAAATCGATTCGCAGGGCGAGATTTCGCTAGCGATAAGGCCCAAGTCTTTTGTGGCTTACGCGAAATCGTAGCAAATGGAGGCGCGGTCTAGCCGCCCAGCCTGCGTTTGATCTCGTGCTCGAACTGGGGAAAGTACCGCGAGATTACCGAGAGATCGAATCGCGCGAGGATCGATTCCTTCGCCTCATTTTCCAGCAGAAATTCAAATGAGCGCCGCACCAACTGCGCCGGCTCGACTTTGCCCTCCGTGAGCCGCTGGTAATCCGCAGGTTTCAGCGTCACGCGATGGGTCGTTTCGCTCGCGCCCTCGGCCACCCGCACGCGGAATTCTCCTTCGCCCGTCTTTTCGACTTCGATCTTTGCGGCCACCGTGCCCTCCGGAACGGCGTATTCCTCGATTTCGGATTCTATAGCCGCGGTTGCGGACGCGCCCGCCTTTTTGATATAGATGCCACGCACGAATGGGTTATTACAGGTCCTCGGGGGCAAACATGCGTAAGGCGCTTTTCTTGGTGGTAGCGATTTCGTTTTCGATTTTTGCAAGCCAGCCTGCCGACGCGGCAGCCGGTCGTTCGCCCGGTTCTCCCGCTGCATCGAGCGACTGCGATCGCGCGTGCCTCAACGGATTCGTCGATCGATATATGGCCGCCGTCGCCGCGCACGATCCGTCGAAGCTTCCTACCGCCGCGAATGTCCGCTACACCGAGAACAACGTCGAAATGCCGCTCGGCGAGGGCCTTTGGCAAACGTCCGATGGCTGGGGCTCCTACAAGGTGCTCGTCGACGATCCGCAAACCGGCCAGGTCGGATTTCTCGCTGTCGCCAATGAGGACGGCAATCTCTCCCACTTTGCCGGCCGCCTGAAAGTCGCCGACAAAAAGGTCAGCGAGATCGAAATCGTTGTGGCGCGTTCGGAGCGCCCGAGTCCGGCTTCGGCGAATGGAATTCCTGTCGGCGGCCCGCAGAACCTGCACGACAAGCCGCTCTTCAGCGAAGACGAGCCCGTCGATCAGCGCGTCTCCCGCGAGAAGCTCATTCAGCTCGCCAACGGCTACTTCGACACGATCCAGCTCAACACCGGCAAGATCCACACGACCTTCGATCCCGATTGCCAACGCATGGAGAACGGATCGATTACCGCCAACAATCCGAACGCGACAAACCCCGTGGCCAAGATGGGCTGCCAGGCTCAACTCGAGACCGGTCTGCTCAAGATCGTCACCCGCGCGCGCGATCGCCGCTTCGTTGTGGACGAACAGAAGCAGATGGTTTTCGTTGCAACCTTCTTCGATCACAACGGCACGGTGCGCAAGAATACCTTGGTGGATGGTTCCGTGCGCACCATCGGGCCGCCGTTCGATCGCCCCTACACGTTCCTGATCTTCGAGCTTTTCAAGATAAAGGACGGCAAAATCCGCCAGATCGAAGCTGTTCTCACCACCGTCCCGTACTACATGCCGAGTCCATGGGTGAACCACAAGAAGTAGTTCGGGAGGCGCCATGCGATTCGCTCGCCACTCTTTCGCATTCGCGGCAACGTTGTTTCTGATTGCGCTCGCGTCCCTTCCGGCGCGAGCGCAATCGTCCGCCCCGCCCGCGGACTACGATCCCAATTTCAATTACGACTGCGATCGGGCGTGCCTCAACGGCTATGCCGATCAGGTCCTCGCGGCTATGGTCGCGCACGATCTCTCGCACCTTCCTCTCGCGCGCCAGGTGAAATTCACCGAAAACGGCCAGCAGCTGCAGCTTGGCGACGGCCTCTGGGGCACGGCCAGCGCCGTGGGCAATTACAAAATCTACGCCGCCGATCCCCAGGCCGGCGAAGTGATGTTCATGGGAACGATGCTGGAAAATGGCGCGCCCATCATTCTGAATCTGCGCCTGAAGGTCGAGCTACGCCGCATCGCCGAGATTGAAACCGTGAGCGCCCGCAAGGAAGCCGGCAGTTTCGCCCGGCCCGAAAATCTCGTTCAGCCCAATCCTCTTTTCGCCGAGACGGTTCCGCCTTCCGAGCGCCGCTCGCGCGAAAACATGATCGCCATTGCGAATAGCTACTTCAGCGCGATTGAAAAAGGCCACGCCTCCTTCGTCCCCTTCGACAAGGATTGCAATCGCATCGAAAGCGGCGTCCAGACGACGAACAATACATCCCCCAATTCGCCGGCCGGTTCCAGCGCGCTCTCTCTTGGCTGCGAGGCCCAGATCAAGCTTCGCGAATTCCAGCCCGACACGCTCATCCGCGACCGCCGCTTCCTCGTGGTCGATGAAGAGCGCGGCCTCGTTTTCGTCGCCGGCTTCTTCGATCACGACGCCAAGCTGCGCACCTTCACCCTGGCCGACGGCCGCGTCGAGCGCCAGACCCGCACCGCGCCCTGGTCCTGGGAGATCGCCGAAATGTTCAAAATCCAGGATGGCAAAATCATGCGCGTCGAAGCCATCGTCAACTCTTGCCCTTACGGGATGAAATCCGGCTGGTAGCCCCACCACGCGGTTGAGGCAGTCGTGTCATTTAGCCAGGTCACGAATGGATTGCATGCCAGGTTTCGGAAGGCCGCGGAATCTCGATTCTCGGTGCCTCTGCGTACTCAGTGCCTCCTCGGTGCACTCTGTGTTTAGCTGGGCGTTTAAATCGCACCACGGCCCGCCTGAAATCCTGAAATCGCGGTTTACACGTATCGCAGCGGCATGTAGTATGTTCAGTTCGCATTCGGTGTTTATTCCAAGAGGATAATTTCTCGTTGTCTGGGCGCTCTCTCAATCGGTGGCTTCGCGTTGCAATCGTGTGTGGAGTGATCGTTCTTGGGTGTTCCATTTTGGAGTGGAGACTTCCGGCCCAAGGACAAGCCACTTCTCCGGCGCCGAGCGACGAGGTTTTCACCCCGGCACACCGCACGGTCTTCGGAGCGATTCGCGAATACTTTGGCATTCGCACGACGCCGGTCCAGCCGATCGCCTTCACGCACAAAGTGCACCTCGCGAATGGCTTGGAATGTGTGAACTGCCACACTGGGGTGGATCAAGGTCCCGAAGCCCGCATTCCCAGCGTCAATTTCTGCATGACGTGCCACCGGGTGATTGCCACGGACAAGCCCGAGATCAAAAAGGTCGCCGCGTACTACGCTCGCGGCGAAGACATTCCCTGGCAACGCGTTTATGGCTTCGAGCCCTCGGCGCACGTGATGTTCAATCACGCGCCGCACATTCGCGCGGGCGTGGATTGCAAGACTTGTCACGGCGATATGACGACTCAAACCGTCGCCGAACGCAAAGTCGACCTCACCATGGGCTTTTGCATTCAGTGCCACAAGCAGCACAACGCATCGATCGATTGCGTCACGTGTCATTACTAGTCTCGTTGTGCGATGGGTTTTGGGGGGTCGGAGCTTCAGCTCCGACATGTGGTTGCAAAGAGCACTCGGGCTTTAGCCCCTGAGGACAACAGGCTTTCATGGAACGTCGCGACTTCTTGAAAATTTCAGCGGCCGGAAGCGCCGCAGCAGCCCTCGAAGGCTGCCGCAATCCCGATCACCAGCTCATCCGGTTCATTCCGGAAGAGGACATGCTTCCCGGCATCGCCACCTGGAAGCCGAGCATCTGCACGCAATGTCCCGCGGGCTGCGGCCTCCTCGTGCGCGTAATGCAGGGCGAAGCCGAGGTCATTCGCCACGGCCAACTCGGCCTCATCAAAATGGGCCTCGCCAAGAAGCTCGAGGGCAACCCCAATCACCCGATCAATCAGGGAAAGCTTTGCCCGCGCGGCCAAACGGGCCTGCAGGTCACCTATCATCCCGACCGCATCCGCACGCCGCTCCAGCGCACCGGTCCCCGCGGCTCCGGCCAATTCAAGGAAATCACCTGGGACGACGCCATCAAGCAACTCGTCTCCCAGCTCTCGGCGCTGCAAACAAATAAGCAAGAGAGCGGCCTTTCCGTCCTTACGTCTCCACTTCGGGGGCAGCGGAAAAACATCGTCGATAGCTTTACCGCAGCCTTCAAATTGTCACAACGGAACGAGTTTGCGTTTCTGGACAATAGCGTGATTGAGGCCGCCAACGCGACCAGCTTCAATCAGCGCGTCCTGCCGACCGTGGACCTCGCGCAGTCGAACTACGTCATTTCATTCGGGGCGGATTTTCTCGGCACGTGGAATTCTCCGGTCGCGCAATCGATCGGCTACGGCACGATGCGCAAGGGGCGTCCGGGCCAGCGCGGCAAATTCGTTCACATTGAGCCGCGCCTGTCGCAGACGGCCGCGAGTGCCGATGAATGGATTCCATGCAAGCCCGGAACGGAAGGCCTGTTTGCCCTTAGTCTCGCCCACGTGATTCTGCGCGACAAGCTGCGTCCCGCGAATACCGCCGGTGCTGTCGGCGGGTTGATCGACGGCTGGTCGCAGGGCCTGCCCGATTACGCCCCCGAGAAAACTGCGGCGCAGACGGGCGTAACTCCCGAAACAATCGTGCGAATTGCTCACGAAGCCTCCGCAAGTCTTCCGGCGGTGGCGCTCATTGCCGGCACGGCTACGGCCTCCACGAACGCCTTTTTCAATGGACTCGCCGTCAACACGCTCAACGCTCTTCTCGGCAGCGTCGGCAAACCCGGCGGGATTCAGTTCAGCGAGCCGTGGCAAATTCCGGAGGCCATTACGCCCGGGCGCGGACCGGCGATTCCTGGCGCTCAAATCCTCATCGCCACAGCAGCGATGATTGAACGGACTTACGCCCTTTCGATTCAGGGTTTCGTGGATAAGGCTCTTTCGTCAACCGATGGGACGAAAGTTGCACTCTTATGTGGCGCAAACCCTGTCTATGCGGCCACCCCTGACTTGCGCGTCCGAGAGGCCTTCGGGAAGATCCCGTTTGTCGCGAGTTTCGACAGCTTCATCAACGAGACAAGCGTGTATGCCGACTTGATTCTCCCGGATCATTCGCCGCTCGAATCTTGGCTCGACGATGCGCCGCCATCGGGCAGCACGCGCATCATCGCCAGCCTCGCGCCGCCCGCGATGAGCCCGCTACACGATACTCGAGCCATGCCTGATGTGCTTCTCGATGTCGCCCACCAACTCGGCGGCGATCTTGCCAAAGGGCTGCCGTGGAAGACCTACGAGGAAGCGCTTCAGGCTGCTTTCACGACGCTCTACAAGGAGCAGGGAACGAAGAACGCGAAGGACGCCGACGAGTTCTGGAGCAAAGCGCAGGATCAAGGCGGGTGGTGGAGCGCCGATGAGAGGTCTGCCCCGGTCAACGTCGCAAAAGTTCCTGGTCCGCCGCGGAAGAATTCGCCGCCACGATTCGATGGTGATCCCAGTGAGTTTTCCTTCCACCTCCTGCCGTACGCCTCGCAGATGTGGTACGACGGCTCGCTCGCCAACCTCCCGTGGATGCAGGAAGCCCCCGACCCGATCTCGAGCGTGATGTGGGGCTCGTGGGCCGAGATCAACACCCAAACGGCTGCGAAGCTCGGCATAGAGCAAGGCGACCAAATAGAAATCGCCTCGCAGCACGGCACGCTCGAAGCTCCGGCATTCGTCACGCCCGGAATCGCGCTGGATTGCGTCGCCATGCCTGTCGGCCAGGGCCATACAAATTTCACGCGCTACGCAAAAGACCGCGGCGCGAATCCGATTTCCATTCTCGCGCCGCTCACCGACTCGGAGACAGGCTCGCTCGCCTGGGCCGCAACCCGGGTCAAGATTTCGCGCATCGGCAAAGGCAAAATGGTTCTCTTCGGCGGGGGCCTCAGGGAAACGCCGCCGGAAACGCAGCACCGATAGAAAGGTACAGCTGATGTCTCATCAATGGGGCATGGTGATCGATCTCGACCGCTGCACGGGCTGCGAGGCCTGCGTCGTCGCTTGCCATGCGGAAAACAACATCGCGACGGTCGGCGAAGATCAGGCCGCCGTCGGGCGCGCGAAGCATTGGATTCGTGTCGAGCGCTACTACGAGGGCGATTTCCCGGACGTGAAGATGAAATTCATGCCGGTGCTCTGCCAGCAGTGCGACGCCGCTCCCTGCGAGCCGGTCTGTCCCACATTCGCCAGCTATCACACCGAGGAAGGCTTGAATGGCCAAGTGTACAACCGCTGCATTGGCACGCGCTATTGCGCCAACGCCTGTCCGTACACGGTCCGCTTTTTCAATTTCTACAATCCTGTATGGGACAAGCCGCTGCAGTTGCAGCTGAATCCCGACGTTTCCGTCCGCTCGGTTGGCATCATGGAAAAGTGCACGTTCTGCGTGCAGCGCATTAAGGCGGGCGAAATTCAGGCCGAAGCCGAGAAGCGCGAAGTGAAGGACGGCGAAATCCAGCCTGCGTGCGTGCAATCGTGCCCCACGCGAGCGATGGTTTTCGGAGATTTGAACGATCCCAATAGCGAGGTTTCGCGCATGGCGCGTTCCAGCCGCGCCACAAAGCTCCTCGGCGAATTGGGAACGTTGCCGAAGGTCACCTACCTTCAACGGGACTCAGCGAATGTCGGCGAAGACGCCTGAACAGATCAACGAGGATTTGCTGCGTCCGCTCTCGGGCGTTTCGGCGCGCTATATTGCCGTGCTCTGCTGTTTCCTCGCGATCATCATTGCGGCGATGTTCGCTTTCGGATGGCAGGTCGATAATGGCATCGGAGTCGCGGGCATCCGCCGCCCCGTTTTCTGGGGCTTCTACATCACGAATTTCGTCTTCTGGATCGGCCTCAGCCACGCCGGCACGCTGATTTCGGCCATTCTGCGCATCGCCAACGCCACCTGGCGCCGCCCGGTTACCCGCTGCGCCGAAGTCATCACCGTGTTCGCACTTTCGATCGGTGCGACGTTCCCGATCGTCCACCTCGGCCGTCCCTGGGTTTTCTTCTGGCTCGTTCCATACCCGAGCGAACGCGGCATCTGGCCCAACATTCGCTCGCCGCTTCTTTGGGATTTCTTCGCGATCAACACCTACTTGCTCGGCAGCGTCACATTTCTGCTGCTGCCGATGATTCCGGATTTTGCCCTGATCCGCGACCGTACGACCGGGCTGAAACATAAAATCTACAACGTGCTATCCCTCGGCTGGACCGGCGCGCCTCGCCAGTGGCACCGTCTCGAAAAAGCCATGCAGATCATGGCCATCGCCATCATCCCGGTCGCGGTCTCCGTGCACAGCATCGTCTCCTGGGACTTCGCCATGGCGCCCGTGCCCATGTGGCATTCGACGATCTTCGCTCCCTACTTCGTAGCGGGCGCAATTTTCAGCGGTATCGCCGCGCTCATCATCGCCATGGCGCTGCTGCGCAAATTCCTGCACCTCGAGGAATATCTGCTTCCGATCCACTTCCAGAATCTCGGGAAGTTGCTGCTCGTGATGAGCCTCCTGTGGATTTATTTCGTGTTCTCCGAGCGGCTTACCGGCTGGTATGGCAACGAAACCTCCGAGATGGCGGTTTTCTGGCTCACCCAAACTGGGCGATTCAGCCCGCTCTTCTGGACCATGGTCGCCTGCAATTTCCTGATTCCGTTTCCGCTGCTCGCGATCAAAAAGTTCCGCACGATTACCGGCACGGTCATCGCCTCTTCGACAATCGTCGTCGGCATGTGGCTCGAGCGCTTCCTGATCATCGTGCCGTCCCTTTCACACAAATACCTGCCGTACGCTTACGTCACCGCGCCCTACCGCCCGACGTGGGTCGAGATCACGATCACGGCGGGAACCTTCGCCGGCATGGTCGTGCTGTACATGCTCTTCTCGAAAGTCGTTCCGGTTATTTCGGTCTGGGAGTTGAAGTGGGGCCAGCACGTGGAAGAAGTTCGCGATCCCGTGCTATCGCGAGCCGACGAAGAGGGGGCCACCGCCTGATGCCTCAGGTCACCAGCGTCTACGGCCTTTTCCCCGGCCCACACTCGGCGGAGCGCGGCATGAACGCTTTGCGCGATGCGGGAATTTCCGACGACAGAATCGTCGTGCTGGCGCCCGAGCCTTTCGAGGAATACTCGTTCGCGCAGGGCGACCGCAAGACGGCGATGGGCTGGATCGCGGTTGGCGGCGGAATCATCGGCGGATTCGGCGGATTCATGCTGGCGTGGTACACCCAAACGGCGTATCCGCTGATCACCGGCGGAATGCCGCTTGTCGCGGGATGGCCGACCGGAATCGTCACCTACGAACTCACGATGATGGGCGCGATCATCGCCACGCTGATCACGCTCCTGGTTGGTTCGCGGCTGCCCAATTGGAAACCGAAGCTCTACGATCCCGAGGTGTCTCACGGTAAAGTGCTGATCGGCGTCGTCGATCCGTCGGACGAATCCCGCGCCGGCCTCGAAGATCGCCTGCGCCGCGCCGGCGCCGAAAAAGTGAAAGCCACGGGCCGCTTCGCCAGAACCTGAGTAGCGCCGTCCCACTGGCTCCTATCGACGTTTCCGCGACGCGCAATCCGCCTCGCCCGTAGGGGCGGGTTTCAAACCCGCCCGCCCTTTGCGTGCGCCCCGCGATTACGGCAGCATCCACGTGATCCAATAGGCTTGCGCGTAAGCGAGCACGCCGACCAGCGTCGCAAAAACCAGGCTGTGCCAGAAGGTCGACCGCAGCACTTTCCCTTCCTGCGTGATCAATCCCACCGTCGTCACGCCGACCGCAATATTCTGCGGCGAAATCATCTTGCCCGCCACCGCGCCCGAGGAATTCGTCGCCGCCATCAGCACGGGACTCAAATGCAGCTGGTGCGCGGCCGCCACCTGCAGGTTGCCGAAAAGGACGTTGCTCGCCGTGTCGCTCCCGCTCAAAAAGCACGCCACCCAGCCGAGGTAGCTGCTCAGAAGCGGGAAGATGTTTCCCGCATGCGCCGCCGCGGCTCCCAGCGTGTACGCCATCCCCGAATAGTTGTAGAGATATGCGAGCCCGACGATCACGATCACCGTCAGACCCGGCAGTCGAAGCTGCCACAGCGTCGTCCATCCGCATTTCGCGAAGACGCCCGGCCGCGCTCGATAGCAGATCGCCGTAAGCACCGCCGCCGTCAGCGCAGCCGTGCCCGCGGCGAGCGGCTGAAATGTGTACAGCGCCGAGTACGGCTGATTGTAGAGCGTGATCAGCACACCCTTGTGCAGGTGGGGAATCGCGAAGACGATTTGCCCCATCGGCGTCAGCTTCAGATACGACCAGGTCACGGTCACAACCGCCAGCAGCACCCACGGCAGCCACGCCAGAAACGCAGTGCCGAACGAAAGCTTTTCGACGGCCAGGGGTTGTTCAGTCATCGCGCTGGGTTTCCAGATCCGGAGAAACGTGACCGTCACAGCGATCGATAGCGTCGCTGCGAAGATGTCCGGTGTGTACGGCCCCCAGAAGTTCGAGACAAAAAATTGCGCCGCCGCGAAGCTCCCGCCGGCCACCAGCGCCGCCGGCCACGTCCGCTTCAACCCTTTCCATCCCGCCACGACGCACACCAGATAAAACGGAATGAGGAACGACATGAAGGGAAGCTGCCGCCCGACCATCGACGACAGCTTTTGCAAATCAAGGCCCGTCACGCCCGCAAGGGCCACGATTGGAATTCCCAGCGCGCCGAACGCGACCGGCGCGGTATCCGCGATCAGCGCAACGACGATCGCTCGCCGCGCATCGAATCCGAGCCCAACCAGAAGAAACGCCGTCACCGCAACCGGCGCGCCGAAGCCGGCCGTCCCCTCGAGCAGCGCGCCGAAACAAAATGCGACCACGATCACCTGAATGCACGGATCGCCGGAAACGTGGCGCTCCATCCAGTGCCGCAACAGATCGAATTTCCCGGTCACCACTGTAAGGTTGTAGAGCCACAGCGCGCAAAAAACGATCCACATGATCGGCCACGCCGCGTATACGCAGCCGAACACCGTGCTCCACGCCGCGAGCACGAACGGCATATGCCACACGAAGATCGCCAGCGCGCCCGCCGCCGCAAGCCCGCACACCGATGCGAGCAGGCTGCTCCTTCGCAGGATCCCCATCAGCGTGAGAACGATGGCCAGCGGCACGGCCGCCACGAGCGCGGACACGGCAAGCGAATGCACGGGCGCGAGCGGTTGCGGCCAAATAGCGGCGAGCGCAAGGATCATCGGTCAGCTCCGTGAAGGCACCGCAAAATGCGCCCGGATTCTACTACCGAATGGCATAGCGGCCAGCAGTTAGCTTTTGCAAACGGTGGATTACGGACAACGGCAGGGATGGCGCGCCCGGAGGGACTCGAACCCCCAACCCTCTGCTTCGAAGGCAGATGCTCTATCCAATTGAGCTACGGGCGCTCTGTACGATGCCTCATTCTAGCACCGAGCCCTAAAGTGACGTTGCGTCCATGTACGTTAGCGCAATGCACCTAAGGCTGCTTGTCGTATACAAAGACGAGCCGTGAGCTGCGGGAGTCCATTTGGCGTTTCAGGGTGCGGCCATCGGTTGAGAGTGTCCAGCGATCGATGCTCCAAATAGGGACAAAAATCATGCCTGGTAATCCACCAGCGGTGTCGGCTCCGGCCACGGAATTAATCGGGAACTGTGGGTTCTCCTCAATCACAAGGACAGACTTCTTCCAGAAGGCCTTTATCATCATGTGCAACTGTGGTGCTTGATCGACCACCCGTGTCCTGCCATCGGCGATGTACGTCGAAGCTAACTCTCTGCCTGGGCTTGTGAAGCGCATCGCGACGTTTGGTCCCGAACAGCTTATGGTAAGTGTCTCCGTGAACCCTTTCGGCTGATTGGGAACATGGCTTTTCCCGAGATCCAGATTCCACACGCCAGTGAGATCAGGATGTGCGGAATCGATCTGAGCAGCCGTTGGCGCAACTGTCGCGGCGACGGTCAGGGTGAGCGCAAGCAACAAGCGGCGTACGAAGTCCATGGTCTCTATTGCCGGAATTATATTACAAACAGACGCCCTTGGCTGTTTCTTGCGCGCGTCATGCTGGCCTTCAGCGCAGATTCAGTCTAAGCTCGGCGAACCTAACCCTGACGTTGAAGCCACACTTTTACTGTGCCACGGGAGTCGCGATCGCTGCGGCGACGCTCGCTGCATTGAGCGAGAGCGGGCTTTGCAGCACCATCTCGAATTGCCACCCGGTATCGAAAAGCACGCCGTTGCTCGCATGTAGATGATGAATCGAGAGGACCGCTGCGATGATACCCACCGCGGCGAAGCCCACCCCGATTCCGATGACAGTCCCCGTGCTAGGTCCTGAGTGGGGTAATGGAGGCGGCTGTGGCGATTGTTGCGCCACCAGCACCAGGTGTGGCGCATTCTCGGTCGCGAACGCGGCGGGCTCCAGGGAACTGGATCCGCGATCGAATTCTGGGCTGATGGCTTTGGCATCCGCGTTGATGCCGTCAACGTCCACGGTGTAACCGTTGGCGTAGACGATGCGCGTGAAGTGGATATGCAAGCTGACGCCTGAGCTGCCTCTCGTGACTTTGTCGATCACGCCTTCCATGTACGTACCCACCGGAATCACCACTTGCGTGCCCACGGTCACCGGAAACGCCGTCACCGCGCGAACAGCGGTTCCACGCCGCGCCGCCTTAATTGTGATCGGGCTCGAAAGCGTGGCTGGAATGCGAGTTCCTTCGGGAACGACGATTGTCTGCGCCGGGGAAGTCATTGGCGCCGGAACTTGCGTTTGCGGCGGTGCCTGCTGAGGATTCGGCGCAGGCGCCTGCGCCGGGCACGTCGAGATCACGAGAAGTATGGCGAGAATCAACGAAAGTATGCGCATTAGAGTGTCCCTCCGGATGCCGCTTGATCGAAGTACAGCGCGAAACTCTGCCCTGCAAATCGCAGCGACCGCAAGTAGACCGAACCGTCGGGATTGGTGAGCATCCCCGGTATCACCGAGGGCGATTGCTTGTCCAGCAGAACGATTCGCGCCTGCATGCTCGCAACGACTTTCTTGTTCTGAACGATTTGCACCGAAGCTAGCGGCCCCGATCCTTTCCACGTGATTTGATAGCTGCCGGCGGGCAGCGAATTTCCGGACACTTGAAAAGGGACGCTGACCTGGAACGATTCCTTCATCGCTTTCGTGCTGGCGGCGACCACCGGCGGCCCCGGGCACAAAATGTCCGGCGTGCTCGGGCTGCCGGGAATCACCGTGTCGGGTGTCCCGGGCGTAGCCGGAATGCCGGGAATCACCGTATCCGGCGCGCCGTTCACTCCGGGAATCACCGTGTCGGGCGTTCCGGGCGAGCCCGCGCTTCCGGGTATAACCGTATCCGGCGTTCCAGGCGTGCCGGGAATCGTCCTGCACATCGTCGCGGACTTGAACTGGCCCGGCTTCACTGGCTTTGAGGCCCTCACGGCCCCTTCGACGCTGGTTGCATCCAGCAGCAACGGCAGCTGCAAAACCATGTCGATCTGCGCGCCATTGTCGAGCAGCACGTCGCTTCGAGCGCTCACATCCACGTAAGGGTTCGCCACGGCAGGGATCACATCATCGGGAGGAGTAAGACTGGTGCCTGCCGTAGCGCTCGGCAGGCTGGGAATGTTCACCGCGTAGCCATTCGCGAAGATGAGCTTCGTAAAGTGAATCTGAAACTGTGCATGGGGCGAAAATATGCCGGGCCGCGCCAGCGTGTCGATCTGGCCCCGCACGTAGGTGCTGGGCGGAATCGCCATCTGGCCGTTAACGGCGACAGGGAAGGCCGTTTCTGCGTACACATCGTCCCCAACCTTGGCTGTCTTGGCCAGGATGGCATGTGTGAGCGCCAGCGAAACCATCGTTCCGGCGGGAACCACAATCGTCGCTGCACCGGGCGTGTTGGCCGCTTGCACCGAGTTTTGTGAACTCGGCTGCAGGGGTCCCGTTTGTGCGACAGCAGAAGCAGGTGCAAAAGCGAAAAGCAGTACCGCGATTGCGAGTCGGCGCATGGCGGCCACCTCCGATCGCCACTTTTCTCACTCACATAACGAGACGGCGACGGGCGCGCACGGGTTTCACGATTCGTGACGGGCCTCCTCAATGAATTCACAGCCCGAACGCGCGGGCGCGCGGTAGGCGTGGGTTATCCATCATTTACACGGCGAAAGCCCCCGCGGGTTCTCCTACGTATGGAACTGCGATCTGGACCGCCGATTTGGCCCGGAGCGGCGCTTTTACGAAAATTGCCTGCGGAGGCGGAGGACGCGCGATGGTGGATTCTCGGCGTAAAGTTCGTCAACCAGCGCGCTGCGATGATCGAGGATGGCCCGCTGGTTGAGCGAGCCTTTGTCGGTGATCTCGCCGTGATCGAGCGCGGGCGGCTCGTCGAGCAGGATCGCGCGTTCGATGCGATTCGAGGCGCCGGTCGCCTGCGCGGCGAATGATTCGAGCAGGTCGGTGAAGGCGCGAGCCACCTTTTCGTGCTGCAGAATTTCGGAGGCGGAATTCGCAGCGAGCGCGCCGCCGGCAAGCGCGCGGCACGCTTCGAGATCGGGGACCACAAGCATCGCCAGGAAATCGCGGTCGTGCCCGGCGATCACCACATCGCGCACGTACAGCGCGAAATGGTGGATGATGCGCGTGCGCAGCGGCCCCACGTTCACCCACGTGCCCGACGCCATCTTGAAATCCTCCGCGAAACGGCCGTCGAAGATGAGCCCCTTGTTGATGTCGTTCGGGTCGACGAATCGCACGGCATCGCCGAAGCGGTAGTAGCCCTCTTCGTCGAACGCACCGACGGTGAGCTTGGGATTGCGCCAGTAGCCGGGAGTCACGCTCGGTCCTTTGACGCGCGCCTCGATTTTCGCGCCGATCGGGACCAATTTCAGCTCGACGCCCGGCACGGGAATTCCGATCACGCCGGTCAGCTCGGAGTCGCGCGTCCACTGGATCGCCATGGGCGCGGTTTCGGTGGCGCCAAGGCCGGTGCACATCAGGATTCGTTCGCCGATGGTCTCGCGCGCCAGATCGCGGTACGCCTGCCAGAGCGGCTGCGCCATTCCCGCCGCCGCGTAAAACATGAATTGCAGTCGGCTGAAGAATTTTTCGCGCAGAACGCGGTCGGCGCGCAGATGGACCAGCAGCTCTTCGTAGCCCTTGGGCACGTTGAAATAAATCGTCGGCGCGATTTCGCGAAGATTCGCGATGGTGGCGGCGACGCCAGCGGCCGTGGCTTTGCCCTCGTCGATATAGAACGTGCCGCCATTGTAGAGCGCCATACCGATGTTGTGATTGCCGCCGGCCGTGTGGTTCCACGGCAACCAATCGAGAATCACGGGCGGCTCATCGGCGAGAAAGCGAAATTCCTGCAAAATCATCTGCTGGTTGCTGCAGATCATGCGGTGCGTGTTGATCACAGCTTTCGGGATGTCTGTCGAGCCCGAAGAAAAAAGAAGTTTCGCGATGTCGTCCGGCTGGATCGCGGCGTGCGCTGTATCTACGGCGCCCGTGGGTGCAGTGGCCTCCAGCGCTTCGAAGGATGTAGCGCGGCGCCACTCGATGGGCTCGGCGCCAAAAATCACTTCCGTATCGCGATCGACCACGGCCTCAAGCGCGCGCCGGTACCGCGAGCCGCTCGCCACGAAGACGACCCCTGGCGTGAGCACGCTCATCACGTGCCGCAGCTTGCCAAAATCGGTGGAGACGAGCGCATAGGCCGGCGCAATCGACGCGGTTGTCACGCCGACGTGCTGCCCCGCAAGCATCAGCAGCAGATGCTCGAAATTATTTTCGGAGAGGATGGCGAGTGGATGCTCGGTGTTCAGCTTGCGCCCGAGCAGCGCCTGCCCGATGCGTCGGACGCGCTCGAGCGTTTCGGCATACGTCATCGAACGCCAAGCCCCGTCCGCCCCGCGCTTCGCGACGAACACGCGATCCGGCGCGCGCCGCGCCCACTCCACAAGCCGTTCGGTGATCACGCGCGGATACGCCTCAAGCGGCTCATCGCCGCGAATGATGAACGTGCCGTCCGCGCGCCGCTCCATCGTCGCGCCCGATGTGCGCACGTGCACCGCGCGAATGCGGTCAGCTGCGTTCGAGCGTTCAGCCGTATTTGTCGGTGTAGTCATTGATGGCAAGCGCGTCTCGACATTATACGTTAGCGCCGCAGGACGATATGCGGCCCTTCACGGTATTGTCAAGCGATGCCGCTCACGCCGAGTTGACATCCTCGCTGGCGCATCCTATTTTAATTGATTCGAGTTCACGCTTGGATCTTGCTGGTACGCGATCGCCCGCGGTCGGCCGATCGACGGTAGCTACTCGACCCGGGAGGAATGTATGCAAAGCGAACCAATCATGGATTTGGCGCACCTGGCCCATCTGGAATTGCTGACGCCGAAGCCCGAGGAGAGCCTGCGATTTTTCGTCGACGTGATGGGGATGACGGAATCGGGCCGCCAGGGCGATTCGGTCTACCTGCGCGCCTATGACGACTACGAGCACCATACGCTAAAGCTGACCGCTTCGAAATTGCCGGGCATGGGGCACGTCGCCTACCGCGCGCGCAGCCCGCAGGCGCTCGAGCGGCGCGTCGCCGCGCTGAAAGGCTCGGGCTTCGACATCGGCTGGACCAAGGGCGACCTCGGGCATGGCCCGGCCTTCCTGTGCCAGGATCCCGACGGCCACAAGATCGAGCTGTACTACGAGACGCAGTGGTATCAGGCTCCGCCGGAGCTGAAGCCTGCGCTGAAAAATCAGGCGCAGCGTTTTCCCGCGCGCGGCATGAATGTCCGCCGCCTCGATCATTGGAACGGCCTCGCGGTCGACATCAAGGCCAACCGCGAGTTTTTCGAAAATTACCTCGGCTTTCGCCTCACCGAGCAGATCGTCCTCGATACCGGCGTGGAAGCGGCGATGTGGATGACCGTCACGAACAAGAGCTACGACTTTGCCTACACGGCCGATCACACCAAAACGAAGGGGCGCTTCCACCACGTCACCTATGCAGTCAACAGCCGCGAAGAAGTCCTGATCGCGGCCGATATCGCGCTCGAGAACGGCGTTCACATCGAAACCGGGCCGCACAAGCACGCTATCCAGCAGACGTTTTTCCTCTACATGTACGAGCCCGGCGGCAACCGCGTGGAAGTGGCCAACGCCAGCGCGCGCCTGATTCTGGCGCCCGACTGGAAGCCGATTCGCTGGAGCGAAGCCGAGCGCAAAAAGGGCCAGGCGTGGGGCCTCAAAACGATCGAATCGTTCCACACCTACGGCACGCCCCCCGTGGAAACGGTCACGAAGTGATGATCGGAAGCGAAAAGGCGTCCGCGCCTGCTCAGGCCCGCGCGTGACAACGGCTCGCCCGCATCTGCTTTTGCTTCCCGGCTTGGCGTGCGACGCCGAAGTCTGGAAGCACCAGGCGCGCTCGCTGGGCGAAATCGCCACCGTGCAGGTGGTCGACTACGGCGCGAGCGATTCGATTCAAGAGATGGCGCGCGTCGCGGTCGAGCGCGCCCCGGAACGGTTTGCGCTGGCCGGGCATTCGATGGGCGGTCGCGTCGCGATGGAGATTTTCCGCAGCGCGCCGAACCGCGTTCTGGGCCTCGCCCTCCTCGACACCGCGTACAAGCCCTTGCAGCCGGGCGAAGCGGGCGAGCGCGAGAAGGCCGAGCGCTCCGGATACGTCAAGATCGCCCAGGCGCAGGGCATGCGGGCGATGGCTCGCACCTGGCTGCAAAAGATGGTTCATCCGTCGCGCCTCACCGATGAGCCGCTGGTCGAATCGATCGTCGACATGCTGGCCCGCAAGTCACCCGAGATATTTGCCGGGCAGATCAAAGCGCTGCTCGGGCGGCCGGACGCGACGCCGTTGTTGGCGGCCGCGCATTGTCCCACTCTCATCCTCTGCGGCCGCGAAGACGCCTGGAGCGTCCTCGACGTGCATCGCGAGATGGCCCTGCGAATGCCGAATGCGCGGCTCGCGATCATCGAAAATTGCGGCCACATGGCGACGATGGAGCGCCCCGAAGCCGTAAGCGCCGCGTTGGCCGGGTGGCTCTCGGGCTTGTCCGATTGACGCCGTCCCGCAGCTTTTCTAGAATCGCCAGCCGGGAATAGAAAGGTTCAACCAGCCGCGAATATGATTATCGACTCTCACCAACACTTCGTTCGTCTCGCCAAACACCCGGAAGTCGAAGGCTTTCGCACGGCCCAGCTTGCCGGGAGAAGTCTCGATCTTCCTAAAATATCCGATGCGGATGTCACAAAAAGCCTGGAGCAGGTTGTCAGCTTGATGGACTCGCGCAAAATCGACGTCGCATTCGCCTCTCCCCGTGCGAAAGCTATGGCGACGCATGAGGGCACCACGGAACAGAACGCCATCTGGGCCGATCTCAACAACGGCCTGATCCTTCGCGCTTGTCAGTTGACTCCCGGCCGCTTCGCACCGGTTGGCATGCTCGGACAGCATCCTTCGTGTCCATCCGAGCAGGTCGCGAAACAGATCGAGCGCTGGACCAAGGAAGGTTTCATCGCATTCAATCTTGATCCCGACGGCACCGGCGGCCGCTGGCAAAACCAGCCCTTCACCGGAAAGCACAATTATCCGGTTTTCGAAGCGGCGCAGGCTCTCGATGTGCCGCTCGTGCTGCACGGCAGCGAATCGATCAATAAGAACTTCCCGCATACGGCCGTCCAATATCTGGTCGCCGATATTACGGGTTTCGTGCAACTCATGATGGCGAAGGATCTGTTCCGGGATTTTCCGCGTCTGCGATTTCTGATCCCGCATGGCGGCGGCGCGTTGCCGTGCCAGATCGGGCGCTGGAGGGCCATCGCGAAGTACAACAGCTGGGCCAGCCCGGATGAGATCCTCGGCAATGGCAACGTTTTCGTCGATACCTGCGTCTACAACGATCTCAACATGCAGATGCTGTTCGACGCTGTCCCGCTCGAGAGCATCCTGTTCGGCTCGGAGTGTGACGGTGCGTTCCCCGGCGTGGTGAACGACGAGACGCACGATCATTACGACAATACGCGGCGCTACGTGGACGATTCGAAGCTGAGCGCCGGCGACAAGGCCCGGATTTATGCCGCCAACGCGCGGCGCGTTTATCCCCGTGCGAGCCGCTGGATTCAAGCGTAGCGGAGTCTAGGAGAACTTCATGAGCAAACCGGTCGTAGTGCGAAATATCGAGCAGCCCGCGGAAGACGCCGTCGCCGCGCTCGAAAAATACGGTGTCTCGACGGTGCACGAGGCGCAAGGGCGCATCGGCCTGCTGGCGAGTTACATGCGCCCGATCTATCCCGGAGCAGCAATTGCGGGCGCGGCGGTCACTGTCTCGTTGCCTCCCGGCGACAACCTGATGATCCACGTGGCTGTCGAAGTCTGCCGTAAGGGGAACATTCTGGTGGTGGCTCCGACCTCGCCCTGCACGGACGGATATTTCGGTGAACTCCTGGCCACTTCGCTGCGCGCGCACGGCGTGAAAGGCCTGATCATCGAGGCAGGCGTCCGCGATGTCGGCCCGCTGACCGCCATGAAGTTTCCCGTCTGGAGTCGCGCTGTCCACTCGCAGGGCACGGTGAAGGCGACGCTTGGCTCGGTGAATGTTCCGATCGTGTGCGCGAGCGCCGCGGTCGATCCCGGCGACGTGATCGTCGCTGACGATGACGGCGTCGTCGTAGTCAAGCGGGCGGACGCCGCGAAAGTGGCCGCAGCTTCCGAGCAGCGCGTGAAAAAGGAAGACGTTGTACGCGAAAAACTGGCTCGCGGCGAACTCGGCCTCGACATGTACGGCTTGCGCGCAAAGCTCGCTGAGCTGGGCCTCGAATATCGCTGAGTATCTGCGTAGCGCCTTTGACGTTTTGGGTGCCCCATCCTCGGTTTGTGAGGGTGGGGCCTTTGGCAGATGGCATCATGGCTCACGAATCCTTTCGCCGCATCGCGCTCGTCGGCTTCGGAGAAGCCGGCGGAATCCTGGGCCACGATCTCGCCAAGCAGGGAATCGACGTTCTCGGTTTTCGACATGCTGCTCCGCTCGAAAAAGGCGCGTCCTGCGATGCTTGCGAAGGCGCAGGCCAGCGGCGTCCATCCCAAAGAGACCCTGCGCGACGCCGTACATAACGCTGAACTGGTCATCTCAGCAGTCACAGCTTCTGCAGCGCCCAGCGTCGCCAAAGAATCCGCGCCGCTTCTGAGCCCCGGCCAAGTTTTCCTCGACATCAATTCCGTCTCGCCCGAAACGAAGCGCAAAGAGGCTCGCCACTTCCAGAAGAGCAAAGGACACTTCGTCGAAGCCGCAGTGATGGCGCCGGTGCCCCCGCAGCGGATCAAGGTCCCCATGCTGCTTGGCGGAAAATGCGCTGCCGAAATCGCTCCCCGCTTGCAGGCGACAGGAATGAATGCGACAGCCGTGAGCGACCAAATCGGAGTCGCGTCCGCGATCAAGATGTGCCGCAGCGTGATGATCAAGGGCCTCGAAGCGCTCGCGATCGAAAGCCTGTTCGCAGCGCGCCGCTACGGTGCCGAAGACGCCGTTCTCGCGTCGCTCGACGCAACCTATCCCTCGATGGGGTGGAAAGCCAAGCTACCCGACTATCTCATCAGCCGCGTCGCCGAGCATGGCCGCAGGCGTGCGTCCGAAATGCGCGAAGCCGCGCTGGCGGTCGCCGACGTGGGAATCGATCCACTTCTAACTGAAAGAACCGCCAAGCGTCACGATTGGCTTGTCGATAAGATTACCGCGCTCGGCCTGAATGCGGGGGAATTCGGTGAGTCTTTTTCCTGGCGCGTTCTCGCGGACGCTCTGGCGGCTCCGGCCAAACGCGGCGGTGATCGCCCCAAGCATCCCGCCGCGCGAAAGCGGAAGCGAAAAGCGGCGCACTGAAGCGCGGCTTTCTTGGTTTGTCTTTGTGGCGGCCGCCTCGCTCTTCAGGGGGCGCTTTTGCCTTAACTCCTTAGAAGAAAAAGAATCGCTTCCGCCGCCCAGTTCGTATGCCTCGCGCCGCCGCTTCATCCATGCCCGCGTTTTCGGGCAGCTCTGGGACCCAGGGCAGCGCACGCCCCTCGAACGCCGCCAGCGGATTATCGATCAGCAGCGCCCGGGCCACATTTTCACCGCGCGTCGTCGCCACAAGGTTGAAGGTTTCCTTCAGCCGCAGCGGCCGCGACGTCACGTTGTGCGCGTCGCTCGCGATGAAATGGACGGCATTCGCGTCGAGCCACTCCTCGGCCATCTGTTGCGCCGCCTCGCCGAATTTGCCGAGCAGCGATTGCGCCGTGATCTGCGCGTAGCAACCCTGGTTCAGCCAGCGGTAGAGCCGCTCGGGCTGCGAGCGGATCAGCGGATTCCGCTCCGGATGCGTGATGATCGGCCGCAAACCCGCCAATTGCAATTCATGCAGCGCCTGGTCGAGCGACGGCGGAATCGAATAGTCTGCAAATTCGACAAGCAGGTATTTCTTCTGGTTCAGCGTATATCGCCACGCGTCGTGACGGATATCCTGCAAATTCTCGAAGCTCAAATGGAAATCGCATCCGGTGGCGAAAATGAGCCGACCTTCAAATCGCGCCTGCAATTCATCGCGCCGCTGGCGGATTACCTCCGGCAGAAACGGCCATGCGGGGCTCGCGTGCGGCGTGCCGATGATGTGCGTCACGCCGTCTTCGATGGCCATTTCGGCCATGCCAGAGGCAATCTCCATCGATTCGGCGCCGTCGTCGAGATTGGGAAGAATGTGGCAGTGAATATCGATCATTCCAAGCAGCATAGCGCAGCCGAAATGCGATCTCAACGGACGCCTGCGCTCGCGTGCTCGTTCCGTTCGCTTGGCGTTCCTGCTATCCTTTCACTTCGCGGACTTGCCCCGAGGTTCAAATTGCATCCGGGCGGGCAAATCTGGCTCGGAACGATCAGACGCATCACCTCAATCCAAATCAAACTTGGCGAGAGAAGGGAAGGGATGAGCACGGAGCGCAAGCCGGAGTTTTTTGCAGGGAAGGACGCGCACGTCGGAATCATCGGGTGCGGCTACGTGGGGCTGCCGCTCGCGCTGCGCTTCGCGGATGTGGGCCACAGGGTCACGGGATTCGACCTCGATAAATCCAAGGTCGACAAGCTCAACGCCGGCCAATCCTACATCCAGCACATCTCCGGGGACAGAATTCGCGCGCACGTCGAGGCCAAGCGCTTCGATGCCACCACGGATTTCTCGCGCCTCAAGGACGTGGACGCGGTACTGATCTGCGTGCCGACTCCGCTCGATGAGCGCCGCGAGCCCGACCTGACTTATGTTGTCGATACGACGAGGTCGATTGCCCCGAACCTGCAGCGCAACCAACTGATCGTCCTCGAAAGCACCACGTATCCCGGCACCACCGAAGAACTGGTCCTCCCGATCCTCGAAAAGACCGGCCTGAAGTGCCCGATTGCCCGGGGCGCGGCCGCCGAAAATATCGCCACCGACTTCTACGTCGCTTTCTCGCCCGAGCGCGAGGACCCCGGCAACAAGCAATACGGCCTGGCGCAGATTCCCAAAGTCGTCGGCGGGATCAATCCTCCAAGTGGCCGAGCGGCAGCGGGGCTGTACGCGCAGATTGTTTCCAAAGTTGTGCCGGTCACTTCGACGCGCGCCGCCGAAATGGCCAAGCTGCTCGAAAATATCTTCCGTTGCGTCAACATCGCGCTGGTCAACGAACTCAAGCAGCTCTGCCTCCGCATGGACCTCGATGTGTGGGAAGTGATCGATAGCGCGGCGACCAAGCCCTTCGGCTTCATGCCTTTTTATCCCGGGCCGGGGCTGGGAGGGCACTGCATCCCCGTCGATCCCTATTATCTATCGTGGAAGGCGCGTGAGTATGATTTCGCCACGCGCTTCATCGAATTGGCGGGCGAAATCAATACGGAGATGCCGTACCACGTCGTCAACGCCGTGGCGGGCGCGCTGAACGATCGCCAGAAGAGCATCAAGGGCTCGAAAATCCTGCTGCTCGGCGTAGCCTATAAGAAAGATGTCGACGATCTTCGCGAGTCGCCGTCCCTGAAGCTGCTTGAACTCCTCACCGCCCGAGGCGCCACGATCGATTACAACGATCCCTATTTCCCGGCGCTCCACAAGATGCGTCACTACGATTTCTCGCACAAACGCTCGGTCGAACTCACTCCTGCCAATCTCGGCGCGTATGATTGCGCGCTAATCGCCACAGATCATTCGAGCTACGATTACGATGCGATCGTAAAGAACTCCCAGCTGGTGGTCGATACCCGTAATGCCACCCGCCGGGTGAAGGAAGGGCACGAGAAGGTCGTGCACTGCTGAAGCTGCGCCCACGGCCCGGGCCACTGGCGATGCGCCGATGAAACTATCGTACTATTGCCATGTTAATACAATAGCCCTAGCGTACTACGTATGGGAGCTCAGACCGTCTCACGTCGGGATAGGCAACCTGTGACCCTGGAAGCCAGCCGCCGCCGCAGCATGCGCGTGCTGCTGAGCGTGTCCATTCGGGTCACGGGCAAAACCGCCTTCAACGAGGACTTCGAGGAGCAGACACGCACTCTCGTTGTGAATGCCCACGGCGCCCTGATTTCTTTGCAGGCCCCTGTTGTCCCGAATCAGCGGATTACCGTCGCGAACAAAGCCACCAACGACTCGCGCGAATGCCGCGTCGTACACGTCGGAACTCAGGCAGCGGGGAAGATACAGATCGGAATTGAGTTTGTGAAACCTTCGGGCCTGTTCTGGCAAATCGATTTCCCACCCGATGACTGGGTGGTCCCCGAAAGCTGAGCGCATCCTCACGGGCTGAAGAGAAGTTCCCCTGAAAGAAGCTACTCCGAAGACGAAGTCAGTTCCGCGCGCACGTTACCGAAGGGGAGTTGCGCCTGCATCAGGACCGGCGTTCGCGCGGCATCGTTCGCAATCCATATGACCACGTGCACGCCCACCACCTGCTTTTGATGCTGGAATAGATCGATCGCCACTCGCGAAGTCGAAAACGTACCCGCGGCGACAGTCACACTGTCGTTCGCTGCTTCGCGTTTGGCAGTGACTTCGTACAGGTCGTGCCCGTCGTAGACAGTCTCCCGGAACTCCGGCGTCCGCTCCCAATCCACGTGGCGCAGCTCGTATAGCGTGCCCAGCGGATCGCGCGTGCCTCCAAGCACCACGACGCTCGGCCCCGGCTCGCGCGACGGCTGCCCCGGCGCCGCGAAATGAAATACCTGATCCTGGATTTTGCCGAGCTCGTCGAGATGCGTCTCGTATTGCCGGGCTTCGAGCGTCGCTTGATCGGCGTATGAGTCGAATTGGTCGTCGACTGAAAAGAGCTCGCGCACGGGGTTGAGCGTGTGCGCCAGCGCGCGGAAGTGCCACGTCGAATAGCCGAAAAGGTCGCGCTGCTCCGGCACAGTCAGCTGTACGGTGGCTGCGTTCGAAAATGCGGACCACGACACGCGGTAATTCAGCGTCTCGCCGGTGCGAAACGGCATCGCGACCGGTTTCATCGCCGCAGGCGGGTCAGTTTTGGATTTGACCGCCTTGTGCCGCGCCGTCGTCTGAGGGCCTGCGGCTACCCGCGCAATCCCCGGCAACACCAATAGCGCGCCGGCCGCGACAACCATCGCAGTGGTCCGGCCGCCCCTTCTCCGATTTTCGTGTGCCGTCATCTTCCTTAGCTGTGATTCTCCGTTCGCCGAAAGCGTTGCGCCGCGAGCGACGGCGCTTGCCGCATCCGACCCGGCGGGCTATATTCAAGCGTACCTGAAAACGCGCAGCAGGGTCACCTCGTCCCGAAACTCGTTATAGCTTGTTGAGATCGACATCCTGCTTCGGCACTCCTTCCCCGGAGGAGGTTTCACCGTTTGCGCTATCTCGTCACAGGCGGCGCCGGCTTTATCGGCTCCAACATCGTCGAAGAACTCCTGCGGCGCAACCATTCCGTCGTGGTGCTCGACGATCTTTCGACCGGCAACGAAGAAAATCTGGCGGGCGTCCGCTCGAAGATCGACTTGCATGTCGGCAGCATCACCGATCTCGCGAAGGTGCAATCGGCCTGCGTTGGCATCGACTACGTGATCCACCTCGCCGCTCGCACATCGGTGCCGAAATCCGTGAAGGACCCGCTCGAATCGAATCACGTGAATATCGACGGCACGCTACATGTGCTCGTGGCGGCGCGCGATGCCAAGGTGCGGAGATTTGTCTACGCGGCGTCATCGTCCGCCTACGGTGAAACGCCCACGCTGCCGAAGACCGAGAGCATGCAGCCGCAGCCGATCTCGCCCTACGGCGTCACGAAATTCGTCGGCGAGCTTTACGCGCAGGTTTTCGGTCGCGTCTACGGCGTCGAAAACGCTTCCATACGTTATTTCAACGTATTCGGCCCGCGCCAAGACCCCACGTCTCAGTATTCCGGTGTGCTTTCGCGCTTCATGCTCGCAATTCTCAAAGGCGAACCGCTCGTCATCTACGGCGATGGCGAGCAGTCCCGCGATTTCACCTATATCGATAACGTCGTGGACGAAACGCTGCGCGCCTGCGAAGCAGCCGGCGCATCGGGCCGAGTCTTCAATGGCGGCACCGGCGCGCGGATCACGCTCAACCAAGTCGTAAAGCTGCTCGAAAAAGTCGCCGGCAAAACGCTTCAGGTCAAATACGACCCGCCCCGCGACGGCGATATCCGCGATTCGCAAGCGGACGTTTCACTCGCGCGCAAAATCCTCGGCTACGAGCCGCGCGTCCTCTTCGAAGAAGGCCTCCAGCGCACCTGGGAGTGGTACAAATCCGCCTACGGCAAAAAGTGACGCTGCCGATTCTCGAGAGCCTCCTCGCGTACCGCTGCTTTTCGCCCCCGTCGCTCCGTGTACTCAATGCTTCTCTGTGTACTCAGTGTTTAGAGAGGCGTTCAAGTCCACGCGGCGGGTCAAATGATATCGCCGCTGCCCCGCTCCGCCTGTTGCCGCGCACACGCGAGGCGTCTATCATGGGTAATTGCGCCCAGCGGCTTGCGGCGCCTTGTTCTGCGGCGAAAGGAAATCATGGCGAGTGAAGCGGCGGTCATCGAAGCGTTGCGCGGGGTGATGGACCCCGAGCTGCACAAGGACATCGTCACCCTGGGCATGGCGAAAAACATCCAGGTGAACGATGGCTCCGTTTCGCTGCTCGTCACCTTGACCACGCCCGCGTGCCCGCTCAAGGACACGATCGAGAAAGATGTCCGCGCCGCGCTCGCGCAGGTACCCGGGATCACGTCTGTTGAGGTGAAATTCGACGCGTCGGTCCCGCCCGGAAAGCGCTTGCAGGACAAAGCCCCGATCGAGGGCGTGAAGAATCTGGTCGCGGTTGCCAGCGGCAAAGGTGGTGTCGGCAAGACGACGGTCGCCGTGAATCTCGCCATCGCGCTGAAAAATATGGGCGCGACGGTCGGTCTCCTTGACGCCGATATCTACGGCCCGAACGTTCCCGTTATGCTTGGCACGCTCGAGCAGCCGCGCGCGCTCGACGAACGCACGATCATCCCCGTGGTCGCGCACGGCGTGAAGATGATTTCGATGGGCCTGCTCAATCCGGGCGATAAACCGCTCGTGTGGCGCGGCCCGATGCTTCACAGCGTGATGCAGCAGTTCTTGCGCAGCGTGCGCTGGGGCCAGCTTGATTATCTGATCGTCGACCTGCCGCCGGGCACAGGCGACGTTCAGCTCAGCCTGATTCAAAGCGTGTCCGTCAGCGGCGCTGTGGTCGTTACGACGCCCTCGGTTGTCGCGCTCGCCGACGTGCGCAAGGCCGTCGAGATGTTTCGTCAGGTGAATGTCGAGATTCTCGGCGTCGTCGAAAACATGAGCTATTTCGCCTGCCCGCATTGCCAGGGGCGCATCGACGTTTTCGGCTACGGCGAAGGCGAGAAGATGGCGAAGACGTTTGGCCTCCCGTTCCTCGGCGAAATCGAGATCGATCCGAAGATTCGCATCGGCGGCGATACGGGGAAGCCGGTCGCGTCGCTCGGCGAAGACGCACCCGGCGCGAAGAGCATCTACGCGATGGCGCGCAACGTCGCGGCCCGCCTCTCGGTGGTGAATTTAACCGCCACGGCGCCAGTCGTGCAGATCCTGTAGCGGCCCTGTGGAGTGCGGGAGCTTGCTCCCGCTGTTTGCCGGCCGGGCTTGCCCGGTCGTGCCCCGCGCACGCATTGGCGCGAGAGCTTTAAGCTTCACCGGCAGGCAACTTGCAAGCGTTGTAGTGGCAGGACACAATACAATTCCGCCCGGAGACGTCAACCCACATGAGTGATCTCGTTCAATTCAGCACCGACAAAAACGTCGCGATCATCACGATCAATAATCCGCCGGTCAACGCTTTGAGCCGCGGCGTGCCGGAAGGGATCGAAGCAGCGATCGCGCGGATCAACAGCGACGACGCCATCAAGGCCGCCGTCCTGATCGGCGCCGGGAAGACGTTCATCGCCGGTGCCGACATCAACATGTTCGTCGAGATGACCTCAGGCAAGGGCGGGCGCATCGATCTGCTGCCCACGCTGCTGAAGATCGAAGATTGCCGCAAGCCGGTAGTTGTCGCGCTGCACGGCAACGCCCTGGGCGGCGGCCTTGAAGTCGCACAGGCCTGCCACTATCGCCTGATCGCCCCGGGCACTCGCGTGGGACAACCGGAAGTGAACCTCGGAATTATTCCCGGCGCGGGCGGCACGCAGCGTTTGCCGCGCCTCGCGGGGGTCGCAAAAGCCGTCGAGATGTGCACCACGGGCAAGCCGGTCACGGCTGCCGACGCGCTCGAAGCCGGCATCGTCGACAAGATCATCGAGGGCGACTTGCTGGCAGGCGCCATTGCGTTTGCGCGTGAAGTCGCCGGCAAGCCTGTGCGCAAGACGCGCGAGCGCCACGAGAAACTGGGCACGCCCGAGCAGAATGCCCCGGTCTTTGCCGCCGCGCGCGAGACAGTCCGCAAGAAGCAACGCGCACTCCCCGCGCCGCTCGCGGCCATCGATGGAATCGAGGCCGCCACAAAGTTGCCCTTCGATAAAGGCTGCCTGGAAGAGGCGCGGCTCTTCGATACATGCCTCTACACCGACGAATCCAAAGCCCTGATCCACGTATTCTTCGCCGACCGCGAAGTCTCGAAAATCCCCGACATCCCGAAAGATCTGCCGCTGATCCCGGTCAATTCCGTAGCGATCGTCGGCGCGGGCACGATGGGCAGCGGGATCGCCATGGTCTGCGCGAACGCGGGCATTCCCGTAGTCCTGAAGGATTCGGACCAGCCCGCGCTCGACCGCGGCCTCGCCAACATCCAGAAGAATTACGCAACATCCGTAAAGCGCGGCCGGTTCACGCAGCAGCAGGTCGACGAACGGATGGCGCTCATCAAGCCCACGCTCAGCTACGCCGATTTCGCCAATGCGGACATGGTGATCGAGGCCGTCTTCGAGACGATGCCGCTCAAGAAGGAAGTCTTCGCCGAGCTCGATCGCGTCTGCAAGCGCGGGGCGATTCTTTCAAGCAACACCTCCACGCTGAATATCGACGATATCGCCGCCACCACCTCGCGCCCCGAAGCCGTGATCGGCATGCACTTCTTCAGTCCGGCCAACGTGATGCGCCTGCTCGAAATCGTGCGCGGCCGCAAAACCGCCAAGGACGTGATCGCCACCTGCATGCAGCTCTCGAAGAAAATCGGCAAGGTGGGCGTGCTCGTCGGCAATTGCCGCGGCTTCGTCGGCAACCGCATGTTCCTCCCTTACATTCGCGAGGCGCAATTCCTCGTCGAGGAAGGCGCGACGCCCGAAGCGGTGGATGCGGCGCTCACGGATTGGGGCATGGCGATGGGACCGCTCGCCGTCGGAGATCTCGGCGGGCTCGACATCGCCTATCGCATTCGCAAGGAATATCGCCATCTCGAAAAGCCCGGCACGCGCCAGCCGTATGTCGAAGATCGCCTCGTGGAAATGGGCCGGCTCGGCCAGAAAACCGGCGCGGGATGGTACAAATATGACGCCGACCGGCGCGCATCGTCCGATCCCGAAGTTGTGCAACTCGTGAGCAAATGGAGGGCAGACGCAGGCACGCCGCAACGCCAGATTTCATCCGAGGAAATCGTCGAGCGCTGCGTCTATTTCCTGATCAATGAAGGCGCGCGCATTCTCGAAGAAGGCTACGCGTTGCGCGCCGGCGATATCGACACGATCTACGTGAATGGCTACGGCTTTCCCGCCTTCCGCGGCGGCCCGATGTGGTACGCCGGCGCCGTGGGACTGAAGAAAATTTACGACCGCGTCTCCGAATTTCATCGCCAGCACGGCCAGATCTGGGAACCCGCGCCGCTGCTCAAGCAGCTAGCCGAAGCCGGCAAAACCTTCGCCGACTTCCACCGCGAAAGCGTCCGCGCCGCCGACTAATAAAGCGGCTTCAGCCCCGGGCCTTCGCCTTTGACTTTCCGGGTGCCCCATCCTCGGTTTGTGGGGGTGGGGTCTTCGACGTTTTCCAGCGCTAAATGTAAAACCGCATAAGCCACTCAGCAACGCAGCACGGCTTCGCAGCGTTCTCTCCCTCAACGGTCACCAGCACTTCCGCCTCGATGTATCCGGAGAATTCCCGCAACGCCTTCAGCGCCACTCGGGCGCGAATCCTCGAATCCGTCGGCACCGGAGCAGGGAATCTCACGCGATTCAATCCGTAATTCACACTCATACGCACCCCGCTCACCTGAAACACCTGCCCGGTGAGATACCCGATCAGCGATAGCGTCAGAAAACCGTGCGCGATCATCGTGCCGTAAGGCGATTCGCGCGCGGCGCGTTCCTGATCCTCATGAATCCACTGATGGTCCTCGGTCGCCGCCGCGAACTGGCGAATGCGTTCTTGCGTCACCAAGAACCAATCCGATACGCCAAGCTCCCGCCCCACGAATTCCTTCAGCGAAATCGGCGTTTCCAGAATAAGCGGGGGCATGGAGCTATTTTTTCGGCGTCACGCCGAATGCGTCCGACTGGAATTCGAGCGACGCCGGAAAATGCTGCGCGAAGTAGCTCCAGTCGTGCGCGCCGGGATAAAGGTGAAACTCGTGCGGGATGTGCTGCGAAACGAGCAGCTCGTGAAACGCCTGCGCGCCCACATTGAAGCCGTAGCTATCCTCCGTGCCGCAATCGAAATAAATGTTCAGCCCAACCGGCCGCGGCCCGTTGCGCACGATCGTAAACGGGTTCTCGCGTTCCCAGAACGCTCGGTCGAACGGGACGCCGAAAGCCGATCCGAGCATGCGCGCGAGAATATTCGATTCGCCGGGCGTCGCCATCTCGATATTCGGCAGCTTGGCGATCAGCGCGGGGCTATTCGCGCTCACCGCGGCAAACGTCTGCGGGAAAAGCAGCCCGAGCCGCAGCGCGCCGTAGCCTCCCATGGAAATGCCAGCAATGCCGCGCGAGTGCCGCCCGGCGCGAATGCGGTAGTGGCTTTCGATGTACGGCAGGAATTCGCGCATCAGGAAATCCTGGTAACGCACTTTCCCGTCGCGCGAGTTGATGAAAAACGTGCGGCCACCCGCCGGAGCCGCAATCACAAACTCACCCATCTGTTTCTGGTCCCACAGATCCTGAATCAAATCCCAGCCGCCTGAGTTCAGCAGCGCCTGTTCGTTTTCGCCGATCCCGTGGAGAAAATAGAGCACGGGATACCGCTGCGTCTTGTCCACATCGTAACCCGGCGGCAAAAGCACGCAGTAGGGAACAGGGCGCCCGAGAATCTTGCTCGGAACCGAGTTGCATTCCGCGCGCCCGCCCGCATGCGCCGGCACAGCAAAGAAGAGCCACGCCAGCGCCAGCACAAAAATCGCCGGCGCTGGCCCGGCGCGCCTACTCATACCGCAACGCCTCGACCGGGTTCAGCTTCGCCGCGCGCGATGCCGGGTAGATGCCCGCGGCAAGACTCACCACCACGGAGAGTCCAATGGCCGCGAACACCATCCACCAGTGCACGGCGGCGACGTTGATCGATGGAAGTTGGCGCCGCGTCAGGTAGATGTCCGTGCCAAAGTTGATCGTGCGGCTGATCAACCAGCCTATGAACACGCCGAGGACGCCGCCAAAGAAGCCCATCGCCGTCGCCTCGGCGAAGAAGAGGCGCCGCACGTCGCGGTCGGAAGCCCCCAGAGCCTTCAGCACGCCGATCTCGCGGCGGCGCTCCAGGATCGCCATCACCAGTGTGTTGACGATCCCCAGCGAAGCAACCACAAGAGCCAGGCTGCCGAAAATCCCGAGCAGCATGTCGAACACGGCGAATACCTGAGCCAGGCTGCGCGTTGCATCGAGCAGCGAAAAAGCGCTGAAACCCATCTGTTTGATGGCGTCTTCCACGGCGGGCACATTCGACGCGCTCTTCACGCGCGCGGTGAGGTCGTCATACGTCCGCTTAGTCGGCGTATCGCGCAGCATGTCCCGCAGATCGTTTGTCTGCGTCGCCTGCAGTTTTTCCGCCAGTTGCAGCGGGATCAGCAGCCGCCCCCGCCCGAACGTCCCGAGCCCGGCCGATGGTTCCGTCGTCACGATGCCCACCACGCGCAGTTTCTCCTCGTGCGGCACGATGGAAAATCCGCCCGCTTCGGAATTTCCGCCGCTCCCCGCAGCCAGCGGCGTTCGCTCCGCATAACGAAGCACGAGATCCTTGCCAATCAGCGTGTAGGGCTGATTCGAAAGCTGCCGCGCAAGGTCGATCTGCAGAATCGCCTCGTCTGCCGCCGGTCCGGAAAAGAAATTCCCCTGCATCCCGTCAAATGAGCCGCCCTCGCGCGCCGATTCCGGCACCCCGGCGACCATCGTGGGATACGGATTCCCGTTGTAGTGAATTTCAGTGGGGAAGCGAATTTCGGGGTACACCTCGATCACGTTTGGCAGCGCTTCAATCTTGTGCCGCGCCTCGTCATCGAGCGGGCGAATTACGGGCGGCGGCGTTCCTGCGGGCCGCATCGGGCCGCCCATCCCCGGAAAGTTCGCGAGCGGAGTGATGATCACGGCGTCAAAAAGCCCGGACTTGGCCAGTCGATCGTTCGCAAGGTCCTGCAGTCCCACTCCGAGCGAGAGAATGGCCACGAGCGACGCGACCCCCACGCCGATTCCGACCGTCGTCAGCGAATTGCGAAAGATCGCCTCGCGCAGGTTGCGCGCCGCCAGATCCACCAGGTCGCGTGTCTTCACGCGCGCACCCCGTCATTCTTGATCTTGCCGTCGCCCATCAGGATCATTCGATGCGCGAAGCGTTCGGCGCGCGGCTGCTCGTGCGTCACCATCACGATCGTCATGCCCAGCGTCTCGTTGATCTCGCGCAGCAGCAGCATGATCTCGTCTCCGGTCGCGCTGTCGAGATTCCCGGTCGGCTCGTCCGCCAGCAAAATGGTCGGCCGGTTCACCAGCGCGCGCGCCAGCGCCGCTCGTTGCTGCTCGCCGCCCGAAAGCTCGGGGGGTCTATGCGTCAGCCGCGCGGTCAGCCGCACGCGATCGACCGCCTCTCGCACCCGCGCCGTGCGCTCGCCGCGTTCCACCTCCGCCAGCCGCAGCGGCAGCTCGACATTCTCCTCGAGCGTCATCCGCGGCAAGAGATTGAACGATTGAAACACGATCCCGATCGTATGGCTGCGGTGCCGCGCCAGTTCGTCGGAATTCATTTCCGCGAGATTTCGCTCATGCGCGAAAATCGCGCCCGATGTGGGCCGGTCGAGCCCGGCCATCAAGTTCAGCAGCGTCGATTTCCCCGAGCCCGAGCTTCCCAGCAGCGCCACGAACTCTCCGGCGGCCACGCTCATCGTCACGTCGTCGACGGCGCGCACCAGCGCATCCCCCATCGGATAGTGCCGCACGAGATGCTCCGTGCGGATGGCGGCCTGATCGCGCCGCTCGGCCGCTCCCGAAGCGCCCGGCGATGCGCTGATGTTCGGCGAAGTCATGACCCTCAATCTTACTACGCGCGCGCCCTGCGCAATGTTGCTCCGAAAGCGCTTTCTATCCGTGAAGAGCCCGCCTGCGATTCGGGTATAATCGCGCGTCTGGACCCACGAGGCCGTCCGGCTCGCACTCCGGATCCTCCAATTCGATCGACGCACACGGAGAACCATGGCAATTCTCATCACGGGTGGCGCTGGCTATATCGGAAGTGTGACCGCCGAGCGCCTAAAAGCCAAAGGCGAGCAGATTGTCGTCCTCGACGATCTTTTTCGGGGCCACCGCGGCTCCGTCGATCCGGACGTGCCGTTTTATGAGGGGCAGGTGGGCGATTGCGCGCTCCTTGCGCGCATCCTCAAAGAGCACAAAATCGAGGAGTGCGTTCATTTCGCCGCCCTCGCCTACGTGGGCGAATCCGTAGGCCAGCCCGCGCGGTATTACGAGAACAACGTCGAGCAGGGAATCGCGTTCCTGAATACGCTCCTGGAAGCCGGCGTCGGCCGGATCGTCTTCTCATCCACGTGCGCCACCTATGGCGAAGTGGAAAAAGTTCCGATCGCCGAGACGACTCCGCAGTGGCCGGCAAATCCCTACGGCTGGTCGAAGTTCATGATGGAACGCATCCTCGCATCCTACGATCGCACGTACGCCCTCAAGTTCACCGCGCTCCGCTATTTCAATGCTGCGGGCGCTACCGAAGCACGGGGCGAGCATCATGAGCCCGAATCGCACCTTGTCCCCAATGTGCTCGCGGCCGCGCTCGGCGAAAAAGCCGAGGTTTCCGTCTTCGGCAAGGACTACCCCACTCCCGACGGCACGGCCATTCGCGATTACGTCCACGTCATCGATCTTGCCGAGGCTCACATTTCCGCGCTCGAATATCTCCGCCGGGGTGGCAAATCCGATTTCATCAATCTCGGCACCGGCCACGGCTATTCGGTTCTCGAAGTGATCGAAGCGGCCCGCAAGGTGACCGGCCACCCGATTCCGGTTCGCTTCGAAGGCCGCCGCGCGGGCGACCCTCCGGAGCTGGTCGCCGACGCAGCCAAAGCTCGCCAGGTCCTCGGTTGGACAGCGGTCCAGTCCGACTTGCCACAGATTCTGAAGTCTCAGTGGGAATGGCGCCGCAAGCATCCGAAGGGCTATTCGGATTAGAAGGCGTGAGGCGTCTAAGGCGCTCTTCGAGCCCGTGGCGGCCTCGCAAGTTGCGTGTATAATGCGCGGCGGCGTGATCCGCTGAATGGCATTGCTTGTTCGTGGGCAAATCGGCCCCCTCTGTGGCAAGGAAATTTCGGCACAAGCGATTGGAGAATTGAGCGAAACATCGATGACAAAAGTTGAAGCGATTATCCAGACCTCGAAGCTGGATGCCGTGAAAGACGCCCTCCACGAAGTCGGCGTCGAAGGAATGACGGTCCTCGAAGCACGCGGCCACGGCCGTCAGAAGGGCCACACCGAGTTCTACCGCGGCCGCGAATATACCGTCGATCTCATCCCCAAGATCAAGATCGAGATGGTCCTGGCGGACGATTTGGCCGAAAAAGCTGTCCAGGCGATTGTGGCGGCCGCGCGCACGGGAAAGATCGGTGATGGTAAGATTTTTCTTTCCAAGGTTGAAGATGCCATCCGGATTCGCAACGACGAGCGCGGCGAGACCGCCCTCTAGCCTGATGGCCAAGCCGCATGATGCAGGCAACGGGCAATGAAACCGTCGCAGCGAGCCCGGCGCGCGATCGGCACTCGAATCGGCACACATGTCTACCAAGCCCACTCTCGCCGCCGAACTCCGCGATCAATACGCGGCGGGTTCGGCGCGCCTCCAGGAGGAATTCGCGGCCAGTGGTAACGGCCGCGCCGCCGTCCACGGCCGCACCGCGCTGGTAGAGTCCATCGCCTCCCGCCTCTGGCAGGAGCTCGTTTCGCCCCGCGCCGAGGGTCCCCGGAACTTTGCCCTTCTCGCCCTGGGCGGCTTCGGACGCCGCTCGCTCTTTCCCCATTCCGATATCGATATTCTCTTTCTCCATTCCGATAGCGGGACCGACCCCGAACTCGCGGGCCGCATCCAGAACTTTTCGCAGCAGATGTGGGATCTCCGGCTCAAGTTGAGCCCCGCGACGCGCTCTCTCGCCGAGTGCGAGAAATTCGATGCCGACAACGTCGAATTCGCGATTTCGCTGCTCGATTGCCGCTATCTCGCCGGTGATCGCGAACTCTTCGCTCGCCTGTACGATCAGGTAATTCCGAAGCTCGTCTCGCGCGAATCGCGCTCGATCGTGCAACGTCTCACCGATCTCACGCGCGCCCGCTACAACAAATTCGGCAACTCCGTCTTTCACCTCGAGCCCAACGTCAAAGACGGCCCCGGCGGCCTCCGCGATTACAATCTCGCGCACTGGCTTGCCCTCATCGCCGCCATGGAGGAAAGAACCGGCTGGCCCGACGAAGCCGAGCTCCTCCCGCCCTGGCTGCGCCCGCCCTTCGACGCCGCGCTCGACTTTCTGATGTCCGTACGCTGCTTCCTTCATTTCAGCCATGGCCGCGACGACAACACGCTCGCCTGGGCCGAGCAGGATGAGGCCGCCGACCGCACGATCGGCGTGCCCGACGCCGATTCGCTCGCCACTTCCGACTGGATGCGCATCTATTACGGTCACGCTCGCTTGATCCATCGCGTCGCTGCGCAGCTGCTCGAGGAGTTTCCCGCCGCGCGCCCGTCGCTCTACCGCCAGTTTCAGAATTTGCGCTCGCGCCTCTCCAACGCGGAGTTCGCCGTCGTCGACGGAAGAATTTTCCTTCAGCGCGAGGAGTCGCTGAAGGATCCCGAGCTGCCGCTCCGCATGTTTCGCTTCATGGCGCGCCACGGCTTGAGCCTCAGCTCGGCCACCGAGCATCAGTTGGAGGAAATCCTGCCGTCGCTCGCCAAAGAGCCGTCGGAAGGCGTGGCCGCGTGGCACTACCTGCAGGAAATCCTGCTGGCTCCGCACGCGGCCGAGGCGCTGCGTGCCATGCATTCGCTCGGCCTGCTCGGTTTGCTCGTGCCGGAATTCAAGGGCATCGATTCGCTCGTGATCCGCGACTATTCGCACCGTTTCACCGTCGACGAGCACACCTTCGTCGCGATCGAGAATCTCCACGCCCTGCGAAAGTCGCAATCCAAGTGGGACCAGCGCTACGCCGAGCTCCTCGACGAAGTCGAGCAGCCCGATCTGCTCTACCTCGCGATCCTGCTACACGATACCGGCAAGGGCGCGGAACCGGACAATCACATTGCCTCGAGCATCGGATTCGCGAAAACTTGCATGGCGCGCCTCGACCTCGATCCGCCCGACCGCGAGATGGTCCTTTTCCTCATCAAACGCCATCTCGAAATCAGTAATTTTCTCCGCCGCGATATTTTCGATCCCGGCACCATCCGCCAGACCGCCGAGAAGATGGGCACGCCCGAGCAGCTGAAGATGCTGTGCCTGCTCACGTACGCCGATATCAAGGCCGTGAATCCCGAAGCCCTTACTCCTTGGAAGGCGGAAAATATCTGGCAGCTCTATATCGGCACCGCCAATTTCATGATGCGCAGCGCCGACGAGCGCCTCCACGTCCATGCGGATGACGAAGTCCTCGATCATCTCCGCACTCTCGCGCCCGCCGCCGGGAAGAGAATCGACGCGTTCCTCGATGGCTTGCCCCGGCGTTACCTCCGCACCCAGGCCGCGAGCGACGTCATCCGCCACATGGAGATGTCCAGCCGCCTCGGCGAAGATTCCGTGCAGCTCGACCTCACGCGCGGCCGCCACTGGTATGAGCTCACTCTCGTCACTCGCGATCGCCCCTTCCTTTTCGCGAAAATGGCGGGCGCGCTGGCCGCCTGGGGAATGAACATCGTCAAAGCCTCAGCCTTCTCGAATAGCGCGGGGATCGTCGTCGACACTTTCCTTTTCACCGACCGTTTCCAGACGCTCGAATTGAATCTCCCCGAATGGGAGCGCTTCAAGAAGAGCATTCACGACGTCCTCACCGATAAAGCGGATCTTGATCGCATGCTGCGCGACCGCCTCCGCGCCGAAAAAAACGCCGAGCCGAAGGTCAAAATCGATACCCGCATCGAAGTCGACGACGCGTGCTCTCCCCATACCACTCTCATCGAGGTCATCACCCAGGACCGGCCCGGCCTGCTCTATCGCATCAGCTCGCAGTTCTCCCACCAGAACTGCAATATCGAAATCGCGCTCATCGAAACTGAAGGCCAGATGGCCATCGACGTCTTCTATCTCACCACCGCCGGAGACAAGCTCTCGCCCGAACATCAGCAGCGCATCCGCACCGCCCTGCTGCACGAACTCGCCGCGAAGTAGCCTTGGGCGTCTGTGCGATAACCGCGCATCCTCGTATGTCGCCGCTCCCAAGATCAGGGCCTTCGCCTTTGACGTTCCGGGTGCCCCATCCTCGGTTTGTGAGGGTGGGGTCTTCGCAACGAGCGCGCAATTCCCGGACACGTTTGCCACGCAGACGCTGGTGGCTTTCGGGCTCCTATCGTTTTCGCCTGTGAAAACTTCCTCAATCCGCCGGCCTCGCGCAAGCGTATTATCATTGAAGGGGTAGGGAGGCATTTATGGTGGTCCAGAGAAAGCCGGATTTGACGTATGCGGACGTCACGCCAAAAGCCCTCTACATGGGCCGCCGCAATTTTCTCCTCGGACTCTTGGCGACCACAGCTGTCGTGGCTGGTTGGAAGAAACTGCCGCGCTATTTCGCGGGCCCGTCCAAGGGCTCGGTGCCCGTCAAGCTGGATGGCCTGGTCAGCAGCAAGTACACCACCACCGGCGAAAAGCTCACGCCCGAAAACGACGTCACCACCTACAACAATTTCTACGAATTTGGCGCCGATAAGGGCGACCCCTCCCAGAACGCCAAGAACTTCGTCACCACACCCTGGACTATTTCCGTCGAAGGCGAGGTCGCCAAGCCTCGCAAGTTCACCATGGACGAAATCCTGAAGCTTGCGCCCCTCGAGGAGCGCATCTACCGCCACCGCTGCGTCGAGGCCTGGTCGATGGTCGTGCCCTGGATCGGCTACTCCCTCAGCACGATCGCGAATCTGGTCGAGCCGACGCCCAAGGCCCGTTACGTCGCTTTCGAAAGCTACTACAACGCCGCGGTAATGCCTTGGGCGACGAGCAGTGGCATCCAGTTGCCCTATGTCGAAGGGCTTCGCCTCGATGAGGCGATGAATCCGCTCACGCTTCTCTGCGTCGGCATGTACGGCGAGACGCTTCCAAATCAGGACGGCGCGCCCGTGCGGATGGTGATTCCTTGGAAGTACGGATATAAGAGTATTAAATCCATCGTCAAGATTCGCTTCGTGAAGAACGAGCCCCCCACCACCTGGAATATCTACGCGCCCAACGAATACGGTTTCTACTCGAATGTGAACCCCAACGTCGACCACCCACGCTGGAGCCAGGCCAAGGAGCGCCGCCTCGGTGAATTCTTCCGCCGCCCCACGCTGATGTTCAACGGCTACGGCGACTACGTGGCCAGCATGTACGCTGGCATGGACCTGCGGAAAAATTTCTAGATGAATGCGATTTTGACCAGCAAGTGGACGAAGGTATTTGTGTTCGTCCTCTGCCTGGTTCCTCTCGGTCTGCTGATCTGGCGCGCGGTCGAGGGCGACCTCACCGCCAATCCGATCAATTACATCGAGCACCGCACCGGCGATTGGACGCTTCGCTTCATCGTCATCACGCTGGCGATCACGCCGCTGCGCAAAATTCTCCGCATGCCGCAGCTCATCCGGTTTCGCCGGATGCTGGGCCTCTTCGCATTTTTCTACGCGTGCCTGCATTTCAGCACGTGGTTCGGCCTCGACCTCACTTTCGATGTGTCCGATATCACGAAAGCCATCGCGAAGCGTCCCTTCATCACGGTCGGCTTTTTCGGCTTCGTGCTGCTGATTCCGCTCGCGCTCACTTCCACAGCCGCCTCAATTCGCCGCCTCGGCGGAAAGCGCTGGCGCATGCTGCATCGCCTGATCTACATCACCGCGATAGCGGGCGTGATCCATTACTACTGGCTCGTGAAATCCGACGTCCGCAAGCCCCTCGAATACGCCTTCCTCGTCGGAATCCTGCTGGCCTGGCGCCTCGGATCGTGGCTCATCGACCGCCGCCGGCCCGCCACGACCGCCGTGCCGCGCCCCGGAAACACCACGCCCGAATCGGCCTAGCCCCGCCCACGCCTCTGCGCATTTTTGGATTTTTCTATCTGTCCTCGACAGGTAGAATGTATCCATTAGCCTGGATCGTCGCATCAAACCTAATGTTCGAGGCCACCTCAGGAGACGTTGCATTTGAAGCTCGCCGCGTTTGGGATGTTCTTGGCTGTCGTATCCATCGGCCTCGCAAGTTGTAAGTCGGATCCGCCCGATCCTCCGGATCCTCCGGCCGCCAAACCACAGCTCTCGACCACGAACTCCGTGAGTGTCCTTACACACCATAACGACAATGCGCGCACCGGCCAGGATCTCAACGAGACGATTCTCACGCTCTCAAACGTCAACGTCGCCAGCTTCGGCCAGCTTGGCAAGCTTCCAGTCGTCGGCGGAGTCGACGCGGAGCCCCTCTACGTGCCGCACGTCGCCATCAACGGCGCCACTCACAACATCCTCTACGTCGCCACCGAACACGACATCGTCTATGCCTTCGACGCCGACACTCTCGGCCCGCCGCTCTGGCAGGCGTCCGTGATTCCCGCGAATGAAAAGCCGAGCGACGACCAGAACTGCGCGCAGGTCACGCCCGAAATCGGAATCACGGCGACGCCTGTCATCGATCCAAGCGCCGGCCCGAACGGCATGATCTTCGTCGTCTCCATGTCGAAGGACTCCGTCGGCAAATATCACCAGCGCCTGCACGCGCTCGATCTCGTCACGCACGCCGAGCTCGCGGGCGGCCCCGTCGATATTCAGGCCACGCAGAGCAGCCAATCCGGTCCGGTCGTTTTCGATCCGCGCCAATATGAAGCGCGCAGCGCGCTTCTGCTCGTGAATGGCCAGATCTACGTGGGCTGGAGTTCCCATTGCGACGCGTGGCCGTACACCGGCTGGATCATGGCTTATAGCGAGTCGACGCTTCGCCAGACGAGCGTCCTCAACCTCACTCCCAACGGCAGCGCGGGCGGCATCTGGATGTCGGGCGGCGGCATGGCGGCCGATTCCGCCGGCAACATTTTTCTCCTCGATGGCAACGGCACGTTCGATCCCAAGCTCGATGCGGCCGGCATGCCGGTCAACGGAGATTTCGGCAACGCGTTCCTCAAGCTTTCGGCGAAGGGCAACGCGCTGCGCGTCGCCGATTATTTCGCGCCACACGATACCGTCGTCAATTCGAATCAGGATCGCGATCTCGGCTCTGGCGGCCTGCTTTTGCTGCCCGACCTGAAGGATGATTCAGGCAAGACGCGCCATCTTGCCGTCGGCGCCGGCAAGGCCGACTTCATCACCGGCCGCGCCATCATCTACGTGGTGGACCGCGATGCGATGGGGAAATTCAATCCGCATGACGACCGGGCAATCTATCAGCGGGTCACGGCCGGTCTCGGAGGCGTCGACGGCGTCTTCGCCCTGCCCGCGTACTTCAACAACACGATCTATTACGGCGCGCAGGGAGATTACCTCAAGGCGTTTTCCATATCGTGCGCCAAACTCGCCGCGCACGCAGCTTCGCACAGCCCCACGAAATTCGAGTATCCCGGAACCACGCCGAGCATTTCGGCCGACGGCACGGAGAACGGAATCGTCTGGGCCGTCGAAGCGGCCACGCCCGGCGTCCTCCACGCCTACGACGCGGCGAATCTCGCCAACGAACTCTACAATAGCAACCAGGCCTCGGGCGGCCGCGACCAGTTCGTCGAAAACAAATTCATCACGCCAATGATCGCCAACGGCAAGGTCTACATCGGCACGCCTGATTCCGTCGCCGTCTTCGGCCTCCTCACCGGCTCAGGCGGCCTCTCGCGCGAAACTCACCCCAATCGGCCAACTTTCGCGACAGCCCGCTACAGAGTCTTCGCCCGCAACGTTCTCTCGCAATAAAAGCAAGGCGCCCGCCTCGCATTTCAGGCGGGCGTTTTTTTCGCGTTACGAGGCGTGCATTTAGGGCGCGCACAGCATCATGGATATTGCTGCCATAAGCAGGTTAAAAGGGCTTATAACGGCTTAAAAGGTCGAATTTGGAGGATTTTGCCAGATGCCTCATCGGTCGACCCAAAGAGAGAAGACGCAACGGGCCTTTCAGGCTTACGTCGATTCTTCGGCCAGAGGCGGGCCTCAGAATGACGGGCGAGGATTGCGGGCGCCATTGAGTTTCCTTCGTCGGGAAGGATTACTGCGGGCCGGGGTGGTAGCCCATGTCGTCGTTGTCTTCGCCGGCTTCGAGTGGCTGGATGCAGAGGCGCGTGCCGGTGGCGTCGCATTCGTAGACCTGGTAGGCGGGCAGGTCCTCGGGCTGGACGGTGTAGTAGCCGTCTTCCATGTCGACGGTGTCTTCGTAGTTGTTCAACACGTAGGGATTTCCGGGGGTGGAGCGGACGCGAAAGACGGCGGTGCTCGGCTCGTAATTTCCGTAGCTGAAGCAGTGGCCGATGCAGGCGCGATCGATCATGTGCTGGATCAGGATGCGCGACTCCCAGGGCGGCTCGATGGTGGCCATCACGCGCGAGTTGCGCGGCAGCGTGCGCACCAACCGCTCGGCCTGCGCTTCCATGCGGTTCAGCGTCGCCGTGTCCTGATAGACGAACGCGAAAAAGACGATCGCAATGACCGCCGACGCGGCGAGGTGCCAGCGGCTCGGGCGCATCGCGCCCAGCAGGCAGCAGATCAGCACGGCGGAAACCAACGTCAGGCGGTCCGTGAGCAGCGCGATCGGGACGGAATGCGGGAGATGGACGCCGCGCGGCAAGAGCGGCACGGCCAGCGCTGCGACGATGTAGAGTTGTACCGGAATGCTGAAATCGCCCGTAAAATCGAGGCCGGGGCCGCGGTTGGGTTGCGTGTGAATTCCCGGCTCGCGCCACCGGCGAATCAAGTCGATCGCGAGCGCGATCAGGACAAACGCGATCAGCGCACCGGCGCAGATCCAGTAACGGTCGCCGTAGAGCAGCAACTGATCGGCGCCGCTATACCAGAGCGGCGATTTCGGCGCTGCCTCCACGACGAAGTGGCGCCAGAAATAATAGTGCAGCGCGATCAGCGAGCCCACGGCCGGGATCAGTAGCAGGAATTGCCTCCGCCCCGGAATCATTCCCGCCAGCCACACGTAGATTGCCGCTCCGACGAGCCAGATAAAACCGATCGCGTGCGCCAGCAGGACGAGCGGCGCAATCGCCAATGCGAGCAGGCGTTCCCAGCCGCGCCCGCGCCAGAAAATTGCCAACGCGAAAGACGAGAGGCCGATCGCCAGGTAATAGTTGAAAAAACCCATGCGGAATGTATAGCCGTACGCGACGAGCGCGATCACCGGCGTGAGAAACCATGGCGCCCGCCGCGTCGCCGCGGCGACCAGCGCGAATGCGCCCCAGAAGAAAATCAGGACGCAGAGCGAAACGGCGAATTTTTCCGCGAGGTGCAGCCGGGTGCCGAGGCCAAAGACCGAGCCGAAGAAACTCAGCAGCAGATCGAAGAGCACGTTGGTCCACTGGTGGGCGATCCAGAGGCCGGGCGCCTGACCGCTCCGGATCAGCTGCGCGAGCCACGCGTTGTAGATATGGCTCCCGAGATCAGATGCCTCGATGCGGCGGTGCCAGTAACACGGCACGAGCAGCAGCGCGGAAATCGCGAGGATTTTTCGCCAGTGCTCGCGCGCGAATTGCCACGATTCCGCGAGCGCTGATTCATTATTTCGCGCGGCAACGCTTCCTTGAATCGGATTCGAGTGTGTGGGGGAGAGTGGCTGGTCAGGTGCCAATGTTTGTATCCCGAGTAAGTGCCGCCCGGTAGGAAGAAGTGCCATGCGCCCGGCGACGCGCCTGCAAGCAAAGATAGCATGACTCGAAAGCTGGGCAGCAAGGGGGTGTGGTGGGCAGGGTTGTAATTCGATGGGTGCGTGAATTTGAACGCTGAGCTAAACACAGAGTTCACAGAGAGGCGCTGAGTCCACGGAGGCTCCGGGAAATTTCTCCGTGTTCTCTTGGAGCTGCGTCAGCGCTTGGGGAGCGGAGGCGGGCTGGGACGGTGCGCGTGCGAACCGGGGCGCTTGCGCTCCGATGGGTCCCAATCCTCGGGAGGAAATGCGATGCGCCAGAAGAGCGGCGAGGGTTCGTTAAACTCGATGCCGACCTCGGTCTTGCCGTTTTCTTTCTGGCCGAGTGAGGTGACGGTGGAGGGAAGTTCTTCCGCCGTCTTGGCGTTGACGATCGACACGGCCTGGCCCCGCGTAAGCTTCGCCGCGACCCGCAGGAGTCCGCCGTGCGCGCTGACGGAGATCGTCTGCGTCTCTTCCTCGAAGGGCTGCCCGGCGTGTTTTCCCCTCACCAGAATGGGCATCGAGATGTATACGCGATGCGAGCGGCGGCGGTCGCTGCTGTCGGTGGCCGCGCCCTGCATGGTGGGTTTCGTGTCGGACATGAGATCTCCCTCTAGTTGCGAGTTCTCGCCTGAGCTTATACGGGTTCCGCTCCCGGGCCGGGCTCCGGGGTCATAACTGATCTTCAATTTTACCTTGGGGGAGGCTGGCGGGTTGCGCCTGTTCTGGGCGATTCGTACAAGTAGATAATACGAGGGCGGAAAACGGGAGTACCCCGGTACCAGAGATTTGGGATGGTGCTTTGGGCGGAATCGAAAACGTGTGGACAAAGAAAAAAGGCGGACCGGGGATACCGGTCCGCCCTTTTCCGACTAGAGGCTGGTGACGTTCGCAGCCTGCAGGCCCTTGGGGCCACGGGTGACTTCGAATTCAACCGCCTGGCCTTCGTTCAGCGATTTGTATCCCTCCGCCTGGATTGCCGAGAAATGGACGAAAACGTCCTCGCCGGACTGGCGCTGGATGAACCCAAAACCCTTGCTGGCATTGAACCACTTCACTGTTCCTTGTTCTCTCACTGATGTACTCACTTTTCTTTTTAAGCTGTTTGTGCTGCTCGACCGCCTCCAGCCGTAAAGCAAAAAAGGCTGCAAGTTTGTACTCGCAGCCCCTTCATCGAATCTAAAGGTGTTACAAGAGCAACAAACGCAAAGTGAAGATACCATGATTTTCGCGACGCGACAAATAAAATCTTTGTCTTCAACGCGCGACGGCAGATCGGCTGATGGCGTCTCGCAGCTTGAATCGCCGCGGCTAAAGCCGCAACCCTGGGGCGCACTTATCGAGGGCCTGAAGGCCACGCTTCCACCGAAGAATGCGGCAACGCTGGGGCAGAAGGGGAGACGCGCGCTCGGCGATTTCGGTACAATCAAGCGAGTCAGTGTCACTCCACCACGACGCGACGATAATAGAGTAGGGCGATAGGGCAGACATGGAAGCGGAGCGGCAAAAGCTGCGGGCGGCGCGGCGGCTGGTGATCAAGGTCGGGACGGCCACGGTCACGGGAGCCGAGGGAGAGCTATGCTGCGAGCGCGTCGAGCCGATCGTTCGCTCGATCGGCGAGCTGATGAAGGCTGGGCGGCAGGTGGTGCTTGTGTCCTCGGGCGCTGTCGGCTTGGGGCGCGGCTGGCTTGGGCTGCATCGCTCGCGGCTCGACGATCTCGTGACGAAGCAGGCGTGCGCCGCCGTCGGGCAGAGCCTGCTGATGGACGCTTACAAGAATCTTTTCGCGCAGTGGGATATCAAGATCGCGCAGGTGCTGCTTACCGAGGAAGATTTCACCAACTGGCGGCGGTATTCGAATCTGCGCGACACGATGGAGAAGCTGATCGGCTTCGGCGTGCTGCCGATCGTCAATGAAAACGACACCGTTTCCACCGCCGAACTCGAATCTGTGGCTGCCGGATCGCGCACCGCCGCTTTTAGCGACAACGACCGCCTTGCCGCGCTGGTGATGAGCGGCCTCGAAGGCGATGCGCTGGTGCTGCTCACGAATGTGGACGGCTTGCTGCGCAGCGGGTCGTCGGATTCCGCGGGCGAGGTTGTGTCGCTCGTCGAGGAGATTACGCCCGAATTGAAAGCGCTTGGGGCGGGGCCTTCGGCGAGCGGACGCGGCGGCATGCAGCACAAAACTCGAAGCCGCGGAAATCGCCATGAACTGCGGCGGGACCGCTGTGATCGCCAATGGCAACGATCCGCGCGCGCTCGAACGCATTTTCGCGGGAGAAAAAGTCGGCACCGCTTTTCTGCCGGCGCAGCGCATGCGCGGGAAGCGGCGCTGGATCGCTTATGCGGCGGACGTTCGCGGGCGCGTGGTCGTGGATGCGGGCGCGCATCGCGCCATCACGCAGGGCAAGGCGAGCCTGCTCGCTTCGGGGATCGTGCGCGTGGAAAACCATTTCGCTCCGATGGATGTGGTGAGCATCGTGGATTCCGAGGGCAGCGAATTCGCGCGCGGGATCGCCAATTGCGCGAGCGAGGACGCCGAGAAAAGCAGCGGCCGCAAAGCCGGGCGCGCGGGGCGGGATGCGGCGCCGTCGGCTGTTCTTGTGACGCGCGATAATATTGTGCTATTGCAGAAATCATGAGCCAGCCCGCCACAACGCAGATCGACACCGGAGCGGCCTCGGTCGCCGCGATCGCCCGGCGCGCCCGCGCGGCGTCTCGCGAACTTGCCAAGCTTTCCGCTGGCGAGCGCAACGATGTGTTGCTTGCGGCCGCGGAGGCCATCGAGCAGAACGCGCCGCGAATTCTCGAAGCGAACGCCGCCGATTGCGGTGCCGCGGAACCCGCGGTAGCCGCCGGGAAAATGTCGTCCGCGATGTTCGCGCGGCTCCGCGTGAAGGAAGCGGGCGTGGCGCAGATGGCGGCGCAGATTCGCGAAGTGGCGCGCCTTGCAGATCCGCTCGGCCGCAGGCTGGCCGCGACCGAGCTCGACGATGGGCTGGTTCTTCACCGGGAATCGTGCCCGATCGGCGTGATCGGGGTGGTTTTCGAATCGCGGCCGGACGTGGTGCCGCAGCTTGCATCGCTGGCGCTGAAATCGGGCAACGCCGTGATCTTGAAAGGCGGTTCCGAAGCGGCGCATACGAATGAGGCGCTCGTCTCGATCTGGCGCGAATCCCTGCGGCGATTTCCGGCGGTGCCTCTCGATTCGATCAGCCTGCTGCAGACGCGCGCCGACGTGCTCGAGCTTCTCGCGCAGGATCGGGACGTCGATCTGATCATCCCGCGCGGCTCCTACGAGCTCGTTCGCTTCATCATGGAGCACAGCCGCATTCCAGTGCTCGGCCACGGCGAGGGAATCTGCCACGTCTACGTGGATCGCGCCGCGGATTTGCAGAAGGCCGTTGATATCACCTATGACGCGAAGGTGCAGTATCCCGCGGTGTGCAACGCCGCCGAGACGCTGCTCATCGACGAAGCTATCGCTCCGAAGTTTCTGCCGCAGGTCGTCGCGAAATTGAAGGAGGCGGGAGTCGAAATCCGCGGCTGCGTGAAGACTCTGGCTCTGCTGCCCGGCCAAGGAATCGTGCCTGCCACCGAACAGGACTGGCGCACCGAGTACGGCGACCTGATCCTCTCGATCAAAATCGTCGCCGGGCTCGATGAGGCGATCGATCACATCAATCGCTACGGCTCGCATCACACGGACGCTATCGTTACCGAAGATTCCGAAGCCGCGAAGAAATTCATGAATGAGGTGGATTCCGCAGGCGTTTTTCACAATGCGTCCACGCGGTTTGCCGATGGCTTCCGCTACGGATTCGGCGCGGAGGTCGGCATCAGCACCAACAAGCTGCATGCGCGAGGGCCTATGGGGCTTGAAGGACTTACAACCTATAAGTACAAACTTTATGGCAGCGGCCAAACGGTCGCACCCTACGCCAAGGGCGAAAAGCGGTTCAGGCATCGGCGCTTGGAATAAGCGCTATCTTCCGGCGTCCGATCGCCATTCCGAGCAGCACTACTGCTGTTGCGATGGAGATTGCAGCTCCTGTCGTTCGGTCCCACGTTCGGCGGAATTGGATTTCGATGCGGTGTGCTCCGGCCGGGAGCGGGATGATCATTTGCGTTGTCTCGGGCAGCGCGTCGTACGGCGCGTCTTGGCCGTCCACTTTCACTTCCCACGCGGTGTAGGCGAGGAGGCGCGGCGCGATGCGCATCGGAGTTGCGCTATCCGCGGTGATGATTTTGTGCTCGGCATTCCATTGCTGGATGTGAATTTGCGCGCCCTTGGCTGGGACGATTTCGCCGGAATCGGGATCGACCATGGCGATCCGGGGGGCCGGGTCGGCCGAGACGTCATCCGGCCGCGTGTCCTCGTCGGGATTTCCGGGCAACTGGTAACGATCGCCGCCGACCGGCATGTACTCGTCCGTTCCTTCGTAGCCGTGCCCGGAGCTGATTGCTTCGGCCATCGTGGGTACGTCGGTGGGATCCCACCATCCTGTGCGAATGATTGCGGCCGCCGCTCCGATGGTTGCGACGAAGATCAGGGCCGTCAATAGCTGCGCCGCCCGTTTCTTCACGCAGCCCATCGTCGCCGCGCAGAAGAGCGCGTAGGCTACGCCCAGCGCCTCGAGCCATCTCCACGGAAATTGCAGGAACTGGAGTCTCGGCAGATACCTCCATGCCAAGGCGCTGAGGGGCGTCATCAGGAACAGCGCCGCAGCTCCAATCGACCCCACGATCCACCAGACCTCAGGCGCCTCGCGCCGGCGTCGCCAGGCAGCTGCCATCGCTGCGAACGTCACGAGGATGGCCCCGAGCGCGGCCCAGGAGACGCGCCAGTTGAATTTGATGAAATCGGGCGCGTTCGCATGCGTGAAGAGAAAATTCTGCACGGGGCGGAAGTGATCCGCGAGCGCCTGCTCGATCTGCACCGATCGCTGTTCCCACGCGGCGGGCAAAATATAGAACGCCGCGAGACCGAATCCGCCCGCCATTGCCGTGCCGCCCAGGATCAACGGCCGGAAGCTGCGGCGCACGATGCATCCAACGGCAATCGCCAGCGCGAGCGAATAGGTGGCAATCACCGCAGCGGGCGCATTCGAAATCCAGATTCCGGCGAATATTGCCGCGAGCCATGGAACCTGGCGCCATTCGCCGCGCGAAATGCGTACCGCTCCCCACAGCACCAGCGGAAACAGCGCTCCGGCGAGGAGCTCGGCGAAATCGCTGCGGTAGTAGACCATCACGAGCTGGTACGGATTGACGGCGTAGAGCACAGCCGCGATTGCCGCCTCCGGGCCGTCGAGCCATTCCCGCGCGAGCTTCCACATCGACATTCCGGCGGCGATCAGCGCGAGCCAGATGAACGCGCCCGGCACGACGCGCCATGGCAGCACGAACCCCATTGCCGCGCCGATCATCCACGACGCGGGTGGATAGAAAATGAAGCGCGGCTCGCCGAAGCCCCAGTTGGCCCACTCGGCCCAGCGGGGATAGACAATGCCCTCGCGCCACTGGCCCGCGGCCTCCATCCAGGATGCGATGTGAAACTGGAAGTCGTGTCCCGAGGCGTTGCCGAGGAAGAGCATGGGCGCGATCACGGCCGTCGCCGCTGCCATCAAAGAGAGCAGCGTCCAGATGCGCCACGAGCGGGCGCCTGAATTTGCCGGAGGTACCACTTCGGTTGTCAGCTGTGCCAATGTGACTCGCCCTGGGATGGGCGGCACATCGAGAATACAGAATCGAGTGGCGATCGCGCTACGGCCTCTCGCGAAAAAATGCCCTGCGGCTTGCCTCCTGCCATTCGAGCACGCTAAATTGCTTGGGCGGGTATTCAGGTGGGAAAATGACCAAGGAAGAAGAGCGACTTCAAGCCAGCGTCGAGCGCGAGGTTCACTGGAAGCGCTGGGGGCCTTATCTTTCAGAGCGCCAGTGGGGCACGGTCCGCGAGGACTACAGCCCCAACGGCGACGCCTGGACCTATTTCCCGCACGATCACGCCCGCTCGCGCGCCTATCGCTGGGGCGAAGACGGCATCGGCGGGATCTGCGACCGACACCAGCACATCTGTTTTGCCTTCGCCTTCTGGAACGAAAAGGATCCCATCCTCAAGGAGCGGCTTTTCGGCCTGACGAATCTCGAGGGAAATCACGGCGAGGACGTGAAGGAGCGCTACTACTATCTCCAGGCGACACCCACGAGTTCGTACCTGCAATTTCTATACAAATATCCGCACGCAGCGTATCCGTACGATCAGCTCGTGGCTGAAAACGGCCGCCGCTCGCGCCTCCAACCCGAATACGAGCTGATCGACACCGGAATCTTCGGCGAGAACCGCTACCACGACATTTTCGTCGAGTACGCCAAGGCCACCTCGGAAGAAATGCTGGTTCGCATCACTGCGTGGAACCGGGGGCCTGAGCCGGCGCGGCTGCATGTGCTGCCGACGCTGTGGTTCCGCAACCGCTGGAGCTGGGGCGATCCCTACGACATGCCGCACGTTGCATCGGTGGATGGAGCGCCGGGCACGAAGGTCGTCGAGATGCACGACTATCATTACGGTGTGCGCTGGCTGCTCGCGGAAGGCAGCCCCGAGCTGCTCTTCACCAACAACGAAACCAACACGGAGCGGCTTTACAACGAGAAGAATCGCACGCCGTACGTGAAAGACGCCTTTCACCGCTATCTGATCGCGGGCGACAAGTCGGCCGTGAATCCCGCGCTCTCGGGCACGAAGATGGCGGCGCACTACGTCTACGAGATTCCGCCGGGAAAAAGCTGGACGCTTCGCCTGCGCTTTACCGATCGCAATGCGGCCGAGCGCCCGGCACAGGCCAGCCAGATCTTCGGCGATTCCTTCGACGCCGTTTTCGTCCAGCGCGTGAAGGAAGCGGACGAATTCTTCGCCGCTCGGGCGCACCCGAACATGAGCGAAGACGCGCGGCTCGTCCAGCGCCAGGCTTTCGCCGGGCTGCTCTGGAGCAAGGAGAGCTACCACTACGAGGTTCGCCGCTGGCTCGACGGCGATCCCACGCAGCCGCCGCCCGACCCGCGCCGCAAGTTGGGCCGCAACCACGATTGGACGCACCTCTACAATTCCGACGTGATCCTGATGCCCGACAAATGGGAATACCCGTGGTACGCCGCGTGGGATCTCGGATTTCACTGCGTGACCATGGCCACGATCGACCCCGAGTTCGCCAAGGAGCAGCTGATTCTCTTCATGCGCGAATGGTACATGCATCCGAGCGGCAAGCTGCCTGCCTACGAATGGAATTTCTCTAATGTGAATCCGCCGGTGCAGGCCTGGGCGGCCTGGCGCGTCTACAAAATTGCGGGCCGCATCAGCGGGAAGCCCGATCGAAACTTTCTCCAAAAGGTCTTCCATAAACTGCTGATCAACTTCACGTGGTGGGTGAATCGCAAGGATCCCGATGGGAAGAACGTGTTTCAAGGCGGCTTTCTCGGCCTCGACAATATCGGCGTGTTCGACCGCTCGCGGCCGCTCGGCGACGGCAATTTCATCGACCAATCGGACGGCACCAGCTGGATGGCTGCGTATTGCCTGCATATGCTGGCCATGTCCATCGAACTGGCGCACGAAGATCCCGCTTACGAAGACGTGGCCAGCAAGTTTTTCGAGCACTTCGTTTATATCTCGCAGGCGATGAACGATATGGGTGGAGCGGGCGTGGGCCTCTGGAGCGAAAAGGACGGCTTCTACTACGATGTCCTTCACCTCAGTGACGGCCGGCACATTCCGATGAAGGTGCGGTCGATGGTCGGGCTCGTGCCGCTCTTCGCGGTAGAAACCTTCGAACCCGAGGATCTTGCCCACCTGCCCGCATTCTCGCGGCGCATGCGCTGGTTCCTCGATCATCATCCCGACGTTGGCGAGCATGTGGACATGAGCCAGCACACGGAGAAGGGGCCGCGGCTGCTGCTAACGATCGCCAACCGGAAGAAACTCGAGCGAATCTACCGCTACGTTTTCGACGAGAACGAATTCCTTTCTCCCCACGGCATCCGCGCGCTTTCGAAGTTCCACAAGGATCATCCTTACATGCTCGAGTTCGACGGCCAGTCTTCGTCGGTCGATTACGAGCCGGGCGAATCGACCAGCGATCTTTTCGGCGGGAATTCCAACTGGCGCGGCCCGGTGTGGTTCCCGATGAATTTTCTGCTGATGGAATCGATGCAGAGGATTCACTACTACTATGGGGATGAGTTTCAGGTGGAAGTTCCCACGGGCTCGGGGCAGAAGAAGAATCTGTGGGATGCGGCGAGCGAGCTGGCGCGGCGGCTTTCGAGGATTTTTCTGCGTCGCGACGGGCGCCGCGCCGTCTACGGCGATAACGCACTGCTGCAGAACGATCCTTACTGGCGCGATCACATTTTATTCTACGAGTATTTTCACGGCGATACGGCTCTTGGCCTTGGGGCGAGCCATCAGACCGGGTGGACGGCGCTGGTCGCCAAGCTGCTTGAGCAGAGCGGCGAATAATTCTCTGCCGGTCCGACCAAAGGCACAACGAACCTCCCATAGAACTGGTTGCCCGGCGGCTACGTCGCCTCGAAACGGGGCGCGGCAAGCTGCGCGACTTCGCTCAGGGTAAGAAGGCCCACGCTTCCACCCTTCTCGCCTGCGGCGATGAGCAGGTAGCGCTCCCAACGTTATTCCTGCAAGGTCGGTCGAGTGCCGCTATGTTGCTTCCACGAGCTCGATCAGCGCTTTTTTTCCTTGCGCGGGCACGAGGAAGAAATTGACACGGGTGCCATCGGCTCCGGGACGCGTGGCGGGATACACAGGCTCGATCCCGAACCGCGTGCGCAGAATCTCGGTGGCGCGATCCACGTCGCTCACGTTGATTTCGATCTGCTGGATGCCTTCGCCGAATTTCTGGAGGTATCGCGCGATGGCGCCTGCGGCGACAGGGTCGCGCGTCGTGAGAATATCGAAATGCGCGCCGCCGATCGCGAGCTCGAATTCCTTTGCATCCTGATCGGGTGGCACATCGGCGAAACGCGGCGAACCATTGGCGGCGCGAATCGTTTCAAAGGTCTTTGGCTGCACGGCGATTCCCATCACGCACTCGGCAGATCGCACGAGGGCGCGAAATTCGGGATCCCTCATCCATTCACTTGTGGCGGAAGAGTAGAGCGAAGCGCCTTCGCGATACAACTGCGCTGCGGAGGCGTTGCGTTGTGCAAGATCCGGATCGGCCAGTTGGCCGATCCAGCGGGCGATGTCGCGAGCTTCGGTCATGCGCTCGCGAGGATTAAGGGGCTACAAACGACGGCGGCACGGCGTTCGCGTTCGAGAGCGCAATGTATTCCGTCTTGCCGGGCTCGACCGTGACAGGCACGTCCCACTTCGGGTGCACGTCTCCCACTTCCGCAGCCACGTTGAGGGAGCTCAGCCAGTAGGTTCCCGGGGGCACGCCGCGCAGGAAGCCCTGTCCCTGAAGGTCGGTTTGCGTGCGGGCAATGAGATACCTGGATTCGGCCAGATTCAGGCCGCGCTGACGGACCAGGGTGTCGTGTTTTCCCACGATCTCATTCCATTTCGAGCTCGGGTCGACTTCCGTCAGGTTTCCGTCGATTCCGTCGATGCTCTCCGGGTGCGCCGTCATGAAGGCGCGGATGGCTGCGGCGTATTCGTCTTCGAGCCGCTTGAATTTTTCCGGATGCTTCTGCTCATCTGAGGCTCTGAACTTCGGGTCCGGAAAATTCGACGCTTCGTCGCCGGCATTTCTCTCGCGGTAGGCTTTGTAGAATTCCGGCACGTCCATCACGTCGGGCACTTTCAGCTTGTGGATAAAATCCTCGCCCGAGAGAGTGACCCAGTGATTCTTTTTCATCCACTTTTTGAGCTCCGGTGAGACGTCGAGCTTGTCGATGAACCCGTCCATATCGGGCGGAGGCGTGGTGGTGCTCACTTCCTTGCAGATTCCCTCGTAACTTTTGCTTAAGAGGAAAATCGGAAATCCGCGCACGGGTTCCTGGAGGCCGTCGGTGGGCGTGGCCTGGGCCACGAATTCGATCGAACCATTTTGCGGCGATGCCGGCAGCACGAATGCCAGCGCCACCGCGGAGAGGAGAATCCCCAGTTGAAATTGTCTCTTCATGCCGCTCATCGTAACAGAAGCAACGCCGCCACCGGAGCGCGTGGGTCTAGTTGGTTACCTCTGTTTGAGAAGCTCTCGGCGGGAAACTTGAGGGCACAACGGCGGGCGAAGCGAGATCAGAATAGCTGGAATTGGACTTCGATAATCTCTCGCACGGCCGCGGGCCTTCCGTCGGGGCCGCGCGCCGGAGTGAGCCGCCACGTGCGAACAGCCTCCATGGCCTTCTCGTCGAGCCCAAAACCAAGCCCCTTGGCGACGTGCACGTCCGTCACCTTTCCGTCCGCCGTCACGACCGCCACCAACTCGACCACGCCCTGCACCTTCACCTTCATCGCGGCGTCGCTGTAATCGGCCCTGGGGCAATAGAGGCACGATGGCACGCCGTAGCCGCCCGTTCCGGCGCTCGGCAGCCCGCCGCCAATCCCATACTGCTCCCCCGGACCCATTCCGTTGCCGTTTCCGTTTCCGAGACCGTTACCGTGGCCCTGACCCATCGAATCGCCATTCGTGTTATGGCTGTTTGGGTCGCCCCAATTATTCATGCTGTTGTTGGGCAGGACGATGTTGGGATTGCCGAGGATTGTCGGAGTAACCGCGATCTCCGGATGGGCGGGCGGATGCACGACTGGCCGCGAAAATTGGGTATACGAGAACTTGGGGGCTTGCCCCTTAACGGCCGGCGTCAAATCATGCTGGCCGCCACCACCGCCCGCGCGCTTCGCGGCCGGCTTGAGGATGCGCAAGTAGGGCGAAATCGTTGTGTCGGTCGTCTCCATGTCGCTCGCCTTCGTCGTGGGCGGCGACAGCCACTCGGGCAGCAGCAGCGGCAGCAGAACGATCAACGCAATCGCCACCACGTGGACGAGTATCGAAACCAACTGCACCTTCGAATATTGCTTGTTCTTCGTCCAGATTTCCGGCACGGCTATCGGCTGGCTCGTCGTCTTCAGCGGCGGCAGCTTACGGGGAGCGATCAGGTCGCGCACGTTTTGCCAGAGGCTGGGCTCTTCGTCCCAATTCACCAGGAGGTCCGATTTTACGCGGCCGCGCGGCCCGGAACGGAAGAACTCCTTGATGTTGTCGCCGAATCCCGCGCCGAATTCCGGCATGTCAAACGAACTGGGCGCGCCCGGACGCACCTTTGCCGGGCGTTCGGTGAGGAAGTCCTTGAGGTTGGAAAGCAGGCTTTTCAGGGAAGACCCGTGCGCCACCGGCGCCGCCGCCCGCCCGAGCCTCAGCGTCGGCTCGCTTGTCGAGCGCCCCGCTTCGTCGAGTCTCGCGCCAAAATCTGACATCTAGGCTGCCTGCCCCTGGTCCTTCCGTATACCAAAGTTAGACGCTTATTCGCGGAAAAGGATGTCTCGGCTCGCTCACGGCTGACACGCTTTCCATTTCATTGTAACATACGACGGTTGACCCGAAATTCCGGTTTCCGCCGCGCCATCTTGTAATACACAAGGCCACACGGGCGCCAGAGCAAAGTGTGCTGATCCGCCGGGTTGCAGCGAAAGAAAGGCTCTCGATACCGCAGGATGGCAAAAACCTTCGACCTGAAAAGCACCCTGAATCTGCCCAAGACTGATTTCCCGATGAAGGCGCGTCTGCCCGAGCGCGAGCCCGAGCAACTGGCCGCTTGGGAACAGTCCGGGCTATACCGCCGCATTCTCGAATCGCGCAGCGGCGCGCCGCTCTTCGTCCTGCACGACGGGCCCCCGTATCCCACGGGCGAGATTCACCTTGGCACCGGCCTCAACAAAGTGCTCAAGGACATGATCGTCAAATCGAAGACCATGGCCGGCTTCCGTTCCCCCTATATTCCCGGGTGGGACTGCCACGGGCTGCCCATCGAGACGCAGGTGGAAAAAAAGCTCGGCGGCAAGACCACCAAGGTCGACGCCGCGCAATTCCGCCGCATGTGCCGCGAATTTGCCGCCGGCTACGTTGAGATCCACAAGCGCGAATTCCGGAGGCTCGGCATCTTCGGGCAGTGGGACAAGCCTTACCTCACGATGGACCCTTCGATGGAGGCCTCGATCGCGGGGGCTTTCCTCGATTTCCTCGAAAAGGGCTATGTGTATCGCGGGCTGAAGCCGGTCTATTGGTGCATGTACGATCGCACCGCGCTCGCCGAGGCGGAAGTCGAGTACGAAGACCACACTAGCCCGTCCGTTTGGGTGCGGTATCCGGTTGTGGGATATCCCGACGTGTATGCCATCGTTTGGACCACCACTCCCTGGACGCTGCCGGCGAGCATGGCACTGGCATTCAGCAAAAACATTGAATATGTGCGCATGGTGGATTCAAAGGGTGACCATTATCTGCTGGCCAAGAAATTGGTGGGCCGCGTAGCTGAAGCTACGGGGCTAAAGTTCAAGGAAGAGTTCCAGCCATTAGAGGAAATTCCGAAACTTTCGTTCAAGCATCCATTTTTGGATCGGGAACTGCCCGCCATCTTCGGCGATCACGTGAACCTCGAGCAGGGAAGCGGAATCGTTCACACGGCGCCGGGGCATGGCATCGAAGACTATCGCGCTGGGCAGGAGTATGGGCTCAAAGTCTACGCGCCGATCGACGACGACGGACGGTTCGTCGAAGGCTTGCCCGAGTACAAGGGCAAGGGTGTTTTTGAGGCGAACCCTTTCATCATCGACCTGCTGAAGCGAAACGGCATGCTGCTCGCGGAGCAGAAAATCACTCACAGCTATCCGCACTGCTGGCGCTGCCACAATCCCGTAATCTTCCGCGCCACCGAACAGTGGTTCATTCAAATGGACGCGGGATCGGCGACCGTTCCCGCGCCGAAAGCGCCGCCGCTGCGCGAGACCGCGCTAAAGGAAATCGAAAAGGTGAAATGGCTTCCCGCGTGGGGACGCGAACGCATGCGCGGTATGATCGCCGACCGGCCGGATTGGACCATCTCGCGGCAGCGATTCTGGGGCGTGCCGCTGATCGTGTTTCGTTGTGAGGCGTGCGGCGAGCGCAACAATCTGACGGACCCGGCCGCTCTGCGGCATGTGCTGCCGTTTTTCGAGCGCGAAGGCTCGGATGCGTGGTACACGCACACGGCGGAAGAGCTGCTGCCGCCCGGAACGAAGTGCGCGTGCGGCTCGGCGAAGCTCGAAAAGGAAAACGACATCCTCGACGTCTGGTTCGAATCCGGCTCGACGCATCTTTCCGTGCTGACGGCGGCCAACGGGCTCCACTGGCCGGCGCAGGTGTATCTCGAAGGACCGGACCAATTCCGCGGGTGGTTCCAAAGCTCGCTGCTGGTCGGCATCGGCACGCGCGGCGGCGCTCCTTACGAGCAGGTGGTGACGCACGGCTGGACGCTCGACGAAAACGGCAAGCCGATGTCGAAGTCGGAAGGGAACGCGCTCTATCCGAAGGAAATCGTCGACAAGTGGGGCGCGGATTTATTGCGGCTGTGGGTCGTCTCGCAGGACTACACGGCGGACATGCGGAATTCGCCGGCGATGATGACGCAGCTCTCCGAGGCGTATCGGAAGATTCGCAATACGTTCCGCTTCGCGCTCTCGAATCTTTTCGATTTCGATCCTGCGCGCGATGCGCTGGCCGACGCCGATCTGTGGGAAATGGACGCGTGGATGTTGCGCCGTACCGCGCAGCTCGTCCGCGAGTGCCGCGAGTGGTACGAGAATTTCGAATTCCATCGCGTTTACCATGCGATCCATGATTTTTGCACCGTCGATCTCAGCTCTTTTTATTTCGACGTGCTGAAGGACCGCCTCTACACTTTTGCGCCGAAAAATCGCGGGCGCCGCTCGGCGCAGACCGCCATCTATCGCATCGCGGGCGCGCTCATCCGACTCGTCGCGCCCATCCTCGTTTTCACCGCCGAAGAGATTTGGAAATTCTTACCGCGCGGCGCGGCCGATCCGGAAAGCGTGCATATAGCGCTCTTCCCAAATGCCGAGGAACTTGAGCGTGCGCTCGATTCCGAGCGAACCGCTAATTGGGACCGCCTGCTCGCCGTGCGCGAGGAAGTGCTGAGAGTTCTTGAGCCGATGCGCGCGCAGAAAACCATATCCGCCAACCTCGAAGCGCGCGTCATCCTGACCGCATCCGGCGCGCGGGCAACCTTGCTGCAGCGATATGCGGCCTTTCTGCCGGGATTCTTCATCGTCTCGCAGGTCGAGATCGAACCGGCGCCCTCGAATGGCGGGTCGTCAACGGGGGCCAGCGGCCCGGGAACGCTCGCGATCCGCGCCGAACGCGCCCTCGGCTCGAAATGCGAGCGGTGCTGGAACTACTCGACGCACGTCGGCGAGAGCGCCGATTATCCTACGTTCTGCGAACGCTGCGTCGGCGCGATGAATGAGATCGAAGGCGACGGCGGCGCGCTCGCGGCGAGCCCGAAATCCTGATGTCGTCGGGTTCACGTTCGCCCTTGCCGCTGGCTCTGATTGCGCTCGCTGTGCTCGCCGCCGACCAGGCCTCGAAATTCGCCGTCGACCGCATGATGCTGCCCGGCTCGTCGCGCGTGCTCATTCCCGGCATGCTGAATCTGATTCACACGAGCAATCCGGGCGTCGCCTTCGGGCTTTTCGCCGATTCGGACATGCCGTGGCGCGCGCCGCTGCTGATCGTTTTCTCGGCCGCCGTGATCGGGCTGATCGTGTGGCTGCTCGTGACGGGGCGCGCGGGCGGGTGGCCGGGCCGCAGCGGGATGACGCTGATCCTCGGCGGCGCCCTCGGCAACGTGCTCGATCGCGTGCTGCACCACAGCGTCACCGACTTCATCGATTTCTACATCGGCACGCACCACTGGTACACTTTCAACGTGGCGGATTCCGCGATCGTCGTCGGCGCGGGCCTCGTGATCCTCGAACTCCTGCGCGATTGGCGGCATCCAACGCACGAGCGCGCATAACATGCATCCAGTCCTCTTTCAATTTGGCCCCATCACGATTTACACCTACGGTGTGCTGGCTGCCGTCGGATTCCTGCTGGGTCTCTGGTGGGCCTATCGCCAGGCGCCGCGCGCAGGCCTCGACCCTCGCGTGATCTGGAATCTCGGCGTTTACGGCATCCTCGTGGCGCTGGTGTGCTCGAAGCTCTGGTACATCTTCAGCATGTGGGACTACTTCGTGGCGAATCCGCGCGCGATTTTCAGCCTGGAGACGTTCCAGTCCGCGGGAACATTTTATGGAGGCGTGGTCGGCGGAGTTCTTTGGGTGTTTTTCTACGCGCGCCTGCACAAACTGCCGCTGCTCGCCGTATTCGATCTTTGCGCCGCTCCGGTCGCGCTCGGCCACTCGATCGGCCGCGTGGGCTGCTTCGTCGCCGGGTGCTGCTACGGCAAGCCGACGTCGCTGCCCTGGGGCGTGACGTTTACCAATCCGATCGCCGCGCGGATTTCCGGGACGCCGCTGAATATCTCGCTGCATCCGACGCAGCTCTACGAAGCCGGGGCGGAATTCGTGAATTTCATCCTTCTTGTTTGGCTCGGCACGCGGCAGCGCTTTTCCGGCCAACTGCTCGGCGCCTATTTCATCCTCTACGGATGCGAGCGCGGGTCAATCGAATTTCTGCGCGACGATCCTGGCCGCACTTTAATGTTTCACGATTCGGTTTCGCTGATGCAGCTCGTCAGCGTCGGCCTTGTCCTCACCGGCGCGTTTCTCTGGTGGCGCGGCCTGCGCGGCGAAGCGCCGATCCCGCAAGAACCTGTCCGCGCGGCTAGCCGCTGACCATTATGCCTTCTCGCGCGGATTGCAATTCTCTCGAAGCCCACGCCGAAACGGGCGGGTTTGAAATCCGCCCCTACAACTGGCGGATTGGTGTGGGTGTTGCTCTCGCATCGCGTTTCGGTACGCGCTACAAGGGGCGGGTTTGAAACCCGCCCCTACGGAAGGTGTGATGAGCCACCCCGCGCGCGCCGCATCGTTCGTTGTCGCCGCCGAGGATGCCGGTTTGCGCCTTGACCGCTTTCTCGTCTCGCAGATGCCGGAGCTCAGCCGCGCCCGCATCCAATCGCTGATGGACGAGGGCCGCGTGCAGGTGGACGGCGCGTCGCGCCGCGCCGCGCATCGTGTCGCGCTCGGCGAACATGTCACGGTCGAAATTCCGCCCCCGCCGCCGGCGGGCGTCGAAGCCGAATCGATTTCGCTCGACGTGCTCTACGAAGACGCGGATGTGGCCGTGATCAACAAGCCCGCCGGAATGATCGTGCACCCCGGCGCGGGCGTGAATGCAGGCACGCTCGTCGCCGCGCTGCTGCACCGCTTCGGCAGCGTGGGGCTTTCGATCATTGGCGGCCCGTTGCGGCCCGGCATCGTGCACCGCCTCGACAAGGAGACTTCGGGCGCAATCGTCGTGGCGCGCACGGACGAAGCCCATCGCAAGCTTGTCGAGGATTTTCAAGAGCGGCGCGTGCAGAAAACCTACGTCGCTTTGCTGCACGGGAAAATCAAAGGCGAGGCCGGTACGATTGATCTTCCCGTATCGCGCGATCTGCGCCGCCGCGCCCGAATGACGGCTCGCCGCCTCGAGGGCCGCGCCGCCCGCACCGATTGGCGCGCGCGCCTGCGCGTCGGAGCTTTCAGCTTTGTCGAAGCCGACATCCACACCGGGCGCACGCACCAGATTCGCGTCCACTTTTCGGCGCTCGGATGTCCCGTGGTCGGCGACACGCTTTACGGCGCGCCTCGCCAGGAACGCGTCGATTCGGAGCTTCTCGCGCCGCTCGGGAGGAATTTTCTTCATGCCGCGCGGGTCGCGTTCGATCACCCGCGCACAGCGAAACGCGTCGAAATCCGCGCGCCGCTGCCTTCCGAGCTTCGCGATTATCTCGCAACGCTCGGGCGCGCCGCCAAAGCCGATCCCGCTTCGATTGACGCTCTGCTTCGCGAGTACCTATAATCGCGGTTGTGAATCGCCGCACGGCAAGAAGCGTCGCCGCATCTATTTCGTCCGCATTTCTAGCGCTCGCCGTGCTTGTGTTTTTCGGCACTCTCGCACAGGGCCAGCAATCTCCACTGGCTGCGGCGCCCGCGATGCCTGGCGGGGCTTCGGCTTCGCAGGAAACGCAAGCTCCGCAGCCGCCCTCGCAGGTCGCGCCCCCGATTACCGTCACCACGAACCTAGTCCATCTCGTGGTCACCGTGATGGACCATCACCACAATTTCATCACCGACCTCGGTCGCAGCGATTTCACCGTGCTCGAAAATGACATGCCGCAGCAAATCCGCTTTTTCGGGAGCGAGACCGACCTTCCGCTCCGTATCGGCGTGCTGCTCGATACGTCCAACAGCATCCGCCCCCGCCTGCAATTCGAAAAGGACGCCGCCACCGATTTCCTCTCGAAGGTGATCCGCCGCGAGAAGGACATGGCGTTTCTGATGACCTTCGACAACGAGCCGCAAATCATTCAGGACTACACCGACGATTTCTCGCTCCTGCAATCCGCAATCGACGAACAACGCGCGGGCGGAGGCACGGCGCTGAATGATGCGATCGTGATGGCTTCGCAAAAGCTCGAGCATGCGCCGCTCCCGAAAAGCGGGGAATCCGAAGTTCGCCGCGTGATCATCATCATCAGCGACGGCAACGACAATCTGAGCGATCATGCCCTCAGCGACGCGATCGACGCCGCGATTCGCTCCGAAGCCGCCATCTTCACCGTCAGCACCAACACGGATTGGCTTTCCGTGGACGAGCCGAGCCACCCGAAGAAGTACAATCTCGATCCCGGCGACAAGATTCTCGAGAACTTCGCTGACCAGACCGGCGGGCAGGCCTTCTTCCCCTATCGCATCGACGATCTCGCCCAATCGTTCCTCGATATCGGAACCGAGTTGCGCAGCCAGTATTTCATCGCCTATTCGCCATCGGGTCCGCCACCCAAGGGCGAGTATCGCAAGATCGACGTCGTGACGGATCGCAAGGGCCTCATCGTCCGCACGCGCAAAGGCTATTACGCCGTCGCCCCGACCGCCGGCAATCCATCCCCGCAGTAGAAGCGTGCTCTTCGCACGCCCGGACTTCTGAAATTGATTTAACGTGTGATTGCGGATGAACTTACAGGGTCAGCTTGCGGGCGCGTAGTATCCCTTGCGCGCGAGGATCTTCACGTCGGCACGGTGTACCTCGACCTTGATACTTCGGAAAGTGCCGTCGTGTTTCGGGTTCGCGGGATAGTAGCCGAGGACGTACTGCGAGCGCAGTTCTTCGGAGATTTCATCGAACGCCTTTTCCAAATCTCTATTGTTTCGCACGTTGACCACGCGTCCGCCCGTGTCGGAGGTCAATCTCGCCGCCACTCCGGGTCCGTATCCTTCCGTCTCGCCATAATCGGTGATCAAAATGACGTGAATCACGGTGTCGGCGCGTTGCGCGGCCTCGACGGCTTGGCCCAGGCTCACCTTGCTTCCCGTATCCTCCGCGTCTGTAAGCAGGACGATTGCTTTGCGCCCGGCCTCACTCCCCAGTTCGTCGTGGCACGCCAGATAGATTGCATCGTACAGATCGGTCCCCCCGCCTTGCGACGGGATCGTTCCGCCCGTGCCGCCGATTCCGGCCGCGTCCACGTTGATTGTGGCGCGATGGATCGCGCGATCGAGCACCGACGGGTCCTCGCTGAAATCGGCCAGCAGGTTGATGTCCGTATCGAACGAAATGACCAGCGCCTCGTCCCTCTTGCGCAGCACTTCATGTATGAATCGCGACGCCGCGTCCTGTTCCGCTACCAGAATGTTGTGCATGCTGTAGCTCGTGTCCATCAGCAGCGCCAGCGTGATCGGCAGGTTCACTTCTTTGCTGAAGTAGCTGACCTTCTGCTCGACTCCATCCTCATAAATTTTGAAATCATCTTTCGTCAGGTCGGTGACGATCTCATTGTGGTGGTCGCGCACCGTTGCGAACACGTTGACCACCGTGGTCGCCACCTGCAATGGTTGGGAAGACTGCGGCAGCTGTTGCGTTTGGTCCTGCTCTGCTTGCGGTGGAACGTCATCCCGCGACGTTCCCATCGGTCCCGGCGGCGCGTCCTCCTGGCCACCGGCAAACGCGCGGCCGGGCGCGGCGGCTGCGCGAGACGCGATCGTGCTCGCCACCGGATAGGCGCCGATAGCGAGGGTGAGAATTCCTGCCGCGAGGCTGGTCAGCCGCATTGTGGAATCTCCTTGGGGAACGGTTTAAACTGGTACGATGCTGCGGAGACGCTCCCGGATGTTCGGCCAAGTTTCAAGTGCAAGGCCTGCGGGCGGAATCGAGATTCCCTGATGATTCGAATGACGGTGTTGTCTGCGATCGTCCTGCTCCTCGGCGTTTCCGCTAGCGCACAGTCCCAGGCGAATCCGCCGGGGCCTCCCGAGCTGGTTCCCCAGCAAAGGGTGATTACTCGCACGGTCATCGTTCCCGTGACCGTGAAAGATTCCAGCGGCCAGATCGTCGCGGGCCTCGAGAAGGATGATTTCCGCCTCTTCTCCGACGGAGTCGAGCAGAAGATTGCGGGTTTCTCGTCGGATGCGCGCCCGCTATCCACCGTGGTTCTCATCGATGACGATCTCCCCGACCGCGCGGTCGCCCAGGTGCAAAAGAGCCTCGAGGCCATCGCCGGCGGATTCGGCCCGAGCGATGAAGTGGCTCTCGTCACCTACGACCAGTATCCCAACCTGGTCTTCGACTTCTCGACGAATAACGATCAGCTGTTCACGCAGCTGAAGCGGCTCGAGCTTGGTTCGCATCCGACGCAGACCATTTCCGATCCCACGACGGCAGGACCCTTCATCAACGGCCAGCCCGTGCCCACAGCGACCGGCATGCCCCAGCACGGCTCCAAGCGTTCTCAGAGTTACGACTCGCTCGACGACGCGATCTACGCGGCCGGCGAAATGCTTCGTTCGCGGCCGCGCGACCGCCGCAAGATTATCTTCCTGATCTCCGATGGGAGCAATTCCAAGAACAATCATCACACTTTTGACGAGACTTTGCGCATGCTTCTTGAAGCCGACGTTTCCGTCTATTCGATTTCCGTGACGCGCTCGGTGCCCTTCGGCCGCTCCATCGCGCAACACGGCATCGCGTCGATCGACAAGTACGCGAGCCAGACCGGAGGGGACACGTACTACTCATCGAAGGACGCCGATCTCGAGCGCCTCTATTCCGACGTGACCGAGCAGGCCCGCAACGAATACACGCTCACCTTTTATCCTCCCACGGCAGCGAACACTGGCAAGGATTTTCATTCGATCGAGGTGCGCGTCGAACGTCCCGGGCTGAACCTGACCGCACGCTCGGGCTACTACGAGAGCGCGATTGCGGCCGGTCACTGAGGCGCGTCGCGCGCGAAAAAATATGATTGCGTGTCGCGCCGAAAATTTTCCGTCTCGGCACCTCGCGCGGGTTTTTTCTTCTTGACTTGATTCGTGGCAGCCTTTATAGATGAGTGAGCGAGTTGAGTTGCGACGTGAATTTTCGGCGCGCTTTCTCGTGGGGAGAAGTTCCTGGCAGTCATGCGCGGAACCGATCCGGGCTTCCGGTTTAAACGAAGCCTCTGAGAAATAAAAAGCGGGGCAGCCACAAGCTGCCCCGCTTTTGTTTTGGATGCGCACATTCCGGTGATTTGCGAGACTTGAGAAGAAGAGCTCTTACCGCAGAGACGCAGAGGACGCAGAGAAGCAGAGAGGCTACGGCGCCGTCGGACGAATCGTCACAAGCGTTTCGTGCGCAGGGCAGATCGGCTTGTAATCGCAAAAGCCGCAAGCGAAACTCGGCTTCGCCGAAAACGCTCCCGCGCGAATCAGGTCCGCTACTTCCGCGATTTTCTGTTTCGTAGCCGCGAGCGCTTTTTCGTCTCGCGTGGTCGCGACCGCTTCGTTGTTCACGAGATTGTAGAAAACCAGGCGCGAAGGCTCGAGGTCCAGCACCTCGCGCGCCGCAAGCGCGTAAATGCCGAGTTGCAGATCTGCCGCCGTTCTCTTCGCGTCACGCGCTCTTCCCGTTTTGTAGTCGATGATCTCGACTTCGCCGTCGCCGATGCGATTCACCTGGTCCATGCGGCCCGTCACGACCACTTCATGCTCGATCGGCAGCTCGAACGGTTTCTCCTGATACAGCACGTCCGCGGGCGCCGCGATGTAGCTGCGATAGAACGCCTCCAACTGCTCGCGACCAGCTTTGCGGTATTCCTTTTCCTGGTATTCGTCCGGGAATCCCGCAGACGTCCACACACGCTCGAGGATCGCCCACATCTCTTCGAGCGGCACCGCCTTGCCGCGCTTTTTCACCTCGCTCACGAATTCCTTGATCGTGGTGTGCATCACGTTTCCGAATTGCGTTTGCGGGTTCGGGCCGCCGCGAATACCCCACGAGTAGCGGAGGAGGTATTTCATCGGGCAGGTTTCGTACGCGCCGATGGCTGAAGCGCTGAGCTGCAGCGGCTCGGGCCGCGGAGGATGAAACGCCTTCGCCCACAATGCGATTTGCGAATACGCCTTCGAATTCTCGCGCAGCGAACGAAACAGCGGGGCCGGGTCGGGCGCAGCCACTTCCAGTTCGCCCGCTTCCTCTTCGGCCGGCACGACGACCCTGGGGGCCGATTGCGCCGTGTCCATTTTCTGGATCTTTGCGTCCTTCAGAATGTCTTCGAGAAAGATCGACGCCTTCTTCCGCTTGTTAACGATCGTCGAAAGCGTGAGGCGCTGCTGCGCTCGCGTCACCGCGACGTAAAACAGCCGCCGTTCCTCCTGGGTCTGAAAATCGCCCTGCGGCTGCTCTTCTTTCATCAGCTCGGCGGGGAATTCGAATACGGGGCGCCGCACGCCGGAAGGGAAGTCGTACTTACTCAGGCGTAAAATGAAGACATTCGGAAACTCGAGCCCCTTCGCCGAGTGGACGCTCATCAGCTGCACCGCATCGTCCGCGACCTCTTCCTCGATGCAGATGTCGCCATCGAGCTCGTAAAAATATCCGAGGTACTCGATGAAATCGCGCAGCCGGTTGTCCTCGGTCTTGCGCTCCCACTCGTTCACGAATTCGGCGAGGCGTTCTACGTATTGCCGGTCGGTTTCGGAGGGCGCGAGCTCAAGCGTCGCGATCAATTCATCCAGCAGTTCCGGCGCCGTTTTCTTTCGCGCGCTCTCGCGCAGCCGCTGCATCGTCTCGACAAGCTCGGCGAGCTTCGGTTTTTCGTCCTTCGCCGCTTCGACTGCATCCCACAGCGCGCCGCGCGGCCGCTTCTTATCCGCGCGCTCCGCGAGGCGCACCAGATCGCGCGGCTCGAGCGCCCAGTAGGGCGCGGCCAGCACGCGCGCGCACGCCACGTTGTCCGCGGGCAGCGCGATCAGCCGCAGCCAGGCCAGCAGATCGCGTACCAGCGTGTTGCCCAGGATCGACGCCTTGCGAATCACGAACGGAATCTTCCGCCGCCGCAGCACCTGGACGAGCTGCGCGCGGTGCACGTGCTTGCGATAAAGGATGGCGAAGCTTTTCCAGTGCGCGCCCGCGGCGTGCAGGCGCTCGATTTCGGATGCGACCCAGTGCGCCTCTTCGTCGAAGGCGGCGAATTCCACGATGCGGATCTTTTCGCCCTCGGGATTGTCGGTTGTGAGATTTTTCGGCGGCAGCAGGGGAGAGCGCTCGTTGTTCGCGATCATTTCGCCGGCCACACGCAGAATCCGCCGCGTGGAGCGGTAATTCTGCGAGAGCGAGACGAAATGCTCTTTCGCGTTCTTGTCCGCCCGCAATCCCGCGCCTGATGCGGTGGCGCCGCAGAATTTCTTGAGGAAGATTGTGAAGCTGCCGAACGACGCGCCGCGGAAGCGGTAGATCGCCTGATCGTGGTCGCCGACCGCGACGATGTTTCTGCGATCGCCGGCGAGCAGACGCAACAATTCGAGCTGCGCGATGTTGGTGTCCTGAAATTCGTCGACGAGGATGTATCTGTATTGCTCGCGCATCCGATCGAGCAGAGCCGCATCGGATTTCAGCAGCTCGACCGCCTGCAGGAGTTGCGCGCCGAACGTATGCAGGTTTCGCTCGCGCAGCAGGCGTTCGCTCACGCGGTAGACGCGCGCCAGTTCCTCCTGCTTGGCGATTTCTTCTTCGGCGAGGGCCCGCGCGTCGGGCTCGAGCGACGATTTCTGCGCGTCGTATTCGCGGCGCAGCTTATCGACGTGCTGCTGATAATCATCGGGCGTGACCAGCTCGTCCTGGCAGCGCGAGAAAAACGTCTGAAAGTCGCGCAGGAATTCCGCCGGCTCGGACAGGCGCCGGAAAATCTTGAGGTCGAGTTCGGCGATGTTGCGCCGCAGCAGGATGCGGTGATCGATGTCGTCGAGCGGCTGAATCTCGGGATTGGCCTCGCGCAGGATTTTCTCGAGGCAGAATGAATGGAACGTGCTGAGCCACACGTCCTTGGCCCGGTCGTCGTTCCCGGCGGCCTTCAGGACGCGGTGCTTCATCTCGGCCGCGGCCTTGTCGGTGAAGGTAAGCCCAAGAATGTTTTCGCCGGCGAGCTCCGGATTCGACGCGAGCAGCGTCGCGATCCGCTCCGTGATCACGCGCGTCTTGCCGGTACCCGCGCCCGCCATCACCAGCAGCGGGCCTTCGCCGTGCTCGACGGCCGCGCGCTGCTCTGGGTTCAGCGGAAAGCCGGAGCCGGCCCCTGTGCGCTCCTTCGGATTTGTGGTGGTTGCCATGCGCGGAAGGCTTATATTAGCAGATTTCTTGAAGGCGAATATAAGGCGAATAGAGGTGTGGCGAGTGATTAGTGGCGAGTGGCTAGAGGACGGCGAAAGCGAGCTCGGGAGGAAAAGCGACGAGTGGGCCGCAGCACGCAGGCTGGGGCCCACTCGCCACTCGAGATTTAGTCGGCGCTGGCGGTCTTTAGCTCAGGCTTTGGGACCGTGTTGATCGTCTTCAGGATGCGGGAGACGATCTGGTAGGGGTCGCCCTCGGAGTTGGGGCGGCGATCTTCCAGGTAGCCCTTGTAGCCGTTCTTGATGAAGTTAACGGGCAGCCGGACGGAAGCGCCGCGATCCGAGAGACCGTAGCTGAACTTGTCGATGGCCTGCGTTTCGTGCAGACCCGTCAAGCGCAGGTGGTTGTCGGGGCCGTAGACGGCGATGTGGTCGGGGATATATTTTTCGAACGCCGCCATGAGGGCCTCGAGATATCCCTTGCCGCCCACTTCGCGCATGTATTTCGTCGAGAAGTTGGTGTGCATGCCGGAGCCGTTCCAGTCGCCCTTGATGGGCTTGCAATACAATTCGAAATCCACTTCGTATTTCTCGCAGAGGCGCGCCATCAGGTAGCGAGCGGTCCAGGTATCGTCCGCGGCTTTGGCTGAGCCCTTCGCGAAGATCTGAAATTCCCACTGGCCCTTGGCGACTTCGGCGTTGATGCCTTCGTGGTTGATGCCGGCCGCGAGACAGAGATCCAAGTGCTCGTCGACGATTTGCCGGGCCACGTTGCCCATGTATTTGTATCCGACGCCGCAGTAGTAAGGCCCCTGCGGCTTGGGATAGCCGTCGGCGGGGAAGCCGAGAGGACGCCCATCTTTAAAGAGAAAATATTCCTGCTCGAAGCCGATCCAGAGATCGGGGTCGTTCTCGATCGTCGCGCGCATGTTGGTCGAATGCGGCGTGCCATCGGGGTGCATCACTTCGCTGAGGACGATGTAGCCGTCCTTGCGGCTTGCATCGGGATACAGAGCGACGGGCTTCAAAATACAGTCGGACTTGTGTCCTTCCGCCTGCATCGTGGAACTGCCGTCAAAACCCCATAGCGGCAGATCGGCAAGGGTCGGAGGATTTTCAAACGCCTTGATCGTGGTCTTACCGCGCAGCTCCGGGATAGGCTTTCTGCCATCGAGCCAGATGTATTCTAGTTTGTATTTTTTCATGGTTTTTGGAGGTCCAGTGGGATTGGGGCCATTCAGATGCCCTATCCTTTGGTGTCGTAACTGACGAAGCAGACTGCAAAATACAAGGCCAGGTGGGCATCGTCAAATTCATTAAATCTATCGACTCGATTCACTTTGTCTAGCTGCAAAGACGATTCGCCTCCGTTTACGTTCAGCTTCTGGTAATTGGCATAGCTCGCCAGCGGTGGACAAAAAACGGCAGGGGCCTCAGGGCAAGCCTACGCGCTTCACGATGGCCTGGTAGCGCGGATCGGAATGCAGGGAGTCAAAATACGGATCCTGCTTCAGAAAAACGAGATCGGGGAGGCGCTGATCCAACGCTTCCTGGAGATAGCGAAGGGCCTCGGCTGGACGGCCCAGGCTGGCACTGAGTTCCGCCAGATCCCAGAGCGAAACGTATCGGGTTTTGGCCCTCTTCTTGAGGCCGTCGAGGCGCCATTGCAGCGTGGCTTTATAGCCGGCTGATTTGTAAATACTGTCGAGGGTAGCCGCCGAGTTGGCATCACCGTTGAGCGTCAGGAATGTTTCGTACTCCTGGATCGATTCCTTCGGCATTCCCTTGAAGTAGTAGGCATTGGCGAGCACCTGGTGCAGTCCGTCGACGTTGGGCTCGATCGCAAGCAGGACGCTCTCCTCACGGATCGCGTCATCGAATCGCCGCTCCCGATAAAACTGCCGGCCCAGGGCCCACGGGCGGTCAAAGGGATCCAACTGCTGCGATATTCTTTCCTGCTGAATGGCTTCCGGGAAGCGATTCGTGACGCTCAGTATGTAATCGTATATGTGGTGAGCGCCGGCCAGGCTCGGATTCAGTTCAATGGCCCGCTTGATTTCCGTCTCCGCGCCGGGCCAATCCCAGCGGAAAAAAAACTTAGCCGCGGCCAGCGAGAGATGGGCCTCGGCAAGAGAACTGTCAATCTCCAGGGCCTTGTGGGCAGCCGCTTCTCCTCTCTGCAAGCCTTCGTTGACCGTCATTCCAGCGGAACCGGCCTGGCCAAGATACGAGTCCGCGAGTCCGGCATAGGCGGGGGCGTAGGCCGGATCCAGATCAATCGCCTTTTGAAAAAGCTCTTGGCTCTTTAGGAACTCTCCCTTGTACCAGCAGTATTGCCCGCGGAGGTAAGCGTCGTGAGCCTCGGGATTGAACCGCGGAGCTGCACCGGACGGAACCGGGTCCAGGGGCGCCGCCGTGACTTGGACCTGATCCGCGATCGCGCGCGCCAGCTGATCCTGCAGGGAAAGCGTGTCGTCCAGATCGCGTTCATAACTCTCCGACCAAACTTGGCTATCGTTTGACGCTTGGATCAATTGAACGTTGACGCGCACTCGATTCCCGGAGCGCGCCACGGAGCCTACGATGACTCCATCCACGCCAAGCTCGCCGGCAATATCGTGGATCGGCCGGCGCGCGGCTTTGTACCGCATCGCGGAAGTGCGGGACGTGATCCGGAGTGCGTGGTTTTTGGCCAGCGTCGTGATCAACTCATCGGTCATGCCATCGGCGAAGTAGTCCTGTGCAGGATCGCCCGAGAGGTTTTCCAGGGGCAGAACCGCAATCGAACGGATATGAGCCGATTCGTCGCTAGGCACCGTTTTCCAACGAGCAGCAACGCGAATCAGCGGCCACGCCAGCAGGAGCACCGCCGCAACGACCATCCAGATCGCGGTGCTTCGGAATGATTTGACTCGGCTGCGCTGAGGAGCGGGGGGAAGCGCGGCGATTTCAATCTTCGTGTCCCGCGCCGTCTCGTCTTGCAAGGCTGCGGTGTCGCCGTTGCGCGGGGAGGGGCCGGCTGCGCTTGGCGACCACTCCACCTGACCGATGAAGCGATAGCCGCGGCGGGGAACGGTCTCGATCCAGAGCGGCTTCTCCGCGGTGTCCGAGAGGCAATCCCGCAGCCGCTGAACGGCGGAGTTCAGGCCATGATCGAAGTCGACGAACGTGTCGCCGGCCCAAAGCTTTGCCCGAAGCTCCTCCCGCAGGACGAGTTCCCCTGGGCTCGCGAGCAACGTGAGGAGTATCTGGAAGGGCTGCTCACCGATCTTCACCCTGATCCCGTGTTTCCGCACCTCGCCGGAACGGACATCCACCTCATAGGGGCCGAAGAAGGCGGCACGCGAGATCGTCGTTCTCATTGTCCCTAGGCCGCGGACGGGCCTGAAACCGAGGATTGAAGCTGGCTGATTCTGAGGCATGTTCAGGCAGCAGTCAATAATTTGGCGCAGGAATAAAGGCGCGCGCGACCGATCGGGCGCAACGTGCATGGATAAGAGTAACTTGCCCGGTGTTCCAACAATGTTCGACGAGTGATTCGGCTGGCATTGCGCCGGCCCAGCGGTTGGAGGAGAACAGTGGCCCGCTCTCCGGGCATAAGACGCGAGAGGAGAGCGCCCCGACGATAGGCGCGAAAGGCACAGACTCAGACCAAACTTTAAGGAGAGAAACGATGAATCGAATGAACTTCTTCCAGGTACTTCGGAGCGGGCGATTCTCCGCTCTTGTTGTGTTGGTAGGATTGGGACTCTTGTTCACCGCTTCCGGCGCCAACGCTGGTTGCGGTCTTCCTTACAAAACGGCCGCCGCTCACGCAATTCCCTTCGTGAGCCCTCACGGGGACGACTCGTTGAACCAACAGGACGGGGAATCGAACGAACCAGCCAGCATCGTGGGTTTGTGGCATGTGATTTACACGCTAGATAGCGGCGGCATGTTCGCCGAAACCCTCAAGACCTGGCATGGAGATGGAACTGAATGGGAAAACGCGTTTTTTGCGCCCGGAGCCTTCTGCTATGGCGTGTGGAAGGACTCAGGGCACGGCAGCGTCAAGCTGCATCACATCGGCTTGATGTTTAACGTGGGCGGCGACCTTGTCAACATCTTTACCGTCGACGAAACCAATACGGTCGCGCCCAACGGCAAGACCTACAGCGGTCACTTCGACTTCAAACTTTGGCCTCCCAGCTTCGATGCGGTGGGCGTGGGGGTCCCCGAAGCGAATATGACCGGAACAACGGCTGCAACCCGCATCACCGTCGATTGACCAACTTACAACTCAAGAAAATGCTTGCCTCGCGCACCGCGGCGAAGGGGATTTGCACTTCCATCTCCTTCGCCGCTATTCACGGAAACGGAAATTTTCGGCGTTTAGGGATGTTGTTCGAGGGCGGTGGCCGTGGTTGCGGTGCGGGTGTAGTCGAAGTGAATTAGCCATGCGCTTGGGGCGCTTTTGGCGCTGACGTGGGGCGGGCGGAATTTCCACTCGCGCGCGGCGGCCATGGACAATCGGGCGAAATAGCGGCTCGGTCCTGGGGAATCGAATTCCGCACCGGTGACGTTGCCGGAGGGATCTACGTTGACGCGCACGCGCACGCGAACCGTGCCCGTAATCGTGCCGCTGGCGTAGCGAGGCACATCGGGCAACACGCGGTTGAGCACGCTGCCTCGCGCGAGAACGGGGGCGGGCTGCGAAGGCAAAGCTGTGGGTGCGGCGGTAGGTGGAGGAGCTATGGCAGCCGCCTCGGCCACGTCGCTTATGGCTGAGCTTGCATGATCGGAGCGCGGCTGCTGCGGCTGTGCCTCAGACTTTGTCTCTGAGGAAGCCTGCTCTTTTGCGGGCGCGATTGTTGGTTGCGCGGCAGGCGACTCAATCGCGGTCGAATGAGTTGCCGGCGGCGCCTTGTGCGAGCCGGACTTGGGCAATACCACGAGCAGGATCGCTGCCAGGGCGAGCCCCATGCCAATCCAAGCAAGAGGGTAATGCTGCTTCGAGGGCGCCTGCGCCTCGCGGCGAGCGACCGGCGGCTCGACCTCTTCGACTTCGGCGAGAGCCGTATTTCGCTCGAGACGCGCCTTGAGATTCGAGACACTCCAGCGCCGCTGAGGAGCTTTGGTCAAGCAATGGCGCGCCAATTCCTGAAACGGCGCGGGCAATTCCGCGGGCAGGGAAGCGGTCCCCCGATTTTGCTCTTCCGCCTCAGGCAAACGCTCGGTTAGGCACTCGACGAGCGTCACGCCGAGTGACCAGACGTCGCCCGCGGTGGAGAGTTCGCCGGCGAGGCATTCCGGCGCGCAATAGCGCGCGTTTCCATTGCGGCGCTCGCCGAGCTCGCCGAGGCGGCAGATGCGATCGCTCGAAAGCTTCAGTTGATCGCCGATGGCCATGATGTTCGATGGCTGAATGTGCCCGTGCACGAAACCTTTGCCGTGGATGTAGCCGAGGGCTTCCAGCATCGGGCCGAGCATTTCCTTTGCTTCCCCCGGCGAGAGCGGGCGCTGATCGAGAATCTCGGCGAGGTTCTCTTCCGCATATTCCATCACGACGTAGAGCATGCCCGCGTTTTCGACGGTGCAACGGCCTGCGTCGAACAGGTGGATCAGATGTGGATGAGTAAAGCGCGCGGCGAGCCGCCAGCGGGTGAGTTGAGGCTCCGCATTTCCTGGCGGCGCATCGATGAGCTTGATCGCGGCGCGATGGTTTTCGCTCTCCGCACACTCGGTGAGGAACACGCCGCTGTGCTCAGTGCCGCCGAGATACTGGATGAGAGGGAATCGTCCTTCGACGACCTGGCCCTGCAAATATCTTCGTGCTTCGATCATCGTTCTCTCCCGTGCCCACTCCGTTGGGCTAGGGCGACGTGCGCGCTCGTCAACGTGAAGCCGGAGCTCCGAAAGAGCGCCAGCGGATTCCACGCGGAGGATGAATTCGAAATGAATACGCCGGCCGACAACTTCGCGGCCGCGCGGTCACCCACGCTGGAACCCCTAGATTGGCTGGGACTTCGTTGTGGTCCAGAGGCCGATTGCTGCCGCCTCCGGATCACTTTCGAGGAACAGCCCGCATTATATCCGTCCCGGCGCAGGAGAAAAGCGGAAACTTTTGCCGGGCGGCGGGTGAGCGTCTGGGGTTGCGTTTTGCCTCGAAATGGCTGCGATTTTTGCACCGGCCCGAAACTCTCTCCCGCAAGGTTAGAAGAATTCTAGGCGCGGCGAACTGAAGATGCTACTGCTCTAAAGGCCAGTTTTGGAGCAGGCGGAGCGCCAATCGCGGTTCCCTAGAAATCGTCGCCAGGGCCGCGGGGCGATCCGCACTCTTTCCACAGCTTCTCCCAATTCCACATCCTGGACTGGATGGAGCTCGGCAGACGGAACCCGAGCTGATGCGCGAGCATGCACACTTGGCCGCGATGGTGGGCTTCGTGGGAAAGCATGTAGCAGAGCATTTCGACGCCGACGGGCCAAGGCCGGCCCCAGCCGTCTCGGCGAAACTTCTTGACGCGGCCCTCACCGCCGCCGAGCGCTTCCGCGAGCATCTCTCCGCAGCGAGCGGCGCTCTCGGCCAATCCCGCGCGGGCCTGCCGCGGAGTGCAGTGCGCGCGATCGAGCCGGCGCGGAGCCTTCAGGTGCGGCGTGGTCAGCCTGATCCACTTGGAGCGGGCGTTGTGCATGTGCGTGAAGATTGCCGCAATGGTGCGGACTTTGCCGGGCGGTTTGGCTTGCCAAGCCTTCGGGTCAAGATACTCGATCAGAATCTGATTCATGCGCTCGTTGGCGGCAAATATCCGTGCGGCGGTTCGGCCGAGTTGAGTCTTGCGAGGGCGAGAGGTCACGGTCCTGCTCCTTGACGTAATCATACGTCCGGGCCGTCGGCCACCCGGAACGAATCTCGAACGGGATGCTGACGGCAGCCTTAGCCGTGATAACGCGCTTACCGGACATGCCCGGTAATGCGACTAATCGGAGTTGGCGTTGCGGGTAAGAGTTGCCGCTGTTCCGGGTGTCTAAACCCCTACAGTAATCTTTGTATAGCGCGCTGCGAGAGTCATCGTCTATAGTGACGGGCCTAAAATCAGCGTCTGAGGCGAACCGATACGAAGGCCCGTCCCGATTTGGTTTGCGTTTCTTTGCGACCATCGGTGCGTCGTATGTAAAATGAAAGGAGGGGGGCAGATGGCCCGCGACGGCGTTGTACCGGCCTCATTGGATTCAATTCTCTGCACAGAGGAACTGAACCTCCGCCCCTTACGTCCGCCCGATCATCAAAGAGAAAACCGTGCGCTCGTTTCCCTGATGCAGGCGCTTGCGGACTCGCCGAAAACGGTCCTCCAGGCATTGGCTGACGCGATTCTCGATGTATTGCGGTGCGGATCGGCTGGGGTCAGCCTGCTCACAATTCACGATGGTGGAAGAAGGTTCTACTGGCCGGCAATTGCTGGCATCTGGAAAGAGCATATTGGCGGTGGCACACCGCGCGAGTTCGGTCCGTGCGGGACTGTGCTCGATCAGGACAAGACGCTGCTATTCAAGCACGTAGAAAAGGTTTACACATATTTCGAGCCGGTCAAGCCATTGGTTGAAGAAGCGCTCTTGGCTCCTTTTTACGTACAAGGACAAGCGGTGGGCACGGTTTGGGCGGTGGCACACGACGAAGGCCGCAAGTTCGATTCCGAAGACCAGCGGCAGCTTGAAAGCCTGGCGCGATTTGCCTCTGCCGCCTATCAGGCGGTCAATTTCTTTGAATCCGGGAAGCAGCTCGCGGCTATCGTGGAATCGTCAGACGATGCGATCGTCTCCAAAGACTTGAACGGAATCATTTTGAGCTGGAACTCTGGAGCGCAGCGAATTTTCGGATACTCGGCGGCAGAAGCGATTGGTCAACACATTACCCTGATCATTCCAAAGGAACTGCAAGAGGAAGAGCAAGAAATTCTGAAACGCCTGCGGCGTGGAGAGCGCCTCGACCACTTCGAAACTGTGCGCGTCCGAAAAGACGGGGTGCGGGTGAACGTTTCTCTGACAATTTCCCCCGTTCGGGACAATGAGGGTCGAATTGTCGGCGCGTCGAAGATTGCGAGGGACATCAGCGAACGGAGGCGCTTTGAAGAGGCCCTAAAGGAGAGCGAATTTTCGGCCCGGATTCTCAGAGTACAAGATGAGGACAGGCGAAGCATCGCCCGCGAGTTGCACGATGGGGTTGGGCAGCTGTTGGCAGCGGCTAGCATGAATGTCGCACTGGTAGCGGAGGAAAAGAATAAGCTGAGCCCGGATACAGCCCGCCGCGTTGAGGAGAACAGAGCTTTGCTTCGGCAAGCGTCAAGCGATATCCGGACAGTTTCCTATCTTCTTCACCCCCCTTTATTGGACGAGATGGGGTTGCGATCCGCTTTGCAATGGTACGTCGATGGCTTCGCCGAACGCAGTAAAATCGCCACGCGACTGGAGGTTCCGGTCGATCTGGGACGGCTTCCACGTGACTACGAGTTAGTGATATTTCGCGTTGCCCAGGAATGCCTGACGAACATTCACAGGCATGCCAAGGGTACTTCCGCTCTCCTCAGGCTATCGAACGCCGATGGCAAACTCACGATGGAAATCGAGGACAACGGCCAAGGGATCAATCCGGAGATTCAAACGAAAATTGCCTCCGGCAAGACTTTGGGCGTCGGCCTGCGCGGGATGCGCGAACGAGTGGTGGCCATCGGAGGAGCGTTCAAGATTGAGTCCAACGGAAACGGAACCTCTGTTTTTGTGAGCCTGCCCCTTGAAAAAGCTGCTGGAGCAATGCAGGGAACTTAGAGAGTCGCGAGGCAGCCTGCGAGGCTGATTCGGACACTTCGAAGTCGTCTTTTTATTGGGTTCTTGCCGCCGCTCAACTTGTCTTGATGCCAAAATGACAGCTGACTTCCGCGAAAGGCATTGTGTGCCTGCCATCGAACCTATTGAACGTGGTTGAACTTTGAGGCTTTGGCGGATAGGATTTCACCGCCGATCGGAGTTTTGACGACGGATAGGTGAGCTACTGGTCTGGGCGTGATCTCTCGTGCATGAGGTGCGCCACAGGAGACTGCGATGAAGAGAATTTACGCAACTGTGTTGGCGATAACGGCCGCGCTGCTGCTTGCGAGCGCCGCCCACGCGCAGGTGACGCTGAACTCGGCGCGCGTGGGCGGGCAAGACACTGCGGCTTTGGCGAAGTTTTACGAAGCGGCGTTCGGGATGTTTGAGACGAATCGGATCAATGTGCCCGGAGGAGCGGAGATATTCGTGAACTTCGGTGCTACAGCCGACGAGGCAAAGGCCAACAAAAGCACGCCGATCGTGATCACTCATCGCGATTCCGACGACCTGAAAGACCCGATCGCGCACCTGATCCTGAATGTGAAGGACATGACGGCGACCGTGGCGGCCATCAAAGCGGCCGGCGGCTCGATGGCAGGCGATCCTCGTGCGTTCGGAAATACCGGCATCATGATAGGGATCGCGATCGACCCGGCCGGTAACCGCATCGAGATGATTCAACGCCCATGAATCAGCGCTTCGCGGCGGCAGGTCTCGCGGGAAGGAGCGCGCATCTGCCTTCGCAGAAGGCGAGGAACCAATGCATGAGCGCGGAACCGCCGCCGTCAATCGTGAAGTTTTTCAAAACGCGGGAAGCGCGCCCTGGGATATCGACAAGCCCCAGGCCGCATTTCTAGCGGTAGCCGACCGGATCGCGGGTTCCGTTCTGGACGTGGGCTGCGGCACCGGGGAAAACGCGCTGTTCTTCGCGGGCAGAGGTTGCGCCGTCACCGGCATCGACTTTCTCAAGCTGCCCACCACGGAGGCGAAGCGCAAGGCAGCGGAACGCGGGCTTGCCGCTGCGTTTCTGGTGACAGACGCGCTGCGGCTGCGCGACTGGACCGAGCGCTTCGACAATGTGTTCGATTCCGGCCTATTCCACGTTTTCGCGGATGACGGCCGCGCTCGGTACGTCGAAGGTCTCAAGACTGTGACCAAGCCGGGCGGGTGCCTGTTTCTGCTCTGCTTCAGCGATAAGACTCCGGGGAGCGACGGACCGCGGCGCGTCTCGGAAAAAGAGCTGCGCGATTCCTTCGCGGACGGCTGGCAGATCGAATCGATCGAGGCGTCGCGATTTGAGGTGCGTTCCGAAGCGAAGGCGTTTCGCGGGCGAGGAACCCAAGGCCTGGTTCATGATCGCAAGACGCACTTGATGCGTCTCCAAAGCGCAACTAACGTCTACGCGCTGCCCGCGCGCGCCTGACCTCCAGCGGGCGCCGAATACACGAACCCGTGCCCCAATGCGGACGAGAGGACCTTCGAACAGCTTCCGCGAAACCACCGCAAGCCCGTAGGTGACGATCGCCGCAAGAACCGAGACACCAGCCCCCGCCAGGGTAACGATTCGCGGCGCGCGTGGAGCAGAATCGTGTGGCAAAACAGATCCACGACCAGGTGAATGATGTACATGCAGCATCAAACGCGGCCGACGTTGCGCAACCATCCGATGCGCATCACCCGCGCAATCCATCCCTCCGATCCCGCGAGCACGATCAGCACAAGCAGGGCGTAGAAAATTGCTATCCAGGTGAGGCCCACCGAGGCGACGCCGAAACTGCCCGAGCCCGGGTCGTACCACCACAGCAATCCGAATCCCGCGAAAAACAGCGCAGTCGTCCAATAAAGGAAACGGAGGTTTCGGCTCAGCCACAGACGAGACGCCGATGCTCGCCACACGATTGCCGTTAATATTCCGTCCGCGTAGGCGGGCATCACGCGCACCACATCGATTCGATGGACGTGAAAGAGCAGCGCAATCCGAATAAACGGAACGCAGCAAACGATTCCCGCCAGCACAATCTTCAGCTGCCGCGGGGAAAGCCAAAAGATCATCAAAGGCGCGAGCAGATAGAATTGCTCTTCCACGGCCAGCGACCACGGGTGGCTGACCCACGACCCCCACAAGCCTGGCTGAGCGGCCCAATCGTGGGGAATCACGTTTTGAAGAAAGAGGAAATGCGCGTAGACCTCGAATCCGCGCGGCAGCGCCTTGCCTGAAAACGACCTCGCCTGAATCGCCGCGCCTGCGGCAGAAACGAGCGCGATATAGAGGCAGATCCACAGGTAATAGATGGGAATGATGCGAAAGAAGCGGCGAATGTAGAACGTCCGAAAATAGGTGTCCGACCCTCGCGCGTCGATCAGGATTCCGCCAATCAGGAAGCCCCACAACACGAAGAAGAGGTTCACGCCCGTCCAGCCCGGCGAGGCGATCCGCTCGACGTAATAGGCAAGCCGTTGGCGCGGGTGAGCGCTTCGCCGTTTGTGTAGTGATAGAAGATGACGAAAAGGATTGCGAGCCCGCGAAGGCCATCCAGCTCCGGAATGCGGGTCGCCTTTTGCACCCCCGCAATCCTGTGGTGGGAGAGTTGTGCAGTCAAGCGCGATTTGCGCGGACTTGGCTGCCGCAGAGCCGGCGCGGGCAACTTTTCGATGAGTGCATTTAGTCGGGAGTCGACGCGATCACGCGGGGCGACTCGTTTGGGTGTTCCTTTGTGTACAGATTTACTTCCGGACGACCGCTAGATTAGTCTCGGAACAAATTTCCCAGCTCTGATCAGGACGAAAGAGGACTTATGCGAGGGCGAATGAAGGTAAGGCAATGTGTCTGGGTTCTGGCGGTGGTGCTGGGTACCGGTATCGCCGGCGGTGCGGTACGGGCTGCGACGCCTCAGTCGTCACAGGATCAGGCTCACGACCAGGATTACTCAAAAAACAAGAACTACCAGACAGGCATGCGTGACGGCAGGGACGACAAGGCGCACAACAAGGACCACTCCAGGAACAGAAAGTTTAAGAAAGACGACGACCGGAAAGCTTACGAGGCTGGTTACCAAACAGGCCATCAGGACGATCAACCCGATCGTCACTAGTCCGTGCTGGAGATCGACCTGCGAAAGGAATTGATTCTAGCCGTCAAAGAAAACGCGGTCCCTCTGAATTCCGGCGTCAATTGATACGGGCCAGAGGGTCCCGGTCGTTCATATCGGGTTGGAATGCTTGTCGGGTTACCAGGTTGCGTACCGAAGGGAGAACCTAGATGTTATTGCTGATTATCATTCTGTTGTTGCTGTTTGGCGGTGGCGGCGGTTATTACGGCTATTCCAGATGGGGAAGAGGCGGGGGGCTGGGGATCGTCGGCACGGTCGTGCTCATAGCGGTGATCTTATATCTGGTTGGCGGATTACGTTGAGCTGGTAAGTGCCGATCTGAAATCGACGGAACGGTGCTTGAAAATGCTACTCCTGTCTCCGACGGGAGACGCCATGGCCAAGGCCGCCCAAGTCGATCACAACGGCCACGATCAGAATCACCAAATTAACGCCCGTCGTGGGCCGGCCCGTATTCGCCATCCAGGCGTACGCCAGTGTTGTGATCGGCAAGAACAAAAAACCTACGAGAGGCACGAGAAGTCCGTGGTACGCGTGCTGCAGGTAACGCGTGAAGAAGAATAGTAGCGCCAGCGCTATCCGCGGAAACGCCAGAACAACGATCAGCACGAGACAAGCCATAAACACCCTCCTGCAATCGGAAGCTAACCATATCAGATTTGGACAGGTGTCGCCGCGCTGTTTCGCGTTCGCGCAGGCGAATGTCCGTGCTTTTGTGCGATCGGTTGGCAACTCGGAAGCGAGCGCTTCCTAAGGGCGTGCGGCTAATTCACGGGCATTGGCCGCCTAAGATCGAATGAAGATTTCGTTAGCCGGATGTTTTGTTTGGTTCGTCTTTCTTCTGGCGCGTTCGACCCCTAGTGCTCCGGGTCTGATAGGCCGGACCCCAGTTGATCCCGGTGCGTATGGAATCGTGGGTTCCCGTTTGCATACCCTGATTTAAGTCTTGTTGTACATTTCGGTCGGCTGTGCGGCGGCCCTCTACCTGTTGCTCCTCATCCGCTTCCAAAACTTGATTTAAATTGTGTTCTTCGGCTTGTTCGGTCGTACGGGTTTCCTGTTTTGGTTGTTGCTTCTCCGCGTTCAAGTTGCCGAGATTCGACTTTCCAGTTCCTGTATCAGTCATACGTGCCTCCAGATCCAAAACGATTATGCGGTATCGAGAAAAATAGGACTGTTCATTACTGCACATGCATCTGTCCAAGCCCGTAAATCCCGATCGATGAAATCTGCGATTATTTTCTTAGGGCAAATCGAATAAGTTCACGCCTTTGGAGCCAGTACAAGGAGTACTACATCGCGAAACGGCAGAACTTGTTTGCGACGAGCACAAACTTGAAATGTGACAAGGGAGGCGTCCAGTCCGCCAACCAAATGCATGGTCTTCCGAAAAAGCCGCTAGTGTTTCATTGTCGCCTTGCCAGACGTTGTCGGTGGTCGGCGGCACAAGGTGTTTGAGTCGGAGATAGATGGACATCTGGCCGTATTCCTCGGTGGCGTGCGTGATGATAAAAACCAGCGCCGCCAAATGCGTCATGTCACCGTTTGGCGCCTTTACCATTTTGTTCGCGTTCTGTGCAGATAACTCTGCGAACGCCTCCAGGCATTCTTCGCTCGAATCCTCCAGCGCCTTCACCCTGTTTTCCTTGGACGTAGGCGGCGGGATCACATTCCTCGGACCCTTGCCGTTGATGTTTTCGCAAACCGCCTGTTGCACTTTCGCGATGTGCGTAACCAACTCGCCGAACGAACGCACGTCGTCGTTTGGTTTGAAGCTATAAGAGTTCTCGGGCATTTCCCGAGCAGCTTTGAGCAGGTTAGTGCTGGTGGATTGAAACACCCGCCGGATTTCGGCGGTGAGTGAACTGTCAGTCTGGTTCGGCTGAGAAGTGAGCCCTTGGGGCTACGATTGGGCTCGCGCCACACCCGTCGCGAACATACTGGCTGCTGCGAACAAGATCAAAACAAGCACGATGCGTTTCATCGATTTCTCCCCGAAGATGCGCCACATCCTCATCGTGCGGCGTCGCGAACTTGTCCCGCATTGCCGATGGTCGAGAACCTGAAATTCTCGGTCCTCACGTACCGCAGGCTGCGCAACCCGTCAGCGATCCGTTGCCGTTCCGCATTTCCATCATGGCTCGCCCGCAGTTCTTGAATTCGACGACGGATTGCTGTTTCGGCCTCCTTCATGCGTTGGGGAAGCGTGGGTGAGCCTAACGGTTCCAGCAGCGCCCGGAGACAGGCATCCTGCCATTCGTGAAATTTGCTCTCAGACACGCGATTTCTCCGTTTTTCACAGTCTGACCAACCTGTGTCGATTGCGAGCACAGGTTAAGACGCTTCGGTGGCCAAATACTGTTCCATATCGAACGCTTTCAAATATGCGATTGGCTCAATGCCGGACCAGTCGTGCAGGACAATGCTGAGAAGAGCTTTGTCGATCTGAGTCCGCCGTTGTAACGGACAAAATCTGGTTTCTGAATTTGTTCATGAAAAAATTGATTCGGGGCCGCGTTACCCCAATCCAGAATCGCTGCCAGGATGTGGTCCCTATACGCTATCCCATAGGCGCTTTGACCGGGGCTTGCTCCGCGCCTATACTCGATTTTCAGGGAGCAATTTCAAATGGAAAATCCTGTGATCCTGAGCGCCGTTCGCACGCCGATTGGCAAATTCATGGGCGGGCTCTCGCCGCTCACCGCCACCGAACTTGGCGCGCGCGTGGTGGCCGAATCCGTGCGCCGCGCCGGCATCGAGCCCAAGCTGGTTGACGAAGCGATCCTGGGCAATGTCGTCCAGGCGGGGCTCGGGCAGAATCCCGCGCGGCAGGCCGCGCTCAAGGGCGGGCTTGATCCGCGCGTCGCCGCGATGACCATCAACAAAGTGTGCGGCTCGGGACTGAAGGCGGTCGGACTGGCGGCGCAGGCCGTGGCGCTCGGCGAATCGGAGATCGTGGTGGCGGGCGGGATGGAGTCGATGTCCAACACGCCGTATCTGATGAAGGGCGCGCGCGCCGGTTTTCGGCTGGGCAATGCCGAACTGCTCGATTCGATGATTACCGACGGCCTGTGGGACGCCTTTGAGGATTTTCACATGGGCATGACCGCCGAGCTCGTCGCCGAAAAATACGGCATCACGCGCGCCGAGCAGGATGCCTATGCGCTTGAAAGCCATCGCCGCGCGGTGCATGCGATCAAGTCGTGCTTCGTGAGCGAGCAGATCATCCCGGTCGAAATTCCGCAGCGCAAAGGCGCGCCGGTGATCATCAAGACGGATGAATCGCCGCGCGAAGATACTTCGCTCGAAGCGCTGGCGAAGCTGAAGCCCGCGTTCAAGAAAGAAGGCGGCACGGTGACGGCCGGCAATGCGCCGGGCACGAACGACGGCGCCGCGGCGCTGCTAGTGACGAGCGAGCGCACCGCCGCGCGCCTTGGCAAGACACCGATGGCGCGGATTGTCGCGCAGGCCGTTAGCGGCGTCGAGCCGAGGTGGGTGATGATGGCGCCCGTCGAGGCGGTCGAGAGGCTGCTGGTGAAAACCGGCTGGGACCGCGACAAGGATGTCGATCTCTACGAATTGAACGAGGCGTTCGCGGTGGCCGCGATTGCGGTGACGCGCCAGCTCAAGCTCGATCCCGCGAAGGTGAACGTGAATGGCGGCGCAGTGGCGTATGGCCATCCGATCGGCGCATCGGGCGCGCGCATCCTTGTCACGCTGCTCTATGAATTGCAGCGGCGCAACCTCAAGCGCGGCATCGCCGCGCTCTGCCTCGGCGGCGGCAACGCAGTGGCGCTCGCCGTCGAGCGCCCGTAGCTTCTAGCTTGCGGATGCCGCGGTGTTCGCGGCCGCGGCGAGATCGTGGCCGCAGAACGGGCAGAACTTGTCGTTCTCCACGATTTCGCGTTTGCAGCTTGGGCAGGAAGGATGCAAATCGCACCTGCACGTGGGGCAGAAGTTGAAACGCGGTCCCACCATCGCGCCGCACTTCGGGCAGACGTAGGGGAGCGGCTCGCGAATCAAGAAGTAGATGATGAATCCGAGCGCGACGTACGCCGGCATCAGGATGATGCACAGCAGCGTCCACAGAGCCGAATTCATGCCGCGGCGCTTGGCGTCGCGATTGACGTAGCCGAGCAGCAGGAACCACGGAAACAGGAAGAGGGCGAAGAGCGTAACCACGCCGGCTACGGCCAGCGACGAGAGCGCCGGGTTATTGCTTACCGGCCACACGACGCCGTTATTCGCGACGCCGAACAGATTGATCAGCAGCGCGAGAATCTGCGCGATCGCGAAGACGACGATCAGCGTGACCACGATCCACTTGGGAACCACCTTCAGCTCGTCGCGAAAGCGCCACCGCTCGTTTTTCCGGCGCAACCGAATCAGCCGCATGCGTTCGTTCCATGCGTTGCTGACGCCTCCGCTCGTTCCCGGTTCATTGCTATCCATCGCTCCCCGCTTTCGACTGCGCCGCTCGCGCGCAGCACCTTCCTTCGCACTTCACTCGAGATCCCGTTGGAATTCACTTTTTCGATTGGCGAGCACGGCTCCGGTGGCCAACAATGCCGGAATCGCCCACCACAGCACGAACCCGATCACCCAAACCGGCTTTGGCACGCCGGCGTGTTCGCCGACCCACGCGAATCCGCGCCACACCCACGGCGCCGAAGCGACTCCCAGCACCCAGGAAACGCCGCTGACGGCCCACAGCAGCTTCCTGCCGGCGCCGCGCTCATGTAACTCGTCCGCGCGCAGGCGGACGCTCATTTGCGCGCGCCTCGCGAGGCCGCGCGGCAGCTCGATCCTGGCGCTTCGCAGCGAAGCCAGTGCGCGCTCGGTTTCCGCGGCGGCATGCACGCACGCATCGCAGCCCCGGAGATGTTCCGCCAGCCAGACGCGGTCCGCGTCCGGGAGGATTCCCTCGACGCGCTCCTGATCGATCAGGCGCTTTGCCTGCCCATGCATGTCTTCGTTCATACTCGTCCCTCCGGCAGCAGCTCGCGCAACGCTTCGATCCCGCGATAGAGCCGCGACTTCACCGTCGAAATCGGCGTGCTCGTGATCGAGGCGATCTCCTCGAGCTTCATTTCCTCTTGGAAGCGCAGCATCAGTACCTCGCGGAAGACCGCCGGCACGCGGCCCAGCAGCATTTGCACCGTGGCATCGCTCTGCTGCTGGACGGCGAGCTGAAGCGGCGATTCCTCCGCCAGCGCGGCCGGCTCAAATGCAGGCGCGTCGTCTGCTGGCGACATCAACTCGTCCAAACTGCTTGGCTTCTTTTTGCGCTGCCAGTCGATCACCAGGTTTCGCGCGATCGTGAAAAGCCACGCCTCGAATTTCCACTTGCCGTTGTACTGATGGGCGCGCTCGATCACGCGCACCCACGTCTCCTGAAAGAAATCCTCGGCATGCTCGCGATCGCCGGTGAGATAGACGAGATAGCGGAACAGGCGGTATTGATACTCCTCAATCAGGCGGTCGAGCAGATCGGGATCGCGGCGATTCAAGCCGCGCGCGAGAGCTTGCGTATCGTCTTCAATCATCGTGGAAAATAGAAGCCCCGCCCGTCCTGTGCCCCAGAGCACGCTGGACTTGTTTGCCGTCGCGGTTGCGAAGATGGCGCTCATTCTACTTGGTATACGTGCCGGGCCGCCAAAAAGACGCATGGCCGGCGCCGGCGTAATTCGCTGCTGACCGTTCCTCAGGTTTTTATGTTTTTCCGCCTTCTCCCCTTCCAGTAACATCGGCCATACGATATGTCTGGCCGCGCCACAAAGGCTCTTGGCATCGTCCTGCTCGCCCTCGTCTGCGGCCTGCGCAGCCACGCGGACGATTCGGCCGTCTCGATTGCTGCGGGCGGCATCCACCTGAGCAGGGAAGCGCGCATCTCGATGGAGAAGGAGATACTCAGAATCAGCGACAAGACTGTCGCGGTCGACTTCGATTTCCTGAACGAATCGGATTCCGGCATCACAACCGAAGTCGGCTTTCCTATCCCGCCATACAAGTTCGGCGAGTGGGGAGATCCTGGGTGGCGCCGAGACTTTTCAGATTTCCGCGCCTGGGTAGACGGGCGGGAAATAAAATATCAGACGGACGTTCGGGCGAAGCTCGATGGAAAAGACTACACGGACCTGCTCCGAAAGCTGGGTTTTGAGATCGACTTCGCGCTGAATGACGACAATGACGATCTCGGAACCCGATTGGAGAAGACCTTTGCAAGCCTCTCGCCTTCGGACCAAAGCCGTCTGCTGAGCCTCGGCCTCGTCAAGCCGGAGCGCGGTCGCCACGATTTCGAGTGGGCCGTTTACAAGGAGTACCACTGGACGCAGAGTTTTCCCGCGCACAGGATGATCCACATCCGGCACGAATACACGCCCGAAGTTGGCTATCAGCCTGTCGAAATAGGCGAGCTTCGAACCAAATTCAGCAACGCGTGCATCGACCAGACGCTTGAGAATCGGCTCCAGGCCAACGTTGCAGGAAGATCAGCGGGCGAGGGACGGTACGTCTACCTCGAATGGGTCGATTATATTCTCACTTCGGCAAACACTTGGAAGACGCCCATTAAATCGTTCGAGTTGATTGTGGAAGGGCAGAAGCCGGACAGGGATCATCACCATTATTACGTCAGCTTCTGCTGGAACGGCAAAATCGAGCGACGAGACGCCGATCATTTTGTGGCGCGCACCAACAATTTCGTGCCCGGACACGAGCTGAGAATCTATTTCTTCCCGGCGGAGTGAGGCCCGAACCTCGCTCGCCACTTCGCTTCCTTTGCCTCCTCCACTTCGTTTATCATCATCGCGACTATGTCGGTCGATTCGATCAAAACCGTCGCCGTGCTCGGCGCGGGGACCATGGGCAACGGCATCGCGCATGTCTTCGCGCGCGCGGGATATCGCGTGCTGCTGCGCGATGTGGACAAAGCCGCGCTCGACCGCGGCCTTGAAACCATCGGCAAGAATCTCGATCGCGAAGTGAAGAAGGGCAAGCTCACCGACGCCGATAAGTCCGCCGCGCTCGCGCGCATCCAGCTGGTTACCGACACCGTGCCGCTAGTCGGCGCCGATTTCGTGGTTGAGGCGGTCCCCGAGCAGCGCGATTTGAAAATTCGCGTGCTGAAAGAGGTCGACCCGCTGCTGGGCCCCGGCGTGATCCTCGCGAGCAACACCTCTTCGATTTCCATTACCGAACTTGCCGCGCAGACGCGCCGCCGCGACCGCTTCATCGGCATGCACTTCATGAATCCCGTGCCGGTGATGGTGCTGGTCGAGGTGATCCGCGGCCTGGCAACGAGCGACGGCACCTTCGGCACGACGATGGCGCTATGCGAAAAGCTGGGCAAGAATCCGGTCGCGGTGAATGATTCGCCGGGGTTCGTCTCGAATCGCGTCCTGATGCCGATGATCAACGAGGCTGCCTATGCGGTGATGGAAGGCGTCGCCACGCCCGAAGCCGTCGACGCCGTGATGAAGCTCGGCATGAATCACCCGATGGGACCCGCTCGAGCTCGCCGACCTCGTGGGGCTCGACGTGTGCGTCGATATCCTCGACGTGCTGCACAAGGGCCTCGGCGACCCGAAATATCGCGCTTGTCCGCTGCTGCGGAGATACGTAGCCGCCGGCTGGCTCGGCCGCAAGTCCGGCCGGGGCTTTTTTCAATATTAACGCAACGACACGCCGCTACTTTCGTTCCTTCAAATACTCGCCCGGACGTTGAATCAGCACGCCCGCAATGATTTTCCCCAGCAGGCGCCCGAAATCGTGCACATCGCCGGTCAGCAGGTGGGTCGCGTTTGCTTCGATTGCGGCTGCCAGGATCGGCTTGTCCTTTTCGGGGAGCAGAGTGCCGGGCGGCAATCGGGCGGAAGTGGCATCGACTAGATGAATCGGGCGGCACAGCTTTTCGAGCTGCTCGCGCTGCGAAGCTTCCGCGAGATTCACGCGAGCCTCACCCATGGCGTACCGCGAAGTGTATAGGACGCAGTCGGAGAGTTCCCACAGGCGGAGCAGGCCGGCGCTGGGCCGGGAGGCCGCTGAAGAGAGCACGTTCGCGTCGAGAAACAGCCGGTCCATGGAATTTTATTTTGGGCGATGGTGCTGGATCGAATCAGGATTCAGACCGAGTTTGCGCACGGCTTTGCGAGCCTCGCGATAATCCTCGGCAGTCGTTGCGTTCGAGAGCATGAACTCCGCTTTGCGCTCAGGCGTGTAGCGCTCGACCGGGACGATTACCGCCGGGCGGATCAGGATGCCGTCGTCGCGAGCCTCCGCGGTGACGATCGAGCCTTCTTCAATTCCAAATTGCTTGCGCAGCTTGGCGGGCACGATGATGGCGCCGCGCTTCCCGACCCTGGCCGATTCCATGTGTCCTCCGCCCGGATGCCAGTATATCAGACATTCAGGCAAACGCAAAATGTGTTTGCCTTTTCTTCGCCTTCTGCTATTCTGCTCGCCGACGAAATGGCCCGGCTGTCCAAACCGCACTCTGGTAGAATCAGGCCGCTCGCTGCGGCGAGACCTAAACGAAATCTCTTTGAGGTGCAAAAATGAACGACGAAAGAGCTAAAAATCTCGACCTGGCAATCTCGCAAATTGAAAAGGACTACGGCAAGGGCTCGATCATGCGCCTGGGCAGCCGCGACGTCCTCGTACCCGTCAGCGTAATCCCTACCGGCTCGATCTCCATCGACGCAGCGCTCGGCATCGGCGGATTTCCGCGCGGCCGCGTGGTCGAAGTCTACGGCCCGGAATCGGGTGGCAAGACCACGCTCACGCTGCACGTGATCGCCGAGGCCCAGAAGCTGGGCGGCATCGCCGCTTTCATCGACGCGGAACACGCGCTCGATCCCACCTATGCGCGGAAGCTCGGCGTAGACGTCGATAATCTTCTGGTCTCGCAGCCTGACAACGGTGAACAGGCCCTGGAAATTGCTCAGGCGCTGATTCGCTCGGGCGGCGTAGATGTCGTCGTGGTGGATTCGGTGGCCGCGCTCGTTCCCAAAGCGGAACTTGAGGGAGATATGGGCGATGCGCAGATGGGCCTGCAGGCGCGCCTGATGTCGCAGGCGCTGCGCAAGCTGACGGCGATCGTATCGAAATCGCGCACCTGCCTGATCTTCATCAATCAGATCCGCGAAAAGATCGGCGTGATGTTCGGCAATCCCGAAACCACCACGGGCGGCCGCGCGCTGAAATTCTATGCGTCGATACGCGTCGATATCCGGCGCATCCAGTCGATCAAGGAAGGCGACCGAGTGATCGGCTCGCGCACCCGCGCGAAGATCGTGAAGAATAAAGTCGCCGCTCCATTCCGCGAGGCCGAATTCGACATCATCTATGGCGAAGGCGTCTCGCGCGAAGGCGATCTGCTCGATCTCGGCGTGACGAAAAATATCCTCGAGAAGTCCGGCACGTGGATTTCCTACAAGGGCGAGCGCCTGGGCCAGGGCCGCGAAAACGCGCGCCTCTTCCTCAAGGAACACACGGACATCCGCGACAAAATCGAGCACGAACTGCGCAAGTCGCTCGGGCTCTCACCGCTCGCGTCTTCGCCCGATGACGCGAAGAAGGCCGCCGCCGATGGCGACAAGCCGCCGGCAAAGGCTGCGGTTGCCGCGGGCCAGGCTCGCGCCGCCGGTCGCTAGTCGCGCGATCATCAAAACGAGCCGTCATTCTTTAGCCATCCGATGAGGATGGCTGAAGAATTTCTCTTCTTTGCCGCTATTGGCTACGGGGCGGATTCGAAGGCGCGGAAGCGGCGTTCGAGTTCCCACTGTGCGCGGGCTTTGTCGCTGTGCGCGAGGAAATCCGCGCATTTCGCCAACGGCTTTTCCCCGCCGAGGGCATCGCTCGCGCAGGCTGCCACGGGTTCGCCAAACGAATCCGGGGCGCGCCACAGGCCTTCGCCCGGCAGGAAGTCGTGTTCCATGCTCGTGCGAGCCATCTGCTTCAAATCCGCATAGCGCAATCCGAAGGTTTCGACCGCGCGAACGTATTCGTGTGTGAGATCGATGCGCGAGACGCCTTCGTCATCGGTTGAGAGCGCGACGGGCACGCCGTACCGGCGATAGATCGGCAGCGGATGATCTTTTCCGGTCACGCCGAGAATCACGTCGTTGCTGGTGAGATTGATTTCTACCATCACATGCTTCGCCGCCATTTCCCGCAGCAAATCGTAGGGGCGATCTTCGTACATCACGTCGACGCCGTGGCCGATGCGCTCGGCGTGCGCCACTTCGACGGCGAGGCGAATGTGGCAGCACAGTCCTTCGTATGGAACGAGGCCGGGCGCGAGCTCGCCCGCGTGCAGCGTGATGTGAACCTTCGGGTACAGCGCGTGCAGGAAACCGACCATGTGCATTTGCAGCGCGTAGTCGCGCATCGAGATGTAGCCATCCTCGGGCATCACGAAATTGATGCCGACCACTCGCGGGTCGGCTGAGGCGGTTTCGAATCCAAGCAGGGCTTGCGCGAAGACTTGTTCTTTCGGGAAGCCGCGCAGCACTTGATAGATGTAGCGAATCTCGACCCGGCACGCGGGGGCGGCGTTGGGCTGGGCGCAGTGCTCGATCTCGCGGCGGCCGTTCTCCGCGCGATCGATTTCGGCGCGGGCCACGGCGACGTCGTCGCGCAGGCCGCGCGCCAGTAGCACGTCGCGCAGCTTGGCGAAATCGTCGTTCCAGCCGACCGCCTTCGAGAGCGCGATCGCGTGACTGAAATCCGGCGTGTGCATCAGCTCGATATACTGTTCGTTCTGTGCGGCCGCGCGCGTCGCGATTTCATTCACCCATTCGCCGAGATGGCCCGTGCCCAAGGCGTCGAATTTATCGAAGCTGTCGAAGAAGTGGTCGTGGCCGGTCGTGCCGGTGACGGGCACAAAGCTGCGCATCGAGAAAGCGTCGACGAGCGCGTCGTAAAGGTGCTGGTCGTCGAGGGCGCGCGATGCGGGCACCTGGCCGTCGGCGCAAGTCGCCGTCAGAGAGGTATCGGACGTGCGCGGCTTGGCGAACGAATGCGAGAGGATGTCGATGCACAGGCCGTCTTCGGCTCCGTCCTTGATGAAGGTCTCGGCGTAAATCGCGCCGTACAAGTGCATGTGCAGATCGGCGCCCTTGGGCATGCGGTAAAGGAAGGCGTAGAGGTCGAGCGGATTCGCGCGCGCGGTTTCGAGCTGGCGTTCGGCGCGTTGCTCGCCCGGAGTCTGCGGTGCGATCTTGCGAGCGACGGCTTGCCCGGAAACGCATGCGGCGGCTGAAACAACGAAAACGCTGACGCACATCGAGCGGCGAATCGCCTGCACCAATCTCATTCGCTCTCTCCGGCCGGGTTTCTGGTCGCCTCGGCCTTGCGATCTCGCACAAACGGGGAACAGCTAGGATAACCGAAATATTTGAGAGGCCATCAAAGTTATTGACGCTGTCCACAGAGCCGCGCTACATACTTGGCTGCAAGAAATACCTTTTGGCGCCGGACCGGGTATCCGGGGCCACGGAGCAGGCATGTTCCTCGAAAAACGACTGTTTTGCGCGGCGGTGTTGGCGATGGCCGCGGCGCTTTTGACTTTGCCTGTCGGCGCGCAGGAGCAGAAGCACACCCCACCGCTCCCCGGATTTCCGATCGGGCCCTCGGGGCATGTCGATAGTTTCGTCGCGTCGCCGGCGGTGATCCAGCCAGGCCAGTCGTCGTGGCTTACTTGGGCGGCAGTGAATTCGGACGATACGTCGATCGACCAGTGCGTCGGAATCGTCCCGACGCGTGGGATGAAGATGGTCACGCCGAAGGCGACGATGACCTACACCTTCAAGGTAGGCGGGCGCGGCGGAAACGATGAGCAGTCGGTGACGGTCACCGTGGCAGGCACCACGCCAATACCGCCTGAGGAGGGCAATAAAGGCTGCCCCGTCGAAACGATCCCGCAGATGGACGGGCATCCCGATCTTTCGGGCGTTTACATCGGCGGATTCGGGATCGGCATGCGGACGAATCCCACGCTGAAGCCCGGCGCGGAGAAATATCGCATCGTGGAGGATCCGAACGATCTCGGCCAGGGCGTGCAGTGCGTGCCGCCGGGCGTGCCGGCAGCCACGATGCAGCCATATCCGTTGCAGATCATACAGAAGCCGCATCTTGTGGTCATTTTATACGAGGCCTACAATCTCTTTCGCGTGATTCCGCTCGACGTGCCGCATCCCGCCGACCTCGATCCCACGTGGATGGGGAATTCAGTGGGGCATTGGGAGGGGAATACTCTCGTTGTGGACGCGACCGGGTTCAACGACAAAACCGACATCGCCGGCTTTCATCACACGCCGGCGTATCATGTAGTCGAACGATACACGCGTACGTCCTATGGTACGGTGACGTACACCGCGACGATCGACGATCCGAACGTTTTTGCCCAGCCCTTCACGATGGGCGGCCCGCTGCATCTGCATCCGGAGTGGCAGATTCAGGAATACGTTTGCGAAGAGAACAACCAGAATTATCAGGACCTTCTGGAAAAACCGAAGAAATAGCTGCTATTCAGCGCAACTCGAATGCAGTTTAGCCGGGAGACGGGAACAGAATGCCCTCGAATGTTGTCGGAGGACTCGAAGGAGTGGTGGCAGCGCGGACGCGCTTGAGCCACGTGGACGGGCAGAACGGCGTGCTCGTCGTCGGCGGTTACCAGATCGAGGATCTCGCGGGCCATGTGGGTTTCGAAGGCGCCGCGCACCTGCTCTGGCGCGGCCATTTGCCCGACCGCGCGGAACTCGCGAAACTTTCCGCAGAGATGGCCGGGCTGCGAGAGCTTCCGCCGCTGACTCTTGAAGTGCTGCGCGCGGCGAAATCGGCGCCGCCGATCGACGCGCTGCGCATGGCGTGCGCCACGCTGTCGCTTGGCTTAGCCAATCCCGATGCGATCACGCCGGAAGCCGATATGGCGGCCGCGATGCGGCTCACGGCGTGCTTTCCGACAGTGGTTGCGGCGCACGCCCGCATCGGCAAGGGGCTCGATCCGATTTCGCCGCGAAAAGATCTGCCGCTCGCCGCCAACTTCCTCTATATGCTGCACGGCAAGGAACCCGATCCCGCCGCCGCGCAGGCGCTCGATACCTACTGGGTGACGGTGATGGACCACGGGATGAACGCGTCGACGTTCACCGCGCGTGTGATCGCCAGCACGCGTTCCGATCTGGTGAGCGCCGTGACGGGAGCTCTCGGAGCGCTAAAAGGCCCGCTGCACGGCGGCGCGCCGGGACCTGTCCTCGATATGCTGCTCGAAATTCGCACCGCCGATCGCGCCGAGCCATGGCTGCGCAACGAACTGGCGCAGGGCCGCCGCATCATGGGCTTCGGCCACCGGATCTACAAAGTTCGCGATCCGCGCGCCGAAGTGCTCAGTCGCGTCGCCGAACGCCTGGGCGGCGCGCAGCTCGAAAATCGCCAGTTGTACGAACTGGCGCGGCACGTCGAGGCGACGGCCTTGCGCGTTCTGGCGGAAGCAAAGCCGGGGCGCAATCTGCGCACCAATGTGGAATTTTACACGGCGCTCGTACTGCAGGCGCTCGGGCTCGATCCGAAGCAGTTTGTCGCGATGTTTGCCTGCGGGCGAACGGCGGGCTGGTGCGCGCACGTGATCGAGCAGCACGCGGAAGACCACCTGATCCGGCCGCAATCGGAATATATCGGCCCGGTGGGCTTGGTGACAGCCTCGTAAAGGCCTAATTCTTGGGGGGAAGATAGATCCATGAGAACTAAATCGGCCATTTTGCTCGTCTGCGCGCTGCTGCTGAGCGCAGCGCCGGCATTTGCCCACCACTCGGTCTCCATGTACGACATGGCGCACCCGACCACGGTTACCGGCACCGTGACGAAGCTCGATTGGACCAATCCGCACGGCTACATTTATGTGGACGTGAAGAACGCGCAGGGCCAGCTCGAGCATTGGGCCATCGAAATCGACAGCCCGAATTTCCTCAAGCACAACGGGTGGACCAGCACGACCGTGAAACCTGGCGACACGATCACCTGCACCGGGGGACGCGCGAAGAACGGCGCACTGACGATGCGCTGTACGACTGTGACGCTCTCGACCGGCGAAGTGCTCAGGTCGTAGCGCGGCATGACCCTCTATCATCTGTGCGAGTTAATTGAAAAAACCGCGCTTGGGTCGGCGATCCGCAACTCGGATTGGCTTTTTCCGGCCATCGAATCGGTTCACGTTCTTGGGATCATCGTGCTCGTGGGAACAACGGGCCTCTTCGACATGCGCCTGTTGAACAAGGGCTTTTTGCGGCACGAACGCGCGTCGAATGTAGCGAAACAGGTGATGCCGTGGGTGTGGGGCAGCTTCGCGGTGATGTTCGTCACCGGCGTGCTGATGTTTTCGTCCGAGGCCACGCGGTGCTATCAGAGCTGGTTTTTCCGCCTCAAGCTGGGATTACTGGTTCTCGCGGGGCTCAACGCGTTCATCTTCCAATTTGGGGCCTATCGCGCAATCGCGAATTGGGATGAGGCTGGGACGAAGGCGCCCCGTGGCGCGCGTGTGGCGGCGTGGGCGTCGTTGTTGCTTTGGGTGTTCATTGTTTTTGCCGGGCGCGGGATCGCCTACTACTAGATTTCGCTCACCCGGGATGGCCTCGGGTGTATGATCCCGCGCGGGGGGAGCTTAAGACATGCACTTTTTCTTGTGGTTGCAGCATTCCGCCTTCATCACGTGGCTCAGCAATTCAGTGGTGATGGCCACGTTCATCGAAGTGCTTCATTACTTCAGCTTGTTCCTGCTGGTGGGGTCGATCGTCCTCGTCGACCTGCGGATCATGGGTGTAGCCGCAAGGAAGCGCAATGCGACCGAACTGGCCCAGGATCTCTTTCCGGTGATGTGGGCGGGACTGGCGTTGAATTTTCTCTCGGGATTCATTCTCTTCCTGGGCGATGCCGCCGCCTTTTACTATAACTGGGTTTTTCACATCAAACTCGCGGTGATTCTGGTAGCGGTGGTTTTCGGAATCATCGTGCAGGCCAACGTCCGCAAGTGGGACCGCCCGACAGGCATACCAATGAGCGCCAAATTGCTGGCGTTCGTTTCGCTGGCGCTGTGGATCGGCTCGATTCTCGCGTCGGTCGAAGTGCCGGCGCTGACGAACGTGGGATAGGAGGCGACAAAAATGTATCACTTGCTCTATGCCTTCGCTCACTGGCTTGAAAACACGGGGTGGGCGCTGAACATCTCGGGGTCCACGTGGTGCTACCCGTACGTGCAGATGATTCATTTCACCGGATTGTCATTGTGGGTGGGGACGAACGTCGCGGTCGATCTGCACCTGCTGGGCATCGGCTCGAAGCGCCTGACGTCCGCCGAATTGAACAAAGCGCTCTTCGCATGGAACTGGACCGGGCTCGCGATTGCGGTGACCGGCGGATTCATGCTGTTCGCGACGGCGGCGACGTTGTTCATCGTCAATCCGGCATTCGAGCTGAAGCTGGGCTTGCTGGTGCCGCTCGGCATTATTCTGCACATCGTTGTGCAGCAGACGACAAAAACCTGGGGACAGACGAAGGACACGCCGGCCAAGGCGAAATTCCTCGGCGGTCTGGAGCTGCTGTGGTGGTTCGCTGTGGCAACCGCCGCCGCGTCGATTCCTTATTTCGAGCACATAGGGTGATGGATTGAAGCACTGCGTTTCGCGGATCGCGATTTGCGTGGCTGTGATCGTGGCGCTGGGCGCTTGCTCCAACAAGGGATCGAGCGAGCCCCAACAAGCCGCTCCCACGGCGACCGTCGATCCCGCCACGGTCGGGGCAATTTCCGGAACAGTGATCCTGGATGGCACGCCACCCACGCCGCATCCGATCATCATGACGGCCGGGCCGGAGTGCGCCAAGCTGCATTCGACTCCGCTGACGTATCCGTCGGTTGTGACCGGCAACAACGGAACGCTGGCGAACGTGCTCGTCTACGTGAAATCGGGGTTGGGAAATTATCGCTACGACCTTCCCACCGCGCCGGCCACGCTCGATCAGGTGGGCTGCATGTACCAGCCGCACGTGATGGGGTTGATGGTGCGGCAGAAGCTCGACATCAAGAATACCGACCCGATCGTGCACAACGTTCATCCCGTGCCGCACGAGAATCGCGCGTGGAACCAGTCGCAGCCGGTGGGCTCCGCGGCGATCGAGACCGAATTCGACCATCCCGACTTCGCCATACCCGTGCTCTGCAATCTGCATCCGTGGATGCGCGCGTACGTGTTCGTTTTCTCGCATCCGTATTTCGACGTGACGACGACCGCGGGAACGTTCGACCTGAAAAATGTCCCGCCGGGAACGTACACGATCGAGGCCTGGCAGGAAAAGTACGGCAAGCAGGATCAGACGGTCACGATCGGGCCGAAGGAATCCAAGACGATCGCATTTCGCTTCAATGCCGGCTCGTAGTCGCCCCGCTCCCGTTTATGAAATCCTTACAGAAGGCTTACACCTCGTTTACTGGCAGAGCCGTAGTGTGATAGAAGTCGCACACGGCAATTAACAGGAGCGTTTCGCCATGACGCGCGACGCCCAGATGACGACAACGCCCCAGCTCGGCGAACAAATCGGCAATTACCGGATCGACAGCCTCGTCACACAAGGCGGAATGGCGGCGATCTTTCGCGGCACCGATGTGCGCACGGGCCGTCCCGTGGCCATCAAAATTCCACACCCGCAACTTGAAGCGGACGTGTCGCTTTACGACCGCTTTCATCGCGAGGCGGATATCGGCCGAAAGCTGGATCATCCCGGCGTGGTGAAGGTGCTGCCCGACGAAAAGGCCGGGTGCGCGTGCATGGTGATGGAGTGGGTGGAGGGGCGGCCGCTCCGCGAGATCCTCGACGAGGAAAAGAAACTCTCCCCCGAGAGGGCCGAGCGTATCGCCATCCGTATCTGCGATGCGCTCGGCTACATTCACGCGCACGGAGTGGTCCACCGCGATCTGAAGCCGGACAACATCATGGTCGACGAGCAGGGCCGCATCAAGCTTGTGGACTTCGGCATTGCCGGCGAAGCGGGTGCGCGGCGGCTGACGTTCGCGAAGTTCACGAAGGCGATGGGAACGCCGGATTACGTGTCGCCGGAGCAGGTGAAAGGCAAGCGAGGAGACGCGCGGAGCGACGTCTATTCGCTCGGCGTGATGCTCTACGAAATGCTCACCGGGCAGGTGCCGTTCGCCGGACCGAATCCGCTCGCGGCGCTGAACCAGCGGCTGCTGAGCGCTCCACCGCCGCCGCGCGAGATCGATCCGTCGATCACGCCGCAGCTGCAGGAGATCATCTTTCGCGCGCTGGAACGGGATCCCGTGAACCGTTACCAGACCGCGCGGGATTTCGCGCACGACCTCGCGAATCCGGGGCAAGTGGGAATCACGGAGCGCGAAGAGGTGAGGCACAACGGGCTGGTTCACGCGACAGGGAGAAAACGCACGTGGTACTACGTGGCTCTGGCGCTGATTCCCATCGCCATCTTCGCTTTACTATTGCTGGTAGCGCATTCTCGCTAAGCGCCTTACACGAGAGCCGGTTACACCCGCAGCCAATTACCTTTAATTCTAAATTGTGATGGCACGCAATCCGATTATTGATTTGCGCCCGCTGGCGAAGTCCTCCTACAGTGAAGTATGAACGCGCAACTGGATCAGAGCGAACGGACGGCCGAGCGAATGGCCGAGCGGCCCGATGTTGGCATCGCGGCGCTGCATGAGATCGGCGAGCGCATCGCAGCGGCAGACCCGCTGCACACGGTGCTGAAGCTGGTCGTGGAGTTTGTGTCGAGTGTGGTGAAGTGCGATTCGTGCTTCGTCTACGTGGTCGAAGGAAACGAGCTGATCCTGCGCGCCTCGCAGAATCCGCATTCCGAGGTCGTGGACCGGCTGAAGCTTCGCATGGGGCAGGGCATCACGGGCTGGGTCGCCGAGCACAAGAAGCCGGTGGCGATTTCGCGCGAAGCGGCGCTCGACCGGCGCTTTCAGTCGTTTCACGAACTGCCCGAAGACCGCTTCGAGGCGTTTCTCTCGGTGCCGATTTTGTGCCGCGACAAGCTGGTCGGCGTCATCAACGTGCAGCATCGCGAGCCTCACGCGCACGGCCAGCGCGAAATCCAGCTGATTTCGACGATCGGATTCCTGGTGGGCCCGGAAATCGAGTTGGTGCGCCTGGAAGCCGAGAGCTTGCGCTCATCCGAATTGTCCGAGGCGCTGGAGATGGTCGAGCGCGCGAAAGCAGTTTTGCGCCGGGTCCTTGGCGTGAGCGACGAAGCGGCGGCAGCCATGCTGCAACGCGAAAGCCGCGAGCGCCGAAAATCGATGAAGGAAGTTTCGGAAGCGATCTTAGTGGCGGATGAGATTCTGGGCGCGCGGCGAGCTTTGAAACCCTGCTAAGCACCTCAAAACCCTTTTCAAAATTCAGGAATTCCGGCGCGCACTCGGACGACCGCAGTTTTGCGCGCCTCATCGAATGGATTCGCTATACTGAAGCCTCTCACCGCAGTCAACCGTGTTTTCACCCATGTTTCGAGAGGCGGAATGAATTCTTCCAAAGAGCAGGCACAACAGCCGGGCGGCAAGGACCTTAGGAATTTTTACAAAATGTTGCACTCAGGCTTCGGCTCGCATTTCCGCGCCGCCGGAGCTGCTTACTCGCAGGAGTCTTACACTCCTCTTTTCGGTTTGCTTCCCAGCCGGCTGGTGAAATGGATACCCCACGTCGCGCGATATTGGTTCCGCAAAAAACACCCACTGCGTGATTACACCACCTCCGGGAAGGGAAATGGCGTCTATTCGGTGGACGATCGTGTCACTCTCAGCCTGCTCGGCGACTGGGGCACCGGCACCGACGAGGCACAAAAAGTCGCGGATTGCGCCGCGGCGTTTGCGCCCGACTTCACGATTCATCTCGGGGATGTCTACTACGTCGGCGACGCGAATGAGATTCGCGAAAACTATTTCGGCGAGAAAACAAGTCCCTACAATCCCGTGAAATGGCCGATGGGCGGAAAGGGTAGCTTCGCGCTGAGCGGGAACCATGAAATGTACGCGCGCGGCAACGGCTACTACGAAGCGATTCTGCCGCGGATGGGGCTGAAGGAGGCCGGCAACGAGTGGGGCAGCGGGCAATGGGCCAGTTTCTTCTGCCTTGAAAATCGATTTTGGCGCGTAATCGGAATCGACACGGGCTACAACTCGACCCAATTTGATTTCGGCAAAGTGCCGATTTTCGAAAACAGCAAATGGGTTCGCAAGAGCGAGCATTTGAAACCCAAATGCCAGCTTCCCGACGCCCTGATGCTGTGGTTGCGGGCGACGGTAAATCCCGGCGCCGACAAGCGCGGGTTGATCGTGCTGTCTCATCACGGATGCCATTCCGCGTTCAGCGACTGGTATCGGATTCCCTCGATCCAGTTGGCGGAAATAATTCATCGCCCGGCAATTTGGTTTTGGGGCCACGAACATAAGCTTGCGATCTACGACAAATATGCCGTCCCCGGCGGCATCGAGACCTACGGCCGCTGCATCGGGCACGGCGGTATGCCCGTCGAACGGGGATCGGAGCCCGACATCGAAGAATGCCGATTACTCGCGTGGGACAACAGGCGTTACGAAAATGGCGAGCCGATCGACGTTGGATACAACGGCCACGCGAATCTCACCTTTGACGGGCCTTCGCTGCGTGTCGAGTATCGCGATCTGAAGTGTGCTTTGCTCCTCACCGAAGAGTGGCGCGTCGACCTCAGCTCCGGCGCCCTCGAAGGTCCAATCTTGAAGAAGCTGCTCGACGACCCCGAATTGCGCAGCCGATTTTGATCCGGGATTGTGCGAAGAGCAACCCGCGGCTATGTCTTCGCGCCATTGCGGCCCTTGGCGAGGTCTTCTAGCGTGGGATACGAGCGCGCGTCGACGAACGTTTGTTCGCGCGGCTGCGACTTTTGCTGCATGGCTTGCACCAGCATTTCCACCGCGGCGTCCATCGTCAGGGAAGTCATCACCGCGGCGCGCAGCATGCCCTGATCCACCAGTGGCTTGATCTGGCTCTGGATGCCGACGCCCCCGCAGGGAAGATTCAGCCACTTCTTGCGTTCGGTCTCGGCGGCGTTTGCTTCGAACGCCTTTCGCGCTCCCAAAATAAAGTCCGCATTTTGCGAGAAGATCAGATGCGTTCCCTCGGGCTTGCCGGTCGAAAGGCTGAGCCAGGAACTCACTGTGGCGAAAGCAGCGTCCGCCGTCGAACCCTGAACCTTCAGGCTCTTCACTTCGACATTCTTGGGTTTGGCGTTTTCCAGCCCTTCGAATCGCCGGCATGCGATCGAACTCATCGCGGGCCCGCGCAGATAGAGGACTGAGCCGCCTTCCGGCAGCAACGCACCGATCTGCCGTCCTTGAATACGGCCGACGTCCACATGATCCTGCGACACAAGAAACACGGGAACCTTCGCGCTCGAGCGCAGCGCCCCAAGGTAATCCACCTGCGCGTTGCTCACCACCCAGCCGATCCCCGCGGCAACCGCCGCTTCAGCCACCCGCGGCAAGCCCGTGGCGCTCACCGGTTCGACAAGGATGCCGTCGGGTCTGGATTCGGTTTGCGATTGCACGAATTTCAGCAATTGCTGGCTCTGGAGCACCGGGTCCATTGCAGCGTTGACGACTTCGAGCTCCACGTCGAGGCGGTCCGCCGTGGCTTTCGCCGCCAGCGTTTGCTCGCGCAGGTACATGTTGTCGCCTGGAAGCGACAGAATGCATTTCCACTTTTTCACGTATTTTCCCAAGGTCCGGAACCGGATATTAGCCAGCCTACCGATCTCAGCCCATTTTCCCCTTTTGGGCCGCTACTTCGCGCATCGTACGCCTGCAACGCCCTCGATACAATGAATTTACCGCGCGAAAGTCCTTGAAAGGGCACCCCTCGGCCTATACCGACGCGCCTGCAAGAGATCAGTAGAAATACCGTGATCGTGGGTGGCGAATACTACGGCTTGGCATGCTCGCGGATCATCGGAATTGGCTCGGGGACGGAGCCGTTCGGCGAATAGGGCTGGCCGTCGAGGAGCTGGGTGAGCTCGCCCTCCGACGCATTCTTGGGCACGAATTTCCATTCGGTCGAAGGCGCGTATTGATCCTTCTGGATCGCGACGAAATAGAGCGCGCCGGCTCTGAGGTGGACGTTGAGAATCGGCCCGTCGCCGACATCGATGTGCGTGTCGTCGTCGAGATTGCCGTCCTTGTCGCGGCCAATGTCGAAATTATTCAGCGTGCCGGAGATGTCGCCTCTCTCGTCTTGCTTCACCACGAGAATCGCAAAAACCTTTCCGCCGAAGCTGCCCTTCCATGTGCCGAGGAAGGGCTTGAGATCGGGCTTTGCTTCCTTTTGCGGAGCGGTTCCGTTCTGGCCGGCCTGGGTTGAAGGCGCAGATATGGCGAGCCAGGCGAACGCGAGAAACAAAACGCCAAGGAAGATCGTCGCGCGCTTACATCCATCGCCGATCCGATTGCGGCCGGTGAGTTTCATCATGTCCCCCTGCTCTTTCCCGCATCCATGCTAGGAGTCGCTAGAAGAGTAGTGCCGAGTCCCGAAATTCCAAAGCAAAATGGCGATCGCAAGAAACGCGGCCGCAATCTAACTCTAACATTTGCGGCGCGGGCTGCCCGGACTAGGCGGCGTGGCCGCGGGTGATGAGCTCGTGGACGCGGTCGACAATCTCGCCCACGCGCAGCGGCCGATAAAACACGGTGTCGACCGGCGGCAGCGAAATGGTTTCGGTGCGTGAAGCGATCAGGATCGTGGGCACCCGCTCGATGAGCTTCTGGATGCCTGGATCACTGGCCAGCTCCGGGATCGCTTCCAGCACCACGACGGCGGGGATTTGACCGCTCGCGATGATCCGTCCTGCGTCCGCGGGAGCATCCATGCCTAGCGCCTCGATGCCGCGCTCGCGAAGTTCGGCGCGAACGCCGGCGCGAAGGTTCCAATCGTGCGCGATCACGAAGACAACTGGCATCTCGTATATCGAGTGTAGCATCGAGGCGTATGCGGTTCGTGGAATCAGCCAGTCGGTTTGGATAGGAAGCCCGGAAACGGTCTGTTACAATTTTTGTTATTTTGGGGCAGGCCGCGTTGAAGCGCGGCATTATGGCGGAAACGAAAAACAAACGAAAAAGGGCGATTGTCGTCGTCGCGGGCCTGGTTGTAGTGCTGATCGCCTATCTTGCGCTGCGCAAAAGGCCTCCGGCCGTGCCTGTAGTGGAAGTGACGCGCGCGGACTTGAACGCGAGCATAACGAGCAACGGCAAGGTGGAACCGATTTCGCCGTTCGTGGCGCGCGCCGAGTTCCCGACGTTCGTCGCCAAGGTGAATGCGACGGAAGGGCAGCCGGTACATCGTGGCCAGGTGATCCTGACGCTCGATGCCGCGGACGTTCGCGCGCAACTGGCGCAGGCGCGGGCCGATCTGCTTTCCGCGCAGAACGATCTGCAAAATGCGCGATCCGGCGGTCCGCCGGAACAGGTGGCACAGCTTAAAGGTGACCTCGCGGCGGCGCGCATTCAGGTCGCCAGCCTCGAACGCAACGAAAAATCGCTGGAAGATCTCGTCGCGAAACAAGTAGCCACACGGGACGAACTCGCGCAGGCGCGGACGAACCTTGCGAAGGCGCGCGCCAGCCTCGAGGCGCTCGAAGCGAAGAAGAAGGATTTGTCGCAGCGATCGGCATCCATCGTGGAAAGCGCGAGCCTGCGCGTCGCCCAGGCGCAGGATCAGGCGCGCTCTCTCGAAGAAAAGGTGCAATCGGCGACCGTCATCGCGCCATTCGACGGCACGCTTTACTCGCTGCCAGTAAAGACCGGCGACTACGTGACGATCGGCAATACATTGGCGGAAATGGCCGATCTGCGCCACGTGCGCGTGCGCGCGTTTGTCGACGAGCCCGACCTCGGCGGCCTCCAGCCGAATCAGGACGTTGAAATCACGTGGGATGCGAAGCCGGGGCAGACATGGACCGGGCGCACGGAGCAGATACCGAAGCAGGTGGTGTCGCGCGGAATGCGCAGCGTGGGCGAGGTGCTCTGCTCGATCGACAATGCGAAGCTCGAACTGCTGCCCAACGTAAACGTCGAGGTGCGGATTCTCGTGAACGAGCGCCGCGGAGTCGTCGTAGTGCCGCGGGAAGCGGTCGGCGAAGATGGCGGACAGCACTATGTTTTTGTAGTGGAAGGCAACACAGTTCAGCGGCGAAACATCACGGTAGGAATTGCCAACGCATCGAACTACGAAGTGCTGGCAGGCTTGGCGAATGGCGATCTCGTTGCTCTGCCGCGAGACCGGCGGCTGCGCACCGGGATGGAGATTCGCCCCACGGAGGCTGAGTGAGAAGACGGCGGCATTGGCTGATGGCGGTGATTCTGAGCGCGTGTGTAGCGGCATCCTGGTGCGCGATGCGCGCAATGGGAGAGCCCGCGGACGTCTCTCCGGCAGTCTCCCAGGCGCAGCAGCAGTTTGAGCAAGGGAATTACTCAGGCGCGATTTCGACGCTGCAGCCCGCGGCGTCGCAGAGTCCCTCGAACGGTGATGTTTATTACTGGCTCGGGCGGAGCTATTACGAGCTGCATGATTACGACAATTCCATCGCCAACCTCGAGAAAGCCGTCGCCATCGATCCCGGGAATTCGCTCTATCACCAATGGCTCGGAGAGGCGGACGGCGGAAAAGCCGACGTTGACCGAAGTTTCTCATTCGCAAGAAAAGTGAAGAAGGAGTTCGAGGCAGCTGTCAGTCTGAATGGATCCAACATTGAGGCACGGCGCGACCTCGAGGAGTTTTGCCTCGACGCGCCGTGGATCGTCGGCGGCAACAAGGACGAGGCGCTCACGCAGGTGAACGCGATTGCGGCGATCGATCCCGTAGCTGGACATCTGGCACAGGCTCTCTATTTTCGCGAAACCTTGAAAAGCAACGAGCAGGCCGAGAACGAATACAAGCAGGTGCTCGCGGCCAAGCCCAAAAAGATCGAGCCGTATTTCGAGGTCGCGGATTTTTACGTCGCGCAGAACCGCCCGGCGGACATTGAAACCGCGATTCAAGCGGCAGCGGCGGTGAATCCAAAGGACCCGCGCATATCCTTCTACCGTGGCGTCGAGGGAGTGCTGGCGAATCAGAATCTCCCCGATGCCGATCGGGACTTGAAGTCGTATCTCGCGACCACGCCGGACCGCAGCGACTGGCCGTCGCACGCCTCGGCCCGGGTGTGGCTCGGCAGGCTCTACGAGCTCGAGGGAAAAGCCCCGGATGCGGCGGAGCAATATCGCGCGGCGCTGCAACTAGATCCGCGGGATAAGGATGCGCGCACGCGTCTCGACAAACTGGGCAAGGGCACGCAATAGAACGCTTCGGGAGACGGCGGCTCCTCCTGCAGTAGCAGCGCATCGAAGCGAAAAATTTCTGCATGGCGAGCAATCGGAATACGACGGCTTTATGGGGCGAGATTTTTCAGCTCGCGATGCAGGCGCTGCGCGCGAATAAAATGCGCTCGGCACTGACGATGCTCGGCGTCGTAATCGGAACCGCCTCGGTCGTGCTCGTCGCCACCATCGCGCTCACGGGACAGCGTTACATCCTCGCGCAGATCGAAGGCGTGGGCGCGAATCTGGTCTACGCGCATCTCGTCGCGACGGGCGAAGGAGAGACGGCCGTCTTCGCGGATCGGCTTACGCCTGCCGATCGCGCGGCCCTGCAGCAAGGCCTGCCCGAGTTCGTCACCGAAACAGCCGGGTCCAATTGGCTGTCGATGACGATGGACGTGGGCGGGCGCGATCGCATGATCAATCTCGTGGGCGTCACGGACGGTTTCCAGCAGATTCGCAACCTGGACGTCGTCAGCGGCCGATATTTCGATCAGGACGATCTCGCGTCCGGAAGCAAGGTGTGCCTGTTGACGCAGGCTCTGGCGCGGCGCATCGCTCCCCGCGGCGATCCGGTGGGCCGCGACATTCAGGTCGGCGAACTTCATTTCACCGTGATCGGAGTCTTTCGCGAGCGAGTGGCCACCCTCGGCGAGTCGGAAATCACCTCCGAATCCGTGCTGATTCCGTTTTCGCTGCTCAAGTCGTTCACCGGAAGCGATTATTTCCAGACGCTCTACGCGCGCGCGGATAGTCCCGAGGATGTCCCGGCCGTCACTCGCGAAGTGGGGGAGATTCTGCAGAGCCGCCACCGGCCCGGCGCGCATTATCGAGTGGAAAATCTGAGCGGAATTCTGGAGACGGCGCGCAACGTGGCGATGGGGCTCACGGTGGTTCTGGTGCTGGTCGCGTTGATCGCGCTGGCCATCAGCGGCATCGGCATCATGAACATCATGCTGGTCACGGTGACCGAGCGCACGCGTGAAATCGGAATTCGCAAAGCGATCGGCGCCACGCGCGACGCGATTCGCTATCAGTTCCTGATGGAGGCGATGGTGATCAGCGGAATGGGCGCGCTCGCCGGAATCCTGATCGCGATCTCGATTCCGCCCCTGATGAACCTTCTGCTGAGTTTCGTTCCGGATGCCGGCGATGTTAGCGTTCAGGTGTCCTGGGTTTCGGTGGTGCTGGCATTCGTCGTATCCTGCTCCACAGGCCTGCTCTTTGGCTATCTGCCCGCGAACCGCGCGGCAGGGCTCGAGCCGGCGAGATCGCTTCACTATGAATAAGGGCTATCAGCGCAGATGAGAATAAGCATGACGACGAAGCGTGCTGCAATCGTAGCAGTGCTCGCCGCGCTGAGCTTCGCCGTCTCGGCGCGCGCGCAGGACGCGCAGCCCCTCTCGATGCATCAAGCCATCACGCTGGCTCTGCAGAATAGCCGCGACTTGAAGCTCGCTCGCGTGCAATACAACGTGGCTGCCAACGAAGCAGGCGTGGACCGCGCGGCCTTCCGCCCGAATCTCTACACCGGCGCGGGCCTGGCGTATACGCACGGCTTCCCGTCGCTGCCGGGCGGCGGCGCGCCTTCCGTGTTCCAGCTCGATTACGAGCAGACCGTCTTCGATCCGTGGCTCAAGGGGCAGCAGAAGGCGGCCGAGGATCGCGCGAAAAGCCGCAAACTGGACATGGATCACGTGCGCGACGACGTGATCGTCCGCGCGGCGGCCGAATATCTCGAACTCGCGAAAGTGCAGCACTCGCTCGACCTGATGCTCAGCGAGCGAACCAGCGCCGAAAAAATCCTCGAAGCGCTTCGCGAGCGCGTGGCCGCCAATCAGGAGCTGCCCATCGAAGTGACGCGCAGCCAGCTGGCCCTGGCGCGCATCAGCGAGCAGACGATCAAACTCGAAGACCGCGAGGAAACGCTCGAAGAAGAGCTTCGCGATCTCACCGGAATACCCGATACCCAGCCGATCCAGGCCGAGCAGGAAGAGCCGTCCTTCGCGGTCGATCCGTCGGAATCCGACCTGGAGGACCTTGCCTTACAAAACGATCGGAGCGTGGCGGAGGCCGAAAATGAGCGGGAAGCGCGGCAGCACATACTGCGCGGCGCGCATCTCAGCTATTTCCCGTCGATCGACGTTGTGGGGCAGTACAGCGTTCTGAGCAAATTCAATAATTACGATGAATTCTACAATCACTTCGAACGCAACAACGTCAATGTGGGCGTGCAGATCACGATTCCCCTGTTCGCCGCGAAAACCTCCGCGAATGTGGCATTGGCAAAGAGCCAGTTGGACGAGGCAGAATTGTTGCTCGGCAACCAGCGGCAGCAGGTTCGCGTCGACGTGCAGCAGAAGGCGCGCAGCGTGCGCGAGCTCGACGCCGGCCGCGAAGTGGCTCGCCTCGACCTGCAGCTCGCCCAGGAAACCTTGCAGCAGGTGCAGGCTAAATTCGACCAGGGCAACGCGGCGCTCCAGCAGATCGAGCAGGCTCGCCTCGACGAAAGCGACAAATGGCTGGCCTTCCTGGATGCCGATTTCGCCCGGCAGCAGGCCCAGCTCAATCTTCTGGAGGCCACTGGCCAGTTAGCCAAGGTTTTCCAATGAGATGCATCGAAAAAGGTTGGCTTTCGATGGGCTCCGTAATGCAGTAGAATGGGTGAAGTCGGTGTAGCCGGCGAAATTTCTGAGGGGGCATTGATGCCGTCTGTGATGAAAACGCTGTTGCTGAACCCGCCAAGCTTCGAAAAGTTTGACGGAGGAGCAGGGTCCCGCTGGCCCGCCACGCGCGAGATTGAGTCGTACTGGTATCCGGTTTGGCTCGCCTACGCGGCAGGCATGCTGCCGGGCAGCCGCCTGCTCGACGGACCGCCGCACCACATCACGCCCGCGGAAGTGATTCGCACCGCCCAGGACTACGAATTCGTCATCCTCTTCACCTCTACCGTTGGTTTTCTCGCGATCTGCGCATGGCGCGCGCGATAAAGGAAGCCAAGCCCGACCTCAAGATCGCGTTCGTCGGCCCGCACGTGCAGATCAAGCCCGCGGAAAGCCTGCTGGCAAGCTCCGACATCGATTTCGTCGTGCGCGGCGAATTCGACCATGCCGTCGTCGAATACGCGAACGGCATGCCCGTTTCCGAAATCGCGAACGCCAGCTACGTGAAAGACGGCAAGGTCGTTCACAATCCATCGCGACCGCTGATGCAGACCGAGGAACTCGACGCGCTGCCGTTCGCCACCGAAGTCTACGAAAAGAATTTGAAGATCGAGAACTACAACGTGCCGTTCCTGCTGCACCCGTTCGTTTCCTTCTATACCACGCGCGGATGTCCCGCGCTATGTACGTTCTGCCTGTGGCCGCAGACGCTCTCCGGCCACCCGTGGCGCCAGCGTTCCGTTGAAAACGTGGCGCGCGAATTCAAGCAGGCCCACAAGATGTTCCCGCAGGCGAAAGAATTCTTCTTCGACGACGACACGTTCAATATTCGCAAGGATCGCGTAGTCGCCCTCTGCAAGGAATTCAAGCCGGTCGGCTTCCAGTGGTCCTGCACGGCGCGCGTCCACGGCGACTACGAGACGCTGAAGGCCATGGCCGACGCGGGCTGCCGCCTGCTGATCGTCGGCTTCGAATCTGGCGACGCGCAGATTCTCAAAAACATCAAGAAGGGCCAGACGCTCGAGATGGGCCGCAACTTCGTGAAGAACTGCAAGAAGGTCGGCATCCACGTCCACGGCGACTTCATCATCGGGCTTCCCGGCGAAACGAAAGACACGATCGAGAAGACGATCGACTTCGCCAAGGACCTCGACTGCGAAACGATTCAGGTATCGATGGCCCACGCCTATCCCGGCACCGAGCTCTACGACAAGGGCACGCGCGAAGGCTTCCTCGCCGGCGAAGCGATCACCGACGACGGCGGCCACCAGCTGCCGCACCTGGAATATCCGGGGCTCTCGAACGAATACATGGTCGAAGCCGTCAACCGCTTCTACGACAGCTATTATTTCCGTCCCCGGGTCGCATGGCGCATCGTTCGCGACGCGCTCTGGGATTCGCACGAACGCAAACGCCTCTACCACGAAGCCGTTGACTTCATGAAGCTCCGCGCGGATCGCGTGAAGGTCTCGCGCACGCGCAAGGGCGTCGAGAAGAAATCGCTCGTTGCCGTGCCGCCGATGAACCCGCCGCCGGCTGTGGGAGTGACAGGCGAGTCGCAAGAGGCATGACGTCGTCGCAGGGCCTGCACTTCAAAACCGTCGTCCTGATCCTGATCATGATCTCAGTCGCCCCGCTCGGCGACACGTTTCTGGGCAAGGGGATGAAAAAGGTCGGCGGGATGACCAGCTGGGCCCCCGGCAATCTTTTCCGTTTTTTCTTCCACGCCTTCACCACGGGCACGGTCTGGATCGGCATCGGCTTGCTCATCGTCTTTTTCATCGCATACCTTGTGGTGCTTTCCTGGGCGGACTATAGCTACGTGCAGCCCGCCTCGTCCGCGTCCTACGTATTGATCGCGCTGCTGGCGCACTTCGTATTGCGCGAGACGATTTCGCCGTTGCGCTGGGCCGGGGTTGCCGTGATCTGCGCCGGGGTTTTCGTCGTGGGTCACACCCATCCGCAGACGCCGGAGCACCATTCGTGGTGACGCAGGCGATTCTCTACCTCCTGATCGTTTTCGTCGGCACGGGCGGCGAGCTGTGCGTCTCGCGCGCGATGAAGAGCATCGGCGAAGTGACGGATTTTCGCCCGCACGCAATCGCCCGCGTGGTGGCGCGCGCGCTGGCGCTGCGCCGGATGTGGGTCGGGATCACGCTGATGGCGGTCGCGTTTTTCGCGCTGCTCGGCATGCTGTCCTTGGCGAAGGTAAGCTTCGTATTCCCATCGACCGCCCTGAGCTATGCGGCGGGCGCGCTGGGCGGGCGATTTTTTCTTGGCGAGCGCGTGACGCCGCAGCGATGGTTCGGCGTCCTTTTGGTCTGCATCGGCGTGGTGCTTGTGTTCCTCGGTAAGGGATAGCGGAAGAGGCATCGTAGATGACCGGCTGGACGGCGTTTCGCGACGCGCTCCTGGTGCTGGCGGCCGCGCCCCTCTTCTACTATGCCGTCGCGATCATCGCTGCCGGAAGATTCTTTCGCGCCAAGCCTGCGATCCCAGCGGAAGCCGCCTCCGGTTTCACTCCGCCCGTCAGCATCCTCAAGCCGATCCGCGGGCTCGACCGCGAAACTTACGAGAACTACGCGAGCTTCTGCCGCCAGGACTACCCGGAATTCGAAATCCTGTTCTGCGTCACCGACGAATCCGAGCCTGCGATTCCCGTCATCCAAAAACTGATCCGCGATTTCCCGGACCGCGCCATCCGCCTGCTGATCGGCTCGGAGCCGGTGGGCGTCAGCGACAAGGTTAACAAGCTCTGCCGCATGGCGCGCGAGGCGCTGCACGACGTCCTGATCGTCACCGATAGCGACGTCCGCGTCGATCCGGGATTCCTGCGTGCGATTGTCGCGCCGTTTCGCCATCCGAAAGTCGGCGGCGTCACCTGCCTCTATCGTGGCCTCACCGACGGCTCGTTCGCTACCGACCTCGAGGCGCTCGGCAATAGCGCCGATTTTGCCCCCGGCGTGCTCGTGGCGTGGCTCGGCGGCGGCGGGAAAATCGACTTCATGCTCGGCGCCGTGATGGCCACCACCAGGCTGCGCCTGGCCGAAATCGGCGGCTTCGAGTCGCTCGCCGATTATCTCTGCGACGACTACGAGCTCGGCAACCGCATCGCCGCACACGGCTATCGCATCGAGCTAAGCCGCTTCCCGGTGGCCATCGATTACCCGCACCAGACGCTCGCCGAAGCCTTCCGCCATCAGCTTCGCTGGAATCTCGCGATCCGCTACTCGCGCCCGTGGGGACATCTCGGCATGATCTTCACGCACGGGCTCGTGTGGGCGCTCGCAGGCATATTCCTGCTCCATTCGTGGCAGGGCGCGCTCGCCTTTACGGCGGCGTATTCTCTGCTGCGTGTTGAAGTGGCCCTCGGCGTGGGCGCGCGGGGCATGGGCGACACTCTCGTCCGCCGCAAGCAATGGATGTTGCCGCTGCGCGACGCCTTCGCCTTCGTTGTCTGGCTCGCCAGCTTCTTCCCGCAGCGCATCCATTGGCGCGGCCAGCAGTTTTACGTCCGCAAGAAGCGTCTCGTCCCGGTGCCCACGCCCCGTAACTAATCGCCAATTCTTCGCAGGCCGTTGACGAAATTACCTTCCGCCAGTAAAGTAATGGCAGGTCGCGCCTGCGGCCTTTTTTGTTGTCTCCCGCTGGCTGGGAGGCGGTTCAGCCGGACGCTTTGCGCCACGCAGTCGGGGCCCAAGGCGAGATCGAAATGATGGGATGTCGTCCAATCGGTAGGACACGGGTCTCTGGAACCCGGTATCTAGGTTCGAGTCCTAGCATCCCAGCCAACCTCAGTTCAGCATCCCCCAGAATCGAAGGCTAGCGCGGCGTCCAGTGCGGGTGGTTGGTAAAGAGGCCGCTGACAAAACCGATCTGATACACGATGAACAGGCCGAAGCCGAAGCTGATCACGCCCGAGGCGACGCGCAGGCCGTTGCTCAACCGCGAGCGACTTTTGGCGTAGGCGAATGGCGCGCCCATCACGCCGGTGATGAGCATCATGCCGGCGATCGTGCCGACGCCGAAAAGCAGAAGGTAAGCGAGCGCCCACTTCGGATTGTGGATGGTCGTTAGCACCAGCAGCGCAACGGCCGCCGAGCCGGCCAGGCCATGAACGAGGCCCACGACCAGCGAGCGCACGGCGTTATAGACGCCGAGGCGTCCGAAATGGCGATCGAACCAGCTCAGGGGCGTGCGCGCCGGATCGTGGGGATGCGCCTCCGGATCGTGCCTATGCGGATGCGTGTGAACGTATTCACCGTGGCTGTGCGCGTGCGAATGCAAGGCGCCGGCGTCGCCCTCCGCGTATTGCGCTGGCGTCACGTTATTTGTGATCCATTGCAAAATCCCGGTGAGGTTGAGAACGCCAAGCAGGATCAGCATCAGGCCCACGGAAAATTCCATCGAGAGACCGATGCGCGCGGGAATCACCCAGCCAAAAAGAATGATGCCGCCGCCGACCAGCAAAATCGTAAGCGTGTGGCCCACTCCCCAGATGCCGCCGATCACGGCGGCGTGTTTCATCGAGCGATGCCGCGAAACGATGGTCGAGACGGCCACCACGTGGTCGGGGTCGGTGGCATGGCGCATGCCGAGAAAGAAGCCGAGCGCGATGATGGAAAAAAGGCCGATCATCAATTCCTCGCAATACCTCGCAACGAACGCCATTACTATACCCGAACCGTGAGCGGCGAACGACGTCCACCCAGGGTGAGCCTTCGAAGCATTGTCAACGCACCATTCCCCGCAGGATAATGCTTCCATGACCTCGACCACAGCGTTCGCCAAAGGACAGTTTACCCAGACTCCCGAATTCGAAAAAAATCTCGACCGCCTCGCCGAAGTCGCCGTTCGCGTAGGCCTGGGAATCGCGCCCGGCCAAGAACTGGTAATGACCGCCATGCTCGATGCGGTCCCGCTGGCCCGGCTTATCACGGAGCACGCTTACAAAGCAGGCGCCTCGGTTGTCACGTTGCTGCTCGCCGACGAGCAGTCGGCGCTCGCCCGCTTCCGCTACGGTTCGGACGCCAGCTTCGACGCCGCGCCCGCGTGGCTCTACGAGGGCATGGCGGCAGCATACCGCAGCGGCGCCGCGCGCCTCGCGATCGCCGGCAACGATCCTTCGCTGCTCTCGAAAGAGGACCCGGAAAAGGTGAGCCGCGTGAATCGCGCCACCTCCAAAGCCTATCGCCCGGCGCTTGAGCTGATCGCGCGTCACGAGATCAATTGGACCATCGTCGCCTGCGCCACTCCCGCGTGGGCCGCGGCCGTATTTCCCGATCTGCCTCCGGATGAAGCGCTCGCGCGCCTTTGGGAAGCCATCTTCGCGGCGTCGCGTGCGGACCAATCCGATCCAGTAGCCGCGTGGAAAGCGCACGACGCGAATCTGCACGCATCGCGCCGATCGCCTCAACGAAAAGCGCTATTGCGGCGCTGCACTTCCGCGGCCCCGGCACCGATCTCCGCGTCGGCCTCGCCGACGGCCACCTGTGGCTCGGCGGCGGCACCACCGCGCGAAACGGCCGCTACTGCATTCCCAATATGCCCACCGAGGAAGTTTTCACCACGCCGCACAAGGATCGCACCGAAGGATGCGTGACCAGCACCAAGCCGCTATCGTATCAAGGCACCATGATCGAAGAGATTTCCGTGCGCTTCGAAGCCGGAAAGATCGTCGAGGCCCACGCCGCGCGCGGCAATCAGGTATTGCAGCGCATGATCGAGACAGACGATGGTGCGCGCAAGCTCGGCGAAGTCGCTCTCGTGCCGCACTCGTCGCCGATCGCAGCGAGCGGCCTGCTCTTCATGAACACGCTCTTCGACGAGAACGCCGCCTGCCACATCGCCCTCGGCCAGGCCTACAGCACGTGCCTGAAAGATGGCGACACCCTAACGCCCGAGCAGCTCGCGTCGCGCGGCGCAAACAGCAGCCTGATTCACGTCGATTGGATGATCGGATCGAATCACATCGATGTGGACGGCATCAGCGCGGCAGGGAATTCGGAGCCGGTAATGCGCGCAGGAGAATGGGTCTAGGTTCCCGGCGCAGAACTCATGGCCATTGTAGGGGCGCTGCTTGCCGCGCCCGGACTCGTGCACCGCTTCGCTGCTTTACCTTACTCGACCGCGATGCGCGACCCGTGCTGTGCGGTCCCCGAAAGGTGTTCGATCCGCTGATCGATCACGGCGCGAATCGCCTTCAGGAACTCCACGCGCGAGTTCGTCAGATGCTGCTTCACGGCGGGCGAAACGTCGAAGAGTTTCGCCACGTGGTCCAGCACCTCATGGCAAACGCAACGCTCGGTTGCCGCGCTTTGACTTGCCGGATTTGAAGCGGTTGGTTCAGTGCTCATTGCGTCTCCTTCATCTCGACCGTGAGGACCCGGTTATCGAGCCTCGCTCGAGACGGAAGCAGCGTCGCCATCGATCGCGGCAGCCCGATATGCCTCCGCAGCGTGCCGATTTCGACGACGAGTTCGTCGCCCTTCTTGAATAATCCCACTTCGCCCTTCACCGCAAACGGCAGCAGCAGGCGAATTTCGTAAATCCCGTCCGATTTCCCAAACGTGTAGGGTTTCTCCGTTCGAGTCACCGCAGCGGCGTCTTCGCCTTCATCATACAGCACGCCGGCCAGCTCCCGCAGCCGCTCTTTTCCGATCACCTCGTGCGCGAAAAGAGGCACGCGCCGCACCGGCACGGGCGCGAAGTATTCCTCGATTTCCTCGAGCACCTTTTCCTGCGACGTGTGCCACTCCGTGAAAAACGCATCCGTCACGTCTCGCGGCAGCAGCCGGTTGACGATCACCGCATCCACCGTCAGCCCGTGCAGCGAAAAATAAACAAATGCGCGTTGCGTCTCTCGCAGCACCATCTTTTCCGGGTTCGTCACCAGCCGCACGCTCGTCGTGTGCGGATCCTCCATCAGGTCGTCCACGCCTTCGAGTTTTTCGAATAGATTGCGGATGTTGGCGAAGTAGCTGTCGGTCGGCAGCTCGAACGGCGCCACGCGATTGGCGATCGGCCGCACCGCCTTCAGCAGGTTCCGCTGAAACGGGAAAATGTGCTTCATATACCAGTCGAGCGTCGTCGGCATGCTGATGAACCGCATCGACTCGGCCGTCGGCGCTGCGTCGAGCACGATCACGTCGTAGCGCTGTTCGCGCCGGTATTCATTGATGTACATCATCGCGCTCAGCTCTTCCATGCCGGGCAGAATCGCGAGCTCTTCGGCTTCCACGCCGCTAATCCCGGTCGTGCGCAGCACCGAAGTGACGTAGGATGAGATCTCCTGCCAGTGCCGCTTGATCTCTTTCTGAATATTCAGCTCGAAAATCGAGAGCTTGTCGCTGATCGAAAATGGATCGGAAGTCTTCGAATGGAAAAGATCGCCGCCGAGGTCAAACGAATCCGCAAGGCTGTGCGCGGGGTCGATGCTCATCACCAGCGTGCGATGGCCGAGCTCGGCCAGCCGTACGCCCGTCGCGGCCGCAAGGCTCGTCTTGCCCACGCCGCCTTTGCCGCTGAACAATAGAATTCTCATCGCCCCATTATAGCGCGAGGCAAACCAATCGCCGCGCTCCCGCAGGCTCGCGGAAAAGCGCCTCGGGGAAAAGGGGATCTTCCAGCCCCGGCTTCCGTGTGTTCATCGACCGAACCGGCTCCCGAAGCCCGAAACGCCGCGCGTACATCAAATTTGATCCAGCTATACAGGACTGGCCGGATGTGCGGCCAGGCGATGAAACACTATGCTCACCCTCCGAAGTCGAGAGCAGTCTAAGTTAGAGCAAATTGACTTCGAATTCAGTTAGCCTTCGCGAAAGAGCGAAGGAATTCTCGGAAAGCCGAGGTCCATAAAATATGAGCCATACTGCAACCGCAAGAATACATAAGCTGCCCGCCATCAGGAGTTACGACCACTTCGAGAACGGGCTTCTCCTCCGCAAGCGAGAGCTGAACGCGCGGATCGCCGATCTGCTCGGCGACATGACCGTGAACGCCGAGCCCGACGATGAGGGAGATGTTGCAATCCAGAATTATTCCACCGATTGGGCGGCATCCTCGCTTGATCGCGCACGCCGCACCCTTAACGAGGTAGAAGACGCGCTCGCGCGAATCAAGGCTGGAGAATACGGCGTGTGCGGCGCGTGCCACATGTCGATTCCTAAAGCACGGCTGGAGGCGTTGCCCTGGGCCCGCCTGTGCGTGGGCTGCGCGGAACGAGCTGCTGCTTAGCGAAGCGCCCTAAGCGCTGCCGCCTGCACTCTGCTGCCGCGGCCGTTCATCTTCCTCCGCAACAAGCACGCCGTCCTTGCCGTCGCGCGTCCTGGAGCCATGCTCCTTTAGGATGGCTTCGGCTCGGGCGGCCAGCGCTCCGCTGGGAGGCCGAACCACCAGGATCGCGCCCTCCTGCTTCACGTGAGTCGCGTAAAATTCCTGCTCGCCGATGTAATTCGGCATATCGCCCGAGTCATCGTGAACTTGATCGTCGCGGACCTGATCGTCGCGAGCTTCCGCATCGCGAACTTTCCGCGCGCCGCGCATTCCCAGACCGCGCAACGCGCGCTCGATCCGCTCGCGAATCCCCTCGTGAGCCTGAAGTCCGAGTTCTTCAGCCCTGAGGTCGCTGTCCACGTCGCTCACCACCTCGACTTCCTCGCCGACGATCCCCGCGAGCTCCAGATCGCGCACCGCCGCCTCGGCTTGCCCGTATGTGTCGAAGAGTCCAATAATGACGGTATGCATTTTCGTCACGCTATACCGGCATTATGGCTTGGCTCGCCGATCGCACCGGCCGCTCCAGCGGCCAGCAAGGACCCGGCGCGTCTCTGCTCGTCGCGCGTGGCCTGAATCACAGTCCATTCCACGTCCGTCGGCCGGCACGCGGCGCTGATCACCTCGAAGACCCCATGGTCCTTGGCCCTCTTGTACTGCTCGGGATCGCCGAGGGCCGCCAACAGAACGACCCGGACCCGTCGCGCTAGCTTTTTGCCGGTGACGGCAGTAAGCACATCCCGGTAATCGCCATCGGCAAAGGAGCGGTCGCAGAAGACCAGCCCAACGTTTTGATTATCGAGTATCTCGCGGCATTGGCGGACGTTAGCAGCACAGAACGTGCCGAATCCCTGCCGGTCGAGAATCGACACCAGATTCCGGCGGTTCTCCAAATCCGAGGAAGCAATCATAATCTGCCATGTGTCACTCATCTCGGCCTCCCTGAGGGCGCCCGCCTGAAGCGTAGCAAGAAAGCATGAAGCAGCCCCGCGTGGGAGACAATCCGCAATAGACCCTAGAAGCATCGCGAAAAATACCGTACCGGGCTCCAACTCGGGCGGCGATCCTCGTCGCTGGCAGGGAACCAGAATCCCGCCAGAATTTTACGTTCGTGATAGGGCCGCAAGAGTATGATTGGCTTCTTGGGCGCCGCACGCCCCGCTGAGGTCTCCGCCGGAGGTTCGCCATGAAGAAGCCCCTCATCATCATCGGTATCGTGGTCGTCGTGTTGCTGCTGATCGTCATCATCTTGCCGTTTGCGATCAACGTGAACCGGTTCAAGCCCACCCTCGAAACCAAACTTTCCGATGCGCTCGGCCGCAAGGTCGAGATCGGCAACATCGGGCTCTCGATTATCTCCGGCAGCGTGAATGTGGATAACCTGGTGATCGCGGATGATCCCGCCTTCAGCCGCTCGCCCTTTCTGCAAGCGAAAGAGCTGAAGGCCGGCGTCGCGCTGCTGCCGCTGATCTTCTCGCAGAAGCTCGAGGTGAGCTCGTTCACGGTGACGGACCCGCAGGTTTCGCTTTTGCATTCGTCTTCGGGCAAGTGGAATTTTTCGAGCCTCGGCGCCGGCGCATCGCAAACGAAAACCGGCGCGTCGGGCTCTTCCGAGGCGGCCTTTTCCGTCGCGAAACTGAAGCTCACTAACGGCACGATGGTGGTGGGCAGGATCGGTCCCGGCGGAAAGACGCAAACCTATCAGGACGTGAATCTGGAAGCCTCCGATCTTTCCTACACGTCCCAATTCCCGTTCAAATTTTCGGCGAAAACGCCGGGCGGCGGCTCCGTGAAGGTCGAAGGCAAAGCCGGCCCGATCGACGCGACCGATGCGTCGCTCACGCCTCTCAGTGCCACCGTTGACGTCGAGCATCTCGACCTCGCCTCCACCGGTTTCGTCGATTCTTCTTCCGGCCTCGCCGGGCTGATCGATTTCACGGGCGATCTCGCGTCCGACGGCCAGCAGATGACCTCGAAGGGCACCGTGAAGGCCGACAATATTAAGGCCGTCGCGGGCGGTTCCCCCTCGAAGGTGCCGGTGAACGTCGATTACGACACCGCATACGACCTGAAGAAAGAGACCGGCGTGCTGAAGACGGGCGACGTCCACATCGGCAGCGCGCTCGCGCATCTCGCCGGCACCTACGATACGTCCGGAGCGACCGCAAAGGTCGATATGAAGCTCAACGGAAGCGGCATGCCTGTCGCCGATCTCGAGGGCATCTTACCCGCGGTCGGAGTCACGCTGCCGTCGGGTGCCGCGCTCACGAGCGGGAGCCTGAATCTGAGTCTCGTCATCACCGGCCCGATCGATAAGCTTGTGATCGCGGGCCCGGTCGATCTCTCGAATGGCAAGCTCTCAGGATTCAACCTGAAATCGAAACTTGGCGCGCTTTCTTCGTTTCCGGGGCTCGGCGGCGTCGGTGGTGGCGGCTCCGATACCGAAATCCAAAAGCTGACCGCGAATATCCACGTCGATCCCAGCGGCACGCAGGCCAATGATTTGGATGTGGTCGTCCCCTCGATTGGCACCGTCACCGGAACCGCCAACGTCAGCGCGAGTGGTAAGCTCGATTGCAAAATGTCCGCCAAGCTCGCGGGCGGCATGGGCACAGTCACGTCGGCCCTCACATCGTTCGGCGGCAGCAAGAATTCGAACGGCATTCCGTTCACCATCACCGGCACAACGTCGAATCCCATATTCCTTCCTGATCTGAAGGGCATGGCCGGCAACATGGCCAAGGGCCTCGGCGGGAACGCTACAGGCGCCGCCGGCGGCGCCGCGGACGCGGCAAAATCTCTCGGCGGCCTCTTCGGCAAAAAGAAAAATTAGCCACGAGGCTTTGCTTCTGAATTTCCGGGTGCCCCATCCTCGGTTTGTGAGGGTGGGGCCTTTGCGACGAGCAATCAGCGATCGACTCGTATTCGCATGTCGCAGGTTTGAGCGTAGCGCCAGGTCCTTTTTATCCTAAGCGAAGTCGAAGGGCAGCCCGACATCTTTCTCGGCATGACCTTTCACCGCAGCGAAGCTCCTCAGGAACTTCCCGCCAACTTTCCTTCCGCCTCGCCAAACAGATTCCGCATCGCCCGCGTCACGACGCGAATCATCACCGCGATCACGACGAGCCCCACTACCGCGATTCCCGCAGCCGCATAGGTGTGCCGCGTGGCGAACCACATCAGAAACACCACCAGCGCATCCTCGCTCAAACTCAGCGCGATATTGGAAAAGGGTTCGGGCGAGTGCGCCACAGCGGCCCGCGCGGCGGTTTTCCCGCTGTGCGCCGCCAGCGCGATCAGCGAGCCGATAAGCGTCGCGACCAGCCGCTCCCATTCAGGCAATTGCGCCGTCGCGCCATAGGCGAGCAGCCCCGCCACCGGCACGCGCACGAACGTGTGCATCGCATTCCACAGCAGATCGAAGATCGGAATTTTGTCGCCGATGAGTTCGACGAGGAAGAGGATGCCGCAGATCGCGATCACATACCAGTTGTCGACCAGCCGCAGGGAAGCCGGCAGCGCGAGCACCCTCGCGTGGCTCAGCAGCCCGAGCATCGCCACGGTGGCGTACACGTTGAGCCCCGCCGAAAAGCAGATCACAACCAGCAGCGCGGTCAACTCGGTTCCGGAAGGGACCGGCGGCAGAATCGAAGCAGGATGCAGCATCGCCTTCGAAGATACGACGTCCCGCGGTTTTGCGCTACTGCACCTCGAGCGTCAAGCCAGGAACCGTTTCCGTGACGCCGTTGATCGTCACCGACACTGAAATGCCGCTGTAATTGTTCACTGGTGTGCCTGGATTTGGGGGAGGGCCAGTGTTACCCGAGCCGCCGCCACCGCAGCCAACGCTCACCGCCAGCAACGCGAAGACGGTAAACATCAGCATAATGCCCCATCGGCGGCGTTTCTCGGGATAGCCGAATGCCATCAAGGCCGCGCAGAGCAGGAAAGCGAGAGCCAAAGAGCCCGCCGTCAGGCGCCAGCCGCCAATCTCCGGCTGATTCGGGGAGACGGGAATCACACCCGCCGGCGCGGTCGTCTGAAACGTGATCGTAGCCATCGCGCTGCCATTTGCCGGAATCGTAATCGAAGTCCCCGAGCTGCACGTCGTCTCCGACGGCAAGCCCGAGCACGTCGGCGTCACGGTCACAGCCCCGTTGCTGCTGAACCCGTTCTGCGCCGTAAACGTCAGCACGGTCGATCCCATCGCGCCAGGCGCGCTCACCGGAATCGTGGTCGGATTCGCCGTCACCGAAAAGGTCGGCGGAGAAGTCACTGTCTCGGTTATAGCGGACGAGGAGGATCCAACGTAGTTCGTGTCCCCGCCGTACATAGCCGTAATCTGATCGGTACCCGCAGGAAGCGCTGTAGTCATCAGCACCGCTTGTCCGCCGGTCACATAGACCTGCCCGATGTTGGTTCCATTCGACAAGAATTGGACGGGCCCGCTAGGCTGCGCCAGACCGCTTAATCCTCCTGAAATCGTCGCCGTCAGGGTGACGCTCTGCCCACTCGCGATCGTGCTGCTCGACGAAGCCAGCGCTGTCGTCGTTCCCACTCTCGTTACTGTCTCCGTGACCGAGCCGGATGACATCTCGTAATTGGTATCGCCCGAGTAGTACGCAATCACGTTATGCACTCCGCCGGCTACCGCGGAGCTCGTCACCTGCGCTGATCCGTTTGACAGTGTCACCGTCCCAAGACCCAAGCCGTAGTCCGTCGAGAACGAAATGTTTCCCGTAATTGCCGGCCGACCGCTTTGATTCGTGGTCACTTGACCTGTGTAAGTGACCGACGTTCCGTACGGCACATTGGAGTTCGAGGAGCTGACCGTCGCCGTCGCGGGATACAGCACGGAGACGAGGGTGGGCGAGGACGTCGAGGAGGCGGCATAGCTGGCGTCACCGCTGTATTTTGCCGTTATCATGTCTTGGCCCTGAGGCAGTGAGGTCGTAGTCGTAGTGGCGTACACGGAGATGCTATGCGTCGCTTGATTGACGCTCCCCGAGACGGTGGCAGTGCCGACCGTGGTCGTGCCGATCAGAAATGTGACCGTCCCGGTCGGTCCGATATTTGAATAGATAGGATCTTCGCTGGTTATCCACGCCTGAAGCGTAAAGCTCTGTCCCACGACGCCGTTGCCCGAGAATACGAAGATCGTCTGTGTGGGAGTCGGCGTCAGCGTAAGCGACTCGGTCGTCGGGTTCGGGCTAGGGGCATTGAAGCTGCTATCCCCGTTGTACTTTGCCGCGAGGTTGTGAGCGCCGCCCGGGAGATCGATCGCTTGATCCTCGGCGTAGCCCAAAGAGTTCAACGCGAATGTTCCGCCATCGATTGCGGTTCCGTTATCCGTCAGCGTGATGCTGCCGGTTGGGCAGCCCGAATTTCCCGCCGCATTGTTCGCGCAGGCATCGCCTGCCTGGCTCGTCACGTTCACGCGCAGCAGCGACGGCGTGCCAAACTGGGCGGTTGTGGCGTTCGAGTTGGATACCGCGCCCGTATTCGGATCGAAGAGTTCGTAGGCGAGCTGCACTTTGCTCGCCTCGGGCGCCACCGTCACAGATTGAGTTGCGGAATTGCTCGATGCGAATGTCCCGTCGCCCGGGTATTGCGCGAAGACGTTATACGTTCCGCCGGGCAGCGCGTCGGTGCTTCCGGATGCCGATCCGCTGCTCAACGTGAATCCCTGAACCCCTTCCGTTCCATCAGGTCCCGTATTCGCGATCAGCGAAACGTTCCCGCTCGGAGTTCCCGGCGTCCCCGTTACACCGATACCGACCGGCACCGATTGCCCGTGCGTGATGTTGACCGCATTCCCTGAGTTGAGAGTCAGCGTCGTCGACGACGACTTGAGCGCAGTCTCCGCCGTCGCCCACGCACCAACGAGGTTCTTCGCGTTGACGCTGCCCAACCCCGTCGCAAGGTCATACCCGGTCGTCGTGTTGTAACCCGAGAGCACGCCATAGGCGTCACCATGAGTCGAAGTCGTGCAGTTCGGACTTCCGGTAGCACACGGCATCGCGATCGTTCCGTTCGTCACATCGTAAAACACGCACGTACTCGCCGGATTCGCAGCCGAAGTGCATCGGTTGCCGCTCTTCGAAGCCAGCGGATACAACACGTAGTTCGCATTGCCCTGGCGAGATCCCGTTTTCTGATCCACAAGCGCCATGATTCCCGCAAATGCCGGCGCGGACGCGGAAGTTCCCCCTACAGATATGAAGGCTGTGTCCGGATCGGTGGTTTGGCAGGATGTATATCCCGATTGCACCAAATCGGCCGCGCAGATCAAATAGAAAGCTCCCGATGGTCCGTCGACCGACGAGAAGAGCGAAACATCCGGCACATCGCGCTTTGTGTCGGCCGGCACTCCCGTTCCCGCCTGCCACGACGGCTTCGCGTACCCGCCCGCGCAGCTCGAGGGCGTTTGTCCGTCGGAAGTCGTACAGGCACTCTTGCCGCCCGATCCGCCGAGCGTCCACAACAGGCCCTCGAGTTGGCCGTTGTTGCAGTTCGTCTCGGCATTTGTGCTGTAGCCCAGAGTTCCGAGGACGCCGTTCGTACAGCTGGCGTTCCACGTCGTCTCCGGGATATACGAAAGTGCGGAGAGGCTCGGAGGCAAACTGGGATTGCTCGGCGGCGGCGAATTCGTCGAGCTCCAGAACGCGGAGGGATTTGTCAGATCGTTGAAGTCCGTACCGCCCACCGACACGTTGTAGGGCGTGGACTCGAATCCGCTCACCATCAGGCCATATTGCGCCGGCGACGGAGGTGGTGCGCCGTGCGGATCGCATCCGGCCGAGCCGCTGTCGCCGCTGCTCACCAGCACGGTGATCCCCTGGGCCGCCGCCTGTTGCCACAGCTGATTGTAAAATTGATTGCCCGCCGTCCCAAGGCCCAGCTCGCAAATGCCGTAGCTCTCGCTCAAGATCGGCGCAAGGTTGTTGTCGACGATGAACTGCGCCGACAGGTCCACGCCAAGGCTTGTCTCCGTGCTCTCCGAAATCACGAAGTCGATCGTCGCTCCCTTGGCCACCCCTCCTGACCACTCGACGTCGAGATCGGATTCCGTTTCGTCTCCCGGCACAGTTCCCGGATCGGGGCCGTCGTAAATGAATTGCGGATCCTTTGCGGGCAAGCCGAAATAGTTTCGGAAATCGCGCACGTCCTGGATGTTGATATCGCTCTCGGCCACGATCGCGATTGTCTCGCCGGTGCCGTCGGTAGCAGTCGGCGTCGCATTCCACAGCGGCAGCACATCGTAAATGGTCGCAAAGTCGTAGGGCGTCACTCCGTAGCATCCGAGCCCCGGCACTCCGCAATTGCCGCCCAGCGTGAAGAGCGGCTGGGAAGATTGCAGCTTCCCCGTGTCCTTCGACCTCGTGACCGCGCTGCCCACGTGATGCATGGCCTCGCGCGGGAAATTGTAGAGCGTGTCGATGCCTGCCACCACCGGCGTGAGCGCCGTCGGGATCTGCGGGTCGCTCGAATTCGCCCAGTGATCCTCGTTATTCACGCTGTAACGGTGAATCTCGGTGTGAAACGCGTCGCGCACCTGCCCGGCCGTGCCCGAAAATTCAATCACCGTGCGCCCGTTCGACACCCGGTTCACCGTAAACCCGTGCGACTCGAGCCACGAAGAGACCGTCTGGATATCCGCGTCCGCGGGACCAAACTGCAGCCCGAATTGCTGCGGCGTAAGCCACGAATGATAATTCGGCGAGGATTTGTCCTGCTGCTGTTCCATCAGCGCGTCGAGCGCGGCTTCCTGCGCGGCGCTGCGCTGCAGCACGAGCAGCATGCGCGCCATCGGCAGGGAATCGGGTGCTGCGCCGCGATCGAACTGAGGCCGTGCGTAGGGATGCGTGTTGCCGCGAAGCGTGGTGAGCTGCGATTCGTTGACGGCCGCCGTAATGCGCGGCTGCACGTTGCCGGTTTGCGCGGAAACGACAAAAGAAAGGAAAGCCAATACGGCGGCCACAAGACAGCCGCGATAGAGTTTGAACCGGTTTTGCATGGCCGCCCCTGGGTGGCTAACCAAGCCCCGAGTGATTTCAGTCACAGCTGTGCGCAAACCGAGCCCTACGCGCGCACAGCCTGAAACGATCGCGAACGACGAACCCTCTTGTGTGCGCGATATATTGCCCATTCCGGCACGGGCCGTCAAGGGCAATTCAATTGCCTGGAAAGGTCTTGTTGTCCCTTAGAGCATCTGGCGAAGGACGTACTGAAGAATGCCGCCGTGCTGGTAGTAGGCGGCCTCGAAAGGCGTGTCCACGCGCACAAGCGCCGTAAAATCCGTCGTTTTGCCGCCGGCATCGCGCGCGCGCACTTTGATTTTTTTTCGCGGCTCGAAATTCTGCGCCAGCCCCTCGAAATCGAAGATTTCGAGGCCGGTGAGGCCGAGCGATTTGGCGTTCTCGCCCGGCAGAAATTCGAGCGGCAGCACGCCCATGCCCACAAGATTGCTGCGGTGAATCCGCTCGAAGCTCTCAGCCAGCACGGCGCGCACGCCGAGCAAAATCGTCCCCTTGGCGGCCCAGTCGCGTGAGGATCCCGAGCCGTATTCCTTGCCCGCGATCACCATCAGCGGTACGCCCTCTTCGCGGTACTTCATCGCGGCGTCGTAAATCGTCATCTGCTGATCGCCGGGCTGATGGACGGTCCAGCCGCCTTCTGTGCCGGGCGCGAGCTGATTCCGCAACCGAATATTTGCGAAAGTGCCGCGCATCATCACTTCATGGTTGCCGCGCCGCGCGCCATAGGAATTGAAATCCTTCGGCTGCACGCCGTGCGCGATCAGATATTTTCCCGCGGGGCTATCTGCCGGAATCGAGCCGGCGGGCGAAATGTGGTCGGTCGTGATGGAATCGCCGAGCACGGCCAGCGCGCGCAGGCCGCGCAAATCCGAGATCGCGCCCGGCTTCACCGGCATTTTCTCGAAATAGGGCGGATTCTTGATGTAGGTCGATTTGTCGTCCCACGCGTAAAGATCGCCTTCGGGCACCGGCAGCGCGCGCCACTGCGCGTCGCCCGTGAAAACGTCGGCGTATTCCTTGTGAAACATCTCGCTCGTCACCGAGCTGCGCATCGTCGCTTCCACCTCTTGCGGCGTGGGCCAGATGTCGCGCAGGTAGACGGCCTTGCCGGATTTATCCTCGCCGATCGGCTCGTTGACGATATCGAAATCCATCCGCCCCGCGATCGCGTAGGCCACCACCAGCGGCGGCGACGCCAGATAGTTCGCGCGGCACAGCGGATTGATGCGGCCCTCGAAATTGCGATTGCCGCTGAGCACCGACACAGCGACGAGATTATTCTCCTTGATCGCCTTGCCGATCGAATCCGAGAGCGGCCCGCTGTTGCCGATGCAGGTCGTGCAGCCGTAGCCGACGAGATTGAATCGCAGCTCGTTCAAGAAAGGCCACAGCCCGGCCTTCTCGATGTAGTCCGTCACTACTTTCGATCCGGGCGCGAAACTCGTTTTCACCCATGGCTTCACGCTGAGGCCGCGCTCCACAGCCTTCTTTGCCAGCAGCCCGGCGCCCAGCATCAGCGAAGGATTCGACGTGTTCGTGCAGCTCGTGATGGCCGCGATCACCACGGAACCATCCGCAAGCTCGAATTTGTCGCCGTTGTTTTGCACGCTCGCGTGCCTGGCCGGCTCCGTGAGCGTTTTTTCGAACGCCGCTTTCGCCTGCGTCAGCGGAACGCTGTCCTGCGGCCGCTTCGGCCCGGCCATCGTGGGCACAACGGACGCGAGATCGAGCTCAAGCGTATCCGAGAAAATCGGATCGGCGGTCGCATCCGTCCGGAAGAGGCCCTGTTCTTTTGTGTACGCTTCGACGAGCTTCACCTGATCCTCGTGCCGGCTCGTGAAGCGCAGATACGCCAGCGTCTCCGAATCGACCGGGAAAAATCCCATCGTCGCGCCATATTCGGGCGCCATGTTGGCGATCGTCGCGCGGTCCGGCAGCGTAAGGCTCGAAAGCCCGGTGCCGTAAAACTCGACGAATTTTCCGACGACGCCCTTTTTGCGCAGCATATGAGTAACCGTGAGGACGAGATCGGTCGCCGTGGCCCCTTCCGGCAATCGCCCGTGCAGCTTGAATCCGACTACGGCCGGAATCAGCATCGAGAGCGGCTGGCCCAGCATCGCCGCCTCCGCTTCGATTCCGCCCACGCCCCAGCCGAAAACGCCGAGCCCGTTGACCATCGTCGTGTGCGAATCGGTTCCCACCAGCGAATCGGGAAACGCGTAGCGCTTGCCGTCCTGCTCCACGCTGAAGACCACGCGCGCCAGATATTCGAGGTTCACCTGGTGGCAGATCCCGGTATCCGGCGGGACGACGCGGAAATTCCGAAGGCTCTTCTGCCCCCATCGTAAGAAAGCATAGCGCTCGATATTGCGCTGCATTTCCATTTCGGCGTTGAATGCGAAGGAATTCGCCGAGCCGAATTTGTCGACCTGCACGGAATGGTCGATCACCAGCTCCGCCGGCAGCAGCGGATTGATTTTCTTCGGATCGCCGCCGAGATTGCCCATCGCATCGCGCATCGCAGCGAGATCGACGACGGCGGGAACGCCCGTGAAATCCTGCAGCAGCACGCGCGCCGGCATGAACGACACTTCTTTTTCGGTCGCGCCGGCAGCGGAAGTGGGATCCCACGCGGCCAGCGCGCGAATGTCGTCCGCATGGACGAAGCGCTCATCCTCGTGACGCAGCAAATTCTCGAGCAGCACCATCAGCGAAAAGGGCAGCCGCGCAACGTTGCCCACCTTCGAACCCGCAAGCGATTCCAGTCGGTAAATTTCAAACGAATCCTTGCCCACGCGGAGCGTAGCGCGAGTCGAGAAAGAGTTTTTCGAGGCAGCCGTCATACGAGCGCGAATTCTCCTTTAGCCCAACACATAATCTTAGCGCAAGCTTGCCGTTTGCGACACCGATGTTCCCATTGCCCGCCGGCTCACCAGGCGCCGGATTTGCTGTTTCAGGTATATTGCACAGCGTGAACCCGATCAATTCAGGAAGAGAACGGCGGCGGCTGGAACAGGAATATGCCCGTATGAGCGACGGCGAACTGGAAAAACTCGCCGACGAAGCTCCGTCGCTGACGGAAATCGCAAGAGACGTGCTGAAGCGCGAGCTCTCGCGGCGCAAGCTGCACGTTGAACCGCGCGAGCCGGACCACGCCAACGAACCGCCGCCCCCGGAATTGGTCACGCTGCGACAATACCTGCACCTGCAAGATGCCCTGCTGGCCAAGACCGTCCTCGACTCGGCCGGAATTGAATGCCGCCTCGGCGACGAAAACACGATCCGCATGGACTGGCTGTGGTCGAACGCCCTCCGCGGCGTGAAACTCTGGGTCCGCGAAAAAGATGCCGCCGTGGCCGCGACTCTCCTCGATCAAGAACGCCCCGCGGCATTCGACGTAGAAGGCCTCGGCGAATACACACAGCCCCGCTGCCCGAAATGCCAGTCGATGGACGTCACCTTCAAGGGCTTGATCAGGCCGGCGGCGTACGGCACCGTGGCCGCCGCATATTTCACCGGAGTTGTGCCCCCGATCCCTTTCAGGTACGCGAACTGGAAGTGCCGCGCTTGCGGCCACGCCTGGAAGGAGCCGCGCGACGCGGCCGAGCCGAAAGGCGCTCCGCCGGCCTGAATGCGAGGCCATCTCGTTCGATTTACGAAATCAACACCGCGGAAACGCGATGTGGACAGATACGTCTCATAGACGGGACCCGAATTGTACTGTTGGAGGCTTCCAATGAACGCTTCCTGGCGATGGGGTGCCACCTCTCTTGTAGCTTCGCTGTTGCTGTTTCCTCTGATTTCTTTTGCGTTAGATACCGACTCTTTTGAGCCCCAGATTGCCCGCCTCACGTACGTCGAAGGTGATGTCCGCGTTTCCAAGGGCGATGGGAACGGAGTCGTCGGAAAATCGTGGATGCAGGCGCAACAGGGCGTTCCAATCGAGCAGGGCTTTAATCTTGCGACGCAGGTTGGAAAGGCTGAAATCGAACTGGAAGATGGATCGACCATCTACCTCGCGGATCATTCCACGCTCGTCTTCGAGGAGCTCTTGGATTTCAATGGCGCGCCGCAGACGCTCGTCGAACTGATGAGCGGCACGGCCACGATCAACGTCCATCCGCCCCCGCAGGCAGCGTTCGCGCTTCAAACGCCGGCTCGCAATCGCATCCTAGTCAGGTCTCCAGACATAGCCTGGTTGCGGGTGGATAGCTATCTCGATGGGGTGGCCATCACGCCTCTGCGCGACACCACCACAACTAGCGTGGGCGCCGAGAAAGTGCAGCTTCACGCAGGCCAGAGAGTCATCTACGACGAAATGGGATTCCGCACGGTCGTGGACACTGCCAAGCCCATGTCTCGCGATGATTGGGACGAGTGGGTCCAGAACCGCGTGGCTTTGCGGCAAACCGACATGGCCGCGGCGCTCAAGGCATCAGGCCTTTCCGAGCCGGTTCCGGGGCTCGTCGAACTCTATAAGACCGGCAGCTTCTTCTCCTGCGAGCCGTATGGAACGTGCTGGCAGCCGAACGCCCAGACTGAGTCCTCACTGCAGAGTTCTCTGCAGATGCCGGCGAGCGCATCCCAAACTTTTCCCCAAAAGTCCGCGACCAGCCAGGTGGGGCACACAACCAAGGCGCCGTCCCACACCAGCCCATTCACATATTATGTCGGGCCATGCTCCACTGTCTCGGGACTTGAGGCATGGGATCCGAAGCAGCAGAAATGGATCGAGCAGTACGGAACGAGCGATTATTGGGATTGGGAGTCGTGCCGCTTCGGAAGATGGATCCACCAAAGCAATGGTTTCGTCCTCGTGATCCCCAAGAAATTCAAGTTTCACCACCACCTTCCTATTCAATGGATACGCGTCGGAAACCACACGGGCTTCGTTCCCAAGAATCCGGCAGACAAGAAAGGCAAGACGCCGGTCAATCTGCAATACGGCTTGTTGGTTCCATCGAAAAAGCCGGGCGAGCCCATGAAGGTCGTGCATGTCGATCCTTCGCAGCGAGTGAAGGTTCTTGATGATCCTCCGAAGGAATTCAGAGATATCGCCCTCGATCTTCCGGTTGCGCGGCGTCCGGTGATCGAGGCGCGAGTCCTCGATGTCAGTTCGTTCGCGAAGTGGGCCGGAGGCGGAGTCGAGTCGAAAAGCAATAAGTCCGCGATCACCTACGATTACGGGAAGTACGGTTTTGTCGCGCCTCGCGTCACGCCCTCCCAACCGGCAGGCAAGCCAGTGCTCCTGGCCGGAATCGATAACCGCGGAACGATCCCCCTCGGCTGGGCCGCATGGGACCACGCAGGGACTCCGGTTGTCTCCGGCGCGAAAGGCTCGTCCGGTACTCCCGGCGCAACCTGGGCGACCAGCGCCGGCTCCGGGAGCGCGCGGGGCGGAGGAGGAGGCTGGAGCGGCGGCGGTCGAAGCGCGGGCGGCGGAGGCTGGAGCGGCGGGGCCCGGAGTTCAGGCGGCGGATGGAGTGGTGGCGGCCACAGTGGAGGAGGCTCGAGTGGTGGAGGCGGCGGCTACAGTGGTGGTGGAGGTTCTCGAGGCGGCGGCTATTCCGGCGGCGGTGGCTATAGTGGAGGGGGTGGCGGCGGAGGCTCGTCTGGCGGAGGTGGTAGCAGTGGCGGCCGGGCGAAATAGGCGCTCATCTGTGCCGCCGAGAGGTTATGCGGTTGAAACGCGCCAACAGCGGCATTTTCTGCACATGTAAGGGCTGTCTAAGCCCCCGACGGGAGACTCGTTGACTCCGCTGTCGGAGCGCAAATTTCGAGGTAGCTTTGCGTTAATGTTTCGGCGCGACGTAGCCTTCGGGAAGCTTCGAGCCGCCGCCGAAGAAGAACTGCTCCATCTGTTCTTCCATTATTTTCTGCGAATTGGGATCGAGCGGATTCAGCCGAAATTCATTCAGCAGCATCTTTGAGTGGTTTACCCACATTCCCCAGGCTTCTTTCGAGATGTTTTCGTAGATGCGCTTGCCGATTTCGCCTCTCCACGGCGGGCGGTCGAGTCCGGGCAGTTCTTTTCCGAGCTTCGCGCACTTCACCATGCGTACGGTTTGCGCGCCCTGCTTTTCATCAGCCATCGAGACAGTGCCTCCATCGAGACTTGCGTGACATTCCAAGATACTTCAGCCAGGCGGGAAAATCCATGTATCGCAAGGATACTACAGGGAGGCGGGGGATGGGCCGGTGCTGGCCGGCCCTGATTGGAAGCGCTCCGATCGGTCGTCGCGTTTCGCTTACGACCCGATGCGAATGTGATTGAGCGAATGGAACAGCCCGAAAACATTCAGGAGCCACAGCACTACAACGATCACCACGACCGCGTTCAGGATCGATTTGATCGTCGATTGCATGGGTATAAAGCTATTGATAAGCCAAAGCAGAACACCCACCACAATCAGAACGAGCAGTATCTGTATCAGGGGCATGATCTTTTGACCTCGCTTTCCATTTGAAGAAAGATGGGCCGATCTCTCGGAGGGCGCCTCCGGCAGACGAAATCATATGAAAGTCCCCGTGAGCGGTCGATACAGGGAAATGCCTAAATCGGCAGGGGATGTAACTGACGGGCCAACTGAACCGGACAGCAGAAGGAGCTGATTCGAGACTGCTTGTGGATATTACGCGTCGTTGAATCGTGCGGCGAGGCGCTTGGACGCGGTGTTGCGCCAGGCCGCGGCAAGCGCGCGACGCAAACTGGTTTTCTTGGCGGCGCGGAGCCGAACGGTGGTGGCGCCGCGAAGGCCCCAGGCGCCTTTCGCGGGAGCAAACACATCCGGCTCCGCCTCGATGAAAAAGACCTGTTCCTTCGGCGGGAGCTTGACCATTCCGTAGCCTTTCTCGGGATAGCCGAGCGTCGCGAATACTTTGCCGCCCACGCGAAAATCGGGATGGTCCATGTGCGCGCTCTCAACAGCTTCCGGCAAGCTGAGAGCGATACGGCGAAATTCGCTGGGCGTCACCGGCATCGTCTATACCCCTAAGGCAGCGACATTCGCGAGGAAAACGTCGCGCAGCGAACGCGCGGGACGCCCGGTGAGAAGCTGCACGTGGTGCGAGCAGACGGAGAAATAGTGTTCGCGGACCGCGCGCTCGTAAGAGAGCATTTCCAGGCTGCCCCATACGCCGGTGCCGTCGTCGTTCGCCATTCCCTCGACATATTCGCGCGGCACGCCGGCCGCATCGAAGAAAGCCAGCTTTTCGTCGGGCGTCACGGCGACGTACTCGACCGGTTTGCCGCCAAGTTCGGAGGCAAGCGCGGCCGCATCGGCGAAAGTATAAAGCGCGGGCCCGGTGATTTCGTAGGCGGCGCCCTCATGGCCCGATGACGTGAGCACGGCTGCGGCGGAAGCGACGCAATCTTTCTTCGAGACGAACGCCATGCAGCCGTCGCCCGTGCTCATTACCAGCTTTCCCATTTGGAGCGCCATCGGCGCGATCATCGTGGCGATAATTTCCGCATACTGGGCGTCGCGCAAGAACGTGAAGGCGATGCCGGAGCGGCGCAAAAGCTCTTCGGTGAAATAGTGGTCCGCGCAGGCGAACGACGGACTTTTGGGATGAATCCCCACGCTCGATGTGTAGACGATGTGCTTTACTCCGGCCTTCACCGCTGCTTCGATTGCGGCGCGGTGCTGCCCCTGGCGGCGCTGGCCGACGGCCAGCGTGCTGATGAGCAGCATTTTGTCGGCGCCCGCCAACGCCGGCACGAGCGTCTCCGGTTTGTCGAAATCGCCGGCGCGAACTTCCGCGCCGCGCGCGGCCAACTGTGCGAGCGCAGAGGGCTTGCGCGTCACCAGAATCAATTCGGATGCGGGCACCTTCTCGAGCAAGAGTTCGGTGACCTGGCGGCCGTAGCTTCCCGACGCGCCCGTGATGACGATGCTCATGGCTGCTCCGAAACGGCGAAAGTGAGGGAGATATTAGCATCCCTCGGATGCGACGCCCGCAATCCAAATCCGGGCGGGTTTGAAACCCGCCCCTACACCGGATCAACAACAGACGGACAGGATGGGTTTGAAACTCGCCCTACGCCGGATCAACAACAGAATAGCGCGAGCAGATCCCTCGGATGACTTCTTGACATCGAACGGATGCGCGGAGAGTATCGTTAGTTTCGCGAAAGGCGCACAAGGCCGATAGGCGCGAGGAGTGGTGAATTGAAGCACGTGAGATTGGGAAATACAGGGCTGAGAGTTTCGCGGCTGTGTCTTGGGACGATGACGTTTGGGTATCAGTGCGACGAGGCGACTTCATTCGCGATTCTCGATCGCGCGTCCGAAAAGGGAATCACGTTTCTCGATAGCTCCGACGTGTATCCGCTGGGCGGCGGGCTCGAACGCGCGGGGCGCACCGAGGAAATCATCGGGAAGTGGATTCGCGGGAAACGGCACGACTGGGTGATTGCGACGAAGTGCTTTGGCGCGACCGGGCCGCAGCCCTTTCACGCGGGCAACAACCGGCGGCACATTTTCGATGCGATCGATGCGTCATTGAAGCGGCTAGGAACCGACTACATCGACCTGTATCAACTGCATGGCTACGATCCGGAAGTGACGACGGACGAGACACTCGGCGCGCTCGATGCGATCGTGCGCGCGGGGAAAGTACGCTACATCGGCTGCTCGAATTATCTGGCGTATCAGCTGGCGCGGGCCATCGGGCGAAGCGATGCGCGAGGCTTGGCGCGATTTGTGTCCGTGCAGCCGCGCTACAACCTGCTATTCCGCGAATTCGAGCGCGAGCTTTTTCCGCTGTGCGTCGAGGAAGGCATCGGCGTGATTCCATATAACCCGATCGCGGGCGGCCTGCTGACGGGCAAGCACGACCGGACGAAACCGCCGAGCGAGGGCACGCGCTTCGCGTTTGGCGGGCGCGTGAGCCAGCTCTATCAGGACCGCTACTGGAAGGATAAATTATTCGACGCGGTCGACGCGCTGAATGGCGTGGCGAAAGATGCGGGGATGTCGCTGACCACGATGTCGGTGGCGTGGGTGCTCGCGCAGCCTTGGGTGACGAGCCCGATTATCGGCGCGAGCCGGCCCGATCAGCTGGACGCGACGGCCGCCGCGCTCGATGCGACGCTCGATGGGGGGCTGCTCGCGAAGCTAAATGAGATGACGTTGCAATTCCGGTAGAGCTGCGTAGGTGGCCAAAGGCGGGCGCAGCAAGCAGCGTCCCTACCGACCCGATTTGATCATAAACGGAGGATTGGACATTGATCGTGCTGCCGCCAGGTGTGTCAAGTGAGACGTTCGAGAGGGCGCTGAATGCGTTTGCGCGCGCGATTGGCGACGAATGGGTGGTGCGCGCCGAGGAGCAGCTTGCGGAGTATCGCGATCCGTTTGCGTTTGCGTCGAGCGATCCGACGGAGTATGCCGCCTCGGCCGCGCTGAAGCCGGGCTCGGTGGAAGAGATTCAGGCAATCGTGAAGATTGCGAATGAGTACAAGATTCCGCTGTGGGCGGTTTCGCGAGGGAAAAATCTTGGGTATGGCGGGCCGGCGCCGCGGGTGTCCGGGTCGGTGACGCTCGATCTCGGGCGGATGAAGAAGATCGAGATCAATGAAGAGTTGTGCTACGCGGTAGTCGAGCCAGGCGTCACATTTTTCGATCTCTACGAATACATCTCCGAGCGAAAGCTGAAGCTCTGGATTTCGGTGCCGGCGCTCGGATGGGGCAGCGTGCTGGGCAATGCGCTGGATCGCGGCATCGGCTACACGCCTTACGGCGACCATTCGGAAAAGATTTGCGGGATGGAAATCGTCCTCGCCAACGGCGAGCTGATTCGCACGGGGATGGGCGCGCTGAGCGGCGCGAAGACATGGCAGTCGTTCAAGCCGGGCTACGGGCCGTCGGTCGACGGGCTGTTCATGCAATCGAATTTCGGCGTGGTGACGAAGGCGGGCATGTGGCTGATGCCGCAGCCGGATTTTTTCATTGCCTGCGACCTGCACTTCGAGCGCGAGTCGGATCTCGAAGCGATTGTGGACATCACGGCGCGGCTGCGGCGCGAGGAGATCATTCAGAATACGGCCGTGCTGAGCAATGCCGTGCGGCTGATTTCGCGGCGCGGGGCGCGCAACTTGTGGTTCACCGGCGACGGCGTGGTGCCGGACGACGTGGTGCAGAAGGAGCTGCGCGCGAGCGGGCTCGGCGCGTGGAATCTTACGTTCGCGACGTACGGGCCCGAAGAACTGGCGGGCGGGCGAGAGAAAATCGCGCGCGAGGCGTTTTCGGCGATTCCGGGCGCGAAATTCGCGAGCAAGAAGTTTAATGTGAAGGCTACGCCGCCGGCCGAGCTTGCGTCGTCAATGGGTTCGGAGAGCGCGCAGGCCGGCGTTCCGTCGCTGATTCCGCTCGGGGTGCTGAAGTACCGCGGCGAAGACGGCGGGCATCTCGGATTTTCTCCGGTGGTGGCGTCGAGCGGGAAGGAAGCCGTGAAGCTGGCAAATCTTGTCGGAACGCGATGCCACGAACACGGATTCGACTACTACGGCGGATTTTCGTTCGGCGTGCGCCACCTCTATTCGGTGATGATGATCCTCTACGACAAGCGAAACGAAGAGCATCGCGTGCAGGCGAACAAGCTGTGCGAAGGGCTGGTCGTCGAGGCGGCGCGGCTGGGCTTCGGTGAATATCGCGCGCACGTGGCGTACATGGACCTGATCGGCGAGCAGTACGATTTCAACAATCACGCGCTGCGGCGGTTTGTCGAGACGCTGAAGGATGCGGCCGATCCGAACGGGATTTTGTCGCCGGGGAAGCAGGGGATTTGGCCGCGCGAGATGCGGCCCAAGAAGACGACTGCGTGATTGAGATCGGCCTGATCGTGCGCTTGATTTCCTGATTGCCTTCAAAGGCCCCACCCTCACAAACCGAGGACGGGGCACCCGGCAGGGGATTTGGCCGCGCGGGATGCGGCCGAGAAGAAGTCCGGCGTAATTTCGCTTGGCTCAGCCCTCGACCTGATTGTGCGCTTGGTTTTTTGCTTGCCTTTAAAGGCCCCACCCTCACAAAACGAGGATGGGGCACCCGGAAAATCAGAATCAAAAGGGCACACCAAGAGTCCGGCGGGACGTCGGCGCTACGGGTGCTATCAGTGGCTCGCGGCTTGGCTGCGGCGCCAGGCGTAGTAGCCGTCGAGGACCGTCAGCTTGTCGAGATTCGGCACGGGGATCGCGTGCGACGGATCATCGAGATTCATCACCTGCTGGTCGGCATCGGTGAATGCGGGCCAAGCGGGCAGGCCTGCGCCGTTGGGGTCGCCCGTTTTCGCAAAGTTTACCCAGTAGGAAGAAACCTGCTCGGACACGGCTTTGTCGTCGTCATGGGCAGGCATCGTCTCCACAAAGTTGCCGAAGACGAAGGCTATCTCGCTGCCGTGAGCCGCCCCCCAATCCTTGAATTGCGGCGTGTCGGGATAGTTTGGACGATGGCTGAAATAGTAGACGAAGACTTTGCTCTTGCCCGTTTGCGATTGCAGGCGAGCCCAGGTCCACGTGGGCCAGGCGAAAGCGGTATCGCGGAAAATATCGCGTGCGGAATGCAGCGCCGCGGAATCCGAATCGGCGGGATAGACCGAAAAAATCTTGTCGGCATAATCGCCGTAGCTGGAGCGAACCATCTGCTGAAAGCCGGCAACCGTGGCTGAGGGAGTGAAGAGCGCGCCTTCGTCGGCGTTCGTGCCGATGAGGACGGGCGTGTCGTTGTAGCGCCCCGCCTTATAGAGAAGGTACTGGTCTTCGGGAAGGACGTAGCCATCGAAATTCGGCCACGAGCCGCCTGGGCCCGGACCTTGCGACTTCATGATGACTTCGGCCGGAATTTTGCGCGCATCGGCGATGGAGGAGACGCTGATCTTCGATAGTAAAGCTGCGCCATTGTGTTCCGCAGTGGCGAGCGAAAGCATGTTTTCGCCGCCCTCGCCATCCGTGCGGGCGGGAGCGAAATTGCCGCCGCTTTCCGAGATTGCGCCCTGGAAAAGTCCCCCGGCCAGCGGCGAGGCAGCGAGCATGCTGACGGAAATTCCGCCGGCGGACTCGCCGAAGATCGTCACGCGGCGCGGATTGCCGCCGAATCGAGCGATATTGTGCCGCACCCACTCGAGGCCGGCGATCTGATCGAGCAGGCCGTAATTGCCGGAATGGCCGCCCTGCTCGGCAGTGAGCTCGGGATCCGCGAAGAAGCCGAACACGCCCACGCGGTATGCGATGCTCACAACGATGACGCCCTTCCTGGCAAGGTTTGTGCCATCGTACAGCGGGTACTGAGTGGCTCCGCTCGTGAATCCGCCGCCGTAAATCCAGACCATCACGGCGAGTTTGTCCTTGGGCGATTTTGCCGGCGTCCAGACGTTGAGGTAGAGGCAATCCTCGCTGAGCGGAACGGGATTGATGCCGAAGGCCGGCAGTACGGCCGGAATTTGCATGCAGGCGGGCGCAAACTTTTCGGCTTGCTTCACGCCCTTCCATGGCGCGGGCGGCTCGGGCGCGCGCCAGCGCAGATCTCCCACGGGCGGCGCGGCGAACGGAATGCCCTCGTACACGGTGATGCCGTCTTGCATCGTTCCTTGCACGAGGCCGGCCTGCGTGCGGACGGGCTTGGGCGCCTGCGCGAGGAGCGCGGGTGCGGCAAACGCGAGTGTGGCCGCGCATGCGAGCGCGAAAGCGGCGAATCCCAGGATTCTATTTTTCATGCTCGATTTTCCTTTTAGGCCAACCGTCCTGTTTGGGGCGGCGATTCCCCTGAGCCGCGGGCATTCTACATCGAATTGCGCAAACGGGAGAGAATCTCGAGGGCGTTTACGCGCGTTTGACGACGAGCTCAGTCGGGCGCTTGCGCGGAACGCGCTGGCCGCTGTGGCCCGGGAAGTTGGCGAGCACAGGCCCGTCCCAGAGGCGGATGATCCGCTCTTTGAATAGCCAGCGGCCGCGGAATTTGACGAGCTTGTCGTCCCAATAGCCGGTGAAGCGGATGAGGTAGGGAGGCTCGCCGCGGCATTCGGTGACAATGGCGAACGAGCGCGCGGTTACGCCGCGGCTGTCGCCCTTCACGACCAACTGGCTGAGGTGATGCTGGCGGCCGGGAAAACCGGGAACGGAGCGAAAGTGTTCGCCGAGCTCGCGGATGCCGGCGGCGCCTTCCCAGCGATCGGCATCTTCGAAGACTTCCTCAATGACGACGGCATCGGGCGTGAAGCACGCGACGAAGGAATCGACGTCGCCGGTGTCGAGCGCCCAGGCGTAGCTGGCCATGAGATCGTTGATTTCGATGCGATCGGCTACGGTGAGGGGTTTTGCTTTCAATTTTGTCGGAGGCTTTGTTTTCGGCATGTGCTCGATTCCTCGGAGAGATTCTTTCCGCCGCGGCGGACTCAGAATGACGGCAACAAACGAGAGCGATGCGTCAGTAGCCAACGGTGAAGCGCTCGCGATGGTGATGCGGGTGCTCGAGTTCGTCGAGCATCGCGACGGCGTAATCCTGCAGCGAGATGTGGCTCTTGCCCTTTTCGTCGTAGAGCACGTGATCCTTGCCGACGCGGTATTTGCCGGTCCTCGCACCGGGCGAGATCATCACGGAAGGCGCGAGGAAGACCCAATCGAGGCCGCGCTCGTTTTTCAGCAGGTAGTAGAGCTCGCGCGTGCCGCGAATGCCGGGCTTGAACGGCTCGTATGCAGCGGGGAACTCAGGCGAATCCAGAAATTCAACGCCCGCGGGCGTTTGCAAGCTGGCTGCGCCGCCCACCGCGAGGAATCGTTTCACGCCGGAATGTTTCGCGGCCGCGATGATGGCGCGATGCCCGCGGACGTGGCGATGGTAGACCTCGGGGCCGGGAGTGCCGCGCTTGGGATTGAAGGCGCTGATGATCACGTCGTGGCGCGCGAGGATGCGCGCGAGGCGCTCGCGGTGCAGCACGTCGGCTTTTTTGATTTTGAGATTCGGACGCGGCGCGAGGCGCTGCGGATGGCGCACGATGGCGGTCACCTTGTGGCCGCGGCGCAGAGCCTCCGCGAGAATTTTGGAGCCGACGTATCCCGTTCCTCCGATCAGGGCAATTTTCATGCGGAAATCCTCCGAAGGCATCCGGCGCGCGATTCGCCGAACGCGCGGTTGACAGAAGCCGAGATCGGAGCGACTTTATCACATCACCGGGCGGACAAATCGTCCGAGTAATCGAGGCGGGAAAAACGATGATACATGCGCGACCGTTCGGGCAGAAAGCATCGACTATGGCGGAGCCGAAGCTGGAGTTTGCGTTCGAGGTGCGTCTCCACTTTTCGCGCGTGCAGATGATCAACAACATGCCGACGGGCGCGGGTCGCGGCGGAGTTTACCTGGGCACCGGAGAGTTCTCCGGGCCGAAGTTGAATGGAAAAGTGGTGCCGGATAGCGGCGGCGATTACGCGCTGTTTCGCCCGGACGATACCGTGTCGTTTGACGCGCGCTACATGCTGCAGGAAGATGACGGCACGCTGATCCTGCTGCAAAACAGGGGCTTCCTTTGGGGCTATCAGGACAATACGATGAGGCGGCTGCGCGACATGGCGTTTGCCGGGGGGCCCCCCGTGGGCCCGGACGAGTATTATTTGCGGTCGTTTCCGAGCTTCGAGGTGGAAGCGGGCAAGCACGACTGGCTGACGCGGCACGTGATTATCGGAATCGGCGAGCGGAAGGCGGACGGGAACCTGCTCAGGTACTACGCGCTGTTGTAGACACCTCGGGGCATCGGCCACTCAAATCGCTCCGATTCGTTAAATTGCTGTTACAGGCAGGGCGAATGCGGGCCGGCAGATATAGAATCAAGCCTGCGGCCAAAAGCATCACACACATGGCAGCTGATGGCCAGGGCTGGAGCGGAATTCGGACGCGATCCGGCCGAGGAGATCACGATGAGCACGACTACCGACGCGGCTGAGTCCATCGCTACGGACGGCTATTTCTGCGAGATTCCTTCCGATCCGTGCGCCATCGTGATGTTCGGCGCCTCGGGCGATCTGGCGAAGCGCAAGCTTCTGCCGGCGCTCTTCGATCTGGCAATTCATTCGTGCCTCGCACCGCGTTTTCGCGTGGTGGGGTTCGCGCGCACGGAGATGAGCGACGACCAATTCCGCTCCTCAACGGATGGAGCCCTGGCGAAGAAAGGCGACGACGCCAAGCGCGCCGACTTTCTCAAGCACCTCGAATATTTCACCGGGAACTACGACGATCCGGAATCCTATAAGCGGCTGGCGAAGCATCTCGATGAAATCGACCAGCAGGCGCACCTCGGCGGGAATCGTCTCTACTACCTTTCGACGCCGCCGGACGTGTATCCCCACGTGATCGAACAGCTGGGCAAGGCGGGTCTGGCGAAGCCGAAGTCCAAGGATTCGTGGACGCGAATTATCATCGAGAAACCGTTTGGCCACGACGGGCCTTCGGCGTGCCAACTGAATGCGAACGTCCTGCAGGTGTTCGACGAGTCGCAGGTCTACCGCATCGACCATTATCTCGGCAAGGAGACAGTGCAGAACCTGTTGGTCTTCCGATTCGGCAACGGCATTTTCGAGCCGCTGTGGAACCGGAATTACATCGATCACGTGCAGATCACGGCGTCGGAATCGCTGGGCGTGGAGCGACGTGCCGCGTTTTACGAATCGGCCGGGGCGCTGCGCGATATGATTCAGAGCCACGTGCTGCAGCTCACCTCGATTGTGGCCATGGAGTCGCCGGCGACGTTTGGCGCCAATTCGGTGCGCAACGAGAAAATCAAGATTCTGCAATCGATCCGGCCGTTCACGCCGGAATCGATCGCGAAAACGGTCGTTCGCGGACAATACGGGCCGGGGAAAATCGGCGGCAAGGACGTTCCCGGATACCGGCAGGAACCGGGCGTGAAGCCCGATTCGACGACGGAAACGTTTGTGGCGCTGAAGCTGCTGGTCGACAACTGGCGATGGAGCGGTGTGCCATTTTTCCTGCGCAGCGGCAAGCGGTTGGCAGAACCGATGACGCAAGTCGCGATCCAGTTCAAGAAGGCGCCGCACATGGTGTTTCAGGGGTCGGACGTGCAGCCAAATTCCCTGGTGATGAACATCCAGCCGGACGAAGGAATCTCGCTGTCGTTCGGAGCGAAGCTGCCGGGATCGCAGATGCAGATACGTCCTGTGAAGATGGATTTCGAGTACAAACAGGCGTTCACTTCGGGATCGCGCGAGGCCTACGCCACGCTGATCAACGATTGCATACGCGGCGACCCGACTCTATTCGACCGGGCCGACAGCGTCGAGGCTGCGTGGGGACTCGTCGACCCGATTTTGGACGCATTCGCGAATACCAAGCCTTCCTTCCCGAACTACCCCTCGGGCAGCTCCGGGCCGGATGCCGCGAGCGCCCTGATAGCAGCGGAAGGCCGGGCCTGGCTGCCGTTGTAACGCGGGTTTGGTTCCTGGGTTGGGTCGGTTTGGGTTGAAGTACCCGGCTAAACACAGAGAGCACAGAGAAGACACTGAGCACCCGGAGGCCCCTGAGAGCTTCTCGGTGTCCTCTTGATTTGCTTTGTGTACCTTGCGCTGAGGCAAGCCTCAATCGACTCGACATGACCTTCGAACTACCGATCCCATGCGTGGGCGACTTGGCAGATGACACGACTACCCAGCGGGGTTGAACGTTGATCTTCCAAAATCAATTGTGAGAGAGTTCCTGGCTTGCCGGGAGCAAGACGCCCGGCGGATCGTGGTTTTGAGTCGCGGAGGGGCGGATGATACTGGCCGGTGATATCGGCGGAACCAAGACCAATCTCGGGCTCTTCGACGTTGCGAGCGGAACGCTTGCGAAGGTGGCGGACAAGCGCTATCCGAGCCGCGAGCACGCGGGCCTGGAAGAGATCGTGAAGGACTTTCTGAGCGCGACCGTCGCGAAGGTGAGCGCGGCTTCGTTTGGAATCGCTGGCCCCGTGGTGGACTATCAAGTGCACGCGGGGAATCTGCCGTGGGTGATCGACGGCGCGACGATGGCGAAGCTCGTGGGGCTCGACCGGGTGCGTCTGATGAACGACCTGGAAGCGGCGGCGTACGGAATCGCCGTCATGCGGCCCCAAGATTTGGAGATGCTCTATGCGGGCGTTCCTGATCCACAAACGCATCGCGCGGTAATCGCGGCGGGAACCGGGCTTGGCGAGGCGATTCTCTTTTGGGATGGCGCGAAGCACGTTCCGATGGCCACCGAGGCCGGCCACGCGGATTTTGCGCCGCACACGGAGCAGCAGGCCGATCTTTGGAGATTCGTGAAGTCGCGAGGCGAATTCGCCAGCGCCGAGCTCGTTCTTTCAGGGCGCGGATTCAAGACCGTGCACGAATTCCTGGACCCATCCGTGAAACACCCTGGGTTTGACGATCCGAACGTCGATCAGGCGCCGACGATCACGCGCCTGGGACTTTCGGGCGAATGCCCGGTGTGCGTCTCGACGCTCGATCTATGGGTGGAAGTCTACGGTTCGGAGGCGGGGAATCTTGCGGTGCGGTCCGTCGCGCGCGGCGGAATTTACGTGGCGGGTGGAATCGCGGTGAAGATCCTGCCGAAGATGAAGGACGGGCGGTTCGTCGCAGCCGCGCAGGACAAAGAAAAGATGCAGGACTTCCTCGCGAAAGTTCCGATCCATTTGGTGCTCGACGAGGAATGCCCGCTCAAAGGCGCGGCCTACGCGGGCTGGAAAGGCCTATAGGCAGAGCGGGTACCAGCCAATATAACTTTCGTAGCGGCCGTACTGGGCCGCGTCCACGTTTTTCCGCCTAATCATTTTCACACATGGGCCGATCCTTACCCACAGTGCTCAGGATCGGCGTCTTCGGCGCGAATCTCGCCTCCGAGAATCTACTGAATCGAAACTGGATAGCTCCAGTGCGAGCCGCGGGCCATCTGGCACTAGGATTGCCGAAACCACCTTGAGTTTCGAGAAGGTCTCCGCAGGAGGGGGTTGGCAGATGAAACGATTTCTTGGTCTAGCGGTCTTGATCTTGGGGTTATCGATACCCGCGCACGGTCAATCTCAACGGGGAGGCGCTGCCATGACGGGTGGCGCTGCCGGGGGGCCGATTTCATATGGAGGCGGAGGAGGCGGCGGTTACGGAGGAGGCAGCGGCGGCGGCCCGATGGGGTTCCATACCCTTCCGAGTATCCCGCCTGCAAACCTGCGGTCGTCCGCGGTGGGCGGAACGGAAGCCAGCTTCGTGCCATCGACTTTTCTTCCTTACAACCAGGCGATTGCCGCAGGGGAGGCTGTGCTGGACGCCCAGCACGAATCCGTAGCGGAAGCCGCTGCAGAGAACAGCAGGGCGCCACGACTGAAGGCGAAAGCGGCGATTATCGAGAACGCCGCCGGCGATCCTGTGATCACCACGCCTTAACAACTGCCTGATTCGACGAACTGGCAGCTACGCCGAGCCGGCTGCCAGTTCGTTGCTGCGAAGACTCCCCTGCCCCAGGGCTTGGAGTCATTGTAGCGAAGGCAACACTTCGACGAGGCTCAGGTTCCAAGGGTAACCATTATAAGTTTCACCATTTGACGGCGTGTCTGTCATGGTCACGTTGGTCCCGCTCGTCGGAGTCGGGCCGTTCTCCTTCTGAACCCAATAAGTGCCGCCGCTGCCGCCTTCGGGGGATGCGGTCAATTCATGCACCAGAGACTGACCTGCTCCTGGAGTCCGACCGGTCAAGAAGTTAGTTACACTGCCCGCCGCAAAAGTCCAAGAGTTGTTGCGAGTAGTAGTCAACGAGGCGTTCTGCGACGAGGTACTGTTCCAGGCAGACGAGGTTGCTCCAATGGCACCTGAACCATTCGTGCCGGTCGAATCTGCGCCAGTGAAAGTCAGCACCGTGATCGAGCCATACGCTTGCTGATTAAGCGTGGCGATTACTGTGGCGTTAATGATTTTAGAGGTCGCAAACGCTCTCCAAATTTCTGCAGTGCCTGCATTTGGATCGGTGCGCAATACGAGTTGCCATGTCAGCCCTCCGCCACTTACAGATGTGACCGTAGTGCCACTAGCGTGCCCCGCGGAGATAAACGCAAGCAGGAGTTCGTTGCCCGAGCTTGTCGAAAAAGTCGGAGTAGAAAGAGTTGTGCTCGGGGGCTGGGCGCTGTGATCTCCTGACGTTTGGACATCAATCGCCAAGCTAGCCGTCTGCGCGCCCTGCACATTTATACTCACCGGATTGGAAGGGATTCCGTTAGCCACTACCACTAACGTGCTGCTCCCTGTCTCTATAGTCGAAGGAACGTCGAATTCCGTCGAGACCGTTGCCGCGCCCGTCGCCACAGCCATGGTGCTGTGCCCATGTGTCTTCGCGTAGAACACGTGCCCAGTCGAGGTGTTTGTGATCCGCACGAGCGGATAGTTCGTTGCCATCTGGGCGTCGTCGCCATACATGGCGCCCTGGGACAGCCCGTTGAACTGAGTACCCGAGATGGAATATCCGGTGTCTCCGGCGATGACTGTGCTTGGGAACGAAGTGATCGTTGGCTGCCAAGCCGAACTGTACGTTCCGGCTGGAGTGTAGATCTCGACGCTCGCCGTCGCATCGGTGAACAATATCTGTCCAGCAGGCAGAACAAGCATGCGCCCTACGTACGACGGATCACTCGGCGCATTCGGCGGCCCCGGTACCGAGGTAAGGCTGGTCCCGTTGAACTCGTAGAATTCGCTCCCGGCTGTGTAACAAGGGCTTATGGGAGCCGCCTGCACGAGCACATTGCCGTCGGGCAGCAGCGCTGCAGGGCCGTCGGCTATACCATACCCGCTGGGAAAGCTCGGCCCCGCCGACCATGTGCCCGTCGTCGTGTTGTAGATCGCGTTATTACTCGTTGCCCCGGTGGCAAAAACAGTCCCATTGGGCCTCAGCACCGCGGGCCCGATCTCGGAACAGCTCGTATTCACCAATTGCACCACCGTGCTACCGGCGAGGGACCAGCTACCCGTGCTCGGATTATAGAGCTCGGATTCGGTGCCGTTCCATACATCAACTGTCAGGACATTTCCACTCGGCAGCAGTGTCCAGCCTTCCTCGGAGTTTTGGTCGGCCTTGCCGCTACCGGTTATTGTCCATGTAAGACTGGATGCATTCAGCAAGGCCTGCTGCGTCTGACCTGGGCTGCATATCGAGCCAGTAACGCCGCAGTTACCCAGCATGAAGGTTCCGCTCGACAGTACCGCGCTTTGCCCGTCTCCGATCGCCCCCCAGCCGGACGGTGGCGCGATCGCGGTCCATGCGTTGGCCGCTGGGTTGTAGATAGCCCCGAGAGTGGTTTCAACCTCCCCCTGATTCACGTTGTATTCTCCACCCTCGACTACCACACGGCCGTCCGGCAGCACCGCGGAGGCATAATACAGCGGTCCGTAGCCCGAGGGCATGGAAGCCAGTTGAGACCAAGTCCCATTGATATAACTGCCGGTATTGTCCGGCGTGAGCCGCCACCAGGTGCCGCTTTCTTCCGACTGGACCATCACGGTGCCGTCCGTCAACAGGAGGGCAGTGCTCGCATCGAAAGTTGGTTGGTGGGTGAGCGGTGTCCAAGTTTGCGCGCCTACCAGCGTGGCGCAGGTGAGCAGGGCAACGCATAACGTGCTAATCGCTGCAAATGTCCTGAGCATGATTTCCCTCGCAAGGTCTGCGTTCTTTGGCTTTGCGCCGATTTTGTAGACGTAGCTTCATAGGATCACGCATCGTCGAGATAGCGATCCGAAGCAGGACGATGCCCTCGGAAGCATCGGGAGGTTATATCTACGGTAAGAACATGTCAAGATAATTAACAACTAGTTATGGACGAGATGCTGGAAGTGGCACGCTCTTAAACGAGGATCGTGAGTTAAGGGTGGGCAAAAAGAAAACGGCCAACCGGCGGGGGTGGAGGACGCCGGCTGGCCGATGAGGCTGACTTCGGAACTACGGCTGCGGCTCTCTCGCACGAGAGCCGCAGGAGAGTTGTTGTTACTTCAGGTTTGCGCTGCTGAACGAGTACACGAAGCTGAGATACGCTGTGTTCTGCTCCTTTACGAGGCCGTCCGTGCTCTTCGCGAAGATCGGCTGGCTCGCAAAGTCATACCGGTATTCCGCGCGAATGAGCAAGGCGCTTGTGAGATTGTACGAGTAAGTTCCCGTGACTTCCTGGGCGAAACCGGGCGTCGAGTCCCCGATCAGGCCTGTGTAACCGTTCGTATCGTCGTAATACTCGTAGCGGACGGCGAAGTTGGTCTTGGGGGTTAACGTGTACTTGGCGTAGCCAGCAACGCCCCACCATTTTGTGGCCGGTCCTTCCACGGGGGCCTCGTCTTCATCTGGATAGGTGTAGAAGCGCGGTCCGAAACCGTAGTCGCCATTAAGCTGGAACGCCCACTTCGTGTTTGGAGTGTAGCCGATCACGGTGTCGGACAGTTGCTTCCAGTCCGTCACCGGGTATGCCGTACTCGTGTAGTTATAGGCATCGACCACCGGGCCGGCGAAGTAGTTTTCGATGACCGACCATTTTGCGTTCGGCGTGTACGCCAAGCTCACACCGTAGGTCAGACCCGAACTGTTTCCGAGCTCAGTGTAGTGGTTGATGACCGTGTTGTTCCAGCCGTTGACGAGATAACCGGTCACGGCGATCTTGGGATTGAACGCGTACTTGGCGCTCGCACCAAAATGGAAGTAGGGGATCGCGTAGTAGAAGAGCAAGCTCCGCGAGTAGTTCCAGTTGGCGTTGCTCTCGATAACTTCCGCGCCAATCGGAGTGACGAACTTGCCGACCGTGATCGTCAAGCCTTTGCCGATGGGCGCAAGGTAATCAAAGTACGCTTCCTTGACGTAGAAGTTGCTGTAGTCGGTAAAGTTGCTGTCGGACTCGTTTACGATTTTGGCAGCCTGCCCGTAAGCGGCAGACACGTGGTATCCGAGCCTGCTCTCCGCGGAGGTCGCGTCGGCCGGTTTGTCCAAGATTAGTTCGGCCATGTTGAACGAGAACCCGTTGGTTGGCGCTTCGAAGTTACGCAGACCGCTCTGGTTGTCTTCGGGGTGGTTGTAGTCGTAGCCGTAGTAGACATCGCCGAATCCACTGATGGTGACCGGTCCGAGCAAGCTCGAAAGGCTGATTTTGTCGTCCGGGGCAGGCGAGGGCGCGTTTACAGGCGCGCTTGCCGGCTCCACGTACGCGGCCGCCTTCATGCTCGGAGTGTCGCTCTCCTTCAATGAAGTGATCTCCGCTTGCAAAGCCTGGATTTCCTTTTCCAGATCTGTCAACCGCTGCTGCGTCTCCGAAGACGCAGACGAACTCGAAGCCGGCTGTGCCGGGGCCGACGAAGCTGCAGCCGGTTGAGCTGCGGCTGACGAGGGCGTAGCAGGTGGATCGTCTGCGGCCCTCGAAGCTGGCGCCCAGGCGACAAAACTTACTGCCAAGATGGCCGTGGCGAAGCTCGAAGCACACTTGTACGCACGTTTCATAAGCAAACCTTCCCTCCCTACCGCGCTATCTCGGTTTTCATGGATTCGCGACGGTGGCAAGCAAATTACAGACGCTGCGATGAATGGTCAAACTCATTAAATCTATTGAAGGCATAAGGAAATAAATTGAGGGGTATTTACAAAATCTTTACGGTCGCGCAGCAGCATTTTCGCTGATTGTGTGGGGTTCTTGACGACAAGAGCGGCTCAGTGCTTCGCGACGAGCAGGAGAAGCCCGAAAATGACGATCGGGATCAACGCGAGCATGACGTAGAAGAGCGCTCGCCGCACCCAGGGAGTGCGGCGGATTTTCCAATCGTGAAGCTCGGGGCGCTCCGAAACGCCCACCTGGTCGAGGTGCTCGAGGTCGGAGGCCATTTCCCGGGCGTTGGGATAGCGATTCTTCGGGTCGCGCTCGAGCGCGCGGTAGATCACTTCCTGCAACTGTGGTGAGATCGAAGGGTCGAGTTCGCGCGGAGGAATGGGATTGTTCAGCAGGCGGTCGTTCATGATGGCGAAGGGATTAGACCCTTGAAACGGCGTCTTGCCGGTGAGCATCTCGTAGAGCATCACGCCGAGGGCGTAGACATCGCTGCGGCCGTCGCCCCGCTTGCCCTTGACCTGCTCGGGAGAAATGTATTCGGGCGTGCCCATCACCTGCGAAAGCTTCGCGAACGTCAGGCGCCGCGATCCTTCTTTGCCCGCAATGCCGAAATCGATGAGTTTGATGTTGTCGTCCTTGTCGACCATGATGTTTTCGGGCTTGAGATCGCGGTGAACGACGCCGTGGTTGTGGATGTAGTCGAGCGCGTGAGCGATGTTGACGACCATCCGCACGGCGCGCTCCGGTGGAAGTTTCTTCGCTTCGAACATGATCTGGCGAAGCAGGCGGCCGTCGACCCACTCCATCACCATGTATTGGCGGCTGCGATCCTCATTGGCGTAGACCTTCATCACGCCCGGATGGTCGAGGCTCGTGCCAATTTCCTGTTCGCGCTTGAAGCGATCGTATAGGACCGGCTCAGCCTCCAACTCGGGGTGCGGAATCTTGATGGCCACTTGACGGCCATCGCGGACGTCGGTGGCACGGTAGATGGAGGCCATGCCGCTGCGAGCGACGAGGCTTTCGATTCGGTAGTGATCGAGTTGGTCGCCGGGGTGGACTGGAATCCTCGCGGGCAGGCGTCAGGCTAAGACCGGCGGCGCGCCGGGATTAAGGAAGACGATAGGGCCGTCCCCGGTACATCCCGACACGTTCGACGCCCCGGACGCGAATTATCTGCAGCGAGATATTATCACTACCGTCTCGCTGATTCGCAATATCCACGAGGCGCTGCGCCGCCTTCGGCAACTCTTCGGAGTTGCCCGCAACCGCCGCCATCTCGGATCCCGGGACGGAGCCATGGAGTCCGTCGGAGCAGAGGATGAGAACATCGCCGACGAGAACTTGATGCTCGGAGACGTCAACATTGACGGTAAGCGCGGAACCGAGGGAGCGGCTGAGGAGATGGCGCGTTTCTGCGCTGCCCGCTTCCGCCGCGGAAATCAGGCCGAGGCGCACGTGCTCGTTTGCCAACGTGTGATCGCGCGTAAGGAGCGTCGCCAGGCCCCGGCGGATCAGGTAACACCGGGAATCGCCCACGTGGGCGACCGTTACGCGATCGTGGCGCAACGCGCAAGCAACGATGGTTGTCGCCATGCGCGAGCCCGCCGGATTGGCTGCGTGTCCGGCGTCGATCACACGCGCGTTGGCAGTGCGAACCAAGCCAGTGAGGAGCGCCGGATGCGGCTCGCCGGCGACGCACTTGCGGAACCCCTCGAGGACGCTCTCGACGGCTGTCTTCGAAGCGACCTCTCCGAGGTCATGGCCGCCGACTCCATCGGCGAGCACGAAAAGCCAACCGTGGCTGCGCGCTCGCTCCTGCGAATCGGCCGCAACGTAGCCGAGATAGTCTTCGTTGCCTTGCCGCACGCGCCCGAGGTCGGAGAGTTCTGCGAACTCGACATCGATCATATCGCTTGGTCTGGTGGCGTACCGGGCGGGCGCCGTGGCGGCAGCGGCGCCGGCACCGAAGGACGACACGTTGAGACCTCGATACATTAGAACTCATCCCTCGCTAAAGAATAAAGAGCCCAAACGCAAAAGGGCGGCTTGCGCCCGCCCCTTTGGCGAATTGTACTCCATGTCACGTGCTGCGCGCTGTGACCAGCGTTGTCTTTCCCTGTCTCTTGCTGTTTAGGGTGAAATAAATGCCTCCATAGATGGCCCAGACTGCGGCAATGCCCAAGGCCAAGTACGGCTCCATCTTCGTGCCGTAACCCATGAAGGGTCCGATCAGGTAAAACGACATGCAGACGAGGTTGGCTACGACTCCGAACGCGGGTACGAGCCAGTGCCGGAGGAAGCTGAAGTTCGGGTGCTTATGGTATGCAACCATGCAAACCACGCAGCTAAGACCATACAGCAGGAACGTCCCGAAGTTCGATGCGAGCGTCACCGTGGTGAACGTATTCGGCAGCGCCGCCATCTTGTCGTGAGTAAGGTAGCCGAAGCTCGACCAGAACCCATGAGGCAGGGCTGCGATCGCCGCGTCGGTTGGAGCGCCGGCGTCCCCGAACACCATCAACAGTCCGATGATGCCGAAGACGATTGAGACGGCTGCCAGCGTCCAGATGGCCTTGTGCGGGCTGAGGTTCTTTTCGTGCAGGATGCCGAAGTGCTCCGGTACTTCGTCGTCCTTGCCCATTGCATAGGTTACCCGCGCCCCGGTGTTGATGCAGGAGAGCGTGGTGCCGATCAGCGCGAGGAACACGGTGACCGCCTCGATCAACATAAACGCGCGACCGTGGCCCGGTCCGAAGATGGAGTCGCCGATCATTACCATCATGTCGGCGAGGGGCGCGGCCGAGCCGGAAGCGCTCTGCATGGTGTAGCCGCTACTTAAAGCATAGTTCGTCGCAAAATACTCGAACAGGTAGCAGAATGCTCCTTGTACGAGCAGCGACGTGATGACCGCGATCGGGATGTCTCGCTTGGCGTTTTTGGCCTCGCCACCCAGCGATGTACACGACTCGAAGCCGACGAGAATCAGAATTGCGACCGTCGCCTGAACGAACATCCAGCCGAATTTGTGCACTCCGACGACCGACTTCGCGCTGGGGTGCGTGAGGAAATTGCCGCTCGAGTCGTTCCACGGGTAGCTGATGTGGTAAGGAACGACCGCGCCGGCTGCGTCCTTCTTGCATACCGGGGCCATGCTTGCGTCGCGGACGATGTTGTTCTGCGCGTCCGTTTGAAACTCGCAGTTGTAGGCGTCGCCCGAGGTTGCATCCCACTGCCAGGCTACGCTGCCCGGCGGGTGGTTCATCCGGTAGCCGATTGCCATTACGGAGAAAACCAGCAGCGCCGAGATCTGGATGACGTTGATGGCCACGCTCACGGCCGTCGATCCCGTCACTCCGCGGTGGGCGATGTAGGAAACCAGGAGAGTGAAGATCACCGCAACCACGATCATGAACGCGGGGCCGGGGTTGGAAGCATTCATGAAGTTCGGCCAGAGGGTTCCCGTCATGTAACCCACGAAGAGACCGGTAGCCGCGACCATCACGCCAGGGTAGATCCAGTAGTACAGATGGGAGCCCCAGCCGACGATGAACTTCATCAGACGCGCATATCTCCACGCCTTGTCGTGATTCAGAAACGCCTGCTCCGCGAAGTAGTACGAACTCCCAGTGCCCGGATAGAGCTTTGCCAGTTCCGCGTAAGACACGGCGGTCGCAAGACAAAGCAACAGCGCGAACAGGATCCCGATCCACATCGACGGTGAAGTGTTGCCCTCCGTCGCCTGCGCGAAGAAGGTGAGCCATAGGAAGGCGCCAGGGGCGATCAACGCCATCGCGTTCATCGTGAGCCCGGTTAATCCCAGGGTCTGCTGCATCTCACCCGTGGTTTTCTCGGCCATTTAAACTCTCCTTTGAAGAGTGGGAACAACGGAAACTTGAGGGCCGGAGATTATACGTAAGTATGATGGACGTAAAATGCAACGTTTTGATGCGGGGCATAGACGTTTCAAATGGTGAAACGCCGAGCATCGGGGCGCTGGCAGTACGCCGAGAGTCGCTCAGGCGATGCCCTTGCATCGGCATGCCTCCCTGCTAGTATGTTCGGATGACTTTTTGTCCGGGATTGCCAGCTAGAAATGACTGAGAAGCGACAGTTTAGGGCCATCAAAGGTACGCGCGATATCCTGACGCCGGATTCGGCGCTGTGGAACTGGTTCGAGCGGACCGCGCGCGAGGTGTTTGAGACTTACGGATTCCACGATATCCGCACGCCGGCTTTTGAGGAGACGGAGCTATTCGCAAGATCGATCGGCGTCGACACGGACGTCGTCGGCAAGGAAATGTACACTTTCGAGGATCGCGGCAACGTTCACGTTGGCTATCCACAAACGATCGAGGAAGTGATCACTGCGGACGCCATGGTGCGCGAGGCCTGGCTCGCTAGGCGAATTCCTCACACACCCGAAAACCAAGCCAGCGTGATCCAATTGCATGAGGCGTGTGAAGGCATTGGACAAGAAGGTGCGCCCGCCTTGCTGCGCTTCGTCTTCCATCTCCATTCCCTTGATCTGGGCGATTCGCTGACATTGCGGCCAGAAGCGACGGCCGCTGTTGCGCGGGCGTACATCGAGCATGGGATGCACACCCTGCCGGGAAACGTGAAACTTTATTACGCCGGGCCGATGTTTCGCCGCGAGCGGCCGCAGAAGGGGCGGTACCGGCAGTTCTACCAGGTGGGGGCGGAGGTACTGGGGCAGTCGGACGCGCCTGCGATTGATGCGGAAGTTCTCGAGATGCTGCTGGTGCTGTTCCGTCGCGTGGGGCTTGCGAATACGAAGCTGTACGTCAATTCCATCGGCTGCAAGGAATGCCGGCCGAAGTATGTCGAATTGCTGCGCGAAGAATTGCGCAAGATGCACGACAAGCTCGGGCCGGACAGCCAGCGCCGCGTCGAGACGAATCCGCTGCGCGTCCTCGATTCGAAGCTGCCCGACGAGCAGCCGATCATCGAGACGCTACCACGCATCTCGGATCATCTGTGCGCGGACTGCCGCGAGCATTTCGCGAAGCTCAAAGACGAATTGAAACTGCGCGGCCTCGCCTACGAAGAAAATTGGCGCCTGGTCCGCGGCCTCGACTATTACACGCGCACGACATTCGAGGTAACCGCCGCAGGGCTTGGCTCGCAGAACGCAGTCTGCGGCGGCGGGCGCTACGATGGCCTGGTCGAGCTGCTCGGCGGGCCGCCCACGAAGGGCATCGGCTTCGCGATCGGCACCGACCGCGCGATCCTTTCGATTCAGGAAGGCGGCAACCTGCCGAAGCTGCCCGGGCTCGCTGTGTATGTCGCATGGATGGGCGCGACAACGTACCCGACGGCGGTAGCCATCGCCCGCAAGCTGCGCGAGTGCGGCCTGGGTGTCGAATTGCCGCCCGAGGAGATGAAATTCAAGAAGTCGCTCGGCCTCGCCGACAAACTCGGCGCGCGCTACGCGCTCATCATCGGCGAAGATGAGGTCGCGTCGGGCACCTACACGCTGAAGCGCCTCGCGGATGCCGATCAGCGAAAGCTCAACGAAAATGATTTGCTGGAGTATTTGGAATCGGAGAGAAGAAGTGGCTAGTGGCGAGTGAATAGTGGCTAGAGGTGCTTGATGGTGCCAGATAGCGCTAAGGTGACTCACTATAAGGAACTCAAGATTTGGCAGAAAGGCATGAGTCTGGCTAAATCGGTGTACCGACTAACCATGCGATTCCCGGCCGATGAGAGATTTGGTTTGAGTGCCCAGATGTGCCGCGCAGCCGTATCGGTACCATCCAACATTGCCGAAGGACAGGCTCGGCACGGCACCCGTGAGTTCTTGCAATTCCTATCGCATGCAAGTGGCTCGTTGGCCGAGCTGGAGACTCAGGTGTTATTGAGCACGGACTTGGGATATTGCAAGGAATCGGAAGTATCCTCAATTGCAAATGAAATCGGGGAACTACAGAAAATGGTGGCGGCGATTCGGCGGAAGCTGTCGGTTGTCTAGCCACTAGCCACTCGTCACTAGCCACTGGCTGCTAGGGAGGTAGCCTCATTGCTGGATTCATTGGGTAATTTGAAACGCACAGACTATTGCGGCGCCCTGCGCGCCTCGGACGCGGATAAAGATGTCGTCCTGATGGGCTGGGTGCACCGGCGGCGCGATCTTGGCCAGCTGATCTTTATCGACCTGCGCGATCGCGCTGGCATCGCGCAGATTGTATTCAACAAAGAGCTGCACCCGGAGGCGCACGCGAAGGCCGAGACTCTGCGGTCGGAATTCGTGGTCGCGGTCGAGGGGCGCGTCCTGCGGCGGCAGAAATCGAATCCTGAAATCTCGACGGGCGAGGTCGAAGTGCTGGCCACGCGCCTGCACATACTGAATAACGCCAAGACGCCGCCATTCGCGATCGAGGACGAAGTGACCGCCAACGAAGAGACGCGGCTGCGTTACCGCTATCTCGATCTGCGGCGGCCGCGCCTGCACTCGAATATCGAGCTGCGACACCGCATCGTCCTTGAGATTCGCAAATCGCTCGACGAGCAAGGCTTCTTCGAAATCGAGACGCCGATGCTCACGCGCTCGACGCCGGAGGGCGCGCGCGACTATCTCGTCCCGAGCCGCGTCCATCACGGACAGTTCTACGCGCTGCCGCAGTCGCCGCAGATTTTCAAGCAGATCCTGATGATCTCCGGCATGGACCGCTACTACCAGATCGTCCGCTGCTTTCGCGATGAGGACCTGCGCGCCGACCGCCAGCCCGAATTCACGCAGCTCGACCTCGAGATGTCGTTTCCGCGCCAACAGGACATCTTCGACGCGATCGAGCGCGTGATGGAGCGCGCGTGTGCCGTCGTCGGAGTCGCGGCCAAAGGCCCGTTCCGCCATCTCGATTACAAGGACGCGATGTGCCGCTACGGTTCGGACAAGCCCGACCTGCGCTTCGGCATGGAGCTGCATAACGTGACGCAGCACTTCGAGCCCGCACGCGCCGTGCTCCATATCGAGGGCAACGTGCAGGCTGTCGTTGCGCCCGGCGCGGCGGCGTGGTCGCGCAAGCAGCTCGACGAGCTCGCGGAATTCGCGAAAGGCGCGGGCGCGCGCGGCGTCTACACGGTGAAAGTGACCGCCGAGGGCATCTCGTCGCCGCTCGAAAAAAATCTCGGCGCTGAAGGGCTGAAGAAACTGGCCGCGGAATTGGGCGCGAAGCCCGGCGACCTGATCGTCGCAGTGGCGGCGAAGCAGCAGGTCGAGCACAGCGATACGTCGCTCGGCGTCGCCGGACAACTCCGTTTGCATCTCGGCGACAAGCTGAATCTGATCGACCGCAGCAAATGGGAATTTCTGTGGATCACCGGTTTCGCGCTTTTCGAATGGAGCGAGACCGACAAGAGCTGGGTGAGCGCGCAGCACCCGTTCACCGGGATCGTCGAGGAAGACATCGAAAAGCTCGAAACTGCGCCGTGGGAGTGCCGGTCGAAGGGCTACGACCTCGTGCTGAACGGCAACGAGCTCGGATCGGGCAGCATTCGAATTCACCGGCAGGATGTGCAGGCGCGCCTCTTCAAGGCGCTCGGCCTTACGGACGAGCAGGCGCGGCACCGCTTCGGGTTCTTCCTCGACGCGCTCACCTACGGCACGCCGCCGCACGGCGGCATCGCGCTCGGCATCGATCGCATCGCCATGCTGCTCGCAGGAGAGAAATCGCTGCGCGAGGTAATCGCATTCCCGAAAACCGCCAAGGCCCAAGATCTCATGGCGGAATCGCCATCGGACGTGGATCCGACGCAGCTCAAAGAACTAGGCATCAAACTGGATTTGGACGATGATGTCGGGAAGTGATGAACCTACTTCGCGATTTCCGAGGTTTTTTTCGCAAGTGTTAGCTTCAGGGGCTAAAGGCCCGTTTTGATCGGCGCAGACGCCGGGGCTGGAGCCCCGGGCTCCCGGAGGGTATCGAGCGTGAGACGCATACGCGCGCTTGCGGAAAACGTCGCGGCGGGTGCCGCAGACACGAGCGGTTAAGTCCAGCGTAGAATAGGTGGCCGGAGGCAAAGGCTTTTAGGGGTCGGAGCTTCAGCTCCGATGTTTAAGGGTTTAGGTTCTTCTTCAGGAGGGTTCGGGCTCCAGCGTAGGATTGCGGGCGCGGAAGGCAACGGTTCTTAGGGGGCCGGAGCTTCAGTTGCGGGATTGGGGTTCTCTTCAGGAGGCCGGGGCTTCCAGCCCCGGCGTAAGATGGGGCGCTCACGGGGGCTTCAGCCCCTGAAGGAAGCAGCGGAATGTCGACGCCAAGGCATAGGACCGCGCCAGGCAGTTCGTATTTCGTGACGACCAGGTGCTGGCAGGGCCGAAGCGTATTTCAAGTGCCTGAGATTGCAGAGATTCTCGTCCAAGCCATGGCTCGCTACAGAGACCGCGGAGACTACTTGCTCCACGAATTCGTGGTAATGCCCAATCACCTTCACATCCTGCTGACGCCGTCTTCGACAACGAGCCTCGAAAAAGCGATCCAGCTGATTAAGGGCGGCGGCTCGCACGATATTCACAAGCGACGCGATCAGAATATGGCGATTTGGCAGGAAGGCTTTCACGATTGGACGATTCGTGATACGAACGACTGGCGGTCGAAAGTTGAGTACATTCGGATGAATCCCGTTCGAGCGAAGCTTGTTGAGAAGCCGGAAGACTGGCCGTACTCATCCGCTAGCTGCCGATTCAAGCTAGACATTGTGCCTGAGCGATACTGACGGGCCGCTTCAGGGGCTAAAGCTCCAATTTCAATGGCAGGAACGCCGGGGCTGAAGCCCCGGCCTCCCAGAGAGGGTGCCGCGTGACCGCTTGGCCTCGAGAGGATCGCAAGTGAGCCGGATACGCATACTTGCGGAAAACGTCGCGAACAAGATTGCGGCGGGCGAGGTGGTTGAGCGGCCGGCGTCGGTCGTCAAGGAGCTACTCGAAAACGCGCTCGACGCGGGCGCTCGCTCGATCCGCATCGAGGTCGAATCCGGCGGCAAGCGGCTGATCCGCGTGGTCGACGACGGCAGCGGCATGAACCACGACGACGCGCTGCTGGCCTTCGAGCGCCATGCGACTTCGAAGCTGCGCACGGCGGACGATCTGCTTTCGATTGCGACGCTTGGCTTTCGCGGCGAAGCGCTGCCGTCGATTGCGTCGATCGCGCGCCTGGTGCTTGAAACGCGGCTGCCCGAAGATGAGCAGGGCACGCGCATCGAATTCGCGGGCGGAAAGCTGATCGGGGTGAAGCCGGCGGGCGTGCCGCCGGGAACGTCGATCGCAGTCGAAGACATTTTTTACTGCGTGCCGGCGCGGCGCAAATTCCTGAAATCCGAAACCACGGAACTCGGGCACATCGCCTCGCTCGTCACGCACTACGCGCTCGCGCATCCCGAGGTGCAATTCGTCCTGAAGACGCCGTCGCAGGTGATCCTCGACTGCGCGCCGGTGGAAAAGCTCGCGGACCGCGTCTACCAGGTGTTCGGCCGCCAGGCGCTCGACGAGCTGGTCGAAATTCCCGCGAATGAGGCGCCGGTGCGTTCGGCAATCACCGAGCCTGCGATCGGCGAGGACGAGCTGGCGGCGATGCTGCGCGTCAGCGGCTTCGCGTCGCGGCCGGAAGTACAGCGCACGAATCGCAATGGCATCTACATTTTCGTGAATCGAAGGCTCGTCCGCGATCGCTTGCTGCTGCACGCGATCGGCGAGGCCTACCGCAACATCATTCCGCCAGGCGTGTTTCCCGTGGTGCTGCTGTTCCTCGATCTGCCGTATCAGGAAGTCGACGTGAACGTGCACCCGGCGAAGATCGAGGTGCGCTTTCGGCATCCGCAATTCGTTCACGATTTCACGCGCGACGCGCTGCGCCACGCGCTCTCGATCGCGCGGCCGATCCCTGGATTTCCCGCGCGCGCTGCCGCTGCAGGCGCGGGCACGCCGGGCGAGGCGGGTGGCGCGGCCGCGAATGGGCCGGGCAGCATGCGAGGCTACGCGCCGATGCCGGATGGGAGCACGTTTCCGGGGCCGCCGCGAGCGGAGATTCCCGTATCGCTCGGGTCTTCGTTTGGATCGGGCGCAGCTGTCGCCGAGGATTTGGAGTTGTCCGGCGCGCTCGACCGGCCGATGGCGCAGCGGCTCGGATTCGAATCCGCTAGCGCGATGAATTTTCCGATGTCATCCGCCTCCGAGACGCAAGCTGCGGCAGCGGTAGCTCCATCTGCGACTGAGGGTCTGCCCGGAACGCTGCCGAGCGCCGAGGATATTGCGGATCTGAAGCCGCTGGGACAAGTGAGCTCGAGTTTCATCGTTGCGGTGAATAGCGAAGGGCTGTGGATCGTCGACCAGCACGTGGCGCACGAGCGCGTCCTTTTCGAGCAGCATCTGCGTGCGCGGCGCGAGGGCGATCTCGGCGGGCAGCGGCTGCTCGTGCCGATCGTCGTCGAGCTGAGCCCTCGGCAGCTTGCAACGTTCGAGCAGATTGGCGACGAGCTTCGCGCGAACGGCTTCGAAGCGGATTTGATGGGCGGCCGCAGCGTCGCGATTCAAGCCGCACCGGCGGGAATCGCGAGCAGCGACGCAGAAAAGCTGCTCTATGAAATTCTCGACGGCATTGCGCGCGAGAACCAGGCAATCTCGATCGATTCGCTGCAATCGAAAATCGCGGCATCCACGTCGTGCCACGCGGCGATCAAAGTGAATACGCCGCTCGACAAAACGAAAATGGAATGGCTGCTCGGCGAGCTCGCGAAAACCGAATATCCGATGAGCTGCCCGCACGGCCGACCGGTGGTTCTGCGCTATTCGGTGCGCGATATCGAGCGGGCATTCAAGAGAATCTGACGATGCGACGAGCATCGTCATCCTAAAGGAGCGAAGCGACTGAAGGATCTCTCTTCGGCTGCTGGAATGCGTTTGTCGAGCCAAGAATTGCCGAGACTCATCATCGCGATTGACGGGCCGGTGGGCTCGGGGAAGAGCACGCTCGCGCGGCGCGTGGCGGATCTGCTGGGCTACGTCTATATCGACACGGGCGCGACGTACCGGTCGATTGCGCTGAAGGCGCTGCGCCGCGGCGTGTCGCTCGAAGCCGCCGAGCTATTGACTGCGCTCGCCGGCGACACGCGTATCGACTTGCGCGCGCAGGGCGCGGGCCAGCGAGTATTCCTCGATGGCGAGGATGTGACCTCGGCGATCCGCACGCCCGAAGTGGCGCAGGCGGCGTCTAAAGTCGCGGTGATTCCCGGCGTGCGGCGCGTGCTGGTGGCCGAGCAGCGGCGGGCCGGCGGGCAGGGCGGCGTGGTGATGGAAGGGCGCGACATCGGAACCGTCGTTTTCCCGGATGCGGAGCTGAAGATTTTTCTCACCGCATCGCCCGAGATCCGGGCGGAACGGCGCTGGCGCGAGCATCAGCAGAAGGGCGATGTGATCGACCTCGCACGCACGCTCGATGAAATCCGCGAGCGCGATCGCCGCGACCGCGAGCGCGAGGATTCGCCTCTCGTGCGCGCGAAAGACGCGGTCGTGGTGGACAGCACCGCCATGGAGCCCGACGAAGTCGCGCGGCTCGTGGTGATGCTGGCGCGAGAGAACAAGTCCGCGGCCTCTTCGACCCAGTAGGCGTGCTTTCGATGCGGTTCCTTCAGGAGGAAGCATGAAGTCCTTATCCTCTATTGCCCTGATGCTTGCAGTATCCCTCTTCGTCCCTTCCGTTTTCGCGCAGGCCCCCGCCACGGGAAAAAACGCGCCTGACGCGGCCACGCGCCAACTGCGCGAATTCCTCGCGAAAGATTGGAAGTATTGGATGCACGAGTACCCGGAGACCGCGACGGCGTTCGGATATCCGGGCGAAAACGGCCGTTGGTCGGATTACACGCCCGCGTCGATTGCGAGCCGCAACCGGCACCTCGAAGACGCGCTAAAGCAACTGAAAGCGATTCCTCGCGCCGAACTGCCCGCGAGCGAGCAGCTGAATTACGATTTGTACGAAGAGCTGCTGCAGACGGCGATCGACGGCCTCCGCTTTCACGGCGACGCTTTCCCGATCCCGTCCGTGTTTCCGGCGAATCTCTACGTGCCGATCACTCAGGTCGAGGGGCCGCTTCAGGATATCCCGAATACGATCGACATGATGCCCGCCACGCGGCCGAGCGAATACGAAGACATCCTCGCGCGGCTCAACGGCGTTCCCATGGTAATCGATCAGACGATCGACATGATGAAAGACGGCATTGCGCATGGATGGACGCCGCCGAAGATCACGATGCGGGACGTTCCGAAGCAGGCCGAGAGCCAGATCGTGTCCGATCCGCTGGCAAGCCCGCTGCTGAGCGCGTTCAAGAACTATCCGTCGACGTTCACCGCCGAGCAGAAAGCCGATTTCACGCGCCGGGCCGAGGCCGCTTACAACGACAAGGTTGCGCCGTCATTCCAGAAGCTCGCCGATTTTCTCACCGAGACGTACATCCCCGCCTGCCGCGACACCGTTTCGATCAGCGACATTCCGGACGGCGCGGCGTATTACAAGTACCTCGTCCGCTGGCAGACCACCACGAACATGACGCCACAACAGATTCATCAGATCGGCCTCGATCTCGTGAAACAGACGCGCGTGCAGATGGACGAGCTGATCAAGCAGACGGGAGTCAAAGGCAGCTTCGCCGATTTCGTAAAGTTCGTGAACACCGACCCGCGCTTCACATTTTCCAGCAAGGACGACATGCTGATGCATTACCGCGCCACCGCTAAGCGCGCCGATCCGGAACTCGAACATCTTTTCGGCAAGCTGCCGCGGTTGCCCTATGGCGTGCGCGCCGTGCCGGATGCCGTGGCTCCCTCGCAAACCGAGGCGTATTACGAGCAGGGAGCGCCCGACGCCGCGCGGCCCGGCTATCTCTACGTGGACACGTACGACCTGCCCTCGCGCCCCACGTGGGACATGGAGGATCTCATCCTGCATGAGGGCGTTCCCGGGCATCACCTGCAGATTTCACTCGCCCAAGAGATGCAGGGCGTTCCGGAATTCCGGAAGCAGATCGGCTACACCGCTTTTATCGAAGGCTGGGCACTTTATTCGGAGACGCTCGGGCCAGAAATGGGCTTCTACACCGACCCGTACCAGAAGTTCGGATTCCTCAGCGCGGTGATGTGGCGCGCGGTGCGGCTGGTAGTTGACACCGGCATTCATTCGATGGGCTGGAGCCGCGATCAAGCAATTCAGTATTTCGAAGAGACGACCGGGCAGCCACACCTGAATTCGGTGGTCGAGATCGACCGCTATCTCGTCTGGCCGGGGCAGGCGCTCGGCTACATGATCGGGCGGCTGGAAATTCAGAAGCTGCGCCAGCAGGCCGAGCAGGAACTCGGCGACCGCTTCGATATCCGCAGCTTCCACGATGCGATCGTCGATCAGGGCGCCATGCCGATGGACATGCTCGAATCGCGCACGAAAGAATGGATCGCGCGGCAGAAGGCGAAAAATTCGCAGCGCTGAGCGGACGAGGGCGCCGGAGCGGGGAAGCTGCAATATTCCGAGCGGCGGGCGGCTACGCGGGAACTATGCCGGGCTGGACATCGACGCGAGGAATTCTCCGTTCGTCTTGGTCTTCGAGAGGCGGCCCAGCAGAAGCTCCATCGCTTCGACGGTCGAGAGCGGGCTCAGCACCTTGCGCAGCACCCAGATGCGATTCAATTCGTCAGCCGGCAGAAGCAATTCGTCCTTGCGCGTTCCGGAGCGGTTGATATCGATGGTCGGGAAGACGCGCTTATCGACGAGGCGCCGGTCGAGGTTGATTTCCATGTTTCCGGTGCCCTTGAACTCTTCGAAGATCACGTCGTCCATGCGGCTGCCGGTATCGATCAGGGCCGTGGCCATGATCGTGAGCGAGCCACCTTCTTCGACGTTTCGCGCGGCGGCGAAGAAGCGGCGCGGGCGCTGCAAAGCGTTGGCGTCGATACCGCCGGAGAGGACTTTCCCCGAGGGCGGCGTGACGGCGTTGTAGGCGCGGCCGAGACGCGTGAGCGAATCGAGCAGGATCACCACGTCGCGCTTGTGCTCCACCAGGCGCTTGGCCTTTTCGAGCACCATTTCGGCCACCTGAATGTGCCGCTGCGGCGGCTCGTCGAAGGTCGAGCTGATCACTTCGCCCTTCACGGTGCGCTGCATATCGGTAACTTCTTCCGGCCGCTCGTCGATCAACAGCACGATCAGCGCGACTTCGGGATGATTCGTCGTGATCGAATTGGCGATGGACTGCAGCATCATCGTCTTGCCGGTGCGCGGCGGCGCCACGATCAATCCGCGCTGTCCCTTGCCCACGGGACAGAGCATGTCGAGCACGCGCCCCGTGAGATTTTCCTTGGTCGTCTCGAGGCGAATGCGCTCCTGCGGGTAGAGCGGCGTCAAGTTGTCGAAGAAAATCTTGTTGCGCGTGACTTCGGGATCTTCGAAATTGACGGCTTCGACCTTGATCAGCGCGAAATAGCGCTCGCCATCCTTCGGCGGGCGGACTTGCCCCGAGACGGTGTCGCCGGTGCGCAAGTCGAATTTCCGTATCTGCGACGGCGAGACGTAGATATCGTCCGGGCCCGGGAGATAGTTGTACTCGGGCGCGCGGAGGAATCCGAAGCCGTCCGGCAGGCATTCGAGAACGCCCTCGGAGAAAATGAGGCCGTTCTTTTCCGTCTGGGCGCGGAGGATCTGAAAAATCAGTTCCTGCTTTCGCATGCCGGAGGAGCCGGGAATGTTGAGCTCCTTGGCGATCTTGGCCAGATCGGTGATGTTCTTGTCTTTTAGTTCTGCGAGGCTAACACTCATCAGTTCTTTCCTTCTTCAAGCCTGGTTCTCAGGCGCGATTGTGATTGGTTGAGATCGATCCGGGGCGGGCGCGTTCGATTGAGGCACTCAATCCCAGACTTCAAAACGGGCTAAGTTACAGAAAGTTTTCAGACTTCGGTCGCGGGCCGAATCTGCCGACCATGACGCCTAAGGCCGAGCGAGACTTTGGGGTCACCGAAGCGGTTCAATTGGTCAATTCGTTGTCCTGCGCGACATCCGCGCCGAACTTGGGCTCGACTTCGGCTACCGGCGGGTGCCCGGGAACCGGAAGAGGCTTTTCGAGCGCGTACTGCAAGACTTCGTCCATGGACTCGACGAAATGAAGGGCCATCTCCGCCTGGATTTCGGGCGGGATATCCGCCAGATCCTTCTCGTTGTCCTTCGGGAGAATCACGGTGCGCAGGCCAAGGCGGTGCGCGGCCAGAAGCTTTTCCTTCACGCCGCCGATCGGCAGCACTCTGCCGCGGAGCGTGATTTCGCCGGTCATGGCGATGTCGCAGCGCACGGGAATCCGGGTGAGCGCGCTGACGATCGAGGTGCAGAGCGTGATGCCCGCCGACGGGCCGTCCTTGGGGATGGCGCCTTCCGGGACGTGCACGTGAATGTCGACGTGGCGGTAGAAATCTTTGGGCAAGCCGAAGAGATGGCTGCGCGAGCGCACGTAGCTCATGCCCGCTTGCGCCGATTCCTGCATCACGTCGCCGAGCTTTCCGGTGAGCGTGAGCCGGCCTTTGCCTTCCATCAGCGTGGCTTCGGTTGAGAGCACTTGGCCGCCGACCTCGGTCCAGGCCAAACCGGTGGTGTGGCCGATTTCATTCTTCTTTTCGGCGAAGAAATCGCGGTACTTCAGGACGCCGAGGTAATCGTTGACGTTCTCATGCGTGACGCCGGCGCTGAAAGTCTTGCCGTTTTCGACGACCTTGCGCGCCACCTTGCGGCAAATGTTGGCGATTTCGCGATCGAGATTGCGGACGCCCGCTTCGTGCGTGTAGTGGCGGATGATGTGCGTCACAGCCTCGTCCGTGAAGCCGACGTTTTCCTTGTTCAAGCCCGTCGCTTCGCGTTGGCGGGGAACCAGGTAGCGCTGCGCGATCTGATACTTTTCCTGCTCGGTGTAGCCGGGCAGGCGCAGCACTTCCATGCGGTCCTGCAGGGGCTGCGGAATCGTGTGCAGCACGTTGGCCGTGCAAATGAACATCACCTTCGAGAGATCGTATTCGACGTTGAGGTAGTGGTCCGTGAACGCGTGGTTCAGCTCCGGATCGAGCACTTCCATCAACGCCGCCGACGGATCGCCGCGGAAGTCCATCGACATCTTGTCCACTTCGTCGAGGACGAACACCGGGTTGATCGTGCCGGCCTTCCGCATCATCTGGATAATCTGGCCGGGCAGGGCGCCGATATAGGTGCGGCGATGGCCGCGGATCTCGGCCTCGTCGCGCACGCCGCCGAGCGACACGCGGACGAATTTGCGTCCCGTGGCGCGCCCGATCGACATCGCGAGCGACGTCTTGCCGACTCCCGGAGGCCCGAGGAAGCAGAGAATCGAGCCCTTCGGGTTCTTCACGAGCTGGCGGACAGCGAGATATTCGAGTATGCGCTCTTTGATCTTCTCGAGCCCGTAGTGATCCTCGGAGAGAATCTCCTCGGCGCGCTTGATATCGCGAATCTCCTTCGAGCGCTTCTTCCAGGGCACAGCAAGCAGCCAGTCGAGGTAGTTGCGCGAGACGGTGGACTCGGCCGACATAGGCGGCATCATTTCGAGCCGCTTCAGCTCCTGCTGGGCCTTTTCCATCGGCCCTTCGGGCATGCCGGAAGTCTCGATCTTCTTCTTGAGCTGTTCGATTTCGTTGGCTTCGCCGCGCCCGAGCTCTTTCTGGATCGCCTTGAGCTTCTCGTTGAGGTAATACTCTTTCTGGGCGCGCTCCATCTGCCGCTTCACGCGGGTGTTGATTGAGCGGTCCACGTTGAGCTTTTCAATTTCGACGTTAAGAATGTCGGCGATTCGGTTCAGGCGCTCGACCGGATCGAAGACTTCGAGCAGCTCCTGCTTCTCTTCGACCGGAATCTGGAGGTTCGCGGCGATGGCATCGGAAAGCTTGCCGGGATCTTCTACGCGCGCCGCGGCGATCATCGTGTCGTAATTCAGGCTCTGCGAGAGTTTTACATACTGCTCGAAGAGGTTCGTGACGCGCTCGGAGGCCTGCTGCGTCTGCGGGCCCGGCTCCGATTTCACGGGAACGAGGCGGACGGTGGCACGGAAGAATCCTTCATCGCTCGTCACCTGCACGAGCTTCGCGCGCTCGCTGCCTTCGACCAGGACTTTGATGTTGCCGTCCGGCAGCTTCACGCTCTGCACGATGTTGGCGAGCGTTCCGACCTGATAGATTTCCTCGGGTTTCGGATCGTCCACCGAGGCGTCGTGCTGCGTGACGAGGAAGATTTTTTTGTCGCCCGCCAGCGCTTCTTCAAGCGCGCGGACCGATGCTTCGCGTCCCACGATGAACGGGTGCATCATCTCCGGGAAAATCACCATATCCCGCACCGGCATCATCGGGACGCGCTTTACGTCGAGTTTTTCCTTGCTGAACATTGGTTCCTGTGTCAGACCCTAGTCTCCCTGGCTACACCGGCCCGGATAAAGATTTCCAAATTCGCTCGGAATGGCAAACCGAATTGAGCGCCTTGCGCGAGCTCGGAAGAACCGGATGATCATCCCGCCTTTTCGAGCAGGCTCCAGTTGATTTCGCGGCCCTTGACCATATCCGCCGTAACCACAAAATCGCGAAGTTTACGCTGCGCCGGAAGGTGATACATCATTTCGAGCATCAGGTCTTCGAGAATCATGCGCAGGCCGCGCGCTCCGACTTTGCGTTGCAAGGCCAGATCGGCGACCGTCTCGAGAGCGTCGTCCGTGAAACGGAGCCGGACGTTCTCGAACTCGAATAGTCTCTGATATTGACGTACCAGAGCGTTTTTCGGTTCCGTCAAGATGCGCACCAGCGCGCTCTTGTCGAGATCGCTGAGCACTCCCATCACCGGCAACCGGCCCACAAACTCCGGAATCAGGCCGTAGCGAATCAGATCCGTCGGCTGCGCCTGCTCGAGCACTTCGATATTGCGGCGCGACGCCGTACTTGGCTGCGCATCCGCATGAAATCCGAGCGACTTCTGCCCCACGCGGCGCTCGATCGTCTTTTCCAGGCCCACGAAAGCTCCACCGCAAATGAAAAGGATGTTCGTCGTATCGACCGGCGTGAACTCCTGATGCGGATGCTTCCGCCCGCCCTGTGGCGGCACGTTGGCGACCGTGCCCTCGAGAATCTTCAGCAGCGCCTGCTGCACGCCCTCGCCCGAGACGTCGCGGGTAATCGAGGGGTTCTCGTCCTTCTTCGAAATCTTGTCGATCTCGTCTATATATATGATGCCTTGCTGAGCCTTTTGGACGTCGCCATCTGCGGCCTGCAAGAGCTTCAAGATAATGTTTTCGACGTCCTCGCCGACGTAGCCTGCTTCCGTGAGCGTGGTGGCATCGACGATTGCGAACGGCACATCCAGCATCCGCGAAAGGGTCTGCGCCAGCAGCGTTTTGCCAGTGCCCGTCGGCCCGATCAGCAGGATATTCGACTTCGTCAGCTCGACGTTGCCCGGCTGCCGGTTCAGGAAAATCCGCTTGTAATGGTTGTACACCGCCACGGCCAACTTCTTCTTCGTCTTATCCTGGCCGATCACGTACCCGTCGAGAAACGCCTTGATCTCGGGCGGGCGCGGCAAGCGGCGATTCGCGGGGCTCGTCTGTTCGCGCTTCTCGTCTTCGAGAATCTGCTGGCAGACGCCCACGCACTCGTTGCAAATATACGAGCGGGGATACTCGGATGGAGAGCTGATGAGCTTCTCCACCTGCTCCTGCGTTTTATGGCAGAAGGAACAACGCAACGGCTCTTCTGGGGTGAACCGCTTCACTGGTGGCGCCCCCTAACTTCCGAACCCCGTCCCACGACCGATCGTAAATCCATTGTAAGACGGAAGCCGCTCGCCCGTGCTGAAATTCATCGCCCCCGGATACTTAGGTACTAACCTTTTGGAACCCGGCCTAGCGATGCTTGGTGATGATTTCATCGACGATGCCGTACGCCTTCGCCTGTTCCGGCGTCATGATGAAATCGCGCTCCACGTCTTTCTCGATTTTTTCTTCCGGCTGCCCCGTGTGGAACGCCAGCAGCTTATTCAGCGCCGCGCGCGTGCGAATAATTTCCTTCGCGTGAATGTCGATATCGGTCGCCTGGCCGGATAGGCCGGACATCCACGGCTGGTGAATCAGGACGCGTGAATTCGGCAGCGCGTAGCGCTTTTTCGGCGTGCCGGCCGCCAGCAGGACCGCTGCAATCGAGGCCGATTGGCCGATGCAATAGGTGACCACGTCCGGACGAACGAACTGCATCGTGTCGTAAATCGCCATTCCCGCCGAAATCGAGCCGCCCGGCGAGTTGATGTACACCGAGATGTCTTTTTCCGGGTCCTCGGACTCGAGGAAAAGCAACTGGGCGGTCACGAGGTTCGCCACATGATCGTCGATTGGCGTTCCGATGAAGATGATGTGGTCCTTCAGCAGCCGTGAATAGATGTCGTAGGCGCGTTCGCCCCGGTTGGTCTGCTCGACCACCATGGGAACGAGTGTTGTAGCACGCGGACTCGCGTCGTCTGTTTGTCTCATCTGGAGTAGTTTAGCGCGCTGAGGAAACCCAAATCGAGGTTACGTTTCACTTTTGGCCGTCTTTTCGATTCGGGCCGTTCGGTAGAGCCAGTCGATTGTTTTGTCGCTTCGCAACTTCGATTTCATGCTATCGAGCGCTCCTTGCTTTGTCAAGCGAGCGCGCAAAGCGGTTGCCGACTCGCCACTCTGTTCCGCCAGCGTTGCTATCTCTTTCTCGACGTCTTCGTCGGTTGCGTCTATATTTTCCGCGGTCGCGATGCGGTCGAGCAGAAGCTCGGCCTTCACATCGTTCACCGCGTTGTCCCGCTGGCGCCGCCGCAGCGACACCCAATCCACATTCACCGCGCGCGGATCCACGCCCTGCGCCGCGAGCGATCGCGCCATGCGCTCGAGCCGCGTATCCATCTGGCCTTCGATCAACGCCTCGGGAACCGGGAAATCGTGCTGCTTCACGAGCTCGGCGAGGATCTTCTCGCGCGCTTCGTCTTTTTGCCGGTGTTCTTTTTCGTGATCTAGCCTCTCGCGGATCTTCTTCCGAAGCTCATCGAGAGTGGTCACGTCGCTCCATGCGGGGCCAAGAGTACCGGCAGCGTCTTTGGCAAGTTCGTCATTCAGCTCGGGCAATTTCTTTTCCTTGATGCCCTGGACCTCGACCGAATAGTTGTACGTCTTTCCCGCCAGCTTCTCGTCCGGATAGTCGTCCGGGTAGCGCGCCTCAAACTGGCGCGTCTCGCCGGCGTTTGCGCCGCGCAGGTTTTCGTTGAAGCTGGCGAGCGTCTCTTCCGCGCCGATATTGACGAGAATGTTGTCCGCCTGCACCGGATCGCCGCCCTCAGCCGGCACGCCGCTCAATTTGATCAGGACGTGATCGCCGTCCTGCGCCGGGCGGCCCTCCACCGGAACGAACGTCGCGGCGCGCTCGCGCATCTCTTCGAGCGTCTTATCCACCTGCGCGTCGCCGACCTCGATATCGTCCACCTGCACCGCCAGGTTCTTGTAATCGCCGAGCTCAAATTCGGGCAGCACCTCGAAAATCGCGCGGAAGCGCAGCGGCTCGCCTTCCTTGAATTCCACTTTGTCGACTTCCGGGCGCGTGACGGGCACAAGCTTCTTTTCGTCGAGCGCCTTTTCGAGGTATTCGGGCACGAGTGACTGCACGACTTCGCCCTGAATATCGTCGGCGAAACGCCGCCGCACCAGCGTCACCGGCGCCTTGCCCGGACGAAACCCGGGAATGCGGGCGACCCGCGCGATATCGCGCGCCACTTTTTCGGTTGCCTTTTGGACGTTCTCGGCCGGAATTTCCAGCTCGATTTCGCGCTTGCAGGTTGCTTCAGTCATGAACGAGTTTTCTTTCTATGGCAACGCCCGGAACCCTGGCTCCAGTCCTCTCGTTGATTCGGATTCCGGAAGAAGGAGTGCAAGGAAAGACGGCGCACCCACGCCGCAGAAATTCGAGTATAGGGAATCCGTTTGCGCGCGTCAACTCGCGCCGCTGGCCAATTCGAAGCGACTACTTCACGAGATAAAAAGGATTCGGGAGCTTGAACACGCGTTCCGAGCAGCACCCCGAGAGATCGCTCGCCTGATCGCCGATATTCAGCACGATCTTGTAGCCCTTGTCGACGATTTCCTGCCGATCCTTGGGCTTGAAGAGGCCGGCAGCGAGCTTGTTCCCGTCCGGCTGCATGATCAGCTCGGTCCAGCCCGAGTAGCCGGCCTCGTTCAGGTTCTTGATCGTCATGGCGCGCTCGGACTCCTGCCTTCCGGTGACGAAGAAAACCTTCACGCCCTCCGCCTTCGCGAAATTGTAGAGCTGGAGCACGGGAGCGATCGCGGGATCGTGATCCTCGGTGTAAAGCTTCCGCTCAGCGGAATACGCGCAGAACCCGCAGCCGGACATCGCCTCCCAATTCGATAGCGAAGTCTCGTCAATATCGAAGACAGCCGCGAGCTTGTCCTCTTTCGGCGCCGCTTTCACGGCCGCCGCCAGGTATTCGCGCGCCGAATCCGCCACCACCTGGATTTCGCGGTCGTACTCGCCGTAGTCGTGGTAGCGCATCAGCCGCTCGACGACGATCGCGTGATTCTCCGGCTCTTGCGGAAAGCTCTGAGCGAAGATCGGACACGCGCTTAGGCCCGCAAGAAGGAACAAGGCTGCAAATCTCTTCATGGCTATGCCTCACCTCGCGGAATTCGATCCAAGCGAAGACGGTCACGAATTTCGAATGTCCGAATTTTGTCAAATCGGAATCGTGGTGCGGAAGAAGGGACTCGAACCCCTACGGCCTTTCGGCCACCAGCTCCTAAGGCTGGCGCGTCTGCCAATTCCGCCACTTCCGCGCGGAGCGCCAGTATATCATCGGCGATGCCGCGCACGGGCACGCGGCCGGGCTGCCGTATGTAGCTTCTCTACAACTTGGCGCGAGCGCCACGGGCGCGGCTCGGCACAGCACAACGCTATACCTTGATTGGGCTTGCTCGCGCAATTCGCTTCTGATAGGCTCCGGCGCAAAAGGGGAATCCCTCCCAGGAGGCACCATGGCACACTGCACGAAATGTGGCGCGGCAATTGCGGACAATGCAGCTTTTTGTGGTTCGTGCGGCTCGGCCCAGACAGCAGCTCCAAGCCCGGTTCCGGGGACGTCGCCTCTCGTCGTTGCGCCCGCGCAATCGCAGATGGCTGAAAACGTCGCCGGCCTCCTCTGCTACCTCGTCGGATGGATTACCGGGCTCATCTTCTATTTCGTGGACAAGCGTCCCTACGTGCGTTTCCACGCCGCGCAATCGATCGTGGTTTTCGGCGGCCTGCAAATTATCAATATTTGCCTGGGCGTGATCTTTGGCATGAGCATGATGATGGGCGGCCTCGGCGGCGTCTCGATCGGGTTCATGTTCTATTGGCTCGTAGGCCTTGTCGCCTTCATTCTCTGGATACTCCTGATGATCAAGGCGTATCAGGGCGAGCGCTTCCGCGTACCCATCGCCGCCGATCTAGCCGAGAAAATTTTCGGCAAAGCCTAGAAGCGCCTTAAGGTTCAAATGTAGCGCCGGATTCTTTAGCCCGGCATCTTCGCCTCGGCGCTGTGCTGGACCTGTGTCGCTGGCTTACCGCGTTGGCCTCTATACCACCCTGCCGCCATGCGAGCTGCTGGCCGAGCTATCATACGAGGGGTCGGCACGCTAAATGCGAATCACGAGCTTTATTGCAACGGTCATAACCGTCGGCACCGTGCTTGCTTTATCCTCGGCGTTCGGCATCAGGCCCGGGCACGTAGCCTTGAAGGGCACTGAACCCGTATCGCCACAAGAACTGACTTTGAAACGCACGGCCGAATTCCACCTGCCGCGGGAGACGGCTCATTTGGCGGCGAATTTTATTTCCGGATCAGAGTATTTGTATTTAACTGATCTCGATCGTGGCAGGATTATTCGTGCAGACTGGAGGACGGGCAGCGTAGGGGAGTGGGTCAACCTAGATTCCACGGGATGTCCTGATCTCGGGCTCGTTCAAGTTCACGTCATAAAGACCGTGGGGCTGCTGGCGGTGTCCATTTGTGATCGAATCGAGCTTCTCGACGCTACTTCGTTGAGTACGGTCAAAGTTCTTTCTGAAGAGAAGAACCTTGACATCATGGGTTCTGATCTTTCCTCAGACGACCGCTCCCTCGCGGTAACGGTGCGAAAGGTCCTGTACTCTTCTGCGTACGCTCATCATGTACACGCAGAGGATCCCTACACGATAATCTACGACGCATCAGATTGGACGCCTGGGCACGAACGGCCCTTCGCATATGGCTACTACACGCCTGACGACCATTATCTGGCCACGGTCTATTCAACGGGAGAAGGTTATGCGAGTACCCGTGAATGTGGGTTTAGGCTGTACGACCCGTCATCAGGCAAATTAACCTCACAAGTAGTCGCGCGAACCAATGAAGAGAATGTGGGGTGTCCGTCGTTTCCATTGTACTTCCGGGCAAGCGAACCGAGCCAGATCATTGTCGATGACTACGTTCAGTCGGCTGTGTCGGAATGGGATATTGCTTCGGGAAAACTGGTTCGCTATCTCCAAGACGAAACGACTGGCCCAGGCCCGGCTCCCGTTACCGATTCTCTTTCAGTTTCTCATGACGGACGTTTAGCTGCAGTGGTCAGGTCGCGCGATGAAGGCGTGCCAGACTACAGTGTCACGATTTGGGATTTATCCGATGGCAAACCGGTGTATCACACCCTCGCGCGCTCCGTATCCGACCCCGTCAGGGGCATCTTCTTTTCGCCATACGGGAAGATAGTTGCTTTCGTCTACGCAGGGCGCGTCGAGGTATACCAATACGATGTACGTTAGAATCGCGATAGCATTGGCGGCGGGAGCCCCGCCCTTGCCTTCGTCACTCTCGCAGCGTAGGATGAAGTTTCGGTGGTTGCCGCAAGAGCCCTCCTGTAGTGTTTAACGCGTCGAAGTGAGAGCAGGGCCGATGTGATTCGTGTGGTTACGGGGTGCCGGAAGTGGCGGAGAAGGTTCGGACGAAGGCGATCGCGGTAGTCGGCGCCCAGTGGGGCGACGAAGGCAAGGGCAAGGTCGTCGACTATCTCGCTTCCTCATTTGATTACACCGCGCGCTACGCTGGCGGCCACAACGCAGGCCACACCGTCATCTTTAATTCCCACCGCTACGTCCTGCAACTGGTGCCCAGCGGCATTCTGCGCCCGGAAAAGAAGGCCGTCATCGGGCCCGGCACGGTGGTCGATCCGGCAGCGCTTGTGGCCGAACTGGAAAATCTAAAGAAATCGGGCGTGGAGGTCCGCGGACGCCTTTTTTCTCAGCAACCGCGCGCATCTGATCTTCCCTTACCATCGTGAAATGGACAAAGCCGCCGAATCGGCGCGCGGCGCCGCCAAAATCGGCACCACTTCGCGCGGCATCGGCCCGGCTTATGAAGACAAAATGGCGCGCCGCGGCATTAGGGTGTGCGACCTGCTCGAGCCGGATTGTTTCCGGCAGAAGCTCGAGCGCGTGATCGCGGAAAAAGATGCGATCAGCCGCGCCGCCTACGGCCATCCGCTCGAGACCGCCGGCCTCGCCGACGAGTATCTAGAGCTCGCTGCGCATATTCGCGGGCTGGTGACGGATACGACTGTGCTGCTCAATGGCGCGCTCGATCGCGGCGAATCCGTGCTCTTTGAGGGCGCGCAGGGCACGATGCTCGATATCGACCACGGAACGTATCCGTACGTCACTTCATCGAACGCGATTTCGGGCGGCGCCTGCACGGGGCTGGGCGTGGGTCCCACGCGCCTCGCAGGAGTCGTCGGCGTGACGAAGGCCTATACCACGCGCGTTGGCAGCGGGCCGTTCCCCACGGAGATGCCCGACCTCGATGCCGAAGCGGTCCGCACGCGCGGCAACGAATTCGGCGCGGTCACGGGACGCCCGCGGCGTTGCGGCTGGCTCGATCTCGTCGTCCTGCGCTACGCGAAGATGCTCAGCGGAATCGATTCGCTCGTCGTGACGAAGCTCGAACGTCTTCGACGCGCAGCCGGAAATCAAGGTGTGCACGGGCTATCGCTACAAGGGAAAGCCGATCGCGGAAATGCCGCCGGACGTGGAGACGCTCGCGCAGATCGAGCCGGAATATCGCACTCTGCCGGGCTGGCAGAAGCCGACGCCGGGCATCCGCGAAGTGAAGGAACTCCCCATCGCCGCGCGCGACTACCTTAATTTTATTTCCGACGAGCTCGAAATCGAAATCGGCATGATTTCCACCGGTCCCGAGCGCGACGCCACGATCGTCCCACGAGGCACAAAACTCGCCTCGTGGCTTTAGCCGGCCATGATCTCCTTCGAAACGGCGCGCGACAAGGTGATCCAGGTGCTCACCAAGCGTGCGGACGCCGCCGGCGCGGAAGCTCTCGCGACCGAGACAGTCGATCTCACTAGCGAACCTTCTCGCGCCCTCGGCCGCATCCTCCAGCAAGACATCGTTGCGGACCGCAACTACCCGCCATTCAACCGTTCGATCCGCGATGGATTCGCCGTGCGCGCTTCCGATGCGGCCGAAGCCGGCGCGCGCCTGCGCGTGATCGGTGAGAGCCGCGCGGGCTTCGCATTCGATGGCGCCGTCGGCGCGGGCGAATGCGTGCACATCTTCACCGGCGCTCCGGTGCCTCGCGGCGCGAATGCCGTCGTGATGCAGGAACATACGCGCATCGATGTGGATTTCGTCGTTCTCGAAAATGCCGTTCGCCCCGGGCAGCACTATGTTTTAGCGGGCACGGAGGCGCGCGTCGGCGAAGTGATGGTCACGCGCGGCACGCGGCTCAGCTATGCGGAACTCGCCATGGCGGCCGAGGTCGGGCAGGCCAAGTTGGAAGTCGCGCGCAAGCCGCGCGTCGCGATTATTTCGACGGGAGATGAGCTCGTCGCCCTCGGCGAGCCCGTGGGACCGTTTCAAATACGCAACAGCAACAGCATATCTCTCGCCGCGCAGGTGACGCTCGCCGGTGGCGAGCCCATCGTGTTGAGCAAGGCGCCCGATGATACCGAGCAGCTCCGCATCCAGATTGAAAAGGCTCTCGATTCATCGGATATACTCGTTCTGAGCGGCGGCGTCTCCGTCGGCAAGTACGATCTCGTCGAGCAGGTGCTGCACGACCTCGGCACGGAGGTTTTCTTCGACGCCGTCGCGATTCGCCCGGGCAAACCCGCGGTCTTCGGCATGTGCCGCAACAAGCCCGTCTTCGGGCTGCCGGGAAATCCTGTTTCGACGATGGTGACGTTCGAGCTTTTCGTGGTGCCCGCGATCGAAATTCTCAGCGGCTCGCGCCAGCCGCGCCAGCTCCCGTTCTTTCGCGCACGGCTGAAACACCCGGTGAACGAAAAGGGCATCGTCGCGCATTTTCTCCCCGCTCGCGTCAGCCTGCTCGATGAAAAGCCGGATGAGCCGGCGCTTCCTGCAGTCGAGACGCTCTTGTGGGAAGGATCAGGTGATATCGGCGCGGTCGTGCGCGGCAATTGTTTCCTGGTCGTGCGCGAAACGCGCCTCACGCTTGAGGCCGGTGAGTGGGTGGACGTCATGCCCCGCCGCGGCAAATTCTAGCGATGCGCCACATTCTGCGCGTAACGAACCTGGTCGTCCCGTAGTCCAAAACGAATAGCAGTTAACTTCTAGGAGGATGGGCATGAAAAAGTTCGTCGGCCTTCTTGCGGTTTTCTTGGTTGCTGTCGCGCTTCCCGTTTTCGCTCAACAGAAATCACAACACGCCGGCAAGCCCGAGGTCGGCGGCGGCCACATTCCCGCTCACGGCCCCACTCCATCCAAGGGGGCCAAACCAACGGCGCCAAAGCAATCCGAGCAACAGCGCAACTACAGCGAGAAGCCGGGGCACCCGAATGCCCCTCACGTCGATGCGAAAACGGACCGTTGGGTCGGGCACGACACGGGTCCCAACGATCCTCACTATCATCTCGATCATCCGTGGCAGCACGGCCACTTCACGGGAGGCATCGGCAAGGGTCACGTCTGGCATCTGGCAGGCGGGGGTCCGAGCCGCTTTTGGTTCAACGGCTTTTATTTCAGCGTCGCTCCATATGATGTCGGTTTCTGCGATGACTGGCTGTGGGATTCCGACGAGATCGTGATCTACGACGATCCGGATCACGTTGGCTGGTATTTGGCCTACAACGTTCGGCTCGGCACCTACGTTCACGTCGAGTTTCTTGGTTCGTAAGTGGGGCCGAATTCGTAATGTTTCGGCGGCCGCCCGAGCCCGCGAGAAGTTCGCGCAGCAAGGCGGCCGCTCTACTTTCGGGGAGTTCCAGAAGTCTTTACTTGCTTGCCTGCGCGCTGGCAGTCATTTCCTGCTGGTCTTCATCTTTGTGCCAGGTCGAGTCGGGGTTGTATTCCTTCATGGCCTTGCCGATAACATCCGTCTGCCTGCCAAGATCCTTGCGGTAAACCACTCCGTCTTCGCCAACGATAAACGTCATCACGCCGGACGACCTGTATTCCGCTGGGTAAGCCACAAAAGCGAAGCCTCCGGTCATTTTGCCGTCCACGAGGTAGCTCTTCGCGCCGCCCGGAGCGCTCGCGCCCTGGCTCGTCAAAATGTGATACAGGTAGCCGCGGTAAGGAGTCGGAGGGCCGTTCCGGCCCTTCACATACCCTTCGGCAACAGCGGATGCCACCAGCGGCCCGATGGGACTCTGGGGTTCGCCCTCAGCCGCCTTCCAATACAGACCGTTGTGCTGCCCTTCATCGCTGAAGATTTGCTGGGCGTATTCGTTGTGCTGCGTCGAGTAGTATTCTTTTTGCGCCGCCACAAGCTCCTGGCAAACGCGAATGGTCGACATTTCGTTTCGGCCCACTCGCCTGTACAGAATTTCTCTCTTGCCCGCCTCGGTGTCGAAATACCACGAATTACCCTTGTTCATGAGCGGTATGGGCAGGGGCCAATTATCCGCTCCTGTGTATAAGGTAGTGGTTCCATCCGGTTCTTTCACCAGACGGTGCATTTCCTGATATCTCTGCGCGAAATTAGCGCGGTTCTGGGCGTCCTCGGTGGCGTCTCCCGATGAGATGATTTGCTTTCCGTCCGGTCCGAGGATGTCGAGCATCGCCTTTTCGTCGTTACTCTGCGCGGCTGTCACGAGCGCCTTGCTCGCCTCTTCCGCCGACGCAAATGTCTTCTGGCCTTGCTGCTGGGCCATCGAACGGGCCGGAAAGCATGCCATCATGACGATGGCGACTGCGGCCAATTTAGGAAGATCGGCCCAATGAAATCCGTCGAAGTTCAGCTTCGCTCGTCGCATATGGCTTTCTCCATTTCCAAATTTCACCATCTATCAGGAACCTAACGAGATTTCGATTAGTGGCGCCCGCCGCCATGCCCGCCGCCACCGCCGCGAGATCCCCCGCCCCCACCGACGCGAGATCCGCCACCGAAGCTGGATTGCCCGCGCGAGGAATAGCTCCTTGTCTCTCCGCCACGGTCGTAGCCGCTGAAGGCGCCGGAGCGGACGCCGCTCTGACCGCGAGGCTCGGCGTATCCTCGGGCGGCCCGATTGTTTCCGTTGAACGGTCTCGCCGTCCCACCGCGCTCCACGTTCCTTGCTACGCCGCGCTCGCCTCCTCCTCGGTAGTAATTGCCTCGGTTGTAAAACGTGCTGCTCCGGGAGTAGTACCTGTTGTGGTTATAAATTGGGTAGTGGTTGTGCCAGTCGAATCCCCAGTTGCCCCATCCCCATCCATAACCTCCGAAAAAGCCGATTCCGAAGCCGATTCCGAACGAGAGGTACGGCCCGCCATACCAGATTCCAGGATAGTCGTACCAACCCGGCCACGGAAGGAGGGGATCTCCGTAAACCGCCCAAGGATCATAGGCTGGGACGTAAACTACATCGGGATTGGCCGGCTGAATGACGATCGTCGAGCCTTGCGTCGCTACGGTTTGCTGCGGCGTGTCTTTCAGATCGCCCGCTGCCTGCGCTCGCTGCCGCATCACCTGCACGGCATCCATCACGTCCTGTTGCTGGTTGTAATAGGCATCGCCAAGAGACGATGTCCACGAAAGATTCTTGTCCATGTTTCCGAGTACGGTCGGGAACGCCGTGAGCGCCTTGACGCTCGGGTCCCAGTCCTGCTGGTCGACGGCTTTAGCCAAAGCGTCGCCCTTCAAGTCGGGATGCGCCTGCACCCATCTGTCAGCCTCGACCACTTGATCGGGAAACGTGGCCGCTGCCAGGACCTGCGCCACGAGCGAATCCGGATACAGCGCAATCGGCGCTACTAGTTGCTGCAACTGCTCGGGAGTTTGCTGCGCGTATGCCGGCGCTTGGCCATCGGATGGCGGGGCCTGTTGCGTAGCTTGTTCGGGCGGAGGAGGGGCTTGCGCATCCTGATAGGCTGCCAGACTCTGAGGCCAAGTGGCGAACAACAGCGCGAGCGACACAAACGAAACCAGAATCTGCTCGCCCACTCGAGGCCTTAGCAGGCCTGCGGCACGTTCGAAAATCTTCATGTTCTTGAACCTCCTGTGCGCCTTCGTCATCTGAAGCCCCTCTTAATAAAGATGCGCAAGACACGCTTCAGGTATCAAACAATTTGGTTTATCGGCGTGCTCCTTCGAGCCCTTCACCGCCCGGCGCGCCTCGGGCTACAATGGTGAAGTGCCGTGGCGGCCGAGAGACAAATAGGAGGATCGTATGCGCAACTTTTTCGCGTGGCGGCGTAACTGGCTCGGGCTGGCGGTCTTGCTGGCATTCTCGTTCGGATCAGCGCGCGCCGTCGATCTCGATTCGACTGCCGTCGGCTATCAGCTGCCGAATCAAATCAAGTGGGTTGGCAATCCGAATGTGGCGGAAAGCGCCGTGCTGCACGGAGACCCAATGAAAACGGGCCTCTATATCGAGCTCGTGAAGTGGCACCCGCACAATTTTAGTCATCCTCACTTCCATCCGAACGATCGCTACATCACCGTTCTCTCGGGGACGTGGTGGGTCGGCACAGGCACGAAATTCGATCCGGACGCGACGGTGCCGATGCCCGCCGGAAGCTACGTGACGGATTTTGCGAAAGGGATTCACTACGACGGCGCAAAGGACGGAGACGCCGTGATCGAAATTGTCGGCGAAGGACCCGCAACGATGACGCCTGCTGAAGTCAAATAATTACGCGGCCGGTTTCGCGCGGCGGTTTGCCCAGATCAGCACGATCACGCCCAGCACAAACGCGATGCCGCCGTTGATCGACCACCGCATCTGGCCGTTCATGAAGCTGTGGCCCGGGAACATATTCATTCCCTGCAGGAACCAGATTCCGCCAAACAGCACGAGCAGCACCCCGAAGATGTTCAGCACGATTTTCATGCGTGCCTCCCGCGCGGGATTGTAACAAGAAAAGCTGATTGCCACTGAGGGCGTATTTTTCCGCAATAAGAGGGGACTGGAGCACCCCCCTAGCGGGGACTTAAACGGGCTTCAAAAGACCAGGAATGGCCGGTTTGGCCGCCTTATTTCTCGCCGAGACCAGGGGCGAACACCAGACGAATGACTTGGGCTCGTTGCGGGGCCGGAATTACCGCGCAGCTCCGCCGAGTTCAGGCTTAGAAGCGAAATCGCGAGCGGCGCTTGCGCTGACCTTGTGCTTGTGGCAGCGTGGATTGCGGTGGTCGGGAGTTCAAGGAAGCGAATTGGCGAAAGGGCTTTCACACTACGATAAGGCTGGTCGCGTGCGCATGGTGGACGTCACGGAAAAGCCGGCGACGTTGCGCACGGCTATCGCGCACGCGTTCGTCCGGATGAAGCGGGCGACGGTGGCGAATTTGCGGCGGCTGAAATCGCCGAAAGGCGACCCGCTCGAGGTGGCGCGGATCGCCGGAATCACGGCGGCAAAGCGCACTTCGGAGCTGATTCCGCTTTGTCACCCCCTGTCGTTGACGCACGTGGATGTGCAGGCAAAGCTATGCCAGAATGGAATTGAGATTACGTCGGAGGCGACGGCCACGGGGCCTACGGGTGTGGAAATGGAAGCGCTCGTGGGTGCGTCGGTGGCGGCCCTGACGATCTACGATATGTGTAAGGCCCTCGAACGCGGGATGGAGATCACCGAGTTGTATCTGCTGAAGAAATCCGGCGGCCGCAGCGGAACGTACGTTCGCGGCGCATCATCGAATGGGCGAGCCGGAAAGAGCGGAAAATAATGGCGCCGATGAATGACGTTAAAGTGCTGGTGGTGGACGATAACGCGCTGGTCCTCGACCTGCTGATGAAGGGGTTTGGGCCGCACTGCACCGCATTCGCCGCAGCGGATGGCGCCGATGCTCTGCTGAAGATCGTCGACGATCCCCCGGACTTGATCGTATGCGACTACCGAATGCCGGGACTCGACGGGCGCCAGCTCTACGAGAAGCTGCGCGGGCGGCAGCAGACGAAACAGATTCCGTTCATTTTCCTCGCGAGCCGCAGCGACATCGAAGAGAAACTCCGTCCGATGGTGGACGGCGTCGAGGAATTCATCGCCAAGCCGTTTTTCGTGAAGAATCTCGTGCGCAGCGCGAAAAAAGTGATCGACCGGCTGCGCCTCGAGAAGTTGCAAAATCGCGCGGTGCGCCCGGGCGTGATTCAGGGACGCCTCGAAGAGATGAGCATTCTCGATTTGATGCAGTCTCTCGAGATGGGACAGAAATCGTGCCAGCTCACGATCCGGCACGACGGCGAAGCCTGCGAAATGTTTTTCTCCGCGGGGCAGTGCGCCGACGCAAAGCTCGGCTCCCTCGAAGGCGAGGCCGCCGTGTTTGGAGCCGTGCGCTGGCCGGCGGGCGAATTCGAGATCGACTTCAACGCGGCTCCGTCGCGCTCGACGATTTCGCGCACGACGACCGGTTTATTGATGGAAGCGCTGCGCCTCGTGGACGAGGGGCAGCGCGACGCGGCCGGCGAAAGCGTCGAAGCCACAAATCAGAGCTAGACTCACCTTCTGGAAATCCATGCGCGTATCGGTTCTCACCATCAGCGATTCCGTGGCCGCCGGAAAAAATGAAGATCGCTCGGGGCCTGCCGTGATTGCGCGATGCCGCGAACTCGGCTGGGAAATCGCGTCGTCCGGCGTGCGCGCGGACGATCGCGGGGCGATCGAAGCTTTTCTTAAAGAGACGGCGGATGCGAATACGGCGGACGCAATCCTGACCACGGGCGGCACAGGGCTCGGCCCGCGCGACGTGACTCCCGAGGCGACCGAAGCCGTGGTCGAGCGGCTGATTCCCGGATTTCCGGAGCAGATGCGCGCGGCTGGATTACAGAAAACGAGGCGGTCGATCCTTTCGCGCGCTACCGCCGGGATTCGCGGCCAAACGATCATCATCAATCTGCCGGGCAGCCCGAAAGGCGCGGTCGAATCGCTCGATGCCGTTGCCGACCTGTTGCCGCACGCGGTCGACATTCTTCACGGCGCGCGGCATTAGAAGCACCCTCATTGATGTTCGCGGCGGCAGCAGAGTCAAGAGCGCCCGCCTGAAGGCAAGGCGGCCGCTACAAAAGCTTGCCGAATTTCGGTGTCCTGCTTGCAGCGAAGTCGAGCTGCCGGCGAGGCGCCCTTCGACCTCGCTCAGGGTAAGCCGGCGCTACGCAAGCGACCTGTCGAAGATGCAATTTCCAATCGTTCTGCGATACACTCCACCGCGGTTTGGGTTCCGTACTTCCGCAAAAACTCGTGACGCGAGAATGGGGGCTTCGATGAGTCCGAAGCGCAAGGGTGGCTCGAGCAAGGGAAAAGCGAAACCGAAAAGAAAATCGTACCGGCGGATCGCCACCGAAGAGGCGTTCTCGATTCCGGAGCAGATGGACGCGCAGCGCGAGCTGCTGGCGAAGCAGCAGGAGTACGATCCGGACCTTTTTCTCTGGCAGTTCCAGACCGATCGCGCGGGACCGATGCACAACAAGCTGCTCGACCTCTTCGACGAACGCCTGCGCACGATGGACGAGTACGACGTAGACATGCACGTCCTCGGGCTCACGTCGACCGGCGTGCAGATGCTGGACGCGGACAAGGGTACGGCGCTCGCCACGCTTGCGAACGACCGGCTGCATGAGGCGGTGCAGAAATATCCGAAACGTTTTGCCGGGCTCGGGACTTTCGCGCCGCAGGATCCGGCACGCGCGGTGAAGGAAATCGAGCGCGTGATGACCAAGCTGAAGCTGAACGGCCTGATCATCAATTCGCACACGAACGGCGAATTCCTGAGCGAACGGAAATACTGGCCGATCCTCGAAGCGCTGGCCGAATTGAACGCGCCGCTCTACATTCACCCGCGCTCGCCGAATCCGCTGATGGCCAAGGCCTACCGGACCGATCATCTCGAACATGCGATCTGGGGTTACGCGGCCGAGACAGGGCTGCACGGGCTGCGCATCATTACGAGCGGGGTGCTCGATGTGTTTCCCAAGCTACAGATCGTCCTCGGGCACATGGGCGAGGGCATTCCGTATTGGTTTTACCGGCTCGACTACATGCACGCGCGCATACGAGTGGATTTCGGCCGGCCGAAACTGAAGCATCTGCCGAGCGAATACTTCAAGCGGAATTTCTACATCACCACGAGCGGAATGAACTGGGACCCGACGCTGCGATTTTGCATCGAGGTGATGGGCGCGGACCGCATCATGTGGGCGATCGACTATCCGTATCAGGATCATCCGGACGCGGTCGAATTCCTGGATTCGGCTGATATTTCGGAGAAGGACAAGCACAAGATTTACCACGAGAACGCGGAGCGCGTTTTCAGGATCAAGAAAGCCTGAAGCACAGGGAGCAGGCGCAAGCTTGTGTCGGGCCGCCCCCATGTCGCACCTACGGCGCTCGGGCCTTTTCCATTTCGTTTCCCAGCCCTTTCGGGCGGGGCTAACTTGTGTCGCGCGTCCCGCGGTGGAGCTACGCGAAGCTCACTCAATACGGCTACAATCGTCTATGGCTTCCGAAAACCCCGAACCCGGCAAGCGCACAGCGTCCTCCCTGCAGCAGCTATCGATGGCCATGGAACTCCCCATCGTCATGGTCGTGTGGGTGATCGCCGGGGGAGGGGCGGGATATTTTCTGGACCGGTGGCTGCATACCTCACCATTGTTGATGCTGCTCGGCGGAGCGCTCGGATTCGGCGGCGGAATGTGGGATCTCATTAAGCGGTTGTCTCGGAGCAGGCAGCAAGGGAGCGGGCGTGGCGGCGGATGACGCGTATTACGCGGCGGCGGAGCGACGGATCGAATACGTGACGCTCGGGCTCGGCGGGGCGGGCGCGATCTGCGCGGCGGTGCTTTGGACTCCGCGAGCGGCGGCAGGAGTGGCTGCGGGCGCCGTGCTTGCGTGGCTGAACTACCGCTGGCTGAAGCTCGGAGTGGGCGCGCTGGCGGGGCTTTCGAAGGCGCAGGCAGGCGCAGCGAAAGTACATGTTCCGACGAGCGTTTACTTCAAATTCATGGGGCGTTACGCTTTGCTGATCCTCGGAGCGTATGTTATCCTTACTCGATTCGGAGTGCCTGTTGCGAGCCTTTTAGCGGGGTTTGGCGCGGTGGTGGCGGCCGTGCTCCTGGAAGTGGTGGCGCAACTGTTTCGAAATCCACATACGAATTCCTGACCGGGACGAATGGAAAAGCCGATATGGGTTACCGTGATATTGAACCGCCTGCTGGGGAAGCCGGCGGCTGCGTTGCTCGCCGCTCTGCACATTACGCCTGCGAATCCCGCCTATCCGATACCGAACCATGTGTCGATGGAGATTTTCGTCCTGCTGATCGCCGTGATTTTCTTTTTGTGGCTCAAGGCGAGCATTTCGGTGGACAAGCCGGGCGCCGCGCAGCAGGTGATGGAAATGATCATCACGAACCCGATGGGCGTGGGGATCAAGGACCTGATCCACGACAACATTCCGCACGGCGGCGATCAGTACCTGCCGATGATCGGTACGATCGGCATCTTCATCCTGATGTGCAACCTGATCAATATAATTCCCACGCTGGATGCGCCGACGGCGACGGTGACTGTGCCACTCGGATGCGCGATCATCGTTTTTGTCTATTACAACCTCGTCGGCCTGATGAAGCACGGGCCGCTAGGGCATGCGAAACATTTTCTGGGTCCCATCCTGCCGATGGCTCCGCTGATGCTGCCCATCGAGATTTTCAGCCACCTCTTTCGGCTGCTGTCGCTGACGGTCCGGCTTTGGGTCAACATGCTGGTGAGCGAGATGCTGTATGTGATTTTCCTGGGGATGATGCTGGAGATTTATATCTTCCTCGGGAAGTTCGGCGCGGTTGGATACGCGGCGGCGATTCTTCCCCTGGGCATTCCGTTGATTTTTATCATCCTGCACTTTTTCGTGGCGATCTTGCAGGCGTTCGTTTTTACGATTCTGCCCATTATCTATGTGGCGGGAGTGGCGGGGGACGAGCACTAGGAGCGCGAAATTCGAAACGCGAAAAGCGATAGAAGTAAGAGAGATCCTTCGCTTCGCTCAGGATGACGCGCAGGCGGTAGCGACGAGTTCATTCGGGCATCAAGGCTGCTGCAGCGTGAGGCCACCGCCCCCCAGGGCGGACGGCAACCACCGACTGGCGGCAATTTCATAAGGAGAACACGATGAAGAGATGGGCGTTGTTTCTGACGGCGGTGATCGCGGTCGTGCTGGTCGCTCCGGCGGCATTCGCGCAGGGAGGCGGCGAGGCGGCGGCTTCGACGACGAATTGGGTGGCGCTGGCGGCGGGCTTCTCGATGGCCATCGCATCGGCGGGCGGCGCGCTCGGGCAGGGTATCGCCACGGCGCATGCATGCGAAGGACTGGCGCGGAACCCGGGGGCGGAAGCGGCCATTCGCTTCGCGCTGATTTTGGGTCTCGTGCTGATCGAATCGATGGCGCTGTATACGTTTGCCATCATCTTCCTAAAGGTCAAGTAACACAGGCAAAGGTTGGGGATGCTGGCCCGGGGACGCGAGTCTCCGGGCCTTTTTTTTGGGTACACTCTGGAGCTCGACCTGGGAGGTGAACCTTATGCGAGGCGCGGGCGCAGGGCAGATCTGAAATCTGAGATTGGAAATTGAAGATTTGAGATTTGAAAATTTCCGGTGGAGGTCAATCGTCCCTTGCGAGACTCGCTGTCTTTCGCCGGGATTCCCGGCACTTCGCTGCGCTCCGTGCCGGGCTAATTACAAACGCGCCTCCGGCGCTCGACGCACACACCCCGAATGGAGAGAGGAAAGTCAAAAGCCCCACCCTCACAAACCGAGGATGGGGCACCCGGAAGTTCAACGGCGACAGAAAACTTCGGCCGTTCACTGCGTTGCAACGGTCTCCGCAACAACGAAGAAAACAGGATCTGGAAGTTCAAGGCCAAGGCTCACCTAATGCAAGGGGAGAGAATTGGCGGCGGCTGCGGCGAGCGCGACGATGCGGCCGGGGAAAAGGCCGAGATAGAGTGTGCCGGCGGCGGCGAGGAAGAGCGCGACGCTGAGCGCGGGCGCCACGGCGGTGGGCGTATATTCCTTTGAAGGCGCCCAGAAATACATGGCGACGATCACGCGCAGGTAGTAGTAGGCGCCGATCACGCTATTGATCGCGGCGATCACGACAAGCCACACGATGGCGCCGCCGAATGCCGGTGCGTTATGGGAATCCAACGCCGCCTGAAACGCGAAGAATTTTCCGAGGAAGCCCGCCGTGGCAGGCAAGCCGAGCAGCGAAAGCAGGAAGAGCGAGAAACAAACGGCCAGGACCGGCTGCGTCTGGCCGAGCCCCGCGTAATCGCGAATCGAAAGATGCTCTTCGCCCTTCTGGCCGAGATGCACGAGGACCAGGAACGCACCGACTTTCATCAGCACGTAAGCCGCGAGATAGAACAGGACAGCCGCAATGCCAAGCTCGCTTGACGCCGCAAACGCGACGAGAATGTAGCCCGCGTGAGCGATCGAAGAGTAGGCGAGCATGCGCTTGACATTGGTCTGCACCAGCGCGGCGAGATTGCCGATGAACATCGTGAGCACGGCGGAAATCCAGATCATCCAGAACCACGTGCCGCCGGCGGCGCCGAACCCGACGTAGAAGATGCGGAGCATGACGGCGAAGGTGGCCACCTTGGGCGCCGAAGCGAGCAGCGCCGTGACGGGCGTGGGCGCGCCTTGATAGACGTCCGGCGCGTAGATCTGGAACGGCGCGGCGACGACCTTGAAGCCGAGACCGACGAACATCAGTCCGATGCCGAGGATCGCCAGGGCCGGAAGCGAGTGGCCGGCGTCTTCGAGACTGCCCAGGAAATTTTGGATTTGGTCGATGCGCGTGCTGCCAGTGGCACCGTACGTCATGGCAATCCCGTAGAGGAAGAATGCCGTGGCGAAGGAGCCGAGCAGGAAATACTTCATCGACGCTTCGTTCGAAGGCAGGGCGCGGCGGCGGAAGCCGGCAAGGACATAGCTCGCAATCGAGCTCATCTCGAGGCCGACGAACGCGGTGACGAGTTCGTTGGCGCCCGCGAGGATGCACATGCCTGCCGTCGCGAACAAGATCAGGGCGTAGTATTCCCCGCGCTGGATGCCTTCCCGGTCGAGATAATCGATCGATCCGAGAATCGCCAGCGCGGCGGCGGAGATGACGACCACGTGCACGAAAATGCTGAACGCGTCGTTGCTGATCAGGCCGCTGTAAGCCATGCCCGGGTGATGAGCCGGGACCCAGACAGCGGCAAGTCCGGCGAGGGCGCCGACAAAGCCGAGCCAGCCGAGGACGCGCTGGCGCGCGGCGCTGACGAACGGGTCGACCGCCATGATCAGAAGACCAAATCCGCAGAGCACAACTTCCGGGAAGAGGCGGCGAATGTTGGCGAACTGTTCGCGGGAGAGATGCATTACTGCCGCACCTGCCTTCCTGCAGGCGCTGCGCCGGCAACGGTTGCGCTGACGGTGCGGATGGCGGCGTGCGGGGTGGGGCAGCAGATCGCGCGCGGATGCGAAGTTGACGCTTCGCGAGCCATGGATGTCTGATCGAGGATGTTATCGACCGAGGCCGCCATGCGCTTGGTGAAGAGCGGGGAAGCGATGCCCATAAAGAGAATCACGACCGCCATGGCAATCAGGATTACGCGCTCGCGCCGGGAAGCGTCGGGCAAAGTGCGATTTTTATCGACGGTGACCTCGCCGAGGGCCACGCGCTGGTAGGCCCACAGCAGATAGATCGCGGAGAGCACGGCGCCGCTGGTGGCCCACGCAGCCCACTGATGATGGCCTACGGCGAATGTTCCGATCAGGATCAGAAACTCGCCGATGAATCCGTTGAGCGGCGGCAACGCGAGCGAGGAGAGCGCGACGAACAGGAAGAACGACATCAGCACGGGCATGGGCGTGGCGAGGCCGCCGAATTCCTTGATTTCATGCGTGTGGCGGCGGTCGTAAAGCATGCCGACCGCAAGGAAGAGCGCGCCGGTGGAGATGCCGTGATTGAGCATCTGGTAGATCGCGCCCTGAATCGCCGTGGTGCTGAAGGCAAAGATCCCGAGCACCACGAAGCCCAGGTGGCTGACCGAGGTGTAGGCGACCAGGCGCTTCAGATCGTGCTGCACCATGGCGACGAGCGCGCCGTAGACGATGCCGATGATCGCGAGAACGGCGATCGGCGGGCCATGCGGTGCGCTGCGTCGGGGAAGAGCGGCAGGCAGAAGCGCAGCATGCCGTAGGTGCCCATCTTCAGCATCACGCCCGCCAGGATCACCGAGCCGGCCGTCGGAGCTTCAGTGTGCGCGTCGGGCAGCCAGGTGTGCAGCGGGAACAGCGGCACCTTGATCGCGAACGCCAGGAAGAATGCGCCGAAAAGCAGCAATTCCGTGCTGGAAGAGAACCGTATCTGGCCCGAGTGAATAAGGTCTGAAATGTCGGGGAGGTCGAACGTGCCGGCTCGTTGTAGAGCCAGAGGATCGCGACCAGCATCAGGATCGAGCCGAACATCGTGTACAGAATGAATTTCACGGCCGCGTAAATGCGGCGGTCGTGGCCCCAGATGCCGATCAGGAAGTACATCGGGATCAGCATGACTTCCCAGAAGACGAAGAAGAGAAACAGATCGAGCGAGACGAAGACGCCGATCATCGCGGTTTCGAGCACAAGCAGCGCGATGAAGAAGCCCTTCACGTTTTCGTGGATCGATTCCCAGGAGCAGAGGATCGCGATCGGCGTGAGGAACGTGGTCAGCAGAACGAGAAAGAGGCTGATGCCGTCGACGCCGATGTCGTAGTGAATGGCCTGGCCGATCCAGTCGTGACTTTTCCCGAATCTGAAATGCGGCGTTGCCGAGTCGAATCCGCGGAGCAGGAGGAGCGAGGCCAGGAATTCGGCGATCGAAGCCGCGAAAGCGATGCGACGAATCCAAGTGTGATCGTCCGAGCGCAGGACGAGGAGCGCCGCGACGCTGAAGAGCGGCAGGAACGTGATCACCGTCAGTAAGATGAGGTTGTGTGCCCACGCTAGCGCATCCCCAGGACGAGCAGCAGCAAGAAAGTAAAACCGACGGCGCCGACGATGACCCACGCCGCGTAGCTGCGCGTGTTGCCCGACTGCAGCTTGCGCACTTCGCCGCCCGATTCGCGCGCGGCGGTGGCGACGCCGTTGACCGTGCCGTCGATCACGCGCTCGTCGACAACGTGCCACAGCACGTTGGCCGAAATCCAGAGCAGCGGGCGGACGATCAGCGCCGCGTAGATTTCGTCGACGTAATACTTATGGAAGATCAGCGTGTAGAGGCCATGCAGACTCTTCGCGAGGCGCTTCGGCGTTTCCGGGCTCTTGATGTAGAACCACCAGGCGACCAGCAGGCCGAGAATGCCGACGATCACGGGCCAGCCGGTGAGGGCGTGGAACAGCGCAAGGCCAGGGCTGGCCGCCGATTCTGAGGCGACTGCGGCGGCTGTGCGGCGCGTACATCGTGAAAACAGGCTCGAGGAACGCTCCGAATGATCGATCCCGCCGATGAGTTTCGGCGCGGCGAACCAGCCGCCGAAGATCGAACAGAACGCGAGGATCATGAGCGGCACGGTCATGGTTTTTGGCGATTCGTGGACGTGCACCTGGTGCTCGTCGTAGCGCGGCTTGCCGAAGAACGTCAGAAAGACGAGGCGGAACATGTAGAACGACGTAAGGGCGGCGCCCGCAACGCCGAGCAGCCAGAGAGAGAAATTCGCGTGCGGCCCGGACAGCGCCGCTTCGAGGATTTCGTCCTTGCTGAAGAATCCGGCAAAGCCGGGGATGCCTGCGATCGCGAGCGTGGCGATGAGCATCGTCCAATAGGTGATCGGGATCTTTTTGCGCAGGCCGCCCATTTTCCTCATGTCCTGCTCGCCGCCCATGGCGTGGATCACGCTGCCGGCGCAGAGGAAGAGCAGGCCTTTGAAGAAAGCGTGGGTCATCAGATGGAAGACGCCCGCAGCGTACGCGCCGACGCCGCAGGCCAGGAACATGTAGCCGAGCTGCGAAACGGTGGAATAGGCGAGCACTTTCTTGATGTCGGTCTGCACCAGGCCGATGGTGGCCGAGTAGAACGCCGTCACCGCGCCGACGATGGCGACGATGAGCATCGCGATGGGCGCGCGGGAGAACAGCGGGTTCATGCGCGCGACCATGTAGACGCCGGCGGTGACCATGGTGGCGGCGTGGATCAACGCGCTGACGGGCGTGGGGCCTTCCATCGCGTCGGGCAGCCAGACGTAAAGCGGCAACTGCGCCGATTTGCCGATGGCGCCGGTGAAGAGCAGGATGCAGATCGTGGTCAGCAGTGCCTTCGGCAACCGGGTTCGCGGCGACGCTCTTGAAGATGGTCTGGAAATCGACCGAGGAGAACGTCGCGAAGACGAACAGGATGCCGATGGTGAAGCCGAAATCGCCGATGCGCGTGGTGATGAAGGCTTTCTTGCCAGCGTCCGCGGCGGATTTCTTCAGGAACCAGAAGCCGATCAGCAGGTAGCTGCAGAGGCCGACACCTTCCCATCCAACGAACATCACGATGAGGTTCGCGGCGAGCACCAGCGTGAGCATGAAGAACATGAAGAGATTGAGGTAGCTGAAGAAGCGGTAGTAGCCGCCCTCGTGCGCCATGTAGCCGGTGGAATAGATGTGGATCAGCATCCCGACGAAGGAGACGACCAGGAGCATGACGACCGTGAGCTGGTCGACCTGCAGAGAGAAATCGACGCGGAACGGGCCGGCCACGATCCAGGTGAAGTAGTCGCCGAGATAAGGAATCTGGCTCGGGGAGAGCTGAGAGAACTCGCGGACCAGCTCCGCGACGGCGAGAAACGCAAGCGAGACGGAGCCGATTGCGACGGAATTAACCGCCGACTTAGGCCAGCGCTTGCCGAGAAGGCCGTTGATCGCGGCACCGGCGAGCGGCAGCGCGAGGATGATCCAGAGATGGCTAAGTATAGGCATCAGAACTTGAGCAGGTTGATGCGCTCGACGTTAAGCGATTCGCGATTGCGCGCGAGCATGATGATGATCGCAAGGCCTACAGCCGCTTCGGCGGCCGCGACCACGATGACGAAAAAGACGAACACGAGACCGTCGAGCTGATTGCGCGCGCGCGCGAAGGCGACGAAGGCCAGATTCACGGCGTTGAGCATCAGCTCGATGGACATGAAAATCGTGATGACGTTGCGCTTGAACACGAACGCGACCACGCCCAAGCCAAACAAGACGGCGCTCAGCACCAGATAGTACGAAACGGGAACGATCACTCTTCTTTCCTCGCAAGAACCAGCGCGCCCAGGATCGCGATCAAAATCAGGATCGAGGTCGCTTCGAACGGAAACAGATACGATCTGAAAAGAAGCTTCGATAGCTCGACAGTCGAAAACGCGGTCGCCGGCTCGGGGCCGTTGGCAACGGCCGCCCCGATGGACGAGTGGAACATCCAGTGCCCGATTTCGAGCAACAGAACGAACCCACCCACCACCCCAACGTAGGCGAATTTGCTGAAATTCGTGCGCTCTTCGACTCCCATATTGAGCAGCATGATGACGAACACGAATAGAACCATGACCGCGCCGGCATAGACAATGATCTGCACGGCGGCGATGAATTCCGCGCCGAGCAGCAGGTAGAGCACGGCGAGCGAAATCATGACGAGAACCAGGGACAGCGCACTGTGAATCGGCTCGCGCGCGAGAATGAGCATCACCGCGCCCGCAACCGCGAGCAGCGCGAAGACGAAAAACACAATGAACGGAAGGTTCATCCGGGACTCTTCATCATGAAGTAAAGGACGACGGCGCTCGTGGCCACCAGATTCGCGAGAGACACCGGCAGCAGAAGCTTCCAGCCGAAGGACATCAGCTGGTCGTAGCGGAAGCGCGGCAGCGTGCCGCGCATCCAGATGTAAAAGAAAAGAATCGCGAGAATTTTCGCGGTGAACCAGAACAGGCCCTGAATTCCCGTATTCGCCGTCGCGATCCACGCCGCCGAGCTCTGCAGGGAGGCAACCGCAGGCGCGAGGACGAGAAGACCGCCACCGAGGCATAGCATCGTGACGACGGCAAACTGCAGACGGGCGATGCCGCGCATCGTGGTAACGGTATCGACCGCGCAATAAATGCCGAGGGCGATCAAGCCCACGCCGGGCAGGAAAAGAGGCCACTTCCAGGTATCGGGGAAGGGCGAGAGCCAGCCGCCGAGGAAGAGAATCGTGGCGAGGCAGGAGACGGTGATCATGTTCGCGTATTCGGCCATGAAAAACATCGCGAACTTGAAGCTCGAATATTCGGTGTGGAAGCCGGCGACAAGTTCCGTTTCGGCCTCCGGCAGATCGAAGGGAATCCGGTTCGTTTCGGCGATGGCGGCGGTGAGATAGCAGAGGAAACCGATAATCTGCGGAACGATATGCCAGCGCGGAATGAAGTGCAGGTAGTAGCCGCTTTGCCCTTCGATGATTCCATTGAAATTCAGCGTGCCGGCGAGGAGGAGCACGCCGACCACCGAAATCGTGAGCGAAACTTCGTAGCTGATCATCTGCGCCGAGCTGCGCAGGCCGCCCATCAGGGGATATTTGCTATTGGACGACCATCCTGCGAGCGCGACGCCATAGACGCCCATGGACGTGATCGCGAAAAGGAACAGGAGGCCGATATCGATATTCGACACGATGAAAATGGGCTGGCCGAGGACCCGAACGCTGGGCGGGCCGAACGGAATCAGCGCGAGGGCGGCGAGCGCGAGCGAAAGAGCAAGAAAGGGCGCGAGCGTGTAGACGAGACGGTCCGAGACGGGCGGCGTGACGTCTTCCTTGAAAAGAAACTTAAGGCCGTCGGCAAGCGGCTGAAGCAAGCCGTGCGCGCCGACGTAATAGGGACCCCAACGCGCCTGGATGTGCGCGATGACCTTGCGCTCGAGCCAGGTAAGATACGCCAAGGCCGTCATGACGACGAACAGCAGGACGGCAATCTTGACTATCGATACCACCAAGACTGGATGCTGGGAGATGAACTCCACGGTGTCTCTTTCGCCTCGTTCGTCGAAGTGAGCCTGGAACAGTAACGGCCCAGGGTGCCGCTCGTAAAGAGATAATCGTGTGAAGAGAAAACCGCGCCCGGGGCCACGTCGTAAGACGATTCCACGGTCTTGCAAGTTGCCAGTTCGGAGCCGCCCCCAAGCAGAGCCGGAAGCGAAAGATTGTAGCCTGCCACGTTCTGCCGGATTTCCTCGAACGCCGCTTCGGGAGTGCGCAAGCGGATCGGCGTACCAAGGCCAAGCATTCCCAGCTGATGCGAAAGAATGCGCAGCAGGTCGAAATCGCTGCGCGGGCCCTGCGGATCGATCGAGCGATGGGTCAACTGAACTTCGCCGGCCGTATTCGTGAGCGAGCCGTCTTTTTCATAGGTCGATGCAGCCGGCAGGACGACGTCGGCGCGCAGCGCCGTTTCGGTGAGGAACATATCCTGCACGACGAGCAATTCGAGCCCGCCCAGGAGATCGGGCGAAGCAACCGCGAACGTCTTCAGCGGATTCGCGCCCACGACGTAGAGGGCTTTGATTCTGCCTGCGAGAGCCGCTTCGATCATGGCGTGCGCGGCGAGGCCGGGCTGCGCGGAGATTTCACCGCCCCAGATTCTGCCGAATCGGGCGCGCTCGGCCGCGTCTGACAGGTGAGCGTAGCCGGGCAGGCGATCGGGCAGGACGCCCATATCCGCGGCGCCGCGGGAATTCGAATAGTCGCCGAGGGCCATGAATTTTGTCCTGCCGCCGAAGCGGGCGGCGAGCGAAACGAGATCACGAATCGCGGCGCCGTGAATTTCCGCGCCGAAGAGAACGACGACATCGTTTTCGGCTTCGAGCGCCGCTTTCAATTGAACGAGGCCTTCCGTGGTTTTCGCGTCGAACTGGCCGTGTTCGGTGGCGAGCCAGCGAACGGCTTCGCGCTCGCCCGCGGCTGGAACCTGGACCGCGATCTTGGCCTGGCGATGAATCTTGCTCGGACGGCTATCAATGGCGTAGAGCTTCAGGCCATGGTGACGAACGCCGGTGCGAATCTGCCAGGCGACGAGGGGATTCTGCTGCGTGACGTTGTTGCCGATGAGCAGGACCGCACTCGCATTGTAGATATCCGCCATCGTGGCGAGAGAATTTTTCGCGTTCGGGCCGAGAGCGGCCGAGAGGCCTGCATAGTCCGCGGTGCGGTGATGATCGATGTTGTTGGTGCCGAGCGTGACGCGGGCGAAGCGATTCAGCAGGTAATTTTCTTCGTTGGTGGTGTGATTCGATCCGATCACGCCGATTGCGGAAGGGCCGTGCGTGGCGTGGGCCTGCTTCAGCCTCCGCGCGACTTCTTCGAGCGCGTCTTCCCAGCTCGCGGGCTCGAGCGAGCCGTTGCGGCGGATGAGCGGCTGGCGGATGCGTTCAGGATTCGATGTGAAATCGAAGCCGAAGCGGCCTTTGGCGCAGAGGAATTCGCCGTTGAAGCCGGAGTGATCGCGATTATTGGCGCGCAGGATTTCGTTGTTGCGGACGCTGAGGGTGGTCTTGCAACCGTTCGAGCAGTGCGCGCAGGGTTCGCCGACGTACGTCATTTCCCACGGGCGCGTCTGATAGCGATAGGTGCCGCTGGTGAGCGCGCCGACGGGGCAGATGTCAATGCACATGCCGCACTCTTCGCAGGCGAGCTCGCCCGGCTGGTTGGGCAGGATCACCGATAGCACCCCGCGCGAGCCGACGCCGAGGGCTTTCACGTCCATGCCTTCATCGCACACGCGCACGCAGCGGAAGCAGAGAATGCAGCGCGGAGCGTCGTAGTAGACGAGCGGCGACCATTTTTCTTCGGGAGTGTGCAGCTTCTCTTCGGTGAAGCGAGTCTTGTCGAGGCCGTAGCGGAACGTCATGTCCTGCAGTTCGCATTCGCCGCCCTTATCGCAGACCGGGCAATCGAGCGGGTGATTCGAGAGCAGGAACTCGATCATCTCCTTGCGGGCTTTGTGGACCTGGTCGGTGGTCGTCTTGACCACCATGCCGTCGGTTGCGACAAGAGTGCAGGCGGTCTGCAGCTTCGGCATTTTCTCGACTTCGACGAGGCACATGCGGCATGCGGCCTGCAGCGATAGGCCAGGGTAGTAGCAGAAGGACGGGACTTCGATTCCCTGAGCTTTTGCGGCCTCGATCACGAGGGTGCCTGCGGAGGTGGTGACCGGCCGGCCGTCGATTGTGAACGCGATCTGTTTTTGTTCCGCCATTCGCCTTTTCCCGAATCAACCTGATTCGCGCCTTACGGGCGAAAGAGCCCGGGGCTAAAGCCCATTTTTTGGGCTGCTTTTTCGCGAGCCTACCCTTCGACTTCGCTCAGGGCAAGAAGGCTCACGCTTCCACCCAAGACCTTGGCCGGAGCTGAACGCTCCCGGCCGAGCCGCTGGCCGGAGTTTGAGGCTCCGACTTCCTGAGCTGCTGTCCCGCCACGACAGCGACACTGGCGACCAGATCGGCAGCCGCGCCGGCGGCCAAGAGAGATCCTTCGCTTCGCTCAGGATGACGGCTTGGTCGCTTGCGCGCCCAAAGCCTCGCCTGTCCTACCCAAAACCTTGGCCGGAGCTAACGCTCCCGGCCCCCTGAGCTGCGCTTGCGTCTTCGACTACATCGGCGGCGATGCCAACCGCGAAGAGAGATCCTTCGCTTCGCTCAGGATGACGGCTTCGTGCTGCATTCGCGACTTCGTACTGCTTGGCTACTGCGCGGCCGCCAGGACGTCGGCGGGCTTGTGCGCGCACTTGCCTTGCAGGTGATCCTCGAACTCGTTGCGCCACTTCTTCACGATGCTGATCGTGGGCAGCGCCGCGGCATCGCCGAGCGGGCAGAACGTGCGGCCCAGCATGTTTTTCGACAGCTCGTCGATCAGCGGGATATCTTCCTCGCGGCCGCCACCCTCATGGAAGCGGTCGAGCAGCTTGCGCAGCCACGCGGTGCCTTCGCGGCAGGGAATGCACCAGCCGCAGGACTCGTGCGCGTAGAAGTGCATGATGCGGCGAGCGAGATCGACCATGCAGGTTTCTTCGTCAAAGACGACCATGCCGCCCGAGCCAAGCATCGAGCCGATTTTGGCGACCGAATCATAGTCCATCGCGACATCGATTTCATCGGCGGAGAGCAGAGGGCAAGAACTGCCGCCGGGAATCACGGCTTTCAATTTCTTGCCGCCCGGAACACCGCCGGCTACTTCTTCGATCAGGCGGCGCATCGGAAACCCCAGAGGAAGCTCGTAGATTCCCGGGCGATTGACGTGGCCGGAAATCGAATAGAGGCGCGTGCCGCCGTTTTTGGGTGTTCCGAGAGCGGCGTAGGCGTCGCCACCCATGCGAATTACGGCGGGAACGGTGCTCAGAGTTTCGGCGTTGTTGATGACCGTGGGACAGCCATAGAGGCCGACGACTGCTGGGAAGGGCGGGCGGATGCGCGGGTAGCCGCGCTTGCCCTCGAGCGATTCCATCAGCGCGGATTCCTCGCCGCACTCGTAGGCGCCCGCGCCTGTGTGCGTGCACACGTCGAAATCGAATCCGCTGCCGACGATATTCTTGCCGAGATAGCCCTTGGCGTAGGCTTCGCCGATCGCCACGTCCATGATGTCGAGGATGTAGCGATATTCGCCGCGGATGTAGATGTATCCGCGATTCGCGTTGACCGCACGCCCGGCGATTACCATGCCTTCGATCAACTGGTGGGGATCCATTTCCATGAGCGGGCGATCTTTGCAGGTGCCGGGCTCGCTTTCGTCGGCGTTCGCGAGAATGTATTTCTGTTTGTCGCCCTTGGGGACGAAACTCCACTTCATTCCCGTTGGGAAGCCCGCGCCGCCGCGGCCGCGCAGATTGGATTTCTTCAGATCGTCGATGATCTGGTCGGGCGTCATCTGCTTGAGGGCTTTTTCGAGCGCCTGATAGCCCTCGTGCTGGAGATAGACGTCGATCTTGCGCGAGTTGGGTACGCCGAAGAGCCTGCTGATTATGGGCACCTCGCCCGGACGGCGCTCGTGCACGGAACCCGAGGTGACCGCAACCGGCTTGGGAACTTTGCCGTCCTGGAGCTGCTCCAAGATCTCGTCAACCTTGGCGGCGTCGAGATTCTCGTAATAGTCGTAGTTAACCTGCATGCACGGAGCGCCGGTGCATGCGCCTATACACTCCACCTCTTCGAGCGAAAACGTGCCGCTCGGCGAAACTTCCTTATGGCCGATGGCCAGACGCTTCTGCACATGCTGATAGAGCTCGTTGCCGCCGCGCATCATGCAGGAAATGTTGGTGCAGACCTGAATGTGATAACGGCCCATCGGCTTGCGGTGCAGCATCGAGTAGTAAGCAAGCGTTTCGGTGACCTGGATCATATTCAGATCGAGGCGCCTGGCGATTTCCTCGAGGATTTCATCGCCGAGATAGCCAAGCTCGTCCTGCGCGTAGAGCATCATGGGGATCAGCGCCGAGCGCTTCACCGGATAGCGCGCGATGAGTTCGTTGAACTTGGCTTCGAGCTGCGGCGAGAGTTGCATTTTCCGTGTTTTGGTTCGACCCGTGCTAGCGGTCGACTTCTCCCAGGACGATATCGGTTGTGCCGATGCAAGCCACGGCGTCGGCGATCATGCGGCCGACGCAAAGATTCGGCAGCGACTGCAAATTCACGAACGACGGCGTGCGGAACTTCACGCGGTAAGGCTTCGCAGAGCCGTCGCTCGCCATGAAGACGCCCATCTCGCCGCGGGGCGATTCAATCACTTGATAGACTTCGCCGGGCGGCGGCGCGAAGCCTTCCGTGAAAATCTTGAAATGGTAGATGAGGCCTTCGATCGAGGTTTTCATCTCTTCGCGCGACGGCGGAATGATGCCGGGCACTTCGGCGCGGAACGGGCCCTCGGACGGAATCTTGTTCATGGCCTGGCGAACGATCTTGAGACTCTCGCGAATTTCGGCGACGCGGCACTGGTATCGCGCGTAGCAATCGCCGGCGGTCTGGGTGGGCACGTCGAAATCGAATTCTTCGTAGCTGGAATAGGGGAACGCACGGCGCACGTCATAGGCCACGCCGCTGCCGCGCAGAAGCGGGCCGGACGCGCCCATGGCGATCGCATCGGCCGCGCTGAAAACGCCGACGCCCTGCGTGCGAGCGAGCCAGATGCGGTTTTTTGTGAGCAGGTCTTCGTATTGATCCACGTGGCCGGGCATTGCATCGACAACGCGCTGCACCTTGTCGAGCCAGCCCGGCGGCGGTTCGAGTGCGAGCCCGCCGATGCGGAAATAGCTCGTCATCATCCGCTGGCCGGAGACGTACTCGTAAATCTTCATGATCTCTTCGCGTTCGCGGAAGCTGTAGAGGAAGACGGACATCGCGCCGAGATCGATCGCATGCGTGCCGAGCCAGACGAGGTGCGAAGTAATGCGCGTCAGCTCGGTGAGGAGCACGCGAATATACTGCGCGCGCTTGGGAACCTCGATTCCGAGAAGCTTTTCGGCCGCAAGACAGAAGCCGAGATTATTCGAGAGCGGCGCGAGATAATCGATGCGGTCGGTGAGCGTGATGCACTGCGAATAGGTCTTCGATTCGCAGGACTTTTCGATGCCCGTGTGCAGATAGCCGATCACCGATTTGGCCGAGAGGATGGTCTCGCCATCGAGTTCCAGGATCACGCGGAGCACGCCGTGAGTCGACGGGTGCTGCGGCCCCATATTGAGGACCATCGGCTGAGCGGGTCCGACGGGCGTTTCGATGGTCGTTGTCGTCATAGCTCTGTAACCCTCACGCGGACCTTACCGAAACCCTTCGACCGGATAGTCTTTGCGAAGGGGATAGCCCTCCCAATCGTCCGGCATGAGGATGCGGGTGAGATCAGGATGGCCTTCGAAGCGGATTCCAAAAAGATCGAAATTCTCGCGCTCATGCCAGTTGGCCGTCGGCCACACGGGTGTGACCGATAGGATGTTCGGATCGTTGCCTGCCAAGCGCACCTTCAGGCGCAGGCGCGCGCGGTGTTCGATCGAAAGAAGATGGTAATTGATCTCGAAGCGCGGCTCCATCGGAAACCGGTCGACGGTTGTGATATCCGAAAGAAACGTGAATTGGAGCGAGGGCTCGGCCAGGAGAAATTCGGCGGCGCGGCGGATATGCTCGCGGGGGACGACGATGGTCGTTTCGCCTCTGAATTCAAGCACTTCGGCGACGGCGTTCGTGTCCCACTGGCGGAGTTTACCTACAGCCGGGGCTTCCTGTTTTTGACCGCGTTCCTGGGATTCCAATTCTATTATTCCGATTCCGGACGGGCCTCAGGTGTTCCAGTCGAGCGCGCCCTTCTTCCAGAGGTAAATATATCCAACGAGCAGGATGATAATGTAGAGCAACATCTCCACAAAACCAAACACTTTCAGGTCGTGGTAGACGAGCGCCCAAGGATAGAGAAAGATGGCCTCGATATCGAAGAGAATGAATATCAAACCCACCATGTAGAAATGCACCGAGAAGGGCTCGCGGGCGTCGCCCGTGGGGCGAATGCCGCATTCGTAGGGCATATCCTTTTCGGGGGAAGGTTTGTGTCTTCCGACTATCGAAGAAAGCGTAATCAGCGCGCCGGCAAGCCCGGCTGCCAGTACAAACATCAGCAACAACGAACCGTAGTTGTCGAGGTAGGTGGCGCTCATTTTCCTTGCGCTGCTATAATAACTTCCGAGCGTACATCGGTCAATTGAACTCCCCGAAATCTTATATGTCCCGCGAAGCCGCGGGGCGGCTCCTTGGGAGAATCGGCGTCGATGAGTTCCGGATTTAACACGGACGTTCGCGTGGGAGACCATGTCTTCCACGTCCAAACCGAGGATCGTGGCCCGAACCGCCCTATCATCGATACGACGGTATATCAAAACGGGCGCGTTTTTCACCGGCGGTCGTCGGATTACCAGGAATTCAGGGACTCAGCCGAATTTAGCGACCAGCTGCTCCGGCATCGGGTGGAGGAGCAGCATCGCGTGGTGATCGAAGAACTTCGCGGCGGGCCTTTGGCCGGGGAGATGGCCGCCGCTCTCGAAAAGGCAAGCGTGGCGGGCGGGATTCAAGTGCAGCTCCTGAATCCGGGCTCGTGGCTCTCGGCGGGTAATGTATCGCTCGACGTCGAAATTCTGCGGCGGGCGGACCGGCAACCGCAGGCGGGCGTGCAGGTGCATGCGGCGATCGAAGGCGCACTGAGCGATGGCCACCAGAGCGGCACGACCGACGATCAGGGCCGCGTAAGAATTCAATTTCCTTTGCCGCCGCTGGGGAAGGGCGATCTCGCGCTCGTGATTCAAGCGCAGACGGCAGCGGGCAAGGACGAGATCCGTTTCACGATGCGCTCGCGTGCGAAGTTGCCGACGCCACCCCTCAATTCCTAGGCAGGTTTCCAACCCATGACTGTAACGATCAACGGAGAACGCCGGGAGATTCCCGACGGCCTGAACGTGACTGCGCTGCTGGAACATCTCGGGATGGCGGAGAACCGCGTGGCGATCGAGCGGAATCGCGATATTCTGCCGCGGGCGCGGTGGCACGATACGCAAGTGGGCGCGAACGATTCGTTTGAGATCGTGCAACTGGTCGGCGGGGGAGCGGGATCAGAAATTTGAAATTGGAAATTTGAAAATGGATTCCGTGTCGAGATCGAGTCGTTGACGCGTCCGGGGCTTTGAGAGCCATCAGAGCACAGACAGAATTGTCTGTGCCGCTCGCCAGCTAGAGGCCGGCGAGGATGTGGCCTAGCTTGTCTTTCTTGGTGCGGAGGTACGCGCGCGAATGGCGGCTGGTGCGGGGGCGGCAAGGGATTCGCTGGACCACGCGAATACCGGCTTTTTCGAGCTGCTCGACCTTGTCTGGATTATTTGAGAGCAGGCGCACCGAGCGGACGCCCAACGCCTTCAACGCCTCGGCGGCGAAATCGTAATCGCGCGAATCGGCGGCAAAGCCGAGTTTCCGATTGGCCTCCACCGTATCGAGACCTTGATCCTGCAGTTCATAAGCCTTGATCTTGTTGAGCAGGCCGATGCCGCGGCCCTCCTGCGGCAGGTAGAGAACGATGCCCGAGCCATCCTTGGCGATCTTCCGCAAAGAGAGTTCGAGTTGAGCGCGGCAGTCGCAGCGTTCGGACGTGAATACGTCGCCGGTGAGGCATTGCGAATGGACGCGAACGAGCGGCGGCTTGGCGGATCGAAGCCGGCCGTGTTGGATGGCCACCGCCTCTTCGCCCCGCCCGTTTCCTCGAATTCCCGCGATGGTGAAACGGCCGAAGCGCGTCGGCAAAGCAGCCTTCGCCACCACGTGCGCCTTCTCAGGTTGTTTGCGCCGCCTCATGCGAGCCCATCATTATAGCAGGCTAGCGGCGCCGCCCGCGGCGCGCAGGAGCCGTCGCTGAGAAGGCACGAATTCCGGGGCGAAAACCACCGAAAACATTGATGGGTTGCATCCAATCTTTCCGTGGACCTATGCTAAGACCGGGTTGATAGAGTAAGCGTCCAATGGGAGCGGTCCCAATACCGATGGTGAACCGCGGCCTTTTTGAGGGCTACGACACGGGCGGATTTTACGACGAGATGTTCTCGGCGCCAGGGCACCCTCGGCCGCAATACACCAAACTGTTTCAGAAGCTAGCCTCGATGGCGCCGAGCCAGTTCGAGGAGCGCCGGAAGCTTGCCGATTTATCGTTCCTGATCCAGGGAATTACGTTCACCGTTTACAGCGATGGGCAGGGGACCGAGCGGCTGTTTCCGTTCGACCTGATCCCGCGCATTATCCCGCATTCGGAATGGGAACGAATCGATCGCGGGCTTTCGCAGCGCGTGATGGCGCTGAATCTCTTCCTGATGGACGTGTATGGCCAGCAGATGATTTTCAAGGACAAGCGGATTCCGCGGTCGCTTGTCTATTCGTGCCCGCATTTCCGGCGCGAGGTGATCGGCGTCGGGGTGCCGCGCGGAATTCACACGCATATCTGCGGGATCGATCTGGTGCGCGATTCGAAGACGGGCGAATTTTGCGTGCTCGAGGACAACGTGCGGACGCCGAGCGGCGTTTCCTACGTTCTCGAGAATCGCATCGTGATGACGCGGACGTTCCCGGATGCTTTTCAGGCCTGCGAAGTGCTGCCTGTGAATCATTATCCGGCGGAACTTTCGCGCATCCTGCGCAGCCTTTCCCCGCGCGGCGAGGAGGATGCGCAGATCGTTCTGCTGACTCCGGGGATTTACAACAGCGCGTACTTCGAACACAGCTTCCTGGCCCAGCAGATGGGCATCGAGCTGGTCGAAGGGAGCGATCTGATCGTGGATGGCGGGATCGTTTACATGAAGACGATTCGCGGGCTGACGCGCGTCGACGTGATCTACCGGCGCGTCGACGATGAATTCCTCGATCCGCTGACGTTTCGCGCGGATTCGATTCTCGGGGTGCCGGGGCTGATGGGAGCTTACCGGGCGGGCAACGTGGCGCTTGCGAATGCGGTGGGCAACGGCGTGGCGGACGACAAGGCGATCTACGCGTATGTGCCCGAGTTCATTCGCTACTACCTAGGCGAAGAGCCGGTGCTGCGGTCGGTGGAGACTTACATTTGCGCGAAGCCAGACGATCTGGCCTACGTCCTCGATCATCTCGCCGAGCTGGTCGTGAAGGCGGTCGGCGAGTCAGGCGGCTATGGCATGCTGATCGGCCCGTCATCGGATAGAAAGAGAATCGAGGAATTTCGAGAACGAATCCGCGCCAATCCACGGAACTACATTGCGCAACCGGTCGTTGCGCTTTCGCGCGTGCCTTCGTACGACGCGGGCGAGGCTACTGTGGCCGGGCGCCACGTGGATCTGCGGCCTTATTGCCTCTACGACGGCGAGAAAGTGACCATCGTGCCGGGCGGGCTCACGCGCGTGGCGCTGCAGAAAGGCTCGCTGGTGGTCAATTCGTCGCAGGGCGGCGGCAGTAAAGATACATGGGTGCTCCGGGGAGAGGACTGAGATGCTCTCGCGGATCGCCGAATCGCTCTTCTGGTTGGCGCGCTACATCGAACGCGCCGAGGGCACCGCGCGCATTCTCGACGTGAACTACCACATGCTGCTCGAGCAATCCCAGCAGTCCTATCACCTGCGATGGGAGCCGCTGATCATCATGGCCGGCGAAGAGGACCGTTTTCGGAAACTCTACAGCGAAGTGAACGCGGAAAACGTCTTCGAGTTCCTCGCGTTTCGCCAGGACAACCCGAGTTCGATCGTGCAGTGCATTTCGAAGGCGCGCGAAAATGCCCGCACCATTCGCGACCGCATCTCCCGCGAGATGTGGGAGGACATCAACGGTCTCTACTACACGGTGAGCCAATTCGTGCCGCACGAGGAAATCGCGGCGGGGCCGCACCGCTTCTGCGACCGGATCAAGTTCGGCGCGCATCGCTTTCACGGCGTGACGGACGCGACGCTGCCGCACGACGAAGGCTGGGAATTTCTGCGGATCGGCTGGTCGCTCGAACGCGCGGAGATGACCGCGCGGCTTGTGGACGTGCAGTATCACAATTTGCTCGATGGGCCTCCGGCCGCGGACGCACTCGACAATCATCAGTGGATGGCGGTGCTTCGCTCGGTGGGAGCCTACGAGGCGTATCATCGCCAGTATCATCCGCCGCTCGAGCCGGAGAAGGTTGCTGAGATGCTGATTCTGGACCATCAGCATCCGCACTCGATTCGCTTTAACGTCGCGGAATTTCAGGCCAGTTTGAGGGCGGTGAGCGGCTCGGGGCGCGGCTCCTATGCAAATGAAGCGGAAAGGCTCGCGGGGAAACTAGTGGAGAGATTGAGCTACGACAAGATCGGCGAAATTTTCAAGCAGGGCCTGCACGGATATCTGAATGACGTGGTGAATATGTGCGGCGCAATCGGAGACGATATCGCGCGAACCTACTTCTACTACGCGGTGGTGGCATGAATCGCTACCATCTGGTGCATATCACCGAGTTTCTCTATGACGGGCCGGTGTCCGAAAGTTACAACGAAGTTCGGCTGCGGCCCATACACGACGAGAAGCAGAGCTGCCTTTCGTTCCGCCTGATGACGGCGCCCGGCTCGCGCGGGACTTCGTATCGCGATGCGTATGGGAACTGGGTGCACCAGTTCAACGTCCTACCCGAGCATCGACGGCTGAAGGTCGAGGCGGAATCGGTGGTGCTGGCGCACGATTCGTCTGGCGCAGCTCCCGATCCGACGACGCTCGCGGATTTCGATGCCGGCAAATATCAGTTTGACGACGAATACTTCGATTTCGTGGCGCCCACCGCCTATGTGCCGCACCTCAACGAGCTCCGCGAGATTATCGAAGCGGCCCAAGCGGCGAGCGACGGAACCGTCGAGGGATTCGTGCAGAAGGCATCCGATCTGATTCACGAGCGTTTTCGCTACGTAAAGGGCGCGACGCACGTGCATTCTTCGATTGAGGATTCGCTGTCGATTGGAGCGGGCGTGTGCCAGGATTTCGCTCATGTGCTGCTCGGCGTCGTGCGGATGCGCGGCCTTCCTGGGCGATACGTTTCCGGTTATCTCGTTCCGGGCAGCGCTGCCTCGGCGGACGCGCGGCAGGAGGAAGTGATCGGCGGCCAGGCGTCGCACGCGTGGGCGGAGGTGCTCATGCCGACGATGGGATGGACGGCATTCGATCCGACGCTCGGCAAGCCGGTGGGCTTGCGCCATGTCCGCGTGGCTTATGGGCGGGATTATGGCGATGTGGCGCCGGTACGTGGGGTATATAAAGGACAGGCGGGCCAGAGCCTCGCGGTGGATGTGCGCGTTCGTCCCGCGCTCGACGATGAGGGCCGCGAGCAGCTTTCCACTTCAGCGCCTGTGCCGGCGAAGCCTTCGGTGGCGGAACGTCCGCAGCAGCCTGCGCAGCAGCAGCAACAGTAGAAATTGGAAGTTCAGAGCGGTGGTCAACCGTCCCTACGGGACTCGCCTTTTTTCGCCGAGATTCCCGGCACTTCGCTGCGCTCCGTGCCAGGCTAATTACAATCGCGCCTCCGGCGCTCGATGTGCACAGGTCCGATTCTCCGCCTATATCGAGGATCTCAAAGAGGCCATCGGAAATGGAAATCGAAACTCCGAACCACCCGATCCTCGGCTCGCCTGCTCTTGCTTGGAAGCAAAGCGCATAGACAGGATTGTCTGTGCCACTTTCTGCGACACTTGGCGTCCTCGCCGCTTTACATCCCTCCGAGCATTGGCTAATTTAACCTCAGGTTAGCTGACGGCGGCACGCGGGCGAAAATGGACACGGTGATTTTATCGGGCCGGGACCTGCTGTTCACGCTGGTCCTAAAGGTTGGCTGGGCGGCATCGCTGGCGGCTCTGTTGGTGAGGTTCGCTTCCTTTCGCAAGCTGGTCTTCACGGAAAACCGCACTTCCGATCAGAAGGTCATGCTGCTGCTCTTTCTCGCGCCACCGCTGGCGGTCGGGGTGATTTTGCGCCTCTTTGGCTACAACTTTTTTGATTTGACGCTCGAAGGCTCGTTCTTGATGGGATTGCTGGGCGGGCGCATGGTCGGGTTACTGGGCGGTTCGCTGATCAGCCTGCCCGCTTTTTTCAATCACGAGTGGCTGGCGAGCCCGATGGCTGCGCTCGTGGGGTTGTTGGCCGGAGTCGTCCGCGAGCTTATTCCGGAAAAAGAGGACGTGTGGCACTTTGGCCCGTTCCTTTTTCTGAATATCCCGCAATGGCTCGTGAATCTGGTTCGCGAGCGCAAGGGCAACTGGGCGATGCTTCCGCTGTTTGTCTGCGCGGCCTTTGAAGTCGGGCACATCGAGCTTGCAAGGCATGTCCCGCACCGCTGGCTCTTCTCGATCCAGCCGAGCAACTGGGGATATATGGCGCTGGTCGTGTTGTCGTCGACGATGTGCGTCGCGATGGCGGTGAAGATCTGGAACAACACGCGCATCGAGATGAACCTCGAGCAGAACCAGCAGTTGCTGCTGAAAGCGCGCATGGACGCGCTGACTAGCCAGATCAACCCTCATTTTCTTTTCAATACGCTGAACACGGTCTCTTCGCTGATTCGTTTCGATCCGGATATGGCGCGAGGCGTCGTGCTGAAACTCTCCAACATTCTGCGGCGTCTGCTGAGAAAACATGAGACCTTCGTGCCGCTGCGCGAGGAGCTCGAATTTATCGACGATTACCTCGATATCGAAGTGATTCGTTTCGGACGCGACAACCTGCAGATATTCAAAGAGGTGGACGAAGAGACGCTCGATGCGTTTATTCCCAGCATGCTGCTGCAGCCGATCATCGAAAACTCGATCAAGCATGGGCTCGCCCCGAGGCTCGCGGGCGGGCAAATCCATCTCCGCACGCAGCGCCGCGAAGGGCGCCTCTTGATCGAGATCGAAGACAATGGAATGGGAATGTCCGCCGAGCGGCTTTCCGACGTGTATGAGGGGGGAATCGGAGTGAGCAACGTTCACGCGCGACTGCGCCTCCTCTACGGCGACCAGTTCGAAATGGTGATTCGAAGCCAGGAAGGCGAGGGCACACAAATTCGTATCGAGATACCCGAACTCGCCGCCGAGACCTTGGCGCGCTGAGGCCGCAGGCACCATTCGAGTAAAGGCAGTGCATCCTACTGCCAGGAACCTAAGCGCAGGAGGATTTCTGGCTGCATCGGCAATCAGTTGGTCCGAAACGTGGAACCTGGCGATCGAGGCGCTTCGCGCGAATAAAGTGCGCGCCGCGCTAACGATGCTCGGCGTCGTGATCGGCAGCGCTTGCATCGTCCTCGTGGTGACCGTGACGCTCACCGGCAAGAAATACATCCGCAGGCAGATCGAGGCCGTTGGGTCGAATATCGTCTACGCAAATCTGGCGCAATCGAGTTCCTCGCAGACGACAGCTCTCGCCGACGAGATCTCGATGGGCGATCTCGAGGCGGTCCAGCGGGGCGTTCCCGATGCGATCCGCGTCGCGGGCACAAACGATATTCCGATGACGCTCGTGGCCAGCGGGAAGCCTTGGCCGATCGCATTGGTGGGCGTAACGCCGGCATTCCAACAAATTCGAAATCTCGTTGTGTCGCGTGGCCGCTATTTCGATGACTCGGATTTTTCGACGGTGAGCAAGGTATGCCTTGTTTCCGAGCACCTCGCGCAGACGGCATTGCCCTACGGAGATCCGGTGGGCGAAAGCATCCGCGTGGGCGAGGTGAATCTGACGGTCATCGGCGTGTTTCACGAGCGCGTCGAAACGTTCGGCCAGTCCGAGATTCGGACCGATTCCGTGCTGGTGCCGTTTCCGCTGGTCCGGTATTACACGGGCGACGCGTTCATCGTGACGCTCTACGCGCAGGCGGACACCGCGGAAGATGTTCCCGAGGTGACGGACGAGGTGGCGCAAATCCTGAAAAGCCGGCACCGGCCGGAGGTGGAGTACGACGTGGAGAATCTCTCGTCGATTCTTGAAACGTCGCGCCGCATTTCGCTGGCCATGACGATCGTGCTGCTATTGATCGCGATGCTCGCGCTGGTGATCAGCGGGATCGGCATCATGAACATCATGCTGGTGAGCGTGACCGAGAGAACGCACGAGATCGGGATTCGCAAGGCTATCGGCGCGCGGCGCGAGGAAATCCTCTACCAATTCTTGCTGGAAGCGGTTTTGATCAGCGGGATTGGAGCGCTCGTGGGAATCGGATTGGCCGTCGCGATTCCGTTTCTTGTCGAAATCCTCGCGGAGTTTCTGCCAATCCCGGGCGGGATCAGCATCCCGATTTCGTGGGTTTCGGTGGCTTCGGCCTTTATAGTATCCTGCGCGACGGGCGTATTTTTCGGGTACCTACCAGCCAAAACGGCCGCTCGACTTCAGCCTGTGGAATCTTTACGCTATGAGTAGCGAACGCTATTGGTTTCAATCGCGCTGATGGCGATTCCGAACGAGACGGCGCATTGCAAATCGCTTTCTTGAGAGAACTGGCGGCGCGAGGGGTGTAGGCAGTGTGCGGAATTGCTGGTTTTACCCACAAGAGATGGAGCCCGGCGCCGGAGCGCATCGCGGATGCCGTTGCGACGCTGCTGCACCGCGGCCCTGATCAGCAGGGCGTCTTTCGCTCGAATATTTGTTCGATGGGCGCCACCCGCCTGAAGATTATCGACCTCTCCGGCGGCAACCAACCGATCACGACAGATGACGGCGACGCGACGATCGTATTTAACGGCGAGGTGTACAACCACCAGGAGGTGCGCGCCGAGCTCGAAGCGCGAGGCCATCGATTCCATTCGCGCACGGATACGGAGACGGTGCTGCATGCGTTTCTCGAATGGGATGTGGCGTGTTTTTCGCGGCTGCGCGGGATGTTTGCGGTCGCGCTCTGGACGGAATCGGCGAAGCGGCTCGTTCTCGCTCGCGATCGAATGGGGATCAAGCCTCTCTATACCGCGCGCCTGGGCGAGGATCTTTGCTTTGGGTCGGAATTAAAGGCGATTCTCGTTCATCCGGAAATCGACCGGCGCCTCAGCTTGAATGGGCTCGATTGTTATTTATCGCTGAACTACGTGCCCTATCCTTGGACGCTGGTGGAAGGAATCGAAAAGCTGGCGCCCGGGCATTGGCTCGAGTGGAGGGACGGAAGGGTTTCGTCCGAGGCGTATTGGAGCCTTCCTTTCGGTTCGCCTCGCGAAGTGACTTTGGGCGCGGCGAAAGAGGAATTGGATCATTTGCTCAGGGAAGCGGTCCGTGAGCACCTTCTATCAGACGTGCCACTGGGCGTTTGGCTCAGCGGCGGGATCGATTCCTCAACCGTACTGCATTATGCCGCGCAGGCGTCCAGCTCGAAACTGAAGACGCTTTCCATTTCGTTTCGCGGCCGCACCTTCGACGAAACTCCGTACATCCAGGACGTTGTGAATCAGTATGGAACGGACCATGAGCAGTTTGACCTGAATCCCACCGAAAATCTCGCAGGTGCGATCGAGGAGTTTGCCTATTACTCGGATGAGCCGACCGCCGATGCGGGCGCGCTGCCGATCTGGTTTCTCTCAAAGTTGAGCAAGACGAAGGTCACGGTGACGCTGAGCGGGGAAGGCGGCGACGAGGTCTTCGGCGGCTACCTTACGTATCGCGCGAATCAGCTAGCGCGCACCGCACGGCACATGCCGCCGGGGCTTTTGAGACTCGCGCTCGGCGCGCTGCGTGCATGGCCCGTTTCGGACGACAAGATCAGCCTGGAATATAAGTTGAAGCGCTTCCTGGAAGGCTGTTTGATGACTCCCGATCGGGCGCACATCTATTGGAACGGCACCTTTTCGGCGGCGCAAGCGAGCGCCCTCATGCAAACGCCGCTTCCGGCCGCGCTCGACCGCGTCTTGGGCGATTTGCGCGAGAAGCTGCCGGGCGACGGAATTCGTCCCTACATGTGGTTCGATCAGAAATACTATTTGGCCGACGACATACTCATGAAAGTCGACCGCATGAGTATGGCTCACGCCGTGGAAGCACGGCCGCCGCTGCTCGATCATCGGATCGTGGAATTCGCGGCATCGCTCCCGGCCTCTTTCAAGGTGAACGGCTCGCGCCAGAAGGTTCTGCTGAAGGAATTGATGAAGGAGAAGCTGCCTCCATCGGTGCTGGCCAGAGGGAAGGCGGGGCTCGATATTCCGTCGCACGAATGGCTGCGCGGACCTCTGAAGGGGTTGCTGCTGGATGCTTTGCAAAGCGGGACTGCCGAACACGGCGGCATCTTTCGCAAGAGCGCGATTGACCGGTGCGTGCGCGATCATCTTGAACGGCGGGCCAATCTCGGCTATCACCTGTGGGGCTTGATGATTCTGTTTCTGTGGATGAAAAAGTGGCGGATCCAAACCGAATCGACATCGGCGCCGAAATATCCGGCGCCCGAGAATGCTCTTACCTCGATCTAATTGCTCCGTTCGTTCGGGCGCGGTACCTCGAACACGCTTGCCGTTGACGAATTCGGACGGGCGCAGGCAAACGGTCTCGCTTTCTTCGCATCTGATTGATGTACAATGGCGTGCATGAATCCTGAAGTGAATCCGCTGGCGTACTCTGTCGTTGTGCCGTTTTTCAACGAACAAGAGAGTGTTGCCCAGCTATACGTCAAGATCATCGAAGTGATGGACACGGTCGGCGAACCCTACGAGATCGTGTTCGTCGATGACGGCAGCAAGGACGGCACGTTCCGGTTGATGTCGGAGATCGCGGGCGACGACGAGCGCGTCGTCGTGGTCCGGCTGCGCCGCAATTTCGGGCAGACCGCCGCGCTGAAGGCCGGTTTCGACCATTCTCAGGGCGAGATCATCATTTCAATGGACGGAGATCTGCAGCACGATCCCGCTGAGATTCCGCGATTCATCGATAAAATTCGAGAAGGCTACGACATTGTGAGCGGCTGGCGCGTGGAGCGCACCGATCACTGGCTGACCCGACAAATACCCAGCCGGGTGGCCAACCGCATCATGGCCAAGCTTTCGCGCGTCGACCTTCACGATTTCGGCACGACGTTCAAAGCATACCGCCGCGAGATTCTCTCGGAGATTCACCTTTACGGCGAATTGCACCGTTTCATTCCGGCGCTCGCGAGCTGGGCCGGCGCTTCAGTGGCCGAAGTGCCCATCACAAATATTCCGCGCAAGAATGGCAAGTCGAACTACGGCATTTCGCGCACGATTCGCGTGCTGCTCGATCTGCTGAGCGTGAAGTTCCTGCTGGATTACTCGACCAAGCCGCTGCAGTTCTTCGGTGTCGCCGGGCTTTCGTGCCTGGCGGCCGGAGGAGGTATCGGGCTGTGGGTCTTCGCCCGGAAGGCGCTGCTCGATGAGGGATTGCTCGCCAATCACGGCCCGCTGATTTTGCTCGGCATGGCGCTGGTGATGGGCGGCATCCAGTTCCTGGCCATCGGCCTCATCGGCGAACTTCTGGCCCGCACGTATTACGAATCGCAGAACAAACCGGTTTATACGGTGCGGCAGTTTATCGGACGCGGCCGCGTGGAAGCCAAAGCGCGCACCGAGCCACCTCGCTCGGCCGGCGCAGCGGGCCGGTAACGGCGTCAGTCCGCATTCTCCTGGAACACCGACAGTTCCATCCCATCTGAAATATTCACGGTCGAAGACGCGAATCCATTAGCGCCCGACTGCACGTATTCGATGAAGGGCGCGACCTCGCGCTTGAAGGAGTGGATGTTGTCCGAGAGGATCACGGCGCCGCTGCGCAATTTCGGTTGCAACAGCTTCAGAACCGGAAGGTACAAATCCTTGCGGCCGTCGAGGAACACGAGGTCGAGGGGAGCCTCGACGGCGCGGAGCGTCTCGAGCGCGTCGCCTTGGAGTATTCCCGCGATGTCAGTGAGTCCCGCAGCGCGCAGATTTCTGGTTGCCGACTCGCACTTCTGCGGTTCCATCTCCGATCCAATTACGCACGGCGCGGGAGTCGAGCCTGAACCGGCGTTGTCTCGCGCGGCCGTCGCAAGATAGATCGTGGAAATTCCGAACGACGACCCGAATTCGACGATGCGCCTCGCCTGAATTGCGCGCGCGATCAGGTAGAGCAGCGCGCCCCGCTCCTCGGTGACGGCACTGTAGACATCGCGAAACATGGGAAGCTGGCCGGGGCCCTGCGCGAGGCGGTTGCGAACGGAAGCCCAGAAATAGAACGGAACGCGAGGGGCGAGCCTCCACTTGTCTCTCCGAGCGTCCTCGTGCAGGCGCGCAAGGACCGCTTCAATTTCGGGATGGTGAAATGGAAACCGCGATGTCATGGAGAGTTGCCGGCCCGCGAAAGGGAGCGAGTTCGGCGTCGCATCGCGCTCAGAGCCAGGAATTTAATCGTTGTATCCGAGTTCGAAGCTCTGCTTGAAGGGCCGCTCTTCGCCGTCGATCGTCTTGATGCGCGAGGATGTGCGGACGGGCGGATCGAAAATATACGGGCCCGCGTCAATGCGCTCCGGCTCGGGCAGCTTCTTGTTGATGTAATCGATGCCGCCGAAATCCTTGAATCCGAGCTTGTGCACTTTCCAACGGCGCAGGCGCATCGGGGCGTCTTCTTCCCACGTGGCCCAGAACCAGCGCTTGAATATCTTCTGAAAGAACGAGTCAAAGAGCTTGAAGAATGGGTGTGTGTCGATGCGATACGTTACGGTCACCGAGCATCTGTCGTTGGGCAAATCCTTGAAATCCGCTTCCATCTGGAGCATAAAGCCGATGGAATCCTTGTGGAAACTCTTCATCACATTGCCGTCCATATACTGGAAACCAATGCCCGACGTATAGAACGGCAACAGCGGCATCCGCTTGCTGCGGTACACCAGGGACCAGTTGCCCTTCTCCGCCAGCACTCTCGCCCTGTTGTAAAGCTTGTAGTGCGTGCCGACGAGATGCTCGTGGTCGTAGTAGTTCCACATGACCACTTCCTTCGGGCAATCCATTTCGGCTTGGAACTGGGCAGTTAAAGTGGCGAGTTTCATGTCTGGGGTTCCCCGAGCAGATCAACGTAGATTTTGCCGTCCACAATCTTTAGCGCGTATCGCCGAAGCGGGAGACCGGGATGAGTGAGGCACGAACCGTCCTTGCATGAGTACTTCCAGTTGTGCCAGAGGCAAACAAACACGTCGTCTTTTGCCTTGTGGTAGCCAACGGGCCCCCCGAAATGGCGGCAAATGTTGCTGAGCGCCTTTGTTTCGCCTTCGTGTTCGTACAAGAGAATGTCGTGGTCATCTACCCAGCGCGTCAGTTGGCCGGTTTTTTTGAGCTCTTCGATAGAAGCAAGGTATCGGTATGCGACTTCTCGACCCGCCTCCTGGACCGTAATTACATTTGTTTGCGCCATTATCAGTTAACATGCTTGTATAGCGCGACTTCCTAGTCGCGTCAATAGGCGCGATCCGAGGAGGCCATCAACATTCGCCAGAAAAGCGCTGCTTCCAGGCCTTCGGGGGCCGAGAGAAGGTGAAATTCGGAAAGGATGATTGACCTTTCTTGATCGAGATCCCGGCAGAAGATAGCGATCTAACGCAATCGGCGCCGCGAGCCAGGATGGCCCGGCCGGTCGTGTGGTTTTTTGTACGACTCGCGGTGGGAATCGGCCTGATTGCGTATCTCGCCAGGTCTCACGTCATTGATTTCCGCTCGTTATCGAAGCCGGTCGGGGCTTGGCGGGTTGACCTCGGCGGCGTCACATTCATGTTTCTCGATATTTCGCTGATGGCAAAGCGACTCTCGATCCTTCTGGAGCCGCAGGGTTTACGCCTCTCGTTTCGGAATTCCTTGAAGTTGGTGCTCGTCAGCTCCTTCTTCGCGACATTTCTTCCGGGAGCGGCGGGCGGGGATATGGCCAAGCTCTTCTATGCCGCGAAAGAGAACAAAGGGCGCCGGACAGAGATCACGACGGTTGTGCTCTTCGACCGCGCGGTCGGCCTATTCTCCATCCTGTTCCTACCGCTGCTCACTGCCCCGCTATTTCTTTCCTTGATTCGGGTAATCACCGCTTTGCGGGCTCTTTTGATTGCAGCGGCGGCTCTCGCTCTATGCATGCTCCTGGCGCTTTTCGTTTGTTTGTGCAATCCCGCCGGCGCAAATCGGTTGGTGGTAGGGATATTCCGCCTTCTGCCGGGGAGAAAACTGGCGGAGCGAAGCGCGGCGACCATTGCCAAGTATCGCCGCAATCTGCCGGCGCTGTTAGAGGCGCTCGGGCTGTCCTTGTCGGCCAATCTTATGTTTATTGCCGTGATGGCCCTCGCGGTTTTTGCGCTGCACCCGAGCAGCCTATCGACGAAACTGTTTCTCGTGGTTCCACTCGGTGATCTTGCGAACAACTTGCCGCTGACGCCCGGCGGCCTGGGTGTGGGAGAGTCCGCCTACAACGCACTTTTCAAGCTGGCCGGTCTGCAAGGAGGGGCGGAGGCCCTATTGTGCTGGAGAATCTGGAGGGCTGCAGTGGGCCTGATCGGGCTGATTCTGTACCTGCGCGGTCCTGGGCGTTCCGTGTATGGCGCCGACGCCGTGGCGGGGAAGGGGCATCACAACATAGTGGGCCTTGTCGATCCGGGTTCTTGAATTTCGGTTATAGATTGGATCCAAGAACGAGCAGATGGTTTCTTGCGCGTTCGGAAAACCAAAAGGCGCTTGCACTGCACCGGGCGGCAGGGTAAAAAGCTATAGACAGCATTTCCAATCGAATGCATTGCCTGAGGACTGAGGAGGGTCGATGAAGATTGCCGTGTTGGGGGGAGACGGTTACTGCGGCTGGGCCACGGCTCTGTATCTGTCGCAGAAGGGTCACTCCGTCGCGATCGTCGACAATTTCGTGCGCCGGCAATGGGATTTCGAATTGGGCGTGCAAACTCTCACGCCGATTCGTCCGCTTCCGGACCGGTTGCGCGCCTGGCACGAGCACACCGGTAAGACTATTGAGCTTCTGATCGGCGACGTGACGGACTACGAGTTTCTAGCTGAGGCAATCCAGGAATTCAAGCCCGAGGCCGTCGTTCATTTCGCGGAGCAGCGGTCAGCTCCTTATTCGATGATCGACCGCCGGCACGCGGCATTCACGCAGGTCAATAACGTGGTGGGCACATTGAACCTGCTCTTTGCGCTGCGAGAGTTCGCGCACGATTGTCATCTGGTCAAGCTCGGGACGATGGGCGAGTACGGCACTCCGAATATCGATATCGAAGAGGGTTACATCGAGATCGAGCACAACGGCCGCAAGGACGTGCTTCCGTTCCCTAAGCAGCCGGGCTCCTTCTATCACCTCTCGAAGGTACACGATAGCCACAACATCATGTTTTGCTGCAGGGCGTGGAAGCTGCGCGCCACGGATTTGAATCAGGGCGTTGTGTACGGCACTGTCACCGACGAAACCACACTCGATGAAGCTCTGATCAACCGCTTCGATTACGATGAAGTTTTCGGCACGGTTCTAAATCGCTTCTGCGCCCAAGCTGCGGTGGGGCATCCACTCACAGTGTACGGGAAGGGTGGTCAGACGCGCGGCTTCCTCGACATTCGGGACACGGTTCGCTGCGTTGAGATCGCGTGCACGCACCCGGCTGCCCCTGGTGAATTTCGCGTCTTCAATCAATTCACCGAGCAATTCTCGGTACTCGACCTGGCTCACAAAGTGCAGGCCGCGGGCAAGAAAATGGGCCTGAAAGTCGAGATCGACCACATCCCCGATCCGCGGGTCGAAGCCGAGGCTCACTATTACAACGCAAAAAATTCAAGACTGGTCGATCTGGGGCTTGAGCCGCACCTTTTGTCCAACTCGCTGCTGGATTCCATGATGAATGTTGCCGTCATGTACAAGAATCGTATCGACTCGGCGCTTTTCCTTCCCCGCATCGACTGGCGGGAGGCTCGCAACGATCGCCGAGAGGCCCATCGCATTTCAGTCGCACCGTAGCCTGGGCATAGAGCGTCAGGAGTGGGATTGTTTCCAGCGTGCGAGGAAGTCTGCGACGCGCGCCGCGAATTCGAGATTGAGGGGGAAGGCAGTTCCGTCGAGAGCGTCCTCGAATTTCGCGATGTAGCGCTGGATGATGGGCTCCTTGCTGCCGGCAAATCTGATTGACGCAACTTCCCGGTTTTCCTTCTGGACCCACACCCTTCTTTCGTTCACGCTTTCGTAATCGCAGACGATTTCCGATAATTCGGCTTCCGGCACGGCATACTCGCGGATCGCGAGGAGATGGCATCCGAGATTGTCGATCGCGGCCATACCCAGACGGTCGGGACCCGATAGACGAAAGTGCCCGCCGAACCGCAACCCGGCGCCCCGATTGAATTCATTTCGCCAACTTTCTACCGCTTCCAATAGGCAGTATTCGAAGTGCACGCCGACCTGGCGGCCTTCTGCACGCGCCAGATCAAGACAAGGACGCACTTCGCCAAGTGAATACGGCCAGGGCTTTTCGGCGATCACGTGCAAGCCGGCGGCGATCGCTGCCTCGATCATCAGCAGAATATGGGGGCCAGGCGGCGTGCATATCCAGGCGATTTCAGCGTGGGAATCGGCGATCTGCGCGGTGAGCCGCGCTTTGTATCCGGAATCGGTCTCGGATGATTTGCGGCGGGCGTCTTCGATGAAAGTGCTGCGGCGTCCCATGCCTGCCAGGACATCGCGGATCACGGCCGCCCAACGCCCATGCCCCAGGATCGCGTAGCTGGGAGCTTCAATCATTCCTCGAAATCCTCTCGCACACGATGCGCGCAGCTTTCACTGCGCTGACCACTTTGCCGGAAAAAACGTGCAGTTCGCGCGGCGCCGGCTCGGCGACGTACAGCGTTCGCCGGTCTTGCGCGGGATTATTCTCGACGACGCGCATGGTGAAGCGTGAGCCGAGATACATCGCGTTTTTCGATGCCGGCACGGCGAGGGCGGAGTCCTTGCGCATCTCCTCGAACCGGCTGAACGCGACGGGCTCAAACGTGGGCCGGTTCAAGAGATTCGCGTAGAGTTCGGGAACCGGGGCAGTGGCGTCGGTCGCCGTCCAGTGATTGGTGTTCTTCGCGGAGCCGAAGAGAGAGCGAGCGGAATTTCCGTAGGGATCGAACGCGGTGAATGGTCCGTCGATCACGACGAGAGCGATTCCGTGCAACTCCAGCGGCAACTGGATCAGGATTTTCTCCGCGACCTGGTATTTCGCGCTCTTGAACAGCCCGCGGCTGGGCCCCAACCCGTAGGTCGCCCATACTACGAAATCATAATCGCCCCGCATCTCGGGCGCGAACGGACGCTTCTCGAAGGGAATGCTAAGCGATTCGATCCGCTGTGTGACGAGATCGCGAAGGACGTCAGGATCGTAGATCTGCTCATCGACCTCGTAGCACCGATCGATAAACGCGAAGTCCATCCACGCCGGCCGGGAGAGTTTATAGGGCAGCTTGAATTTCTCCATTACTTGTTCAAAGGAACCGGGCGTCGTGAAACTTCCCTGGGCCGGGATCGCGTAGTAGTGAAAACTATTGCGGACAATGGCGGGTTCGAACGCTTCGATGAACTCTCCGCGCGCCTCGAGCGTCTCGCTGATCGTTTCGGGACTGCGAGGGTAGTGATAGCCGGCATGAATTCGGTACTGATTGATGGCTGATGCCGCCTGCAGGATTCCGAGGGGGTCGAAGAGACGCACGCGGTGGCCTTGCTCGGCCAAACGGATTGCGATCGTAGCGCCGTAGATTCCCGCGCCGGCAACGGCAACTTTTGAATTCATGAGAGGGGATTCATGCTGCCCGGCGCCGCTGTGGCGAAATGCCTCTTCGTCTTGTCATTGATGCGAATGCGGACCCAATTGCCGGCCGGCGCTTATCGGCCACAACGTGTTAAACGCGGCACGGCGAAGAGCGGTTACTCCTATACGTGCGGGGCATCTTCCACGGGCGACGCGATGCCTACGCGAGGTTCTTTTTTGTCGCCGCTTTGACGGCGCCCCAAGCGGCCGACCTCGAAGAGAGCGCTTGAGGCGGCATGTTTCATCGCGAGCGAGCTTTCCACTCCGCACGTGCAGCCTGGACATTCGCGGCGAACCATCGCGGCGCATTGGCGAGCGTAGGCCTCCGAAGCCAGGATGTCGTCGAGGCTGTCGCGGAGAATGTTTCCGACCGGCTTCAGCGGATAACAGCCGGTCAGCACATCGCCGTTCGATAGCACGAACATCTGCAGGTAACCGAGGACGCATGGAGGTTCCTCGATGGTTTCGCGGTTGTAATACCGCTCCGTATAATCCACTTCGTGTGCGGGCCGTTTCAAGGTGTCGCGCAGAAATTTTGTGATTTCGATTACCTCGCTCCTCTCGGGCCACAAGGGATCGATATCGCCGTTCTTCAGGAAAAAAAGACTCCGGCTCAGGATATTGACCTCAACGCTGGCCCCCATGCCATGAGCCACCTCCGCCAGTTTTGGAAGTTCAGGAGCGGACATTCGATTCAGCGTGACGGAGATGGCAATTTGCTTCTCTCGGAGCAACTGGATGCCTTCCATGCCGAGATCAAAATAGCCGCGAATCCCGCGAATCTGGTCGTTCGTTTCCTGAAGTCCATCAATCGATACGGCGATCTTCGTTATGGGAGACGCGTTGATCTCTCTATGAAGCTTCTTGATGAGCAGCCCGTTCGTTTGGAGAATGATCTGCTTGAAAGGCGAGGTGTTCGCGCGCCGCATGACTTCAAACAAGTCTCTTCTGAGCAGCGGCTCGCCTCCGGTAAAGCGCAGGGAGCGAATTCCGGCTGCGCCTATCTCGTTGAGGAGCTTGACCGCGCGCTCGGTATCGATTGCGTCGTGCCATCGCGATTTCCAATAATCGCAGGTGACGCACTTAGCCTGGCAGTTTTCGGTGAGTTTGACATGCGCGGCCAACGGCCGGGCCGTTGACGGCAAGAGTTTTTCCGAGACGTTGCTACCGAGCCACACCCGTGTCAGGTAGACACCCGAGGCCGGAAAGGACATCTGGCATTTCTCCTTGCGAGCATAGTACCTGCAAAGCGGCTAATTTCCTATCGTCACGTCACCTGGCCGACACCTCGGCGGCGCCTTCCAGCCAGGGTTCGCGATTCGGCGAAGAAAATCAGGGCATGTTGGTGAGCAACACTTTTCCACCGCTCGCCGCCACCACATCGAGTGGCGCCGGCGCGACCAATTGCTTGTAACGGGGCAAATCGGACTCAAACGTCAAGAAGTAGCAGCGCTGGGGCTCGAGCCATAGGTCCTTGAATTGTGAATCGTCGATAAAGACATGGGGAGCCCCGGGCGCATAGGAGCCGTACTCGAGGTTTACCCTGCGGTTCGTGTAGAGAAACCCCGAACGGTCGGTATAAAAGAAGACCGAAGAGAAATCCCAATAGTGGCCTTGTGTAACCAGTTGACCGTCCGGCGCGGCCATCAAAGCTCGTGCGAGGGGCCGCGAGGAAAGATAGGGGTCAAAGACCGCCATGGCCAGCCGGGCCGCGTGAAAGAATATGACCATCATGAGAGCTGCGGCAAGAAATGCTCGCCGGCCGGTTGCTCGCAACGTTCCCAACATGCCAATCAGAAAAGCGATGCCGGCAACCGCGAGCGGCAGGCGGAGGTACGCAAACGACTCGAGCGTCAGGTCTTCCATGTGGCCTAGCGAGAGCGTGTAAGCCTTCGGATGATGGCTGAGCGCCGACGAAATGTCTCCGGGCGTCGGAATGCCCCGCACGTGAATCAGAATGGCAAACACCGCGACGGCCGCGCACGCGGAAACCACGCAAATGGCGCGAGTGCCGCGCCGGATCCAATCTCCTCCGGCCGCCATGGCCGAGCCCAGCAGCAACGCAAGCGCCGGATAGCAGGGCATCGAGTAATACTCCTGCGTCGTAGAAAACGTGAAGAAAACCAGAATGAAGCCGGCCCAGCAGAGCGCCATCAGACGCGTCTGGCCGGCGCGATCGCTGGGCTTGAAGGAAAGTTTCGCAACCGCCGGCAAATAAACACTCCAGGGAAACAGCCAGATCAAATGAAACAGCCAGAAATACAGCCGGGGGACCGTGTTGTAATCTCGCGGGTAGCGCAGGTTCAAGAAGCGCAGGAGCTGCTCGTTGATGAAGAAGAGCCACAGGAACCCGTGGTATTGCCCCGGGCCGCTGTGAAGCGTGAACGCGAAATACGGCGGATTTCGCAGCGTGGCGAGGACGTGCCACGGCAGCGCGATCGCGAGAACGATCAAGATTCCGCTGAACACGTGAAGCCGCTTCCACGTCCGGGACAAGAAAAGCTGGCGCGTGAGGGCCAGATAGATCAGGGCCGCTGCGACCGGAAAAACCACGCCGATCAGGCTCTTGAGTAAGAGCCCGGCGCCCACTGACGCCGCGATAAGCGCAGCCCAAAGGCGATGATGGGTCTCCTCATCGTCGAGCGCGCGCAGGAAACCCCACATCGCGAGGGCGATGGTGAAAGTCAGCATCACATCGGGCAGGATGATCCGTGTGAAGAGAAAAAGGCCGATGCAGGTAGACATGCATAAGCCCGTGTAGAATCCGGCCTCTTTGCCAAACGCCCAAATGCCGAAAGCGGTGGACAACAAGCAAAGCGCGATCACCGAAAGGGCGATCGGGATTCGCGCCGACCAATCGTGAACCCCAAAGACTTTGTAGGAGCCCGCGAGCGCCCAATAGACGAGCGGCGGTTTTTCGAGGAAAGCCACGCCATCGAGTCGGGCGGTCACCCAATCGCCGGACACCAGCATGTTGCGCGCGATCTGTGCCTGCACGGCGTCAACGTCGTCCATCAGCGACGGGGGAGAGATGATGCAGCCGAGGTATATGATCGCGGCAAAGGCGAGAACGCCCAGATAATAAAGTTTTGTCGAAGAGCCCGGCGCTACTGTGCCCATCCGACTGCTGCCTAAATTAGCCATTTGCTCAACGCACCGCATCCCGGGCGACCGCCGGAACCGCGGATACGAATTTTCCTTCCCGAAGTGCGTAATCGACGCCTCGCCACCGGATCGTGGTGCGCCCGAAACTGACCAGCCAGATCACGAAGGCCATCGCATCCCACAATGGAATGAGTGGCAGCTTTTTCCATACGCCACTCTGTTTCATGCCCCACACGCCGATCATCCAGGCAATGAGGATCCGGCACGCAGCATAGCCACCCAAATAGCCTAGAGCTACGCCCGCCGTCGGATAGACGACGACTGCCAATATCGACCACGGCAATCCCCACGTGAAGACCAAACCTATATGTCCCCAGGGGCGCATCATGCGCTGCACCGTCGCCCACCGAATTCGCTTGTGGATGAGCGCGCCGAGAGATTCGAAATCGGCCACCGATTGCACGACGTATGGCAGAAGCTTGACTTCATAGCCCTGCTCGGCCACCAGCCGCCCCGCCCATACGTCGTCCGCAGGACGATCTTCGATCACTTGGTAGCCGCCGTAACCATCCACACTCTGTCGCCGCGTCACGATTGTCTGTCCAAACGTAAACTTTACGCCGTCGAGCTTCCAGGCGACCATCACGCCGGCAAAAAAATCCGAGATCATGGCGATCGATTGCAGTTCTTGGACCAGGGTTTTTTCCTTGGTCGCAACATAAAGGCAAGTTGCTGCGCCAACCTTCGAATCGCGAAAGGGCGCCACGACGGTTCTAAGGTAGTCCGGCGCCACTCTCACGTCGCCGTCCGTGATCACAAACAAGTCGTGCTTCGCTTCGGCGGTCAGCCGAACCAACCGGCCCACCTTATCGTTGATTGCATTGCGGCCGGAGCCGAACAGCAGCCGGATCTGTCGCTCCGGAAAATCGCGGACCAGCTTTTCCAGCACGGGCCGGGCGGGATCATCCGGGTCGACGCAAAAAACGATTTCGTACTCGGGATAATCCTGCCGGCAAAAGCTCGCATAGTTCTCGTAGGCGTCTTCGTCGAGACCCTTGATCGGCTTGAGACAGCTGACGGGGGGCAAGAAGGCGCCGTTCGCCGCTTTTTCCCGCCTCGCAACTGTGAAGAATCGCCACGTGCTGTACATCGCGAGGAAGTAATACACGAAAGGAATTGCGGCAAAGCCCAGGACCACGTATTTTGCGGCCAAGAGAATTTTCACACCTCACAAAGAGCGGAAGCCGACAATTGCGCCCGGACGATAACGACGAACAATTGGGCCGCTCCGCTAACGCTGCGGAAGGTTTAAGATCTTTGATGAACCTGGATCTTCAACGCCGTGAAGATGTATTGCGGCCATTCGCAAGTTCGCAAAAGTCTAGCACGAAAGCAATCAGTTCCGCCCCCCGGACCGCCAAAGTTTGCGGAGAGAGCTTTGAGGGTGAGCCTTCGGAACGCGCTCGGTCTCGCGTATCACGCGCTCCTCCTCCTTTTCACGTTTTCAGGCCTCAGCTTCGCGTTGCGGCCAAAAGCATGTACGATAACAATGATGATTTTGGGATCGCCGAATCTGCGTCGAATCGGAATCGCATTTTTTGCCCTGATTGTGATGGTGCCGGTGGCGAGGGCCTGCACGTGTTCACAAGCGCCTCCTGGAAAGTGCCCGGGCCTCCGACAGGGCGATGTCGTGTTTCTCGGCACTGTCACGTCGGTCGAGGACCTGCACTACGCCGCGCCCAAATCCGACAATCCATCCGATCCCGCCGCCACTCCCGTGGATATCGTAGCGTCGCGGCTGACTCGCTACCATTTTCGCATCGACGAGCGGTTTGCAGGGGCTGACGCCGCCGAAATCGACATTTTCGCGGGCGGCGACGACGGCGACTGCGCCTACCGATTCAAGCAAGGTGAGCAGTATCTCGTTTTCACGCAAGAGGAGACGGAGGGGCGTCTCTTCGCCACAATCTGCAACGGCACTCGCCCCGCGAGCGAAGCGATCGCGCTGATACCCCAGTTGCGAGCGATGCGCGACGGCACGCACGTTGCGTCGGTTTTCGGCATCTTGCGCCGTGCCGACCCGCCCTTTCTCGCGCCGCCAGGCGATCCCGACGATCCCGTGCCCAACGTCTCGCTGAAACTTCGCTCGCATAACGATCGCTTCGAGACCAGCACCGATTCGAATGGCGTCTACTCTTTCTACGACGTGCACGCCGGTGAGTACAGCTTTACGGCGAATCTTCCGCCGCGCACCGAGCTAACGCAGAAGACACTTACCGGCGGCTTGCCGCTTTTCAAGATTCCGGATAGCGCATGCTTTGAATACAACGTGGACGCGTTGCCCACGGGCCACATCCGCGGCAGCGTCCTCGGTGCGAACGGCGAGCCGCTTCCGCTGGCGTCCGTCGAGCTCTATCGGGCTGGCGCATACGACGAATCGAAGCCCGGCCTGTGGGCATATCAAGGCGGCACAGGTGTTTTCGATTTCGATCACATCGGCCCCGGCGACTACATCATGGTCTTCAATCGCGCCAATCGTAGGGATCCGAATTCGCCGTATGCGCGCGCGTTTTATCCCGGCGTGCCCGATGTGGCGGACGCCCAGCTGATTCATATCAAGGATGGCCAGCAACTCATGAAGGTAAACCTCCGATTGAACGATGGTCTCCCGACGCGGCAGATCCGCGTGCACTTGAAATGGGAGAAGGGAAGGCCGCCGGGAAATGTGACGGTGATGGCGAAGGCCGACCATGGCCGCAACCCTGCCGCAACGAAAATCGGCGACGGTCTGTATCGGTTTACGCTGCTCGAGTCGGCGAACTATACGATTTCGGCCTGGGAGGATCTCGCTCGGCAGTTTGGCGCGACGCGCGGGAAAAATGCGGGCTGCGCGCCTCCCTCGCGGATTGAAGCCGCGTCCGTGGCCGTTTCCGGATCCGACGAGACCGCGAAAGATCTATTGCTGGTTTTCCCCGCCGTCGGTTGCGCGCCCAATTAGCCTCGGTTTACACTGCAATGAAGACGAATCACACGCGACTTCTGTGGCGCTCTCGTCGCTCGCAGACCCGAGGTTCCCGCGCATGAGCCGGTTTTTACTCCGCCCCCATCCTCATCTCTACGAGATCAACACCTGGGCATGGCTTGAGAAGCTTTCTTCGCGCCTTGGCCGGCTCGTTAAGCTGCGAGATGTTCCGGACTCCGAATGGGACGCGATCGCCGGGCGCGGGTTCGATATCGTCTGGCTCATGGGAATTTGGCAGCACAGCGCCGTAGCCCGTGGCATCGAGCTCGCCGATCCCGAGAACCGAACCCTTTTCGATCGCGTGCTGCCCGGCTGGGAGCCGGAGGACGTGATCGGCTCGCCGTATTCCATCGCGGCGTACGCGCCTGACCAGCGCATCGGTTCCTGGGAATCGCTCGATGAGGTCCGCGAGAAGCTGCGATCTCGGGGCATCGCCGTTTTCCTCGATTTCGTCGGCAACCACACGGCGCTCGACCATCCATGGACGCGCGAGCACCCGGAATTCTACGTGCAAGGCACGGAGGCGGATTTTCAGCGCGATCCCGCCAGCTTCCATAAGATCGAAAGTTCGAAAGGATCGGTGTTTCTCGCTCTCGGCAAGGACCCTTACTTTCCCGTCTGGGATGATGTTGCCCAGCTGAATCACTTTTCGCCGGAGATGCGCGCCGCCCTGATCGGCGAACTTCGCAAGATTGCGGCTCATTGCGACGGCGTCCGCTGCGACATGGCGATGTTGCAGTTCAACGAAGTCTTCGAACGAGTGTGGGGCCATTATGTGCCGGACCTTGAACCTCCGGACACGGAATTCTGGACCGATGCCCACGCGGCAGTCCCCGACCTTGTGCTTCTCGCCGAAGCCTATTGGGGCACGCAGCAGCGCTTGCTCGATCTCGGCTTTTCCTTCGTGTACGACAAGGGTCTGTACGATGCCGTGCGATACGAAAAAATGGCGGACGTTCACGCGCGATTGGCCGAGGGTCTGCCCTATCAGAAGCATCTCGCGCGGTTCCTCGAAAACCACGACGAAGATCGTTGTGCCGCCGCTTTCGACCCCGAACGTCTCGCCTCGGTTGTGACATTCATGGGGACGCTGCCCGGATTGCGTTTCTACCAGGAAGGGGAAATCGAAGGAGCCAAAATCCACCTGCCGGTTGCGCTACGGAGAGTCCTGGAGGAGCCCCCAAACCAGGCGAGCGTCGCGCTCTTCGAGAAAATCCTTTTGATGACCAAGCAGGACATTTTTCATAAGGGGCACTGGAGCGTGCTGCCGATCGCTTCGGAGGGTGACGACACGGGCGGGAATCTCGCGGCCTACGAATGGCGATTCGAGAACGCCTGGAAAGTGATCGTCGTGAATCTGACGGCCGCGGCGTCGCAGGGGCGCATTTCGTTCGGCGATCGTCCGCTGGCGGCCCAAGAGTACATGTTTCATGATGAGCTCGATGATGTGCGCTATCCGCGCAGTGGAGACGAAATTCGACGGCTAGGTCTCTTCGTGCGGCGGGAGGCTTTTCTAGCACATCTTTTCGATGTTTCGTCGGCGTGACGGGCAGTCCAGATTCGTTCCCGGCGCGAGGTAGCATCGACGGACGTTGAGCACATCCTGTGCGGACCGCAATCGCTCGCTGCTGCATTTCTGCTATTCTCTTCGGCGTGCGAAATATCCTCGGGGTCGTCGCTCTAGCCTTCGGTGTCTCGGTACTCCTGCCGTTTGCCGTGGCGCAGGCTCCCGCCCAGCAAGACCAGCAAGGCAACCAGCAGCAATCGCCGCAAGGGGCGCCACCGCCCGCCCAGCAATCTCCTCTTCCCCCGAGTCAGGCGTCGGCGCCGGCCGGCCCGGTGATCGTTCTCAATCCTGCGCACGGCGGCACCGATAGCGGGGCTCGCGGCCAGAATGCAGCGATGGAAAAGGACCTCGTGCTCCAGATGGCCCGAGGTGTGAAAGTGGAACTTGAGCGCCAGGGCTTTCGTGTGGTTATGACGCGCGACGGCGACTCGAATCCTTCCTATGACGACCGCGCAGCCATGGCAAATGGCTATAGCGACGCGATTTTTGTCAGCCTCCACATCGCCTCAACCGGAACCGTCGGCACGGTTCGCGCGTATTACGATCAACTGAGCACACCATATGTTCCGTCTGATGAGACTACAAACGCGCCGGAGAAGTCCGTTTCCCCCGCTGCTGTGGGACTGAATTCGTGGAATGAAGCGCAGCGCGCGTATCTGAATTCAAGTCATCGTCTCGCCGATCTGATGCAGATCGAGCTCGCGCAAAAATTTAGCAGCTCAGCGGACACCTCGTTAGGTGCCGCCGTGCGCGGATTACGCTCTGTCGCAGCACCCGCGGTGGCCATCGAGCTCTCGAGTGTTTCCGCCTCGGACCCCGTTGCGTTGGCGAACTCCGCGGCCGCACCCCTTGGCGATGCGATTGCCCGAGCCGTCACCGCGTTCCGAGCAACGACTCCTGGGGGCGCGAAACCGTGACGCGCAATTGGAAGATCTTCATCGCGATATTGGCTGCGGGTGTGCTGATCGGCTTGATCGGCCTGCGGAGCCTTCACCGGCGGATGGCGCGTCTCGCCCAAGCGGAGGTTACCGACGAGCAGGCGCGGCATGAAGTGCTGGCGCCGCCCGTCTCGACGCCGACCGACGTTCCGGTGAAAGCCAGCATTTTCTGGGCGGGCGGGCCGGATGGCGTCGCACCAGTCGAAATCGAGTTGCCGCTGTCGGCAGATCCCGTGCAGCGCTCGCGACAGCTCTTGCACGCGTTGATCGCCGAGCCGCCGACGCCTGACCAGCGCACCCTCCCGGCCGACACCGATCTTCTCGGTTTTTACGTTCTTCCCGACGGCACCGCGATCGCCGACTTCTCCGATGCGCTTTCGACCGAGACACCGTCAGGAATCCTGAGCGAGAGAATCGCCGTAAACTCGATAGCGAGAACGCTCGGGGGCAATGTACCCGGTCTTCGTCGCTTGAAGATACTGATCCACGGGCAAGAGGTGGACACGCTCGCGGGTCACATCGACCTCACGGGCTTTTTCGACTTGAACCAGCCGGGCCAAAAAGTAATTCCATTGGCGGTCGCAAGCCCGCCCCGCGCCTCACCCGCCCCGGCGCCGAAAGCCCCCGCAAAAGCCCCCGGTGCCAATCCCGTTCCTTCGGCGCACCAGGCGAACTCTCATTGACACGTACTAGGGCGCTCGGCAAACTGGCTGGAGAGGCTGGCGATCGAGAATCACAGGAGACAATGCTTGCGAGCAGACGGACGCGCACCTGACGAGTTGCGACCCACGAAAATAACTCCCAACTTCATTTCCAGCGCCGAAGGAAGCGTACTGATTGAGACGGGGCAGACGCGCGTCATCGTGACGGCCACCGTCGACGATGGCGTGCCGGGGTTCCTGAAAGGTTCGGGTAAGGGTTGGGTGACGGGCGAATACGGAATGCTGCCGAGATCCACGGAGGAGCGGACTCCGCGCGAAGCGGCGCGCGGGCGTCAATCCGGGCGCACGCTCGAGATTCAGCGGATGATCGGCCGCGCTCTGCGCGCTGCAACGGATTTGAAGGCGCTGGGGGAACGGACCGTATTTCTCGACTGCGACGTGATCCAAGCGGATGGCGGGACGCGAACGGCGTCCATCACGGGAGCATTCGTGGCGCTTGCGCTCGCCTTCGAACGAATGGTCGCCGCCGGAATGCTGCGCACCGCACCGCTGACCGATTCGGTGGCCGCCACGAGCGTTGGCATTGTCGACGAAGAGCTATTGCTCGACCTCAACTACGAAGAGGACTCCCGCGCGCAGGTCGATATGAACGTGGTGATGACCGGGGGCGGCCGGTTCGTCGAAGTGCAGGCGAGCGCCGAAGGGCGCCCCTACACAAGCCAGGAACTTCAGGATTTGCTCGACTTGGCATCCATCGGAATCGAACAACTCGCCGAGGTGCAGCGGGAGCTGCTGCACATTAATCTCCGTGGCCGATCGCGATAACGCAGCCGGGCGGCCCAGTCCGATTCGTCTGCTTCTCGCATCGTCGAACGCCGGCAAGCTGCGCGAATATCGCGAACTCACCCGGAATTCGGCATTCGATGTTGATCTCCTGCCGAATTTCCGCGAGCTGGTGGCGTTCGAAGAGACGGCGCCGACCTTTGCCGAAAACGCGGTCGGAAAGGCGCTGTACTATGGCCGTTTTGCGGACGAGGTGCTGATCGCCGAGGATTCCGGTCTGGTAGTTCCGGCGCTCGGCGGTGCGCCTGGCGTCTATTCGGCACGCTATGCAGGGCCAGAGGGAACCGATGCCGACCGCGTGCGAAAGTTACTGGGCGCGATGGAGGGGAAGGTGGGAACCGAGCGCCGTGCGCGTTTCGTCTGTGTGATCGCACTTGCGCACCAGGGACGCGTGCTCGCGGTCGTTTCCGATTTCGTCGAAGGGATCATCACCGAGGAGCCGCGCGGCGCGCACGGCTTCGGTTACGATCCGGTATTCCTGCTGCCCGATGTCGGCCGCACCTCCGCCGAGATTCCGCAAGACGAAAAGAACCGCCTCAGCCACCGCGGTAAAGCCTTTCGCAAAATGCAGGGTATCTTGACCAATCCTTCTTTCTGACACTTTTAGCCTGCTTCCTGCATCCAATTCCAGTCGATTAAAAAACTTGTTAAAATACCGGGCCGGGGGGTACAAAGAACCCCTCCCTCTGAGGTGACTCATGGCGACCTTCCAGGCAGCGCCGACCCTTCAGCCGAGACTCCTTTCGCGCCTACAAGAGGCACGTTCGCGCACCGACGAGTTGTTCCGGCTTTTGCCGGCGGGATCGTTTTACGACCGTCCGATCGCGGAACGTCATCGCATGGTCTTCTATCTCGGGCATCTGGAAGCATTTGATTGGAATTTGTTGGCCGAGCCGCTCGATCTTGCTCCCCACGATGCCGAGTTCGACAAGCTTTTCGCATTCGGAATCGATCCGGTGGGCGGAGGCTTGCCGACGGACGCGCCCAAAGACTGGCCCACCATTGCGCAGGTCGAGGACTATAACCAGCTCGTGCGAAGTCGGCTCGATGAAGCGCTGGGGGATTTCCGGGCGCTGCGTTCCTCGGCGTCCGCCCTTGCCGACGGGACCTTGCTGCACGTTGCGATCGAACATCGCTTGATGCATGCCGAGACGATTGCGTATTTGCTTCATAACCTTCCCATCGAGCGAAAGACTCCGCAGGGTGGGCCGTCGCCGGATCCCAGACCCTCGCCCGAGCCGAGGCAAGTGACGATCCCGGCGGGAGCCGCCACGCTCGGACTGCCGCGCCGAGGCGGCGCGTTTGGCTGGGACAACGAGTTTGACGAGCACAAAATCGATGTGCCGAGTTTTTCGATCGATGTGTTTCCGGTTACCAACGCGCAATTCTTGAAATTTGTTCAGGCTGGCGGATACCACGATGCGACGTACTGGAAGCCCGAGGATTGGGAATGGAGGCGCAGCCGGCGGCTCGATCACCCGTACTTCTGGATCCGGCGCTCGAGCTCGGCGGCAACCGATCGGAATGCGAACTGGGAGTATCTCGGGATGTTTGGAACGATTCCGCTTGCGCCGTCCTGGCCTGTTTACGTGAGCCATGCGGAAGCATCCGCCTTTGCACGCTGGGCCGGCCGAAAGCTGCCGACGGAAGCCCAGTGGCATCGCGCCGCATACGGTGCGCCGGACGGAACCGAGCGGGCGTATCCCTGGGGCGAAATGCCGCCAAGTGAGTCGCACGGAAATTTCCATCACCGGCGATGGGATGCAACTGCCGTGGATGCGCACCCCGCAGGCGCGAGCGCATTCGGCGTGTTCGATCTTCTCGGCAACGGATGGGAATGGACCTCGAGCGTTTTTGAGGCGTTCGCCGGATTCCAGAAGTTTCCGTTCTATCCGGGCTACTCGGCCAATTTCTTTGACGGCAAACATTTTGCGATGAAGGGGGGATCGGCGCGGACGGATACGTGTATGCTCCGCCGCTCGTTCCGCAACTGGTTCCAGCCGCACTATCCGCACATATACGCCACATTCCGCTGCGTGGAGGACTGACCATGGCATCTGCTCCGCGAATTGCAACGCCGATCCCTGTCACGGAGACATTCGCTGAATTTTCTTCTGACGTGGTCGTTGGCCTGAGCCAGCCGGGACAGAAGGAACTTCCGTCGAAATATCTCTACGACGAAGTGGGATCCGCCCTCTTCGATGTGATCTGCGTTTTGCCGGAATACGGTTTGAGCCGCGCGGGAATGCGGCTGCTCGAGCGCCACGCCGCGGATATCATCGAGAGAGTGCCCGGGCCTGTCGTGGTCGCGGAGCTTGGCAGCGGAAGCGGGCAGAAAACGCGGTGGTTGCTGGAAGCGCTCGCCCGGCGCCAGCGCGTGAACTACTATCCGATCGACATTTCCAGCAGCGCGCTGTTTCGATGTCAGCTGGAACTCAGCCACATCGATCTCGTGAGCATTGTGGGATTCGAGCGGGCATATCTCGATGGGCTTCGTGAAGTAGCCGCGCGGCGCCGCGAGGGTGAGCGCCTGCTCGTCCTTTTCCTCGGGAGCACGATCGGCAATTTCGATCGCCCGGCCGGCGATCGATTTCTGTGCGAGGTGCGCGCCACTCTCCGCGAAGGAGACGCGCTATTGCTTGCCACCGATCTCGAAAAGCCCATTCCGACGCTGACGCTCGCCTACGACGATCCGGCGGGCGTTACGGCCGCATTCAACAAGAATCTCCTCGCCAGGATCAATCGCGAGTTGGACGGAGACTTCGATCTGACGAAATTCGAACACGTGGCGCGATACGACGAGTCCGAGCGCCGCGTCGAGATGCATCTCCGTTCCAAGGTTTGGCAGCGAATTACGATTCGGAAAGCGGGTTTCCGCTTCTACATGCGTGAAGGGGAAACCATCTGGACGGAGAGCTCCCACAAGTACGATCCTCAGGAAGTGATTCAGATGGGCGAGCGGGCCGGGTATCGCTGTGCGGGACAGTGGCTTGATTCGGAGTGGCCCTTCGCGCAAACTCTCTTCTTTGCCGGCTAGAGCGAGGGGAGGTCACGATGGCGAAAGCGGTTTGGAACGGGGCCGTTCTGGCCGAAAGCGATAAGACGATTGTTGTGGAGGGAAACCACTACTTTCCGAAGAATTCGGTGCACTCGGAGTATTTTCACGCGAGCGATACGCATACGATTTGCCCTTGGAAGGGAACCGCGAGCTACCATGACGTTGAAGTGAACGGCCAGCGCAACGCTGACGCTGCGTGGTTTTACCCGGATCCCAAACCGGCCGCGGCACAGATCAAAGACTACGTCGCGTTTTGGAAGGGCGTACGCGTCGAGCCGTAACCTGCCTGTGATATAGTTTCCCGCTCATGGCGCGGAAAAAAACAAAAAAAACAACCGCGAAAGCCTCTGCTTCGCCGGGAAAAACTGCCGGAGCTCGTGCCCCCAAGACTGGACGGGGCAGCGCGTCAGCACGTGGAACCGATCCTGCGCGCGTGCGAGCAATCCTGAAGGGCCTCGACGAGGCCTATCCGGCGGCCACGTGCGCGCTGAGACACGAGAATCCTTTCCAGCTGCTCATCTCGACGATTCTTTCAGCGCAGTGTACCGACGAACGCGTGAATCAGGTGACCGCAACGCTCTTCCCGAAATATCCGGACGCCAAGGCCTTCGCGTATGCAAATCCGGCGGAACTCGAACAGGAGATTCGCCCAACGGGTTTTTTTCGCAATAAAACGAAATCGATCATGGGCGCCAGCAAGAAAATCATCGAGGAGTTTCACGGAACGGTGCCAAAGACGATGGAGCAACTCCTCACCCTCCCGGGAGTGGCGCGGAAGACGGCCAACGTCGTGCTCGGCACGGCGTTCGGGATTGCGGCTGGGGTGGTGGTAGACACGCACGTGCAGCGGCTCTCCGAGCGCCTGGATTTGACGAAGAATACCGATCCGAAAAAAAGCGAACAGGATCTGATGAAGGTGATTCCGCAGGATCGATGGATTCTCTTCAGCCACCAACTGATCTGGCATGGCCGGCGCGTATGCCAGGCGCGTAAACCCCGATGCGTCGAATGCAACCTCGAGCGCCTCTGCTATTCCAAAGATAAAACCAACTGAACGAGCGCACAGCTCGGCCACGAGCGCCCTCGCGTGACCCGTGACTGATGATTCGCGAACGACGCAGAGGAATTCGCCACGAAAACGGACGGCTGCTCGCACGGACGGAGTTATGCCAAGAAAGCCAGCCAAGCTGGCAGCTCGTACAGGCGCGCCTTGGCGCGGACAGGTGGCAAATACATCAAATGCGAAGGCCAGGGGCGGTTTGATCTCTCTCCGAGCGATGTAAGCTATTTGCGGGAGCCACCCGTGAAAAAATTGAAGTTCGTCTTGTCTGTGCCGGGCGACACGATGTACCTGCGCGCGCAGACGGCAGTGGCGCAGGCCGCGGCAAGTCGTCTTGGCGCGGAACTGGAAGTGCAGATCGCGCAGATGGACGCCGTCGGTCAAGGGCAGCAACTGTTGAATCTGGTGCAGTCGCGATCCGAATCGCGGCCGGACGCCATCATCATCGAGCCCGTGAGCGCCGCCGGACTGCCGCGCGTTGCCGAGGCTGCGGTGTCCTCGGGAATCGCGTGGGTAGTCAGCAACGCGCATGTCGACTATATCGGGGCGCTTCGCAAGAAAGCGAAGGTTCCGGTGTTTCAGATCTCGCAGGACCACATGGAAGTCGGCCAGCTCCAAGGGAAGCAGATCGGCGCGATCTTGCCGGGGGGCGGCTCGGTGCTCTACCTGCGCGGCCCGGCGATGAGTTGGTGGGCCACAAAGAGATTCGAGGGCATGGAGAGGACGAAGCCGCGGAATGTCGAGGTCAGAAGCCTGAAGGTGCTGACATCGACCGCTGAAGGCGCCCAGAATGTGGTGAGCTCGTGGCTGGATCTTACCAAGCAGCGTCCCGAAGGCACGCAGCTGATCGTGTCGCAGAACACGGATTTCCTCACCGGGGCGAACAAAGCATTTGACGCGGTCCTGGGCGCCGACCGGACGAAATGGCTTGCGCTACCGCGAACGGGCGTGGGAGTTGTGGACCGAAGCCGGCCGCTGGTAGACCAAGGCGCACTCAGCGCGGCGGTGGTGACTTCGTTGACGCTGGACCGGGCCGTGGAAATGCTGGCGCGCGCTATGAAGGACGGCTCGCACCCGCAGGAGCATACGTTCGTCGAAGCGTATTCGTATCCAAGCATCGAAGAACTCGCAAGGAAAATGGTCGAGGTCCCTGTCGGCAGTGGCCGCGCCAGATCGCTACTTTCTTCTTGAGGTTTCAACTAAAGGCGGATAACTCTCAGCGCGAAATAGAGGGTAACCGGCAACGAATGTTGATTCGGGGCAGGGAACTTACCGTCAAAGCCTGATTTTCGATCACGACGTCTTTCGCTGTTGAACCGGAGCGATATGCCCGGCTCGTTTGTCGAACAGCGCGATGCCTTCGAAGATTGTATCGACCACCGATTCCTCGCCAATCGTCGAGTTGATCATCAGATGAAAGCGGCGGCGATCCGGCCATTCGACGGAAAAATATTGCTCGATGAAGGCGGCGCGATCGCGGTCGACGGTCTCGGCGAGAAGCACGGCTTCCTTCTCCGGCTTTCCATCGGCCCGCAGCCGCCTTACCTTCTCGTTAAACGGAGCGTACACAAATACGTGGAAGGCATCGCGCCGGTCTTGCAGGTAGTACGCGGAGCCGCGCCCCACGATCACACACTGTCCGCGTTCCGCGGCTTGCTTCACGACGGTCTCCGTCGCCTCGCGGATGCAATCGGCGTCCACCATCTTCAGCCGCGGAGCGTTCTGGCTCCCTTCGTGGCTGCCCTTCATGAAAGCCTTCAGCAGGCGGTAGAACACGGGATCGCGTTTTTCTTCGCGTTCCTCGACGACATGGCAATCGCATTCCATTATCCGAGCAATCTCGTTCGTCAGTAGCTGGTCGTACAGCGTCCAGCCCAGGCGTTTCGCCACCGCAGCGGCGATTTCTCCGCCGCCGCTGCCATATTCGCGCTCGATCGTAAGCACTCGGATCATGGACTCTTCTCCGTGGTTATCCGGCCGTCCGTGAAAATCAGCAGAGCCCGCGCCCTTGCAATCAACCGTACCGCATCACGTCATTCCAGCACAACACGGCCCCTGCCCGGCTGATTCTTCTTCAAACCGAAGGAAAGTACAAACATTATTCCTGCCCCGGCCGCCAGCACCAGAAAGGTGTCGATGTAGGCCAGGGTTGTGGCTTGGGCGATCATCGTCTGAAAGATCAGCCCGTAGGCCTGCTTGGCCGCCCGCTCGGCATTCACGCCCGACGCGATCAAGCGCTGCGTCAGGCCGGCCACTTGCCTGAGGAAGTTGGGCTCTCCACGGGTGACATTCGCCGTCAGGTAGTTTTCGTGGACCTGCGACCGGCGCTCGATCAGCGTCGTCACCATCGACGTCCCGACGCTGCTGCCGATGTTGCGCATGAAGTTGATCAGGCCGGCGACGCTGTTGCTTTTCTCCACCGGCATTCCGACGTACGATACCAGATTGATGGGCACGAATAAAAAGGCGAGACCAAACACCTGAAACAGACGCAGTACGCTGGCGCTCATGAAGCTCATCTGCAGGTCGAGTTGCTGGCTGGAAATATACATTCCAATCGAGAGCGTGATCCATCCGAACGCAATTAGATAGCGGGCCTGCACCTTCCCCGATAAGACTCCCACCACGGGCATCAAAAACAGCAGCAGGACACCACCGCCGGAAAGCACCAATCCGGCCGACTCCGCCGTATAGCCCATCAGCGACTGCAGAAACAGCGGCATCATCACCAGGCTCGAGAAAAGCAGGATTCCCAGCACAAACATCATCCCGTTGGCGCTGAGAAAATTCAGATTCTTGAAGAGATGGACGTCGACAATGGGCCGCTTGTAAAACCACTCCCACAGCACGAACGAAACAAGTCCCACGCTCGCGAGAACGGCGAGAGTAAGAATGAAGTGCGATCCGAACCAGTCGTCTTCTTGCCCTTTATCGAGCATCACTTGCAAAGCGCCCACGCCCAGCGTCAGCAGCGACAATCCCATGTAATCGAACGTCAACGTTCCTCTGGTGGCGCGCTTGGCCCACGGCGGGTCTTCGACGAGACGATAAATCAGCAGCAGGGCCAGAATCCCAATCGGCAGGTTGATGAAGAAAATCCAGCGCCACGAGTAGTTGTCCGTGATCCAGCCGCCCAGCGTCGGCCCGACCGTCGGCGCGATGATTGCCGTCACGCCGTAGAGCGCGAAGGCCAAACCGCGTTTTTCAGGAGGGAATATGTCCGCGAGGATCGCCTGCGCCATGGGCTGAAGTCCGCCGCCCCCCGCGCCTTGCAGGATCCGAAAGAAAATGATGGCTCCCAGGCTTGGAGCGATCCCGCACAGCAGGGAACTGACGGTGAAAATCACCAAACACGACATGAAGAATCGCTTGCGTCCGAGCGCGTTCGCAAACCATCCGCTGATCGGCAGGACGATGGCGTTCGACACAAGGTAGGACGTGAGCACCCAGGTGCTTTGATCGTTGCTCGCGCCAAGGCTGCCCGCCATATAGGGCAGCGCGACGTTGGCGATGCTCGTATCGAGCACCTCCATGAAAGCCGCCAACGCCACCACAACCGCGATCAACCACGGGTTGAATTCGGGGCGCCAAACAGCTGGCGCAGGTAACGGCGCCGCACCCGCCGGTGCGGCGCGCCCGGCTGCGTTTCCGGAGTTCTCAGGTGTGTCCGCCATGGGCTCGAAACCGGAGGCTTGCCTAGGAAAGCTCCGGCGCACGGTTTTGATGTTTCTTCGGGTCGGACGGATTCAGTTAACTAAGCGAAAACAATCTCCAACCTCCGCCGCTCGCACTCGCGGCGGCAGAGAAGACATTCTCGACACAATCGTCCTCTGCCGCAAGGGAAAGGAAGAAACGAGCAGCGCGTCCGGATATAGGGCAGCCCGATGGCGGGCCTGCCTCATTTGTTCCCCAGTCGCGATTGCAGCCCTGGAACGTTGTATTTCCGGAAACTTCTGCAATCGGCCGACGCTTCCGTTTTGTAAACTACCATATCCAATGCTGGTTATAAGTATGGTATAAGGCTATCATGGCGACAGCGCGTAAGATCACGGTAGAAGTGCCGCAGGAGCTTCTTGAGAAGGCGCAGCAGGCCAGCGGCGCCGGCATTACCAAGACCGTCCGCACTGGGCTGCAGCTCCTGGCGGCGTCGCGTGCCTACGCCCGGCTGCGGCGACTGCGGGGCAAGGTCCGCTTCTCGCGCACGCTCGCGGAGCTGAAATCCGATCGATGATCGCGGCTGACACAAGCACGTGGGTTGCTTTCTTGGAAGGCAGCGCGGGTGACGACGTGCAGCTGCTCGACAAGGCGCTCGCCGACAGTCAGGTCGTGATGGTGCCCGTGGTGCTTGTCGAACTGCTAAGCGACCCGAAACTGGGGTCAAGCGTTGCCGAAACGCTCTTGGAGGTGCCTCTGATGGAAATCGGCCCCGGCTATTGGCAGCGTGCTGGAGCGCTGCGGGCAAAGATGCTGGCCAGGCGTCGCAAAGCGCGCCTCGGCGACGCGCTGATCGCTCAGAATTGCATCGACCAAGATGTCCCTCTCATCACCCGGGACCGCGACTTTCGAGCGTTTGTCGAAGCTGCGGCCCTCGATCTTATCGTCGGGTAGCATTCCGATCAGCCACCCTAGGCCGAAGAGCCCTAATAAGCGATTCGATGGACTCCGGATTTCTTCTTGTACAAGGCCTTGTCTGCCGCAAGCAAAAGGGTTTCGACCATCAGACCATCTGCGGGATAGATGGCAACTCCTGCGCTCACGGATAATTTGGGCTCCCTGCCGTCAGTTGCAAGGTTGTCGCATAGGCGTTGGGCAACCGACTTGGCCGATTCCATTCCTGTTTCAGGCAAGACGACCGCGAACTCGTCGCCCCCAAAACGCGCTGCAGTATCGATGTCCCGACACCCGGCCGTTAAGACCTCGGCTAGTCGGCATAGTGCCTCGCTGCCGGTCAAGTGCCCGTAACGATCGTTGATCTGTTTCAACTTGTCCAAGTCAAAGAGCAACAGAGCGAACTCTCGTCCGGTGCGTTTAAATCTTTTTATTTCGCTGTCTAGCACTTCCATAAGGTGTCGATAGTTCGCCAGACCGGTCAATGGGTCTCTGGTTGCCTGCCGCCGGAGTTGATCCTCAATCTCGCGCTGTTGGGTCACGTCCTCAACAATAATTTCGTAGCCGTCCCTCTTGCCTTCCCCCGTATTGACTTCGCGTCCGCTCAGGCGGACCGTCAGGCTTGTGCCATTCTTCCGGCTCCAAGCCGTTTCCAGGGGGTCCACGCGGCCGTTCTCGCCCGCTTCCCCCAGCAATTGGGATCGTTTGGAAGGATCGTGAAGAATCTCGGCCGCGAATTTCGATCCCAGAAGTTCCTCTTTTGATTCATAACCGAGCATTGTCACCAGGGCCCAGTTGAGGTCCATAAACTGGCCTTCCATGCCGCAGCGGCAAATTCCAAATGCGGCATTTCCCATTAGAGCGCCGTAGCGTGCCTCGAAACGTTGCAGCTTTTTTTCGATTCGATTTCGCTCCGCGCGCAAGGCGCTTTCGTTGAAGGCCCGGCGAATAGCAACGGGAAGCTGACCGAGATTATCCATCTCCACACAATCGGCAGCCCCTTTCGCTATGAGGTCCGCCGCGGTTCCGGGTTCCAGTTTGTGAGTCACAAAAATTAGCGGAATGTTTCTGCCGGTCCGGCGTAGGAGATCCTCCGTTGGCATCCTCTGCGATTGGGGGATCGGATACTCGGCGAGAACAATGTCATAGTATCTTGATTTCAAGCGTTCGACACATTGCTCGGAGGTCAGGACGACATCTGCGTCGATTTGAAATTGCTGAACCCTAAATTCCACCAGGCACCGCTCCAGGCATGCTACGCGGCTGTGGAGCATAAGGACGCGGACTACCGGGCTTGTTACGGCCAGTAAATGCGACTCGGCGGAATCCTCGATGATTTGCGCATCGCTGCTTTGCAGAGGGATATCGCAGTCCGGTTCTTCCTCCGTCTGGCTGCCCATCGCGGCATCAATGGCTCTCAGGAGGGTGTCGGCGTTTTCGTCTTTTGTGATATATCCACTCACTCCAATGCTCTTCGCCATTTCCGTGAGCGTCTTGCTTTTCTCAAAGGTCAAAATCAGAATCGGGGTACCGGCCACCGCTTTTCTTATTTGCCTCGCCGCACTGAGACCGTCAAGAAGCGGCATGGAAACATCCAAGATCACCAGATCTGGTTTCGAGCCTATCGTTTTTTCCACCGCCTCTCTGCCGTTGCTGGCCTCTAACACCTGGATATCACGATGAGATGATTCGAGAAGCGAGCGAATGCCCCTTCTGACCATTTCATGATCGTCTGCGATCAGAACCCGGGAAGTCATGCGAAGAGATTGTCATGGGGGGACAGAGGCTGGTATCAGCAAGATACTGTATTGGCCCCAGTTGATAAATGCGCGATAAATACGGCTGTTTCGCCTGAATCTCGACCGGGCCTATATACATTAAACACTGTAGGCTTGTCCGGAAAAGTCTAACGCTCTCAATTGCGCGACTTAATTTGACTCATATAAGATTAAGATATGGTGTTTGCCGCTGGGTTTGGCAGACAAACAGGCACGAAAGAATAGTTTGGTCCTGTCCTGCATCAATGAATGCCAGTGAAACGCGGCACACGACGTTCAGCCTTTTCTGTGCCCAGTAGTTCTTGCGCTTGGGAGATGAGCATGAAAAGACCCGATCAAACTCTAATGCCTTCAAATGCAGACCGTAAGCCAAACCCGAAAAGCAATGGACAGCGCGATCTTCCTGCTGACATCTCATTCGCTGACCTAAGCGCAGTCCTATCGAGCCTCCAGACTATGCGAGATGGCGACTTCTCCGTGCGACTCCCTGGTAACTGGACCGGCCTGACTGGAAAGATCGCGGACACATTTAATGAAATTGTCACGGCCAACCAACAAATGGCCAAAGAGCTAAAGCGCGTGGGAAAGGTCGTGGGCAAAGAAGGAAGAACCCGGGAGCGCATGCGATTCGATCTCCCCAAAGCCGCGTGGGGTGAAATGGAGATGTCGGTCAATACACTCGTAGATGACCTGCTTCGCCCCACGACGGAAGTCACGCGTGCTATTGCCGCGGTTGCGAAGGGCAATCTAACGCAAACGGTCCAATTGGACGTGGACGGGCGGCCTTTGGAAGGCGAGTTTCTCAGGTCGGCAAAAATCGTAAACACCATGATCCAGCAACTCAGCGTATTCACGTCCGAGGTCACGCGCGTGGCACGTGAAGTCGGCACCGACGGAAAGCTGGGCGGACAAGCCCAGGTGCCCGGAGTCGCTGGCACATGGAAGGACCTCACCGACTCGGTGAACTCGATGGCCAGTAACCTGACTGGCCAAGTACGAAACATCGCCGAAGTAGCTACGGCCGTCGCCAGCGGTGACCTGTCGCGCAAGATTACGGTCGACGTGCGAGGCGAAATTCTCCAGCTAAAAGAAGCAATTAACACGATGGTGGACCAGTTGCGATCCTTCGCTTCCGAAGTGACACGTGTGGCCCGCGAAGTCGGCACGGATGGCAAGCTCGGCGGCCAGGCGGTGGTGCCCGGTGTGGCCGGAACGTGGAAGGACCTTACAGACTCGGTCAACGCCATGGCCGGAAACCTGACTGCTCAAGTGCGCAACATCGCCGAGGTGACCACGGCAGTAGCCCGCGGCGACTTGTCGCGCAAGATCACCGTGGATGTGAAAGGCGAAATCCTGGAACTGAAAGACACAATCAACACGATGGTGGATCAGCTCAATGCGTTTGCCGGTGAGGTAACGCGCGTGGCACGCGAAGTGGGAACGGAAGGTAAGTTGGGCGGTCAAGCTCAGGTTCCTGGAGTGGGCGGCACTTGGAAAGATCTCACCGATAACGTCAATTTCATGGCCAGCAACTTGACCGGCCAGGTGCGCAACATCGCCGAAGTTGCCACGGCCATCGCGAAAGGAGACCTCTCGCGCAAGATCACCGTGGACGTGCGCGGAGAAATTCTGGAGCTCAAAGAAACGCTGAACACCATGGTGGACCAGCTCAATCGCTTCGCCGGTGAGGTGACCCGCGTGGCCCGCGAGGTGGGCAGCGAAGGGCGCCTCGGCGGCCAAGCCAATGTGCCCGGAGTAGCAGGAACCTGGAAGGATTTGACGGACTCAGTTAACTCGATGGCCGGCAACTTAACAGCCCAGGTGCGCAACATCGCTGAGGTGACTACGGCCGTGGCCCTCGGGGACTTGTCGCGCAAGATCACCGTGGACGTGAAGGGCGAAATTCTCGAGTTGAAAAACACGATCAACACGATGGTGGACCAGCTCAACGCGTTTGCAGGCGAAGTCACGCGCGTGGCGCGCGAAGTGGGCACGGAAGGCAAGCTCGGCGGCCAGGCGCAGGTGCCTGGAGCTGGCACCTGGAAGGATCTCACCGATAACGTGAACTTCATGGCCAGCAACTTGACCGGTCAGGTCCGCAACATCGCTGAAGTGGCAACCGCTGTGGCAAGAGGCGATTTGTCGCGAAAAATTACCGTCGACGTGAAGGGCGAAATCCTTGAACTCAAGGATACGCTCAACACCATGGTGGATCAGTTGCGGTCGTTCGCCTCGGAAGTGACGCGCGTCGCCCGCGAGGTAGGCACGGACGGAAAACTCGGCGGCCAGGCACAGGTGCCCGGCGTGGGAGGGACGTGGAAGGACCTCACCGACTCCGTAAACTCCATGGCGAGCAACTTGACCGGTCAGGTCCGCAACATCGCCGAAGTGGCCACGGCCATCGCGAGCGGCGACCTCTCCAAGAAAATCACCGTCAACGTGAGCGGCGAGATTCTCCTGCTGAAGGAAACGATCAACACGATGGTGGATCAGCTCAATGCGTTCGCCGGTGAAGTGACGCGCGTGGCGCGCGAAGTAGGTAGCGAAGGGCGTCTCGGCGGCCAAGCCAACGTGCCGGGCGTGGCAGGAACGTGGAAGGACCTTACGGACTCCGTGAACTCGATGGCAGGTAATTTGACAGGCCAGGTGCGCAATATCGCCGAAGTGACCACCGCCGTGGCGCGAGGAGACTTGTCCCGAAAGATTACAGTGGACGTGAAGGGCGAAATTCTCGAATTGAAGAACACAATCAACACGATGGTGGACCAGCTCAATGCGTTTGCGGGCGAGGTCACGCGCGTGGCGCGCGAAGTAGGCACGGAAGGAAAGCTCGGCGGCCAAGCGCAGGTGCCCGGCGTGGGCGGCACTTGGAAGGATCTTACCGATAATGTGAATTTCATGGCGAGCAACTTAACCGGTCAAGTTCGTAACATTGCCGAAGTAGCCACGGCCATCGCCAGTGGCGACCTCTCCCGCAAGATCACCGTGGACGTGCGCGGAGAAATTCTGCAACTCAAAGAAACGCTCAATACGATGGTCGAGCAGCTGCGTTCATTCGCTGCTGAAGTGACGCGAGTTGCGCGCGAGGTGGGCAGCGAGGGACGTCTCGGCGGGCAAGCCAACGTAACTGGCGTGGCCGGGACATGGAAGGACCTTACCGATTCTGTCAACGCTATGGCGGGAAACTTGACGGGTCAGGTGCGCAACATTGCCGAGGTAACCACGGCGGTGGCCCGTGGCGACTTGTCGCGCAAGATCACGGTGGACGTGAAAGGTGAAATTCTGGAGTTGAAGAACACGATTAACACGATGGTGGACCAGCTCAACGCCTTCGCCGCCGAGGTCACGCGCGTGGCCCGCGAAGTGGGCACCGACGGCAAGTTAGGCGGTCAGGCGCAGGTGCCTGGCGTTGCCGGCACGTGGAAGGACCTTACAGACAATGTCAACGTTATGGCTGCAAACCTCACCGAGCAAGTGCGCGGAATTGTGAAGGTAGTGACAGCTGTCGCAAATGGTGAGCTCACGAACAAACTGACAGTTCGGGCGAAAGGTGAAGTCGCTGCGCTGGCTGACACTATCAACAACATGACTGATACGCTAGCCACTTTTGCGGATCAGGTAACCACGGTCGCTCGAGAGGTAGGCGTGGAAGGTCGACTCGGCGGTCAAGCGAACGTACCCGGCGCAGCTGGCACGTGGAAGGACCTTACCGGGAACGTAAATCTCCTCGCTGACAACCTCACCAATCAAGTCCGTGCCATCGCGGAAGTAACTACCGCGGTAACGAAGGGTGACTTGACTCGTTCGATTCAAGTCGAGGCCAGTGGCGAGGTGGCCGAACTCAAAGATTACATCAACACCATGATTGACAATCTCCGGCTCACGACGGACCGCAACAACGAACAGGACTGGCTAAAGACAAACCTTGCGCGATTCACTGGAATGTTACAGGGGCAGCGCGATCTCTCGACCGTCGGACGAATGCTCTTGTCGGAGCTGGCTCCTCTCGTCAATGCTCAGCAAGGCGTGATCTACCAAATGGAGGAACCTGGGAACATGGTCTTGCTATCGGTCTTCGCCGATGGCGCGGAAGACAGGCACTCCGATCACCTGCGGGTGGGGGACGGTCTCGTGGGGCAGTGCGCTGCCGCAAAGACCCGCATGCTTATCACCGAAGTACCATCCCATGCTATTCCAATACGCTCGGGCCTGTTCCAGGCCGTTCCGCGAAACGTGATTGTCTTGCCCGTTCTCTTTGAAGATCGGGTCAAAGCGGTCATCGAGCTGGCTTCGCTGAGCGTCTTCACCGCCTCGCACCTCGCGTTTCTCGAGCAACTAACCTCTAGCATTGGGATCGTGCTCAACAGTATTGAGGCTACGATGCAAACGGAAGGCCTGCTAAAACAATCTCAGCAATTGGCCGCCGAGCTTCAGACGCAGCAGAACCGAGTTGCAGCAGACCAACGAACAACTCGCGCAAAAAGCTCAACAGCTTGCCGAGCAGAACGTCGAAGTGGAGCGCAAGAATCAGGAAATTGAACAGGCACGAAGGGCCGTGGAAGAAAAAGCCAAAGAGCTGGCTCTCACCTCTAAATACAAGTCGGAATTCCTGGCCAACATGTCACATGAGCTGCGCACGCCTCTCAACAGCATTCTCGTTCTGGGCCAGCAGCTCAACGACAATCCCGACGGCAATTTGACGCCCAAACAGGTTGAGTTCGCTCGCACGATTCACGGCGCGGGAACGGACTTGTTGAATCTGATTACCGATATTTTGGATCTCTCGAAGATCGAATCCGGAACGGTTTCGGTGCAGGCGGAAGAAGTCTTCTTCGCAAGCCTGCTCGACATGATCGCGCGGCCTTTCCGCCACGAGGCTGAGGCTCGTCACCTTAATTTCGAAATACAGACCGATCCGAACCTTACGCGCAGCCTAGTCACCGACTCAAAACGCCTGCAACAAGTACTCAAGAATCTTCTTTCTAACGCGTTTAAATTTACCGAACATGGCAGCGTGCGTCTGAATGTATTTGCCGCCGAAAGCGGCTGGAGCGAAGATCATCCGGTCCTCGGGAAATTAGCCTCCGTGGTTGCTTTCGAAGTTTCCGACACGGGATTGGCATTCCGAGCTGAGAAACAGCGACTTATTTTTGAGGCGTTCCAGCAAGCCGACGCCGGCACCAGCCGTAAGTATGGTGGCACCGGACTTGGACTCGCGATTAGTCGTGAACTTGCTGGTCTGCTCGGCGGAGAGATTCAACTGCGCAGCGCCCCGGACAAAGGAAGCACGTTTACGCTTTACCTGCCCCAAACCTACGTAGGTCCGTCGACAGGCATGCTACCGCGAAGCGCAGACATCGAAGCCTCCCGCGGTCCTGCGGCCATCCGCCGCGACGGTATCGGAGCGTTCGAACGAGCAGATTCCGGACGACCGGGAAAATTTGAAGGAAGACGATTCTGTTCTCCTGATAGTAGAAGACGATCCTCACTACGCCCGGTTGCTATGCGATCTATCTCACGATAAGGGCTTCAAAGTTTTGGTCGCCACGCGTGGCGCAGAGGCCTTGGAACTAGCCCGCGAGTTCCATCCAACTGCTGTATCGCTCGACGTCTTCTTGCCAGATATGTTGGGCTGGACCGTTCTCAATCATTTCAAACAAGATCCGGCGATGCGTCATATTCCGGTTCAGATGGTGACGCTGGATGAAGACCGGCAGCATGGCCTGGCAAGTGGGGCATTCGCGTATGTAACCAAACCAACCACGCCGGACGAGCTGGAAGCTGCATTCGCCCGCATCAAAGAATATACGGCTCCGCGTCGCAAGCGGCTGCTGGTGGTGGAAGACGACCCCGGCGAACAGCTCAGTATCCAGGAGCTACTCGGACATGACGATATCGACGTCCAAGTTGCTGCGACTGGCTCTGAAGCGCTCGAGTGCCGTTACCGATCAACCGTTCGATTGCGTCGTGCTCGATCTGCGCCTGCCGGATATGTCAGGCTTCGACGTATTGGAACGTTTCCGCGATAACCCGTCCCTTAGCAACTTGCCGGTTGTTGTATTTACCGGCAAAGATTTGTCGCCGGAAGAGGATGCGCGCCTGCACATGCTGGCTCGCAGCGTGGTGGTCAAGGGAGTCGAGTCGCCAGAAAGGCTGCTCGATGAAACGGCATTGTTCCTGCATCGCGTGGTCACCGACCTCCCGCCAGAAAAACAGAAGATGCTCGAGCGCTTGCATCACTCGGATGAAGCGCTGGTAGGCAAGAAGGTGCTGGTGGTGGACGACGATGTCCGGAACATTTTCGCGCTCAGCAGCGTGCTGGAACGTCGCGGAATGACCGTGCTCAGCGCCGGAACAGGCCGCGAAGCGATCGCAACGCTTGAGTCCACTCCAGACGTGGCGATTGTGCTGATGGATATCATGATGCCGGAGATGGATGGATACGAGACGATGCAAGTCATTCGGCAAAATCCGTCGTTCCGCCGCCTGCCAATCGTTGCGCTAACCGCGAAAGCCATGAAGGGAGATCGCGAAAAGTGTCTCGAAGCTGGGGCATCGGAATATTTGGCAAAACCTGTAAATACTGAACAGCTACTTTCGGCGCTTCGGATGTGGTTCCACCGATAGACAAGTATTGTCGCGTTCGAGGGGCATGATTGCAGTCGCAGGTAAGAACGCAGCGTTACCAAGGTGAGTAAACGACTATGATCGACCAACAGAAAGTCAACATTCTCATGGTGGACGATCAGCCTGCCAAGCTACTCAGCTACGAAGTCATGCTCAAAGAACTGGATGAAAATCTGATCAAAGCCCGTTCCGGCAGAGAGGCTTTGGACCAACTGCTGAAAGACCGATATCGCCGTCGTTCTAATGGATGTCAGCATGCCGGAACTTGACGGTTTCGAGTTGGCGGACATGATTCGGCAGCATCCCCGGTTTCATAAAACCGCCATCATCTTTATCTCCGCGGTACATCTCACCGATTTAGACCGGCTCAAAGCATACCAGCGCGGCGCGGTGGATTACATTTCCGTTCCGATCATTCCAGAGTTGTTGCGAGCGAAAGTGAGCGTTTTCGCGGATCTGCATCGCAAGACGCGGCAGATGGAAATGCTGAATCGGCGAATTGCGCAGCCTTTCAGCCCGTCTGATCACGACACAAGACGAAGAGCGTCGGCGCATCGCTCGCGACTTGCACGACAGCGTGGGACAATTGGTCGCTGCGCTTTCGATGAACGATGCACTGGCTTTGATGGAAGCAGAAAACCTCAGCCCTGCAGCCGGCGATGCGCTGCGTGAGAATATCGGGCTGATCCAACAGCTCTCAAACGAAATACGAACGATCTCGCATTTGCTTCATCCGCCCCTTCTGGACGAAATCGGTTTGTTGCCCGCGATTCAAATGTTTGCAGAAGGCTTTGGTGAGCGTAGCAACGTAGAGGTCACCGTGGAACTTTCGCCTGCAATAGGCCGTCTTGCACCCAACGTGGAAATTTCGATCTTTCGAATCGTGCAAGAATGCCTGACCAATGTCTACCGCCATTCGGGAAGCAAAACAGCACGTATCAAGATATGGCCCTCCGATGACAAGACCCTCACCCTTCAAGTCTGCGATCAAGGTAAAGGGATTCCCTCCGAGGGTCGTACCTCGATGTCCCGCGGAACAAGCTATGGAGTGGGATTAAGCGGGATGAGGGAGCGCGTAAGGGAGCTTGGTGGTACGCTCGAAATCGAATCGAATGAGAATGGCACGACTGTCACGGCGGAGTTTCCCGTGACCAGTGCGGTCGCGGACGGATAGGTATTTGCCGCACGCGAGGGATTGCCGTTGGAACGATGGCATCTCGTGCGCAAGCAGCTGAACCCCGCAGCGAAGAAACAAGGGCACCGTCGCGCCGTGGAAAACATCGAGCGGCTTGTATTTGGACCCAAATGGACTCAAGTTCAGCCTTCGGCGCAACGAGCGTCAGCAGAGGGAATTGAAATAAAGAAATAAGTGGTCGGGGCGCGCGGATTTGAACCGCGGACCTCCTGCGCCCAAGGCAGGCGCGCTACCAGGCTGCGCTACGCCCCGACATGAAGTGTGTCATTGATTCTACGGCACTTCCCAACATCACGTGCTACTCCGATTCACCTTTTTTCGGCCCGACTGTGCACGAACTGTGCACGAATGAGGCTACTGCACGGCGGCTGTGCACAATGGAGCCGCCATAGAGCGTCAGCATTGGCTACCGCCATTTCGTTGGCTCGTCGATTGAGTTTGTCCAGGGCTTCGCGCTTCATCTGCAATTTCATCTGCGAATACTTTTTGAAGACTTGCGCGTCGCTCTGGCGAAGCATTTGAGTTACCCATTCGTCGGCAACACCGCCAGCACTGAGCCTCGTTGCGTACGTCGAGCGAAGATCGTAAATGCGAAAATAAGGGACCTTCGCCCGGCGAAGCGACTTCTCCCAAGTAGTTCTCAGGTCGCCGATATGCCCGCTCGGATTCCGGTCGTTCGGAAACAGAAACGGACCTGGGCCTGCACTCGCCATCTGATCTCTGATGGCTTCGATGGCAAGCCTACTGAGGGGAACCTCGGCGATGCCGTTTGGCGTTTTCGAATCCGGTATCCAGACAGTCGCATTTTGCAGGTCTACTTGGTCCTTCCTCATCGGAGTCAGTTCCTTGTAGACACGCAACCCGGTCTCCGTGATGATCCGAATGATGTTCCGCAAATGCCGCGGAGCATGCGATTCGATCTGTTGCTGCTCTGACCACGCCATATAGTGCGGCCGGAACAGTCCTTTCACGGCGACGGGAAATTCGACGCCTGAACACGGATTAGCCGCCAGGAGCTTTTTGCGGACCGCCACGTTTAGCATGCGCCGGAGCACTCTGAACTCCTGGTGCACCGTGGTGGATTTGACGACTCCTAGCTGCCGATAACCCAATTTGGCTTTGACGCGAACTCGCTGCCGAAGGCGCTCACGAAGATGCAGCTCGATCGAATCCGCGGTAAGGTCCGCCAGCGCGCTCGCACCGAATGCGGCTTTGAGGTGCTTCGCACACCGTTGATTCGCTTGGTGAGTTTTTTCGGCACGCATGGGTGGCTTGGAATAATTCTCCAAGAAGAAATCCGCCCATTGCCCGTACGTCAAAGTCTCGCCTTTTCGCACGACTTCGAGCAAATTCGCGTCTCTCGCCAGAAGTCGTTCTCTCAACCGTTTATTTGCTTCTTCCCAATCGGCGGTCTGGCTGGACTCTCTGTGGGCAATGCCCTTTCTGTCCCGATAGCGAATCCACCAGAATTCCGTGCCCGCCCGCCGATAAACCACACCGTCATACTTGCGTACTCTAGGCATTCTCCATCTCCTGTTTGAACGACGCGCGGAATGTTTCGAGATCCGATTTGAGAAACCGGATATTGCGACCCATTACGCGGAGATGGGGAATCTGCTTTCGTTCCACCCAAAGATATACGGTCTGCGGGCTCACGCCAAGATATTTGGCAGCTTCACGAACTGTCATCGGAAGCTCGTCCGGTGTCGCCGAATGGCGAGACTCGGGTTCCATAATAGAGTTCTGGTTCATCGCAATTCCCTCTCGTCTTGATGGCCTTCGGTTGTTTGCGGGGAATTTGTCTGTCCGTTCGACCTTTGTTCTAGTTCTTCTCGCGCTTTGGTCACCGTTCGTCGTGCGTAGTCTTCTGGGTTGTGCTTCTCGTGCGCCCGGAACTCGGCGATATCACGCATGACCTCTTCGGGCGGGAGTCCTCGTGCGAGCGCCCGCTTTGCGTAGGCCCAATCGCGCTCCGATTGGCTCAATTCCCGAGGAGCCGGATGCGACTGTGCGACTCGCGAGACGGATTCCATCGGCCAGGGCCAGAATCCACTGGCTCCGTACGGAGCTTGAAATCCTCGGGGCGATAGGTGCCGTCCGTGTGCGAGTGGACGGTGACGGGGAAGTCCTCCTCATACTTCTTGTTGGCGAAACCCGGAAGGCGAAGCACTCTGGTTGAATCCGTCGCGGCGGGATCGCCATCGAATTGCCGAGCAAGAGCGTGGAGGAATTCCTCGGCTTGCTCCTGCGTGAATCCTTCGACTTTCCATATCACCTGAAATTTGTCGGGCGACGTGCTCAGCACGTAGCTCGGGGGCGGCACAAGATCCGATTGCTGGATCGCGGCGAGGGATTTCTCTCCATCGTGGTCAAGATCGAGGTAAAGATGCTTAATCGTTTGGATGTCGTCCTTGGTTCGCGTGTGCGCTTCCGGCTTGAGCGGGTTCATGCCGACGTAGATGTCGAAGCCTTCGCGCTCATTTTTGTAACGAAGCCAATCTTGAAATAAAGGCGCCGCGATTCGGACCGCTGTGCTGATGCGTTGGAGGGTCTGGCCGTGCATTCGATTCCGCACCAGGACTGCCAGATGGTCGGATGGATCGAAATTCGCGCGGATATATTCGGGCGCGGTGATTTCCTTCTTTTCGGGACTGTCGGTCATGGCTTTTCTCCCTCTTGATGCACATACATGGCGCAGTAATCGAACAGGTCCGCATCCGGGTCGTAGCTGTTGATTTCGAGCACTTCGGAGATGAAGCGGCGTCCCGGCCGGCGTTCGATCTGAATCACGACGTTCAATGAATCGGCGATGTTGCTCTTGATGGCTTTGATACGGGAGTTCTACTCCGCTCTGGAGCACGCAGCTTGTAAAGCGGGAGAGCCCCTGCTTTGCGGAGTTGGCGTGAATCGTCGAAAGCGTGCCCGAGTGCCCGGTGTTCAGCAGTTGCAGTAGGTCGAAGGCTTCGCCGCCGCGAATCTCGCCGAGGATAATGCGGTCTGGACGATGCCGAAGAGCGGCTTTGAGCAGATCCCGGATGGCGACTGCCGGCAGGCCGTTCTGCGCCTGCCGCGCTTCGAACCGGACGAGATTCGGCTGGCTCAACTGAATTTCGGCCGTATCCTCAATCAGAAGAATCCGGTCATCCTGCGGGATGAATTTCCCGAGGATATTGAGCAACGTCGTTTTGCCGGTTCCGGTTCCGCCGCTGATCAGGATGTTCTTGCGGGCGAGGACATACTCCTTCAAGCGGTTTGCGAGCGTTGCGGTCGAGCGTTCCGGCTCTGAATCAGATCCTCCATTTCGAAATGCCGGGTATTGAACTTGCGGATGGTCAATGTGACGCCGCTCAAACTGCACGGCGGGATCACGGCGGCAACGCGGCTTCCGTCAGGCAGGCGCGAATCGAGAATGGGTTTCGATTCCGAGATGTCGTCACCCAAGCGGCGGGCGATGTTCTTTACCGCGACCATGAGGGACTTATCGCCGAGCGACACGCCCGGCACTTGCTGGAGGAGTCCGCCCTTTTCAATGAAGACCCGATCCGGGCCGTTCACCATGACCTCGCTGATCGAATCGTCGAGGATCAGGTGCTCGATGGGCTTCAGGAACGGGAGAATCATCTCGAATCCGTTCATCACAGCTTCTCCTTCAGCGACCTGCTTGAAATAGGACTTGTTGGGGTCGTTGTAGTAGGGCTTCAGATAGCAGAACGTCGGCGGCATGGGATTGAAGCCGTCGTAGGCGATGACGATGGCCTGGGCGTTCTTGAGTTCCGTGAATGTCTTCATGTCGAAACGAAAGTCGGATTGCGGGTAGTAGCTCTTCGAGGCGGTGATGTTCGCTTTGTGCGAGATGGCCTTGCCGGTGAGCAGGCTGACGCTGCGCATCGTGCCCGCTCTCGGAAAGGTTGTAGCTGACCTTGAGTTGATCCTCTCGCCCGCAGAGCTCGCTTGCGGTGCGCGCGGAGAAGTCATCCGAGAGCGCCAGAAATATCTTCGTGCGGAAGGTTTGAATCAGGGTGCGCCAGGTTTCGCCGGGCAGCGTCGATTTCAGCGAGCTGATGCTCTGCGTCGCGATGATGGGAATGCACCTGGGTTGCCGGGCCAGACTGAAGAACTTTTCGTCGCCGGTCGGCTCGTTCTCACCAACCGTCGCAAAGTGCTGGTATTCGTCGCACAGAAATAGCACCTGACGGAAATACTTGTCCTTGTTGGCTTCGATCATGGGCACGCGGTTCAAAACGGCCCGCTCGAAATCGAGCTTCATCATTACGCCGAGGGCCTTGGCGAGACCTGGGTTCATACCGATAGGGAAATTCAGGCAGCACACCTTTCCGCTTTCGATGAGCCAACTGAACGATGGCAGAGGCTTGCCGAAGCGGTATCGTGCGTTGGCGTTTCGGGTCGTAGCACTCGGGCGGCGGGCAGAAGGTTCTTTTGACTGCTGGGTTGTCGTCGAAAAGCGAGAGGAAAACGGAGATGCCTTCGACGATGGAAGTGCGCAGTTTCGGCTCGATGCGCCGCCAGTCGTTGTTGAACCAACGCTTGACGGCTTGGAGTTGTTCCAGCCGGTCGGGGTCGGCCTTATCGAATCCTGCTTCGCTCAGGCACTCGAAATCAACGGATTTGCTCTTCAAGGAATCGCCTCGCTCCGGGAGTGTCTTTGGCCCGGTACATCTCGCTCGGTTCGTCGAGGGCGAAATCGAAGAGTTTCAGGTCGTCGAAGTGGGTTCGGAAGTCCGTCTGCGGACACGAGCAGGAAATACCGTTCTTCGAGCCGCCTCTCGGCATCCTGAATCTTTCGTTCCAGAACATCCGGGGAGATGGCCGATTCGTAGACATCGAACAGGGTGACGTAGTCGTAGGCAATCTTGTGCAAGAGGATGATGAACTTGACGAGATTCGTGTACGCCTGCTGCCAGAAGGGTTCCTTGCCCTTCCCGAATAGATTGTTCAGAAGCGACGCGATGCTGTAGGCCAGCGCGTAGGCGTCGAGGTCGTTGTGAAGCGGATTGTAACGGTATTGCGGAGTCGATGACCGATCTCGATGTAGTCGTCCTCTCTGCCGTGGCGCGCCAGAATCTCTTTGATCTTGTGGCAGAAGTCGCCTTTCACTTCGAGAACGAGAGCCGCCGATCCTCTTTGTCTTTGTCACCAGCTTTATAGGCAAGAATCTGCTCGGCGAACGGGTACATGCAGCAACTCGTTTTGCCGGTCCCTACCGCTCCGAAAATGGCAATCCCGGTGAACAGTCCGCGCTCGGGTACGACCAGCCACTGCGGGGCCGCTGCCGGTACAGGCTTGCGGGGGTTGTGAACCTCGCCGATGGTGAGAGACAGAGCGTCGCTTGCGCGGATCGGGGAAGGCCGGCAAGCGCCCCGGCCTGATGCGTTGCGGAATCTTGAGCGCGAAGATGTAGAGACCGGAGAGCAACAACCGAGTAGCGATGTAGGGGGTGGTGTAGAGGAAAACGATGTAGGAATACTTGAATCCCAGGAACACGGGCCGCGCCCAGAGAAACATCAACTCGAAGAACAGGTTTCCCTCGGGGAAAGGCATCTTTATATAGAGGACCATCCCTGTCGCCGCCGCCAGCAGGCAGGCAACGAAGTTCTTCGAGTTGAGAATCCGTTGGATCATGCGGTTTTCCGAATGGCCCTCGGCGTCGCTGATTGGCTTGCTCTGCGCGGCGCTTCTCTGCTCGGCCCGCCACTTTCGGTATTCAGGGTCTCTCCAGAGAATCTTTTTCAGGACGAGTTCGCGACGTGGTCGGGCGTGCATTCGACGAATCGGGAGTAGTCGTCGAGCAGCTCGTTCGTGGCTGTTCCAGCTTGATCGAACGGCTGACCAGCTCTGGTGGTTTCTTGATGTAGGCCATTTTTCTTCCTCCTGTGGTTCACTGCACCAGCTCGAAATCCTGGACGCGGCCAAATCTGTGGCGCGATGCAATCGCGCCGTGAGGCGGGAGCGACCCCACGAATTCCGTGACGCACCGTGCGTCAAAGGGTGGGGTCGCTCCCGCCTCATCCGAATTTGGCCGCGTCCTTTCGGGCTCTTCTCCGTCATGGCGTATCTCTCTTTGTTCCTCGTGAGTTCGCTTCACGCCAGGGCTGAAGCGCAAATCTTTGCGCCTGAAGCGCTGGTACTGAAGAGCACTTCAGCCTCTTCCGCAGCCGAGCGTTCGAGGCGATCTGCCTCGCACGAGGAACGTTTGGAAACCGACCTTTCGGTTAGGAGTGGCCGGTGGAAACTGTCGGCGCACATGCATTCTGTGAGTTTGTCCCGAGCACCAAGCCGCGTGAAGAGAGTTCTCGAATCGCTGTCGCCTTGAAACGGCGTGTGGCATCGTTCAACCACTCGATCTCGTTGTTCGAGAACAGCGCGTACTTCTTCAGCTCCCACGCTTTCCGAAGACGGAAGTACCGCAGAATCTCCGTCGAATATCTGTTGAAATCGGTGCCGCAAATCGCTCGAGGAGAAGCATTTCTCCGCATCGGCGAAATGGACGCAGAATTGCGATATAAAGGAAGCGGAATTCTGTGCAGTTCTCGGAAGAGCGGACGATAGGCGTTCAGGTGGTTCGCAAAGCCCGCGACACTGGGGTAGCCGGGGTCTACATACGACAAGGTGACCACAGGGGAGGAAGAGGGCCGTGACGAGTCAAGGAAGAGCGGGTATTTATCGACAAAATATCGGAGTGTTGGCTCGCTGCTCGAACTGCCTTCGTAAGTCTTGGTCGGAAGACAAGTCTTTGGAAGCGCAAGCTCCTTGCAGAAATACCCAACCTTCTGCTCTTCCGTTTCGAGGTAGTCATACTGCTGGTTCGCGATGACGAAATCGAGCAGCACGAGGCGGGTCCTAATGAATTCGACCGAGTGTCGGCGGCGGTTGCGAAGATTTTCCTTTCCGATCTCAGCGTATAGCTTCTTCGAAAAGAGATGATAGACGCCGCCAGTGTCTTGGTATTCGCGCCAGGTTGCATGGCCCCGGCTTTCGAGCTTCTTCGAGAGCTGATCCGTTCGGTAGCCCCAACTGGCACCGGTCAGGTCCAGGAACTGGCGCGGAACGAAGTACCCGGAATGCGTTGCCACAATATAGAGGAAACGTGCTTCGTCCTCGGTATAGCCGAGAGCTTTGATGGCAGCGATATCGCGCTCTGCGATCTTCATAGGTTGAGAATCTCCGCCGTCAGTTCTCGCTGGTCGAGCACGCGGCGCAAGCGGTCGGCGTCGCTGCGCGAAGCGTAGAGGGAGAACCCCGCGCGGACTTTCTCGGCCAACTGGCTTGGGCGGTAGTGCTCGGTCGCGAGTTCGAGGTCCACGCGGCCTATTTCTCCTTCGCGTGTCTCGTACTCAATGCGGAGGTCGGGCACGGGGATTTTCTCGCCCACAACTTGGAGACCGTGACGGGAGGCGATTTCTTGTCGCGATTCGGCCCCGAACGTCGCAAAATCCCGGTTGAGTCTTCTTCTTCAGTTCAAAATCGAGAACGACGCGGAGATTCTTGCCGCCTTGGTCGAGGATTCTGCTCGCCTCTTTCTGATAAAGCCGGTAGATGTCCGCGTCGTGGTTGGTTTCCTTCGGCTTGACGAAGCCGTAGTAGGTGGATTGGCCTTCGGAAGCAAAGCGGTTTGCGCGGAGCAATCTGTGCCCTTCTTTCGTCAGGGTCAGCATCTCGCGACGGCTCGCTTCCGGTCCTTCAAATGCCTCTTGCCGGACAGGCCCTGCTGCACGAGATTCCGAATGTCGTGCTCCATTTCTTCCCGATGATCCTGATAGGCATGTGTCGCGAGGTCTTCGGTGGCGATCACACGGAACTTCCCCAAATCGCTGAGGGTATGTACTTCAGACTCGCGCAAGCGGTAGGCCCGATCCCGCTCGTAAAACACGGTGCGCGAGTCCTGGGACCGCACACTGTCGGGGCGAGCGTCGCGTGGGGTCTCAGTGTCCCGATCAATCTGAGGGTTTCCGCCTGGGCTGTGGCGTGGTCTCGGGGTGCTTCGTTTCCGGTTCAGGAGTTGCGCCCACGGAGAGGCAGATTCGTCCGTTCGAAGATCTTCAAATTCACCGGGCGTGAAATCGCGGGACATTTCAGTGCTCTTCATCCCCCATCGGAGGCGGTACCGGCGAGTGGCCCGCCGTGACCTGTTTGTCCAGGTGCGATAGCTTCCGGCCCGTGTCTTTCAGGAAGAACTTGCGCTGGATGACGTACACGGCAGCGAAGACATTCACGAACACGACGGCAATGCCAGGCGAGAATCACGCTCCCGTATTGGTGGTAAAGGATCAATCTGTACGGAACGAGGAACTTCAGCTCACCCATGAGCCAAAAGCCGAGGGCAAGTAGGACAGCAACCGTGACGATTAGCGAGTTGGCGATCATTTCGCGCCTCGCGAGTGAAATGCAGAAGGTTCCGCAGTCGGGGAGAAGGATCGCGCGGAGGAATTCGTTGGGAACGGTGCCCCGATTGCGTGTGGGGGGAAGACTTCTACGACAGATTGTCCGAGCGAGAGCGCGATGTTGTATGCGAGCTTGACGCTGGGGAGGAATCGCTCCTGCTCGATAGCCTCGATGCAGTGCGGGAAACACCAACGCGGGCTGCGAATTCGTGCTGCGACCAGTGCTTTCCCTTCGCAGCAATCGAACCGTGTTTTTCATTTGAATGCCTCGTCCTCGCGGAAGTAGGTGATGGTGAGGCCCAGCGGATTGATGGGAATCAGTTCGTTCGGGACCTGGCTTGGAAGACGAAAACGAAGTTGGCGGTGTAGAGGTCGCGCTTGATCTCGCTATGGTCGGCGGGCGAGTAGTACACCATGTAGAAATCCACGCGGGCTCTGTACGGCGGCGTTTGCATGTCTTCGAGTGCGACCTTCTTCACGTCAATATCGATTTCCGGGACCGCTGTGTTCGTGAGGAACTTCTTGATGATGTCGTCTTTCTTATAGGCATCGAGGATGCCGTCCGCCAGGCTTTCCGTCGAGGAAGTAGAGGGACTTCGAGAAGTCGTCCTGGATCGTGTAGCGGTTGCGCCGGTAGTAGAGCGCGCAAAACTGGGACAGAAAATACTTCGCCTCGGCATCCTGGGGCTTGTACTCAAAATTGTGGTAGTTGATGGCCTCCGCGCGGCCCAGGTCGTCGATGCGGATCACGAGCGGGCGGAAGTTCTGAAAGGTGCGGATCGTACGGAGATCAACGAGGGCCAAACCGACAGCCACGAGCGACCAACAGCGCAGCGCAATCTTGAGGTAGGTGTTCGTCACCATTGGATCACCGTACTGTTCGAGATAAAGCCGCTTGGCATCGTGAAAGCTCGCATCGTTGCTCATCCGAAGATCGCCTCCCAGGCGTTCGTGACCAGAACAGCGGACGAACCGCCCGACGTGCCGCTGAAGATATGGTTGGTGAGAGCAGGAATTTTCAGGAGGACATAGATCGACGCGAGAAATGTGATGAAGAGGACTGGGAACCAGCCGAGCTGGTCCGTGGTGGAAATTGCGCCGCCAGGCGGCAGGACGGAGCGCTCCGAGCATGAGATTTCCGATGATGTAAACGACGGCTGACGGCGATGACTTGGTAGAAGGCATATTGGATGAAGCAGCGGAACCAGCCCCAGAAGAGCCACTCCATCTTCGGAACGATAAAGAACGGAATGAAGATCGGCCCTACCAGGACGCAAACAGCGGTGGCGATGAATCCGTAGGCGATGACAACAATGGCGATGGCCTGGGCAGCAGCAAGCAGGATCGTCACGATGACGTAGATTGCCGTGCCGAGGAAATCTCCCCAGCCGGGAGAGTCCATGCGGGATTCGAAGTCGGCAACCTGCTGAAACGACCGTTTGGAGTTCCGCCTGATTGATCTTGTTCGAGAGAAACTGCGCTTCGTCGGTGACGAGGTTGTGGAAGCTCACTCCGACGCCGGGGATCGGAGTGCTGTAGTAGTTGACCATCGCGAATCCGAAGCTGATGGTCAGCAGCAGGCTCGCGAAGTTATCGAAATGAAGAAGGTGCTTGCCGCTGGCGGCGGAGAGCGCGGATTTCACGCCGTACCAAACGACAAGGATGGTGGCGAAGGACCGGAAGAGGTTCTGGCCCATCGCGTCGAAGAAGCCGAGGTTTTGCGTGAGCAGATTGTTGATCGCCTGAAAGATGAACTGCAGGAAATCGGTTTGCATGGCGTCGGCTCCTTCGACGAGGGCTTTCGTTGCTCGCATGCTTACGGCATGTGGAAGTTCTGAAGTGAATCGGTGATCGTGCCGGTAACCTGGGACATGTTGCCAGCCATGCTCGCCTGCCGCTCGATGTCGGCGTTGATCGTGTTGGTCGTGAGCTCGCGCTGTTGTTTGGCGAGGATGGTCTGCTGTTCCAGAATCGAAGCGAGGAGCTTGTTCGAATCCTGGAGAGTGCGCAGAGTCAAAACGCCCGCCGCGTTGATCTTGTTCAGGACGGAGACTTCCGTGTTGAGATTCGGGTCGCCCGAGAAGGAATCCTGTTCGAGATTTGCGATCTGAGTCTGGACATCGGCAGAGTTACCGCGGATCGAGCCGATGGTGGCCATCGCGTTCATATTTGCGCCGTCCGCGAGTTCCACGGACGCGTATTGGGACTGCACGCGCGCCAGTTCCGAGGCATTCATGCCCGAGAGTTGGTTCGGGCTGTACGGGAGCAGTTGGGTTGTCGATCTTCTGGTAGCCGGTGTTGATGGTGGGAAGCAGGCCGGAGTTGATGCCGCTGACCCACGATCCGGTGTTGCCGAAAGTGTTGAGCGAGGTCACATTTCGCCATTGCGAAAACATCGCCCGATAACGAGCGGGCATGTTTTGGACGAACTGCGCGCATCTGCAGCGCTAGGTTGAGATGGGTGACAACTGCGCATAGCTGTTTGCTGCAGTTGAATGAGGTGCTGTTGGAGTTGGGAGTAGCGCAACAGCGCGTTTTGAGTAGTTGGTCGGGTCGTACACGATGCCGATTCCGAATTGCGCGGAGGCGGTGCCAACGCATAGCACCTGCTATCAGACAACAGACCTGCAATTTTCTTTTTCATCGGACTCCTTCCTTTTCTGCCCTCAGAGATTTGAAGGCATTTTGTGGTTGTTGTAATCGGGCAATGCAAGATCGCCCGAGAGATACACTTTGACTCTGTGGCCCTCGCGGATCGTGATCGTGGGCATGATGTTCAGGAATTTGTCCAGAATTTGCGCGGAGGATTGTGCCGTGCTCGACGCGAATCCCTGGCGCATGAAGTCGCTGCCGGATGCCGTGAGTGCGCTGCCCGTACCGGCTTCGGCTACTGCTCCGAGAGCACCAATGGCGAGGGAGACGCCGAAGATTCGTAGGTAATGGTTGTTGACTTGGTCGCGAAGGCCGGTGTCGCCGATCTGGTCGAGGCCCTTGAACTGATCGAGGCTGACCGAGTATCCGTCCGGCATGATGAGCCGGTGGAAGACAACGGCGAGACGGGTCTGGCCGGAGTTATCAACCTTCCGCGTCTCCCCGAGGAGTTTCGTTCCCAGCGGGGACGAGAATGTGCTGGCGGTCGTGTGAATAGACATCGGTCGAGAGCAGGCATTCGACGGGACCGGAGAACTGCCCTTCGAGCCGGTTGATAAGAACGGTTTCAAGAATTGTTCCCTCAAATAGAGACGTAGGTTTTCCCTGCCGCCGCGTTATGTGTCCCACTTGGCGCGGCGGCAGGGCGTGAGCCTTCCTCCTTTCTGTCGTTCTTTGTTTCCGACGAGCCGTTTTGCGCCGGGACGAGTGGGAAGGAGCGGGCTGCGGTACCACCGGCTTGTGGATGAGCAAGCGACATCTCTTTGAGAAGCTGCTGCTCAAGCTGTGCCGGGTCTGGAGCTTCGGGCAGAGAGTTAGTATGACTGTGGGGTCGAGCTTGGTTCCGTCGGCGTTGGCTGATTCGAGGCGGACTTGCGGTAGCTCAAGGCGACGTTTGAGGCAAACAGGGACAAGTACTGCACGCTTTTTGCGCTCAGATTGAATGGCATCTTCGGCGCGTTCCGGTGGCTGGCTGCCCGAAGCGCTCGATTGCTGACCAGGCTGGGAGTCCTGGCGGCATATCCCCGAGCAAACGGGTCTGTTGCGCGAGGGCGTTTTGGGCGACGAGCTGCTGGCGCTGCAATTCCTGGATTCGGTTCTGAAGTTCGGTAATCTGCGTCTCGTTGATTTCGAGCGGTGCTTGTGCGGGCACAGTTGTGTTCGGGGTTTTGACTGCGGACTGCGGCTTTTTCCCGCCTGTCAGCCACATGATCATGACCATCAAGAGGGCCAGGCCGATGAGAAGCCACGATTGGACGTTTTTCGGCACGAGGCCGGGCGGCTTGGGGGTCTTTTCTTGGATCGGTTCGTTCATGGCTGCGCCTCTCAATTCGCGGACACTTGCCGCGAGAATGTGAGTTTCTTCTTGCCGACAGCCAGATATCCGCTGTCGAGGATTTTCGGGACGATGTAGACGCCGTTCTCGAATTGGAAGTTGATGAGATTGGGTTTGCCGTCTTTCACTTCATACAGAGTGGGTTTTTCGCGCGCGGCGCACTTGATGTAGGTAAAAGCGTCGTCGTGGTAAATCGCCGAAACTCAGGAACGGTGCGCGCGCGGCTTTGAGTCGAGCGGTAGTCGAACTGGAGTTTCGCCTGATAATCGGCGCGAAACTTGTTGACCTGTTCGGCGGCCTGGTCCTGCGCGGTGCGAACTTGTTGGTCCGGTCTGCGCACGCAGGGCTTCGATTTCTTTCTTGTAGGCTTCGGCCTCGCCCGCGCGGACATAACCCTGCAAGCCGCGTGTCCCGGCAATGCTTGACTCGTCTTTCGGTTCGATGAATAGCTTCAGATCCGGTTCGGCATTCGGCTCTTTGCTGATCTCGGTCAGCAGGAACGAGTACACGTGCCCGCTTGCGGTGATGAGGTTCAGATTGCTGCGAATGCCGGCCTGGGCGGGATGGATGTAGCAGAGGTTGTGCGCGCCATTGATGATCCAGAACTCTTTGTCGCCGGTCGTGAAGTCCAGAATCTCTTCGCTCTCGGGAAGGACGATGAGGGTTGAGAAGCGGAGCTTCGCCCGGACCGGGACGATGTCTTCCTTGGAATACTTCACGACGCGCGCCCCATCCGCGGCGGCGCGTGTTGGTGTCAAGCCCGACACCACAGAGGAGAAAGGACGCAACGCGGCGATTCGAATTGGAGTGCTTGGAAGCTGAGATTCTGTGTTTCATCGTTCACTCCTGAATTGGGATTTGTCGTTCGGGGAAACGGATCTCCTGGAAAGACCGTCTGGATGAGGGAATTCACGGCGATAACGAGCAGCGTCGCAACCGCTGCCACGAACAACGGCAGCCAAGCCAAGAAAGGCGGCGCTGATGGTATCTGATCAGTAAGCGCAGCAGAAGACGTGAAGCCCGGTTCAAGCAGGTAAACGACCGCAAACGCGCTGGGAGGACAGATCATGGTTGTTCTCCTGCGAGTACTTCGAGCCCCTTCTCGAAGCCGTAGTTCTCGAAGGCTTCCCTCCGCTTCCGGTTGTCGTAGGGATCGTTCGTGTAGAGCCAGTAGCTCTTGCGGTCCACGGTGAGGTTGGCGACTTTGGCCAGTTCGGGCGTCTTGATGAGGAACTGCTGTTTCGGGATCAGGTCCGGAGATCAGTTCGACTTCGTTTTCGTTCAGGTGGAATTGCCTGCGGTAAAGCTCCCGGTCCATGTCGGGATTGGCGAGAAAGATTTTTGTCGCGCAGCTTTCGATGATCATGTCGAGGATGTCCGAGCGGCGCAGTTCGTCGAGCGATTGGGTCGAGAGCACCATCGCCGCGTTGTGCTTGCGCCAGGTTTTCAGTGCTTCGACGACGTAACGCTGGATGCTTGGGTTCTTCAGGAATACCCATGCCTCATCGATGAAGAAGGCTTTGAAGACCTGGGTGATCTGCCGGTCGGCGATAACGGCGTTCGCCCGATGGAGGATATAGAAGAGCAGCGGCTCGAGAATTTCCGGGTACTGGCTCATTCCCTGAAAGTCGAAGCACTGGAACTGAGAGAACGAAATCGTGTCCTCGGAATTGTCGAAGAGAAAGCCGAACTGGCCCGCCGTGCGTCCATTTCGCAAGCCGGTCAGACAATTCATGGCCGAGGATATTCGCGAGCACGCCCAGCGTGCGGAGTTGCGGATCAACGGCATAGAGATTCTCGATCTGGTGATAGAGGTCGCGCTCCGTCGCGGGATCAAGTTCCACGTCCCGGAGCCCTGAATCAGAACCTTCAGAAAGAGCGCGAGGAAATCGAGGTTCTCCTTCGTCGGTGGCAGCGAGAAGGGATTGATTCTGAAATCTTCGGATTCAAGGCCGACGCGGACGTAGGAGCCGCCGAAGAGATGCGTCAGGCTTTCGAAGCTCCCGCCAAGATCGAAGATGAAGGTGTGCGGCGCGTACTTTTGGAGGTTCGTGATGAGGAAGTTCAGCAAGAACGACTTGCCGGCCCCGGTTCGGCCCAGAATCATCGTGTGCGCAACGTCCCGGTAATGGAGGTTCAAGAAATAAGGCTGGCCGTGATTCGTTTCAAGAACGGCGAGATACTCCTGCCGGAGATGCTGGTTGCGAGGCTCGCCACAGTGGAGAGTGAAGAGGAACGAAAAATCCGCGTAATTGGTATTGAGGAGGTACAGATAACGGAGATTGAAGACGTGATTGCCCGGAACCGCCGCGAGGAACGCATTCAGAAGGTTGTACTTCTCTTCATAGAGCTGCGCATCGTGGACGCTGAAGACCTTATAGAACTCGGCGCACGCCCGGTCCACCTTCGCCGGATCGAGATCATAGATGACGACGGTTAACGAGAACTGGCCGAAGTAGTTTCCATGAAGCTCGATCTCCTTGATGCCCTCGCCGAGCTCGCGGACCTGAGACTCTTTGGAATCGTCTAGCAGAACATCCTGCGGAGCGGCATCGTTCAGGTTGACCTGGCTGATGAACGATCGCTTGGTGTTGTGAAAGTGGCGTCGTTTCGCCTGAATCAGCCGGCGAGTTTTCCCCGAGTCTTCCTTTTTCCATTCCGTGACGACGTAATAGTTCGCCTGCACTTCCAGCAGGCGCTTGAAAATCAGCGGGAAGCTCTGCGCGGACGGCTCTTTGAGCGTGAGGACTTTGACGTAGTAATCGTCCAGGCGCAGATAACCGCGGTGGCATTCAAGATGCGATTCGCAGAGGTAGTAGTCGAGAAAGGTGTCGTACTTGAGCTTTGCCAAGTCCAGCTTGTCCGGAGAGAAATTGAGCGTCTGCTTGAGGACTCGGAAGGCTTCTTGCTTGTCGAGGATGCGGACCGTGAGGAAATCGCTTACCTGCAAAATAAAGCTCTGGGCCTTCTGGAAGAGCGTGACTTGGCCTTTGGCAATTTCCCGGTCGAGCAGGACAATTTGCTTTCGCGTGGTGAAGTGCGCCCATAACTCGCTGAGAGCCTCGACTGGCTGTTCTGGGAATTTTGCCAGCATGCTTGCGAGCCGATTTGCTGGGCGAGAGCCCTCGAAGAGAACCACGTAATAGACCGAGAGCGAAAAGAGCGTGTCGGCCTTTCCCGCAAGGTAGGCGATTCGATTCTTGATGGCCGTATCTACGACCGGATTTCCGTAGAGCTTGTAGGGAATGCTTTCGTTATTGCGTTTGAACAGATATTGGTAGACGCGGTAGTTCTCATCGAACAGTTTGAGTGCGGACTCAAGCCGCTTGGTGAGGCTATCAACCGTCGCATCGTCGAGGCATTCGTAATCGACGCCGCGCACTTCGAGGATCAGGCCGAGTTCACCGGATTTGGTAAGAAATATGTGCGGGTCCACGAACCCATACAGGTTGACCTGCTCGTTAAACGCACCGGTCTCCTGGTAGTTCTTGTAAATGCGCTGAAGCCTAAGCATCGGTGGTCCTTCGTATCGAAACCGGACTGAATTTCGCCGGGTCGTATTGAGAGCGAACTTTCGCAGCCGTTAGCAGGAACCTCAGAATCTGCGGATCGGTCTGCGTGGCCCAGCGGGCGGCGAAGTAGAGGAGCAGAAATATTAGTAAGCCGCCAAGCAGGCTGGAAAGCAGGTTGAACGTCGCCGCGCCCAGGCACATGGCAAAGAAGAACAGCTTTCGCTCCGCCCCGAGAATCGTGAGCGGACGCGACAGCGACCGTTGGATTCGGTTGATACGCCTTGCCTCTGCCATCGGGTGATCTCCACGCTTGCCCGGAGCTTTACGAACCGGGAAAAAGCCAAGCGAGGAAGTTCACGGCTGCTATCGCCATGCCGACGCCGAACAAAACGCCGGCGAGAATGCGTTTCGAGCCGCCCTCGCCAAAGGCGAACGTAAGGCCCGCGACGACGATCGCGACAAGCGAAAGGCCGCGCGCGATGGTGCTGGTGAAAGCGGTTTCAAGCACGTTCACCGCGTTCTCCCAGGGAGATGTTCCCTGAGCCAATGCCGGAGCCGCCAGAATCAATCCGACCGCAACCGCTACAAGCGTTCGGGGCACGAGCGTGAGCTTGGTTGCTCTTCGCCAAAGTGCTTTCATTTCCCTTGTCTCCTTTGCTGGATTTCGCTCGGTTAAATCGGAGGGGGTTTTCGCGGTTCCCGGCGGCTGGCGAAGCGTGCCGCTAAACACGAAAGTGAGAACCGCTTCCCGGCAAGGCGCACTTGGAGCACAAGCTCCGACCGGAGGTTTCGACTTTCGCGTTCGGCTCGGGACCTTCGAGCGGAACTTTACTGCAGCAGGCGGTTTACCGAAGTGGGACGGCCCCGCCAGGCTCGCGGGAGAAATCGCTGAAAACTCCCCTCACTTACATAGAGGGGTTTTTTCGGCAAAATCTGTCCAATTATTTCCGGGGAGTCAGGCTTTTTTCGGATGTTGTCGATTCTGTTTTCGGCGGGACGATCTCTTACGCATCCTGGCAATTTCCTTACGGAGTAAACGGCTGTAAGCGCGATAGCAGGGCGAGCAACCCGCGACGTGCCTACTGACGGCTTCATTCGCGCGTCTAGGATCGCTGGCGTTTTGTTGAAGGGCTTTAATCGGAGGACAACCGATCTCGTTTGGGGTTGGGAAAACCGTTCGAGAGGCGTCCCTTCAGATGGCGCAGTAGAGATTGCTGTGTTGGACGTGGTGATCCCTTCTTCTTTCGCCTTCTGATTCCGACTGGCAAGGTGCGAGGACCTCCCTGGATTAGCGTCCTCTTGCCCGAACGAGCTTTTGAAGCTGCCGAAGGGCCTTGCTGAACCGCAAGCTCGCGGCGTTCACTGGAATGCCGCACCGTCTTTCGATTTCCTTCCAGGAACAGCCTTCGAGCTTGAGATAGAAGATCTCACGAGTCAATGTATCACAAGCTTTCGAGGACTTCCTTGAGCAGAATGTCGCGCTCGATGTTGGTGCTCTCGGTTTGTTGCGCGTATTGCTCCTAGATCATCATCGTTGGGTTCGTCGAATGAGAGGTGGGACTTCCTTTCTGTTCCGATTCGCCTCAGATACACGCGAAAAAGGTAATTCCGAAGATCGCGAATACTAGGCTTTCCCGAGACTTGCTTTGCAACGATAGTTTTTGAGACCGTTGCAGCCGCCTCCTCAAAAAGAGACAGAGCTAGGGCCGGATCGCCGAGCAGCTTTTCACCATGGGTCACTGCGCGAGGCGCAATCTCCTGGGCGATAGACAAAAGCGCTGACGCAATGGGTCTTCCCCGGCGGTCCAGATCATTCAGCAAGAACGGCGTGCCAGGTTTCATCTCCCGTTTCAAGGACATGATTCTCACCGTAGTGCTGCGCAAATGCTTCTGGCACTGTGGATGCCGTACGGCTGCTAACGGTTTCGTTAATGCCACTAAGCTGTGTAGTACTTCGGTACTACCTTAATCGGCTGGCTGTTCGCTTCCCGTTCGGCGCTAACGTTTTGATCTTGCTGTATACGCGGCTTTTATATTGACATTCTATAGGAGGGAGAGGTATTGTCACATAGGATGTCTATAGGAGAAATAGTTGAGCCCAGAACAAACGAATCTTCTGCAAGGCACACTTGACCTTGTGATATTGAAGGCGCTTGCTCTTGAAGAAATGCACGGCCTCGGGATCTCACGCCGAATCGAACAGATTACGAAGGGGACTTTTCAGGTAAAACCCGGCTCCCTGTTTCCGGCGCTGCATCGCATGGAAGAAGCAGGCTGGTTGACTTCGATTTGGGGAGAGTCCGAGAACAACCGCCGCGCCAAGTATTACCGACTGACAAGCAAAGGCCGACGTGCAACTCGGAGTTGAAACCAAGCGCTGGGGCAGAATTTCCTTGGCGATTGCGCGGGCGCTGGAAGCTTCCTAATTCAAGGATACGCTTTATGCCATTGCTCTCAAAGTTGACCAGTTTCTCGAGCCGCCTTTTTCACGGGCACCAAACAGAGATAGACCTCGATGAGGAAGTTCGCTCTCACCTCGAACTAATGACGGACGAGAAGATGAAAGAGGGGATGAGTTCAGAGGAAGCGAGCCGCGCTGCAAAAATCGAACTTGGTGGGGTCGAGCAGGTGAAGGAGGAAGTTCGTGCAAGTCGCGCGGGTGCCTGGATCGACATCGTGCTGCAAGACATTCGTTTCGGCCTCCGTATGCTCCGCAAAAATCGCGGCTTTACGGTTGTCGCCGTGCTGACGCTCGCCTTGGGCATCGGCGCCAACACCGCCATTTTCAGCGTAGTTAGTGCTGTTTTGCTGCGGCCACTGCCATACCAAGATCCCGACCGCCTTGCGTGGGTAACCGAACGCTTCGCACTTTCTGTTGGTCCTGGAGGCGTCTTAGGCCCCGATTACGTTGAGTGGCAGCGCCGTAACCAATCTTTCCAGCAGATCGAGGGCTTCAGTTTCCTGGGCCCGGACACCAGTCTCTCGGGGACTGGCGAACCTATACCGGTACGGAAGGCTGGGGTAACCGTAGGATTCTTCTCCATGCTTGGCTTGCAGCCTATTGTTGGCCGATCATTCACAGCCGATGAAAGCAAGGAGGGACAGGACCACGTGTTGTTAATCAGCAAAAACCTATGGGACGCCCAGTTTGGAAGTAGTCCGGCGGTGCTTGGAAGAACAATTCACCTAGATACTTCTGCTTACACTGTGATCGGCGTGATGCCAAATGTCAAATATCCAGAGGCAGACGTGTGGACGCCCATCGCTCTCAACTCCGCTCTCTTCTCGCCACAGTCAAGGCCACTGGCGATGCTGTCCGTGATTGGCCGCCTCAAGCCCGGTATTACTCTTTCCCAAGCCGAATCGAACTTATCGCTGATCACACATAGTATTGATCAGGATTACCCTCCGCAGATCGTGCAGACTCGAGATAGACGAATTGATCTGATCCCGCTGCACGATCTATTGGTCCAGAACGTCCGTGCTTTGCTGCTGCTTTTACTCGGCACCGTCGGCTTCGTATTCTTAATCGCGTGCGCAAATGTTGCGAACCTATCTCTTTCGCGCGCAGCCGTGCGATGCCGCGAGTTCGCTATCCGGGGTGCGCTGGGTGCTGGGCGAGTCCGCCTTGTTCGCCAGTTGCTTACAGAGAGCTTATTGCTGGCAACTATCGGAAGCGGGGTCGGAGTGTTTTGCGGCCTCTGGTCTGTGCGGCTTCTTGAACAGCTCATTCCTGCGAGCCTCCCCGGTCAAGTCGGACTGGACCCGCGAATGCTTGCGTTCGCGATCGGGATTACGATCCTCGCAACGCTTGTATTTGGTCTCGCTCCCGCCCTAGTCGCTTCACGCACCGAGGTGAACGAAACCCTGAAAACAGGGGGCATCCGCACCGGGACCGGGAGTGGAACACATCATCTGCGGAACACACTTGTGATATGCCAGATCGCGCTCTCGCTGGTACTGCTGATCGGAGCCGGATTGCTGGTGCGCTCTTTCGTGCGTCTCACGAACGTGCATCTCGGATTCAATCCGGATCGCGTCCTCACAGCGCAGATCTGGCGACCTATGACCAACGGATTTCAAACTCCTTCACAGGTACCCTTTTTCAACGAAGTCCTCCGCAACATCCGTGCGCTTCCCGGAGTGAAAGATGTGGGGGCAACAGATCGTGCTCTATTGAGCGCGTGTGCCGGTGGCGCGGTCAGGCCACGGGGAGCGACGACTGATATCCAGCCCCTTTGTACAACGGCCATCAGTCCAGAGTATTTCCGCACAATGGAAATTCCGCTATTGAAAGGGCGTTCTTTCAATGATCACGATTCCAGCGACGCACCGCCTGTCGCAATTATGAACGAAGCGCTGGCGCGCGAAACCTTTGGAGATCGCGACCCGATTGGTCAACAAATCGGGATGTATGGATTAGGTGGCATCTCCTGGCGGACAGTTGTAGGCGTGGTGGCGGACACAAAGAACAGCACACTGGAACAAAAGCCATGGCCAGAGATCTTTGTTCCCTATCCACAGGCCCTGCTCCCCCTACACGCGACTCTTGTACTGCGTACCGATGGTGATCCGTCGGCGCTGGCTGCACTGGTCCGAAAATCGGTTCAAGTCGTGGATAGAAACCAATCCATTTCGAATGTCCAGACGCTGAATGAGTTGATTGCAAGTTCCACGGCGCCTCAGTCGTTCAGAACACTGCTTCTAGGTCTTTTCGCGTTGCTTGCATTGGTTCTTGCCGGCATCGGCGTGTTCGGTGTCATGGTTTATTCGGTGACCCAGCGCACCCATGAGATTGGCACCCGTATAGCCTTGGGAGCGCAACGTAGAGACATACTATTACTTGTAATAGGCCAAGGGATGTTCCTTGCCCTAATCGGTTTGGGTATCGGCGTAGTTTGTGCCTTGAGCCTAACGCGTTTCCTGTCCAGCTTTCTCTACGACATCACGACTACAGACCTGCTGACCTTTGCGACCGCGTTGCTCATCCTCACTGGAGCAACCCTGCTCGCTTGCTACATTCCCGCGCGACGAGCGATGCGTGTCGATCCGATGGTGGCCCTAAGGTATGAATGAGGTTTCAATTATGGATATAGCGAAGCCGGAAGCGAAACGGCAGAAAAGAATCCGTCGCTACGTTTATGCGACCGCGACCTTGTTGCTAGTGGTTCTGATAACGGCGGCGCTTGCGAAGCTAAAGCCCGCGGCGCCGAGTGTGGATCGCAGTACGATTTGGACCGACACGGTAAAGCGTGGGCCAATGCTGCGCGATATTCGCGGCGTGGGTACCTTAGTGCCCGTGGACATCCGATGGATTCCCGCGCAAACCGCTGCACATGTCGACAAGATTGTATTGCAGTCGGGCGCCGTCGTGAAACCAGACTCCGTGATTCTAGAACTCAGCGATCCCCAACTCCAGCATGATGCTCTGGATGCGGAGTACGGGTATAAGGCCGCAGAAGCCGACCTAGTGAACTTGAAGGTTCAGCTGGCTAATAATCTGATGGCAGAGAAGAGCGCAGGGGCCGACGTTGAAAATGAATATAAACAGGCGGCATTACAAGCTGATTTAGATAAGCAGCTCTCAGGACTGGGAATGCAAGCCGAAGTAATCTCAAAGAAATCAAGTGTCGCCGCAGAAGAACTGGCCAAGAAAGAAGATCTCGTACAGCAACAACTGAAGATCGCAGACGACGCAGCACAGGCACAGATCGCAGCAGCGGAAGCGCATCTGCAACAACAAGCTGTCCTTTACGAACTGAAGAAAAACGAACTGGAATCATTGCACGTCCGAGCCGGCCTTACTGGCGTCTTGTCGGCCGTGTCGGTGGAAGTGGGGCAAGAAGTAGCTCCCGGAACAAACTTGGTGCGTGTGGCCAACCCAGCTCACCTGAAGGCGACAATCCAAATTCCGGAAATACAGGCAAAGGACATACAGATTGGACAAACGGCATCTATTGACACGCATAACGGTATTGTCGATGGGCACGTCGCGAGAATTGACGCTGCCGTGGTAAACGGCACGGTAGCAGTCGATGTCAGTCTTGATGGTCCGCCGCCACTTGGCTCCCGACCGGACCTTAGCGTGGATGGCACCATTCAACTAGAGCGCCTACCTAACGTTCTCTATCTCGGATTGCCAGTCCAAGCCCAACCAGATTCGACCGCCGAGTTGTTCAAGATTGTTGACGGCGGAAAAGAAGCGGTACGGGTCAAGGTGCGATTGGGCCGCAGCTCCGTCAATGCGATCGAGGTAGTGCAAGGTCTCCAGGCAGGGGATCAGGTGATCTTGTCCGACATGTCCGCGTGGAACGCACATGATCGCGTCCGGTTGGAATAGCTGAGAGAGTCTGGTTGGCAAGGAGCAGTTGTAGGTCTTGGGCTATGCCCGGCTAAGGAGCAAATAAGTGGAAGGCACGACACCGCGATTTGAAACTGTCGTAGTAGGTCTTGTGTTGCTCTTTGGTTTCATCGGTTCTGCGGCAGCACAAGCAACCCAGAAGACATCGGTTCCCGCAGAGGCAACTCTCTTCGACTACACGAAGAATCGTACCTTTCCCAACATACTTTCGCCCTACACAAGCACTAACTTCGTTCCCGTAGCGCGCCTGACCAACTCACAACGACTTCAGGATTTGATGGAGGATGGGGAGCTGAAGCTGTCACTGGAAGACGCCATCGCGCTCGCGCTGGAGAATAACCTGGATATTGCTGTCGCACGTTACAATTTGCCCATTGCGCAGACGGACTTGCTTCGCGCTAAGGGAGGAGGCGCGACTCGCGGTGTCGCGGGCGCTTATCAATCCAACACGATATTTTCGGGGGAAATCGGCGCGAGTGTTGGCAGCGGGCGCAGCAGCAGTTCGAGCGGTGCCGGCGGCATCCTGGGCGGCACCATTCCGACCCTCGGTTCCGTGGGCTGTTGCGATCCGACAATAAGCCTGTTTTACGGCTGGGACCGCGCCGTCACTCCGCTGAACTATACCGTAGTAAGCGGTGTTCCGGTTGAAAGCACTCAGTCGGCATATCTAAGTGGCGGTTACGCACAAGGTTTCTTGACGGGAACCAGTATTTTTGCGGGGGTGAACGGCTACCGAGAATCCTCAAATGCCACCACAGAATTGTTCAACCCGGATATCGCTTCGGGTTTGTATATCGGTGCAAGCCAGCAACTCTTAAATGGATTTGGCTATAGGGCCAATGCCAAATTTCTCCGTATCTCACGGAACAATCTGAAGTACTCCCAGAGTGTCTTCCGGCAATATGTGATTGTTGTGCTTTCGAATGTCATATCCACCTACTACGATCTTTTAACCGATCGGGACAACATCCATGTGGCGCAGGAAGAATTGGCCTCCGTGCAACGCCTTCTCAGCAACCAAGAAGATCAGGTGAAGATCGGTGCCATTGCTTCTTCCGACATGCTTCGGTCGCGTGAAGAAGTGATCGCTAGACAACAGGACTTGTTAGCGGCGGAGAACACTTTTGCCCAGGACTCTCAATCCTTAAAAGCCGAGATTTGTAAGAGCTTCAATCAACAACTGGCGAGCAGTGAAATTGTTCTCACCGACCAACTGCCTGAACCGCATCCCGACGATGTCCCTCCGCTGGAGGAAGCGCTCCGGGAAGCCGCGGCGAATCGTCCCGAGATCGAGCAAGCAAATCTGAACCTGCAGAACCAGCAGGTTACGATCCAGGCGGTGCGCAACGGGCTGCTGCCGTCGTTGCTTGCGTACGCCGAGTATACGCCTTCGGGATTGGGGGGTTCCCTAGGCTCTTCCTTTACTGGACTGCTGCAGGATCGCTATTCGAATTACGCATATGGATTGCGATTAAGCATCCCGATTGGGAATCGCGTCGCGCAAGCAGATGCTGCCAGAGCTTTGCTCGAACAACGGCAATTGGAAATGCAGCTTCAACAGGCGGAGAACCAGGGCGTTTGGGACGTAAGCAAGGCTGTAAGTGCCGTGCAGCAGGCGAAAGGGCAGCTGGATACAACCCTGCAGCTGACGGAGTTAGCGCGACAGGCGCTCGACATGGAGCAGAAGAAGTTCGGCTTTGCTGCGGCAAAGGTGGAAGACGTGATCAGCGCTCAGAGGGACCTAGCCGCAGCGGAGAATACTGAAGTGCGTGCTCGCGCTTCCTATGCCAAGGCTCTGATCCAGTTTGAACAGGCGACGGGAACTATCTTGGAGAGAAACAACGTCGGATTATCGGACGCCGTGAGCGGCAAATTTCACAGAGAACAAGACAATATACCTGGCGCTCCTGAAAGAGAGTAGCTCTTTATTGGTTGCTTCCGATGCGATTAAGTCTATGAAAGAGCGCTACGTCATAAACGGAATCGAGAGCGTGGTGGAGGAACAAGAATGGTCCAGCGCACGGGAAATGGGCTCTATCTTATCGCCGTAGGCTTACTATTGCTCACGGGGCTGACTGGAAGTGTGTCCGCGCAGGAGCAGGTCCCTTGGCACGATCCATCGCCGCACAAAGTGCAGTTTGTTTCAGTGGATAAGGATGTGAAGCTGGAGGTGCTCGATTGGGGTGGCTCGGGCCAGCCATTGGTCTTCTTGGCCGGCCTGGGAGACACGGCACATGTATTCGATGAGTTCGCGCCTAAGTTCACTCCTGAATATCGCGTTTACGGTATCACGCGACGCGGATACGGCGCTTCGAGCGTTCCTGCCATTGATGATTCGGCATACTCAGCGGATCGGCTTGGCGACGATGTGCTCGCTGTGCTCGATGACCTCAAAATAGATCGTCCGGTGCTCGTGGGGCATTCCATCGCGGGCGAAGAATTGAGTTCTGTGGCTACGCGCCACCCCGAACGAGTCGCAGGCCTGATCTACCTGGATGCGGCCTATGAGTATGCCTATTACAGCCGCTCGGAGGGTGTGGGGAACACCGCAATCGACTTGCTTGCGCTGCAAAGAGCGCTAGAGAAACTACAGAAATTCCCACCCGATTACAAAATCCTGGTCAATGAGATGGTAAATGAAGACCTGCCAGCAGTCGAAAGCGACCTGCGCGAAATGCAAAAGGCATCTACAAACGGCCCTCCGGTAAGGCCAACGATCCCGCCCGCGACCGATGCCGACAAAGAGAGTTTTGCCGCCTTTCATTCCTGGTGGATTCGCGTGCGGGGCCTTGCCATGCCAGAGAGCGAACTTCATCAACTTTTTGAAAGCACTCAGGACGGGCGTGTTGGCAAATCCCGAAACAATCCGACTATCGTACAGGCAGTGAACGCGGGCGAGCAGAAATACACTCATATTAGAGTTCCCGCCCTTGCGATTTTCGCGCTACCCCACGACCCAGGACGGTTCGTTGATCCCGCGACTCGAATAGCTTATGAAGCCAGAGACCTTAAAGAGACAGGGATTGAAGTAAACGCTTTTGAAAAGGGCGTGCCGTCTGCGCGCGTGGTTCGAGTACCAAAAGCAGACCACTACGTTTTCTTTACAAATGAGGCCGACGTTATCCGTGAGATGCACGCATTTCTGGAAACGCTCCATTGAGCCAGCGTTAGGACGGTGCGCGTGGGCCTGATGAGCATTGTGCTGCGGTGCGAAATGACAGCGCGGAGGAGCCGAAAATGAATGCGACGGAGGCATTAATTCGTCTCGAAAGGATTACTAAGGTATTTCACACGGACGAGGTCGAGACCCATGCACTAAGCGAAGTGCATCTCGAAATCAAGCCCGGCGAGTTCGTCTCGATTGCCGGTCCTTCTGGCTGCGGAAAATCAACACTGCTTTCAATCCTAGGTCTGCTCGATTCGCCGACTGGCGGCGACTACTGGATTCACCGTGACCATGTCCAACATCTCTCGATTATCAAGTCGCACACGTATTCGCAATCGCGAGATCGGATTCATTTTCCAGGCATTCAACTTGATTGGTGACCTCACTGTGTTCGAAAATGTCGAACTGCCTCTCACGTATCGCAGTATGCTCGCCGGAGAACGAAGAACACGTGTGCGCAATGTTCTCGAACGAGTCGGAATGGCACACCGAGCCAAACATTATCCCGCGCAACTGTCTGGAGGCCAGCAACAGCGCGTGGCTGTGGCCCGAGCGCTCGTCGGAGAGCCGGCGATCCTGCTTGCCGACGAACCGACCGGCAATCTCGACTCGAAAAACAGCGAAGCCGTGATGGACCTGCTGCGCCAATTGCACGCAGAAGGCGCGACAATTTGTATGGTTACGCACGATCCGCATTACGCCAGCATCGCCGACCGTACCATTCATCTTCTAGACGGGCGGGTTGTTGAAGAGAATCAACCCCCGACTGTTTCACTGAGCCAAGCGATGAACCAGAAGAAATGAGGTTGGCTAACGTACAGCGAGTGACCAATGTTCGTTGGCTCAGCGAAAGAGGCAGACCGAGGTAGAGCGATGGACTTACGATGCCCACTGTTTGCACAAGCAGCGACCTCAAGAAAATCTCTCTGGCCTACCAAGAGGGGCTGTATCGAGCGAATACGCATACCCGCATGATAGGCTTCCTCATTGGAAGCAGAGGGCCCGATATGTTTGTGGGGACTGCTAAGACAACGGGATTCCATCAAACTGAGCTATCAAAGCGCCTGAATCCTCCGGTGAAGTGGTCTTACGGTCAAGCTGTTGCTCTGGGCGGGTATCATCTCGACGCTAGCGCTGATCGCTTTCGTGATTCATGTCAATTCAACCCCGCCGCCCGTGTCCTCCTTACCTGCGAAGCTCTATGTGATCTTTGCGCCAATTCTTCTGGCTTTTCTCGTCGTTGCCTTCTGGTCGCACAATCACACGACGTACCGCAGACGATACGTTCAATGGGAGCGGTCTTTTATCTGTCAGCGGTGCGGCACGATCAGTGAGCAAAATTTCAGTCAGGCTTCCGCGGTCCAATCGTGAGTGATCGAGTGATAGCGATTTATTTGCGCCAGGAGACAAAAACGCTCAAGCGGATAATTTATAAGAAGCAACAGGGCTTCGCGATATCGCGAAGCCCTGTTGCGTGAGCCCGATCAGAAGGGAACGACTTCGGAGTGCGCCCCCTCTATCGACAATGGTTCCGCATCCGGCTCGTCGCGATCAAGTTTGCGGACAACGTCAGCACGAATCGACCAAGAGGTGATTTTCCTGCCCTTTGCCTTCTTGCCCTTGCCATTGGCAACCTCGTAGGTCGAACTGACGAGGCTCCCTTCGACCAGGACGTGCGAGCCCTTCTTGACCGCCGCCAGAACGTGTTCGGCGAGGCGCGGACGGAAA